>NZ_JBIVOA010000001.1:878880-1389892 GCF_044753885.1 Streptomyces sp. NPDC093221 | reverse complement strand
CCGTGAATGTCACCGGGATATCCCGGAACAACACGCAAGAGCGGCGCGACCGGGAGGAATAATCCCCGTCGCGCACAGCGTCCTCGCTGTGTTTTTCTTCAAAGGAACCTCATCTCGCCGAAGCGAGACGGGGTATCAACATATCTGGCGTTGACTTTTGGCACGCTGTTGAGTTCTCAAGGAACGGAAGCTTCCTTCAGACCGTTTCACCGGCCCTCCGGGCTTTCCCTTCGTCGTGTCTCCGACTTTAGCAGAAGTTCACTGGTCGGAATTACCACTCGCGTTTCGGAGACACGGATGCCCGAACTGAGATTTCTCTCGGCTTGGGTGGTGTGTCTTCGTCGAGCGAAGCGACATGGATCCTAGTCGGTCACCAGCGGACCTGTCCAGCTCGTGACAACCGTTCTAACCTACCTCCCCGCCAACCTTGAGTCAACGGTTCACGGTGAGGAACTTTCAGACGGCCTCACGCGAAGGTCGACGGAGGGGTCTCCAGGTCTTCCAGCTCGATGCCGGGGGCCGCGAGGACCACGTCCCCGGCGATGTGGACGTCGTGCTGATCGCCGGTCGCGAGGTCGTTGACCTGGTACTCGTCCACAGCCAGCGGCCCGTTGTCAGTGGGGTGTGCTGTCCTGGTGATCAAGGACCAGGACTGGTCCACGGTGAGGGGCGCGAGCACGGGGGGCCGGAATGACACGAGACGTACGCGGGTGGCGGGGCCGCCGGGTTCCAGGCGGAGCAGTCGCGCGGTGGCGATCAGGAACGCGGGCGAGGCACCGGTGAAGGCGTGGGCGGCGGCGTTGCCCTCCTGGGCGTGTTCGCCGGTGGGGTCGGTACGGACCCAGGTGACGCCGTCGAGCGCGGCTCCGCGTACCTGCCAGGCGGACGCGTGGAGTTCGAGTCGGATGGGGCGGCCGAGCTGGTCGAGGGTGAGGTCGACCGAGCCCGCGTGATCGCCGCCGGGGGCGGTGGTCTGCGCGGTGTAGCGCCAGCCGGAGGGGCCGGTGGCGCAGTGGAAGTGTTCTGCACCGAGGGGGGTGTGGTCGTGTGTGTCGTGGAACGAGTAACGGCCTCGGGGCATGGTGGGGTCTCGGTGTCTTTCGGTGTGCCGGTGACGTGCGAGGCCCCCGCCTCGGACGGGAGACGGGGGCCAGCGCGCGGTGGATCAGTAGCGGTAGTGGTCGGACTTGTAGGGGCCTTCGACCTTCACGCCGATGTAGGCGGCCTGCTCCGGGCGGAGCGTGGTGAGCTTGACGCCCAGCGCGTCCAGGTGGAGACGGGCGACCTTCTCGTCCAGGTGCTTGGGGAGCACGTAGACGCCGATCGGGTACTCCTCCGGCTTGGTGAACAGCTCGATCTGGGCCAGGGTCTGGTCCGCGAAGGAGTTGGACATCACGAAGGAGGGGTGGCCGGTCGCGTTGCCCAGGTTGAGCAGGCGGCCCTCGGACAGCACGATCAGTGTCTTGCCGTCGGGGAAGGTCCAGGTGTGGACCTGCGGCTTGACCTCGTCCTTGACGATGCCGGGGATCTTCGCGAGGCCGGCCATGTCGATCTCGTTGTCGAAGTGGCCGATGTTCCCGACGATGGCCTGGTGCTTCATCTTGGCCATGTCGGAGGCCAGGATGATGTCCTTGTTGCCGGTCGTGGTGACGAAGATGTCGGCGATGCCGACGACGTCGTCGAGGGTGGCGACCTGGTAGCCGTCCATCGCCGCCTGGAGCGCGCAGATCGGGTCGATCTCGGTGATGACGACGCGGGCGCCCTGGCCGCGCAGCGACTCCGCGCAGCCCTTGCCGACGTCGCCGTAGCCGCAGACCACGGCGACCTTGCCGCCGATGAGGACGTCGGTGGCGCGGTTGATGCCGTCGATCAGGGAGTGGCGGCAGCCGTACTTGTTGTCGAACTTCGACTTGGTGACCGCGTCGTTGACGTTGATCGCCGGGAAGAGCAGCGAGCCGTCCTGCTGCATCTCGTAGAGGCGGTGGACGCCGGTGGTGGTCTCCTCGGTGACGCCGCGGATCTCGGACGCGAGCTGCGTCCACTTCTGCGGGTTCTCCCCGAGGGTGCGGTTGAGGAGGCGGAGGACGAACTGCTCCTCCTCGCTCTCCGCGGTGGCCGGGTCCGGGGCGGCGCCGGCCTTCTCGAACTCGACGCCCTTGTGGACCAGGAGCGTGGCGTCGCCGCCGTCGTCCAGGATCATGTTGGGGCCGCCGGTGGCGGTGTTCGGCCAGGTCAGGGCCTGCTCCGTGCACCACCAGTACTCTTCGAGCGTCTCGCCCTTCCAGGCGAAGACGGGGATGCCCTGCGGGTTCTCCTCGGTGCCGTTCGGGCCGACGGCGATGGCCGCGGCCGCGTGGTCCTGGGTGGAGAAGATGTTGCAGGACGCCCAGCGGACCTCGGCGCCGAGGGCGACGAGGGTCTCGATCAGGACGGCGGTCTGCACGGTCATGTGCAGCGAGCCGGTGATCCGCGAGCCGGCCAGCGGCTGCGCGGCGGCGTACTCGTTGCGGATGGACATCAGGCCGGGCATCTCGTGCTCGGCGAGGGTGATCTCCTTGCGGCCGTAGGCGGCAAGCGAGAGGTCCGCGACCTTGAAGTCGGTGGCGGTGGTGGTCATATGAAGTGCTCCTCGGTGCTGCGGTCGAGGCGGACGTGGATACGGCGCGGCCACGGGGCGTGTACGGGGGTGCCCTCGTGCGGACACACCCGTCCCCTAGCGGCAGCGCAATCCGTCGGAGGCCCTCTCTCCCTCGGCCGGGCATCGCGAGATGACCCGCCCGACCGCCATCAGCAGCGACGTCTGGCTACGACAAAGCTACACCGGACGGGCGGTCCGCCCCAGTGCGCTTCCGGTCACCGGCCGCCAGGAGTCTGGTCCGGGTCGGGGCCCGCGGCGGCTGCCTGCTCGCTGTAGATGTCGGGTTCCAGGTAGACGACGCGGACGAAGGGTTCCGCGGCGCGGATGCGTTCTTCGGCGGCGTCGATGGCGCGGGCGACCTCGGCGGCGGTGTCGTCGTGCTGCACGGCGATCTTGGCGGCGACGAGGAGTTCTTCGGGGCCGAGGTGCAGGGTGCGCATGTGGATGACGCCGGTGACGGTGTCGCCGTCGACGACGGCGGCGCGGATCCTGGCCAGCGAGTCGGGTCCCGCGCCTTCGCCGATCAGCAGCGACTTGGTCTCGGCCGCGAGGACGAGGGCGATGGTGATGAGCAGCAGGCCGATGCAGAGGGTGCCGATGCCGTCCCAGACGCCGTCGCCGGTGGCGAGGGCGATGCCGACGCCGATCAGGGCGAGGACGAGGCCGATGAGGGCGCCGAAGTCCTCCAGGAGGACGACGGGGAGTTCGGGTGCCTTGGCGCGGCGGATGAACTCGGCCCAGGACTGCTTGCCGCGGGTGTGGTTGGACTCCTTGATGGCGGTGCGGAAGGAGTAGCCCTCGGCGATGATCGCGAAGACGAGGACGCCGACCGGCCAGTACCAGTGCTCGATCTCGTGCGGGTGGCGGATCTTCTCGTAGCCCTCGTAGAGCGCGAACATGCCGCCGACGGAGAACAGCACGATCGAGACGAGGAAGGCGTAGACGTAGCGTTCCCTGCCGTAGCCGAAGGGGTGCTCGTCGTTGGCGGCGCGCTTGGCCTTCTTGCCGCCGATCAGGAGAAGCGCCTGGTTGCCGGAGTCGGCGATGGAGTGCACGCCTTCGGCGAGCATCGAGGACGAGCCGCTGAACGCGAAGGCCACGAACTTGGCCACGGCGATGGCCAGGTTGGCGCTCAGCGCCGCGACGATCGCCCGTGTTCCGCCTGACGCGCTCATAGGTGCTGGGGTCCCTTTCGTCGGCCCGGGGTCTGTGTCTTGTCGTACCGGGCGTTGCGGACGCACATTGTTGCAGCCCGTCGGGCTTTTGGTGCGTCAGGCGGCCACGGTGGCCCGGAAGACGGTGCCTTCGCCGGTCAGGGTGGTGCGCTCGCTCGCGGGGACGTATGCCGACTCGCCGGGGGCCAGCGTCAAGGTGGTGCCGTCGCCGTCGCGCAGTTCGGCCCGGCCCGCGGTGCAGAGCAGGATCTGCGGGGTGCCGGAGTCGAGGGTGCGGGCCTGCGCGCCGGGGGCCAGGACGTAGCGGGAGAGCCGGAATTCGTCGATCGGCGCCACGTACAGCTCTTCGCCGTCGGGGGCGGCCTCGGGGCGCAGGACGCCGGGGTCGCCGGCCTCGAAGCGGACGACGCGCAGGAGTTCGGGGACGTCGATGTGCTTGGGGGTGAGGCCGCAGCGCAGGACGTTGTCGGAGTTGGCCATGATCTCCACGCCGAGGCCGTCGAGGTAGGCGTGCGGGACGCCCGCGCCGAGGTAGAGGGCTTCGCCGGGTTGCAGGCGTACGTAGTTGAGCAGCATCGCGGCGATGACGCCGCGGTCGCCGGGGAAGCTGTGGGCGGCCTGGGCGTAGGCGGCGTAGTCCGCGGCGTAGGGGCTGTCGGGGGTGGACAGCCGGGCGGCGGCCTCGGCCGCGGCGGTGACGGACTCGGCCATCGCCTCGGGTTCCGCGGTGAGGACGGCGGCGAGGACTTCGCGCAGCGCCTTGTCCTCGGGGTGGGCGCGGAGGATGTCGGCGTAGGGCGCGAGGGCGGGGACGCCGAGGCCGTCGATGAGGTCGGCGGCGTCGGTGGGGCGGCGGAAGCCGCACAGTCCGTCGAACGGGGAGAGCGCCACGAGCATTTCGGGCTTGTGGTTGGCGTCCTTGTAGTTGCGGTCGGGGGCGTCGGTCGGGATGCCGCGGGCTTCCTCGTCGGCGAATCCGGCCTTGGCCTGCGCGAGGTCGGGGTGGACCTGGACGGAGAGCGGCGCGCCCGCGGCCAGCACCTTGAACAGGAAGGGCAGCCGGGGGCCGAAGCGCTTGACGGTGGTGTCGCCGAGTTCGGCGCGAGGGTCGGCCGCGATCACCGTGTCGAGTGCGACGGGGCCTTCGCCGCGGTCGATCCGGGAGGGCGCGCCGGGGTGGGCGCCCATCCACAGTTCGGCCTGGGGTTCGCCGGTCGGCGGTGTGCCGAGCAGTTCGGGGATGGCGGTGGTGGATCCCCAGGCGTAGGGGCGGATCGTGTTGGTGAGGCGGTTCATGCGGTCATGATCTCTCAGCCGAGGCGACGGTCAGGTAGACGGTGGCGAAATCCGCGAGGGCGATCAGTTCGGCCGCGGTGTCGAGGGGGCCGCCGGGGGCGGCGGCGATCTCGCTGAGCGGGGTGTCGTGGGCGTACGCCTGCTCGCGGGCGGCGGGGGTGGCGGGTCCGGGCTGCTCGGAGTTCTCCTGGAGGAGCACGATCCGCAGGCGCAGTCCTCCGGGTTCCTCGACGCGGTCGCGGAAGAAGTCCTCGGGGTCGGCGGCCAGGGCGAGGGCGCTGGCCTGGAGGGGGCCGTGGACGGTGAGTGCGGCGGGCAGTTCCGCGGTGAGCGCGGGCTGGCCCGCGCGGGTGCCGAGCACGGTCGCGAAGCGGCGGGCGGCCGTGGCGGAGAGCCGGCCCTGGCTCCACAACAGCGGGAGGGCGTCGGCCAGTTCGGCCGCGAGGGTCTTGGCCGGGTTGGTGTACGTGGCGATGGCGGGGCCGCAGCGGGCGGCGACCTCGTCGAGCCGGTCGGCGACGCCGTACAGCGCCTGGGTGGGTGCGCTCAGCAGGCCGATCCGGTCGGCGAGGGCGAGCAGCGGGGCGAGGAGCGCCCAGAAGGCGCCCGCGTCGTTGGCGGGGTCCTCGTCCGCGGGGTCCGCGCCGTTGCCGAAGGGCGCGGCGAACGGCAGGGCCATGCCGTGCACCTGTTCCACGGCTTCGGCGAGCGGCGCCTTGACCGGGGTGACGGCGGCGGCGGTGCAGCCGCGGCGGTAGGCCTGCTCCACGAGGTCGGTCAGGCCCTGCTCGCTGCCCTGCGGGGTGATGAGCAGCAGCAGGTCGAGCGGTCCCGCCCAGCCGGGCAGTGTCCAGCGGGACTGTTGCGGGGTGGGTCCCGTGGGCGGCAGCACCTCGACGGGGCAGGTGCCGGAGCCGAGGGCGACCAGCAGGTCGGCGACCGCGGCGGCGTCGGGTCCGCTGGCCGCGAGCAGGACGGTCCTGGGGCGGCCGTCGGGCCGCAGCGCGGTGACTCCGGCTTCTTCGGCCAGGCGCAGCGCGGTGCGTACGCGGGCGCCGGCGGCGGCGACGCCCAGCAGCAGTCCGCGGCTGTCCGCGCGGGCCAGCGCTTCGGGGTCCTCAAGCAGCGACTCGTCGAACAACGCGACCTCCCGGTCGGAAGCGGCCTGGTCAGGGTCGGCGGATGGATGGGGCTGACGGACGGTCCGGCGGTCGTGCGGGGGTGTCAGCGGGGGCGGCGGGCCTCGTCGACGAGGAGTACGGGGATGTCGTCGCGTACGGGGTACGCGAGGCCGCACGTGTCGGAGGTGCAGACCAGCTCGTTCGCGTCGGCGTCCTCGCGGAGCGTGGCGTGGCACGCCGGGCAGGCGAGGATTTCCAGGAGGCTGGGTTCGACGAGCGGCATGGTGGGGTCCTCCGTGCTGGGTGCGGCGAGCGGCGAGGTGCCACCGCGCGCGGGACTGCGGTCGGGATACGGCGGGCGCGTGCTCCGAGCGGTACGGTCCCGGGCCGGGCCGACGGCTCCCGCCGCGTACGTTCTCAGCCTATAGCCGTAGCGCCCGGCCCCGAGTGCGGCCTGTGGATAACTCCGAGCGCGCGCATGCGGTGACCGCGCCCGTACGGTGACCGCGCCCATGCGGTGACCGCACCCATGCGGTGACCGCACCCGTACGACGACCGGACCCGTACGACGACCAGGCGCGTACGACGGCCGGCCCGCGTAACCCCCGGCCGCGTAGACCCCACCCCGCGTCGGGCCCGCGAGACCACGCGGGCTCAGGTCCTGACGATCGCCAGGACCTGGTCCCTGACGCGGGCCACGCCCTCCGCGTCGCGCGCCTCGACGTTCAGCCGCAGCAGCGGCTCGGTGTTGGAGGCGCGGAGGTTGAACCACCAGTCGGCGGAGGTGACGGTGAGCCCGTCCAGCTCGTCGAAGGTGACGCCGTCTTGGCCGGCGAAGGCGGCGCGGACCGCCGCGGTGCTCGCGGCCTGGTCGGCGACGGTGCTGTTGATCTCGCCGGAGCCCGCGTAGCGGTCGTAGGCGGCGACCAGAGCGGACAGCGGGCCGTCCTGGGCGCCGAGGGCGGCCAGCAGGTGGAGGGCGGCGAGCATGCCGGTGTCGGCGTTCCAGAACTCGCGGAAGTAGTAGTGCGCGGAGTGCTCGCCGCCGAAGACGGCGCCGGAGTCGGCCATTTCCTGCTTGATGAAGGAGTGGCCGACGCGGGTGCGCACCGGGACGCCGCCGTGTTCCCTGACCACCTCGGGCACCGACCAGGACGTGATCAGATTGTGGATGATCGTGGCGCCGGGGTGCTTGGCCAGTTCGCGGGCGGCGACCAGGGCGGTCACCGCGGACGGGGAGACGGGTTCGCCGCGCTCGTCCACCGCGAAGCAGCGGTCGGCGTCGCCGTCGAAGGCCAGGCCGATGTCGGCGCCGGTCTCGCGGACCCGCGCCTGGAGGTCGACCAGATTCTTCGGGTCGAGCGGGTTGGCCTCGTGGTTGGGGAAGGTGCCGTCCAGTTCGAAATACATCGGCACCAGGTCGACGGGCAGCCCGTCGAGGACGGTGGGCACGGTGTGGCCGCCCATGCCGTTGCCCGCGTCCACGACCACCTTGAGCGGCCGGATTCCGGAGAGGTCGACCAGCGAGCGCAGATAGGCGGCGTAGTCGCCGAGCACGTCGCGCCGCACCAGGGTGCCGGTTTCCACGTCGACGGCGGGGACGCCGTTCTCCAGCCACTTCTCCGCGAGCGCGCGGATGTCGGCGAGGCCGGTGTCCTGGCCGATGGGGGCGGCGCCCGCGCGGCACATCTTGATGCCGTTGTACCGCGCCGGGTTGTGACTGGCCGTGAACATGGCGCCGGGCAGGTCGAGTTGCCCGCTCGCGAAGTACAGCTCGTCGGTGGAGCACAGGCCGATCCCGGTGACGTCCGCGCCGCGGGAGGCGGCGCCGCGCGCGAAGGCGGCGGACAGGCCGGGGGACGAGGGCCGCATGTCGTGTCCGACGACGATCGCCGTGGCGTCGGTGACCGTGGCGAAGGCGGCGCCGAAGATCTCGGCGAGCGGCTCGTCCCACTGGTCGGGTACGACTCCGCGTACGTCGTAGGCCTTGACGAGCTGCGACAAATCGGCCACTGCACACCTCTGGTGAACTCTGGTGAAGGGTCGGAACGGCGCCGGTGGGCGGCGCGGTGGAGTTTCCAGCACAACCTACCCCGATGGGGTGAGCGGAGTTTTTCGCCGCCGCCGCGACGCGAGGGGTGGCGTCACGGGAGCCCCGAAAGGGTCAACGGGACGGCGCGAGGGGCGGCTTGCGCGGGGTGGGGACCGCGCGGTGGGGACGGGAGGTGAGGCCGGCTGCTACTGCTCGGGCGAGCGGAGCACGCGCAGATGGCCGCGGCGGGCCACTTCCAGCGGGTCGATGTCGCGCGGGCCAGGGCCCTGCTGGCGGCGCTCCTGGGGGCGGGCCGCCTCGCGCACCGCGTTGGCGAGCGCTTCGAGGTCGTCGCCGCTGGGCCCGACGGGACCGGTGTCCGTCGCCAGGCGCACGACTTCCCAGCCACGGGGCGCGGTCAGCCGCTCGGAGTGCTCGGAGCACAGGTCGTAGCAGTGCGGTTCCGCGTACGTGGCGAGCGGTCCGAGAACGGCGGTGGAGTCCGCGTAGACGTACGTCAGCGTCGCGACGGCGGGACGGCCGCATGCGGTGCGCGAACAGCGACGTACAAGGCTCACGAGGTTGGACGGTACCGCACTCTTGAGCGGGCCGCGACGACTCTCCGCCAGCTCACCCGGTCGTGTCGTCACGTGCCCCCGGAATCGTGCCGCGTGACGGCCGCCGCGCTGACCTGCGCGGACGGAAAACACATGGCAGGCGCGGCGCGGCGGTGCGGGAGAAGTACGACACGCGGTCACGGCCGTGACAGGCGGCGGCTGGCGCATATGCGTCTGATCTATGGCCAGATGCTGACTGCGTGGTGTCCGTCCTGTGCGCACCCGGCGGGAGGGCTAGGATCATCGCTGATGGAAAGCTCGGCACCTCCTCCTTCCGCACCCCGTCCGCGCCACCGCGACCGCCACGGACGTGGGATGCGCGGGCCCATCGCGCCCCCGCAGGTGCCGCTGGCGCTCAGCCGCGCCGATGCCTTCGACGACCTGGTGCGCGACGCCGCCGACCGGCTGGAAAGGCGCTGGCCGCAGCTCGCCGACGTCGAATTCGCCGTCCAGGAGGTGCCCTGGCCGCAGGACACCCCGCCGACGGACGACGACACGGTGCCGCTGGGCCGTCTCATCGGCGCGGGCAAGGACCGGCCGAGCCGCATCGTGGTCTACCGGCGCCCGGTGGAGATCCGCGCCAAGACCCGCGACGAGCGGGCGCTCCTGGTGCACGAGATCGTCGTGGAGCAGGTCGCGGAGCTGCTCGGCCTGTCCCCCGAGAACGTCGACCCGAAGTACGGCGAGGACTGACACGGCCCGGCGCGGCCCCGACGCGGACCGCCCGCATATGGTGCGGCCCGCGCGGACCGCACCAGGTGCGGGAAAACGCTCTAGTGGTTGAGAATCCCCAGGTCGGCGCGGGCCGCGGGAACATCCACCATGCCGTGGTCGTCGGACATCGGCTGGATCGTGAACATCGGCACCCCGTCCAGCGGGAGCGCCAGCGTCCGTGAGGCGTAGACGCTTCCGCCGGAGACGCGCTCGACGGTCACGGCGAACGTGCCCTTGCCGGACGCGGGCAGCGGCGGCGGGACGGCGACGGTCGTCCCCGCCTTGACGCTGACCGTCTTCGACACCGGCTCGCCGCCGGAGGATCCGGCCGACGCGGTGATCTTCACACTGGCGTCCTGGCCGACGGCGACCAGCGACAAGGTGGAGCCCTTGGTGCGGTTGTCGGCGACGGTGGAGCGGGTCTCGATCGCCGGGGTGGCGGGCAGGAACGCCATCTCCTGCTTGGCGCCCTTGCCGCGCGTCACCCGCAGGCCCGCCACCACGGGGACCGCCGCGTGGACCTGGCTGGAGGTGATGACCAGCGAACCCGCCTCGCCCTTGGTGAGGTCACCGAGGTCGACCGCGCTGGTCATACCGCTCTTGACGTGCAGCGTCTCGTGTCCCGCGGGGGTGATCGAGCCGGTCGGCGTCGCCAGCTTCAGCGTGAGGTCGGCGTCGTCGGAACCGGCCGCGTACACCACCAGGCGCACGGTCGCGGCGTCGGCGGGGATGCCGGGCAGCACCAGGCTGGTGGCGGGCTCGGCGGCCGGGGTCAGCCAGTCGCTGCCGAGCTTCTTGTCGATGGCCTGAACGGCCGCGCCGACCCGGCCGCTGCGCGCCACGACGTGCACGGTGAGGTCCTGCGCCTTGTCCGCGACCAGGGTGGACAGCAGCACCGGCTTGGCGGACTTGCCCGCCACGGTGACGCCGTCGCCGGTGGACGCCTTCAGCAGGCCGTCCTTGCCGTACAGCTCGATGTCGACGACCGCCGGGGTGTCGTCGGGGTTCACCAGGTGCAGGAAGTCCTGCCGGTCGGGTCCCGTGCTGACGCCCGCGAACCAGAATTCGCTGTCCGGTGCCACACAGGACGCGCCGAGCAGGCCGCGGCCCGCCCCGGTGTCCACGACGGTGGTCTGCTGGACGGTCCAGCCGGGCGCGAGCGGCCCGTCGGCCGTACCGATCAGCGCGGGCGCGTCGGGCTTGTCGGTGGAGCTGGTGGCGGGCTTGCCCGCGGCCTTCAGCGGGGTGAGCGCCTTGCCCTTGGGCGTCGCGGGGACCAGTTCCGCGCTGCCGGAGCCGGTCGCGCCCGCCGTCCCCTGCGGGGTGAACGAGGTGTAGGTGGTGTTGGCGAATTCCGACGAGGACGGCGCCGGGCACAGCAGATTGCTGCGCTGTACGGGCAGCCGGGCCGCGGAGGCCACCGGCGCGGTGTCCCGGTCGCCGCCGCCGGACACCACGGCGGCGCCGGTCAGTACGGCCAGGGCGGCGACGGCGCCCGCCAGGGAGATCGTGCTGCGGTTCACTGGTGGTCGCTCCCGTCGCGGCGCTGGTCGTCTTCGGCGTAGTACGGGGCGGCCGGGTCGGGGTACGCGGCCGGGTCGTAGGGCTGCTGTCCGCCGTACGGCGCCTGCCCGTCGTACTGCTGCTGCGGCTGCTGCTGGTCGTAACCCGCCGTCTCGTCGTAACCGGCCGCCTCTTCGTGGCCGGTCGTCGCGTACGGGTCGTAGGGCGGCGGGGGCTGCTGCGGGTAGCCGTACTGGTCGGTGTAGCCGACCTGCTGCTGCTCGTACGTGCCCGGCTCCGCCGCGTACTGCTGCTGCCCGTCCCATTGCTGCTGGGCGGGGTCGGTGCCGTAGCCGGGGTCCTGCCGCGGGTAGCCGTAGAACTGCTCGCCGGTGTCGGGGGCAGGCACCGCGTACGGGTCGTAACCGCCCTCAGAGGGGTCGTACGGGGTCTGCGGCGGTGCGTCGGGGCCCGCGGGCCCGTCCTGGCCCTGCCGACCGTGGTGGGCCTGCTGGGCCGCGTAGGCCGCCTGCTCCTGGCCCTCGGCCTCCGCGGCGTCGGGATCGGCCGCGGCGGCCTCGGCGTCGGCCGCCGCCTGGAGGCGGCGGGCGCGACGGCCCTCGCCCGCACCTTGTGCGGGAATCTGGACGGCGCTGGGCGCGTCGGCCTCCGGCAGGTCGTCGTCGATCTCGCGGCGGCGGCCCGGCAGGGCCAGCACGATGACCACGAGCAGCAGCAGTCCCTGCGCGCCCAGCCAGAAGGTGTGGGTGAACGGCTCCTCATAGGTGACGTCCAGACGGCCGCCGGTGGCGGGCAGCTGGAAGCCCTGCGCCCAGCCGTCGACGGTCGTTCTGGGCAGCGCGGATCCGTTCAGGGTGGCCTGCCAGCCGGGCGCGGCGGAGTCCGCCAGGCGCAATACGCGGCCTTCGGGACCGGCGGGCACCGTGGTGTGCGCCTCGACCTTGCCTGCCGCGACGGCGACGGGCTGCGCGCCCTTGCTGGTGATCGCGATCCTGGAGACCGCGTCGTTGACGCGCCACAATTCGCTGCCGTCCGCCTGGCTCACCCGGGACAGGCCGGGGGTGCTGTCCAGGACGCGGCCCACCGAGCGCGGCGCGCCCTTCTGCGCCAGTACGTAGCGGATGGCGTATCCGGTGAGGCGGCTGCCCTGGTCGGCGCCGGAACCCGCCACCAGGTTGGCGACGACGGTGTCGAGTTCGCTGTCGCGGGACGCCTCCGCGGCCAGTTCGGCGTCGCCGATCCGCGCGCCCGCGCCGCGCACCAGGGAGTACGAGATGCGGCCCGCGGTGCCGTTGAGCACCAGGGTGCGGGCCTGGTCGCGGGAGGTGCTCTCCTCGGCGACGAAGGCGGGCACCTGCTGCGGGTCCTGGCGCTTGATGGGGCCGTTCGCGCCGTCGGCGACCCAGGTGAAGGCGGCCAGCAGCGGCGCGAGGGCCGCGGCCAGCGCGATCAGGCCCGCGACGGGCTGGCGCCAGCCGAAGCCGCTGGCGGCGATCCGCTCCTTGGCGCCTTCCGCGCCGATCGCGGCGGCGGCCAGCAGGGCGAGACCGTAGACGAGGGTGGCGGGGCCCGCCCATGCCTTGGTGTTCTCGATGACGGCGAAGAGCAGTCCGGTCGCGGCGGCGGCCCAGGCGGCGACGATCGCCGGGCGGCGTGTGTCGCGCATCAGGGCGGCGAGCGCGGCCAGGACGACGCCGATCAGCAGGAAGGCGGCGCCCGCCTTGGGTCCGCCGGGGCTGAGCATCAGCAGGTCGATGCCGGAGACGCCCTTGTCGCCGTACGGCAGTCCCGCCTCGTGCAGCAGGCGTCCGGGGTGCGCGAGCAGCGTCAGCGACCAGGGGGCGAGCAGCACGATCGGGGTGATCAGCAGGGCCGCGAAGCGCAGGAGCTGCGGGACCAGGAGCTGCTGCTGGCCGCGGGCCATGCGCCAGCCGAGGGTGGCGGCGGCCAGTGTCAGGGCGATCGGCCAGGTGACCGGGGTGAAGGCGGTGGTGAAGGTGAGCATCAGCGCCAGCGCCCAGGTGGAGCGCCAGCCGGGCCGTGCGCCGCGCTCGATCGCGCCGTCGCCGAGCTGGAGGCCCGCGGTGCCGACGGCGGCGCGCGCCATCAGCGGCAGCAGGATGGCCAGGACGGCGGTGCCGAGCCGTCCGGTGGCCAGCGCCCCGGTGGCGGCGGGCAGGAAGGCGTACGCGACCGACGCCCAGGCGCGCAGCAGGCGCGACTCGACGAGCGGGCGGGAGGCGAAGTAGGCGGTGATCCCGGCCAGCGGCACCGAGGCCACCAGCAGCAGGGTGAGGGTGAGTCCCGTGGAGCCGAAGAGCACGGTCGCGAAGAGCGCGAGGACCGCGATGTACGGGGGCGCGGCCTGGGTGCCGCCGGTGCCCAGCGCGTGCCAGGAACCCGTGTAGGTGCCCCACAGGTCGGAGGCGCCGGGGTCGGCGGGCAGCAGGGCGCCGCCGAAGAGGGCTCCCCCGCCGAGCAGTGAGCGGCAGGCGGCGAGCGAGACGACGAGCAGGACGGCGAAGAGCACGGGGCCCGGCTTGCGGGCGACGCGCTTGAGCCGCGCGAATTGCTCGACTTCCAGGAAGTCGCCGTCCTCGTCGCCCGGTCCGGACTCGACGGAGCCGCCGTGGCGTCCCGCGGCGGCGGACGCGGCGTCGGCGCGGCCCGCGATGTTGCTGACGACCTGGTCGACGGTGGCGCGTACGGTCGCGCCGGGCGGCGGGAAGAGCGGTCGCAGTTCGGAGGGCGGTACGGTGCCGCGGCCTCTTCTGCGTCTGGCGGCCAGCACCCGTCCGGGGCGCAGCAGGACGCCGAGCAGTCCGACGATCTCGTCGACGGCCTGTCCCGGCACCTTGCCGACGAGATAGGCGAGCGTGCGCAATATGGTGCCGACGGCGATCCGCAGCATCACATAGGGCAGCAGCGGGCCGCGGGTGTTGGCCAGCAGGGTGTAGACGGCGCCGGCCTTGTCGACGCGGTGCGGGTTGACCGAGGAGCGGCCCGCGCAGTCGACCGGGCGGCGCTCGCGGGAGGCGGCCTCGGCGTGCCACATGACGGCGTCGGGGGCGACCAGCACGGTGTGGCCCGCCGCTTGGGCGCGCCAGCAGAAGTCGACGTCGTCGCGCATCAGGGGCAGCCTGCGGTCGAATCCGCCCAGCTCCTCCCATACGTCGCGGCGCACCAGCATGCCCGCGGACGACACGGCGAGCACCGGGCGGGTCTGGTCGTGCTGGCCCTGGTCCTGCTCGCGGCGTTCGAGCGCGGTCCAACGGCGACCGCTGCGGGCGATGCTGACGCCGACTTCGAGGAGCTGCCTGCGGTCGAACCAGCTCCGCAGCTTGGGGCCGATGATCGAGGCGGACGGCGAGGCGTCCGCGGTGCGCAGCAGGGCGGCGAGCGCTCCGGGGTCGGGCTCGCAGTCGTCGTGCAGCAGCCACAGCCACTGGACGGGGTCGCCGTGCGGCTGCTCGGGCTCGTCGTACGCGTCGTCGTTCCAACTGCGGCTGACCGGGTCCCAGCCGCTGCGGCGTCCCAGGTACGGCAACTGCTCGGCGCTGAGCGGCGCGGCGACCCTGGCGGCCTCCTCGACGGCGGCGCCGAAGCCGGTGCGGCGGGCCAGGTGCAGGACGCGCTGGTCGCCGAGGGAGTCGGCGAGCAGCCGCGCGGAGTCGTCCGCGCTGCCGGTGTCGGCGGCGATCACGTCCTGGACAGGGCGGTCCTGGGAGAGCAGGCCGGCGAGGGCTTTGGGCAGCCAGCGCGCGCCGTCGTGCGCGACGAGCACGGCGGTGACGACGTGGCGCGGGAACTCAGGGATGCCGGCCGGGAAGAAGGCCGGTGCTGGGCTGTTCACGGACATCGAGGTTCGGGCCCCGGTTCGCTGGACTGCGGTTGACGCATCGGCCGCCGGCGGCGGGGAACGTCTCGGACGGGCCCCCACACTAACGGCTTACACCGGGGGCTCCGTCCGAGTGTGAGAACAACGGCAGCCCGCCTCCCGTGCCGGTGGGCGCGGAAAGCGGGCTGTACGCGGGCTGGAAGCGGGGTGTGCGGGAGCTGTGATCGGGCCGGTGCGCGGTGCCGCGCGAGGGGTCGGGGGCGCGGTCAGGGCTCGGTCGGCGCCCTGCCGCGGACCCGGTCCTCGGACCGGTCGTCGGCCCGGTCGCGTGGGTCAGACGACGCCCTTCTTCAGGCGGCGGCGCTCCCGCTCGGACAGGCCGCCCCAGATGCCGAAGCGTTCGTCGTTGGCCAGGGCGTACTCCAGGCAGTCGGAACGGACTTCACAGGCGAGGCAGACCTTCTTCGCCTCACGCGTGGAACCGCCCTTTTCCGGGAAGAACGACTCGGGGTCGGTCTGCGCACACAGCGCGCGCTCCTGCCAGCCGAGTTCCTCGTCGGCCTCTTCGGCCAGCAGCAACTGGAACTGCTCGGTCATGCGCGCCCCTCGTCTGTCGTGCTTCCCCGTGATGTTGCCGTCACCATGTGCGGCCTAACGACACGAGTGAAATTACAAGTGTGCCGATCCGGGCCAGTCAAGCCGAGATCTGCTATTGGGCCCGTTATTCACTCCGCTGAACCAAGAGGTGACAGAAAGTGTTGATATCGGCCTAAAATCCGGTATCCGTCAACCATGGTCCCGCCGATCCACCGTTCACACCTCGTCAGACGCCTTGGCGACGCGCCACGTTCCGCCATTCGGGTGAAGCGTTGTGGATCACATTCCGATCACAGAAGCACAACAGCACAACGTGCTCTTCATGCGGTTGGGCACCACATATCCGCACACTTCTGCGCACAAACCTTTCACCAACCCTTCCAGCCGGATCAGGTGAAAGATTCGCGACATTCCGGACATCCGGTTGACAAGGTACGGGCGCGACCGGTCTCCTTGACGGCATGCCTGCTGAGCACCACGCGCCTACCCGGACTCGCCGTCGCGAGTCCCGCTGCGTCGCGCTCGCCCAGAGCTGTTGTCGTTCCTGTTGTTGCCGCTGAGCCCCCTGCCCAGGACCTGTCACGGACCTGGCACCGCCTAGCCACTCGCGCATCACGAGGAACACACCTTCATGTACAGCGATGTCTCGATCGCCGGTGACCCGCTCGCCCTTCCCCACCTGCTCCCCCCGGTGCCGCAACACCCACACACCGTTGCGGAGTTCGCCGGGCTCGCCCGCTCCATCGCCGCCGACCGCGAGCGATGGGCCCCCCAGGTGCGCTACGACGCCACCACCCGCTGGTACGCGCGGCTGCGCCGCGGACCCGGCTACGAGGTGTGGCTGCTGAGCTGGCTGCCCGGTCAGAGCAGCGGGCTGCACGACCACGGCCTGTCGTCCGGTGTGCTCACCGTGCTCCAAGGCGCACTGCGCGAGCGGGCGCTGCCGGGTGCGAGCACGGGCGCCTCGGGCGGCGTCGGCCGCGAGGTCAACCGGGTGCTGTCGGCGGGCGCGCAGCGTGCCTTCGCGCCCGGTTACGTCCACGAGGTCGTCAACGACGCGCTGGAACCCGCGGTGAGCCTGCACGTCTACTTCCCCGGCCTCACCAAGATGACCCCGTACGCCTGCACGTCCGCCGCCCCGCGGGCCGATACCTCACGGGCCGCCGCGGCGGGCTGACAGACTGGGAACCATGCGAATCGTGGTTCTGGCCGGAGGTATTGGAGGGGCGCGCTTTCTGCGCGGCCTGAAGGCAGCGGCGCCGGAGGCGGAGATCACCGTCATCGGCAACACCGGAGACGACATCCATCTGTTCGGTTTGAAGGTCTGCCCCGACCTCGACACCGTGATGTACACCCTCGGCGGCGGCATCCACGAGGAGCAGGGCTGGGGGCGGGCCGAGGAGACCTTCGCGGTCAAGGAGGAACTCGCCGCGTACGGCGTGGGCCCCGAGTGGTTCGGGCTCGGCGACCGGGACTTCGCCACCCACATCGTGCGCACACAGATGATCGGCGCGGGCTACCCGCTCAGCGCCGTCACCGAAGCGCTGTGCGCCCGTTGGAAGCCCGGCGTGCGGCTCATCCCGATGTCCGACGACCGGATCGAGACCCATGTGCTGGTCGAGATCGACGGCGAGCGCAAGGCCGTTCACTTCCAGGAGTACTGGGTACGGCTGCGCGCCTCCGTACCCGCGCACGCCGTCGTGCCGGTCGGCGCGGAGGGCGCCAAGCCCGCGCCCGGCGTCCTGGAGGCGATCGGCGAGGCGGACGTCATCGTCTTCCCGCCGTCCAACCCCGTCGTCAGCATCGGCACCATCCTCGCCGTGCCCGGCATCCGCGAGGCCATCGCCGAGGCCGGGGTGCCGGTCGTCGGCCTCTCCCCGCTCATCGGCGACGCCCCCGTGCGCGGCATGGCCGACAAGGTGCTGGCCGCCGTCGGGGTCGAGTCGACGGCCGCGGCCGTCGCCGCGCACTACGGCTCCGGGCTGCTCGACGGCTGGCTGGTCGACACCGTCGACGCCGCCGCCGTCCCCGAGGTCGAGGCCGCCGGAATCCGCTGCCGGGCCATCCCCCTGCTCATGGACGGCCCCGAGGCCACGGCCCAGATGGCCAGGGAGGCGCTGACGCTCGCCGAGGAGGTACGGGCATGAACGCGCCCCGCTACGAGGTGTTCGCCGTCCCCGGCATCGGCGAGGTGCAGCCGGGCGCCGACATCGCCAAGCTCATCGCCGCCACCGGGACCGAACTCGCCGACGGCGACGTCCTGCTGGTCACCTCCAAGATCGTCAGCAAGGCCGAGGGCCGGATCGTCAACGCCGACGACCGCGAGGCCGCCATCGACGCCGAGGCCGTACGCCTCGTCGCCCGCCGCGGCCCCACCCGCATCGTCGAGACCCGGCACGGCTTCGTCATGGCCGCGGCGGGCGTCGACGCCTCCAACACCGCGGCGGGAACCATCCTTCTGCTCCCCGAGGACCCCGACGCCTCCGCCCGGCGCGTCCGGGACGGCCTCCGCGAGATCCTCGGCGTACGCGTCGGCGTCATCGTCACCGACACCTTCGGGCGGCCCTGGCGCGAAGGTCTCACCGACGTCGCCATCGGCGCCGCCGGGGTCCGCGTCCTGGACGACCTCCGCGGCGGTCTCGACAGCCACGGCAACCTCATGTCCGTGACGGTGACCGCCACCGGGGACGAGCTGGCCGCCGCCGGGGACCTGGTCAAGGGGAAGGTCGGGGGGTTGCCGGTTGCCGTCGTACGGGGGCTCGGCGAGGTCGTCGCCGCCGAGGGCGCTCTCGCCGACGGCGACGATTCCGGCGCGCGGCCTCTTGTGCGGGCCGCCGCCAACGACATGTTCCGGCTCGGCACCTCCGAGGCCGTACGCGAGGCAGTCTCGCTGCGGCGGACGGTACGGGAGTTCACCGACGACGCGGTCGACCCCGCCGCCGTTCGACGTGCCGTCGCGCTCGCCGTCACCGCGCCCGCCCCCCACCACACCACTCCGTGGCGGTTCGTCCTCCTGGAGTCGTCCGAGACACGGGAGCGGTTGCTCGACGCCATGCGGGACGCCTGGGCGGCGGACCTGCGGCGCGACGGTTTCTCCGAGGAGTCCGTGGCACGGCGGCTTCGGCGGGGGGACGTGCTGCGGCGCGCTCCTTATCTCGTCGTGCCGTGCCTTGTCGCCGACGGGGCTCACGCCTATCCGGATGCGCGGCGGGGGGCCGCGGAGCGGGAGATGTTCGTGGTGGCTGTGGGGGCGGCCGTCGAGAACTTTCTTGTGGCGCTTGCCGGGGAGGGGCTTGGCTCCGCGTGGGTTTCCTCGACGATGTTCTGCCGTGACGTCGTCCGCGACGTGCTTCGGCTTCCCGCCGATTGGGATCCCATGGGGGCCGTGGCCATTGGGCGGCCGGCCGCCGCGCCGGCCGTTCGGCCGGCTCGCGACTCCGCCGCCTTCATCGCCGTTCGCTGAGCCCCCTCCGGGGGGGTGTTTTTGCCCGCCCGCCCACCCGTGCGGGTGCTTTCTCCGTCTGCGGGTGCCGCTTGTGCCTGGTCGGTGCCGGTCCGGGGTACCTCCTCGAAATGCGGCTACCTGGCCTTGCCCATCCGGCACCCTTCTTGTCACCGCATTTCTGCGGGGGCACCCCGGCCCGTCCCCTCCCGGTCCGTCGGCGTCCGCCCGCCGGTGGGGGTTGCCGGGGGGTGTGGGGTGGGCTGGGGGTGGGGGCGGCCGACGGTCCGCCGTGGTGCCGGGGCGGGCGTGGGTGGGCTCCGGTACGTCGGCGTCCGGCCGCCGGTGGGGGTGCTGGGAGGGGGGTGGGTGGGGGCCGGGCGTCTCCGCCAGCGGCCGTCTGGGCGGGTGGGCTGGACAGGGGGCCGGGGGGTGGGCCATGCACCGCCTGGCTCTTCGCTCGGGTGAAGGGGGCGAGGCCCGGGTCTTGCGGGGTTTGACGGTTCGGCTCGGGCCCGCAACCTGACGGCCGCCGGAGGGGGTGGGGGGCTGGGGGTTAAGCGGTCATCTGGTCCTCAGGGCGGGTGTGGGGCTCGCCGCAGGGGTTTTGTGGGGCTCTTGGAGGAAGGGCCCGAGCATTCCGACTCACCGGGAGGGGGCACCGGCGCAGGGCGGCCCGCCGAAAGAACCCCCCTCCCCCGGCCACCCCCACCGGCAGGCGGACGCCGACGTACCGGGAGGGGACGGGCCGGGGTGCCCCCGCAGAAATGCGGTGACAGGGACGGTGCCGGATGAGCAAGGCCAGGTAGCCGCATTTCGAGGAGGTACCCCGGACCGGCACCGACCAGGCACAAGCGGCACCCGCAGACGAAGAAAACACCCGCACGGGTGGGCGGGCGGGCAAAGACAAAGGGCAAGAGGGCTAGCGGCCAGGAGGGTTGGGGGCCAGGCGGGGGGCGCGGCGGGGCGGGGCGGGAGAGTTGAGGAGGATGAGGCGGGCGGCACGGTGCCGCTGCCCCGCGTAGGGCGCGAGAAGACCGAGCATGACCTCATCGGAAGAGCGGCGCTCACCCGTGAGGGCGTACCCGACCCGATGCGGCAGGTGCAGGTCCCCGACCGTCACGGCATCGGCGGCCCCATGACTGCGCTGAAGCGTCTCGGCAGCCGTCCAGGGCCCGATCCCGGGCACCGTCTGGAGCCGCGTGGCCGCCTCGCCGGGTGGAAGGGCGGTGAGCCCTTCGAGCGCGCAGGCGGCCCGGACGGCCCGCAGGACGGTGGAGGCGCGCTTGTTGTCGACCCCCGCCCGGTGCCAGTCCCAGGACGGGACCAGGGCCCACCCCCGCGCGTCGGGCATGACGCGCATGCGCTCGGCGCCCGCCGGCCCCGGCGCGGCCTCTCCGTGGCGGTGGAGCAGAAGCCGCCAGGCCCGGTACGCCTCGGTGGTGGTGACCTTCTGTTCCAGGATGGAGGGGATCAGCGATTCGAGGACGAGCCCGGTACGGGTCAGCCGCAGACCTGGGTGGCGCCGGTGCGCGGCGTGCACGAGCCGGTGCCGGGGCGTGAACGCGGCCGGATCGTCGTCGGCGCCGAGCAGCGCGGGCAGCGCGTCGAGCAGCCACTGGCCGCCGGGCCCCCACGCGTGGGCCTCGATCGTGGCGGGACTTCCGGTCAGGCGGAGGGTGCCCGCGCCGTCGGGCGTGCGGCTCGCCCGCCAGACGGTGCCGTCCGGGTCGATCCGGAAGGCGGGGTCGCCGTAACCGCGGCAGAGCGGGTTGAGGGTGAGCCGGATGTCGAGCGGCCCGGAAGGCGACCAGGACCGGGTACGCGGAGCCGCGGGAGCCGCCGATGACACCGACGCCGCGCAAGCGGCGGTGGCGGTGGTGGAGGCGGGTCGAGGTCGCGGGAGAGGCACCCGGCGAGCGTATCCGCCCCCTCCGACGCACCCGCCGCCCCGCCCCCGTAAAGCCGAGCCCCCCCGCCCTACTGGTCCGACGAGAACCGCACCGCGCCCGCCGGAATCCGGGCTCCGCACCAGATCCGTACGCCGTCGCGCAGTTCGTTGTCGGGGCCGATGTGCGCGCCGTCGCCCACGACGGCGCCGTCGAGGACCGTGCGGGCGCCGATGACGGCGCCGATGCCGACGAGCGAGTCGCGGATGACGGCGCCGGGCTCGACGGTGGCGCCGGACAGCACGGTGCTGCCGTCGACGCGGGCGCCGGCCCCGATGACGGCGCCCGTGGAGACACAGGTGCCGCCGGAGAGCTTGGCGTCGGCGGCGACATGGGCGCCGGTCAGGACGAGGTGGTCGCCGCCGAGGCCCGCGACGGCGGGGGACGGCGCGTGGCCGAGTACGAGGTCGGCGGAGCCGCGGACGAACGCCTGCGGGGTGCCGAGGTCGAGCCAGTAGGTGGAGTCGACCATGCCCTGGAGGTGGGCGCCGGCGGCGAGCAGGTCGGGGAAGGTCTCGCGTTCGACGGAGACCGGCCGCCCGGCCGGAATGGTGTCGATGACCGAGCGGGTGAAGACGTAACACCCCGCGTTGATCTGGTCGGTGACGATCTCCTCCGGCGTCTGCGGCTTCTCCAGGAAGGCCGTGACGCGGCCGTCGGCGTCGGTGGGGACGAGGCCGAAGGCGCGCGGGTCGGCGACCTTGGTCAGGTGCAGTGAGATGTCGGCGCCGGTGGCGCGGTGGGTGCCGACGAGGGCGGGGATGTCGAGGCCGGTGAGGATGTCGCCGTTGAGGACCAGGACGGGGTCGCCGGGCGCGGAGCGCAGCCGGTGGGCGACGTTGCGGATGGCTCCGCCGGTGCCCAGCGGCTCGGTCTCGGTGACGTATTCGAGGTGCAGGCCGAGCGCCGAGCCGTCGCCGAAGTGCGGTTCGAAGACCTCGGCGAGGTAGGAGGTGGCGAGCACCACGTGCTCGACCCCGGCGGCCCTGGCGCGCGCGAGCTGGTGGGTGAGGAACGGGACTCCGGCCGCCGGGACCATCGGCTTCGGGGTGTGCACGGTCAGCGGCCTGAGCCGGGTGCCCTTGCCCCCGACCAGGAGGATCGCTTCGGTTGCCGCAGGGCT
Source organism: Streptomyces sp. NPDC093221 (assembly GCF_044753885.1). Taxonomy (NCBI): domain Bacteria; kingdom Bacillati; phylum Actinomycetota; class Actinomycetes; order Kitasatosporales; family Streptomycetaceae; genus Streptomyces; species Streptomyces sp. NPDC093221. Next base: position 1,367,826 of record NZ_JBIVOA010000001.1, on the reverse strand, counting down.
CTCCACGGGGCGCTCCGCGCTGACGGCGGAGGCGGGGTGTGCTCGCATGGCAAGCATAGTGACATAAGCCGTAAAGATGAGTATTCACGAACTGACGGACAGTCGGCCGCGCCGCCACACTGACACCCGTACGGACGAGCCGAGTCGGACGGGCCGAGTCGGGCGGGGACGCCACGCGAGACGGCCGCACGGGGAACCGGCCCCCGTACCCGTACGGGCACAGGCCGTGGTGATCGCTGGGGGTAGCCTGACACGCGTGACGCCGACCGCCAACACGCCCGACACGCCCCGCACTCCCCAGGGCCCCGCGACTCCCGCCGGGCTGCTCGACGCCGCGCTGCGCGGTGATCCGGGCCGCCCGCTGGTCACCTTCTACGACGACGCGACGGGTGAACGCGTCGAGTTGTCGGTGGCGACCTTCGGGAACTGGGTGGCGAAGACCGCGAATCTGCTCCAGGACGAGTTGGGCGCGCAGCCCGGCGACCGGCTGGCGCTGCTGCTGCCCGCGCACTGGCAGACGGCCGTGTGGGTGCTGGCCGGTTTCTCGGCGGGCGTCGTCGTGGCGCCCGGCGGCGATCCGGCCGGTGCCGACCTGGTGGTCAGCGGCCCGGACACCCTGGACGCGGCGCGGGCCTGCGGCGGCGAGCGGGTCGCGCTCGCGCTCCGGCCGCTGGGCGGACGCTTCCCGCAGCCGCCCGCGGGCTTCGTCGACTACGCGGTGGAGGTGCCGAGCCAGGGCGACCGTTTCGCGCCCTACGCGCCGGTCGGCCCGGACGCGCCCGCGCTCGTACTGCCGGACGGCGGGGGTGTGCTGACCGCGTCCGAGGTCGTCGCCAAGGCGCGCGCGTCGGCCGCCGCGCTCGGGCTCGGCCGCGGCGGACGGCTGCTGTCGCCGCTGTCCTTCGACACGTGGGACGGGCTCGCGGCCGGGCTGCTCGCGCCGCTCGCCGCCGACGCCTCCGTGGTGCTCTGCCGCCACCTCGACCGGCTGCCCGAGGAGCAGTTGGCCAAGCGGAAGGACGCCGAGCGCGTCACCGTATCTCTGTAGCGGTCACGCGCCCCGGCCTCGCCGGACGCCTCTGTCGTCACTTCCGTCACAGCTCGTCAACAGCTGTCTGTGGATTTCGGGTACCCAGGCAACCAACCACCGTATTCGGCTGTCTGAACGAATGCCGGGCGGGTAATCGCAAGCCTGTCCCCGGTAACCGGCGACTTCCGAGAGACGGGCCCCGACGTGACCACGCCAGCAGAGCCTCCGCAGGGTGACTCCGTTCCCCCCGCCTCCGACGGCTCCGACGACGCGTCCGGCACACAGAAGGCGCGGTCGGACGAGCCCGCCGAGCCGACGACCGAAGCGGAAGCAGAACCAGAGGCAGAGGCGGAGACCGAAGCCGAGGCCGAGGCAGAACCAGAGGCCGAGACCGAAGCCGAGGCCGAAGCGGACGCGGACGCGGACGCGGACGCGGGGACGGAACCGGACGCCGCTACGGAAAAGGCCGCCGCTACGGAAAAGGCCGCGGAGCCGGCTGCCGATACGGAGACGGATACGCCGCCGGTCGAAGGCCCCGCCGCCGCCCCGGCGGAGGAGCCCGCCAACCCCAAGAACTGGCGCTGGCTGAAGGTCGTCGCCCTGTGCACCGCCGTACTCGTGCTGGCCTGCGCGGGCACCGGCTGGTACCTCTACCAGCGGCTCAACGGCAACATCACGACCGACACCGCGACCGAGAACGACCTGAAGGTGCACGCCTCCGAGCGCCCCACGCAGGGCCCGACGGAGGCCCAGAACATCCTGCTGATCGGCTCGGACAACCGCGGGAACGGCAACAGCAAGTACGGCCAGGACAGCGGCACTCAGCGCTCGGACACCACGATCCTGCTGCACATATCCGCCGACCGGAAGAGCGCCACCGCCGTCAGCCTCCCGCGTGACCTGATGACGCACGTGCCGCGTTGCACCCTGCCGAGCGGCAAGGAGGACCACGAGCGGTTCGAGCAGTTCAACTGGGCGTTCGAGTCGGGCGGCGCGGCCTGCACCATCCGTACGGTCGAGAAGATGACCGGCATCCGCGTCGACCATCACCTGATCGTGGACTTCAACGGCTTCAAGAAGATGGTCGGGGCGGTGAACGGTGTCGATGTGTGCCTGGCCGAGCCGGTGCACGACACGTACGCGCACCTCGACCTGCCCGCGGGACGGCAGACGCTCAACGGCGAGCAGGCGCTGGGATACGTACGCGCCCGGCACGGCATCGGCGACGGCAGCGACACCATGCGGATGGACCGCCAACAGGCGTTCCTCGCCTCGCTGTTGAAGAAGGTGAGCAGCAACGGCGTGCTGCTGAACCCGACCAAGCTCTACCCGCTGCTGTCGGCCGCCACCTCGTCGCTGACCGCCGACCCCGGCCTGGACTCGCTGAGCGAGCTGTACACCCTCGCGCACAGCCTCCAGCAGATACCGACCGGGAACGTGCACTTCCTGACCGTGCCGCGCGAGCAGTACGTCAACGACATCAACCGCGACCAGCTCGTCCAGCCCGCCGCCGACACCCTCTTCAAGACGCTGCGCGACGACCGGCCGGTGAACGTGTCGGACAAGGCGCCGGACAGCGGAGACGGCGGCGGTGACAGCGGAGGCGGTACGCGTACGCCCGGCACCCCGTCCGCGGGCTCGACCTCTACGGCCACGCCCACGACCACCCCCACGGGCCCCACGTACCGCGGGACGACCGCGGACCGCGACATCTGTGGCAAGAGCGGGTGAAATCCCGCTAAAGAGTCCACCTGGTCGGCAGGCGGGATCGGCAGCTTTGTCCGGTTGTAGGGGCGCTCGATTTGTCACGGGCGCGCATCGGCGCTGAACTGTGGGGCTAGTGTGAGCGATCCGGCCGATCCCGGATGGAGGACCCGAGCGACCGTGGACACGCAAGGCCGTAGGAACATCGACCCGGCGGACCAGTGGGTCCTGGACCCGGCGACCGGTACGTACCAGTTGCGGCTGGAGCCGGACGCGGCACCGAGGCCCACCGTGCCGGGGCAGAGCGGTCACCGCGACGCCTCCCCCGCACCGCGGGACGCCGGGCGCGGCCAAGGGCGCGACTCCGCTCCCACCGCCGGAGACGACGACGCGGCCGGGGCCGGGACCGGGACCGGCCCGACGGACAGCCCCGCCCCGTCCCCCGGCGGCCGGCGCGCGGCCCGCCTCGCGGCCAGGACCGGTGCCACGACCTCCACCACCGGCTCGGCGCGACTGGGGGGCGGCTCGGCCGACGTGTCCACGCCGACCAGCCGTCGCAAGGCGAGGAACAAGAAGTCCCGTAAGAAGAAGGTCCTGTTGTGGACCGCGGGCACGGTGAGCTTCGTGCTGGTGGCGGTCGGCGTCGGCGGCTACCTCGTCTACCAGCACTTCAACAACAACATCACGACGGTGGACGTCGGCAACGCGGGCAGCAAGGACGTCACGCACACCGGTCCGATGAACGTGCTGGTGATCGGCACGGACAGCCGGGTCGGCCTCGGCAAGAAGTACGGCGACGCGGGCAGCGTCGGCCACGCGGACACCACGATCCTCTTCCATGTGTCGGCCGACCGCAGCAACGCGACCGCGATGAGCATCCCCCGCGACATCGTCACCTCCATCCCCGACTGCCCGACGAAGCAGAAGGACGGCAGCACCAAAACGGTTCCGGGCACGCCCGCGCAGCTCACCACGCCCAAGTTCAACGAGAGCCTGGGCGTGGACGGCCGCGACCCCGGCTGCACCATGCGCGCGGTGACGGCGATGACGGGGCTGCCGATCGACCACTTCATGATGGTCAACTTCGAGGCGGTGAAGGCCCTGTCGACGGCCGTCGGCGGTGTCGACGTCTGCCTCGCCCGGCCGCTGGTCGACCCGAAGTCCCATCTGAACCTGAGCGCGGGACCGCACAACATCCAGGGCGAGACGGCGCTGGAGTTCGTACGGACCCGGCACGCGCTCAAGAACCAGAGCGACCTGGACCGGATCAAGCTCCAGCAGAACTTCCTGAGCGCGATGATCCGGAAGATCAAGTCGAGCGGCACGCTGACCAACCCGAAGAAGCTGTTCACGCTGGCGGACGCGGCCACCAAGGCGCTCACCGTGGACAGCGCGATCGGCAGCGTGAGCAAGCTCACCAGCCTGGCCAAGGACCTCAGCGAGGTGGACGAGAAGCACATCAGCTTCACCACCCTGCCGGTGCTCGACAACCCGAACGAGAAGGTGCACGCCACCGTCGTCGTCGACCCGGTCAAGGCCCCGCAGCTCTTCGCGCTGATCAAGAACGACGTGTCGCTGACCGCGGTGAAGAAGCCGTCCGCCACGCCCGACCCCCGGCTGACCGGGCCGAAGGCGACCCCGCACGACACCCGCGTCAACGTGCTCAACGGCAGCGGGACCTTCGGCGCGGCGCAGAGCACCGTCAACTGGCTCCAGAACACCCAGGGCGTCAACCGCTCGGCGAACGGCGGCAACGCGCCCGCCACCGCCAGGACCGTCCTGGAGTACGCGCCGAACCAGGCCGACCAGGCGCGTTCGCTGGCCGCGATGATGGGGCTGCCCGCCTCCGCGCTGAAGCAGGGCACGACGGACGCGGCGCCGCTCGCGTACATGAAGCTGACCCTCGGCAAGGACTTCACGGCGCCCGGCACCCCGATCGGCCCGCCCACCGCGGCTCCCTCGGACCTCCCGAAGACCGAGGCCGCCGACACGGCGTGCGTGAAGTGAGGTCACGGATGTCGCGCACGCGACGAACGCGGTGAATACCGTAAACGCGGTGAATGCGGTGAATGCGGCTAACGCCGTGACCTCCGTCACCCTCTGACGTGATCCGGGCGGGCGCCGGAGTCCCGGCGTCCGCTAATTGACGATCTCCGGGTGCAACTCCTCGCCGCTCACAGCCGTCTGACAGTGGGGCGACCCAGTATGACCCGGGTAGGGCGGCGCGTCGGCGTGCACCGTCCGTACACCCCGCGCGAAGGCGCGCGGCCGGTCACCGTGATGACGATGCGCGCCACAGGGAGGTTCGGGATGCGCGACGGGACAGTGGGAGGGAACGGCTTCGGTACGGCACCCAACCCGGACCACCGGGGATGGGACGAGAGCCTGTACCGGGACGACGCCCGCGCCTACGCGCCCGGCGCGCCATCAGGTACGGACTCCGGCGGCGACGACGGCGCGGGCTCCGGCGCGGGACCGGACGCCGACCCCGCCTCTTCCGACGGCGGGCAGGAGCCACCCGAGCGAATACCGGGCCAGCGCGGCGCGGCGGGCGGTGGCGGTCACCGGCGCGGCGGCTCACGGCGGCGCACGAAGAGCCGTAAGCGCAGGGTCCTGAAGTGGGTGTCCATCGGCGCCGCGGTCGCGGTGCTCGGCTCGGCGGGCGCGGCCTACGGCTACTACGAGTACCTGGCGGGCAAGATCCGCAAGGGCGAGCGCGTCAGCGGCAGCTCGACCGTGGCGAAGACGAAGGCCAACGCCGCCGGCAAGACGGCGATGAACATCCTCATCCTGGGCTCCGACAGCCGCAACGACCCCGAGGATCTGAAGCTCGGCGGCGCCAAGAACACCGTGGGCGACGCCGCCCGCGCCGACGTGATCATGATCGCGCACCTGTCCGCGGACCGCAGCAACATGTCCGTGGTCAGCATCCCGCGCGACACCCGCGTCAACATCCCGGCGTGCACCGACCCCAAGACGCACGAGAAGTTCGCGCCGGTCAACGACATCATCAACGCGTCGCTCGGCCGCGGCGGCGCGGGCTGCACCCTGGCCACCGTGCAGAATCTGACCGGCGTCTACATCGACCACTGGCTGACCATCGACTTCTCCGGTGTGGTGAAGATGGCCGACGTCGTCGGCGGCGTCGAGGTCTGCGTGAAGCAGAATGTGGACGACCACTCGACCCCGGCCCAGCCCGGCGGCTCGCACCTGCACCTCAAGGCGGGCAAGCAGAAGATCTACGGCGAGACCGCGCTGAAGTGGCTGCGGACCCGGCACGCCTGGGGCAGTGACGCCGCGCGGGCCAAGGCGCAGCACATGTACATGAGCGCGCTGATCCGGCAGTTGCGCAGTCAGAACCTCTTCACCGACCCGGGCAAGCTCAACAAGATCGCGACCACGGCGATGGAGGCGTTCGAGGTCTCCAAGGAGATCGGCACCCCGAAGAAGCTGTACGACCTGGGCATGCAGCTCAAGACCGTGCCGTCGGACCGCATCACGATGCTGACGATGCCGCACGACGCGGACCCGAAGGCCCCGCTGGCGCACTACATCCCGTCGGCGGACGCGCCCCAGGTCTGGTCGCTGCTGCGCAACGACGTGGCGATGGACGGCAACGGCAAGGCGAAGACCCCGGCGAGCGGGGCGCCCGCCACGACACCGGCCACGACCGCGCCGCAGGGCCCGGCCGCCGCGGCCTCCGACACCATCGCGGTCTCCGTGGTCAACGGCACCGCGGGCACCTCGGACGGCGTGGCCACGCCGAACCGCGCGGGCGGTATCGCCACCACGCTCAAGACCGCGGGCTTCACCAAGGCGGAGGCGAGCCAGCAGACCAAGCCGAGCCCCGGCACCACCCTGACGTATCCGACGAGCAGCGGTGACCAGGGCAAGGCCGACGCCACGGCGGTGGGCAAGGCGCTGAAGATCCCGGCGGGCAATGTGAAGGCGTCCGCGGACGTCGACACCATCACCTTGACCATCGGCGCGGACTGGAAGACCGGTACGGACTTCAGCAAGACGCTGCCGAAGAGCGGTTCCGTGCCGACGACGGCGGAGGCGGTGAACGGCGCGGACACGACCGGCTGCATGGAGGTGCTGCCGATCTACCGCTGGTAGGACGCGGGTGGGAGAGTGCGGGACCGGCAGGCGGTACGACCGGCCCGCGCGGGAAGCGGCTCACGCCTCCGCGCGGGCCGTCTCCGTCTGCTGGCCGTCCTGCTGGCCCTGCCCGTCCTGCTGTCCCTGCTGGACGTCGTGCTGTCCCCGCTGTCGCGACTCCCCGTCGCGCACCGCGGGGCGGCGGCTGGCGATCACCCGGCGGGCCAGCGAGCGCGGGCTGGTGAGGAAGCCGTAGCCCCAGCACATGTGCATGGTGGCCAGGGCGAGCGGGATACGCAGCCGGGCGCCGAAGGACAGGCCGCGGCCCGCCGGGAGCGAGCCGACGGTGATGGCGGCCACGTACGCGGCGGGCACCAGCAGCGCCCACGGGGTGACGGCCGCGCCGACGACGATGCCCGCCGCGTTGGCGAACAGGGCGACGGGGGCGGCCAGGTAGCGCAGGTTGACCGAGCCGCGGTGGTAGCGGGTGACGACGCGGCGCCAGCGGCCGTAGTCCTTGTACTGCTTGGCGAGCGCGCGCACGGTGGGGCGCGGCCGGTAGGAGACGCGCAGTTCGGGCGAGAACCAGATGAGGTGGCCGGCCTCGCGGATGCGGTAGTTCAGCTCCCAGTCCTGGGCGCGGATGAACTCCACGTTGTAGCCGTCCTGCCGCTCCAGCACCTCGCGGCGGAAGACGCCGAGGTAGACGGTGTCGGCGGGGGCGGCGGCGCCTCCGGTGTGGAAGGCCGCGTTGCCGACGCCGATCTTCGACGTCATGGCGGCGGCGACCGCGCGCTCCCAGTCGTTCTCGCCTTCGGCGTGCATGATGCCGCCGACGTTCGCCGCGCCCGTCTCGTCGAGGAGGCGGACGGCGGTGGCGATGTAGTCGGGCGAGAGCATGCCGTGCCCGTCGACGCGTACGACGACCGGGTGCCGGGACGCCTTGATCGCCGCGTTGAGCGCGGCGGGGGTGCGGCCGGTGGGGTTGGGCACCGTGTGGACCCGCGGGTCGGCGGCGGTCAGCTCGGCGGCGATCGCGTCCGTACCGTCCGTGGACGGGCCCAGCGCGATGACGACCTCCAGCTCGCCCGGATAGTCCTGCTCCAGGATGTGCCGCACCGAGTCGCGCAGATGGCGCTCCTCGTTGAGCACCGGCATGATCACGGAGACTGCCGGGGGCGCGGGGTTCTGCGGCGCGGCGGCACGGGTGGCGGGGTCAGGAGCGGCGGCGTTCATCGCGGCAAACGTTACCGCTAATGGGGGACCCCAGCGCGTGGGGTCAAGACCTACTGTCCTATTTGTCCCTAGCCTGAACGGGTCCGCACGCCCCTGTCACCGCACGGAGGGATTCCCTGTGCCGCCCACCCGTGTGCCGCCCACCCGAGTGCCCCCCGCGCGCCGACGTCCGCCGATCCGCTGGAGCACCCGGATCATCGGCGGCCTGGCCCTGCTGATCATCACCGCGAGCGGGGTGGGCCACGCCGTACTGAACGGGGTCAGCGGCGCGATCGACCGGGTGGACGCCTTCGGCGGGATGGAGGGGCGTCCCGACGGGTCCAAGGGCACCAACTTCCTGCTGGTCGGCACGGACGGCCGCGACGGCCTGGACCCGGCGACGAGGAAGGCGTACCACCTGGGCGGCGCGCCCTGTCACTGCACCGACACGATCATGCTGGTGCACCTGTCGGAGGACCGTTCGCACGCGAGCATCGTGAGCATCCCGCGCGATACGTACGTACGTCTGCCGGACCAGCCGTCGGCGGACGCGTCGTCCCCCGGGTCCCCTCCGGCGAGCGCGTCACCGCCCGGCACGCCGTCCGCCGCACCCTCGGCCACGCCGTCCGGCACGGCCTCCGGTACGGGGAGTGCCGCGCCCGCCGCCGAGGTCCAGGCGGACACCCACCCGGCGAAGATCAACCAGGCGTACGCGGACGGCGGCCCGAAGCTGACCGTCCGTACCGTCGAGCAGCTCACCGGTGTGCACATCGACCACTACCTGGAGGTCGACTTCACGAGCTTCATGAAGACGGTCGACGTCATCGGCGGCGTCCCGGTCTGCACGACGCGCCCGCTGAAGGACTCCTACACCGGCCTCGACCTGCCGGTCGGCACCACGAAGCTGGACGGCGGACAGGCGCTCCAGTACGTACGCGCCCGGCATCTGGACGCGGCGGCGGATCTGGGGCGGATGCAGCGGCAGCAGCGGTTCGTGGCCCAGGTCATCCACAAGATCACCAGCGGCGGGACGCTGGCCAACCCGCTGGAGCTGAGCCGGGTCGCCTCGACCGTGCTCGGGTCGGTGCGCGCTGACCAGAACCTCAAGGCGGGTGACCTGATCGCGCTCGCGGAGGGCATGAAGGGCCTCACGGCCAGCTCGTCGGAGTTCGGCTCCGTGCCGCTGAGCGACACGGACTACTCCGTCCCGGGCGTCGGCTCCACCGTGAAGTGGGACACCGCCAAGGCCGGGAAGATGTGGGCGGCGATCCGCGCGGACCGGCCGCTGGCGGTGCACCACAAGACGGCCAGGAAGCACAGGGGCGTCAAGGTGGACGTGGACCCCGCGACCATCAGGGTCTCGGTCCAGAACGGCACCGACACCAGCGGGCTGGCCGCCGCCGCGCAGAAGGCGCTGGCCGCCACCGGTTTCTCGACCGTCGGCACCCCCGGGACGTCCGAGCACCCCAGCGCGCGGACCGTGATCCGCTACGACCCCCGTTGGGACCGCTCCGCGCAGTCCCTCGCCACCGCGCTGCCCGGCTCCGAGCTGGTGGCCGTGCCCGGCCAGGGCAAGACGATGAAGGTGGTCCTCGGCTCCGACTACAAGGCGGTCACGCCGGTGACGGCGGACGACGGCGGGGCGTCGGGAACGATGGACTCCGCGCTGACGGGTGACGAGGTCGGGTGCTGACCGGATGAGGTGCCGATCGGACCGGGCGCTGACCGGATGGGGTGCTGATCGGATGGGGTGCTGATCGGACCGGCTGCTCAACCGATCCGCTGCTGACCGGATCGGCTGCTCAACGGCCTGAGGGCCGGACGGCCGGGGGTCTCGGGGTGCGTCCCCGGGGCCCCCGGCCGTCTTTCCGAACCGCTCAGGACAGGCCCTGGTCGTCCAGACCCTCGGCCGCGCGGCGGCGGCGCAGCTCCACGATCGCGCGGCGGCGGGCCAGGCGGTGGGTGCGGCGGATCTGGGCCTCCTGCCAGCGGCGGCGGTCGCGGTCGGTCTCGGGCAGGACGGGCGGTACGTGCCGGGGCTTGCCCTCGACGTCGACCGCGACGAAGACGAGGTAGGCGCTGGCGACCTGCTTGGCGACGCCCGACTCGTTCCAGCGCTCGGCCATGACGCGGACGCCGACCTCCATGGAGGTGCGGCCGGTCCAGTTGACCTGGGCCTTCACGGCGAGGAGGTCACCGACCCTGACCGGTTCGAGGAAGATCATCTCGTCCATCGCGCCGGTGACGGCGGGGCCGCCCGAGTGCCGTCCCGCGACGGCGCCCGCCGCGTCGTCCACCAGCTTCATGACGACGCCGCCGTGGACGGTGCCCAGCAGATTGGTGTCGTGCGCGCTCATGATGTGCGAGAGCGTGATGCGGGACGCCGAGGTCGGCTTGCCCGGGAGCGCCGCGCCGTCGGGAGCGGGGACGTCGGGCGTGGCCAGGGCCTCAGGTGCCCCCAGGGTCTCAGGCGCCGCCAGGGCCTCAGGCGTGGCCGGGGTTTCGGGGGCGGCTGGGCTCTCGGGGACTGCCGGGCTCTCGGGGGTGGGGCGATCGATCATGACAGCAACCTTATGTCCGTTGCGAAACGGTCGCGGCCGGTGGCCGAATGCATCGGGTCTGCTACAGAACCGCCGTGGATTCCCGGTCGTCGCCCGAGGCCGGGCACACTTTCCACCATGAACGGTTGGAGCGATGACACCGAGCAGCGCCGCGGCGCCGAGCCGCCGCTGCCCCCTGAACTGTCGCCGCGCCGGGCCGCCGCCGCGGCGGGCGGGGTACCGCCGCAGCCCGTCCGACGTCCCGGCCCCGCGGGGCCCGCGGGCCCCGGCCGAGGCGGCCAGGGCGGAGGCGGCTTCGGCCCGCCCCCGCCCGGCGGGACCGCCACCGGCCCCCGCAGGCCCCGCTGGAGCACCCGCAAGAAGATCGGCATCACGGCGCTCGGTCTGGTCGTGGCGCTGCTGGTGGTGTCCGTCTCCACGTACTTCTGGGCCGACTCCAAGGTGCGCCGCGAGGTCGACCTGAGCAAGGTCGAGGACCGGCCGCCGACGGGCAAGGGCACCAACTATCTGATCGTCGGTTCGGACAGCCGTGAGGGGCTGACCAAGCAGGACGAGAAGGACCTGCACACCGGCGCCGCGGACGGCCAGCGCACCGACTCCATGATGATCCTGCACACCGGCGGCAACGGGACCACCATGATGAGCCTGCCGCGCGACTCGTACGTCACGATCCCGGCCTTCACCGGCCAGAAGTCGGGCAAGCGGTACGCGGCCTCCACGCACAAGCTGAACCGCGCGTACTCCGACGGCGGCCCCGAGCTGCTGACCCGCACCATCGAGTACAACACCGGCCTGCACATCGACCACTACGCGGAGATCGGCTTCTCCGGGTTCGTGAACCTGGTGAACGCGCTCGGCGGTGTCAACATGTGCCTGGACAAGCCGCTGAAGGACAAGGCGTCGGGCGCCGACTTCGCGGCGGGCTGCCAGAAGCTCAACGGCAAGCAGTCGCTGGCCTTCGTCCGGCAGCGGCACCAGGAGGCCGACCAGGACCTCGGCCGGATGCGCAACCAGCAGAAGTTCCTGTCGACGCTGGCCCACCAGGCGGCCTCGCCGACGACGATCCTCAACCCGTTCAAGCTCTACCCGGTGATCGGCTCCGGGCTCGACACGCTCATCGTCGACAAGAAGATGAGCCTGATGAACCTGGCCTCGATGTTCTGGGCCATGAAGGGCGTCACGGGCGGCGACGGCAACTCCGTCACGGTCCCGATCGGCAACGCCAACTACATGACGCCCAATGACGGCGACGCCGTGAAGTGGGACATGACGAAGGCGAAGACGCTCTTCGACGAGCTGAAGAACGACCAGAAGGTGACCGCCACCAAGTAGGTACCGGGCGGGCACCGACGGGACGGCACACACCGAAGGCCCCGGCCCCCGCGGCGAATCGTCGCTGCGGGGGCCGGGGCCTTTGGTGACGGTACGGAGTCTGCTGCCTCGGGGTCTGATCCTCGAAGGTCTGACACCTCGGGCTCAGATCCCTCGGGCTCAGATGCCTCGGGCTGGACGCCTCGGGCTCAGACGGCGGCCGGGGCTCCGGTCACGGCGGGCACCCACTGGTCGAGCTCGGTGCGCCAGTAACGGGCCACGTTCAGCCGGGTCGGCTTGGGCTCACCGGGGAGCTGGAACTTCAGCGAGCTCCACAGGGCGTTCCGCTTGACCTCGGACACCAGGCCCGCGGCCTCGGCGCGCGGTATCGCGGCGACGAGCTCCTTCGGGCGGGAGCTCATGCGGCCCGCCTTGTGGAAGACCACGGCCTGCTCGGTGACCGTGACGAAGTAGTACTTCACGAATGCCTGGGCGATCAGGCCGAGCGAGTTGATCAGCCACGGGCTCGGTCCGGTGACCGTGTGGATCGTGGCGATCGGACGGTCGCTCGGGTTGATCTCCGCGATGGCCTGAGCCACCTGCTCCTGCATCGTGGACTTGCGAATGGCCATAAAGGGTCCCCCTGCTTCAGGTGTGTGGACGATTGCCGCGACGCCGTCGGATGACGACGGCGTCGCAGCGTATCGCCTGCTGCCTGTCAGGTACGCGCAGGGTTTGCATTGATACACGCCGGTGACGAACGAGACCTCAGCGACGCGTAGTTGGCCGGATCGTGACCTTAGTGACGCGCACCGGCCGTACGACGCCGCAGGCCGTAGACGGCGCCGCCGCCGACCACCACGAGCGCGCCGGCGACACCGGCGATCATGCCCGTGTTGCTGCCGCCACCGGTCTCGGCCAGGTCGGTGGTGCCACCGGCCGCGGGCGAGGGAGCGTTGGTGTCGTCAACCGCCGCCGCGCCGCTGGTGCTCGGCGTCGCGGTGGGGGTGTCGGACGGGGCCGTCGACGGCGTTTCGGTCGCCGGCGTGGTCGGCGTGTCCGACGGAGTGCCGGTGGCCGGCGTGGTCGGCGTGTCGGTCGCGGGCGTGGTCGGGGTGTCGACCTTGCACGCGGTCTCCGGCGTCTTCACGTCCGTGGTGCCGACCTTCTGGCCGGAAGCCTTCACGACGGTGACCGTGTACGTCGTGGACGGCGACCAGTCGACCGGGAAGTTGACGGTGACGCCCTGACGCGTCCCGGTCAGGTTCTCCTGGTGACCGACCTCGGTCTGCCCCTGCGACACGGTGATGTTCACCAGCGTGTGGGAGTAGTCCTTGTTGGTGACGTCGATCGAGCCCTTGCCGTTGTCGCACGAGGCTTGGGCGGAGAACTCGGAGATGCTGCAAGCGAACGCGTTGCCTGCAACGCCCAGCGCGAGCGCGGCTGCGGCGGAGGCAACGCCGATGGTACGCACCGCGATTGCGGTACGGCGGGATATGGACACGTCTTCCCTTCACGGGATCGGATCACAAGCGCGGAAAGGGCACACAAGGGGCGGGATCGAACTCCCGCGCCATCTGTGGCCCTCAAACCTCTACAAGCCGCCGCGTCCGCTTGTCAATTGATCGCAAACCGCCCGCTAAACGGCGCCGGGTGACGATCCCCCCCGCCCGAACCACCGGACTACACCGGATAGTCGGACATAGCGATCTTCCCCCGATCGTTGTACTGAACCCCCCGAACCGCCCTCCCCCGTCACCCACTTCACCCCCGTCACCCGCCTATCACCACCCCCCGCCCTAGGGGAGGTTTCGCGCCATCACGATGCGCTGGACCTGGTTGGTGCCCTCGTAGATTTGGGTGATTTTGGCGTCGCGCATCATGCGCTCGACGGGGTAGTCGCGGGTGTAGCCGTAGCCGCCGAGGAGTTGGACGGCGTCGGTGGTGATGTCCATGGCGACGTCGGAGGCGTAGCACTTGGCGGCGGCGCCGAAGAAGGTGAGGTCTTCCTCTTTGCCGCCGGCCGAGACGCGTTCTGACCTGGCGGCGGCGGCGTAGGTGAGCTGGCGGGCGGCTTCGAGCTTCATGGCCATGTCGGCGAGCATGAACTGGATGCCCTGGAATTCGGCGATGGCCTTGCCGAACTGCTGGCGCTCCTTGACGTAGCCCTTGGCGTAGTCGAGGGCGCCCTGGGCGATGCCGATGGCCTGGGCGGCGATGGTGACGCGGGTGTGGTCGAGGGTCCTCATCGCGGTGGCGAAGCCGGTGCCCTCGGCGCCGATCATGCGGTCGGCGGGGATGCGGACGTTGTCGAAGTAGACCTCGCGGGTTGGGGAGCCCTTGATGCCGAGCTTCTTCTCGGGGGCGCCGAAGGAGACGCCCTCGTCGCCCTTCTCGACCACGAACGCGGAGATGCCCTTGGAGCGCTTGTCGGGGTCGGTGACGGCCATGACCGTGTAGAACTCGGAGACGCCCGCGTTGGTGATCCAGCGCTTGACGCCGTTGAGGACGAAGGTGTCGCCGTCGCGTACCGCGCGGGTCTTCATGCCCGCCGCGTCCGAGCCGGCCTCGGGCTCGGACAGCGCGTACGAGAACATGCCCTCCTTGCGCGCCAGGGCGCCGAGGTACCTCGTCTTCAGCTCCTCGGAGCCGGAGAGCTGTACGGGCAGCGAGCCGAGCTTGTTGACCGCGGGGATGAGGGAGGAGGAGGCGCAGACCCGCGCCACCTCCTCGATCACGATGACCGTGGACAGCGCGTCCGCGCCCGGGCCGTCGTACGCCTCGGGGACGTGGATCGCGTGCAGGTCGTTGGCCTCCAGCGCGTCACGGGCCTCCTGCGGGAAGCGGCCGTGCTCGTCCACCTCGGCCGCGAACGGCGCGATCTTCGCCTCCGCGAGGGAGCGGACCGCGTCCCGGAGCATGTCGTGCTCCTCGGACGTACGGAAAAGGTCGAAGTCGGAGGATCCGGCCAAGGTGTCTCACTCCCCGAGTGCAGCGCTAACTACCGTTAAGTAACCCAATGATCCTAGGCCCGCGCCCGCGGCGCCACCTACGTGACGTTCATGACACCCGCGGAACACCGCACGACGCCCTCCGACGCCCCGCAACGCCTCACGACACCTTGTCGCCGAGCCGGTCGACGGTGTTGTTCGCGAGGTAGTCGCTCATCGTGTCGTTGCGGAGCGCCTGCCACAGCTCGGAGGAGCCGTTGGCGTCCAGCAGCACCACGGACTGCTTCTTGATGGTGTCGAAGCCGGAGATCGGCGCGTTCATGAACACCATGTCCGAGGAGCGCACATCGCGCATGTTCCACACCAGGTCGCGCAGATCGCCATTGGACAGCCTGTCGTCCACGCTCACCACGGACGTCACCTGGTCCAGGGTCCGCTTCAGCTTGAGCGGATTGGAGAAGGTGCCGCCGGAGAGCATCTTGGACAGCACGGCCCGCAGGAAATTCTGCTGCCGGTGCGTACGGTCCAGGTCGCCGCGCGGCAGGCCGTAGCGCTCGCGCACGTAGTCGAGGGCGTCGTCGCCGTTCATGTGGTGGGGGCCGGCCGTCCAGACCCCGCCGGGGCCGTTGCGGCGGTCGACCGTCTTGTCGACGGTGATGTCCACGCCGCCGACCGCGTTGGTCAGATTCTTGAAGCCGCTCCAGTCGATCACCGCGAGGTGGTCGACCTTCACCTTGGTGAGCCGCTGCACGGTGTCGATCAGCAGCGGCGGGCCGCCCCAGGAGAAGGCCGCGTTCAGCTTCGCCTGGCCGTGGCCGGGGATGCTCACCCAGGAGTCGCGCGGCAGCGAGACGACGTACGCGTGTTTGTGGTCGGCGGGCAGGTGCACGAGCATCATCGTGTCGCTGCGCTGGGCGCCCGGCTTCCACTCCGGCGCCTTGGCGTTCTTGCCGGTGGTCGGCAGGTCTGACCTGGCGTCCAGGCCGACCAGCAGGAAGGTCTGGCTGCCGCTCTTGGACGCCTGCGGCTGCGCGGCGGCCGGTACGTCGGTCGGGAAGGCGTTCGGGATGCGCTCGACGCGGCCGGTGTAGTGCTGGAAGGCCCAGTAGGCGGTGCCGACGACCAGCAGCACACCGGTGCAGAGCAGGATCACGGCCGCGTACAGCACGCGGCGGGTACGGCGGCGCCGCCGGGTCTTGCGCGCCGGGCTGTCGGGGCCGTCAGGACCGTCGGGCGCGAGGCCGTCCTCCGCATCCGGCTCAAGTCCCGGCTCCGGCTCCGGCTCGGACCCCCGCTCTGACCCCGGCTCGCGCTTGACGGCCGATATCCGCCCCGGTATCCGCCCCGGTATCCCCTCCGGTTCCGGCGACCGCCCCTCGTCCGGCCCCCGGTCCCGCCGCTGATCCGGCGTCGTCACGTCCGTTCCGGTCGGGACCGTCCCCTCGTCCGTCCCGCCGCCTCTGCCGCTCGCGTCACCCACGATTGCACCCCACCCCTCGACCCACCCCTTGGATATCTGCACGCATTGTGGACCCCCGGCCCCCCGACCACCCACTATTTGGTCCGCGCGGTCCCTACTATGCTCTGCGCATGCCTCTGAAGCTCACCGTCATCGGCACCGGTTATCTCGGCGCCACCCATGCCGCCGCGATGGCCGAGCTCGGTTTCGAAGTGCTCGGCCTCGACATCGTGCCGAGCAAGATCGAGATGCTGTCGCAGGGGCGCGTCCCCATGTACGAGCCGGGCCTGGAGGAACTGCTCGCGAGACATGTGGCCGGGATCGAGGGCTCCAGCGGGCGGCTGCGCTTCACCACCTCCTGGGAGGAGGTCGCCGAGTTCGGCGACGTCCACTTCGTCTGCGTGAACACCCCGCAGAAGCACGGCGAGTACGCCTGCGACATGAGCTACGTGGAGAACGCCTTCTCCTCGCTGGCCCCGCATCTGCGGCGCCCCGCGCTGGTGGTCGGCAAGTCCACCGTGCCGGTGGGCAGCGCGGCCGGACTGGCGGAGCGGCTGCGCGAGACGGCCCCGGCGGGCGCGGACGCGGAGCTGGCGTGGAACCCGGAGTTCCTGCGCGAGGGCTTCGCGGTGCAGGACACGCTCCACCCGGACCGGATCGTGATCGGCGTGACCAGCGAGCGCGCCGAGTCACTCCTTCGGGAGGTTTACGCCGGACCGCTCGCAGAAGGCACGCCGTTCATCGTCACGGACTACCCGACGGCCGAACTCGTCAAGACCGCGGCCAACGCCTTCCTCGCCACCAAGATCTCCTTCATCAACGCCATGGCCGAGGTCAGCGAGGCGGCGGGCGGCGATGTCGCCAAGCTCGCCGAGGCGATCGGGCACGACGACCGGATCGGCCACAAATTCCTCAGGGCCGGGATCGGCTTCGGCGGCGGCTGTCTGCCCAAGGACATCCGCGCGTTCATGGCGCGCGCCGGTGAGCTGGGCGCCGACCAGGCGCTGACGTTCCTGCGCGAGGTCGACTCCATCAATATGCGGCGCCGCACCAGCATGGTGGAGATGGCCCGCGAGGCGGTCGGCGGGAGCCTGCTCGGCCGCCGGATCGCCGTGCTGGGCGCCACCTTCAAGCCGGACTCCGACGACGTCCGCGACTCCCCCGCCCTCAATGTGGCGGGCCAGATACACCTCCAGGGCGGCCAGGTCACGGTCTACGACCCGAAGGGCATGGAGAACGCCAAGCGGCTCTTCCCGACCCTGCGTTACGCCCCCACGCCGCTGGACGCCGTCCGCGGCGCCGACCTCGTACTGCACCTGACCGAGTGGCGGGAATTCCGCGAGCTGGACACCGCCGCCCTCGCCGACGTGGCCCGCGAACGGCACATCCTCGACGGCCGCAACGCGCTCGACCCCGCGGTCTGGCGCAAGGCCGGCTGGACCTACCGCGCGATGGGCCGCCCCTCCGCGTAACCGACGACACCCGCGGGGCCCGTACGCGACACCACCGCGTACGGGCCCTCGTGCGTGCGCACGTGCCTCGTACGTGCGCACGTCACTGACCGGCAGCACGGGCCGCCGTACGGGCCGCCGTACCGGAAGGGGACGGCCGGGCGTCACGCGCCTCAGCGCGTACGGCTGCGGTACGCCCGCATCTTGGCGCGGCTGCCGCAGATCGCCATCGTGCACCAGCGGCTGCGGCCCGAGGGGCTGCGGTCGTAGTAGACCCACCGGCAGGTGTCGGCCGCGCACGCCTTGAGGCGGGGCCAGGTGCCGTCCGCGACGGCCGAGACGACGGCGGCGGCGACGCGGGCGGTGAGGGCCGGGGGTCCGGTCAGGCCGGGGGCGGGGCGTACGGCGGCGGCGCCCTCGGTATCGACGGTCAGACGCAGCGGCGCGCGGGACAGCAGGCGTTCCAGCGCCTCCAGGGTGGCGGGCGGTACGTCGACGCCCGCGTGGGCCTGGCAGACGTCGCGCAGCGCCTCGCGCAGGACCAGGACGTCGGCGAGCCCTCCAGGGCCGAAGCCGGGCCCCTCGATGCCGCGCTCCCCCGCCCAGGCGGCCAGCTCCGCCGGGGTGCGCAGCGCGTCGTCGCCGCTCTCCAGGTCGACGGTGTTGACCAGGTCCTGGACCAGCCGCAGCGGTCCAGGCGCGGGACTGCGTTCTCCGGGCTGCTCCACCCTTGAAACGTTACCGCCACTCCGCCATGATGAAGTAACCGTTACCGGCTGAGACCGCTGTACTGGTAACCGCTGTACTGGTCACCGCTGTCCGGTGACCACGGCACCGGCCGGTGGCACGGCAGCCCACCACGAGAGGAATCCGTCATGATCGGCACCTTGGGCGCGGTCGTCCTGGACTGTCCCGACCCGCGCGCGCTGGCCGCCTTCTACGCCGAACTGGTCGGCGGCACGGTCGACGCGTCGGAGGACGACTGGGTCGACCTCAACCGCGAGGACGGCCAGCGCCTGTCCTTCCAGCTCGCCCCGGCGCACCGGGCGCCCCGCTGGCCCGACCCCGAGCGCCCCCAGCAGTTCCACCTCGACATCGCCGTGGAGCGCGCCGCGATGGACAGCGCGGAGAAGCAGGTGCTCGCGCTGGGCGCGACGCTCCTGGAGGGCGACCTGGACGGCGCGCGCAACTGGCGCGTGTACGCGGACCCCGCCGGGCACCCGTTCTGCCTCTGCGCCTGCTGAACGGCCGCCGTCCCCCGGCGGCCCCGCCGCCGTCGCCCCGCGGTCACCGCTCCGCCCCCTGGTCATCGGCCGTCCGACGCCCGGCCGTATTCCGGCCGTCGCATCCTGCTCGCGGTACTACGATCCGGTAGGCGCGTGACTGGCGGGGACGACCGAGAGCGGTGGCCATGCTCCGAACTCCACTGCGGCTGCGGGCATCCCTGCGACGACCACCGGGGGAAGCCGCACCACTGGAGCTGCGAGAACGAATACGTCAGGGGGACGAGGGGCGGGAAGAGGGGGACGCCGGGGAAGCGGCCGGGCGACCGGCCCGCAGGCGTACGCGGGTGCCGTGGCGCACCCTCGCCGGGCTCATACCCGTGCTGCTCGTCGGCGGCTGGGTGTCGCAGCACTGGTCGCTGATCGAGACCGGCTGCCGTGACCTGCTGGCCGCCAACCGAGGCTGGCTGCTGGCCGCGCTCGCGGCGACCGGCCTCGGCTGGGTCGCCAACGCCGTGGCCCGGCAGGGCACGGTGCTCGAACCGCTGCCGCCCGCCCGCCTGTTGGCCACGCAGTTCGCCGCGTCGGCCGCGGGACAGCTCGCCCCCGCCGGGATCGGCGCGAGCGCGGTCAATCTGCGCTTCCTGCGCACCCAGGGGCTTCCGCTGCTCCGCTCGTCGGCCGCCCTCGCGCTGTACTCGCTGGCGGAATCCGTCGGCCGGGTGACGCTGCTGCTGGTGCTGCTCGCGCTCTTCCCGCACGCGCTGCACCTGCGCGGCCTGCTGCCCGACGGCAACGCGCTGCTGCTCCTCGGGCTGCTGGCCGTTCTCGTGCTCGGCGCGGCGGCGCTCGCGCTGGCGCTGCTCCGGCCGCTGCGCCGTACGATCCGCGACTTCCTGGCGGCGGCACTCACCGACGCCCGTACGCTGCACACCCGGCCGTCCCGCGCGCTCGCGCTGTGGGGCGGCTCGCTGGCCTTCCCCGCGCTCCAGGCCGCCGGTCTCGCCGCGGTCACGCTCGCGCTGGGGATACCGGTCTCCGCCGCGCACGTCGCGCTCGCGTATCTGCTCGCCACGTGTCTGGCGGCGGCCGTGCCGACGCCCGGCGGGATCGGGTCGGTCGACGCGGCGCTCGCCCTGGCCCTGGTGGCGGCGGGCGCCTCGACGACCGCCGCCGCCTCCGCCGTGCTCGGCTACCGCATCGTCACGGTCTGGCTGCCGCTGGTGCCCGCCGCGCTGACGCTGGGCGCGCTGGTGCGGCGCAAGGTGCTCTGAGCGGGCGTTTTCGGGTCCACGGGGTCAGGCGCGCGGGCCGTCCAGGGCCGCGATCGTCGCCGTCGAGGGGCCGCGCCGGGCGCGGATCGCCGCGGCGGCCGACTCGGCCTCGCGCAGCACCCGTACCGCGTTCTGCCAGGTCAGCTTGGCGATGTCCGGGTCGGACCAGCCGCGGGTGAGCAGTTCGGCGATCAGGTGCGGGTAGCCGGAGACGTCGGCGAGGCCGTCGGGGGTGAAGGCCGTGCCGTCGTAGTCGCCGCCGATGCCGATGTGGTCGACGCCCGCGACGGCCCGCATGTGGTCGAGGTGGTCGGCGACGGTGGCCGCGGTGGCGACCGGGCGCGGGTGGGCGGCCTCGTACGCGCGCTGCACGGCCATGCCGTCCGGGGTGGTGTCGAGGTGGTGCAGGCCGTGGGCGCGCATGTTCTCGTCGGCCGCCGCGGTCCACTCGATGGCGGCGGGCAGGATGAACTTGGGCACGAAGGTCGCCATCGCGACACCGCCGTTGGCGGGCAACGCGGCCAGGACGTCGTCGGGGATGTTGCGCACGTGGTCGCAGACGGCGCGGGACGAGGAGTGCGAGAAGAGCACCGGGGCCTCGGCGACCCGCAGCGCGGCGCGCATGGTGTCGGGCGAGACGTGGGAGAGGTCCACCAGCATCCCGAGCCGGTTCATCTCGCGCACGACCTCCTCGCCGAAGGCGGTGAGACCGCCCGCGACGGGCTTGTCGGTCGCCGAGTCCGCCCACGGGGTGTTGTCGTTGTGCGTGAGCGTCATGTAGCGGACGCCGAGGTCGTACAGGCCGCGCAGCGTCCCCAGCGAGCAGTCGATGGAATGGCCGCCCTCGGCGCCCATCAGGGAGGCGATCCTGCCCTCGGAACGGGCGGTCTCCATGTCGTCGGCGGTCAGCGCGAGCCGCAGGTCGGCCGAGTAGCGGTCGGCCAACCGCCGTACGACGTCGATCTGTTCGAGCGTCGCGGTGACGGCCTCGCCGCCGGTCAGCTCCACCGACACGTACACCGACCAGAACTGCGCGCCGACGCCGCCCGCCCGCAGCCGCGGGATGTCGGTGTGCAGCCGGTCGCTCTGGTCGGCGGCGATGTCGAGCCGGTCGAGGTCGTACGCCACCTGCTCGCGCAGGGCCCACGGCAGGTCGTTGTGCCCGTCCACCACGGGGTGGGCGGCGAGCAGTTCGCGGGCGTGCGTCAGGTGGTCCACGTCGTACCTCCGGGTGGGGAGCGGGTGTTGGCGTCGGCGGCCGGGAGCCGAGGGCGGCGCGCCTTGCGGGGCTACGGGCCTACGGGCTTACGCGCCTTGCGGGTCAGAAGCCGAAGCCGCCCGCGCCCTTCGCCTTCGCGCGCAGCCGCTTGCCCTTCTCCGTCGCCTGCTCGTTGAGCGACTGCTGGAACTCCCGCATCCGGGTGAGGAGTTCGGGGTCGTGGGCGGCGAGGATGCGGATGGCGAGCAGCCCGGCGTTGCGGGCGCCCGCGACCGAGACGGTGGCGACCGGGACGCCCGCGGGCATCTGGACGATGGACAGCAGCGAGTCCATGCCGTCGAGGTACTTCAGCGGCACGGGCACGCCGATGACCGGCAGCGGGGTGACGGAGGCGAGCATGCCGGGCAGGTGGGCGGCGCCGCCCGCGCCCGCGATGATGGTCTTCAGGCCGCGGCCGTCGGCCTGCTCGCCGTACGCGATCATCTCGTGCGGCATGCGGTGCGCGGAGACCACGTCGACCTCGTAGGGCACCTCGAACTCGTCGAGGATCTGCGCGGCGGCCTCCATGACCTCCCAGTCGGAGTCCGAGCCCATCACGACGCCGACCAGCGGGCTCCCGGCGGAAGCGGCGGGGTTACTCATCGATCGTTCCTCGCAGATAGTCGGCCGCGTGCCGGGCGCGCTCGCGCACGTCCGCCAGGTCGTCGCCGTAGGTGTTGACGTGGCCGACCTTACGGCCGGGCTTCACGTCCTTGCCGTACATGTGGATCTTCAGACCCGGGTCGCGGGCCATGCAGTGCAGGTAGGCCGCGTACATGTCGGGGAAGTCGCCGCCGAGCACGTTGGCCATGACCGTCCAGCGGGCGCGCGGGCGCGGGTCGCCGAGCGGCAGGTCGAGGACGGCGCGCAGGTGGTTGGCGAACTGCGAGGTGACGGCGCCGTCCATGGTCCAGTGGCCGCTGTTGTGCGGGCGCATCGCCAGCTCGTTCACCAGGATGGCGGAGCTGCCGTCGGCCGCGCGGGTCTCGAACAGCTCCACGGCGAGGTGGCCGACCACGCCCAGCTCGCGCGCGACGGTCAGCGCGAGCTGCTGGGCCCGCGCGGACAGGGCGTCGGACAGGCCGGGCGCGGGCGCGATCACGGTGTCGCACACCCCGTCGACCTGGACGGACTCCACGACCGGGTACGCGACGGCCTGGCCGTGCGGCGACCTGACGACATTGGCGGCCAGCTCCCGTACGAAGTCCACCTTCTCCTCGGCGAGCACCGGGACGCCCGCGCGGAAGGGCTCGGCGGCGTCGGCCTCGGAGCGGGCGATCCACACGCCCTTGCCGTCGTAGCCGCCGCGCACGGTCTTCAGGACCACGGGGTAGCCCCCGGCCTGCTCCTCGGCGAACCGGGTGACGTCGGCGGGGTCGGTGACGATGCGGTTGACCGGGCAGGGCACGCCGATCTCGGCGAGGCGGGCGCGCATGACGCCCTTGTCCTGGGCGTGCACCAGCGCGTCGGGCCCCGGGCGTACGACGACGCCGTCCGCCTCCAGGGCGCGCAGGTGCTCGGCCGGTACGTGCTCGTGGTCAAAGGTCAGCACGTCGCACCCCTGGGCGAAGGCCCGCAGGGTCGCGAGGTCCCGGTAGTCACCCACGGTCACGTCGGCGACCACCTGGGCCGCCGAGTCCTGAGGGGTGTCGCTGAGAATCCTGAACCTGACGCCGAGCGGGATGCCCGCCTCGTGGGTCATGCGGGCGAGCTGGCCGCCGCCGATCATGCCGACTACCGGGAATGTCACGTTTTTTCCTGCCGGAGGTGCGCGGGCTGGTACTCGTAGGGGGTGCCACCAGGGTATCCGCCACGCGGGGACACGAATGACCGGCTCCGATCGACGTAGCTCCGTACGGCACGGTTAACATGTGGTGGAGACAACACGGAGGCACGGGGCGACACGCAGGGGCACCGACCGTGCCCCCTCGGCACCCGGTTTCTCAGCGGATTCCACCCCGTTCCCACCCATGACGGCACCCGCCCCCCACCTTCCACAGACAGGGCCGAGCGATCACCATGAGCGGACTGCGAGAGCTGCGTTCCCGACTGCGGCTGTTGTACCGCGAGATCGCGAAGTTCGGGGTCGTCGGCGCCGCCGGTGTGCTGGTCAACATCGGGGTGTTCAACCTGGTGCGGCACAGCACCGAGCTCCAGACCGTACGGGCCAGCATCCTGGCGACCGTGGTGTCCATCGCCTTCAACTACGTGGGCTTCCGGTACTTCACCTACCGTGACCGCGACAAGGCGGGCCGCACGAAGGAGCTCAGCCTCTTTCTCTTCTTCAGCGCCATCGGCCTGGTGATCGAGAACGGCGTGCTCTACACGGCGGTGTACGGCTTCGGCTGGGACAGCTCGCTCCAGGCCAACATCTTCAAATTCGTCGGCATCGGCGTGGCCACGCTCTTCCGCTTCTGGTCCTACCGGACCTGGGTCTTCCGGGCGCTGCCCGCGCGCGAGGCCGTGGAGCAGGCCGAGGCGTTCCTGGCCGACGGCAAGGGGCCGAAGGCGTCCGGTGCGACCGCCAGCGCCGCTGTCAGGGCCCGGCAGGCCGCGGCGGCCAGGGAAGACGACCGCTTCAACTGAGCGGCTTCTCGTCCCGCTCGACCGGGCCGCTTCTCTTCCGGCCGCTTCTCTTCCGGCCGCCTCAGCTCACGGCGTCCTCAGCTCACGACGTCCGCGCGGGGCGGCGGTGACGGGATCTCGCGGGACAGGAAGAGCGCGAAGACCGGGGGCCGCTGCTGGAGCAGTTCCAGCCGTCCGCCGTCCGCCTCCGCCAGGTCGCGGGCGACCGCGAGGCCGAGCCCGGTGGAGTTGCGCCCGCTGACCGTCCGCTCGAAGACCCGCCCGCCGAGGTCCGGCGGCACGCCCTGCCCGTCGTCGGTGACCTCCACGACGGCCTGGTTGCCGGTGACGCGGGTGTGCAGGGTGACGGTGCCCGCGCCGTGCATCAGCGAGTTCTCGATCAGCGTGGCGA
This sequence comes from Streptomyces sp. NPDC093221, assembly GCF_044753885.1. Classification (NCBI taxonomy): domain Bacteria; kingdom Bacillati; phylum Actinomycetota; class Actinomycetes; order Kitasatosporales; family Streptomycetaceae; genus Streptomyces; species Streptomyces sp. NPDC093221. The sequence goes on along the minus strand of NZ_JBIVOA010000001.1, from coordinate 1,343,311 downwards.
GCACCTGCGCGACCGCGCCGGGGGTGCCGACCGCGCGCAGCCCCCGGGTGCCGGAGCGCGCGATGGTCCGGTTCTCGTTCTGGTACGCGGGCCGCCACTCCTCGACCTGCTGCTTGATCACCTCGTCGAGGTCGAAGTCGACGGCGGAGCCGCTGCGCGGGTCGCGGGCGTTGGTCAGCAGCCGCTGCACGACATCGGTGAGCCGCTCGACCTGGCCGAGCGCGATCGTCGCCTCCTCCTTGACCGCCTCCTGGTCGTCGGCGGTCGCCACGATCTCCTCCAGCCGCATGGACAGCGCGGTCAGCGGCGTACGGAGTTGGTGGGAGGCGTCGGCCGCGAGCCGTCGTTCCGCGGTGAGCATCCGGCCGATCCGGTCGGCGCTGGCGTCCAGGACGTCGGCGATCCGGTCCAGTTCCGGGACGCCGTAGCGGCGGTGCCGGGGGCGCGGGTCGCCGGAGCCGAGCCGCTCGGCGGTCTCGGCGAGATCGGTGAGCGGGCTGACCAGCCGGCGGGCCTGGAGGACGGCCAGTATCACGGCGGCCAGCACCGCGAGCAGCGCGACCGCCAGGATCACCAGCAGGGTGCGGCCGATCTCCTGGCTGACCTTGGAGCGCGGCTCCTCGACCAGCACCTTCTCGCCGTGGCCGCCGGACTGCCGGGACGCCAGCACCCGCCCCTTGGGCTTGTCGCCGAGCGTCACCTCGGGGTGGCCGGGCACCTGCACCACCGCGTAACGGTCGGCGGCGATCTGCCGGTCCAGGCCCTTGGCGGTGATGCTCTCCCCCGCCAGGATGCGGTTCTCCACGATGCCGACCAGACGCACCGCCTCGGAGTCCACGCTCTCCTGGGCGCTGCTCTCGATCGTCCGGGTCTCCACGATGACCAGGGAGATCCCGAAGACGGCGATCACGACGAGCACCACGGCCAGCGTGGAGGAGATCAGACGGCGGCGCATGGAGCCAGCGTGTCAGTTCTTCTCGAACCGGAAGCCGACGCCGCGCACGGTGGAGATGTAGCGGGGGCTGGCCGCGTCGTCGCCGAGCTTCTTGCGCAGCCACGAGATGTGCATGTCCAGCGTCTTGGTCGAGGACCACCAGGTGGTGTCCCAGACCTCGCGCATGAGCTGCTCCCGCGTGACGACCCGGCCCGCGTCGCGTACGAGCACGCGCAGCAGGTCGAACTCCTTTGCGGTGAGCTGGAGCTCGTCGTCGCCCATCCACGCCCGGTGCGACTCGACGTCGATCCGGACGCCGTGGGTGGCGGGCTGGGTGGACTCGGTGGTGCCGCGGCGCAGCAGCGCCCGCACCCGGGCCAGCAGCTCCGCCAGGCGGAACGGCTTGGTGACGTAGTCGTCCGCGCCGGCGTCCAGGCCGACGACGGTGTCGACCTCGTCGGCCCGCGCGGTGAGGACCAGCACCGGGAAGGTGTGTCCCTCGGTACGGATCCTGCGGCACACATCGAGGCCGTCCATGCCGGGCAGGCCCAGGTCGAGCACCACCAGATCGACGGCGCCGAGCAGTGCCGTCTCCAGAGCGGTGGGTCCGTCCTCGCGCACCTCGACCTCGTAGCCCTCTCGGCGCAGTGCGCGCGCGAGCGGTTCCGAGATGGATGCGTCGTCCTCGGCGAGAAGTACGCGGGTCATGGGCTTGATGGTAGTCCGCACCGGGCGCCGGGGAGGCGGTGGTACGGAGAGCCGCCCCACGCCACCCGCCGCGCCCCCTGCGGCGGCCGGATTCCGGGGGCCGCAGGAGGGATTACGAGGAGGGGCGAAGACGGCAGAGGAACGCGCGAGCGGGACCACATCACATCGGAAAGGGCCGGCGCTCCCGGCCGGTGGGCCTCGCCCGCTGGTTTCAGCCCTTCGCGTTGTGCGATATTGGAACAATGGATGAGTGGACGTGGGCCGACGTAGGCGCGAGAGTCGCAGAGGCACGGTCCGTCCGTGGCTTCAGCCAGGAACAACTGGCGGAGACCACCGGCATGGACCGGTCCGCCATCGCAAAGATCGAAGTCGGCGGGAGAAAGCTGAACTCGCTTGAACTGGCGGCCATCGGTACCGCGCTGGACCGGCCCCTGTCATGGTTCGTCACTCCACCCGCGCCGGTCGTGGCCAGCAGGCGTGCCCAGCCGACGCAGCGGGACGACAGAGCAGGCGAGTACGAACTGGAGGACCGTCTGCGTGATCTGCGTACGCTGGTCGACGCCGCGGCCCTCGGGACGGCCAGCCGCGGTGAACCGGTCGATCCCTTCACCGCCGACGACGCCCCGGCCGTCCTCGCGGCCGCGAGCGATGCCCGGTCCCGGCTGGGAGCAGACCCCGGCAAGCCACTTTTGAACCTGGCCAACTGTGTGGAGCGGACAGGTCTTTACGCCTGGTCCGCCCCGATCGGGCCGCAGGGGGTCGATGGGTGCTACGCGGCCCTGGGCGACCTCGGAGTCGCCGTCATCAACAGCACCCTGGACGCGGGCCGACGACGCAGCACCCTGGCCCATGAATTCGGGCACCACATCCTCGCCGACGCCTACTCCGCCGACTGGGGCGTCGACACCAGCGACCACGAACGTGCCATCGACGCTTTCGCCGCAGCCCTCCTTTTCCCGCCTGGTGCCACCGACCGCTACCGGCAACTGCGCGAGGAGCACAGACTGCGTCCGGCCGTCATCGTCCTGGCAGCCGAGTACCGGGTGAGTTGGTCCGTGGCCCTGCGCCAACTGCGCGGCTACGAAGCGATCGACAGCGACGAGTACCGCAGCCTCGATCGAAGCTCACCCACGCGCGCCGACTACATGGAGGCGGGGATACAGGTCGTGGAAGAACTGCCCGAGGGCCATGTGCCCACCGGTGTCAGAGCGGCAGCCGTGCACGCCTACCGGACCTACAAGATCTCCGCCACCCGCTCCCTTGAGATCATCCGGGACAAGCAACTGCACAGGGAAGACCTCGGCCAGCCCCACCCGGTTCCGCTGGAGGCGCTGCGCGGGGAAGTCGGAGCCTTCCTGCCATGACGGACACGAGCCTGGTGTTCGACAGCTCGCCGCTGAACTATTTCGCCCGTTCCGGTCAACTGGAGGTGCTGGCGAAACTCGTCGAAGGCCGAACCTGCCTGCTGACCAACGCCGTCGCGCACGAGATCCGGCGCGGAGCCGCCCGCCACAGCCGTCTGCACCTGGTGGGAGCCCAGGTGTGGCTGACCGAATCCAACGACGACTCGCTGGAATTCCTCGCATCGTTCAGTGCGTTCCACAACCGTCTCGGTGGCGGCACGGGAGACACCAAGGACCTTGGTGAAGCAGCCACTCTCGCTTACGCCCAACTACACGGGTGCACCGCCGTCATCGACGACCGGGCCGGTCGGAACGTCGCGATCGCCCATGGGGTACCGGTTTCGACTACGCTCCAACTGATCTGCCACGGTCTGCGCGGCGGCCTCCTCACGGAGCACCAAGCCTGCGCGGTCGTCGACGCGTTACGGGACGCGGAGGCGTTTCTGCCGTGCGACGGCTCGGACTTCATCGAGTGGGCCAGAGCCGAAGGACTGCTTGATCCCACCTGACCGGGACGAAAACTCCAGCGGGCGCTCCCGCGGAACCTCGCTTGACGGGCAGTCACAACCGAATCGGCCGGATTGTTCGACGCCCTGTCCGCACAGTCGTGTTCCCAACTGTCCGAGCACCGCCTGCGACACACTCGCCGCTGAAGCCGTACTCGACGGCGCGCTCACACAGCCGCGCGTAGCGCCGGTCCGGTGTTCACGTCGGCCGACGCTACGTGATCCCGCGGGCCGCGACAACAGCCCGTCGCCCGGCTGATGTCGCGGCCCGTCCTGCGCGGGTCAGCGGCGGAGGAAGCGGCGCCAGGGGGTGAAGGTGAGGACGGCGGCGCCGAGGAGGAGGGCGGTGGCGGCGACGTAACCGAGGGCGCGGAGGGGGCCGTTGGCGTCGGAGCCGGTGGCGGCGAGGTCGCCGCCCGTGGTGGAGCCGGTCGTGCTCGAACCGCCGGTCGTGGAGCCGGTGGTGCCGCCGGTGGTCGTGGAGCCGGTCGTGCCGCCGCCGGGGGCGGCGGCGGTGTCGAGGGTGAGGGAGACCGGGGCGGCCTTCGTGGGCGTGCAGGTGGCGACGGCGGTGCCGCCGTCGGTGAGTTTGATGACGAGAGTGCCGGGGCTCAGCCCGACCTTGCCGGTTTTGCCGGGCACGAAGCGGCCCTTGATGTCGTCGATGGTGATGGGCGCGTTCTGGGCGAAGGCGGTGCTGTTCGGGGAGCCGGTGAGCGTGAGGGAGCCGGTCTGGGCACCGCTGAGCAGCACGGTCATACTCGGTGTGATCATGCCCTTGCTGATCGGACTCGGGCTGTCCATCACGCTGTTGCCGAACTTCACGGTGAGGTCGTAGCCGGAGGACGCCTTCGCCGCGTCGATCTCGACCTTCGAGGTGGCCGACTTGTCACCGATCAGCGTCTTGCAGGCGTACGGCACGTCCACGGACGTCCCCTTGAACGAGGTGCCGCCCGTCCCGCCGCCTGTCCCACCGGACGTGCTACCGGACGTGCCCCCGGTGGTCGTACCGCCCGAGGTTGTCGTGCCGCCCGTCGTCGTACCGCCGGAAGTCGCGTCCCCCTCCGTCACCTTGATCGTGGTGGCGACCGGCACGGCGGCCGTGGGGGTGCAGACGGTGTCGGTGGAGATCGGGTAGCTGACGTTGATGGTGTAGGCGCCCGGGGAGAGGGTGATGTCACCGGCCTTGGTGAGCTTGAGGGTGCCGGTCATGTCGGAGAGCTTCATTTCGCTGTTCTTGGGGATGGCCGGATTCCGGCGCGGTCCCTGGACGTCGAGGGTGCCGGTCTGGGTGCCGCCGAGGGTGACCTTGCCGGACGGCTGCACCTTGTCGGCGGGCAGGTCGATGATGTCGGGGTTCTTGGAGGCGGCCTGGACGGTCTTCCAGGTGACGGTGACCGTGTCGCCGACCTTGGCGGTGGCGGGCGCGGTGATGTCGGCCTTGGTGGTGCCGTCGATGGGGCCGAGTCCTGACGCGGCCGGGGGCACGCACCTGGTCGCGAAGTCGGATTCCGCGGCGTGCGCGGCCCCCGCGGTCATCAGCACCGATCCGCCGCCGAGCAGCAGGGCGGCCACGGCCGCGGACGCGCTTCGTCGTATGGTCACGGGCTTCCTTTCGAAGGGGGGCTCGGGGCGGGGCTCTCGTCGGAGCCGGGCCCGGACCCGGAGCCGGAGCCGGACCCGGGCCCGGAGCCGGAGTCGGAAGAGCGCGGCGGCACGGAGCCGCGCAGGGCGGGCAGGGCGCCGTGGGTGAACCAGGGCAGCGGGCCCGCGTCCGGCGCGTACGAGGGCGGCGGGGGCGCGGAGGCGGGTGGCGGCGGTCCGGGCGGCGCGTGGCGTCCGCGCGGGACGGCGGCCTTCAGCGGCAGGTGGGCCAGTACGGTCGCCGGGTGCCACGCGGGCCGCCCGCCGGGCACGGCGGCTCCCGCGCCGGGCCTGAGCCGGTCGACCGCCAGCATCCCGAGCCGGAAGACGGCGGCCGGGACGACCAGGAAGAGCAGGATCCAGAAGAGGGTGACGCCCCACGGCCGCCCGACCGACCACGCCTCGGTGACCAGCACCTTTCCGCCGTAGCGCAGTTGTACGGTGTACGCGCCGTGCGCGCCGGAGCCCAGCTCCACCGGGAAGCCGATCCGCTGTTTCCCGCCGGGCGCGACCGTGCCGTGCCACTGCTGGCGGTCCCACTGGGGTGCGTAGACGCCGTGCGAGGCGCCGACGTCGAAGGCCGGGTCCTTGACAGCGCCCGAGCCCAGATTGCCGACGGTGAACACGAGCGTGCGGTGCGCGGGCGCGCCGAACCAGGTGAGCAGTCCGCCGCCGCCGCGCAGCCGCGCGGTCAGTACGGCGAGCCTGCCGGTGCCGGTCCGCGCGGGCAGCGGCGCGGTGGGGTGTCCTGTGACGGTGAACGGCGCGTCCACGGTGAGCTGTTCACCGGTCACGGTGGACACGTGGATGACGCAGGGGCACGGCTTCGGCGGCGCCACGACCGGCAGCCGGCGGCTGAACTTCCCCGCCGCGTCGGTGGTGACGGCCCGGCCGGAGGCGTTGGCGCAGGAGTTGGTGCCGCCGATCGCGTCCTGGCCGCAGAGCAGGATGGCCAGCAGGGTGCCGGGTTTCCAGCCCGCGCCGACCACGGTGACGTCGCCGCCGGGGCGGGCCGCGCCGGGGTGCGCCACGACGGTCGGCGCGGCGGCGGGCACGCGGAGTACGGCGGAGTCGGCGGGCGCGCCGAGCGCTGCCGGTGCCGCGACGGCCGAACCGGCCGTCAGGACAAGGGCGGTGACGAAGGCGAGGACCGGCCGCCGGAGCCGTGCCCGCCGCCCGAGGCCCAACCGCCGTCCCAGGAGCCCGCTTCGCGTCGCCCGCACGTCAACTCCCGCCCCTCGGCGCGCCGATGACGGCGGTGCCGGGCCCGGAGTCCGCACCCGTATCCGCACGCGGACCGGGGCCCGTGTACGTATCCGAAGCGTCCGGCACCGCGTCCGGCCCGGCGCCAGATGCCGCCTCAGCGGCTTCCGCCGCCGGGTGCCGCGACCGCCGGCGGCGTACGTACCAGGCGGCCGACACCGCGAGTCCGGCCAGGACGAGCGCCACCGCGAGCCAGGGTGCGACGAGGTACGAGGCGGTGCCGCGCTCGTCGACGCCGCCGGTCGCGGTGCTGACGGTCAGCCGGACCGAGACGCGGTCGAAGGCCGGGGCGCCCGCCCACTTCTCGGTGAGGCTGACCTGCTGTCCCGGCAGGAGTTCGAGGGGCAGGTCGCGGGCCGGGCGGTTGAGCAGGGTGCGGCCGAACAGGCCGGTGGCCTTGACGGCCAGGCGCGGCGAGAGGGTGACATTGCCGCGGTTGACCAGCGTGTAGTGGATGGTGGCGGCCGTGCTGCCGGTGCCGGGCAGCAGCGGGTCGCCGTGGCTGACGGTGAGGTGTTCGACGGAGAGCGCGGCCAGGCTCGGCCCGCCGACCCGCAGGTAGACGCGCGCGCCGACCGCCCGGCGCACGCCGACCGCGACCTTGCCCGAGCCCTCGTCGGTCCGGGTGTCCAGGGCGACGATCGCGCCGGGGTGGTCGCCGGGCGAGGCGTTGGCCGGGACGGCGAGGGTGAACGGGATGTCGGCGCGGGTGCGCGGCGGCACGGTCAGCGTGGTCTTGGCGAGCCGGATCCAGGTGCCGACGTCGCGGTTGGTCTCGTCGGGGCCCCGGACGGCGAAGCCGCCGTCGCGCGGGGTGTTGTACGCGTCGGCGCCGTAGAGCCTGAAGGTCATCGGCGCGGTGGAGAGGTTGGAGACCGACACCTTGTCCTTGACGGTGGTGCCGGGGTCGGCCTGGAGGGTGAAGAACTGCCGTTCCTGGCCGGTGGCACTGGGGTCGGCGGCGCCCGCGGCGGGGGCGGGGAAGACCGACCAGCGCCCGTTGTCGGCGGCGCCGGCCGGTCCCGCCGCCGGACCGAGGAGAGCGGCGAGGCCGACCGCCACGACGGCCCCGGTCGCGGTGAGCGCGCGCAGGCCCGTGGCCGCCGCGGACCGTGCCCGCGCCCGCGCCCGTCCGCGAGGAAGTACGCCCGGAGGTGTGCCCGCAGGTGTGCCCGCAGGTGTCCCGGCAGGTGTCCCCGCAGGTGTGCCCGCGGGCACGTCCGGAAGCGGCGGACGGGGCCGCACGCGTATCCGCGTACGCGTCCGCGCGTCGGCCCCGACCCGGGCGGCGCGCGGGCGGGACCGGGACGGCGGCGGTGACCACGACCGTGCTCGCGACCACGACATCCTCGTCAACTCCCTCGGTCGGCAGCAGTATCTGACTGTGCGTCAGGTCAGGGTCAGGGTCAAGACTCCCGAGTAGGTTCCGGCGGGGCTAAACCGCGGAATGTCGAGTGAGAGACCGGCGTCGACGGTGAACTCGCCGCCGGTCGCGGTGGCGTCGGGCGCGGAGGCCAGGGTGGCTCCCGTACTGCCGACGGAACCGGCGCTGCCCGCCACGCAGTTGCTCGGGCTGCCCGTAGCGGTCGCGCAGGCGGGTGTCCAGCCGAGCTTGTCCGCGCCGATCCGCGACCCGTCCGGGCCGGTGAAGTCGCTGACCTTGCCGGTGAGCGACCAGCCGGTGGAGCCGCCGCGGAAGTCCGTGACGGTGACGGTCCTGAGCGCGCCGCTGGACGTGCCGCCCGTGCCGAAGTCGACGGGCGTCATGGTGACCGTGTCACCGGCCTGCGTCATCGACAGCGTGCCCGGGACGACCGACGCCGTGACCTTCTGCGCGCCGGGCGGTACGGGAGTGTTGTCATTGACGGTGTACGCGGCGGGTCCGGCGGCGGTCGCGGGGTCGTACGCGCCGCCCTCGTACGCCACGATCCCGGTGGTCGCGGGGTCGTTGACGGTGAGCGACGCCGTGAAGCCGCCGTAGGAGTCGGCGGTGGCCGTCGTACGGTCGGCCGTCTCGTCGGCGCCGGAGCGGCCCGCGATGGTGACGGTGGCGCCCTCGGTGAAGTGGCTGCCGGTCACCCTCACCGCCGCACCCCGGTCGCCGGACGCCGAACTCAGCGCGATGGCACGGTTGTTGGTCGGCACCGAGCCGCTCGCCGTGACCGTCTCGGAGACCGGCGCGGGCGGATTCGTCACGGTGCAGACGGTGTCCAGCTCCAGGATGTAGCTGGTGTGGATGGTGTAGTCGCCGGGCGACAGCGTGACCGTGCCCGCCGCGGTGGCGGTGAAGCTGCCGTGCATGACCAGCGCGGGGAAGGCGCCCTTGCCGGGGATCGGCGGGTTGCTCTTGGGGCCGTCCACCGTGACGGCGCCGGTCTGCGCGCCGCCGAGCACCACGACGGCGTGCGGTGTGACCACGTCGGCGGGCAGGGCGATGTCGGTCGGGTTGCTCGCCGCGGCCCGGCTGAGCGTGTAGGTGACGTGGACGGTGTCGCCGACCTTCGGCGTCGCGTCGTCCACGGTGACCGTGGCGGTGGACGTGCCGTCGATGGGCGGCAGCCCGGCGACGGCCGGCGGGACGCAGTGCGTGGCGAAGTCGACCGGGGTGTTGGCGTGCGCCGAGGCGGCGAGCACCGTCCCGCCGCCGACGACGAGCGCCGCCGTACCGACGACCGCCACGAGCCGGCGCGCGACGGTGGCTGGTCTTCGTGGACCTCGGCGGCCCGGCGCCCTGCGCGAATGAGCGTTCATATCGTCCCCTTGATCCGTGTTCGTGACGCGGCGTCCCATTTCCCGCGCCGACGGTGGCCATTGAGGCCGGGCGGTCAAGAGAAGTCAATGGAGAGCGCCGACCGTATGTGACGATCCGTCAGGTCGTCAGACGCCTCGCCGGGTGCGGCGGGTCAGCCAGAGCGCGCCACCGGCCCCGAACAGCAGCACCGTGCCGCCGAGGGTGCCAAGGGCGACCACGCCGTCGTCGGAGCCGGTCTGCGCGAGGTTGCCGCTCGAACCTCCGCTCGTACCGCCGGAACCCGACGAGCCGCCGGAGCCCGTCGTACCGCCGGACGCGCTCGATCCGCCAGAACCGCTCGACCCGCCGGAACCGCTCGATCCGCCCGCCGCCTTGACGGTGAGGGTGAGCGACACCCCCGGCTTGGGATCGGCCGTGCAGGTCGTCGTCGTGCCCAGCGCCAGGATGGTCAGCACGCCGGGCGTGAAGGTGACCTTGCCGCTCGCCTTCGGGGTGTACGTGCCCGACAGATCGGTGATCTTGATCGGCGTGTTGGCCGGGATCGGGGCCGGGTTGGACGGTCCCGTCACCGTCAGCGAACCGCTGTCCGCGCCGCCGAGCAGGATCGTCGCGTGCGGGTTCATCGCCCCCTTGCCCAGCTCGATCGGACTGGACGAGACCCCCTTCTGGAAGGTCATCTTCAGGCGGTACGACGAACCGCTGGGCGTGGCCGCGATGTCGATCGGCGAGACCGCGCTCTTGTCGCCGATCGGCGTCTTGCAGTGGTAGTTGACGTTCACCGTGGTCGCCTGCGCGGCTGGGGCGCCGGTCATGACGACCGCCCCCGCCGCTATCCCGGCCACCACGAAACCCGCCCTGGTCCTGCTCATCGGCCCATCTCCCTCCGCCGCCACCCGCACCGGCAGATCTGACGGCACATCAGATTTGGCGTGAGGGTACGCCGGTGAGGTCGGAGAGGGAAGAGAGGCGTCGCACCGACGGAAACCGGGCGCGCGAAGGCGGACCCGCAGGCGCGCGAAGGCGCGCGTGGGCGTACGGGAGCAGGCGAGCGCGCGCGTACGGAAGCACGCGTGCGCGGACGGGAACGCGTCAGGGCGGGCGCGTACCGGTGCGGGCGTACGGAAAGGTCGCCCTGACCGGGAGGGGTCCGGTCGTGGCCGCCGGGCGGCGGCCGTCGCGGTTACGCCGGTGCGGCCAGTTCCGCCCAGACCGTCTTGCCCGGCCGGTCGGCCTCGCGGATCACGCCCCAGTCGAGGCAGAGCCGCTGCACGATGAACATGCCGTGGCCGCCGGGGCGGCCCGCGCGGTGCGGGGTACGGGGCGACGGCTCGCCCGGGCCGCTGTCGACGACTTCGAGGCGCAGCGACTTGGGGTTGCGGCGCAGCCGCAGCTCGTCGGGGCCGCCCGCGTGCAGGCAGGCGTTGGTGACCAACTCGGAGACGACCAGCAGCACGTCCTCGGCGGCGGCTCTGCGGTCCGCGCTCGCGGCGGGCAGCCAGCCCCAGTCGCGCAGTGCCTGCCGGGTGAAGTCACGGGCGCGCGGCACAATGCCGCTCTCGCCCGACAGCGCCAGCTTCCGCACCGGTTCGTCGGGACCGGCCCGCTCGGGCGCCGACACGTCGGACTCACCCTCGCCCGAATCCGAGCCGCGGTCGTCCGCAGCGTAAGGCCGGGTGGTGCTCATCAGCGCCTCACCTCACGGATGTCCAACAGGTGTCCGTCGGTCTTCTTCCCGGTCGATCTCCGGGAACACGTCTGGGAGCCCACCAAACATCGTCCCGCAGGAAATCGCCACTCACGTCCCATGGCCCCCGTACGCACCCCGCTACTCCTGAAGCGCCTGGTCCAGCGTGGCGTGCACGGTGAAAACCGTGTCCGCCCCGGTGATCTCGAAAACGCGGGCGACCGTCGGCTGCATGGCGGCCAGATGGACGGCCCCCCCGGCGGCGTCCGCCCGCAGTCGCGCGCTCAGCAACACGTTCAGCCCCGTGGAGTCGCAGAACTCCAGGCCCGAGCAGTCGATCACCAGCCGGGTGGTGCCCGCGTCGAGAGCCGCGTCGAGCGGCTCGCTCAGCAGGTCAGCGGTGTGGTGGTCCAACTCGCCCGTGGGGGCGAAGACCGCGGATCGGCCGTGGTGTCCCACCTCGACACGCAGCCTTCCCAGGTCGGCCGTGCCGACCACATCGCGGTCCATGTGCGCTCCTCTGTGCGTCCGTGTTGACACGCCCCCCGACCCTACGCTTTTCGCAGATGGCGCGGTAGTCGGAGGTCGCGGGCCCGGCAGGAACGGTCCAGCGGACCGTACCTCACCCGTTCGAGGGAATTTGCGACCGGCCGGGGAATCGGGGTAGGGGTGGAGATACGGCACCGCTCCATCCATCGCCGCGAGTGGTCGCGAAAGGTCTCAAGAGAGGGAGGAGCACATGACACCCCGGCTGAGCCTGGATCATGCGCACGAGCAGCTCAAGGGCCTTGAGGGACTTCCCGAGATCCCGCCGTACGACCGTATAGGACCGGTCGACGCCCGCGCTCTGTCGAAGACGCTCTTCGCCCGCCTCCAGTCGCTGGAGGAGGGCACCACCGAGTACTCGTATGTCCGCAACACCCTGGTCGAACTCAATCTGGCGCTGGTGAAATTCGCCGCCTCGCGCTTCCGCACCCGCAGCGAGCCGATGGAGGACATCGTCCAGGTCGGCACGATCGGCCTGATCAAGGCGATCGACCGGTTCGAGCTGAGCCGCGGTGTGGAGTTCCCCACGTTCGCGATGCCGACGATCATCGGTGAGATCAAACGTTTCTTCCGTGACACGAGCTGGTCGGTGCGGGTGCCGCGGCGGCTCCAGGAGCTGCGGCTCGACCTCGCCAAGGCGGGCGACGAGCTGGCACAGCAACTGGACCGCTCCCCGACCGTGCGGGAGCTGGCCGAACGCCTCGGCCTGCCCGAGCACGAGATCGTCGAGGGCATGGCGGCGAGCAACGCGTACACCGCCAGTTCGCTGGACGCCCAGCCCGCGGAGGACGACCCGGAGGGCGCGCTGGCCGACCGGATCGGCTACGAGGACCACGACCTCGAGGGCATCGAGTACGTCGAGTCCCTCAAGCCGCTGATCGCCGGGCTCACACCGCGCGACCGCACCATCTTGTCGCTGCGCTTCGTCGCCAATCTCACGCAGTCCGAGATCGGCGAGGAGCTGGGCATCTCGCAGATGCACGTGTCACGGCTGCTGTCGCGCACGCTGGCGCGGCTGCGCCGCGGACTGATGGTCGAGGACTAGGGCCTGTCCGGCGGATCACGAACGGCCCCTTCGCCCCCTGGCACGCCCGCCCGCCGCACAGACCCTAAGCAGCCTCCCCCGGGCGCTCAGGCGCGCTCCTCGGCGCTTCAGAGGCGCTTCCCGGCCTGCCACACCGCCGCCGTCAGGGGGACTCCCGGGCGGTAGGCGAGGTGGACGTGGCTGGGGGCGTCCAGCAGGTGCAGATCGGCGCGGGCGCCCGGCGCGACCGTGCCGACGTCCGTGCGGCGCAGCGCCCGGGCGCCGCCGAGGGTGGCGGCCAGGACGGCCTCGTCGGGCGTCATGCCCATGTCGCGGACCGCGAGGGCCACGCAGAAGGCCATGGAGCTGGTGAAGGACGAGCCCGGGTTGCAGTCCGTGGACAGCGCCACCGTCGCGCCCGCGTCCAGCAGCCGCCGGGCGTCCGGGTAGACGGCCCGGGTGGAGAATTCGGCGCCGGGCAGCAGCGTCGCGACCGTACGCGGCGCGCTGGCGAGCGCGTCCACGTCGGCGTCCGTCAGATGCGTGCAGTGGTCGGCCGAGGCCGCGTCCAGCTCGACGGCGAGGCGCACGCCGGGGCCGTACGAGAGCTGGTTGGCGTGCACGCGCGGGACCAGTCCGCGGGCCGCGCCCGCGGTGAGGACCGCGCGGGCCTGGTCGCCGTCGAAGGCGCCCTCCTCGCAGAAGACGTCGATCCAGCGGGCGTGCGGCGCGCAGGCGTCCAGCATCTCGCCGGTCACCAGGGCGACGTACGCCGCCGGGTCGGCGGCGAACTCCGGGGCGACGACATGGGCGCCCAGGTACGTCACCTCGTCGGTGTGACCGGCCGCGATCCGCAGCGCGCGGGCCTCGTCGTGCGTGGTCAGGCCGTAGCCGGACTTGGTCTCCTGCGTCGTGGTGCCCTGCCGCAGCGCCTCCGCGAGGTAGCGGGCGACGCTCGCCGACAGTTCGTCGTCGGTGGCCGCGCGGGTGGCCGCGACCGTGGTGCGGATGCCGCCCGCGGAGTAGGGGCGGCCCGACATCCGGGCGTGGAATTCGGCGGTCCTGTCGCCCGCGAAGACCAGGTGCGCGTGGGAGTCCACGAAGCCGGGGAGCAGCGCCCGGCCCCCGGCGTCGTGGTGACTGTCAGTGGCGGGTGCTTTGCTGTGGGTACCGGTCCAGACGACGCGGTCGCCCTCGATGACGACGGCGGCGTCCTGGATCAGGCCGAGGGGGTTTTCCGGGGTGCGGAGGGAGGGATCGTTGGTGACCAGACTGCCGATGTTGGTGATGGCCGTGCTGTGCGCCGGGCCGCTCGGGGCGCTGGTCGCCGGGCTGCTGGTCGCCGGGCTGCTGGTCATCGCGCGGGGGTTCTCCTTCGGACGCGGGCACGGGGGCGGGGTGCCGGGGCTCGGGGACGGGCTCGGGCTCGGTGGGCGCCCCGCGAGGGGGTTCGGATTCGGGCTCGGGTTCCGGCTCGGACTCAGCGGGTGGCCGCGATGGCCGCTGCCAGGGCGGCGGGCACGTCCTCGACGAGCTGATGCCGCCCGTCACGGACGATCTGCCGGCCGCCGACCACGGTGGACGTCACATCCGCGCCCGTGGCCGCGAATACGGCGGTCTCCGCGCCCAGCCGGGGCAGGGGTCCGGCGGTGCGGACGGAGTCCAGCGCGATCGTGGTGAAGTCCGCGGCGCAGCCCGGTTCCAGGCGGCCCGCGTCGGGTCGGCCGAGGCTCGCGTGACCGTCCTCGGTGGCGGCGCGCAGCAGTTGGGCCGCGGTCCAGTGGCCGCGGGCGCGGGTGCGCAGCCGTTCGTTCAGCTCCATGGCGCGCGCCTCCTCGAACAGGTCGATGACGGCGTGGCTGTCGCTGCCCAGGCTCAGCGGGCTGCCCGCCGCCTTGAGCCGGGGCGCCGGGCCGATGCCGTCGGCCAGGTCGCGTTCCGTCGTGGGGCACATGCAGACGGTGCTGCCCGCGCGCCCGATCAGGCCGATGTCCTCACCGGTGAGGTGCGTGGCGTGCACGGCGGTGGCGGTCGGCTTCCAGAAGCCGGAGTCCGCGAGCAGCCGGGCCGGGGTGCGGCCGTGCACCGCGACGCACGCCTCGTTCTCCGCGGGCTGCTCGGACAGGTGGATGTGCGTCGGCACGCCGTCGGTCCAGCGGGCGAAGGCCGTGTAGCCGTCGCTCGCGGAGAAGGCCCGCACCGAGTGCAGCGCGGCGCCGATCGTCGCGTGGCCGCCGCCCTTGAGCTGCGACCAGCGCTCGTACCAGCGGTCGGCGGTGCCGTCGCCGAAGCGGGTCTGCGGTCCGGCCAGCGGCGCGTAGCCGTTCCGGTTCAGGCCGCCGTGCAGGTAGACGGTGTCGAGCAGCGTGATCCGGATCCCGGCCGCGCCCGCGGCGGCGATCAGGGCCTCGCCCATGGCGTTGGGATTGTCGTACGGGGTGCCGCCCGGCTGGTGGTGCAGGTAGTGGAATTCGCCGACCGCGGTGATCCCGGCCAGCGCCATCTCGGCGTAGACGGCGCGCGCGAGGTCGAAGTACGTGTCGGGGGTGAGCTTCTGCGCGACGCCGTACATGAACTCGCGCCAGGTCCAGAAGGTCCCGGAGCCGACTTGCACGGTGCCGCGCAGGGCCCGGTGGAAGGCGTGGCTGTGGGCGTTGGCCAGGCCGGGCAGGGTCAGGCCGCGCAGGACGGTCGCCCCGGCGGGCGGCGCGTCCACGCCTGTGCTGACCTCGGTGATGCGTTCGTCCGCGACCGTGAGCGCGACGCCCGGCTCGACATGGGTGCCGAGCCAGGCGTGCTCCAGCCAGTACGTCACCTGCACGCGAGACCTTCCAGTACGTCGGCGAGTGCGGTCACACCGGCGACGCAGTCGTCCTCGGCCGCCGATTCGGCCGGGGAGTGCGAGACGCCGGTGGGGTTGCGTACGAACAGCATGGCGGTTGGGACGGTCGCGGACAGGATGCCCGCGTCGTGTCCCGCGCCGGTCGGAAGGACCGGTACGGGCGCGGCGCCGCCGAGCAGCGCGGTGAGGCGGTCGCGCAGGTCGTGGGCGAATTCCACCACCGGGGTGAAGGACTCGCGGACGACCCGCACGTCCACGCCGTCGCGGGCGCCGCGCTCGGTCGCGGCCTGCTCGATGGCGGTGACGACCTCGGCGAGGGTGGCCTCGTCCGCGGCGCGCGAGTCGAGCCAGCCCCGAACGAGTGAGGCGATGGCGTTGACGCCGTTGGGTTCCACGCTGACCTTGCCGAAGGTCGCGAGGGCGCCCGCGAGGCGGGCCTTCTTGCGGGCGGCCAGCACCGTGTTGGCGTAGGTCAGCATCGGGTCGCGGCGGTCCTCCAGGCGGGTGGTGCCCGCGTGGTTGGCCTCGCCGGTGAAGTCGAACCGCCAGCGGCCGTGCGGCCAGATCGCCGAGGCGACGCCGACCGCGTCGCCCGACAGGTCCAGGGCCCGGCCCTGTTCGATGTGGAGTTCCACGAAGGCGCCGATCCGGCCGAGGCGTTCGGGGTCGGGGCCGATCGCCTCCGGGTCCTGGCCCGCCGCCTCCATCGCCCGGGCGAGGCTCACGCCGTCCGCGTCGCGCAGTTCCCTGGCGCGCTCCGGGGTCAACTGGCCCGCGCTCAGCCGGGAACCGGCGCAGGCGACGCCGAAGCGGGCGCCTTCCTCGTCGGTGAAGTTGACCAGGGCCAGGGGGCGGGTGGGGGTCGCGCCGCGGGCGCGGAGTTCGTCGAGGGCGGCGAAGGAGGAGATGACGCCGAGCGGGCCGTCGAAGGGGCCGCCGTCGGGGACGGAGTCCAGGTGGGAGCCGGTGACGACGGCGTCGCCCGCCGTCGGGTCGCCCTGCCAGGCCCACTGGTTGCCGTTGCGGTCGACCTCGTAGGTCAGGGCGCGGGACTCCGCTTGGGCGCGGAACCAGGCGCGGCAGTCGGTGTCCGCCGGGGTCCAGGCGTAGCGGCGGTAGCCGCCGGTTCCGGTGTCCCGGCCGACCGGGAGGAGGTCGCGCCACATCGCGTGGAAGGACGCGCCCGCGGCGGGCTGTTTCGCCCCTGAGCCGTTCTCCCCTGGCCCGTTCCCCCCTGGCCCGCCCCTTCCCGGAACGGGGGGCTCGGCCCCTGGACCCCGCTCCTCGAACGCCGGAGGGGGTGAATTGTGCGGGGGCGCGAAGTCATTCACCGGAGGTGCCCTCCCGCATCGGGACGCGCACGCCGCGCTCGGCGGCCACCTCGTCGGCGTGGTCGTAGCCCGCGTCGACGTGGCGGATGACGCCCATGCCGGGGTCGTTGGTGAGGACGCGGCGGATCTTCTCGGCGGCGAGGGGGGTGCCGTCGGCGACGGTGACCTGGCCGGCGTGGATGCTGCGGCCGATGCCGACGCCGCCGCCGTGGTGGATGGAGACCCAGGAGGCGCCGGAGGCGACGTTGACCATGGCGTTGAGCAGCGGCCAGTCGGCGATGGCGTCGGAGCCGTCGAGCATGGCCTCGGTCTCGCGGTACGGGGAGGCGACGGAACCGGCGTCGAGGTGGTCGCGGCCGATGACGACGGGGGCGGCGAGGGTGCCGTCGGCGACCATCTCGTTGAAGCGCTCGCCCGCGCGGTCGCGTTCGCCGTAGCCGAGCCAGCAGATGCGGGCGGGCAGGCCCTGGAACTGGACGCGTTCGCCCGCGAGGCGAATCCAGCGGGCCAGCGACTCGTTCTCGGGGAAGAGTTCGAGGATGGCCTTGTCGGTCTTGTGGATGTCGGACGCCTCGCCGGACAGCGCGGCCCAGCGGAAGGGGCCCTTGCCCTCGCAGAACAGCGGCCTGATGTAGGCGGGGACGAAGCCGGGGAAGGCGAAGGCCCGCTCGTACCCGGCGAGTTGGGCCTCGCCGCGGATGGAGTTGCCGTAGTCGAAGACCTCGGCGCCCGCGTCCTGGAAGCCGACCATGGCCTCGACGTGCGTGGCCATGGACTCGCGGGCCCGCTGGGTGAATTCGGCGGGCTTCTCGGCCGCGTAGTCGGCCATGTCGGAGAAGTCGATGCCGAGCGGGAGGTACGCGAGCGGGTCGTGGGCGGAGGTCTGGTCGGTGACGATGTCGACGGGGGCGCCCATGGCGAGCAGTTGGGGCACCAGTTCGGCGGCGTTGCCGAGGACGCCGATGGACAGCGGGCGGCGGGCGTCGCGGGCCTCGGTGGCCAGCCGCAGCGCGTGCTCCAGCGAGTCGGCCTTCACGTCGAGGTAGCGGTGCTCGATACGGCGCTCGATGGCGCGCGGGTCGACGTCGATACAGAGCACGACGCCGCCGTTCATGGTGACGGCCAGCGGCTGGGCGCCGCCCATCCCGCCGAGTCCGGCGGTGAGGGTGATGGTCCCGGCGAGCGAGCCGCCGAAGCGCTTGGCGGCGACGGCGGCGAAGGTCTCATAGGTGCCCTGGAGGATGCCCTGGGTGCCGATGTAGATCCACGAGCCGGCGGTCATCTGGCCGTACATGGTCAGGCCCAGGGCTTCGAGGCGGCGGAATTCCTCCCAGTTCGCCCAGTCGCCGACGAGGTTGGAGTTGGCGATGAGGACGCGCGGCGCCCACTCGTGGGTCTGCATGACGCCGACCGGGCGGCCGGACTGGACGAGCATCGTCTCGTCCTGCTTGAGGCCGCGCAGGGTGCGGACCATGGCGTCGAAGGAGTTCCAGTCGCGGGCGGCCTTGCCGGTGCCGCCGTAGACGACGAGTTTGTCGGGGTGCTCGGCGACCTCCGGGTCGAGGTTGTTCTGCAACATGCGCAACGCGGCTTCCTGCTGCCAGCCCAGCGCGCTCAGTTCCGTACCGCGCGGTGCGCGTACCGGCCTCGGTCCCGTCATCGGTGCGGCCTCCTCGTCGTCGGCGCACCCGGTGTGGGTGCATCCATTCACATCCTGACTAGCTGAATAGCTCTAGTCAACAAGGTGCGGTCGCGCGGCCCCGGTGAGATCGGCGCGACCACTCCTTGAGCCGGGTTGGCGGGCGCGGGCGGGGAGGTGGTGGGATGGATGTCATGACGGATGAACTGGGAATACGGCGAGGGCACGCGCTGCGTGCCGCGGTGGAGCAGGGACTGGTCGGCGAGGCGGAGCCGGTCGTCGGCCTGCTGGACGTCACCGGCATCGAACGCTCGGCGACGGCGCTGCACGCCGCCTTCGCGACGCCGGGCGTGGCCGTCACCCACACCTTCGCCGTCAAGGCCGCCTCCCTCGTCCCGGTGCTCGCGCTGCTCGGCGAGTGCGGGCTCGGCGCGGAGGTCGCCAGCCCCGGCGAGCTGGCGCTGGCGCGCGCCGCGGGCATCCCGGCCGACCGGACCGTACTGGACTCCCCCGCCAAGACCGTGGCGGAGCTGCGCGAGGCGCTGGAGCTGGGCATCGCCGTCAACGCGGACAATCCGCAGGAGCTGGCCAGAATCGACGCGCTGCGCCTGGCCGGGGCGGAGTCGGCCTCCCCCGTCGGGCTGCGGGTCAACCCGCAGGTGGGCGGCGGCACGATCGGCGCGATGAGCACCGCGACGGCCACCTCGAAGTTCGGCGTGGCGCTGCGCGACCCGGGCGCGGAGGAGTGGGTGCTGCGCGCGTACGCCGAGCGCCCCTGGCTCAACCGGCTGCACACCCACACCGGTTCGCAGGGTGTGCCGCTCGAACTGATGGCGGCGGGCGTGCGGGCGGCGTACGAGCTGGCCGAGCGGATCAACGCGGCGGCCGGGCGGCAGCAGGTCAGCGTGCTCGACATCGGCGGCGGCCTGCCGGTGAACTTCCGCTCCGACGACGTCGCGCCGTCCTTCGCGGACTACGCGCGCGTGCTGCGCGCCGAGGTGCCCGGCCTCTTCGACGGGCGCTACGGCATCGTCACCGAGTTCGGGCGCTCGCTGCTGGCCAAGAACGGCACGGTGCTGGCGCGGGTGGAGTACGCCAAGTCCGCGGGCGGGCGGCCGATCGCGGTGACGCACGCGGGCGCGCAGGTGGCCACCCGTACCGTCTTCGTCCCCGAGGCGTGGCCGATACGGGTGCTGGCGCTGGACGGGAAGGGCCGCGAGAAGGACGGCGAGCCGGTCGTGCAGGACGTGGCGGGGCCGTGCTGCTTCGCGGGCGACCTGGTCGCGCAGGGCCGGGCGCTGCCGCTGCTGGACGCGGGTGATTTTGTCGCGCTGCTCGACACCGGCGCGTACTACTTCTCGAACCACTTCGCGTACAACTCGCTGCCCCGGCCCGCCGTCCACGGCTACACCGCGGACAGCACGGGCTCGGTCACCTTCGCCCGGGTCAGGACCGCCCAGACCCTGGACGACCTGGTCGCGGAGAGCGGCGGCGCCCTGCCGCCCCTGCGCCGGGGCTGACGGCGACGACCGGGCTGCCCCTCGCTTAGCGCGGGGGCAGCAGCCCGGTGCCGGGGCCGACCGCCGTCACACGGGTCAGCACCGCCCGGCGGCAGCCACCGGGCGGTCGCCTTCGCCCAGGTCAGGACCGCCCGGTGCCGGGCCGACCGCCGTCACACGGCGGTCACCATCCCTCGGGTCAGGACCGCCCGGCGGCGGCCACCCGGCGGTCGCCTTCCCTCGGCTCAGGACCGTCCGGCGCGCGGACGGGCCGGGCGCGCGGAGCGGCGGCGCGGCGCAGGGGCCGCGACGGGGTTGGCGGCGGTCACCGGGCCGCGGCGGCGACCGCCGCCGGGGGCCGCGTCGCCCGCGGCGATCCCGGTGAGCTGGTAGGCGGCGCCGTCGCCGTCCGGGCGGACCCACAGCAGGGCGTCCTGGGAGCGCTCGATCCGGGCGATCCTGCGGGACTTGGCCCACAGCCCGGCGCCGATGCCGCCGAGCAGCATGCCGCCCGCGCAGGGGAGCGCGAGCGACGAGGCCGCGGCCACCACGAAGGCGGCGAGCAGCCACCACCTGCGGCGGCGCAGCCAGGCGCGGGCGGTGACCCTGCGGTCCTGGAGGAAGACGCTCTTCGCCGCCTTGGTCGCGGCGCTCGCCCGCTCGGCGTACCGGCCGCCGCGTACCGCGTAGGCGGTCACCGCGGCGACGATGAACGCCACCGCGCCCGCCATGACGCCGATCCGGCGTCCTGTCGGGCTGAAGGTCACCGCCGTGCCCGGCACGGCCGCGATCACCCCCGCCCACCACAGCCAGCACGCCGCCGCGTGCACCGTCACTGCCACCCGTGCCAATGTGTAGGCCCCGCGCACCACGTCGCGCCTCCTCCTTCGCTGCCGTCCTTCGCCACGGCATCACCCAGCAAGTGGTGGGGAGGGTACTCAGTGTTTCTCAGATTTTCGTTAAGAAGTGCGGCTTCCGGCCCGGAATCATGCGGATTCGCCGCGGGCGGGGCGGCGCCGGACCCATGAGACCGGCACCGGCCCATGAGACCGGCACCGGGCCCTGAGAACGGCACCAGGCCATCAGAACGGCGCCCGAGGCGCTACTCGGTGAAGACGCCCCGCGCCGCCGCCCGGGCGTCGAATTCCTCCAGGCGCGCCTGGGCGTCGGGGAGGGCGTCGCACATGGACTCCAGGAGGACGCGGCCGAGGAGCATGGGGGCGCAGGCGGTGTCGAAGGCGAGGCCGGTGCCGACGGCGGCGGGGAGGAGGAGGTCGGTGTGGGCGGCGACGGGGGCGAAGGCGCTGTCGGCGACGGTGACGACGGTCAGGCCGGCCGCGCGGGCGTGGGCGAGGGCGTCGACGACCTCGCGGGGGTGGCGGGGCAGCGCGAAGCACAGGAGGGCGGTGGCTCCGGCGCGCACGGCCGCGTCGAGCCGGTCGGCGAGCATCGTGCCGCCCTCGTCGAGGAGCCGCACGTCGGGGTGGACCTTGGCGGCGAAGTACGCGAAGCCGCGGGCCTGGGCGCCGGCCGCGCGCAGGCCGAGGACCGGGAGCGGCCGGGACGCGGCGAGTACGGCGCCCGCGCGGGTGGCGGGCCCGGTGTCGCCGAGCAGTTCCGCGAGGTGCCGCAGATTCTCGATCTCGGCGTGCACGGCCTGCTGGTACTCGTTGTACGCGGCCGTCTCCGGCTCCGCGGGCGCGGGCGCGACCTCGCGCAGGTGGCGGCGGAGCGCCGGGTAGCCGTCGAAGCCGAGGGCGACGGCGAAACGGGTGACCGACGGCTGGCTGACGCCCGCCAGTTCCGCCACCTCCACGCTGGACAGGTACGGCGCCTGCGCGGCCTTACGCACCAGGCAGTGCGCGATCCGCCGCTGGGTGGGCGTGAGGCGGTGCGCCTCGAAGAGTTTCAGCAGCCGGGCCGAGGCGCCGCCCGCCGCGTCCCGCGCCGCCGCATCGCCGCCCGTCACCACGTCGCTCCCCGTCACCGCACCGGCCCTTCGCCGTCCCCGACCTTCGCCGCCCAGCCCATCGTGACCCCGTCCACCGGCTCTTATTCACTGGGACAAGACTCTGCATGACGATATGCAGTCCGGGCAAGGCTACGGTGCCTGGGCGCCCGGCAGGTCGCGGTTCTCCTCGACCCGCAGGGGGCGCTCCTCGGTTCGGTGCGGGCGCTCTTCGGCCCGGAGGGGGTGCTCCTCGACCCGGCGGGAGTGCTCCTCGGCGACGGAGCTGCGGATCACGCGCGAGGCCGACAGCGCGTGGCGGCGGTGGACGACGGCCAGGACGATCGCGGTGGCGATGGCGATCAGGTGCTCGCGGCCCGCCAGATTCGGCTTGATGACGGATTCCATGACCATGGAGCCGCCGGTGAAGAAGAAGACGATGGGCGCGCGCTGCGTGATCGACAGATACGTGAAGAGCCCGACGACGGCGGCCGACGGCCCGGTGTCGAGGATCGCCCCGGCGTCGGGCGGCAGCCCGAGCCCCCACCAGCCGGTGCCCATCGCGATCATGGCGCGCGCCATGAGGGTGCCGACCAGCGTCGTGGTGTACGCGATCACCAGCGTCCTGGCCCGCCCGAGTACCAGCTCGGCGAGCGCGAAGGCGAGGAAGAGCTGCGTCATGCCCGCCCACACGGGCAGGTCGAGCGCGGGGACGTACAGCGAGACCGGTGTCCGCAACAGGGCCAGCGGCAGCGGCAGATCGGCGTAGACACCGCCGACCACGCGCACCACGGTCGCGCCCGCCCTGCTCTGCGCTATCCCGTGGAAGAAGATCACCCCGAGCCCGGCGAGGAACGCCAGGGACAGTCCGGGCAGCCCGCGGCGCAGCAGCTCACGCACCGGCGCGACGACGATCCCCTGCCACTCGCCGCGCACGGTCCGCCAGATCAGCCGCAGGGCTCCCCGCAGCGCCGTCCCCACCCGCTCCGCGGCGCCCCGACTCCCCGCGCGGACCTTGCCCGGCACCCGACACCGCCCCCTCTCCCGCTCCCAAACTCCGCCCACAAGCGTATAGACGCGTCTATCCGCCGGACATCCGCCCCATGCGGACCATGACGTAGGACGCCGTCAGGGTTTGCGAGGTTTACCCACCCGCGTCCTCGACCGGCACGGCGAAGGGGCCGGGCAGGCGGTGAACACCTGCCCGGCCCCTTCAGGAGCCGGAGCGAGTCGGACATAAAGGACGAACGGTGCGGACCGAGCGGACCGCACCGCGCGGGGTCAGCGGTGGCCGGACTCGTCCAGTTCGCGCTCGGGAGCGGGACCGCCGGGTGCGGCCGCGCGGGTGCGGTCGGCGTGGCCGGGCCACCAGGCCGCGTGCCCCATCAGGGCGGTGAGGCTGGGGGTGAAGAACATGGCCATGACGAAGGCGGCGACGATGATGCCGAAGGCGACGGCGAAGCCCATCTGGGTCAGGAAGGCGTTGCCGGAGAGCATCAGGGTCGCGAAGGTCGCGGCCAGGATGAATCCCGCGGCGCCGATCGTCGGACCCGCGTGCCGCAGCGCCATGCTGGCGGCCTCGCGTGGCTCGCGGCCTTCCTGCGCCTCCTCCCGCAACCGGGCGATCATGAGGATGTTGTAGTCGGTGCCGATGGCGACGACGAACAGATACATGATGATCGGCAGCAGGAAGATCAGCCCGTCGCCGCGGCCGAAGATGAGCACGGTCGCGCCGAGGGTGGCGCCGAAGCCGAGGGCGACGGACGCGATGAGGTACCAGGGCGCCACGACGCTGCGCAGCAGCAGTCCCAGGATGATCATGATGAGGATCGCGGCGACCGGGAAGACCGTCTTGTAGTCGTGGTTCACCGCCGCGTTGATGTCCTTGAAGATCGAGGACGAGCCGCCGACGAGGGCCTCGGTGCCGGGCGGGGCGTTGTCGTGCGCGACCGTGCGCACATCACCCACCGCGGCGATCGCCTTGTCGCTGGCCGACTCGTACTTCAGGGTCACCGTGAAGTTCGCGGTGGTGCCGTCCTTGTTGAGGTCGTTCTTCTGGTCGAAGGAGACGTCCGCGACGCCGTCGACCTTCTTCAGCTTGTCGGCGTACGCGGTGTAGTCGACCGAGCCCAGCGGCTTGTTCGAGGTGCTGGTGAGGAAGACCGAGGTCGGCTCCGCCGCACCGGCCGAGTACGCCTTCTGGAGGGTGTCCTGGACGACCATCGACTCCTTGGTCTTCGGGATCGACCCGGACGCCAGGTCGTAGGACGCCTTGTAGCCGAGCGTGCCGAGCGCGAGCAGCAGCATGACGAGACCGGAGACGATCGCCACCATGCCGGACCTGCGGCCGACGACCCGGCCGATGGCCGCGAAGCGCGCGTCGGAGGGCTCCTGCTGCCACTTCTTGCCGGGCCAGAACAGGGCGCGCGGCGGGATCAGCGAGCAGATCGCGGGGAAGAGCGTGAGGCCCGCGATCAGGGTGACGGCGACCAGGATGGCCAGCGCCGGGCCGAGCTGGGTGAGGAAGCCCAGGGTGGACAGCGCCAGCGCCAGGAAGGAGATGATGACCGCGCCCGCCGCCGAGGCGATGGCCTCGCCGACGCGGGTGACGCTGTTGATCATCGCTTCCTTGGGTTCGTCACCCGCCCGCAGCCGTTCTCGGTAGCGGAACATCAGGAAGAGGAAGTAGTCGGTGCCGACGCCGAGGACGACCACGATCAGCAGCGCCGAGATGGAGCTGTTGGCCTGGAGTCCGAAGATCTTGGTGGCGTCCGCGATCAGCGCGTTGGCGACGGTGAAGACGACGCCGGTCAGGATGACCAGCGGCATGATCGCGATGAGCGGCGATCTGAAGATGATCGCCAGCGTGATGATGATGATCAGCAGGGAGCCGACGAGCGCCACGGCGTCCGACGTCTTGCCCGCGTCCTGCTGGTCGAGGGCCTGGGCCGCCTGCCCGCCGACCTGCACCTTCAGATCGGTGCCCTTGGCGAGCGCCGTGGAGTCGTCACGCAGCGCCTTGGCCGCGTCGGCCTGCTTGGGCTGACCGGCCGTCTCCTTGTTCATCTGGACCAGCGCGGTCTGGTACTTGCCGTCCTTGGACGCGCTGCCCTCGACGACCTTCTGGACCTGGTCGATCTTCTTCTTGCCCAGCTCGTCGGTGATCTTGGTGATCTCCGACTTGTCGGCGTCGGTCAGCGCCGCGCCGTCCGTGCGCTGGTAGAGGACGATCGCGGCCGGGGTGAAGGCGGCGGGGAACGCCTTCTCCTGGACGTCCATCGCCTTGATCGACTCGTAACTGCTGGGCAGGAAGCTGCTCTCGTCGCTGTTGGACGGGAGACTCGGTGCGGTGGCGATGATCGCGACGGCGGCGATCAGCCACGCGACGATCGTCCATACGGGATGGCGGACGACGGTGCGTCCGATGCGGTGGAACATGCGGTGCTGCCTCCATGGCAGGGCGTATCACCGCCACCCTTTGGAGCGGGGCCCGGGTATCGGCGACCCGGGCGGCGTGTACCGGCCGCCCGGTGGTGTGCAAGGGGGTGGACTTATAGGCCAGGAGCCTACTTGCCGCCCGGCAAGCGGCAACTCCGACCCCCGTATCCCTACCTTTTTCATACGGGCGGCAGCAACTTCTTTTGCGGCTTCCCCATCGCGTTGCGCGGCAGTTCAGGCAGGAAACGGACCATTCTGGGCCGCTTGTGGACCGACAGCCGGGTGGCCACGTAGTCCGTCAGTTCGGCCGCCGTCACCCCGTCCGCGACGACGTACGCGACGATCTGCTGGCCGAGGTCCGCGTGCGGCGCGCCGACGACGGCGGCCTCCCGTACCGCCGGGTGGTCGAGCAGCGCGTTCTCCACCTCGCCCGCGCCGATCCGGTAACCGCCGGACTTGATCAGGTCGGTGGAGGCCCGGCCGACGATCCGGTGCGTGCCGTCCTCGTCCACGCTCGCGATGTCGCCGGTACGGAACCAGCCGTCGGCGGTGTACGAGGCCGCCGTCGCCTCGGGCCGCCCGAGGTAGCCGTCGAAGAGGGTGGGCCCGGTGAGCTGCAACTCGCCGACGCCGTCGGCGGATTCGGCGATCCGGGTACGGATGCCGGGCAGCGGGGTGCCGACCGCGCCGGGACGCCGCTCCCCCGCGGCCCGCGCGCTCAGGGTGATCAGCGTCTCGGTCATGCCGTACCGCTCCACCGGGGCCTGGCCGGTGAGCGCCAGCAGGTCGCGGAAGACGGGCGCGGGCAGCGGCGCGCTGCCGGAGACCAGCAGCCGCGCCCCGGACAGCGCGCGGGCGGCGGCCTCGTCCCGCACCACCCGGTGCCAGACGGTCGGCACGCCGAAGTAGAGGCTGCCGCCCGCCGCCGCGTACGCCTGCGGGGTCGGCCGTCCGGTGTGCACCAGGCGGCTGCCGGTGCGCAGCGCGCCGAGCACGCCGAGGACCAGGCCGTGCACATGGAAGAGCGGCAGGCCGTGCACCAGGGTGTCGTCGGCGGTCCACTGCCAGGCGGCGGCCAGCGCGTCCAGGTCGGCGGCGACGGCGGCCCGTGAGATCAGTACGCCCTTGGGCGGGCCCGTGGTGCCGGAGGTGTAGAGGATCAGGGCCGGGCCCGGCGCGGGCGTCCCGGTGAAGTCGGCGCGCTCGGCGAAGTCCACCGGCAGCGTCCGGGCGCCGGAGTCGCGCAGGACGTGCTCGCGCTCGGCCGGGCCCGCGTCCGGCGCGAGCGGCACCACCGGCACCCCGGCGAGCAGCCCGCCGACCACGGCCGCCACCGTCTCCAGCGACGCCGTCGCCTCCACGACGAAGGCCCCGGTCCCGGCCGCCCGCCGCGCGACCGCGCCCGCGGCGCCCAGCAGTTCCTCGTACGAACAGGACCGGCCGTCCACGGTCAGCGCGTCCGCCCGGTCCCGGCCCTCGTACAGCGCCGTGAGCAGGGGGACGGCGGGCGGCTGCGGCACGGGGGAAGGCATACGGGAATCTCCTCGCGGACGGCTGGCCCCCGGCGCATTCGGGGGCTAACCCCAGTGTCGCCCACCCCCCGCTGTCCGTACGGTGTCCGCATGGACGCCCGCGACCCGGAACTCAACAAGGAACTCTCCGCCACCTTGCAGGCACGCAAGGACCTCGGAGCGGAGTACGAGTCGGAGCTGGTCGACTCGTTCATGGAGAAGGTGACAGAGCGCGTCGACAGCCGCGTGGAGCAGCGCGTACGGCGTGAGCTGGCGCAGCAGCAGACGTCGTACGCCCGCGCCGACCGCCGCCCGATCGGGCCCCCGCAGCCCAGCGCGCGCTTCGCCCGCTACGGCTTCGCCGGGTTCACGATGATCGCCGCCATCCCGCTGTCCGCGATCGGCGCGGTCAACGCCGGTACGGCGGGCCTGTTCATCACCTGGGCGGGCATCGTGGGCGTGAACGTCGCCCAGGGCCTGAGCAGCTTCCTGGTCCCGCGCTCGAAGCGCGACGACGACAAGGACGATTGGGCCTAGGGCCGGACAGGCCCTGGCCGGCCGGGCCCCGCGCCGAAGAACCCGCACCCGTACGGTGCGCCCTCGCGATCGGGCCGGCGAAAGAGTTAGCGCGGGAACCGCCGCACCCCCGGAACAAGGCCGGAGGGCGGGACGACGGCGGTTCCCGCGGTGGACGCGGGCTGGGTCAGGGCCGAGCACTCGCGTCCAAGGGTCACCATGGAGTCCGGGAGCCGCTCCGGAAGTCCTTGGCGCCACATTCAGTTGTGCCGACCGGCCGGTGTCCCGTGCCTTTCGACATCCCCTAATGTGCCGGACGCTTGTTAAGCCCGTGCTGCGCGGACGTGTCGCGGGTGTACCAGTTTCCGCGAATCCCCGCCCGCGCCGCGGACACCCGCCGCACACGGCCCCCCGGCGGCTCAGACGCCGCTGTGCCCGGCCAGGAAGGTGAGCAGGTCCTGCCTGCTCACGACGCCGGTCGGCTTGCCCTCCACCAGCACGATCGCGGCGTCCGCGCTCTCCAGCACCGTCATCAGATCGGCGACCGGCTCGCCCGAGCCGACCTGCGGCAGCGGCGCGGACAGGTGCTTGTCCAGCGGGTCCTCCAGCGTGGCCCGCTTGGTGAACAGCGCGTGCAGCAGGTCGCGTTCCACGACGGAGCCGATCACCTCGGCGGCCATCACGTCCGGGTGCCCGGCGCCGGGCTTGACGACGGGCATCTGCGAGACGCCGTACTCGCGCAGCACCTCGATGGCCTGGCCGACCGTCTCGTCCGGGTGCATGTGGACGAGCTGCGGCAGCCCGCCGTCCTTGTGCGCGAGGACGTCGGCGATCCGCTGGTTGCCGCCGCTCTCGTCGAGGAAGCCGTGCGAGCTCATCCACTCGTCGCTGAAGATCTTGGAGAGGTAGCCGCGCCCGCTGTCCGGCAGCAGGACGACGACCACGTCGTCGGGGCCGAGCCGCTTGGCGACCTCCAGCGCGGCGACGACCGCCATCCCGCAGGAGCCGCCGACCAGCAGGCCCTCCTCCTTGGCCAGGCGGCGCGTCATCTGGAAGGAGTCCTTGTCGGAGACGGCGACGATCTCGTCGGCCACCTCACGGTCGTACGCGGTCGGCCAGAAGTCCTCGCCGACGCCCTCGACCAGGTAGGGCCGCCCGGAGCCGCCGCTGTAGACCGAACCCTCGGGATCGGCGCCGACCACCTGGACGCGGCCTTCGCTGGCGTCCTTCAGATAGCGCCCGGTGCCGGAGATGGTGCCGCCGGTGCCGACGCCCGCGACGAAGTGGGTGATCCGCCCCTCGGTCTGCTCCCACAGCTCGGGGCCGGTGGAGTGGTAGTGCGACAGCGGGTTGTTCGGGTTGCTGTACTGGTCCGGCTTCCACGCGTTGGGCGTCTCGCGGACCAGCCGGTCGGACACGTTGTAGTAGGAGTCCGGGTGGCTGGGGTCGACGGCCGTCGGGCAGACGACGACCTCGGCGCCGTACGCCCGCATGACGTTGATCTTGTCGGTGGAGACCTTGTCGGGGCAGACGAAGACGCAGTGGTAGCCCTTCTGCTGCGCGACGATGGCCAGGCCCACGCCGGTGTTGCCCGAGGTGGGCTCCACGATGGTGCCGCCGGGCTTGAGATCGCCGCTGCGTTCCGCGGCCTCGATCATGCGCAGCGCGATGCGGTCCTTCACCGAACCGCCGGGGTTGAAGTATTCGACCTTGGCCAGGACGGTCGCCTGGATCCCCTCGGTCACGCTGTTGAGCCTCACCAGCGGGGTATTGCCCACGAGGCTGATCATCGAGTCGTGAAACTGCACCGTATGTCTCCGGGTTCTCCGTGATGGTGGGGCCAAGCCTAGGGCGTGTCCGCAAGGTCTCGTCTGGCTGGCGGTACCTGGCGGGCAGGTCCAGGACGGGGGAAGCGAACCGCGGGCGAAACGTGGACGACGCGGACAGCGTTGACGTTGCTGATGGTCCCTGACGGGGCACCAGGTTCATGTACCAAGTAACCAGGACCGATACGCGTGCGTACACGCAGTAGGCCGGTGG
The DNA here is from genome assembly GCF_044753885.1 of Streptomyces sp. NPDC093221. Classification (NCBI taxonomy): domain Bacteria; kingdom Bacillati; phylum Actinomycetota; class Actinomycetes; order Kitasatosporales; family Streptomycetaceae; genus Streptomyces; species Streptomyces sp. NPDC093221. Next base: position 1,314,083 of record NZ_JBIVOA010000001.1, on the reverse strand, counting down.
AGTCAGTGGGAGGTGACCGGCTCGATGTCGAGGGCGAGGGTGGCACGGCGGATCGCGACGGCGGCGGCGTTCGGAGGCGGCGGCATCAGCCTGCTGGGCGGGGCCGCGATCGGGGTGCTGCTGACCGAGGCGCGGCTGGCCAAGCGGATGGTCGGCGGATCCGGCGCGGTCGCGCCGCGGGCGGACGGGAGGTACGGCTCCGCGTTCGCGCACCGGACCGGCGAGACGCCGCTGCGATTGGGCTTCCTGGGTGATTCCACGGCGGCGGGTCAGGGCGTGCGCCGGGCCAGGGAGACGCCGGGCGCGCTGCTGGCCTCCGGGCTCGCCGCGGTCGCCGAGCGGCCGGTGCAGTTGGTGAACGTGGCGCTGCCCGGCGCGCAGTCGGACGACCTGGCCCGTCAGGTGACGCTGCTGCTGGAGTCGGGCGCTCCGGTGCCCGAGGTCGTGGTGATCATGATCGGCGCCAACGACGTGACGCACCGGATGCCGCTGGCCACCTCGGTCCGGCTGCTGTCGGACGCGGTACGGCGGCTGCGCGAGGCGGGGTGCGAGGTGGTCGTGGGCACCTGTCCCGACCTGGGCTCGGTCGAGCCGGTCTACCAGCCGCTGCGCTATCTGGCCCGCCGGATGAGCCGCCAGCTCGCCGCCGCGCAGACCATCGCGGTGGTGGGCCTGGGCGGCCGTACGGTGTCGCTGGGCGCGCTGCTCGGCCCGGAGTTCGAGGCCAGGCCGCGCGAGCTGTTCGGCCCCGACAACTTCCACCCGTCGGCGGAGGGCTACGCGACGGCCGCCATGGCCGTACTGCCGACGTTGTGCGCGGCGCTGGGGCTGTGGCCGGACACCGACGACGAGCGGCCGGACGCGCGCCGCGGCGAGGGCTTCCTGCCGGTGGCCCAGGCGGCGGCCGAGGCGGCCTCCGAGGGCGGTACGGAGGTCACGGCGGCGCGGGGCGCGGTGTCCGGTCCCCGCGGGCGCTGGGCGCTGATCAAGCGGCGCAGGCGGCGCGGACTGCCGGCGGAGGACGAGCGGCACCCGGAGGCGGCGGCCGAAGGGGTGGGAACGGGCGGAGCCGGGTAGGACCAGCCACGGAGCGGGGTAAGCAAGCGCTCAGAAAGAGGCCCGCATCACAGGCGGTCTCTGATGACTCGCTGCGCTACGTGGCGGTAGCTTCCCCAGGAGTCCCGAGAATCCCGCAGCCTCGACGAGGAGTGTCGCGATGCCAGAAGCCGTCATCGTCTCTGCCGCCCGTTCGCCCATCGGGCGCGCCTTCAAGGGGTCGCTGAAGGAGCTGCGGCCCGACGACCTGGCCGCCACGATCATCAGGACCGCGCTGGACAAGGTCCCGCAGCTCGACCCGCGCCAGATCGACGACCTGATGCTGGGCTGCGGTCTGCCCGGCGGCGAGCAGGGCTTCAACATGGGCCGGATCGTGGCCGTGCGGATGGGCATGGACCACCTGCCGGGCTGTACGGTCACCCGCTACTGCTCCTCGTCGCTCCAGACCACGCGGATGGCGCTGCACGCCATCAAGGCCGGCGAGGGCGACGTCTTCGTCTCGGCGGGCGTCGAGATGGTCTCGCGCTTCACGAAGGGCAACTCCGACAGCCTGCCCGACACGATGAACCCGGTCTTCGACGAGGCCAGGGCCCGTACGCAGCAGCGCGCCGAGCAGGGCAGCGCCGAGCTGGGCGACTGGCACGACCCGCGCGAGGACGGCGCGGTGCCGGACGCGTACATCGCGATGGGGCAGACGGCCGAGAATCTGGCCCAGCTCAAGGGGATCACCCGGGAGGACCAGGACGAGTTCGGCGTGCGGTCGCAGAATCTGGCCGAGGAAGCGCTGAAGAACGGCTTCTGGGAGCGCGAGATCACGCCCGTCACGCTGCCCGACGGCACCGTGGTGTCCAAGGACGACGGTCCGCGGGCCGGGGTGACGCTGGAGGGCGTACGGGGCCTCAAGCCGGTCTTCCGCCCCGACGGCACGGTCACCGCGGGCAACTGCTGCCCGCTCAACGACGGTGCCGCCGCGCTGGTCGTGATGTCCGACACCAAGGCGCGCGAGCTGGGCATCACGCCGCTGGCCCGCGTGGTCTCCACCGGCGTGTCCGGGCTCTCCCCCGAGATCATGGGCTACGGCCCGGTCGAGGCGTCCCGGCAGGCGCTGTCGCGCGCGGGTCTGTCGGTCGGCGACATCGACCTGGTCGAGATCAACGAGGCGTTCGCGGCGCAGGTCATCCCGTCCTACCGCGACCTGGGCATCGACCTGGACCGGCTGAACGTCAACGGGGGCGCCATCGCCGTAGGCCACCCCTTCGGCATGACCGGCGCCCGCATCACCGGCACTCTCATCAACAGCCTCCAGTTCCACGACAAGCAGTTCGGCCTGGAGACGATGTGCGTCGGCGGCGGCCAGGGCATGGCGATGGTCATCGAGAGGCTGTCGTAACGCGCCGTCGAAGCCCGTCATCCGGCCATTTTGTGACCTTCCGTGATCACTCGGCTTCGTAACGCACAGTTGTGACGTAAGTCGCAATCAAATCGCCCCCAGGATGTGATTTTTCCTGGGGGCGATGCGTTTTCGCAGGTCAGAACGGTCATACCCGGATGGCCTAGGACGACAGACCCGGCCAATTCGTGACTTTCCGCACTGCAAAGGCCAGGGGTTTACCGGCAGAGTGTTGGGAGGGGAAAGTTTCACCCACCGCTTCGGTGGGCATTGCTCGGGTCGCGCGTCAGTCGGGAGAACGTCAGTGAGCGCCAACTTCACCGTCCTGCTGGTCGCCGCGGGTATCGCCGTGGCCGCGGGTTCCGCCGCCCTGCTCTCCGCTCGTGGCATGCGCCGCGAGCTGTCCGCCCTGCGTCAGGACCTCGCCGGTCTGAGTGTGCCCGGACCGCGCGCCTCCGCCGGGGACATCAGGTCCGCCGTCGCCGACGCGCTCGCCGACGAGCGGGAGCGGGAGCTGGCCGAGGCCCGTGCCTTCTGGGCCGAGCAGGAGGCCCGCGAGACCGCCACCGACGGCACCTTCTTCCGCGGCGGCGTCTACGGCGCCGGCGCCGAGGGTCCCGCGGCCGGTGACTACGAGGTCCCGCCGGTGCTTCCCTACCTGCCCCGGCAGGCCGACCTCGCGGGCCTCGAGGCGGCCGGAATCGAGACGGGCGGCCTCGAAGCGGCCCACGAGCCCGAGGCGTCGGAGGCGACCCTCCCGCTGCCCGGCACCTTCCCGCACCCCTCGGGTCCCGACTACGCGCCGTCCCCGGTCGTCGCGTCCCAGGACCAGACCGCCGAGCGCCTCGCCGACCTCGCCGACGGCCGCGTCCCGCTGACCGACGTGCGCCCCGGACCGCTCGGCACCCTCGACGTGTACGTCTTCGCCGACGGCACCACCTTGTGCATGACCCCCGGCCACCGCGAGACCGCGGTACAGCTCTCCGACGCCCTCGACCGCGGCGAGGTGCCCGTGCTGCGCGGCGGTTCCGCGATAGCGGGCGCGTACGCGCTCACCTTCGCGTACGGCGACGAGAGCGTGTACGTACTGGCCGACCGGGTCGTGGCCTCGCTCTGAGGCGGACTCACCCCAGGGCCGGACCCGCTCCACAGCGGGACGCCGGTTTCCGGCCCTGACCGGCTCAGCCGATCGCCTTCGCCGCCGCCGACACCCGCTGGAGGGCCGCGGCGCACACCTCCGCCGTACCCGCCGGGTCGGCTTCCAGGGCCGCCGCCAAGTCATTGCCCGCGACGGCCAGTTGATCACCGACGGTGAAGACGCCGTCGTCGGGCAGCTCGTACGGCTCCCGGCCGGGGAACTCCAGCGCCTGCGCCTGCCGCGCCAACCACCGTGCCAGCGCGAGCCCTTCGGCCGCCGCGCCCGCCTGGAGGCGTCGCTGCGGAAGCGCCCGCAGCCGTCCCGCGAGGCGTTCGACGGAGGGGCGCAGAGGAGTGCGATCGGCCATGGTCGTGACCCTACCGGCGCGCGCGGACCGGCATCGCACCCATATCCGCACGTCCGGGGTGGTTGCCAACGGGGGAAGGCTCGGGCACGGTGGGGTAACCGGACCACCTACCGGAGGCGCCGATGTCCCAAACGCACTTCTCCGCCGAGACCCACCGCAATCTGCTGGACCGCATCCCGCACTGCACAGGCCGCGAGGTCAGCGACTGGCTGAGAGACCTCGCCGACGGCCCTTCGTTCTTCCGCTTCGACGACAAGGTGAGCTGGCTGCGCAGCGAGCACGCCCTCTCCTACGGCCACGCGAAGGCCCTCGTCCACGAGTACGACCTGCGGCGGGCCGCACGCAATCTGATGTAGCGCCCGCCAGGCCCCGCCCCCTCCCTCCACAGACGCCGACGGGCCGCCGGGAAGCGACGCTTCCCGGCGGCCCGTCGCGATGACGCGGACCGTGTGCGCTAGTCGCGCAGGATCGAGAGCAGCCGCAGGATCTCCAGGTAGATCCAGACCAGCGAGACGGTCAGGCCGAAGGCCGCGAACCACGACTCGTTCTGCGGGGCGCCGAAGCGGATGCCGTCCTCGACCTGCTTGAAGTCCAGGGAGAGGAAGAAGGCGCCGAGGCCGATGCCCAGCAGGCAGAAGACGATGCCCAGCGGGCCGGTGGTCAGGCCCAGGCCGTTGCCGCTGCCGAAGGCGTAGAACAGCAGGTTGACCACCATCGCCAGCAGGAAGCCGACCGCGATGGCCATGCCGATCCGCGCGTAGCGGGCGGTGACCCGGATCAGCCGGGTCTTGTACGCGAACAGCATGCCCGCGAAGACCGCCATGGTGCCGAGCACGGCCTGGACGGGCGCGCCCTGCCACCGCTCGTTGTACATGTTGCTGATCACGCCGAGGAAGACGCCCTCGAAGATCGCGTACCCCAGGATCAGGGCCGGCATCGGGGTGCGCTTGAACGACTGGACCATCGCCAGCACGAACGCGATCAGCGCCGCGCCGATGGCCAGGCCGTAGCTGTCGGGCAGCGCGAACCAGCCGAGGATCGCGCCGAGCACGACCACGCCGAGCGTCATCGCGGTCCGCATGACGACGTCGTCGATCGTCATCCGGCCGGTCTGCGCCGGACCCGCGGCGGGACCGGCGTACATCTCCTCCATCTGCTCGGGGGTGAGGGGCTGCCCGTCGGCCGCGTACGGGTTCCCACCCTGTTGGGGCTGGGCGGCATACGGGTTCCCCGCTGGCTGCCCGTAAGGGTTTCCGCCCTGCTGCCGGGCACCCTGGGCGCCCTGCGCACCGAATCCGGCGTACGAGTCCCCGCGGGTGAATCCCCGCCGGGAGAAGACCGGGTTGCTGCTCCTCATTTCACTCCTCCAAGACCGCGTGCTGCGGCTCCGCTTGCGTCAAGAGTAATGGCTTGGCAAAAAGCCGAGCTACGCCTGGAGGAGGATCTTCCCCCAGGACGGACCCTCAGTCACGTCGGCGCCGGAAGAGTCCGCGGCGGGGCGGACCCGCGGCGGCGGTTTCCGCGGCCGTTTCCCGCACGGCTTCCGCTTGTTCGCCTTGCTCGCCCTGTTCACTGTGTTCGGCTCGTTCGGCTCGTTCGCCTTGCTCGGCGTGTGCGTCCGAGCGGCGGACGGCGGCCAGCAGGTCACGGGCGAGGCTCGTATAGGTGTCGTCCAGCCAGGGGCAGAGCAGCACCAGGCGGCACAGCGAGCCGAGGACGGTCACCTCACGGGTCTGGTACGCCTTCGCCGCGTCCAGCATCCGTTCGGTCAGGCGCAGGCCCACGTCGGCGCGGACGGCCGGGTCGCCCCAGGCGGTGGCCACCATGGCGAAGGCCGCCGTCTCGTTGACCCAGTCCTCGGGGCCGTGCAGCAGGTCGAGCAGGACCGCGCGGCGCCGGGAGTCCTCCCACGGCTCGTCGGCGCGGTGGTGGGCCACGCCCAGGCAGGCGAAGGTCTGCACGGCGCGAATCCACAGCTCGGGGCGGTGGTCGCGCAGGAAGCGGCCCTGGTCGTCGTCCGGCGGCTGCGGCGGGTGGGCGAGGACGCCGAGCAGGTCGTCGAGCCCGAGCCCGGCCAGCCGCACCGCGTGGTCGTACGCGGCGGGCAGGTGCGGCCAGCTCACCGAGGCGGTGTCCTGGACCAGCCCCGCGGCCTCGGGCGACGGCGGCGCGACGGCGGGCAGCGCGGCCAGGCCCTCGTACCGCCAGATCCGGACGGCGACCTCGGCGGTCGGCTGCCGGGGGTCGGGGTCGCCCGCCGCGTCGTTGACGAGCGTGCCGCCGGGCAGCGCGAGGGCGAAGGCGAGGGCGGCGCTCGGCGGTTCGACCGCGGAGGCGGACAGCTTCGCGCCGCCGCCGGACCGGATCGCCTGCGCGTCGGGGCTCTCCAGGATCTGGTGCAGGACGTTGACGGTCGCCTCGGTGGCGTTGTCGACCACGCCGAGCCACGGCTGCCACTCGCTGTGCCGGGCCAGGACGGTGCCCGCGTAGGGGTGGTCGGGGTGCTCGCGCAGGTGGTCGGTGAGCGCGACGAGATGGGCCGGGTCGCCGTCGGCGGCGTAGCGGACGCCGTGCACGGCCGGGGCGGCCTGCGGGTGCCGCGGGTCCGCGGTGACGGCCCGCTCGGCCCACGCCAGGCCCTGCTCGGCGCGGCCGGTGACCGCGTACAGCTCGGCGATGTCGACCATCAAGGAGAGGTCGGAGTCGTCCCTGGCCATCTCCTCCTCCCAGACCCGCAGCGCCTCGTCGGGGCGGCCCGCGGCGCGCAGCGCGTAGCCGAGCATGACGCTGGGCACGTGTCCCGGCTGGACCCGGCCCGCCTGCCGGGCCCAGGCGATGGCGCGGTCGTGGTCCTCGAAGCGGCGGGCGAGTCCCGAGCCGATGGCGGCGAGCTGCGCCTCGTCCGGGTGGCGTTCGACCACCGCGCGGGTCAGGTCGTAGAAGGGCCGCAGCGCGTCGCGGGCGTGCTCGGGCACGGGGTCGGGCAGCGCGCCGCCGACCGCGCGGGCCAGCGCCTGCGTCATGACCTGCGGCGGCAGCAGTTCGGGCAGCCGGTCCTGGGTGAGCCAGGCGACGTGCGACCACGGCCGGTCGTACTCGGCGCGTACGGCGGCGGCGATCAGGCCGACCGCCTCGGCCCACTCGCCGCAGGCGGCCTGGAGGTGCGCCCGGCAGACGACGGCGCCGATGTAGGGGTGGTCGAGCGGGAAGAGGTCGAGCGCGGCGCGCGGGCCGCCCGCGCGGGTGGCGAGTTCGGTGAGCGCCTCGTGGGTCTCGGGGAGCAGCGGGTCGATGGCGACGGCGTTGCCCAGATGGCTCGCCGCGTGCGGCAGGTCGCCGCCGTCCATGATCAGCCGGGCCAGTGCCGTCTCGCCCTCGGCCGCCAGCCGTTCGTCACCGCCGCCTGCGCACAACTCGGCGTCCCCCGCGTGCAGTTCGTCCATCTCTCCCGCCCCTCCGTCGCGGCGCCGGCCCGCCTGGGGCCGGACTCGGACAGCTACGACCTGTCCGCGCCCGACCGTAGTACCCGCGCGTGTCGAACACGGTCACCGGGGTGTCACGGGCGTGACGCGGAACGCACCGCCACACCGGCTCGCGCAGTGGACGGTGGGCGCCGCGCGCGGTATTACTTGAGGGTGCAGACGAACACACGTTCGAACGTCAGGGAGCAGGCCATGCCACGCCCCGACCACACCCGCGCGCTGCACGCCGCCCTGCTCACCGCGGCGCGCGGCCTGCCGGTGATCCCGCTGTCCCGGACCAAACTGCCCGCCATCCGCTCACCGCACCGCGACGAGCCCCGTACGAGTGACTGCCGGGGCGCGTGCGGGCGTCCGGGACACGGTGTGTACGACGCGAGCACCGACCCGGCCCGGATTCGCTCCCTGTTCGCCGCCGCGCCCTGGGCGACGGGGTACGGGATCGCCTGCGGCCGGGCGCCGCACCATCTGATCGGCCTCGACCTGGACGTCAAGCACGGCGCCGACGGCGTCGCGGCGCTCACCGCCCTGGCCGCCGCCCACGGCTTCGCCGTGCCCGACACGGTCACGGTGCTCACCCCCAGCGGCGGACGCCACCTGTGGCTGACCGCGCCGACGCAGGTCCCCAACTCGGCGGGCCGCCTGGCGCCGGGCATCGACGTGCGCGGCGAGGGCGGTTACGTGGTCGGCCCCGGCTCGCGTACGGTCGCGGGCCGCTATCTGCTGGCGCCCGGCACCGCGGGCCATCCGCTGGCGCCCGCGCCGTCCGCGCTGCTGCTGCTCGCCGCGCCGCCACCGCCGGTCGCGCCGCCCCGCGATGCCTCCGCGCCGCGCCACCCCGCGGAGAAACGTGCCGCCGCGCTCGTCCGCTTCGTCCTGGATTCACACGAAGGAGAGCGCAACGGCCGGTTGTTCTGGGCCGCGTGCCGGGCGTACGACGCCGGTCTCGGCGAAGCGCTGGCACCGGCGCTGGTGACGGCGGCGGTGCACACCGGGCTGAGCGAGCGCGAGGCGGCGGCAACGGTGGCCTCGGCGGCCCGCCCGCGTACCTCCCCGCACCCGTAACCCCGGAACGAGGCACCCCGACACCCCGACACCCCGGCGGCTCCATGCGCCCTCCGGCACCCCGGCGCGGGGTGCGGACCTCGCACTGGCCGGGTCGTACGGCTGCCGACCGGCTGCCCGCGACCGGGGTACGCACCGGCCTTCCCGGGCATGACGTGTACACCAGCTCACACCATGGGGGCCCGCATGCTGCACATCCTGATCGTCGCCGCGGTCATCGCCGCCATAGTCATCGCCATAGCCCTGGCCGTCACCGGCCGCCGCGGCCGCATCCGCTGAGGCCCGCCTCACGCGGAAGGGGGCACCGCCCGTCGGCTCCGGGGGCGTGGGGGCACCGTGCTGGCACGGTGCCCACCGGGCGGTCCTCTGGGTGGAGCGGGGTCACCGCCGGTGAGGGCGGTGGTGCCCGGAGCCGGACTTGAACCGGCACGCCCCCGAGGGGCAGCGAGGTTTAAGCTCGCCGTGTCTGCGTTCCACCATCCGGGCCGGCGAGGCGCAGTGAAAAGCGTATCGGGGTTGGAGATCCCGAACAGGGCGCCCAACCGGCCATGTTGTCTTATTTTAGGGGTTACTGACGGGGTGTTAGTACGAGTTCCAGGGTTCTTGGGCTGAACAGGCACCGTTCACAGCAGTATCAGTCGCCACGCACAAGTGACGCGAAATCGCTCTCCGCGACCGGATCTCGCCCTCCGCGCTCAGCCGGGCCCCGCTCAACTCGCCTCAGCACCACCCAAACCCAGCACAGCACAAACCCAGCCGGCTCGGCGCAACAGGCTCAGCTCAACCGGGCTCGGCTCAACCGGGCTCAACTCAACCGGGCTCAGCTCAGCCGGGCTCAGCTCAGCCACGCCGTGCGGGTCGCGGGCATGCCGGGGTCGCCGTCGGGGGCGGTGCGCACCGCGAGGACCTGGTTGACCCCGATCCGGTTGCGCTCGAAGGCCAGCGCGGAGGCCGCCATGTAGAGCCGCCAGACCCGGGCCCGCCCGGCCGACGTGGCCCGCGCGGCGGCGCCCCAGGCGTCCTCCAGATTGCGCACCCAGGCGCGCAGCGTGCGCCCGTAGTGCTCGCGCAGCGCCTCGACGTCCCGCACCTCGAACCCGGCCTCCTCCAGCCGGGCCACCGTCGACCCGACCGGCGCCAGCTCCCCGTCGGGGAAGACGTACCGGTCGATGAACTCGTCGATGCGGTACGACTCCTCGTCGCGCAGCGGGCGGCGCGCGATCTGGTGGTTGAGCAGCCGCCCGCCCGGCCGCAGCAGTCCGTACAGCGCCTGCGCGTACTCGCGGTAGCGCTCGCTGCCGACGTGCTCGGCCATGCCGATGGACGAGATCGCGTCGTAGGGGCCGTCCTTGACGTCCCGGTAGTCCTGGACGCGGATGTCGATACGGTCGGTGAGCCCGGCCTCGGCGATCCGCTTGCGGGCGAAGGCGGCCTGCTCGGTGGAGAGCGTGACGCCGGTCGCGTGGACGCCGTAGTGCTCGACGGCGTGCAGCACCATCGACCCCCAGCCGCAGCCGACGTCCAGCAGCCGCATCCCCGGCCGGAGGCCCAGCTTGCGGCAGACCAGGTCGAGTTTGGCGGACTGCGCCTCCTCCAGCGTGGTCTTCTCGCCCTCCCACACCGCGCAGGAGTAGACCATCGAGGGGCCGAGGACCAGCGAGTAGAAATCGTTGCCCACGTCGTAGTGGTGGGCGATGGCCGCCTTGTCGCGCGGCCTGCTGTGGGCGATCCCGGTACGGCGGCGGACCTCCTCGGGCGGCGGCGGGGGCGGCAGCCCGGGCCCGGCCAGCGCGAGGGCCGCGCGGGCGACGCGGTAGTTCGCCGGGTCGCGCAGGACGCCCGCGGTACGGCGCACGGCGGCGGCCGTACTCTGCGCGGGCCCTTCCTCGCGCTCCCAGAACAGCCCGGACAGCAGGCCGAGCGCCTCGTAGAAGTCGCCGTCGACATCGAGGTCGCCGGAGACATAGGCGCGGGCCAGGCCCAGCTCGCCGGGCTTCCACAGCAGTCGGCGCAGCGCGCGGCGGCGCCGGATGACGAGGACGGGGGCGCCGGGCGGCCCGGCCTCGCTGCCGTCCCAGGCGCGCACGCGCAACGGGAACGGAGTCGAGAGGGCGTGGTCGGCGAGTTCGACGATTCTGTGAGCCGCGTCAGCCATGCTTCCGAGCGTACGACTGAAAGACAGTCTCCGCTGACGAATCTACGTTGCGGATACATGCATTTTTTCCGGGCCGCTCACCGGCGGCGGCGCGGGCGCCGCGCGGCGGAAGCGGAGGACGCCGCGCGGGTGCGCGGGACGGGCGGCGAGGCGCCGCCCCGACCGGACACGGCGGGGCGTCCGGCGGCTCGGGAGCAGGCCGCGCGGGCAGGTCCCGGAAACGGCGCCGGGTACGCCGAAGGGCGCCCGCACCACGGATGGCGGGCGCCCTTCGGACGGTGCAGCGGGTGCGGCGCGCGCGCCGCGGCGCGTCAGGACGCCTTGGCGGGTTCCGCCGTCTTCTCGGCGGGAGCCGGCACCGCCGCGGCCGGAACCGGAGCGGGGCGGGCGGCCTCGTAGAACTCCTCGCGCGGGTTCTCGATCGCGCCGAGCGAGACTACCTCGCGCTTGAGGAACATGCCGAGCGTCCAGTCGGCGAAGACCCGGATCTTGCGGTTCCAGGTCGGCACGGCCATGCCGTGGTAGCCACGGTGCATGTACCAGGCCAGCCGGCCCTTGACCTTGATCTTGGCCTTGCCGAAGACGATCATCGCGACGCCCTTGTGCAGGCCGAGACCGGCGACGGCGCCCTTGTTCGCGTGCTTGTACTCCTGCTGCGGGAAACCGCGCATCCCGGAGACCACGTTGTCGCCGAGCACCTTCGCCTGGCGCAGCGCGTGCTGGGCGTTCGGCGGGCACCAGGCGCCCTCGCCCGCGGCGAGGTCGGGGATCTGGGCGTTGTCGCCCGCGGCCCAGATGTAGTCGCTGCCCTGCACCTGGAGGGTGGGGGCGGTGTCCACGTGACCGCGCGGGCCCAGCGGCAGACCGAAGCGGGCGAGCGCCGGGTTGGGCTTCACACCGGCCGTCCACACGATGGTGGAGGCGTCGACCTCCAGGCCGTTGGCGAGCACCACGTGCTTGTCGACGCAGGACTTCATCGACGTGCTGAGGTAGACCTCGATGCCGCGCTCGCGCAGGTGCTCCAGGCCCCACGTGCCGAGCTGCGGGCCGACCTCGGGGAGGATCTTGTCCGCCGCGTCCACCAGGATGAAGCGCATGTCCTCGCGCTTCACGTTCGGGTAGTACTTGGCCGCGTCGCGGGCCATGTCCTCGACCTCGCCGATGGTCTCCGCACCCGCGAAGCCGCCGCCGACGAACACGAAGGTCAGCGCCTTGCGGCGGATGTCCTCGTCGGTCGTGGAGTCGGCCTTGTCGAGCTGCTCCAGGACGTGGTTGCGCAGGCCGATGGCCTCCTCCACGCCCTTCATCCCGATACCGTTCTCGGCCAGGCCGGGAATCGGGAAGGTACGGGAGACCGCGCCGAGCGCGATGATCAGGTAGTCGAACGGCAGCTCGTAGGACTCGCCCACGAGCGGCTCGACCGAGGCGACCTTGCGGTCCTGGTCGATGTCGACGACCCGGCCGGTGAGCACCTCGGCCCCGGGCAGGACGCGTCGCAGCGGGACGACGACATGCCGCGGGGAGATGCTGCCGGCGGCAGTCTCAGGAAGGAAGGGCTGGTACGTCATGTACGAGCGCGGGTCGACGACTGTGACGGTCGCCTCGCCGTACCGCATCTTCTTCATGATGCGACGCGCCGCGTACAGGCCGACGTAACCGCCGCCTACTACGAGGATCCGTGGACGCTCCGTGGTGCTCATGGCGACAAGTATTCAGCACGTCCCAGGGGGGTGCTCGTGAGCCCCTTCACAAGGTACTGGACACCCTGTGCTATCCTGCCCGGCTTCATGACCAGGGCCTATCTGACCTGCGCGGACTCCTCCGCACCGCCCGCTCCGGCCACCGCCTCTGAGCAGCGCTGATCGATCACCGCTCATCCGTCGTTCCGACGCCCGTCACACCGCCGAAACACTCTCCCGCCAAGGATTCAGGGGGTTTGACACGCGGTCACCTTGGAAAATTTGGGCCGCGGGGCGGGAACTTCATGTGAAGAGTTTCACAAAGCTTTTCCGGAGGAGGGTCCTCCGGCCGGGTCATCCGGCCCCCGTGCGGGTGAAGACGTGGGTCGTCCGGGTCCCCGGCGCGGCCTCCATCGTATGGGTCCAGTGCAGGAAGCCGGCCTCCTGAAGCTGCTGGTCGAGCCCGTCGTCGCCGTGGGAGTAGAGCCGGAATTCGGTCAGCGCGGGGAAGCACTCGCGGAGCCGTTTGAGGTAGTCCGCGACCTCGCCGACGCCGAACACCATGTCGGACCTGACCGCGAGGACGGACAGCCCCGGAAAGCGCTCCGCCAGCAGCCGCGGATCGAGCGTGGCCGGGGCGGCCCGCACCGACAGCAGCCATACCGCGCGCCGCGCTTCGGCGGGCCACAGCCCCGCCATGCGCCACGCGCTCAGGCCGCAGTCGGGACAGGCGCAGTCGTCGAACCACAGCTCCTGGACGCCCGGCGCCGTCGGCGCCGGGAACCGGTCGTGCCGGACGGAACCGTCGAGGGACAGCACCAGCAGGGCGGGGGGCAACTCGAGGCCGGACAGGCCCGGCTCGGGGTCGACCAGACGCAGTGAGCGCAGATTCCGCAGCCGCCGGACGACCGCGTAGCTGTCGGCGGCGCCGTCGACCGTGAGGTCCGTGACGCCGGTCAGCCGGTGGAGATGGGGCAGCTCGTGCGGCCCCACCGTCAGCGGCCCGAGCCAGGACAGTTCGGAGAGCACGACATGGGCGAACTCCGCCGTGTCGAAGTCGGGCCACATGCCGACCAGCCGCCGCTCGGTCTCCAGGTCGGGGACCGCGGCGAAACGGGCCAGCAGCCGCATGGCGGAGGGCCCGCCGACCAGGCGGCAGGTCTCCAGAATCGCCCGCACCACGCCGGGCGCCAACTCGGGCCGGGGGCCGGGCATCTGATCGAGCACCACCTCGCCGAGATTCGCCAGCGCCGCGGCCTGCGCCGGATTCTGCGGGGGGATCAGCTCCGCCGCCCGCCGTCTCGCCTCGTCGACGACGCGCGGGTCGATCGCGGTGCCGTCGCCGACGCAGTCCACGGCGAGAACGGTCAGCCGCAGCCGGTGGGCCTTGTCCCGACGGGCCCGTTTCAACAGGGACTTGATCAGGTGATCGCGCTCGGAGTCCCGCGCCCGCCCGGACACCATCACCACGACGTCCTGCCACTGGTCCTCGTGCGCGTGCTTGATCAGCAGGGCCAGATCGCCGTCGTTGAGCAACTGGTCCGCCGCCAGGTACTCCTGGAAGGTGCGGTGGACGAAGTCCACCGAGTCGTGCGCCGGGGCGCGCAACAGCCCCGACCGCTCCAGCAGTTGGCGGGCCACGGCGGCGGATTCCTCGGGGTACTGCGCCGAGTCCGCGAGGTACGCGGCCACCCGCCCGGTGAGCTGGGCGAAGGAGATCTCGGTCAGGTCGTTGCGGATCATCCAGTACGCGAGCCTGCGCAGCAGCATCTCCTGGACTCCGCTGCGCAGCCGCGGGCCCTCCACCGCGATGTTCCGCTGCTGGTCGCGGCGGACCAGCAGCATCTCCAGCGCCGCGTCGTACACCTTGACCCGGTCGTCGGGAAGCTGCATGTCCCGGTCCCAGTGCAGCGCGCAGAGCAGGGCGCACAGCAGCGGGTTCCCGCCGAGTCTGCGCAGCTCGCGCCGCTCGGACAGGCTGCGCACGAGAGCGTGCTCGTACGTCGTCAGGCGCGCCCGTTCCTCCGCGTCCTCGGCGGTGGACCGCATGGTGGTGTGCCAGTGCTCGATGAACTGGTTCTGGTCCGACGGACTCATCGGGGCCAGTTCGAAGGAGGCGAAGCCCATCGGGGCGAGCCAGCATTCGGTCACGGCCGCCTGCCGCGAGGTGACGACATACCGGCAGTCCGGGTATCCGCTGGTCAACTCGCGCAGCCAGTCGCGGACTTCGTCGCGGCGGCTCGCGGGCAGTTCGTCCACGCCGTCGATCAGCACCAGGCTGTGCGCGGAGTCCAGCGCGTCCCGGACGAAGCCGTCCGGCGCGACGTCGGCGAGCGTCCTGGCGGCGTAGGTCAGGAAGTCCTCGGGGGCGGGCAGCGGCCGTTCGGCGAAGTGCCGCAGCGGGAGGAAGAACGGCGTCGCGCCGTTCCACCGGCCCATCGGCTCCGGCAGATCGCCCCGAATGGCCCCCACGGCAAGCCACTTGAGCAGCGTGGTCTTGCCGGAACCGGCGTCTCCCCTGATCAGCACCCGCTTGGCGGCGTGGATCGCCTCCTGCACGCGCTGGGCGCTGCCCTCGCCCTGGACGGTGAGGCTGATGTACGACGTGCTCATCCGGTAGCGGAAGTCCGAACGGCGCAGTGTCACACCGAACAGCTCCATCGTGTCCAGCAACGTCTCCACGCACGGGTGGTACTTGGCGAGGAACGCCTGCTCGGCCGCGGTGCGTACGGCCGCGGCCGACGGCGCCGGTTCCCCGTCCGCCGCGGCCTTCGCCGTCAACGTCGCTTCCCGCTCGGCCGACTTGGCCCGCACCCACCGCTCGCGGCACTCGCGCCGGACGTCCTCCGCGCGCTCCCGGCCGCCGCCCTCGTGGAGGACGCAGGCCACCGCGATCGAGACGGCGTCGTCGACCGAGGGCAGGCTCTCGCCCTGCAACGCCCGGCCCAGCGTGGACTTCGGTACGGGGCGGCCGCGCGGTACGGCGCCGGTCAGCCGGGCCAGGACGGCCAGCGACGGGTCGCCCGCGTGGGCCCGTAATCGTGCCAGCCACACCGCGAAGTCGGCCGCCGCCGACAGGTCCTCCGACTGATCCATGCCCCGCCGTTCCGGTCTGCCCAACCCTGTCCAGCCCTGCCCGAGCCCGTCCAACCCTGTCCAACCCTGTCCAACCCTGTCCAGCATCTTCCCGCGTGCTGGAGGCGGTGTCCGGGCTCCGGCTCAACTCGTCACGTACACAGAGAAGAAGGGGAAGGACATCGTGACGGTCATCGAGACGGCGGCGGCAGCCGCGCGGACGGAATTCAGCTGAGAAAGTGTGCCGGCGCTCGCCCCGGGAGGCCCTTCGCCGGGCTTCCGCGGGGCCGCCGGGGACGTGCGGGCGGCCCCCCGGCGGACTCCCCCGGCCGGGTCGGACCAGGCCCGCAGGCGGCGCGTGAAGGGGTCGCCACAAAGGCTCTGACCTGGGCTTTCATGCCCGATGGGCCTAGCGTTCTCCCTGTCGGAAACGCCGGAGAAGACCGGAGAAGAGGGGGCTGGCGTGGAGCGGGACATCAGGTCGGTGGAGGACGTACTGAGGCTGCTGGACGGGCTGTTCGCCGGGGACGCGGACCGGTGGACGGCAGGGGCCGCCGGGTGGTGGGACGGGTTCTACGGGGACCGGGAACGCGGAGTGCCGTTCTTCGTGGACAAGCCGGACGAGAACCTGGTGTCCTGCCTGGACCGGGAGGTGGTGCGGCCGGGACGGGCGTTGGACCTGGGGTGCGGGCCGGGGCGCAACGCGGTGCTGCTGGCGCGGCGCGGCTTCGAGGTGGACGCCGTCGACCTGTCACCGGCCGCCGTGCGATGGGCGCGGGAGCGGGCGCGGGGGGCCGGGGTGGAGGGAATCCGCTTCCACGAAGGGGACGCCTTCGCGCTGAGCGAGGGCGATGACGGCGACGGCATGGGCGCGGGCACGGGCGCGTTGAGCGGGCCGTACGACCTGGTCTGCGACTCCGGCTGCTTCCACCATCTGCCGCCGCACCGCAGGATCAGCTACCTGGCACTGCTCGACCGCGTGCTCGCCCCCGGCGGCCATCTCGCGCTCACCTGCTTCGCCGCGGGGGCGATGGGCTCGGAACTGCCCGACGCGGACTTCTACCGGGACGCGCGGCTGCACGGCGGCCTCGGCTACACCCCCGAGTCGCTGCGCTGGATCTTCTCCGGCCTGACCGAGGTCGAACTGCGCCGCATGCGCGCCGAGCCGAAGGACTCCCCGCACTTCGGGGAGCCCTTCCTCTGGACGGCCCTGTTCCGCAGGGACGGCTAGGGCCTGTCCCGGCCCGCCGACTCCGCCACGGCGTACGCGATCCCGTCGAGGATGTCGTGCTCGCTGACCACGACCTCCTTCGCGCCCGTGCGCTCCATGATCCGCAGCAGCACCAGCGCGCCCGCGCCGATCACGTCCACGCGGCCCTCGTGCATCACGGGGATCGCGGCGCGCTCGGCGTGGGTGGCGGCCAGCAGCCGCGCGGTGATCTCCGCGACCTGCTCGACGGTGATACGGGAGTGGTGGATCGCGGCGGAGTCGTACGCGGCCAGGCCGAGCGCGATGCCCGCGACGGTGGTGACCGACCCGGCCAGACCCACGAGCGTACGGGCCCGGTCGAGGGGGACGGCGCGGGCCGCCTCGTCCAGGGCGGCGTCGATGTCGGCGCGGATCGCGGCCACCCGGTCGCCGGTCGGCGGGTCGACGACCGCGCCGTCCGCCACCAGGTGCCGTTCGGTCAGGCGGACGCAGCCGATGTCGACCGAGCGGGCGGCGGTGACCGTGTCGTCGCCGAGGACGAACTCGGTGGAGCCGCCGCCGATGTCGACCACCAGATACGGCGTGTCCAGGGCCTCGGCGCCGGTCAGGCCGCGGGTGGCGCCGGTGAAGGAGTAGGCGGCCTCCTGGTCGCCGCTGATCACCTCGGGCTCGACGCCGAGGAGGGAGACGACTCCGCGTACGAAGTCGTCCCGGTTCTCCGCGTCGCGGGACGCGGAGGTCGCCACGAAGCGGACGCGGTCCGCGCTGACGCCGTGCTCCGCGATCACCTCCGCGTACTCGCGGCAGGCCGCGAAGGTCCGCTCCAGCGCCTCGGGGGCCAGCCGCCCCGTGCGGTCCACGCCCTGGCCGAGCCGGACGATCCGCATCCTGCGGTCGAGGTCGGTCAGCGCGCCGGTCGCGGGGTCGACGTCGGCGACGAGCAGCCGGATCGAATTCGTCCCGCAGTCGACGGCCGCCACGCGGACGGTCGTGCCCCGCGGCCCGTCTGTCGCCGTACCGGTCGTCACGCGGACTCCTCCGTCTCGGGGGCGGTCCCGGTTCCGGTCCCGGTCGCGGTTCCGGTCCCGGTCGCGGTTACGATCTCCATCGCGGGGGCGACGCACGGGCCCTTCGCCCACCACTCGGGCAGCATGGCGATGGCCTCGTCGCCGAGCGGGTTCACGCCGGGGCCCGCGGCCAGGGAGTGGCCGACGAGCACGTGCAGGCACTTGACGCGGTCCGGCATGCCGCCCGCGCTGGGAAAGCCCTCCAGGACCTCGATGGCGTCGCGCCGCGCGATGTAGTCCTCGTGGGCCGCGCGGTAGGCCGCGGCCAGTTCCTCGTCCTCGGCGAGCCGGGCGGTCATCGTCTTCATCACGCCGTCGGCCTCCAGCGTGCCGATCGCGGACGCGGCGCGCGGACAGGTCAGGTAGTACAGCGTCGGGAAGGGCGTGCCGTCCTCCAGCCGGGGCTGGGTCTCGACCACGTCCGGGTTGCCGCAGGGGCAGCGGTGCGCGATCGCGCGCAGGCCGCGCGGCGGGCGGCCGAGCTGCGCCGTGAACGCGGCGACGTCCGCGTCGGTGGGCGGGGTGGGGGCGGTGGGCTCGGGGTGCTTCGTCATGGGCCGTTCTAGGTCGGGGGCGGTACGCGGGGAGCGAGAGGGGTCAGTGCCGGGGCGCGGCGGCGGCGTCGGCGTGGTCGAGGCTGTCCCACAGATTGTCGTACCAGGGGCGGTGTGCGGCGGCCTCGTTCGTCGTCCGGTGGTCGGCGGCGGCGTCCCCGGTCGGGGCCGGCGCCGCCACGTTGTAGCCGGTCTCGCCGGGCAGGACGAAGTGCAGGTGCTCGCGGGCCTGCGTCCGTACGTACTGCGGGTCCTGCCAGCGCGCCTTCTCCTCGCGGAGCTCCTCGACCCGCTGGCGGGCCTTCTGGGCCTCGCGGCGCTGGTCGGCGATGTCGGAGCGCTGGGCGATGTACTGCCGTGTCGGGTAGGCGAGCGCCACGACCAGGGCGCACAGCACCAGGGCGAGCAGCGCCGCGCGGCCGGTGAGCTTGTTGCGCCGCGGCGGGCGCCGCTTGGCCGCCGCCCGGTACACCCGGGCCTGCGCCTCCTGGCCGATGGCCTTCAGCCGGGCCGAGGTGGAGAACCGATCCGCCCCCACGCCGTGTCTCCCCTCGCCGTCCTCGCACGCCGTCGCGTCCACACGCTGCCGTACGGGCGCGCACGCCAGTACGTCCCCGCCCACGGTACGGGACCGGGTGCGGGGACGTACGGAGGCCGGGGCCCGGAAACGGACGGCTCAGTGCTTGAAGCGGGGGAACGCCGAGCGACCCGCGTACACGGCGGCGTCGTCCAGGATCTCCTCGATCCGCAGGAGCTGGTTGTACTTGGCGACGCGCTCGGAGCGGGCCGGGGCGCCGGTCTTGATCTGGCCGCAGTTGGTGGCGACGGCCAGGTCGGCGATGGTGACGTCCTCGGTCTCGCCGGAGCGGTGCGACATCATGCACTTGTAGCCGTTGCGCTGGGCCAGCTCGACGGCGTCCAGCGTCTCGGTGAGCGAGCCGATCTGGTTGACCTTCACCAGCAGCGCGTTCGCCGTGTCGTTGTCGATGCCCTTCTGCAGGCGCTCGGGGTTGGTGACGAACAGGTCGTCGCCGACGATCTGCACCTTGCTGCCGAGCTTCTCGGTGAGGACCTTCCAGCCCGCCCAGTCGTCCTCGAACAGCGGGTCCTCGATGGAGACCAGCGGGTAGGAGGCGACCAGGTCCTCGTAGTACTCGGTCATCTCGGCGGCCGAGCGCTCCTTGCCCTCGAACTGGTACTTGCCGTCCTTGTAGAACTCGGAGGCGGCGACGTCCAGCGCGAGCGCGATGTCCTGGCCGGGCGCGTACCCGGCCTGCTTGATGGCCTCGATGATCAGGTCGAGCGCCTCGCGGTTCGAGCCGAGATTCGGCGCGAAACCGCCCTCGTCGCCGAGGCCGGTGGACAGGCCCTTGGTCTTCAGCACGCCCTTGAGCGTGTGGTAGACCTCGGCGCCCCAGCGCAGCGCCTCGGAGAAGGACTCCGCGCCGACGGGGGCGATCATGAACTCCTGGATGTCGACGTTGGAGTCCGCGTGCGAGCCGCCGTTGAGGATGTTCATCATCGGCACGGGCAGCACATGCGCGTTCGGGCCGCCCAGGTAGCGGAAGAGCGGCAGGTCGGACGCCTCGGAGGCGGCGTGCGCCACGGCGAGCGAGACGCCGAGGATCGCGTTGGCGCCGAGCGAGGACTTGTCGGGCGTGGCGTCCAGGTCGAACATCGCCTGGTCGATCAGCCGCTGCTCGGTGGCGTCGTAGCCGACCAGCTCCGGGCCG
This sequence comes from Streptomyces sp. NPDC093221, assembly GCF_044753885.1. Taxonomy (NCBI): domain Bacteria; kingdom Bacillati; phylum Actinomycetota; class Actinomycetes; order Kitasatosporales; family Streptomycetaceae; genus Streptomyces; species Streptomyces sp. NPDC093221. Next base: position 1,294,115 of record NZ_JBIVOA010000001.1, on the reverse strand, counting down.
ATCTGCTCGATGACGGCGAGGACGGCCTTTTCGACGCCCTTGCCCTGGTAGCGGTTCTTGTCGCCGTCGCGGAGTTCGAGGGCCTCGAATGCGCCGGTGGAGGCGCCGGACGGGACCGCCGCGCGGCCGGTGCTGCCGTCGTCGAGGCCGACCTCGACCTCGACGGTGGGGTTGCCTCGCGAGTCGAGGATTTCCCGGGCTACGACGACGTCGATGGACGGCACGAGTGTCTCCTTCAGTCCTTCTGAGATGTCTCTGTCTTTTTCGACCTGAGCCTAACCGTCTTCGGTGTCGCGCCCGGTACCGAGCCCGGACCCTGAGACGGAAAAAGGCCCCGGCCGGGCACGCTCGGGGGAGAGTACGTGCCCGGCCGGGGATCACATCCCGTGGCCTCAGCCCAGGTGCAGGTGCTGGCCCGGGTAGATCAGGTTGGCGTCCTGCACGATGTCCTTGTTCAGGTCGAACAGGTGCTGCCAGCCGCCGGAGACGTGGTGCGCGGTGGCGATCTTGGAGAGCGAGTCGCCGGAGACGACGGTGTACTCGCCGTTGCCCTTGCCGTGGCTCTTGTGGTGGGTGACCGGCGCGGAGGTCTCGGCCGGGGCCGGGGTGCTCTGCTGCTGCGACGGCTGCGAGGAGCTGTCGGAGGAGCCGGTGTTCGAGGAGTCCGAGCTGCTGGAGCCGGAGGAGCTCGAAGAGCTGGAAGAGCTGGAAGACGACGACGAGGAGGAGGACGACGACGGCGACGAGGTGTCGACGTTCGCCGCGGAGCCGCCCGAGGTCAGGTTGCCGGCGCCGGCGCAGGCCCAGGCACCCGGGCCCTGCATGGCGAGCAGCTTCTCGGCGGTGGCGATCTGCTGGTCCTTGGTGGCCAGGTCGGCGCGCGCGGCGTACTGGGTGCCGCCCGCGGCCTCCCAGCTCGACTGCGAGAACTGGAGGCCACCGTAGTAGCCGTTGCCGGTGTTGATGGACCAGTTGCCGCCGGACTCGCACTGGGCGACGGCGTCCCACGTGGAGACGGAGGCGGCGGAGGCGGAGGTCGCTCCGAGGAGCGGTACGGCGATCGCGGTGCCGGTGACACCGGCGAGCGCGGCGATGCGGACGAGCTTGGACGTACGGCGGTGCTTAGCCATGGTTCGTGTCCTCACCGACGCCTGCGAGGTGAGCTGTCGGGTTCGGGCGTGAGTTGCCCGGCCGGATCCGCGACCGCGGATTCCGTGCTTAACCCCGAGCCGGTGCGTTCCGCAGGCTGCGTGCCGTACGAACGTGACCGGCGAAAGACCTTGGGTCCCCCGCTCCTGCCTACGGCGCTTTCGCGTCGACTGTTCCCGTCGGTCGGCGGCAGGACTCGGCGTTCCTGACCGGCGGGGCCCGCTGTGGCGAGCGATGACGACGCTAAGCACAGGCGCCGGAAAGGACAAACATCCGCGTTCCGCCCGCGCACCGCTCCCGCCCCCAGGGCGGGTTCAGAGAATCGCAGGTCACAGGGGCCGGTTTCAGCGCTCTGCGAGCGGGCGGTCACAGGGGCGGGCGAGAGGCTTGTCACACGGGCCGCGGAGGACGTCGTACGGTTCGTCCGGTTTGCCCCCGCGGCCGTGACGGACGGTCAGGAAGACGCGGAGCCCTCAGCCGAGGTCAAGTGTCAGGATCTGACCCGGTTTGATGAGGTTCGGGTCCTGGCCGATCACCTGCCGGTTGGCGTCGTAGAGACCGCTCCAGCCGCCCTGGACGTGGTGGCTGGAGGCGATACCGGCGAGCGAGTCGCCGTACGCGACGGTGTAGTCGTGGCCGCCGTCGGCGCTGTGTCCGGTGTCGCTGGCGCCGGTGGCTCCGGTGCTGCCGTCGTCCGAGCCCTTGCCGGTGTCCGTACCGCTGTCCGCGCCCGCGTCCGCGTCCGTGACGGCGGTCAGCTCCGTACGGGTCGCCTGGTCGGCCGCGGCCAGCTCGGCGTCGGTGGGCACGTACGGCTTCGCGTGGCGGCCCGTGCCGGGCGTCGCGGGCGCGTCGGCGGTGGGCGAGCCCGGAGTGGTCCGCGAGCCGTCACCGGGCGACGTGGGGGTGACGGGGGCGGTGGGCGCCGTGGGCGTCACCGGGGTGACCGTCGAGCCGTCGGCGGGCCCGGTGGGCGCGTCCGTCCCCGGCGCGGTCGGGATGATCGTCGGCAGCGACGGGTCGGTGTTCGAGCCCCCGGTGCCGCCGGAGCCGCCGGAGCCGCCGGTCGTGGCGTCGCCGGAGGGCGGGGTCGAGGCGGACGGCGCCGGGGTGGTGGGGGTGGCCGCGGGCGTGCCGCCCGCCACGGGCGGCGTCACGGCGTCCAGCAGCCCCGTACCGTCCTCGCAGCCGGGCCAGGCGTTCGGCCCGAGGTCGGCGAGCATCCGCTCGGCGACGGCGATCTGTTCCGTCCTGGACGCGAGGTCGGGGCGTGGCGCGTACGCCTGGCCGCCGTAGGCGTTCCAGGTGTCCTGGGTGATCGCCAGGCCGCCGTAGAAGCCGTTGCTCGGGTCGGCGCTCCACAGGCCGCCGGTCTCGCATATCGCGACTTTGTCCCACGTGCTGGAGTCCGCGGCGTGCGCGGCCCCCGCGCCGAGGAGCGGGAGTGCGATCCCCGCGCCGGTCGCCGCGACGGTCACCATGGCCGCCGGGGCCTGTCGCGGTCGGCGGTGCCGGCCGTTCCCGGACGAGAGCATGCGGTCGCCTTTCTCGTAAGCCTTACGCGCCGGAGCGCGGTGCGTGACGTGACGGCGGCGGGGAGCGGGCCGGAGCCCGCCGACGTTGCTGGTGCTGTTACTGCTGTTTCCGCTTCCGCTTCCGTGACGTCCGCCGCGTCTGGCGCGAGCCGTCCGCGAGAGGTGGCCGTCCGTACGCACCGTGCCCGTACGAGCGACCGCGCTTCTCGCGTTGACCGCAGAACGTAGCGGTGTTGGCCAACGGATCACAAGTCGGTGTAGCGATCATCACGTCGCGATCACGACCGTGACGCGCCGTCACTTCTGTTGTGCGGCCTCGGCGGTGAACGACACCGGCAGCGTACGCAGTCCGCGCATGATCAGTCCGCCGCGCCAGCGCAATTCGGCCGGATCCGCCGCGAGCCGCAGGTCGGGGAGGCGGGTGAGAAGGGACGCGAGCGCCGTCCTGGCCTCCAGCCGGGCCAGCGGCGCGCCCAGGCAGTAGTGGATGCCGTGGCCGTAACCGAGGTGGGGATTGTCACGCCGGGCCAGATCGACGGTATCGGGCGCGTTGAAGCGCGCGGGGTCGCGATCGGCCGCCGCGAGTACCACCAGTACGGGGTCGCCCGCCGCGATCGACTGACCGCCGAGGCTCAGGTCGCCGGTCGCGTAACGCCAGGTGGCCAGTTCCACCGGGCCGTCGTAGCGCAGCAGTTCCTCCACCGCGGTCTCCAGCAGGCCGGTCTCGCCCGCGGCCAGCGACTCCTGGAGGCGGGCGCGCTGCTCCGGGTGGCGGAGCAAGGTGTGCACCCCGTTGCCGATGAGGTTGACAGTCGTCTCAAAACCGGCGAAGAGCAGGATGAAGGCCATGGCGGCGGCCTCGTTCTCGGTCAGGTGCTCGCCGTGGTCGCTCGCCCGGATCAGACCGGAGATCAGGTCCTCGCCCGGGTCTTCTCTCTTACGGTGGATCAGCTCGACCAGATACGCGCGCATCCGCTTCACCGACCGCGCCACTCCGCCGCGCGGGCCGCCGCCGTGCCGGATCATCATCCCCGCCCAGTCCCGGAAGTCGTCCTGGTCCTGCGGCGGCACGCCCAGCAGGTCGCAGATCGCGTAGATCGGCAGCGGGAAGGCGAAGTCGTGGATGAGGTCCGCCTCGCCGCTCGCCGCGAAGCCGTCGATGAAACGGTCCGTCAGCTCCTGCACCCGCGGCCCGAACTCCGCGACCCTGCGCGGGGTGAACGCCTTCGACACCAGGCGGCGCAGCCGCGTGTGGTCCGGCGGATCGATGTTCAGCAGATGCGTCATCAGATCCGCGCTGCGCTCCCCCGGAATCCCGGTCTTCCCCTTAGCCCCCGCCGACTCCGCGTGATGCACCGGATTCTTGCTCAGCCGGCCCTCCGCCAGCGCCTCCCGCGCGTCCGCGTACCGCGTCACCAGCCACGCCTCCACCCCGCTGGGCAACGTCGTCCGCCGCACGGGCGCGTGCTCCCGCAGCCAGGCGTAGGCGGGGTAGGGGTCGGTGGCGAATTCCCACGTGAAGAGGGTGGGGCCGCCGTCGGCCGGGTCGGTGGGGGCGGGGGTGGGGCCGGTGGGCGAGTCGGTGGTGGGGTCGGTCATGCGCCGACGCTATCCGGCCCGGCCGCGTTCCCGGCTCACCGGGACCTGGCCGTTGCGGGGGCGGGGACCTGGCCGTTGCGGGGGCAGGGGCGTCAGGGGCTCTCTGACGTTGTGGACGCCAGGGCGACGCGGCTCAGGCGGTCGGACTGGCGGGTGGTTTCGGGGAGGCGGTAGGCGGGGGCGAGGGTCAGGGTGTGGGCGCAGGCGGTGGCGAGGTCGATGCCGTGGCCGGTGGAGACGTAGACGGGCTTGACGCCGGTTTGGGTGCGCAGGGCGCGGCCGACGGTTTCGCCGCCGTCGAGGAGGTCGGCGTACGCGCCGCGCTCCGGGGCGAGGGCGTCGGGGTCGTAGCGGCCGACGAACGGGGTCTTGGCGACTCCGGCGGTCGGCAGCCCGGTCAGCACGCCCAGGTGGCAGGCGAGGCCGAAGCGGCGCGGGTGGGACAGACCGTGGCCGTCGCAGAGCAGCAGGTCGGGGGTGGCCCGCAGGGTGCGCAACGCCTCGACGAGGACGGGCAGTTCGCGGAAGGCGAAGAGTCCGGGCACGTACGGGAAGGTCGTGGTCGCGGTGGCCGTGGCGCGCTCGACCACGTCGAGCGTCGCGGTGTCGATGACCACCACGGCCGCCGCGACGAGGTCCCCGGTGCCGCGTCCGTCGCCCGCGTAGGCGACGTCGAGCCCGGCGACCAGGCGGGGCGCGGCCGGTCCGGGGCCGCGGTGGTCGGCCAGCGGGCGCAGCCGGTCCTGGAGCGCCAGCGCCTCCGCCTCGTCGGCCGGCCACGCGTGCGGCACGTCGACGCGCATCGGGGCTAGCCCGCCTCGGTCGTACGGGGTGGCTCGGCGGTACGGGTCCGCTCCGCCGTACGGATCGCGTCGCGGTAGCGGCGGGCCGCGTGGCGCAGGGCGGCTTCCGGGTCGAGGCCCGCGGCCTGGGCGGCGGCGGCCTCGGCGAGGAGGTGGTCACCGAGGGCGGTCTCGTCGGTGGCGGTCTCGTCGGTGGCGGGGGTGCCGGGGGCGGGGGTGCCGTCGGCCGGGGTGTCGTCGGCCGGGAGCGGGAGGCCGGCCTCCCGGGCGCGGCCCGCGAGCTTGGCGGCCAGGGCGAGGGCGGGCGAGGCGAGGGGCACGCCGTCGGTGACCGAGTCGCGGGACTTCTCGACGCCCTTGAGGCGGATCCAGTTCGCCCGCACCTGCTCGGGGGTCTCGGCGACCTCGTCGCCGAAGATGTGCGGGTGCCGGTGGACGAGCTTGTCCACCAGTCCCCCGGCCACGTCGTCGATGCCGAACGGCTCCTCGGGGTCGCCCTCCGCGATGGCCGCGTGGAAGACGACCTGGAGCAGGACGTCGCCCAGCTCCTCGCGCACCGCCGCGCGGTCCCCCTCCTCGATCGCCTCGACCAGCTCGTACATCTCCTCGATGCCGTACTTCGCCAGGTCCTCGTGCGTCCGCAGGCTGCTCCACGGGCACTCGGCCCTGATCCGGTCCATCACCTGGACGAGGTCGAGCAGCCGGGCGCCGGGCAGGTCGTACGAGCCGGGCAGCAGCTCCAGGTCGGGCATGGCGACCCGTCCCGAGCCGCCGAGCCTGGCCAGTTCGTCGGTGACGGCCGGGTCGCCCGCGCCGCCGCCGGGCGGCAGATAGACGACCGTACGGCCGCCCGCCGTCGCGTCCACCAGCTCGCGCCCGCCGGGCGTCGCCAGCTCGACCCGTACCCCCGCCTCGCGCAGATACGGGAGCTGCGGATGCTCGGGGTCGGCGCAGACCACGAGGTCGGCCTCGCGCAGCGTCTGCCAGGCGGGCCAGGAGAGCTGTCCCGGCGCGACCCGGTGGCTGGTCGTGAGCAGCACCAGCCGCCCGGGCGCGTTCGCGTCGTCTACGTCGTTCACCCCTCGAACGTACCCCGGACCACCGACATGCCCTGCGGGCGGCCGCTGCACGGACCGCGCGGCCGGGTCCGCTTACGCGCTCGGGTCCGCCGGGGTCGCCGTCTTGGTCACGACCCACGGCTCGTTGGTGGCGCCGACGATGGCCTTCTTGGCGTCCCAGGTGCCGTAGCGCGGGTTGACGTCCACGCCGAGCGACTTCGCGGTCTTGGAGATGACGGCGATGGCCGCCGCGTTCCCGGTGTCGCTGCCGGGCTGGAAGCCGAGGCTCTGGATCAGCTTGCCGACGGCGATGTTGGTCCGCAGGAAGGTGTCGATGCCGGACGGCACGATGTCGTACTGCTGGAGCAGCGCCGCCTCGAACTGGCTCTCGTCGCCGCCGAACTGCTGCAACGCCTGCGCGTGCGACTGCTGCACCTCGGCGGTGCTGACCGAGAGCCCGGCGTCGGACACGGCCTTGTCGATCACCTTGTTCTGCACCAGCATGCTCAGCGTCTGCTGCGGCAGCTTGCCGCTCTGCCCGATGAGCTGCGCCGCCTGCGGCGACTTGCTCTGCGCGTCGCGCACCTGGTCGACCTCGTGCTGGAGCGTGGCGATCGAGATCTTCTGGTCCCCGACCACCGCCGCGGCCCCCGGGTGCGCGGGTCCCGAACCGCACGCGGTGAGGGCGGGCGATGCCGCCAGCAGCGCGGCTGCGGCGATCGAGACGGCGGTGCGGCGGCGGACCATGGTGCCTCCCGGCATGGGAACGACCTAGCGGTACTGAAGCGATGATCGAGTACGAGGATATGGACCGGGGCCCGCCGATTTCCAGCACTCGGCGCAAACGGCTCTCCTCGCGGGGGAGAGTACGCCTCGCGGCCGGGCCGCCGCGCACCCGGTGGGCCCTGGCGCCTTTGTCCCCGCCACCCTCACCGCCCCGCCGTCAGACGACGGCGACCGGGCCGTCCCAGGCGTCGCGGTCCACGGTCAGCGTGACGCCGCCGTAGGTCTCCTTGGAGTTGACCAGGAACTGGTGTCCGCGCCGGTGCCCGGTCCACAGATTCGCGGCGAACGGGAAGCCGGAGGTGGTGCTGTTGACGCCGTCGTACTTGGCGTACCAGAAGGCGTCCGGCATGTCGTCCATGGTCGCCTTGGCCGCCGCCACGGCAGCGGCGCTGGACGAGCTGAAGCCGTAGAAGCCCGCCAGGTAACCGCCGGTGTGCAGCGCCCGGTTCCACGCCTGGACGTAAGTGAGGACGGCGTTGTTGCACGAGGTGTCGGAGACGGCGTACGGCTCCATGTCGAGGTAGAGCGCGCTGGCCGGGCGCATACCGAGGGCCGCGGCCTTCGTCACCGCGTCGGCGCCGTCGCGCGCGCCGAGCGTGGCCGCGTTGGCCGCCGTGAGCCGTTCGGGGCTGTTGCCGGTCTGGCAGGGCGGCTGCGCGCCGACGTAGATCGGGATGAGCTTCCAGCCCGCCGCGCTGACGGTCGTCACCCACGAGGACGTCAACTGGGGTTGTGCGCAGCCGCGGTTGGCGCCGCCGATGTAGACCGCGGCGGCGCCGTAGGGCGAACCGCTCTTCCAGGACGCCATCTTGCTCGCGCTGGGCGCGGTGCAGGTGTCGAAGGCGAGGCCGGTGAAGGTGCGGACGAAGCCGCTGAACGGCGCGGCCGGACGGCGGGTCTGGCGGGGTACGGACGGCAGGGAGCCGGGGACCGAGGCGACCGGGTTGCCGGGCTTGGCCGTCTGGGCGGCGGCCGGGGCGTGCGACGCGGAGGGGCTGCCGCTCGGGGTGCCGGCCGGGGAGCCCTTCGGGGCCGCGTTCTTGGCGCCGTTCGGTGCGTTGAGGGTGCTCGTCGCGCCCTGCGGGGCGTTCGCGTCGGCGGACCGGTTGGCGGCCTGGCCGGCCGCCGCCGACCCGCCCGTTCCACCGCCGGACGTGGCGCCCACGGCGAGTGCGCCGCCGCCCCCGACGACGATCACTGCGGCGACTGTCGCGATGACGCGGTACCGCATCGGCTTGGGCAGGCGACGGCTGTTCGACACGGGGTCCTCTGGGGGCTCGGGCGGCGCGATCCACCAGAGGCGATCGGAGTGATCGCGGTGCGCGCGGCCAGCAAAGTATGGCGGGGCCGCGCGCCGTTGACAATCACACCGCGGCCCCCCGGCGTCACCCTCCGCACTGCGCGAGCATCGTGTCCTTGTCCGCGCTGGTCACCGGCAGTTGGTACTTGATCGAGACCTGTGCGACCCGGACCGCGTACGAGCACCGGATCTGCTTGTTCGGCGGCAGCCAGGACGCCGGTCCCGAGTCGCTCTTCGAGCCGTTGGACGGGCCGTCGACCGGGATGAGGTTGAGCGGGTCGTTGGCGATCGACTCCCGCTTGTCCTTGCTCCAGTGCGCCGCGCCCATCTGCCAGTCGTACGACAGGGGCATCACGTGGTCGATCTGGACGGTGGTGGCCTTGGTCTTGGTCCACTTGATGACCCGGCCGGTGTACGGGTCGTTGAGCGTCATCGTCGCGATCACGCACTTGGACGTGCCCTTGTAGTGGATGTCGTCGCCGTCCCGCTTCAGCAGGTCGTTACGCGTGTCGCAGCCGTTGTGCGCGAAGGGGACGGAGGGCGCGGAGTCCATCCACGCGGCGCCGAACTGCGCCCGCGAGTAACCCGTCTTGGGGCCGCGGCCCTTGGTCTTCACCTTGGCGATCAGGTCGCGCGCCTTCTTCTTGTCGGCGTCCGAGGTGATCGCGGCCAGACCGGCCTTCGTCCCGTCCGGGTTGTCCAGCGGGCTCACCGCCCGCCCGTTGCCGGCCGCGGGGCCCGCCGCACCCGACGGGTTCGCGCTGCCCGTCGGGTCGGCGCCGAGTGTCGTGTCCTTGCACCCCGCCACGCCGATCACCGCGAGCAGGGTCGCGGCGCAGGCGAGGCGCCGGGATATCCGTCTGTCCATGTACGCACCTCGGAGGTCGTCGTCCGGGGACGCAACGGCACCGCCCCCCCTGCCCCTACACAATCACGCCTGCCCCGGCGTGCCCCACTTACGTCGTCCTCATCTCCCCATCTCCCCAGGCCGCCCGCCGAATTGACCGGCCGCCAGGGCCAGCCAGCGCCGCCCCGCCTCCCGTGACCTCTCGCGGATCGCGCCGTCCGCCGCCCCTGACGTCAGGTCGGCGATGTCCTGCCGCTGTGTCTCGTCCTCCCCGGTCAGCAGATCGGCGCCGCAGCGCCGCCCGAGCCGGAACGCCATGTCGCGCAGGACCGACGAGCACCCGAGGACCGGCTCCGCGCCCATGGCCGTGTGCAGCGCCACCGCCCCCTGATACGCGAACGCCCGCGCCCCCGACGCCCCGTCACCCTCGACCAGTTCCCGCATCCCCTCGATGCGCCCGCGCCCCTCCGTCAGCGTCCCGGGCGTCCACAGCGCCTCCAACTCCGCTGCGTACGCCTCCAGATCCGCCGTACGCCCGTCCCCGGCCACCACCCAGAACAAGATCGCCGCCGCCCGCTCGGCACAGGCCGCCCCGAACACCGCCGCCTGCTCCCGCGTCGCGCTCCGCGCGAACTCCCCCGTCACCGCCTCCGCCCCCCGACCTTCACTCGATAGATTCCCGCCGTGGGTACGGGACTTCACCCCAGATCGCGCGGCGGGTCGTACTCCTCGTCATGGCCGACGTAGAGACGCGTCGGAGGAATGGAGACCATACACACGTCTCCCGCTCGCAGCTCCGATGCCGCCGGGACGACCACTTCACTGGCGACCGTCTCCGTCAGCCCTGTTCGACCCATGTGTACCGCTCCCACACCGTCTGTCGGTCACTGGCCTCCAGGAGGACCTCGGGGCCCGTCGCGGGAGGTAGGAGACAGCCCTTCGGCCAGGTGATCTCCTCCCCTGCGACAGTGATCACCGTGTCTGCGGAGTCGTCGGACGTCTGAAGGTTGTAGAACGTCCGGTCCCGGAACAACGTGACCGTGGAGAACTCCGGCTCCACGGTCACGATGACGCAGTCGTCCTCACCGTCGTCCAACGTCAGACCCATCGACGTGCCCGGCGGAACCGCGCCGACTACCGTCGCGAGGTCCGACAGAGGGACCTTCGAGTTCCGGTAGGACGGGTCCCACGTCTCCACGGTCACGACGCCACGTGTCAATTGCGCCGCGAAGCCGCGGAGTACAGCGGCAAGTTGCTCGCTGTACGCGTCGCAGGATGCCTCAAGTCGCTCGCGTACGGCGGACGTCAGGAGATCCGCACCGGCCGGGGCGGCGAGAACGGCGTCGTGACACTCGGCCTCGACGGCGAGGTTCCGGGTGCCGAAATACCCCAGCCCGTAAACGCGCAGGGACTCGTCGACATCAGCGAGCCAGCGCTCGCGGGTCTCTTGACCGGCGACCTCGGTGAGCGAGCCGGCCATGTAGTCGTCAAGGTAGACGGCCGTCGCGCGGGCGACGTCGATGATCCGCTCGGTGTCGGCCTCGCTCATCTCGCCGAGAGCGTCCGCGAGCATCAACCAGCCGTTGAGAGCTTCCAGTTGGAAGCTCTCCGCGAACTCCGGCTCGATCTCCGACTCGAACAGCGGGGCGGCGGTCAACGCGGCGACCGCCCGGGCGAACTCCGCACCGCTCCCGCCGTCCGCCACGTCCGCCCCGGCCCGGAGCAGTTCCCCGAGCGCCGCCGGGTCCACTCCCCACTCCTCGGGCATCGCCATACCGACCAACGGCCCCCGCAGTCGCCGCAGGGCGAAATACGCCGCCTGGCAGCGCTGCCCGCGCCCCATGGCCGCGAACTGCGCCGACAGCCCTTCGTTACTCAACCCGTCCGACCGACTCACCGTTCCGCCCACCTACCCGGTCCTCCCGGCACCGACGAAGAATTCCGTCCTTGAGCGCTCGTCACACGATCACCATCTGACATCGAACCCTGGGTACCGAGCCGCCCAGTCCTTGGCAACCCGCTTGACGGTCGCCGCATCCACCGCGCTCACGGGTTCACCTCCACTGTCACGTTCACACCTCGCGGTTGATGCAACCTGTGAAATCCCCCAGGACCGCAAGCAGGCAACGGAGTCGCGCTAGTGCTCTGACCGCTTAGAATTCGTCACACGATCTTGGCGAGTGCGGTCAGGTCGTAGTGTCCGTCGGCTTCATGCTTGCCTCGGTGCTCTACCAGGACTTCGGACCCGCCCGGTAGGGCTGCTCTCGCTGGCGGCCCGATCGTCTCTGGGTGATGCGCCGCGTGCTTCCGGTACGGTTCGCGGCATGACCGGCGTGTTCGACGTGGCCCAGGCTCTCTACGGCGGAGTCACCGACCAGGGGCGGGCGTGGGCCTTTGTCCGCGGCTTCGCCGCTGCTTGGGACGCACCGTTGACCGAGGATGACGGCACGCCGGCAGCGGAACTGGCGCAAGCCGAGGCGACGCTCGGCTGCTCCCTGCCGGCCGCGCTGCGCGAGGTCTACACGCTCCTGGGTACGCGGTCCGGCCTGATCGCCAACCAGGATCCGCTGCTGCCGCCCGCCGAGATGTTCGTGCATGACGAGTGCGGCGGTGTCCTCGTCTTCCGTAGCGAAAACCAGGGCTGCGCCTTCTGGGGCGTGCGCCTGCGCGACCTTGAGCAAGACGATCCGCCGGTGTTCGTCCAGGCGCGGCACGGCTGGGTGCCGTTCTTGGACCGGGTGTCTCTGGCCTGCGTCGAGCTCGTACTGAGCGAGGCACTGTTCGGCAGCGGAGGTCGGCTGTACAACGCGTGCGAGCTGCCGGCGGACCTGCTTGGGACGGTGCCTGACCGCTTCCAGCGGGTCGCGCTGCCCGATTATCCGATGTGGACAGGGCCGGAGGACTTTCCAGTGCGTTGGTTCTCCGCCCCGGGAAAGCTGCTGCGCCAGGATGGCTTGGGCACCCACAGTTGGCTGCACGTCCGGGGCCGGACCATGGCCGACCTGGAGGCGATCTGCGAGACCGTCCCCGGCCGGTGGGCCCTGGGATACGCCGAGCCGCTGGACGCCGAGCCGCTGCCCTTCTGAAGCGTCATGATGCGGGTCTGTTAGGACGTCTCCAGCAGATGGGGCTGCGGGCCAGAGATTCGAAGGCGTCGTGAAGTTCGGTGCGGCGTTCCCACCGAACAGCAAGTCCTTTGAAGTGGTGGAGCAGGGCAAAGGTCTTCTCCACGACGCGGTCCGACCCAGTGGGATAATTGAGATTAAATTAGCCGCCAGGAAACCAGGACGGAACAAGGGATATCAGCTCTTGGTCCGTGGTACCACCTTCGGTCCAGCTCAGCAATTCAAGCTTCATTTTTACTGACCAGCCATACTCTTTGCCGAGAGCGGATGCCGCGTTAATCTTCCTTCCGCCATTTTCCCCGAACGCCCGAAGAAAGGCAGCGATGTCGATAATCGATGCCCCTTCCCGCTGCATGCGGCCTGCCTCTGCGACCCAGTCATCGATCAACACCCTTGCACCCCTTAGGTCTCGTAAAGATTGGCTCGACCGTGGAGTGTGCCCCTGGCTCGCCAAACACGTTCAAGAGACCGTAGCGCACCGAAGCCGCTTCTCGTAGCCAATTTCCCCGGTCATGCGTGAAGATTGCCTCTTCCGCTGGCATGCCTTGACCCGTGAGCACATGAAAGTGGCCCGATTATCCTCGATAAGGTTGCCACTGATAAAAAGGACTCGATCACCAGAGTAGCGAAGCGCCCCGCGAATAGGTATAAGGGCCAAGCGTCTCTGGTCAGCGTGCGTTTTGCGTTCCGCTGACGTCCGTGGTTTGCGGGAAAACCGTGGTTGTTGCCTTCACTACTGCCATCATACGATTCAGCCCAGGTACGGCCTCTCGCGCACGCAGAGTTGAGAGATTATCGTGGCGTCCGACTTGCCGACAGAGCCCATACATCAGAGCTTGCGGATCACCACGACTCATCGCCCGTCAGGACGATGACCACCTCATCAGGCTCATCGGTTCCGTCTCCGTAGACGTCGACCCGATTTTCTACATTCGGAACGGAAATCAGCAGTCTCACCGATTCATTAGGATCCGAAATTTCGAGGGACGCCTTGGGGAGAGTCAGATTCCCTGAGTACACAAGAACCTTTCCACTCGACTGGTAAGGCCCCTGCATACATTGGACTGACACCGGACCGCTGGCGGCTTGCTGCACCGCGATGAACAAGGAGTCCGGACCGCCGTGCACCACATCAGCAGCCGCGTCCCAGCCTGCGTGGTTGTCAACACTCCCAGGCGCGGCAGCGACAACCAAACCGTGCGCGAATCTTGTCGTGCACGAGGCGAAAAGCATCATTGAATCCACCCACTGTCTCGGCTTCCACACCGGGAAGTCGTAATACTCCTTGATCAGCGTTCGCACGATTCCACCCTGCTGTTTGGAACATGCCTTGCAGTGCGGATAGAGAGTCCACGGACCATTCGGGGAGAGCTTGTTCGGCGGGTTGTGGTCGCCAGTCCAGTGCCCATCCTTGTAGCCATACTTTTCGGCACCGCAAGCCGCGCAACCGTTCCGATCCCCGAATTCATTGATCATCCGCTGCTCGTGAGCGAGAACAGTGTCTCCACGCTCAGCAGTAACCCCCTCCGCTTTCTGCCCCTTCAAGTTGGGCCCGAGAGTCAAATTGCAGAGATCGCCTTCATTTACATTATGAACGAGGACCGGCGTCTCGCCCGCCAGCACATAGTACGTGTGCTAAGCGAGCCCCTCGACCTGCTTTTTCGCAGGTCAGGCATGGTTTGCTGGTCCGGTGATGTGCGTGGGTGTCCGTGGTTGTGCAGGGTTGTTGCCGTCAGCTACTGCCGTCAGCCGGTTCAGCCCAGGTAGGGGCTTTCACGGTGTTCCAGGAAGTGCTGGAGCCGGAGCCTCTGGGTGTGGTGCATCGGCAGTTGCTCGATCTCTTCGGGCGGCATGAACCGGAGTTCGGTGGATTCGTCGGAGATTGCCAGTTGGCCGCCGGTGATGCGGGCGGTGAAGCAGACGTTGAACTGGCGGCGGACCTCGCCGTCGGTGTAGGCGATGACGTGTTTCGGGTCGGTGTAGGTGCCGACCAGGCCGGTGATCTCAACGTCGAGGCCGGTTTCTTCCTTGACTTCGCGGACGGCTGTGCCGAGCAGGGAGTCCGTGAGGTCCATGCCGCCTCCGGGCAGTGCCCATAGGTCGTTGTCGCGTCGGCGCTGGAGGAGGATGCGGCCGTGGTCGTCGGTGACGACGGCGGAGGCGGCGACGACCATGCTGTTCGGCTTGGGGGCGGTGGGGTCGTCGTAGTACTCGGTGCGGGCCACGGTCAGCCTTCCTCTCGTACGGGCGTCGCCGTCGCCCACACGGCGTCGAAGCTGTCGGCGTAGGTATCGAACATGCCGCCTGTCTCGTGTCGGCGAAGGTGCCATATGGGGGCGGCGTAGGCGTTGACGCCCCAGATGTGGGCGTTGACGAGTTGCTGGTCGTCGGCGCGGTAGAGGGAGTTGTAGAGCGTGGTTTCGTGGGTGCGGACTTCGATGCCGGGGGTGCCGGCGAGCGGCCTGTAGTGCATGAGGGCGAGGCGGCAGCGGGATTCGATGCCGTGGCCGAAGCGCTCCTCCTGGCCGCGGGCTTGGATGTTGTCGCTGTCGGGGTCCCCGATCGCGATGCGGACGGTGCAGCCTTCGGCGGCGCGTTCGCTGAGGAGTTCGTTCAGCCGCGGGTACGCCTCGTGGAGTAAGACGGCCGCGTAGACGAGGATGTCGATCCGTTCCCGGGCCTGGGCCATCAGGTCGGTGAACGCCGAGACAGGGATGTCGGCCCGCTGGTCGTAGAGCGCGACCAGTTCGGGGCTGATGGCGCGGGCGGGGCGGGCTTGGCGGAGCGCCGGCCAGAGTGCGTGCACGTCTTCTCCCAGGGCCTTGGCCGCCTGGAGGGCGGTGGCACGACGTGGGATACGCCCGAGGTTCACCCAGCGCTCGACCGACTTGGGGTCGACCTCGACCTGCTGAGCCGGTTCCACGACCTGAGGCACTCGACCGCCACCCTCCTCCTGGAACAGGGCGTGGAACTCGTCGTCATCAAGGAGCTGTTGGGTCACGCACACATCGGCGTCACCGCCACCGTGTACGCCCACGTCCGCCTCCGCCTCCAGCGCGACGCCATCGACCTCCTCGGCCGCACCCTCGGCAAGTCCTCCGAGGCCGCCACCAACCCCGACGACGGCGACGGCCCGCCGCTTTGTGCAGCACCCGTCCGCTGACGTTGCCGTCAACTACTGCCGTCAAGACGCCATGTAGCCCTCCCCGGAACAGCTCCGGGAAGGGCGACATGGTTTTTCAGATACTTACCTTATGACGCGGAATCTTGAGTTAAGATCGCCTCTCAAATTTCCCAGTTGTTTAGTTCGGCAAACGCCTCGATAGAAGGAGTCAGTTGCACGGAAAATGCGCTTGCTGATACCTGCGCCTGGGTTGCCACCGAGCGTCCAATCACACCTTGAGCGGAATCTTCTGACCCCTGAGAAAGAAGCGCAAGGACCTCACGCTCGGCGTCAATCTCCATTTGCACTAGCAGCCCTGGAGGAGGAGGCTCTTCTCCGTATCTTACAATTACGGGATTTTCTCCTGACAGCTTGAAATCGAGCATGGAGAGCAGTGACCTGAGGGTATTGATAGACATCTCCGCCTTCGGGGCTGAAGGCCTCAAGGAGACGGCAAGAGCATTTCCCACGAGCCCCACCGCCTGAGCCACATAGAACTCTGGGCGATAAGAATCACCCTCGCCGTCCTGAGGTTCCATCTCCAGCCCATCCAACGCCTCGGCGCATTCGTCCTGGACAGACTCGCCAGCAGCTGCCGCCCAAGCAAGCTCAAGCGAGGCATCGACCCACGTCAAGTACTCCGAAGGGCCTAGGGCTCGACAGAAAGTCACCCCCCGTTCCGCGGCTGCAGCACAGATCAGCATCAGCTCAGAGTCCGAAGCGTTCGAAATTGCCTGAATTTCTGACGGAATCTCCATGCCCCTCTAGCCTCCAGTGGCCCAGAAGATTGTGAATGGGGAATTTTGTGCAGCATGACCGCGGATTCCTGCGCCACCCAACGTCACCCCGCGAACGTTCAGCATGGGCGAACAGATGGCAACGCAGAAGTTTCGCGATGCCGCACCGAACACTGCATGCTCATTTGGCCCCAAGCTGTTAAGGATCCCTTCCTCTGCATGTCCAGCCGCCTGCACGAATTCCTCTCCCGGTCGAAGCGTCCACCCGGAAGGCATTGTGCCGCCCCCATTGATTCCGATCCGAGTGGCGAACGTCTTCGTCTGAGAGTTGAAGACACCAATTACCGCCGTGGTGCCCTTCACGTCCGCCATGAAGTAATCATTGCGGGACGCCTGCAACTCTTCCGCACGGTTGAGAGCAAGCATCGCATCGTCTTCAGTTGCAACCCCAGGACCACAGTTGTGAACCAGGACCGGCGTAATCCCTGCCAGCACATAGTACGTGTGGAGGTCGCCGATCGTCAGGTCGTATGTGGTGGTGTGGGCGTGGAAGAGGCGGACGGTGGTGATCTGGGCGGTGCCGGTGGGGGTTTGGAGGAGGTCGCCCTGGTGGAGGTCCTTGGCCTCGACGAAGGCGGACTGGGTCTCGTCGTAGAAGGGGTGGTGGAAGGTGGTGGTGAGGTGGCCGTTCGCCGGCGTCGGGGCGGCCGGGGAGACCGCCGCCACCGGGGCCGTGGCCGGGTGGGAGTCGGCCGCGTGGTGGGTCGCGCCCAGGGCGCCCAGGACCGCCGCGGAGGCCGCGAGGCCGAGGGCCGCGCGCCGGATCACCTTCTTCGCGGCGGACGTCACGGCGTTGGCCGCGACCGGCTTCACCCCGACGTCCACGAAATCGTGGTCCGTCGTCGTCACGATCACCGCGGTGACCTTGTGGCTCTGCGTACCGGAGGCACCCGGCACCGAGTTGACGACGGAGTCGCCCACCTTGATCCGGTCGATGGCCTTGGTGCCGCCGCCCGCCATGAGGACACGGGAGCCGGCCGTGAAGCTGTGGCAGGTCCCGCTGTCGGTGGCCGACTTGGCGGCGCCCGACTCGCCCTGGCGCGCCGCGGTCTGGGTGGCGTCGCCCGCCGCCGCCTCCTCGGCCTCGGTGGCGCCCTTGCCGAACAACCCGCCGACGGCCTCCATCGCCTTGGGGGCGAACTTGCTGAGCACCTTGCCGCCCAGCGACCCGAGCGCCCCGCCGATCGCGCCCGCGACGGCGCCCGTCACGGCGGAGGTCGCGAAGGCGCCCGCGCTGCACGCCGCGCCGCCCGCCTCGGCGCACTTGAAGCCCTGCTCGACCAGTGACCCGGCCGCGCCCGCGACCGCCGCGCAGCCGATGGAGCCGACGCCCGCCGTGACCGCCTCGCAGCCCATGAAGACGGCGGTGGAGACCACGAAGGACGTGATGGCCGCCGCATGGTGCTTGGCGTAGGTGGCCGCGGTTTTCACGGCCTTGACGGTGGCGTGATACGCCGTTCTGGATGCCTTCGCCACCGCCTTGGCGGTCTTCTTCACCGCGTGGACCACGCGTTTCGCGACCTTCTTGACCGCGTGGTAGGCCGAGTGGACGGCGTGCACGGCGGCGTGGACGACGCGTTTCACCTTGCGCGCCGCGTAGTGGTAGACGCGGCGGGTGTAGCGGACGGTGGCGCGGTAGACGTCCCGCACGTGGTGGACGACCCTCTTCACCACGCGCTTGGCGGCGTGCACGACCTTGTGCACGATCGGCGGCGTGTAGTGGTAGTAGGCGTACGAGGCGTAGAAGTTGAAGGAGCTCCAACTGCTGGAGGCGTACGAGGTGGCCGCGTGGTAGGTGCTGCTCACCGCGTGGCTGACGGCGTGGCTCGCCGCGTGCCAGACGCTGCCCAGGCCCCAGTTGCCCGAGGGGTCGGTGCCGTCGAGCGGGTTGTCGCCGACGTACGCGAAGGGGTTGGCCGCCGCCTCGTTCGGCACCGGATTGACGGACGCGGAGTCCTTGTTCATGAAGGTGCCGGTCGCCGGGTTGTACCAGCGTGACGCGGTGCCGACCTTGCCGGTGTCGGCCTCCGTCCAGCCGGACTGGAAGCCGAGGTGGCCGATGAGCCCGTTGTTGGCGGTGACCTTGCCCATCGGGTCGTACGTCGTGGAACCGGCCAGGGTGGTCGCCCCCGGCGCGAAGTTCCCGATGACGTCGTCGTGGCTGTCGGTCAGGGCCAGTTGGCCGGTGCCCGGCGCGGTGCCGCCGTTGATGCCGATCAGCGAGCCGCCGGGATCGTACGTATAGCTGTAGTTGCCGTCCGCGGCGATGGTGTTGTCGGCGCCCGAGTACTGGAAGGCGCGCGAGGACTGGTCGGCCGAGTTGGCGTCGGTGATGTTCCGGCCCGACGCGTCGAGCGTGTACGAGTGCGTGCCCGCGGTGATCTGGTTGTTGTACGCGTCGGTGGAGTAGGCCACTTGGCCGTTGGCGGTGGAGGTGTCCGAGGTCATGGTGCCGCGCGCGGAGTACGCGTAGCTGTGGACGCCGTCCGAGGTGAGCTGGTCGCGGGCGTCGTAGGTGTAGACGTCGGCGCCGACGCGGGTGCGGTTGCCGGAGTCGTCGTAGGAGTAGTTCGTGGTGGCCGTGCCGTTGTTCCACGAGCTGAGGCGGTCGGCCTGGTCGTAGGTGTAGACGTTGTTGGAGGCGCCCGCGACCCCGACGGTGTTCTTCGACGTCAGGTTGCCGTTCCTGTCGTAGCCGTAGGTGATGGCCGACAGTGTGCTGGCGCCCTGCGTCAGGGTGTCGCCGGTGAGGTCGTGCGCGGTGTTGTACGTGAAGGTGCGGGTCTGGCCGCTCGCGCCGTACTTGACCGACGCGGTCTGGTTCAGCGTGTTGTAGCCGTAGGTGAGCGCGGTGCCGGAGGCCGCGTCGTTGAGCGTGGACAGCCGGCCCGCGGTGTCGTAGCCGTAGGAGGTGGTGCCGGCCGCGTCCGAGCGGGTCAGCGGTGAACCGTCGTCGTTGTAGGTGAAGTTGGACGAGCCGCCGGAGCCGCCCGCCGACGTCAGGTCGCCGCGGTCGTCGTAGCTGAACGTCTCGTGGGTGGCGGCCTGGTGGTCCTTGGCGCCGGTGGTGCCCGCCTCCGCGGTGTCGGCGGCGGTCACCTGGTTGTCGTGGTCGTAGGTGAAGCTGCGGGTCGCGGTGGCGGCGTCGGCGCCCTGTCCCGAGGCGGTCTTCAGATTGCCGAGCTGGTCGTACGTCATCGTGTGGGTGACGCCGCCGGGCAGCGTGCTGGAGACCAACTGCCCGTCGAGGTCGTAGACGTTGGTGGTCGTGGAGTCGGCCGCCGAGCCGTACTGGGCGGTGGCCGGCTGCTTCACCGTCTCCTGCTGGCCCCACGGGGTGTATCCGTACAGCCAGGAGTTGTTGCGGCCGTCGGTGAACCGGGTCCTGTTGCCCGCCGCGTCGTACCCGAAGGACGTGGTGATCGAGGTGGTCGCGGTGACCGGCTGGATCTCCTGGGTGACGGTGCCCGCCGCGTCGTACGTGAAGTGGCTGGTGTTGCCGTTCGCGTCCGTGGAGGCGGTGAGGTTGCCGACGCCGTCGTAGACCTGGTGGGTCTGCCTGAGCTGCGTGTTGGCGGCGTCGTACTGGGTGCTCAGCGTCGGGTTGCCCGCGACGTCGAAGTCGGTCTCGGTCCAGGTGTTGTCCGGCTGGATCGTCTTCTGCCGGTTCCCCATGAAGTCGTACGTGTACTTCGTGGTGTTGCCCGCGCCGTCGGTGACCGAGGTGACCTCGCTGGCCCGGTCGTACCCGTAGGTGGTGGTGACCCCGGCGGGCGTCGTGGTCGACGCCAGATTCGCGCCGTACGGATTCCCGGTGGTCACCGCGTACGAGTTGGTGGTGGTCAGCACCCGGTTGGAGGGGAAGCGCTCCAGCGTGGTCGAGGTGACCTGCCGGCCGAGGTAGTCCCAGGTGGCCTGGGTGACGGCCCCGGTGCCGTCCGTCACCGAGAGTTGGTCGCCGTTGGTGTCGTACGTGGTGTGCAGCTTGGTGCCGTCCGGCTCGGTGACCTGCGCGAGGTCGCCGAGCTGGTCGTACAGGAAGCCGGTGGTCTTCCCGCCCGGCGTGGTGGAGGAGATCTGGTTGCCGTCGGAGTCGTACGACCAGGTCGACGTGGCCGCCAGCGGGGCGGACGCGCCCGCCGGGGTGTACGGCGGCAGGGTCTCGGAGACCTTGTTGCCGTTGGCGTCGTAGACCGTGGTGGTCTGGTTGCCGGTCGGATCGACCTCTTCGACGGCCTCGCCGAAGGTGTCGAATCCGCTGGTGGTGACCGGCCGTTGGGTGACCGGCTGGCCGCCGCCGGTCTCGACCTGGACGGCGGGTGCGGTGGTGACCGCCAGATTCCCCGCCTCGTCGTAGGAGTAGTCGGTGGTGAAGTTGTCCGCGTCGGTCATCGACTTCGGCAGCCCGCGCTTGTCGTACGTGTAGCGGGTGGTCTGCTCGGTGGAGGAACCGACGGTGCCGCCGGTACGGCCGTTGCCGTACAGCGTGTTGACCTCGGTGCCGGTCAGCGCGCGCGGGTAGACCTGCACGTTGGAGACCGCGCCGGGCAGGAAGTCGGTCGGCGCGCCGTTGTACTTGCCCGCGCCGATGGTCAGCGGGCCGTTCGCGGACCACGGCGCGGTGTTGGTGCCGCTGCCGGACAGCGCGCCGTTGACGTAGATCTGGCTGGCGCCGTTGGCGACGTTGTACACGCCGACCACGTGCGTCCAGGTGTTGGTCTTGGGCACGGCGGTGGAGTACGCGGACGGGAAGGTCGGCGCGGCCGTGTCGGCGCTGGTCTGCTCCATGCTCCACAGCGGCGCGCTGGTGTGCGCGTAGTTGTACTGGAGGTAGAAGGCGCTGGCCGTGGTGCCGCCCTGGGCGACGATCGTCGCGTTGTGGGTCGGCAGCGACGCCATGTTGACCCAGGCGGAGACGGTGTAGGACCCGGCGGTGTTGAGCACCGGGCCGTTGGTGGCGATCTGCTGGCCGGAGGTGCCCGCGAAGGTCGCCGCGTCGCCGCCCCAGGTGACGCCCGAGGCGGCGCCGGTGTAGCCGCTGCCCGAGGTGTCGGTGACGGTGGAGCCGGTGGTCTGGTCGAGCTTCCACCAGGCGGAGGGGTGTCCCGAGGCGTCGCCGTGCAGCGTCTCGGTCAGGGTGTTGCCCGCCGCGTCGTAGGTGGAGGAGGTGGTGCGGTCGAAGCCCGAGGAGTCGTGCTCGTTCTGGGTGGCGACCTGGTCGTCCGGGGTGAAGGACACGCTGGTCACCCGGTCGACGCCGGTCGGGTCCACGGTGGTGCTCGTGGTCCTGGAGGCCGCGTCCACCGTGAAGTTGACGACCGTCTGCCCGTTGTCGGTGGTCTGCGACAACTGGTTCCCGGCCGCGTCGTACGTGGTGGTCTGGAGCACCGTCGAGGCCGTGCCGTCGGCGCTCTTCTTGGTCGCGGTGACCGCCAGGCCGTTGTCGGTGTAGGTGTACGACGTCGTGGCGCCCATCGAGTCGGTCACCGACGCCAGCCGGCCCGCCGGGTCGTACGCCCGCGAGGACTCCGTCAGCGTGGTGGCGGCCTGCGGGCTGACCGGGTCGCCGGTGTACTGGAGCGTCTGGGTCAGCAGGTGCCCGTTGTCGTCGTACGTGTAGTTGGTGACCGTGCCCGACTTGGACACTTCCTGCGTCTTGTTGCCCGACGTGTCGTACGTGTACGTCGTCGTCCCGCCGTTGGCGCCGCCCGCGTTGGCGTTGGCGTCGGTCTGGGTGAGGACGTGGTCGTACGCGTCGTAGGTCTGGGTCTCGGTCCGGGGCGCGTCGCCGCCGCTGAGGTCCTTGACCGTCTGCGAGGTGATGTCGCCGTCGGCGTCGAAGACCGTGGTGGTGGCCGCCGCGTGGGTGGCGCCGGTGACCCGGTCGGTGAGCTGCGGGTCGTCCTCCTCGGTGATCTGCCCGGCCTTGTCGTACGTGTAGGACGTGGTCAGACCGGCGGGGTAGGTGTCGGAGACGGCCTTCTTGGTGAGCACCTGCCCGAGGCCGTCGTAGGTGTAGCTGGTGACCAGGCCCACCGCGTCGGTGGAGGAGGCCACGTCGCCGTTGTGGAAGTAGGACACGGAGTTGACCGCGCCGCCGGGCGAGACCGACCGCACCGGCAGGCCCTTGGGCACGTTCCCGCTGTCGGCGGCGGGGTAGGTGGCGGTGCCGTCGCTGAACACGGTGGTCGAGGCGCGCCCGTTGGGGAAGCCCGCGACCGGCGGTCCGGTCACCGCGGTCTCGTCGCCGAACGCGTCGTAGGTGTACGAGGTCAGGTACGTGGGGTCGGTCGCCGAGGAGGAGCGGCCGTCCCGCTCGGTGAGCAGCACGTCGTTGCGCGGGTCGGCGGTGGTGAGCTGTTCCGTCGTGTCGTCGGGGAAGTACGTGTAGTACTCGGTGGAGCAGACCTTGGCCGCCTGATTCTGGCAGGTGGTCGAGGAGACGACGTTGCCGCGGACGTCGTGGCCGGTGACGGTCATCGCGCCGTTGGGGTCGGTGACCGTGTGCTCGTAGCCGCCGGTGTCGTAGCCGAAGCTGGTCCTGTTGCCGAGGCCGTCGGTCTCGGTGAGCTGGCGTTCGTTGTTGACGACGTCGTAGGTGTACGTCGTCACCTTGTTCGCCGGGGAGGTGACCTTGACGGTCTCCACCGGCAGCAGGCCGGTGGAGTTCTTGCCCGCCTGGAAGTGGCTCTCGGCGTCCTGCGCGGTCAGCGCGGTGCGGTAGGTGGCGACGTCGGCGAGCGTGCCGTTGAAGTAGGCGACGGTGCCGTTGGTCAGGCCGGTCCAGCCGGAGCCGGTGGTGCCCGCGCCGATGTAGGCGGTGGTCCTGGCGCTGTTGGACAGCGCGGCCGTGGCCGTCTTGGTCGCGGCCTGCGCGCCGTCGAGGTACAGGGTCTGGCTGGTGGCTCCGGCGCTGAGCAGCACATGGTGCCACTTGCCGTCGGTGACGGTGCCCGTGGTGCCCATCTGCACCGAGCCGGACGTGGTGTAGAAGCCGCCGTAGAGCTTGCCGTCGCTGCCGATCCACAGTTGCGGTGTCGTGGAGGACACGGTCGAACCGATCGCGCCGCTCTGCGTGTTGAGCAGGATCGCGCCGCCGTGGGTGGTGCTGAACCACAGTTCGGCCGAGGCCGCGGTGTCCCCGGTCACGGTGTCGGGCACCTTCACCCAGGAGCTGGTCCCGTTGAACGTGGCGGCCTTCTGGTCGCTGAACGGCCCGGTCGCGCCGAGCGTCACCGCGTTGTACGTACCGGTCCCGCCGCGCGTCTCGTCCAGCGCCGTGGTGGCGCCCGCGGGTTCGCCCAGCAGGAAGTACGTGGCGGGCGCGCCGCCGAGCACCGCGCCGCGGTAGGTCTGGCTGGAGCCGGTGACGGTCGGCGCGCCGAGCTTCCAGACGCCGCCGTTCTCGTCGGTGAGCTGGGTCAGCGCCGTGGTCGCCGGGTCGTACGTCATCGCGTGGTACGTCTTGGCGGACGGCCGGGTGACCGTGCTCAGCAGGCTCGCGGCGTGGGTGCCGTAGGTGCGCAGCGCGCTCGCGTCGGCGGCGACCAGCGGGCGGTCGTACCAGGCGGCGTCGGCGATCGCGCCGTTGAAGTACGTCGCGTAGCCGGTCTTGTCGGTGGTGCTGGAGTGCGGCTGGTCGGGCCAGGCCCCGCCGAGGAAGCCCGCGCCCAGGGTGTTGTACGGCTGGTTCTTGCCGAAGGCGATGCCGGGCTGGATGGAGATCGAGCCGGACACCGAGCCGACCTTGGCGCCGTCCAGGAAGAGCGTCTGGCTGTTGCCCGCGGCGGACAGCACCATGTGGTGCCACTTGCCGTCGGCGACCGAGGCGGTGGTGCTGATCGGCGCGATGCCGCCGCTGTACCAGAATTCGGCCTTCAGTTTGCCGTCGGTGCCGACGTAGGCGGCCGGGGTGTAGCCGCCGGGCGAGTCGCCCGCGGTGACCGGCTGCGAGGCGTAGGAGTAGAGCACGCCGGGCCCGGCGGAGGTCTTGAACCACAGCGACAGGGCGCCGGAGTCGGTGTTGTTGCCCATGTCGAACGGGAGCGTGGCGTACGAGCTGGTGCCGTTGAACCCGATGGCGGTGGCGGCCGACCCGGTGAGCGGGCCCGCCTGGCCGTAGGTGACGCCGCTGTACGCGAGGTTCTTGGTGCCCTGGTTGGCGAGGACCGCGTCCTTGCCGACGGTGCCCGACGCCTCGGACATCGGCCACACCGCCCGCGGGTCGAGGTCGAGCGCGGCGTTCTGGTACTGCGATCCCGCGGTGTAGTTGTACGCGGTGCACTGCGTGCTGGAGATCGGCGAACAGACCTTCGTGAGCTGGTCGTTGGTGTAGCCGTACGTCCAGGTCTGCGCGGAGTTCGGGTCGGCCGCGGTGACCGGGTCGGTGACGACGGTGGCGACGTGCGCGGCGCTCGCGCCGGTGGGTGTCTGCCAGGTCAGGTGCAGGGCGCGGGCGGAGGTCACCGAGGTCATGGTGGTGACGTGGCCGCTGGTCCAGGTGAAGGTGACGGCGCGGCCGTTGGCGTCGGTGACCGAGGTGATGCCGTACGCGCCGGAGCCCAGCGACTGGGTGAAGGCGTAGACGGTGGCGTTCTTGTCGGTCAGCGTGTAGCCGCCGGTGACGGCCTTGAAGGTGGCGAAGCGGCCCGCGGGCGGCGAGTAGCTGCCGTCGCCGTTCTTGCCGAAGCCGACCTGGGAGCCGTCCGGGTAGGTGACGACGTTGGAGACGACGGCGCCCGCCGGGTTGTACTGCTCGGTGGCGCGGGCGTCGAAGATGCTCGACCAGCCCGCGCCGAACGCCCCGGTCCAGCGCGGGTCACGGGAGTTGTAGTCGCGGTCGACGTCGAGGCTCGGTCCGACGGTGGAGACGGTCGCGTCGGTGTCGGAGGTGGTGTAGTTGCCGATCGACGGGTCGTAGCCGTGGTCGCTGCTGTTCTGGGACAGCCCCGAGGTGATCAGCGGCTGCGGGACCTGGATCGCCATCTGGTACCAGGTGGCGCCGGAGTACAGCCCCGCGTCCTGCGACTGCACCGTCCAGGAGTAGCTCTGGCCCCACTTGAGCTTGCCCGCCGGGACCGTCCAGGAGCCGGTGGTGAGCAGTCCGGAGTCGACGACCTTGGTGTTGGTGTTGTCGTAGATCTGGAAGTCGTACTTGGTGGTGGTGTTCGCCTGCGAGTTGGCGCCGCCGGACCAGGCGGTCAGTTGGGGGGTGGTGGTGTACTCCACCTCGTTGTCGTTGGGGTACTGCTGGTAGACCTGCGGCGGGGTGGTGCCGGTGTACGTGACGTCGATGTACGGGCCCTTGCCCGCGTCGGCGAAGGAGCCGAACTGCTTCCAGTGCAGGGCGTCGGTGGTGGCCGCGTAGACCGCGAGGCCGTAGTCGGGGGTGGTGCCGTTCATCCAGCCCTGGATGGAGGCGGTGGTGAGCGGCACCTCCACCGCGTTGCCCTTGGTGGGGTCGGCGGCGGTGTTGGCGCAGGCGATGGGGACGCTGGGCGTGAGGTTGCCGATGGACGCGCCGTGCGAGGGGCCGGGGTAGGTGGTGACGCCGGTCGGGGTCCACGGCGCGGTGATCAGCGCGACGTCGAAGCGCTCGGCGGTGCAGGTGGAGGCCCAGGTCTCGAACAGGTGCAGCGACGCGGCGGTCACGGTGACCTTGGAGCCGTCCCAGCCGCCGTACCAGTGGTTGACGAAGGTGTTGGCGGAGTGCGTGCCGGAGTCGTACGAGCCGATCTTGACGGTCTGCTCGAAGGAGTGGTCGCCCGCGGGGTTGCCGGACTCGGCGTAGGTGGTGGTCCAGCCGTCGACGATGCTGGGGTCGACGGTGACGGGGAAGACCCGCGCGGGGTCGTGCAGCCACGCCGGGTCGAGGGTGACCTTCAGGGCGGTGCCGCCGTGGTCGGCGACCAGCCGGTAGTCGACCGCGTAGGTCGTCGTCGGCTCGCCGGAGCGGCGGTCGACCTTGGAGTCGTAGGCGTAGGCGCGCGGTATCCGGGCGGTCACCTTGCCCGCGGCGTCGCGCAGTTCGACCGAGCCGTCCTTGACCTGGACGGGGGTCAGGCCCTGGAGCCTGAGCGGGAAGAGCCAGGAGTTGGCGGCGCTCGCCGCGTGCAGGACGACGGCTTCCTTGACGCCGGTCGCGGACGGGGCGACGACCAGGTCGGTGCGCGGCAGGGCGTCCGGGTACGTGACCCGGTCGCCCGACACGGCGGCGGTGACGTCGGCCGCGCCGGACAGGCCGTACGCGACGGAGTGCGCGGCGTCGGTGCGCAAGGTGGCGAGGTCCGGCGCGGAGGAGCGCGGCGCGAAGTCGACGCCGAGGGAGTTGGCCGCCTCGTGGAGGCGGCCGTCGGCCCGGCGGTGCACGCTGGTGTCGATCGGCTGCCAGGCGCCGTGCGCGTCCCGGTAGTTGACCGGCGTCTGCGACACGCGGCGGGTGTGCGTGCCGTCCGCGTTGTCGAACACCGTGACGGTGTCGGTCGACTTCGCCGCGTTCCGCTTGCTGGTGCGGGCGGAGTAGCCGCCGACGACACCGCTGCGGCCGGACGTGGACGCCTTGCGGAACGGGTGGTAGGCGTCGAGTTCGCCGGGCGCCTTGCCGGGCTTGTGCCCCGCGCCGACGTGCGCGCGGGTGGAGTCCGCGGTCGCCCGGTGGCTGTGCCCGGCGGCGGTGCCGCTCTCCTGCTGCGGCACGCGCCCCCAGTGCGGGTGCTTCAGCCACGCGGTGAGCGAGGCGAGGCTGGGCATCGACAGCGCGGGCAGGGTCGCCCCGTCCGCCGCCGCCTGCTCCGTGGTCAGCACCAGTGCCAGCGCGATCAGCGACAGCATCGCGGTGGCACGCAGCCACCGGCGACGGAGGGTTGTTCTCCGGGACGAACGACGGGCGAAGGATGCGCGCACGGCACAGGCTCCTGACAGGATCGACACAGAAAACTTGCCGATCGTGACCGTTTTCCTCACCCGCGGATAGATCGTGGGGACGATCCGGGGACACTCTTTGCCTGTACATCATCAAGCGCGGCGACTTGTGACCCCTGTCCCGGTTCGTTCCGGGAACGATCTTTACGATGGAGGGGTTTGGTCCGCCTTTCGCCCTGCTTTTGGGCAAGAGAGGTCAAGCCCGCGCGGGCCTCCCGGCGGACCCCCTCAACGACGTCTCAGCGACGTCTCAGCGACGTCTCAACGACCCCTCAACGACGTCTCAGCGACGCCTCAGTGACGCAGCGCGTCGGTCACGGCGGCCTCGACCGCCTTGCGCGTGCTCGCGGCGGAGCCCCCGGGCACGGCGGTGACATTCGCACCGGGCGCGTCAGCCGTACCGCCCGTACCGCCCGCCTTCTCCCCCACGGCCTTCTCCCCCACGACGACGAAGCGCGTGCCGGGGAATTTCGGTCCCGCCGCCGGGACCGCGCCGTCGGGGCCCGCGCCGACCGTCAGGACGACCGTGCACTTGCGGTCGGCCAGGGTCGCCAGATAAGGCCCGGCCGCCGCCGCGCTCTGCTCCCCCGCCATCGCCAGATAGCTGACCTTCGCGTGCGTCCCGGCCGAGGCGTCCCGCATCCCCGCCCACACCGGCGCCACCGCCGGGTCCGCCAGACCGCGCTCCCCGGTGAGCAGACACGCCTGCTGGTCGGTGTACGTACGCGCCCGGGCCGGCGGCAGGGCCCGCTCCTTGCCGGGGCCGGAGGACGTCAGGACCAGGGCGGTCACGGTGGCGGCCACCGCCACGGCCGCGGCGCCCGCGAGGAGTATCCAGAGCCGATGCGCGTTCGTCCACGTTTTCACGGCGGGCAGCATATGCGGCGCGGGCCGCCGGGACAGCGGCGGCCGAGGGGTATCTTTCTCGCGGTGAAGCACCGCATAACGGTGCATACAGGACGGACACCGCGGGGCCGCGCCGGTCCGCCGGGAGCGGCGGGCCCGTGGTGCCGGGACGCGAGTGGCGGAGGTGAGTGGGGATGGCGGGTTCAGGAGTGCCCCCGGCACAGCCGCGTCCCGTATCTTTTCCGGCAGACCCCGACCCAGCTTCCGCGGGAGGACCGACGATGGACAGGGCCGAGGCCGTCATACCGGCGCAGGACACCAGAGCCGCCGCGCCCGGCGGCACCACGGTCGACGACGCGCCGACGACCGGCTTCAGGCTCGGCGGCATCGGGCCGCGCGTCGACCCGTATCTGCTGGCCACCGTCTTCTTCGCGGCGTTCCTCGCGCTGTCGGTCACCCGCTACCGGCGGATGCTCACGATGTCCTGGGACCTGGGCATCTTCGAGCAGGCGGTCGGCTCCTACGCGCACTTCCACGCGCCGGTCGCCGACCTCAAGGGCCCCGGCTTCAACATCCTCGGTGACCACTTCAGTCCGATCACCGCCCTGATCGCCCCCTTCTACCGGGTGTTCCCGAGCCCGGTGACGCTGCTGGTCGCGCAGGCGCTGCTGTTCGCGCTGTCGATCGTGCCCGTGACCCGGGGCGCCGCCCATCTGCTGGGCCGCGGGCGCGGACTGGCCGTCGGCGTGGCGTACGGGCTGTCGTGGGGCGTGCAGCGGGCGGTCGAGTTCGACTTCCACGAGATCGCCTTCGCGATGCCGCTGCTGGCGTTCTCGCTGGAGGCGGTGCTGCGCAGGAAGTGGGCGCCGGCGATGTGGTGGGCGCTGCCGCTGATCTTCGTCAAGGAGGACATGGGCGTCACGGCCGCCGCGATCGGCGCGATCGTGTGGCTGCGGACCCGCAAGGAGACCGAGCCGGACGCCGGGTCCGAGGCCATGTCCGGGGCGCCGTCAGGGGCGGGGTCGGTCGGCGGGTCCGGGACAGTCGGCGGGTCCGGGTCCGCGCGGGGCGAGGACGTCGTCCCGGCGCCGCGCGCCGACGGCGGCGAGACCCCGGAGGCCCCGGAGGCCGACGGGAGCGGGACGCGGGCCGAGGAGCCGCCGCGGCTCAGCGACGGCATGCGGTACGGGCCGTACGCGCTGGGGCTGGTCAGCCTCGGGGTGCTGGCCTCCGCGCTCGCCTTCGCGGTGATCATCCCGGCGTTCAACAGCGCGGGCGGATACGACTACTGGAACAAGCTGAACGGCAACGGGGCGCCGATGCCGGGGCACATCCCGTTCGGCACCGCCGTGCACACCCTGCTGTGGATCCTGCTGCCGACCACCGGCCTGCTCGCGCTGCGTTCGCCGCTGCTGCTGGCCGCGCTGCCGACCATCGGCTGGCGGTTCATCTCGCACGACGACCACTACTGGGGCACCGACTGGCACTACAGCGCGGTGCTGATGCCGGTGGTCTTCCTCGCCCTCGTGGACGCGGCGGCGCTCTCCCGCAGGAGCCCGCGGCCCTGGCTGCGCTCGTACGCCTCGGGGCTGCCCGCGGCGGCGGCGGGCGCCGCGCTGGCGCTCACCTTGACGATGCCGCTGGCCTCGCTCAGCCACTCCGACACCTACAAGGTCGACGCGCACACCAAGGCCGTGGAGAAGCTGCTCGAGACGGTGCCCAGCGGCTCCTCGGTGGAGGCGAACGTCGGGCCGATCAGCCGTCTCGTCCACCGGACCACGGTGTACTGGGTCGGCGACACGCAGGGCATCAGCCCGGACTACATCGTGATCGACAACTCCTCCGGCTGGGTGCCCGATCCGCTCACCTACGCCAAGCAGCTCCACCCGAACGCCGAATATCAGCAGATCGTCAACGCCGAGGGCTATGTGATCATGCACCGGACGAGCCCGCCGAACGGCTAGGGCCGGGCGCGTCGGGCGCAGCGGGACCGGCTCAGGCCGTCGGGTAGTCGACGTAGGCGAAGCGGCGGCTGTCCGGGGCCCAGCTGTTGACGTTGAGGCTGCCCTGGCCGCCGGGGAAGGCCAGGACGTCACGCGGGGCGCCGCCGTCCGGGTCCATGACGCGCAGGACGACGTCGCGGTCGGCCGGGTGCCCCTCGGTGCCGGGCGGGAAGCTGATGTAGAGGACGTGTCGTCCATCGGGTGACAGGTGCGGAAACCAGTTGACGCGCGCGTCCGAGGTGAGCCGCGTCAACTCGGTGCCGTCCGGCCGCATCCGGAAGAGCTGGGCGTGGCCGGGGACGGTCGCGCCGTGCTCGGAGTTGAAGTAGATCCAGGCGCCGTCTGGGCTGAACTCCGGGCCGTCCGCGGGAGCGGGAGAGTCCGTCAGCCGGGTGTCGGGGCCGCCGGCCGCGGGGACGGTGAAGATGTTGCGGTAGCCCCACTCGTCGCCGCCGTACGGCTCGACGCCCACGTACGCCAGCGTGCGGCCGTCGGGCGAGACGCCGTGCAGGAAGTGCCGGAAGGGTCCGGGGCCGCGGTCGTTGGTGACCCGGCGCGCGGGTCCGCCCTCGAACGGCACGGCGTGGATGTGCCCGTCGCCCGCCGACAGATAGACCGTGCCGCCGTCCGGCGAGAGCACATGGTCGTTGTTGGCGTCCGTGATGCCGCCGGTGTCGATGACCTCGGGCGCCCCGCCGCCGGGGGCGATCCGCAGCAGCAGCCCGTCCTGGTTGAAGACCAGCCAGCGGCCGTCCGGCGACCAGTTCGGCGCCTCCAGCGCGCTGTCCGCCGTCTCGTACACCAGGCGCGGCTCGCCGCCGTCGATGTCCCCGACCAGCAGCCGCGCGCGCTGTCCCGCCGCCAGCGGCCGTACGTTCGTCCCCGCTCCGGTGATCGTCACAGCCGCTCACACTAACGCGCCCCGCTCGTGGTGAGCGGGGCGCGTCGGATGAAGCGTGCGTACGGGCTGGGCCCGTACGGCCTTACCTGTGTACGGCCTTGCGTGCGTACGGCCTTGCGTGCGTCCGTGGGACGACGCCGGGTCAGCAGCTCAGGTTGTTGCCCGCCGGGACTCCGAGGATCGAGACGAAGCTCTGGTAGGAGTTGATCCGGCTCTGCACCTGCGCGGGGTTGCCGCCGTTGCACTCGATGCTGCCGTTGATGCTGCGGATGGTCTCACCGAATCCGGCGCCGTTGACCATGGCGTTGTGCGGGGTCATGGTGCCGGGGCCGGTCTGGGTGTTCCAGTACCACAGGCCGGTCTTCCAGGCGACGGCCGAGTCGGTCTGCACCAGGTTGGGGTTGTGCAGCAGGTCGATGCCGAGCGCGTCGCCCGCGGCCTTGTAGTTGAAGTTCCAGCTCAACTGGATCGGCCCGCGGCCGTAGTACGCGGACTGTCCGGCCGGGCAGCCGTAGGACTGGCTCGTGTCGCAGTAGTGCGAGTAGTTCGCGGTGTTCTGCTCGACGATGTAGACGAGGCCGCCGGTCTCGTGGCTGACGTTGGCGAGGAAGGCCGCGGCCTCCTGCTTCTTCACCGTGTCGCTGCCGGTGTTCGCGAAACCGGGGTACGCGCTGAGCGCCGCGGTCAGGCCGCTGTAGGTGTAGAAGGAGTTCCGGTTCGGGAACATCTGGTTGAACTGGGCCTCGGTGACGACGAATCCGCTCGGGTTGCCGGGCGGGGTGGTCGTACCGCCGCCGTTGCAGCCGAACGGGTCCCAGTACCAGGTGCTGATGGTGGGGTCGTAGCCCGGGTTGTCGTGGGAGGCCTTGTAGTAGTTGCCGTTGCTGTACTTGACGATGTCACCGGCGACGTAGTTGTGGCCCTGGACCCACGCCGGGTAGTTGCAGGTCCCGCCGGTGCCGCCCGTGGTGCCGCCGGTGCCGCCCGAACCGCCGGTACAGGCGCCCTGGTCCGACCAGACGTCGGCGGCGCCGGGCGTCTCGCCCTGGGTCCACCACTTCGCCAGCCAGTTGTGGCTGTTGTACGACGCGCTCATGCCGCCGGTGTACACCGACGACGAGTTCCACGCGGTGGAGCAGCCCGCGGCGGAGGCGGTGGACGCCAGCGGTACGAGGATGGCGATTCCTATCGCGACCGCGAGTGCGGTGAGGAACGCTATGAGCCGTTGTCTCGACACGTGACCACTCCTTGTGGGGGTTCGAGTGGGGTCGGGACAGACTCAAGCGGAATGGTCTGGACCTGTCAAGGTCCAGACCATTGAACGTCCGCCGGGCGGTGGGAAACCGGCTGGAACAGCCCTAGTTGTCCAGCACCGTCGTCAGGAACTCCGCCGTCCACTGCAGCAGTTCGCGGCCCACCACCGGCTTGCCGCCGATCCGCGCCGTCGTCGGACGCGGGACGAGGATCTGCTTCGTCGCGTGCTTGAGCACCGTGCGCGGGTAGAGCCGGTTCAGCCGCAGCTCCTGCGACTCGCGCAACTCCACCGGGCCGAAACGGACGTTGACTCCCTGGAGGGTGATGTCGCTGACGCCGACCTTGCGGGCCAGCATCCGCAGCCCCGCCACCAGCAGCAGATTCTCCACCGGCTCCGGCAGCTTGCCGTAGCGGTCGGTCAGCTCCTCGCGGACCGCCGCGATGTCCTCGGCCGTGTTGGCCGCCGCGATGGCCCGGTACGCCTGGAGCCGCAACCGCTCGCCCGGCGCGTAGTCGTGCGGGACGTGCGCGTCCACCGGCAGCTCGATCTTGACGTCGAGCAGCGTCTCCTCCGGCTCGCCGCCGCTCTCCAGCGCCGAGCGGTAGTCGGCGACGGCCTCGCCCACCATCCGTACGTACAGGTCGAATCCGACGCCCGCGATGTGCCCGGACTGCTCGCCGCCCAGCAGATTGCCCGCGCCGCGGATCTCCAGGTCCTTCATGGCGACGTACATGCCCGCGCCCATCTCGGTGTGCTGGGCGATGGTGGCGAGCCGCTCGTGCGCGGTCTCGGTCAGCGGCTTCTCCGGCGGGTACAGGAAATACGCGTAGCCGCGTTCGCGCGAGCGGCCGACGCGCCCGCGCAACTGGTGGAGCTGGCTGAGCCCGAAGGTGTCGCCGCGCTCCACGATCAGGGTGTTGGCGTTGGCGATGTCGATGCCCGACTCCACGATCGTGGTGGACACCAGCACGTCGAACCGCTTCTCCCAGAAGTCGACCACGACCTGTTCGAGCTGAGACTCCCCCATCTGCCCGTGCGCGGTGGCGATCCGCGCCTCCGGCACGATGGCGCGCAGCCGCGCCGCCGCCCGGTCGATCGACTCCACCCGGTTGTGGATGTAGAAGACCTGGCCCTCGCGCAGCAGTTCACGCCGGATCGCGGCGCCGATCTGCCGCTCCTCGTACGGGCCTACGAAGGTCAGCACCGGGTGCCGCTCCTCCGGCGGGGTGGTGATGGTGGACATCTCGCGGATGCCGGTGACCGCCATCTCCAGGGTGCGCGGGATCGGGGTGGCGGACATGGTCAGCACGTCCACGTTGGCCCGCAGCTTCTTGAGCTGCTCCTTGTGCTCGACGCCGAAGCGCTGCTCCTCGTCGACGATGACCAGGCCCAGGTCCTTGAACTTCGTCTCGGAGGAGAAGAGCCGGTGGGTGCCGATCACCAGGTCCACGGTGCCGTCCCACAGCCCCTCGATGGTGGCCTTGGCCTCGCTGTCGGTCTGGAACCGCGACAGCGCCCGCACCTTGACCGGGAACTGCGCGTACCGCTCGGCGAAGGTGCCCATGTGCTGCTGCACCAGCAGCGTGGTCGGCACCAGCACGGCGACCTGCTTGCCGTCCTGCACGGCCTTGAAGGCCGCCCTCACGGCGATCTCGGTCTTGCCGTAGCCGACGTCGCCGCAGATCAGCCGGTCCATGGGGACGGACTTCTCCATGTCCTCCTTGACCTCGGCGATGGTGGTGAGCTGGTCGGGCGTCTCCGCGTACGGGAAGGCGTCCTCCAGCTCGCGCTGCCAGGGGGTGTCGGGCCCGAAGGTGTAGCCGGGGGCGGCCATCCGCGCCGAGTACAGCTTGATCAGGTCGGCGGCGATCTCCTTGACCGCCTTCTTCGCCCGCGCCTTGGTCTTCGTCCAGTCCGCGCCGCCGAGCCGGTGCAGCGAGGGGGCCTCGCCGCCGACGTACTTGGTGACCTGTTCGAGCTGATCGGTGGGGACGAAGAGCCGGTCGCCCGGCTGGCCGCGCTTGGCGGGCGCGTACTCGACCAGCAGGTACTCGCGGGTGGCGCCCTGCACGGTGCGCTGCACCATCTCCACATAGCGGCCGACACCGTGCTGCTCGTGCACGATGTAGTCGCCCGCCTGGAGGGTGAGCGGGTCGATGGTCTTGCGCCGCCGGGACGGCATCCGGCCCATGTCCTTGGTGGACGAGCGCTGCCCCGACAGGTCGGTCTCGGTGAGCACCGCGAGCTTGAGCGCCGGGTCGATGAAGCCGTGCTCGATGGAGCCGGTCGCCACGTGGACCACGGACGCCGCGAGGTCGGCCAGCTCGATGTCGAGGCGAGCGGCGATGCCCTCGCCGCCCAGCACCTCCACCACGCGGGCGGCCGGGCCCTGGCCCTCGGTGACGTAGACGGTGCGCCAGCCGTCGGCCAGCCAGCCCTTGGTGTCGGCGAGCGCGCGTGCGGTGTCGCCGCGGTACAGCTCGGGCGCGTGCATGCCCAGCTTGAGGGTGTCGGCGGCCAGGTCGTCGGCCTCGTCGGCCGCGAAGGGGCTCACCGACCACCAGGGGACGCCCAGCTCGCGGGCCCGGTCGCGGACGTCGGCGATCGACCACAGCGAGGCCGCGCCCAGGTCGATCGGCGCCTCGCCGCCGCCGGCCGACGCCGCCCAGGACGCCTCCAGGAATTCGCGGGAGGTCGCCACCAGGTCGGCGGCGCGGGTACGGACCCGCTCCGGGTCGCACACCACGGCCATGCTGCCCGCCGGGAGCACGTCGAGCAGCAGCTCCATGTCGTCGACCAGCACCGGGGCCAGGGACTCCATGCCCTCCACCGCGATGCCCTCGGCGATCTTGTCCAGCAGCTCGTGCAGCTCGGGGTGGGCGACCGACAGCGCCGCGGCCCGCTCCTTCACCTGGTCGGTGAGGAGCAGCTCGCGGCAGGGCGGCGCCCACAGGCCGTGCTCGGCGACTTCGAGGGAGCGCTGGTCGGCGACCTTGAAGTACCGGATCTCCTCGACGTCGTCGCCCCAGAACTCCACCCGCAGCGGGTGCTCCTCGGTCGGCGGGAAGACGTCGAGGATGCCGCCGCGCACCGCGAATTCGCCGCGCTTCTCGACCAGCTCGACGCGGGAGTACGCGGCTGCCGCCAGGCCCTCGGTGACGGTGCCCAGGTCGGCGCTCTGCCCGGTCCGCAAGGCGACGGGCTCCAGGTCGCCCAGGCCCTTGACCTGCGGTTGCAGCACGGACCTGATGGGGGCGACCACGACCTGTACGGGTCCGGTCGCCGCGTCGTCGGCCCGCGGGTGCGCCAGGCGGCGCAGGACGGCCAGGCGGCGGCCTACGGTGTCGCTGCGCGGGGACAGCCGCTCGTGCGGCAGCGTCTCCCACGCCGGGTACTCGGCGACGGCGTCCGGCGGCAGCAGGGTGCGCAGCGCGGCGGCCAGGTCCTCCGCCTCGCGGCCGGTCGCCGTGACCGCCAGTACGGTGCGGTGCGCGCGGGCCGCGAGCGCCGCGATGGCCAGCGGACGCGCGGCGGGCGGCCCCACCAGGTCCACCATCGGCCGGGCGCCGGAGGCGGCGGCCTCCACCGCTTCCGCGAGGGCGGCGTCCTCGACGACGACGTCGACCAGACCGTTCAGACTCATGAGGGGTTTTCCGTCCCGGGGCAGAGGCAACGCGAAGCACCCGACACGTGTCACGGGCCGGGGGTACCTCCAGCGTACGACGTACCGCCGACAGCCACAGGCCATCGCGTGAGGCGCAAGGCCGCGGAGCCCGTGGGCGGGGACGCCCGGCGGGGGGGGGCGGACCGGGGTGCGGGACGCGCGGGCGGCCCCGGAGCGCGGGGGGTTGCGCTTCCGGGGCCGCGTCTGTGGTGACCTGCGCCACCGGCCGGTGCGACCGGCGGCGTCAGTCCGTGGCGATCGCGTTCAGTACGTTCATCCGCCCCGCCCGGAAGGCCGGGAGCAGCGCGGCCAGCAGGCCGACGACCGCGGAGCCGATGAAGACCAGGATGATCGTCGTCCACGGGATCTGGAGGACGCCGAGGCCCTGGGAGGCCAGCACCTTCTGTCCCGTGGTGCCCCAGCCGAGGCCGAGACCGAGGCCGACCAGCGCGCCGAAGAGCGCGATGACCACCGATTCGAGGCGGATCATCCGGCGCAGCTGGCGCCGGGAGGTGCCGATCGCCCGCATCAGGCCGATCTCCCGGGTGCGCTCGACCACCGACAGGGCGAGGGTGTTCACCACGCCCAGGATGGCGACGATGATCGCGAGGCCGAGCAGCCCGTAGATCATGTACAGGAGCTGGTTGACCTGCTTGTGGATGAGGTCCTTGAAGTCG
Organism: Streptomyces sp. NPDC093221; assembly: GCF_044753885.1. Classification (NCBI taxonomy): domain Bacteria; kingdom Bacillati; phylum Actinomycetota; class Actinomycetes; order Kitasatosporales; family Streptomycetaceae; genus Streptomyces; species Streptomyces sp. NPDC093221. Next base: position 1,257,687 of record NZ_JBIVOA010000001.1, on the reverse strand, counting down.
GACTGGTCGCGGACCTTGAGCTGCGGGTAGTCCTTGACGGCCGCGGTGAGCGAGGCGCCCGCCTCCTTGGCCTGGCCGTCGACGGCCTTGGCGAACATGATCTGGTCGAGCGGCTGCTTGTCCGCCGGGAGGTACTGCTTGGCGGTGGCCAGGTTGGTGTACCAGGCGCCGTGGTCGACCGTGGTGTCGTCGCTGGTGATGACGTTGACGCGGAGCTTGGTCGGCGTGCCGCCGATCATCGTCACCGGCAGCTCGTCACCGATCTTGATGTGGTGGTCCTTGGCGTACGCCTCGTTGACGGACATGCCGTTCTTCGCGTACGCGTCCTTCAGATCGCCCTTGACCGTCTTGAGCCGCAGGTCGTCGGCGTAGGTCGGGCTGACCGCGCTGAACTGCTTGGTGACCGTCTTGCCGTCGGGCAGCGTGACCTTGGCGTTGACGCCCGCGTACTCGGTGAAGTGCTCCATGTGGGAGGCCGACTTGATCGCCGCGACCAGGGCGGGGGTCAGCGGCTGGCCGCCGTCGGGCTGGAGGATGAAGTCCGCGCCGACCGACTTGTCGAGCTGGTCGTCGGCGGAGGCCACCATGGACGAGCCGACCACCGACATGCCGGCGACCAGCGCGAGGCCGATCATCAGCGCGGAGGCGGTGGCACCGGTACGGCGCGGGTTGCGCAGCGCGTTGCGCTCCGCGAGGCGGCCCATCGGTCCGAAGAACCGCAGGATGACCGCGCTGACCGCTCGTACGATCACACCGGCCAGCAGCGGGCCGATGATCACGAAGCCGACCAGGCTGAACAGCACGCCCAGGCCCAGCAGTCCGCCGCCGGAGGACGCCTTGTCCGACTGTCCCGCGCCGACCAGCGCCACGGCGCCGATCGCGCAGACCAGGACGCCGATCGCGGCGCGGATCCGGCCGGACTTCGCGTCGGTGGGGGTGCCCGCGTCGCGCAGCGCCGCCATCGGGGAGATCCGTCCGGCCCTGCGGGCCGGGATGTAGGCGGAGATCACGGTGACGATGACGCCGATGGCCAGGCCGACGATCGGGGTGGTGGCCTTGATGGTCAGCTCGGAGGTGTCGAGCTTCATGCCCGCCTGGCCCATGAGCTTCATCAGGGCGATGGCCAGGCCGATGCCGCCGCCGATGCCGAGCACCGAGCCGACGACGCCGAGCAGCACCGCCTCGACCAGCACCGACCGGTTGACCTGCTTGCGGCTGGAGCCGAGGGCCCGCATCAGGCCGATCTCGCGGGTGCGCTGGGCGACCAGCATGGAGAAGGTGTTGACGATCAGGAAGATGCCGACCAGGACCGAGATGCCCGCGAAGCCGAGCATCGCGTACTTCATGAAGTTCAGGAAGCTGCCGACGTCGTCCTTGTCCTTCTTCTTGGTCTCGGCGGCGGTGTCGACGGTGTACTTGCCCGCGCCGATGGCCGTCGTGACGTCCGCCTTGAGGCGGTCGTCGGTGACGCCCTTGGCCGCGGTCAGGCCGTAGCCGGTGTACGCGTGGCTGTCACCGAGCAGCTTGGCCTGGGCGGTGGCGGTCTCGATGTAGATGACGGCCGCGCCGGGGTTGGTGGTCTTGAAGGTGACGATGCCGGAGATCGTGACGTGGAAGTCGCCGGGCGCGGCGATGACCCGCAGCGTGTCGCCGATCTTCAGGTGGTGCTTGTCGGCGGTGTCGGCGTCGATCACCGCGTCGGTGGGCCCGCGCGGGGTGTTGCCCGAGGACAGCTCGACGGCCTTGGTCTCGGTCGGGTCCCAGTTGCTGACGATGGTCGGGGCGCCGCTGGTCGGGCTGATGCTCTTGTTGTTCGCGTCGGCGACCGTCACCTGGTCGCTGGTGACGTCGGGGTAGGACTTGGCGACGCCCGGCACCTTGAGCAGGGTCTGCTGGAGCGAGGCGGGCACGGTGTCGGGCCGCCCGGTCTCCTGCGCGTCGTCGACCTTCTTGGCGCTGATGGTGACGTCGGAGGCGGTGGAGCCGAAGAGCTTGTCGAAGGTGGCGGTCATGGTGTCGGTGAACACGAGCGTGCCGCACACGAACGCCACCGAGAGCAGGACGGCGACGGCGGACAGCGCCATGCGTCCCTTGTGCGCGAGGAAGTTGCGCACCGATGTCTTCAGGACGGTCACGAGGTCCTCCCGCGACCGTCGAAGGACTTCATGCGCTCCAGGACGCCGTCGGCGGTCGGGTTCTGCATCTCGTCGACGATCCGGCCGTCCGCCAGGTACAGCACGCGGTCGGAGTAGGAGGCGGCGACCGGGTCGTGGGTGACCATCACGATGGTCTGGCCCAGCTCGTCCACCGACTTGCGCAGGAAGCCGAGGACTTCGGCGCCGGCGCGGGAGTCGAGGTTTCCGGTCGGCTCGTCACCGAAGATGATCTCGGGGCGGGCGGCGAGGGCGCGGGCGACCGCGACGCGCTGCTGCTGACCGCCGGAGAGCTGCGTGGGGCGGTGCTTGAGGCGCCCGGCGAGACCGACGGTCTCCACCACCCGGTCGAACCAGTCGCGGTCCACCTTGCGGCCCGCGATGTCCATGGGCAGCGTGATGTTCTCCGCCGCGTTGAGCGTCGGCAGCAGGTTGAAGGACTGGAAGATGAAGCCGATCTTGTCCCGGCGGAGCTGGGTGAGCTTCTTGTCCTTGAGGGTGGTGATCTCGGTGTCGCCGATCCAGATCCGGCCCTCGGACACGGTGTCCAGCCCGGCCAGGCAGTGCATCAGCGTGGACTTGCCGGAGCCCGAGGGGCCCATGATCGCGGTGAACCGGCCGCGCGCGATGTCGACGTCCACCGCGTCGAGCGCCAGGACGCGCGTCTCGCCGCTGCCGTACGCCTTCGTCACCGCTCGGCCTGCTGCGGCAACGGCCGGACGCTCTCCGCTGCCCCCGGACTTGGGAATCGTCACTGCCGTTGTCACGTGAATCTCCTGTGAGGTCGATGCGGGCCCTGACCAGGCCCTGTTGAGCCGGTGTGCTCAGCTTGTCGGAGCGGCGTCCCCCGGCACGATGGGGGAGGTCTCCGTCTTGTGGGTGGGGCTATCCCCACCCCGCCTCATGACCGTATGGAACGGACGGCCCGGGATCGTCATCCGCCGGTACGAACCGATGGCCACCAAAAGTAGGTACCTCCCCCTAGGGGTCTGCTACCTGAGGCTCATCCCCGTGTCGGGGACGTCGCCGCGACCGCGCGAAGGTGTCCTTTACACGTACGGGAGTTGAGGGGTCGTCATGGCCGGGGGAACACCCGCGTCCACGGCCGCGGACGCGGGCGGTCCGTCGTGGACGGGTTCGCCGTGAGCCGGTCTTTCGCGGCTCAACCCGGCGAAGGTCAGTGCATCGCGGCTCAACCCTGCGAAGGTCAGTGCATCGTGAGGCGCACCGGGCGTACGCCGCCGATCAGGGCGGTCAGCGCGCGGTCGATGTCGGGGCCCACGTACCAGTCGCCGGTGTGGTCGACGGTGTAGACGCGGCCCTCGGCGTCGATCGCGAGCAGCGCGCCGGACGCGGGCTCCTCGCCGAGCGGGCTGATGTCGGTCTCCAGGGCGCGGCCGAGATCGCCGAAGGTCCGCGCCAGGTGCAGGCCGCGCAGCGGGTCGACGGCGATGGCCGTGGGGGCGATCTGCCGGCCGGGACCCGAGGCGCCGGGGATCAGCAGGCCGCCGAACTCCGCCCACGCCTCGACCGCGGCGGGGAAGACGGCGTGCCGGTGGCCGCCCGGCGACTCGTACGCCCGCAGCCGGTCCGCCCAGAACTCGGCCTGCTTGATGTCCCAGCGCCCCGGCCGCCAGCCCGCGGCGCGCAGCGCGGCGTCGACGCCGACCGGGAAACGGGTGGTGCCCGCCATCGGGATGCTCATACTCCTTCGGCCGCCGGATCCACCGGCTTGACCCCCAGGTGCGACAGCAGCGGCGCGCACGAGCGGCAGGGCGGGGCGTACGCGCCGTGCGTCGGGTCGCCGTCCTCCCGGATGCGCCGCGAGGTGAGCTTCGCCCCGCGCAGCGCCTTGCGGGCCTCACCCTGGGTGAGCGGCTTGCGGGACGCACGCTTGCCCCGGTTTGCCTCGACTGCCGTCAAGTGGCGTGAAATGAGCACCGGTTCGGGACAGCGCCCGGCGAACCGTTCCCGCTGCGCGACCGGCAGCGCGTCCAGGAAGTCCTGAACGATCGGGTGCAGTACGGGCGGTTGCTCACCTTTGGCACCGGTGCAGGTCAGCACGTCGTCGCGGATCAGCAGCGCGGCGGCGACCGCGGGCATGATGCCGTCCCTGCGGTGCCGCAGCACCGGCGGGCCCACCGGATCGTCCGAACCGCTCCAGCTCAAGCGCGGATCGGCGGCCCCCGCCGCCTGGGTCTGACTTGTCATGATCTGTGTGCGTCCCTCCATCCGCCCGCCTGGGCGGGCGATCCCCCGTATGTCGTTCAGAGTGCCAAACAGGCCATGCGACGGGAAGCCGGACGCGGCACCGCGCCCATCGTGTGTGGGCCATGTCACCGTCGTGTGACGGAGCGTCGGCAGCATGGGCACAGCATGTGCACAAAACCGGCCGCCATACGGTCGCGGGCGATCGTCGTACGGGCGCGGACGGTCGACGCAGGGTGACGGCCGGTCCCCGGCGGGCGCTTCCCGAACACATGTCGGCGGCGGGGGCGCGCACCGCGGGGGCGTCAGGCACGCACAGCCGCGACACAGCTTCGGCGCGGCATGGACGCGCGCCCGACATGGCGGGAGTATCGGCAGTCGGTCCGCGCCCGCGGACCCGCTGCCGCCGATCAGGGAACGTGACCCCCCATGCGCAAGACCCGGCTCCGCCTGGCCGCCGCCGTGCTCCCCGCCCTCGTCCTCGCCGCGGCCTGCTCCGGCTCGTCCGACGGCTCCAAGGACGCCGACGGCAAGGGCGGCAAGGCCACGGGCTCCGCCTCGGCCTCCGCTCCGACGAGCGGCGCCGACAGTCCGTCGGACGGCTCGGCGCTCACCAAGGCGCAGCTCACCAAGGCGCTGATCGCCGAGGCCGACGTGCCCGGCTGGACGATCCAGGTCTCGCAGACCGACGACTCCGCCGACACCTCCACGCTCACCGCGGACAAGCCCGCCTGCCAGCCGCTCGCCGACATCACCAGCAGCAAGCCGAAGATCCCGCGCAAGGCGTTCGTCGGCGCGGCCTTCGCGAAGACGACGTCGAGCGCCACCCCCGACGCGATCAACCAGATGCTGGTCGCCAGTCACGCGCCCGGTGACGCCGAGAAGGTCATCGAGTCGGTGAAGACGGCGCTGGGCACCTGCAAGAGCTTCACCGCGACGGACAACACCGGCACCAAGACGCCGTTCACCATCGCCAAGGGCCCCGCGGTGCCGACCGGTGACGAGGCCGTCTCCTATGTGATGGCCGACACCGCGGACAAGAAGTCCGGCGCGGCCCTGGTGAGCGTCGTGCGGACCGGCGACACCATCACCGCGTACCTGTCGGTGAAGTCGGCGGGCGGCGCGGGCACCCTGCCCATCGACGTCGCGCGCAAGCAGAGCGAGAAGCTGAAGGCGGCGCAGGCGAAGTGACCGTCCGCTGAAGGGCCTGCGGGGACCGTCTCGGGGCACACCCCGGGGCCGCTTTCGCGCGCCTCTTCGTGAGCGGCCCCACAGGCGAAATCGCGCCCCTGGTGCCGTAAAGTCGCGCGGCAACGGACCGTCGCCCGTGCGATCCCGGGGACGGACACAACACAGGGGAACACCAGATGCCGATACGTGCACGCAGTCGCCTACTGACCGGTAGCCGGGAGTCGGCCGCTGACCTGCGACACGGCGGCCCGCACACGCGGACCGCCGTACTGGCGGCCGCCGCCCTGGTGCCGGTGCTCGCGCTCACCGCGGCCTGCGGGGGCGGCGGGGGCGGCGACGACAAGGCGAAGAAGGAGCCGGGCCCGGTCCGCGCGTCCGGCGCGGTGTCGACGGCCAAGCTCACCTCCGCGCTGCTCACGTCCTCCGACGTCCCCCACGTCCAGGTGCTGCCCGCGGGCAGCAAGACGCAGCTCCTCGGCCCGGCCACGACGGTCGACAACGCGGCCTGCCAGCCGGTCGCCGACCAGTGGAGCAGCCGGCCCAAGCACACGCGGCAGGTGTACACCGGCGCGATGGTCACCGACACCGCGGACAAGGACAAGAACGCGAAGGCGATCAGCCTGGAGGTGATCGCCTCCTACGCTCCCGGCACCGCCGAGACCGTGCTGGACGAGCTGACCACGGCGCTGAAGACCTGCCGCGGCTTCAAGGCCACCCGCGACGGCGGGGTCACCTCCTACACCGTCCGGCCGGTGGCGCCGCCCGCGGGCCGGCCCGCGCTGGGCGACCAGGAGGTGGCGTACACGATCGCCGACACCGCGCGCGGCGCGGCGGGCGTCGTCCTGGTCACCGTGGTCAGGTCCGGCGGCGCCACGGCCGCGTACGAGACGGTGCGCGCCGACCACAAGACGGCGACGCTGCGGGCGGCGATCGCGCTGAAGCAGGCGGAGAAGCTGCGGGCGGCGGCGACCGGCGACTGAGCCCGGCGGCTGCCGACGCGGGGCCGACGCGGGGGCCGACAGCCGCCGACGCGGAGTCGAGGCGGAGTCGGCGCGGAATCGGCGCGGAGTCGGCGGCTGCCGACGCGGGCCCGGCGGCAGGCGGATCAGGCAAGTTATCCACAGGCCCTGGCTCTGCCCTGGTGGTGAGGCCCTAGGCTGTGGTCATCAGCCAGACGCAGCAGGGGGCAACCGCCATGACGACAGGTCGGCAAGGGCTGGGCGCACCTCCCGGTCCGCGGGCCGGGGGACGTATCGTGCCGCCGCCGAACGCGGCCTACGCCGGACAGGTCGTGCATTTTCCCGACCCCGTACGCGCCGCCCGCCATCCCCAGGGTGTCTGGGTGGACGACAACGGGATTCCGGACTTCGCGCCGTACGCGCGGGCGGTGGCGGAGATCGCCGAGCCCCCCGAGGGCTTCGGGATAGACGAGCTGCGGCTGACCGACTACGTGTCGGCGAACGCGGCGCTGCACGCCTCGGGCCACGAGCTGTGGGGCAGCCTCTCCCCCGTCGCGACCCCGCACGGCTGGACCTGGCACCACGTCATCGGGACCCGCCGGATGGAGCTGATACCGGTCGAGGTCAAGGCGCTGCTGCGGCACCACGGGGGCCTCGCCGCCTCCTCCGCCGACCACGCCAAGCGCGGCACCCGGCCGCTCCAGGAGACCCGCCCGGTGCACTTCGGACTGCCGAAGGACCCGGTCGCGGTCACCGAGTCGCAGGTCCGTGACGTCGAGGAGGAGCTGGGCTACCGGCTGCCCGGCGGCTACCGCACCTTCCTGAAGGCGGCGGGCGGCTGCGCCCCGAGCGGCGTCGCGCTCGACCCGGACCTCGGCCTGCTGATCGACCAGCCGTTCTTCACCGTCCGCGACGACGCCGCGGTCAACGACCTGGTGTACGTGAACAAGTGCCTGCGCGACCACCTGACCAAGGACTTCCTGGCGATCTCCTACCTCCAGGGCGGCCTGCTCGCGGTCAAGGTCAAGGGCGAGCGGACCGGCTCGGTCTGGTTCTGCGCGTACGACGACGTCCGCGACGGCGACCGCTGGGCCGCCCCCGCCGACCGGGTCGCGGAACTGCTGCTGCCCTGCGGTGAGTCACTCGACGCGTTCCTGCTCCGGCTCGCGGGCAATCCGCCGGAATTGGAGACCGTCGCGAACCTGATGGTGGACGGGGGCTTCGCCAGCGCCGTCCCGGTGGAGGGATGAGGCCGGACATGGTCACTTTCGCGCAGGCCCAGGAGCGGGCGGAGCGCTGGATCAACGGCGACGTCCCCGCGTACGAGGCCCGGGAGATCCGGGTCCGCGAATTCGACCTCGGCTTCGTCGTCTGGTCGGAGCCGCGCGAGGGCGGCCCGTCCGCGGGCGACGGCGGTGACGTCCGCGTCGTCATAGCCAAGGACAGCGGCGAGGCCACCTTGTGGCCCGGCCTGCCCGTCGGCGAACTCATCAGGCGTTACGAGGAGGAGTACGGCCCGGTGCCGAACGACGCGGTGCCCGACCCGCCGCAACGCATCGACCTGGAGGCCACGTCCTTCCTGCTGAGCCCGCCGCAGTGGCTCCAGGACGCGGCCGACAAGATGGGCATCCCCGACAACCGCCGGTCGAGCCGGACCAACGGTGCCGGTATCGCCGCAGGCGCGGGCGCCGACGCTCCCGCGTGGCACGCCGCCGCCCCCGGGTCCGGCGGCGCCCCGGCCGACCGTGCCCCGGCGGCCGACGCCGACGGCGGGTACGGCCTGGCGGCGGCCTCCGGTCCCGCCTCGGGACCGGGCGACGGTACGGGCTCCGCGCCCGGCTCCGGCTCCGGCTCCGGCTCCGGCTCCGGCTCCGGCGGCATCGACTACCGGCGGCCCGCCTCCTCCGGTGCCTCGACGCCCTCCCCCGCGCCCGCTGACAGCGCTCCCGTCGCACCGGCCGCGTCCGGCGGGATCGACTACCGGCGCCCGGCCCCGGCGGCCGACGCGCCCGCGACGCCCTCGGCGCCCGCGGAACCGGCCGTGCCCGGCGGCAGTTGGGCGGGCAAGACGACCAGCGACAGCGGCGAGGGCCAGTCGGTCCCGGTGCCCGCGACCGTCTTCGCGCCGCCGATCACCGGCTCCGACCAGGTGGACGTCGCGCAGGACCCCGAGGCCGAGCAGGCCCGCACCGAACTGCTGCCGAGCGGCAGCGGGTTGCCCAAGACCCGGATCGCCCCGCCCGTGGAGCCGCAGCTTCCCGTGCCGCCCGCCAGGCCCGGCGTGCCGCACACCGTGGGGGGTTCGGAATTCCCGCCGCCCGGCGGACCCGCGGTGCCGCTGCCGCCGCCCGGCGGCCTCGGCGCCGGATCCGTGCCTCCGCCCGGTGGCCCCGGTCGCGGTGCCGCCGACATCGCCGACCTGGAGACGGCGAAGGCCGCCCGCGGCCATGTGCCGCCGCCCTCGGGCGGTCCGGTCCGCAGCCCGGACGCGCCGCCGCCCCCGCCGGGAGCCGCCGCTCCTGCGGGCGGTTACCTGCCGACGCAGCTCGTACCGCAGAATCCGCCGGGTGGTCAGAGCCCGCAGGGACCGCAGGGACCGCCGCCGCCCGGCGCCGGTCGCCCCGGCGGCAACGACCCGCACTACGCGGCGACCATGCTCGCGGGCCCCGGCGGCCCGCCCGGACCTCCCGGACCCACCGGTCCGACGGGACCGCCCCCGCCGCCGCCCGGCCCCGGCATGTCGCCGCCCCCGCCGCCCGCGGGGAACAACGACCCGCACTACGCGGCCACGATGCTGGCAGGGCCTTCGGGTCCGCCCGGACCCCAGGCGCCCGGCGCGGGCCCCGGCGCGCCCGGCCGGACCGGCGGCAACGACCCGCACTACGCGGCCACGATGCTCGCGGGTCCCGGCGGCGCGCCCATGGGTCCGCCGCCCCCGCCCGGTGGCGGCGGCATGGCCCCGCCCCCGCCGCCCGGCTACGGCTACCCGCAGCCGACGGCGGTGCCCACGGTCGGACCCGGCTACATGGCGGTGCTCCGCTATCGCGGCCAGGACGGCAGCGAGCAGCAGCTCATCCGGCGTTCGGCGCCCGGCACTCCGCACCCGGAGTGGCAGATCCTGCACGAGCTGCGCTCGATGGGCGTGCGGCCCGAGCAGGTGCTCGAACTGCACACCGAGCTGGAGTCGTGCGACCTGCCGGGCGGTTACTGCACGCGGATGATCCGCGAGACCTGGCCGCAGGTGCGGATCAGCCACACCGCGCCGTACGGCAGGGACCACGCCAGCCGCCAGCAGGGCGTCCAGCATCTGCTGACGCACCAGGGCGAGCTGCACCAGGTGGCGGGCGCGCCCGCGCGCCCGCAGCCGCAGCGGGTGCCGATGCCCGACCCGCACAGTGTGCTGCGGGTGCCGCCGGTGCCGCTCGACGTGATCGGGCAGGAACTGGCGTCGGCCTTCGGGCCGCAGGGCCTGTTCCGCTTCGACCAGCGGGCGGTGTCCCGGCAGGGCGTGCCCGACATCGTGGCGCAGACCCTGGTGTGGGCCGGGCTGCCGGTGGACTTCGGCCCGTTCTTCTGGGCGCAGGCCCAGCCGGGCCAGCCGGTGCCGACGCTGGCGGAGCTGGCCCAGCAGCGCGGCGTGCAGGCGGCGTCGGACGCCGGCTCGTATCTGGTGATGGGCAATGACTTCGGCCGTCAGCTCTGTGTGCAGTACGGCACCGCGCACATCGTGGCGGTGCCGTTGGAGGCCGGTCCGGGCGGACAGCCCGCGCCGCCGCAGTTCGTCAATTCGAGCCTGCCGGAATTCGCCCGCTGCCTGGCGCTGCTGGGCCGGATGTGGCGGCTGCGGATCGGGCTGACGCCCGATCAGGCGGGCCGCTGGACGGTGGACTTCCAGGCGCAGCTCGCCGCGCAGGACCCGGCGGCCATCGCCTCGCCCGACCACTGGTGGTCGGTCCTCATCGAGCAGATGTGGGACGGACTGCTGTAACGGCCCCGCCAGGGCCCGGCCGACAGAAGTTCCGTCCCGCCGGGTCGTAGCAGAGGCGTCAGCGGACGGCCCCGCCGCGGCGGGGCCGTCCGCTGTGCCGTTCAGGCGGGCCGGTCAAGCGTGCCGATCTGGCGGGCCGGTCAGGCGTTCAGGGGTGCGAAGAGCGCCTGGACGGTTTCGGTGGCCAGGTCGCGCAGCCAGATGTGGGCGCGGTCCTCGTCGTACCGCTGGTGCCACAGCAGGTACAAGGGGACGTCGGGCAGCGGGAGCGGCGTCGGCAGGGTGAGCAGGCCGAGGTGGTCCCTGGCCTCGCGGGTGACCGCGTCGGGCACGGTGACCACGAGGTCGGTGTCGAGGACCAGCCGCAGCGCGAAGGCGGCGGTGGGCCCGGCGGCGGCGACGCGCCGTTCGAGGCCGTGCGCGGCCAGGGCGTCGTCGACCGAGTCGCGCAGGCTTCCGCGCCGGGAAACGGTGAGGTGTTCCGCCGCCGCGTACCGCTCGGGGCTCAACGGGCCCTCGGCCAGCGGGTGGCCGGGCCGGACGGCGACGACCAGCCGGTCCCTGCCGACGAGGCGGTGGCGGATGTCGGGAAGCGCCGACCGGCCGGAGCTGGATTCGAGGTCGACCTCGCCCCGGTGCGACTCGGGCGTGTCCGTGCCGGGTTCGGCGGACAGCCGCAGCCGGGCGCCGGGCGCCTGCTCGCGGACGGCCGTGGTCAGAGCGGTGCCGCAGGCCGCGGTCAGCGCGTCGTGCCAGCGCACGGTGAAGACCCGGTCCAGAGCCGCCAGGTCGAGGCTCTGCCGCGCGGACAGCAGGCGGTGGGCCTGCTGCACGAGGGCGTGGACCTCGGCGCGCATGGCCAGCGCGCGAGGGGTGGGGAGCATGCCGCGCCCGGCGCGGACCAGGATCTGGTCACCGGTGACCTTGCGGATACGGCCCAGGGACCGGCTCATCGCGGGCGCGGTCACATGGAGGCGGGCCGCGGCGCCGGTGACGCTCCCCTCCTCCAGCAGCGCGTCCAGGGCCGTGAGCAGGTTCAGATCCAGTTGCATGACAGTAAATCTACAAGTGAAAAGCATGCACTTGTTGTTAATCCATGGGCGACCTACCGTCGAAGTGCGGGCGCGAGAAGAACCGCCCCGCGGCCATCGACACCAGGGAGCCCCCCATGAGCACAGCCATGCCTTTCGCCGCCGGCACGACCCTCCTGTCCGACGTGACGGCCGCGGTGCGGACCGCCGGTCGCACGTTGCGCGCCCGCCACACCACGCACGCCCGCGGCGTGAGCCTGGACGAGGTCGTCGCGGAGATCCACGCCAACGACGACGCGGTGCTGAGCGTGCTGCGCGAACCGCTGCTGCGGGCCCGGCCGGGATCGCGGTGGGCCGAGGACGAGTTGGCGGGCGGCGCGCTCCCGCCCGGGGAGTGGTGGGTGGTCGACCCCGCCGAGGGCAACATCAACCACGTGCACGGCATGGACGACTGGGCCGTCACCGCCACCCTGGTCCGCGACAACCAGCCCGTGCTCACCGTCGTCCACCTGCCGCTGACCGGTGACACGTACACCGCGGTGGCCGGCGGCGGCGCCCGCCTCAACGACCGGCCCCTGGCGGTGTCCGCCAAGACCGGTCTGGCCGCCTCGCTCATCGGCACCGGTCAGGCCAGGCCCGGCGAGGACGAGCGCACCTTCCGGCGGATCGGCGACTCCGTCACCGCCATGCTCGTCAACGGCCTGGTCGTACGCGTGTCCGTGCCCGCCACGATGCAGCTCATCCACGTCGCCGCCGGACGGATGGACGCCTTCTGGCAGTTCTCCGACGTCCGCTCGGGACTGGTCGCCGGCGCCCTGCTGGTCTCCGAGGCCGGAGGCACCGTCACCGACCTGGCGGGCGAGCCCTGGAGCACCCGCAGCCGCGACTTCCTGGCCGCGGCCCCCGGCGTCCACGCCGCCGCCCGCGAGGTCCTGTCGCCGATCGTCTGACCGGACGCCCGCCCTTACCCGCTCGACACCGCAAGGAGCATCACCTCATGACCACCATCGGCATCCTGGGCGCGGGCCGCGTCGGGACCCACCTCGCCAACAAGCTCTCCGCCGCGGGACACCAGGTCACCCTCGGCGGCCGGACCCCGGTGGAGACCGCCGCCCGCGCCGCCGGGGCCGCCCCGACGGTCGCCTTCGCCGACCAGCCCACCGCCGCCCGCGGCGCGGACATCGTGATCAACGCGACGCCCGGCGACAGTTCGCTGGAACGCCTCACCGGCCTGCGCGCCGAACTCTCCGGGAAGATCCTCGTCGATGTCTCCAACGCCACCCGCGACGCCGAGGACGGGCTGCCCGGCGACCTGTGCTACCCCGGCGGCAGCCTCGCCGAGCACCTCCAGGCCGCGCTCCCCGACACCCGTGTGGTCAAGACCCTCAACACCATGCTGTTCATGGTCATGACCGCTCCCGAGATCCTGGCCACCCCGCCGACCGCCTATGTGTCGGGGGACGACGAGGACGCGAAGAAGACCGTCAACGGTCTGCTCGCCGACCTGGGCTGGCGGCCCGCATGGATCGAGGACCTCGGCGGCATTCGCACCGCCCGCGCCGCCGAGGCCATGATCCTGGTCGTGCCCCACGTCCTGCGCCGGAACGGCTTCACGCCGTTCGCCGTCTCCCTCGCGCGCTGACCCCCACCCCGCACGCGGCGAAGAGCCGGGTGACGAAGGGCACTTCCCTTCTTCACCCGGCCCGTCTGCGTTCGGGGCCATCGGGAAGGGAGTGGATGGGTAGGAGACAGGTCGGAGTGTCGCAGCCCGTACAATTCGGACATAAGCCAAAAATAGGCAGGACGGAACGGCCGACGGCGAGGGGCAGGGCATGAGCAGCAACACCGCATCGTCAGCCCGCAACATCGACACCGCGCGCGGACGCGGCTATCGGCCGGAACAGGTCGACCGTTTCCTCGACGAGTTGTCGGAGGACCGGGACGCCGCCTGGGAGCGGGCCGCCCGGCTGACGGTGCTCGCCAACGAGATGGACGCCGAGTGCGCCTCGTTGCGGCACCAGGTCGAAGCGCTCGGCGCCACCTCGTTCGACGCGCTCGGCGACGGCGCCCAGGAGTTGCTGCGGCTGGTCGAGGAGGAGGCCGCCGCCGTACGCGACCGCGCCGAGGCCGAGGCGCAGCACGCGCGCGACACCGCGGAGACCGCCCGCCGCACCCTCCAGGACGAGGCCCGCGCCGCCGCCTCCGCCCGGCTCGCCGCCGCCGAGGAGCAGGCGGAACGGCTCCTGGACGAGGCGTGCGGACGCGCCTCCGAGATCCTCGGCCAGGCCCGCGCGGAAGCCGAGGCCGTACGCGGCGAGGCGGGCCGTGCCCTGGACGCCATGCGGCAGGACGTCGGCCGGACCCTGGCCGAGGTCGACAAGGAGCGCCGCGAACGGCTCGACACCCTCGAACACGAGCTCGCCGAGCGCGAGGCCGGGGTCGACAGCAGGCTCGCCGATCTCCTCGGCGACGCCGAACGGCGCCTCCACGAGGCGCACCAGGAGCGTGCCGACGCCGAGGAGGCCCTGCGGGTGCAGCAGCAGGAGGCCGAGGAGCGGGCGTCCGAACTGCTCGCCCAGGCGCGCATGCACGAGGAGCGCACCCGCCGTGAGAGCGAGCGCTCGCTGCGCGAGCACGAGCAGCACCGCGACGAGATTCGCGCGCATCTCGCGCACGTACGGGCCACCCTCGCCTCCCTGACCGGCCGCCACCTCCCGCCCTCCGGGCCGGACCACCCCGAAGCACCGGGCGCCCCCGGCCTCCCCGAACAAGCCGACCCGTCCGCCCCGGCCTGACCCCTAGGGCGCGCTGCCATTGCGCAGGGCCGTGTTTTTAGGGGCGCGGGGAAGGTGCCTTGCCCTTGCGCAGGGCCGTGTTTTTAGGGGCGCGGGGAACTGCGCGGCCCGCCCCCACCGGGCTGTCAGCCCGACAACAACCGCGTCTGCCCCGCGGGGGCCGGTGGCCAAAGGCCGCGCCACCGTCGGTGGCTGAGCGCGCAGTTCCCCGCGCCCCTCAAGGATCGGCCAGCCGCCTTGGGAGAAGAACCGCCCAGGGCCCCGCCCCCGAAGAGCGGCTTACCGACCGGCGCCAGGCGGGCGTCAGATCGGGCGGGCTGCCAGGGGCAACAAGGCGGAGACGCGGAAACCGCCGTCGGGCGTGGGGCCCGCGGCGAAGCCCCCGCCGTGGGTGGTGACACGTTCCTTCATGCCGACCAGCCCGTGCCCCCCGCTGGGAAGCGGCGTGGCCGGGGTGCCGTCGGAGGGCCCGTTGAGAACGAGGACGGCGATCTCGAGCTCGCGGTAGGCGAGCCGGACATGGGCCCTGGCGCCCCCGGCGTGCTTGTGGACGTTGGTGAGCGCTTCCTGGACCACGCGGTAGACGGTCTGTTCGACGCGGGCGCCGCAGGGCCGCTCCTCGCCCTCGACGGTGAACTCGACGGTCATCCCGGCGGCCTGGGACTGCTCGACGAGTTCGCCGAGCTGGTCGATGCAGGGCCCCTCGGGCTCCGGCTCCGTATCCGTATCCGGCTCGGGCTCGGGCTCGAGAACCCGCGGCGCGGGAAGCCGCGGCGCGGGCGCGGGTGCCCGCTCGGGCGCCGCCGTACGCAGCACCCCGAGCATCTGGCGCAGTTCGGTCAGCGCCTCGCGCCCCATGTCGCCGAGCAACTCCGCGGTGCTGGACGCCTTGGCCGGGTCCTTGAGGGCGACGGCCTTGAGGGCCGCCGCGTGGACGACCATCAGGCTCACCCGGTGGGCCACCACGTCGTGCATGTCGCGGGCGATCCGGGTCCGCTCCTCGGCGCGGGCCCGCTCGGCGCGCTCGGCCGCCTTCTCCGCGAGGAGTTCCAGCTCGCGTTCCAGGCCGTCGGCCCGCTCCCGCAGGCTCTCCACCAGTCGGCGCCTGGCCCGTACGTACAGACCGAGCAGGACCGGCGGGGCGGTGAGGCCGAGGGCGAGCAGGAGTGAGGTGCTCAGGACGATCGGCAGGGACATCGAGCGGTTGTCGTCCGCGTTGCGCAGGCTGTCGTGGAGGCGGATGAAGGAGACCAGGAAGGTGCCGAGGCCGTTCATGGCGGCGAGCGCGGCGGTGATCCGGCGCGGCACCTCGGAGACGGTCAGGGAGTAGAGGCCGACCACCGACAGCAGGAAGCCCAGCTCGGCCGGGCTCAGGGCGATGCCCACCAGGACCACGGCGATCGGCCAGCGGCGGCGCAGCAGCAGGGTGCCGCCCGCGAGCAGCCCGATCAGCGCCGCCACCGCGGGTGTCACCCCGGTCTTGTGGGCGAAGGTCACGCCCTCGAAGGCGCACTCCACGGCCGAGGCCACGGCCAGCGCCAGGTCCAGGAGGAAGCCGCGCCGCCGCGTCCACCACCACCAGCCGGACCCGGGCCGTCCTCCAGCCCCGTCGTCCGGTACGTGCGCCCCCGTCGTACTCATGGCGTCCAGACTAGGCGGTGCCCGAGGCGGCGTGGCGGCCGTGTCAGCCCCGTATCGGCGCGGTATCGGCCGGCGGGACCGGTAAGGGTCTCCAGGGGTAAGCGCGACCGGGTGCCGTGTCCGCCAGATGGGCGGGCCGTCTCGCCGCGGAGGCGGCCACCTATCCTGGAGCGGTCGGACAGCGCGGTCCGCAGCCACGTCTTTCCCTACGCCTTGTATGCCGTCGTCCACTTCCACTGCACAAGGAGCCGCACCTGTGAGCAGCGCCGACACCGCCCCGGAGAGCAGTACCGCCCTGCGAGCCGACATCCGCCGCCTGGGAGAACTGCTCGGCGGCACGCTGGTGAGACAGGAAGGCCAGGAACTCCTCGATCTCGTCGAGCGGGTACGTGCCCTGACCCGCACCGACGGCGAGGCAGCCGCCACGCTTCTCGGCGACACCGACCTGGAGACCGCCGCCAAGCTGGTACGCGCCTTCTCCACCTACTTCCATCTGGCCAACGTCACCGAGCAGGTGCACCGCGGCCGGGACCTGCGCGAGCGCCGCGCGCAGGAGGGCGGCCTGCTCGCCCAGACCGCCGACCTGCTGAAGGACGGCGACCCCGAGCACGTACGCGAGACCGTACGGAATCTGAACGTGCGGCCGGTGTTCACCGCGCACCCCACCGAGGCCGCGCGGCGCAGTGTGCTGAACAAGCTGCGCAGGATCGCGGAGCTGCTGGACGACACCACCGGGCAGGGCACGGGCGACCGGCGCCGCGCGGACCTGCGGCTCGCGGAGAACATCGACCTGCTGTGGCAGACCGACGAGCTGCGGGTGGTGCGCCCTGAGCCCGCCGACGAGGCGCGCAACGCCATCTACTACCTGGACGAACTGCACGCGGGCGCGGTCGGCGACGTCCTGGAGGACCTGGCGGCCGAGCTGGAGCGGGTCGGGCTGCCGCTGCCCGCGGGGACCCGCCCGCTGACCTTCGGCACCTGGATCGGCGGCGACCGCGACGGGAACCCCAATGTGACCCCGCAGGTCACCTGGGACGTGCTGATCCTCCAGCACGAGCACGGCATCACCGACGCGCTCGACCTGGTGGACGTGCTGCGCGGCGCGCTGTCCAACTCGATCCGCAACTGCGGCGCGAGCACCGACCTGCTGGACTCGCTGGCCACGGACCTGGTGGCGCTGCCCGAGATCAGCCCGCGCTACAAGCGGCTGAACGCCGAGGAGCCGTACCGGCTGAAGGCGACCTGCATCCGGCAGAAGCTCGTCAACACCCGCGAGCGGCTGGCCGGCGGCACCCCGCACGTCCCCGGCCGCGACTACCTGGGCACCGGCGGTCTGCTGCACGACCTCCAGCTCATCCAGGACTCGCTGCGCGTCCACCGCGGCGGACTGATCGCCGACGGCCGCCTGGACCGTACGATCCGGACCCTGTCCGCCTTCGGCCTCCAGCTCGCGACCATGGACGTGCGCGAGCACGCCGAGGCGCACCACCACGCGCTGGGGCAGCTCTTCGACCGGCTCGGCGAGGAGTCCTGGCGGTACGCGGACATGCCGCGCGACTACCGGCGCAAGCTGCTGGCCAAGGAGCTGCGCTCGCGCCGCCCGCTGGCGCCGACGCCCGCCCCGCTGGACGAGGCGGGCGCCAAGACGCTCGGGGTGTTCCACACCATCCGGGAGGCGTTCGAGCGGTTCGGTCCGGAGGTCGTGGAGTCGTACATCATCTCGATGTGCCTGGGCTCGGACGACGTCTTCGCGGCGGCGGTGCTGGCGCGCGAGGCCGGGCTGATCGACCTGCACGCCGGGATCGCCAAGATCGGCATCGTGCCGCTGCTGGAGACCACCGACGAGCTGAAGATCGCCGACCAGCTCCTGGACGAGATGCTGTCCGACCCGTCCTACCGGCGGCTGGTGTCGCTCCGCGGTGACGTGCAGGAGGTCATGCTCGGCTACAGCGACTCGTCGAAGTTCGGCGGCATCACCACCTCGCAGTGGGAGATCCACCGGGCGCAGCGGCGGCTGCGTGACGTCGCGCACCGGCACGGGGTGCGGCTGCGGCTGTTCCACGGCCGCGGCGGCACCGTCGGCCGCGGCGGCGGCCCCTCGCACACCGCGATCCTCGCCCAGCCCTGGGGCACCCTGGAGGGCGAGATCAAGGTGACCGAGCAGGGCGAGGTGATCTCGGACAAGTACCTGATCCCGTCGCTGGCCCGGGAGAACCTGGAACTGACGGTCGCCGCCACGCTTCAGGCGTCCGCGCTGCACACCGCGCCCCGGCAGTCCGACGAGGCGCTGTCGCGCTGGGACGCGGCGATGGACATCGTCTCCGAGGCGGCCCACGACGCGTACCGCAAGCTGGTCGAGGACCCGGACCTGCCGCCGTACTTCTTCGCCTCCACGCCCGTCGACCAGCTCGGCGAGCTGCACCTGGGGTCGCGTCCCTCGCGCCGCCCGGACTCCGGTGCGGGCCTGGACGGTCTGCGGGCCATCCCGTGGGTGTTCGGCTGGACGCAGTCCCGGCAGATCGTCCCCGGCTGGTTCGGGGTCGGCGCCGGGCTGAAGGCCGCCCGCGAGGCGGGGCTCGGCCCGGTGATAGACGAGGCGTTCGGACAGTGGCACTTCTTCCGCAACTTCCTGTCCAACGTCGAGATGACCCTGGCCAAGACCGATCTGCGGATCGCCCGGCACTACGTGGACACCCTGGTGCCCGACGAGCTCAAGCACGTCTTCGCCACGATCGAGGCGGAGCACGCGCTGACGGTCAGCGAGGTGCTGCGGATCACCGGGGAGTCCGAGCTGCTGGCGGGCAGCCCGCTGCTGGCGCAGACCTTCCACATCCGTGACCAGTACCTGGACCCGATCTCGTATCTCCAGGTGACGCTGCTGGCCCGGCAGCGGGCGGCGGCGGAGCGGGGCGAGAGCCCCGACCCGCTGCTGTCGCGCGCGCTGCTGCTGACGGTGAACGGTGTGGCGGCGGGGCTGCGCAACACCGGCTGAGCGATAGGAGAAAGGCGCCCGGCGGACCGATGATCGGTCCGCCGGGCGCCTTCTTCTGTACGCCTGTACGTCTGTATGCCTGTACGTCTGTGCGCCTATGCGCCTGTACGTCGTCGGCCGCCTCAGTTCTTGCGGTGGCCGATCAGCCGCGGCTTGGGCTCTATGCCCGCCAGGCCGTTCCAGGAGAGGTTCACCAGGTGGGCGACGACCTCGGCCTTCTTCGGCTTCTGCGCGTCCAGCCACCACTGGCCGGTGAGCGCCACCATGCCGACCAGCGCCTGCGCGTACATCGGGGCGAGCTTGGGGTCGAAGCCGCGCCGCTTGAACTCGTGGCCGAGGATGTCCTCGACCTGGGTGGCGATGTCGCTGATCAGCGAGGCGAAGGTGCCGGTGGACTGGGCGACGGGTGAATCGCGCACCAGGATGCGGAAACCGTCGGTGTACTGCTCGATGTAGTCCAGCAGCGCGAAGGCGGCCTGTTCCAGCAGCTCCCTGGGGTGGCCGCCGGTGAGGGCGCCGGTCACCATGTCGAGCAACCGGCGCATCTCACGGTCGACGACGACGGCGTAGAGCCCTTCCTTGCCGCCGAAGTGCTCGTACACCACCGGCTTGGAGACGCCCGCCTTGTGGGCGATCTCCTCGACCGAGGTGCCCTCGAAGCCGCGTTCGGCGAAGAGCGTGCGGCCGATGTCGAGAAGCTGCTCGCGCCGTTCCTTGCCGGTCATACGGACCCGGCGGGCGCGCCGGGCGGTGGGTCCCGCCACGCCTGAGGCCGTGGCCGGACGTGAGCCCGACTTCGCACCCGAATCCGTACCCGAGGCCCTGCCGCTTCCGCCGTCGCCGTTCGATCCGCTGCCGTCGCTCACGCGTCAATCATGCCGCTTCACTGATGTTTTCCTTACGGCGGGCCGCGATACGGTCCGCGCTCGGCCAGCGGACGTCGGTGGCCCAGCCGAGCTGTTCGCACCAGCGGATGATCCGGGCGCTGGAGTCGACCTGGCCGCGCAGCACACCGTGCCGGGCGGAGGTGGGGTCGGCGTGGTGCAGATTGTGCCAGGACTCGCCGCAGGACAGCACCGCCAGCCACCACACGTTGCCGGAGCGGTCACGGGACTTGAAGGGGCGCTTGCCGACCGCGTGGCAGATCGAGTTGATCGACCAGGTGACGTGGTGCAGCAACGCCACCCGAACGAGCGATCCCCAGAAGAACGCGGTGAACGCGCCGTACCACGACATGGTGACGAGGCCGCCGACCACCGGCGGGATGGCCAGCGAGATCACGGTCCACAGCCAGAAGTCGCGCGAGATGCGGCGGATCGCGGAGTCCTTGATCAGGTCGGGCGCGTACTTCGCCTGCGAGGTCTGCTCCTCGTCGAACAGCCACCCCATGTGGGCCCACCACAGGCCCTTCATCAGCGCGGGCAGCGTCTCGCCGTACCGCCACGGGCTGTGCGGGTCGCCCTCGGCGTCGCTGAACTTGTGGTGCCTGCGGTGGTCGGCCACCCAGCGCACGATCGGGCCCTCGACGGCCATCGATCCGGCGATGGCGAGCGCGATCTTCAGGGGGCGGTTGGCCTTGAACGAACCGTGGGTGAAGTGCCGGTGGAAGCCGATGGTGATGCCGTGGCAGCCGAGGAAGTACATGCCGATCATGAGGCCGAGATCCAGCCAGCTCATGCCGCGGCCCCAGGCGAGCGGGATGGCCGCCACCAGCGCCACGAAGGGGATGCTGATGAACAGCAGCAGCGCGATCTGCTCGATCGACCGCTTGCTCTCACCACCGCGGGTGGCGCTGTTCAGCGCGTCTTCCTGTCCCGAGGGCCCGGGTTCCCGGGACTCGGGCCTCACGTCCGTGTGCGTGGTCATGTCTGTCCCTTGGGGATCTGAGGGGGCTGGTTTCAGCCGGTCAAGCCCGTAACTTACGCCGCCGTAAGTATTGCAGCGGCCGACGACGAGCGACAGAACCACTTCATGCGGCCCGTCGTGCGATCTCTACCCCGGATCTACGTCGCGTCCACCCCGGCTCGTACGGCATGATGGTGAAGTCCAGCCCGCCCGGCTCGCCAACGGGTCGAAAGCGCGGGTTGATCCGCCGTGGTGTAATTGGCAGCACTGGGGCTTTTGGTGCCTTATGTCCGGGTTCGAGTCCTGGCGGCGGAGCACCTCACCGGGGCCCCGGCCGGTCCGGCCGGGGCCGCCCGGCGTCCATCCGGGAACCCGTCGGTATCCTGCGGATGTCCAGCACCCGAAGCCGAGGAGTCTCCTCACGTGAGCCCGAACCGTCCGGCTGCCGTCGTCGTCCTCGCCGCGGGTGAGGGCACCCGCATGAAGTCGGCCACCCCGAAGGTCCTCCACCCCATCTGCGGCCGTTCCCTCGTCGGCCATGTGGTCGCCGCCTCCCGCGAACTGGCGCCGCAGCACCTCGTGGTGGTCGTGGGCCACGCCCGCGAGCGGGTCACCGAGCACCTCAACGGCATCGACCCGCAGGCGCTCACCGCCGTGCAGCACGAGCAGAACGGGACCGGGCACGCGGTCAGGATCGGCCTGGACGCGCTGTCCGCGCAGGGCGTCGTCCTGGACGGCACCGTGGTGGTCACCTACGGCGACACCCCGCTGCTCACCGCCGAGACCCTGCACACCCTGGTCGGCGCGCACGAGGGCGACGGCAACGCCGTGACGGTCCTCACCGCGAAGGTGCCCGACCCCACCGGCTACGGCCGGATCATCCGCTCCTCCGACGACCGGGTCACCGCGATCGTCGAGCAGAAGGACGCCGGACCGGCCCAACTGGCGATCGCCGAGATCAACTCCGGGGTCTACGCCTTCGACGCGGCCCTGCTCGCCGACGCGCTCGGCAAGATCACCACGGACAACTCGCAGGGCGAGGAGTATCTGACCGACACCCTCGGCATCCTGCGCGAGGCCGGCCACCGCGTCGGCGCGTACGTCGCCCCCGACCACCGCGAGATCGCCGGGGTGAACAACCGGGTGCAGCTCGCCGAGGCCCGCCGGGTGCTCAACGACCGGCTGCTCCACCGCGCCATGCTGGACGGCGCCACGGTCGTCGACCCCGCCTCCACCTGGGTCGACGTCGACGTCCGCTTCGAGCAGGACTGCCTGGTGCACCCCAACACCCAGCTCCTGGGCGCCACCAGCGTCGGCGCGGGCGCCGAGGTCGGCCCCAACTGCACGCTCACCGACACCGCGGTCGGCCCCGGCGCGCGGGTGTCCAACACCGTCGCCGACCAGGCCGAGATCGGCGAGCAGGCGACCGTCGGCCCGTACGCGTATCTGCGCCCCGGCGCCAAGCTCGGCCCGAAGGCCAAGGCGGGCACGTACGTGGAGATGAAGAACGCCTCGATCGGCGAGGGCACCAAGGTGCCGCACCTCAGCTATGTGGGGGACGCCACGATCGGCGAGTACACCAACATCGGCGCCGCCAGCGTCTTCGTGAACTACGACGGCGAGGCCAAGCACCACACCACCATCGGCAGCTACTGCAAGACCGGCTCCGACAACATGTTCGTGGCGCCGATCACCGTCGGGGACGGCGCGTACACCGCCGCCGGATCGGTGATCACCAAGGACGTTCCCGCGGGGTCCCTGGCCGTCGCCCGCGGTCAGCAGCGCAACATCGAGGGCTGGGTGGCGCGCAAGCGTCCCGGCAGCGCCGCCGCCGAGGCCGCCGAACGCGCACAACGAGGAGACACGCCGCAGGGCGAGTGAGGGACGTCTCATCCGGGCCTCTTGAGGTGCACAGATGCGCCGGTTGGGGCGTACCGTGTGGCTTGCACACAATTCCGCCAGCACGCCTAACCGAAGGCGACGCTGTGCCGAACACCAGTCGAAAACTCCAAGGAGACGGTGCAGTGACCGGGATCAAGACGACCGGTGAGAAGAAGCTGATGCTCTTCTCCGGCCGCGCCCACCCCGATCTGGCGGAGGCGGTGGCACACAGTCTCGGAGTCGGCCTGGTGCCGACCAAGGCTTTCGACTTCGCCAACGGCGAGATCTATGTGCGGTTCCAGGAGTCGGCCCGCGGCGCGGACTGCTTCCTCATCCAGAGCCACACCGCTCCCATCAACAAGTGGATCATGGAGCAGCTCATCATGCTCGATGCTCTCAAGCGGGCCTCCGCCCGGAGCATCACCGTGATCGTGCCCTTCTACGGCTACGCCCGGCAGGACAAGAAGCACCGCGGCCGTGAGCCGATCTCGGCCCGGCTGATGGCGGACCTGTTCAAGACCGCGGGCGCCGACCGCATCCTCACGGTCGACCTGCACACCGACCAGATCCAGGGCTTCTTCGACGGCCCGGTCGATCATCTCTTCGCCCTGCCGGTGCTCGCGGACTACGTGGGCGCCAAGGTCGACCGCGCCAAGCTCACGGTGGTCTCCCCGGACGCCGGCCGGGTACGGGTCGCCGACCGCTGGTGCGACCGGCTCGGCGCGCCGCTGGCCATCGTCCACAAGCGCCGTGACCCCGACGTCGCCAACCAGGTGAAGGTCCACGAGGTCGTCGGTGACGTCAAGGGCCGGGTCTGCGTCCTGGTCGACGACATGATCGACACCGGCGGTACGATCTGCGCCGCCGCCGACGCGCTGTTCGCCAACGGCGCCGAGGACGTCATCGTGACCGCCACCCACGGTGTGCTCTCCGGGCCCGCCGCGGACCGGCTGAAGAACTCCCGGGTGAGCGAGTTCATCCTCACCGACACCCTGCCGACCCCGCGCGAGCTGAACCTCGACAAGATCACCGTGCTGTCCATGGCGCCGACCATCGCCAACGCGGTGCGCGAGGTGTTCGAGGACGGCTCGGTCACCAGCCTGTTCGAGGACTCCGAGCACTGAGCTAGATCGATTTCTCCCGGGGCCTCCCCGCCGGTTACGCTGTCCGCGTTGCTCGGCGAGGGAGGCCCCGGTTTTTCCGGCGGACCTCCGTTATCGGCGCGCTCCTCGTAACGGTCTCCGCGCAAGCGGGGGTGAGTCGTGGAACGGCCCGTCGTGGGTCGGGCGACCGTATGACCCCCCTTTCGCGTACCGAGTTTTCCGCATCGAGGAGTTGAGCATCATGGCCGAGGTCAAGATCGCCGCAGAGCCGCGCACCGAGTTCGGCAAGGGCGCCGCCCGCCGCGTGCGCCGCGCCCACCAGGTCCCCGCCGTCATCTACGGTCACGGCGCCGACCCGCAGCACGTCACCGTCCCCGGCCACGAGCTGCTGCTCGCGCTCCGCACCGCGAACGTGCTGATCTCCCTCCAGCTCGACGGCAAGACCGCGCTGGTCATCCCCAAGGCGGTCCAGCGCGACCCGCTGCGCGGCACCATCGAGCACGTCGACCTGCTGTCCGTGAAGAGCGGCGAGAAGGTCACCGTCGAGATCCCGGTGCAGACCGAGGGCGAGCTGGCCGTCGGCGGCAACCTGCTGGAGCACGTGCTCAACACGCTGCCCGTCGAGGCCGAGGCGACCCACATCCCGACCGCGGTCACCGTCTCCATCGAGGGCCTGGAGGCCGGCGCCTCCATCCTCGCCAAGGACATCACCCTGCCCAAGGGCTCCACCCTGGCGATCGACGAGGACGCGGTCGTCATCCAGGTCGTCTCGGCCCAGGCCGAGGCCGCCGACGTGGCGGGCGACGAGGCCGCCGAGGGCACCGAGGACGCCGCCGCCGAGGCGTAGTCCCCCGCGCTCCCCCGGTCCTCGCGCGCTTATGCGCTCGTGTGCTGACGTGCTCGTGTGTTGACGTGCTCATGTGCGTACGCTCACGTGCCCGCGCGCTCGCGTGCTGACGTGCTGACGTGCTCGCGTGTGACCCCGGCCGCCGCCGCACCCTCACGGAGTGCGGCGGCGGCCGTTTTCCCGGTACGAAGTCGGCGACACGGAGTCGGAGACGTGGATGAGTGACACCTCAGGGCCCTGGCTGGTCGCGGGCCTCGGCAATCCGGGCCCCGAGTACGCGGGGAACCGGCACAACATCGGCTTCATGGTGGCCGATCTGCTCGCCCAGCGGGTCGGCGGCAAGTTCAAGCGCGCGCAGAAGGCGCAGGCCGTGGTCGTGGAGGGCCGGATCGGCCCGCCCGGTCCCGCGAACCAGCGGGTGGTGCTGGCGAAGCCCCAGTCGTACATGAATCTGTCCGGCGGCCCGGTGACCGCGCTGCGCGACTTCTACAAGGTGCCGACCGAGCGGATCATCGCCGTCCACGACGAGCTGGACATCGACTTCGGCACGCTGCGGCTCAAGCTGGGCGGCGGCGACAACGGTCACAACGGCCTCAAGTCGATGACCAAGTCGATGGGCCCCGACTATCTGCGGGTGCGCGCGGGGATCGGCCGTCCGCCGGGCCGGATGGACGTGGCGGCCTTTGTGCTCAAGGACTTCTCGTCCACCGAGCGCAAGGAGCTGGACTGGTTCGTGGACCGGGCGGCGGACGCGGTCGAGGCGCTGATCACCGAGGGCCTGGAGCGCGCGCAGAGCACGTACAACACCTGACCGGACGCGCGACCGGTCAACCGCCGGACACGGCGCTCACCCTTGTCGAGGGCGAGCGCGTACCGAGGTTGACCGGACGGCATGCGATGGCCAAAGATCGCCCGCATGGTGAAACGCAGCCGTTCCCGCCGGATGGCCGAGGGCACCTGGGGGCTGGTCCTGCTGGCCCGGGTGGTGGGCGGGTGGGCGCTGGTGCTGCTGCTCCTGGCGTCCGGCGCCTGGGACTCGTGGAAGACCGCGCAATACGTGGTGCTCACCAAGGGGCACGAGCACGGCACGATGACGCTGACGAACTGCGGCGACTCCACCTGCACCGGACCCTTCGCGCCGAAGGGGTCGGCCGTCGCCCGCCCGAAGGTGGTCATCAGCCTGCCGGTCACACACCATGTCGGCGACCGTGTGCCGGTCGTGGTGAAGCCCGGGACGAACACGGTCGTACGGTCCGACTGGGGCGGCCTGTTCTTCTCCTGGGTGCCGCTGGCCGGAGCCCTGCTGCTGGCCGCGGTCGTGGCCGGCGGGGCGCTGCGGATGCGGCGCACGGCGTGGACGCTGGCGGCGCTGGGGGCGGCGCTTATCGGTGCGGCCTTCCTGCTGCTGTAGGACGCGTGGGGGTCGTCGGGCACGCTCGCCCGACGCCCCCCTCGCGCGGACGTCAGGCTCTCATCGCCGTCGGCTCCAGGAACTCCAGCCGGTTGCCGACCGGGTCCTCGGAGTAGAAGCGGGAGTGGCCCGGCAGGTCGTCGTCCCAGACGACCTTGGCGCCGCGCGCCTGGAGCTCCTTGCCGAAGGCGTGGATCCCGGTGACGCGGATGCCCGGGTGGGCCTTGCGGGCGGGCCTGAAGTCCTCCTCGATCCCTAAGTGCAGCACCGCGTCCCCCGCCGCGAACCAGCAGCCGCCGCGCGCCGCGAGCACCGGCGGCTTGGTCAGCTCGGCCATCCCCAGCACCCCGACGTAGTACGCGCGCAGCGCCTCCTCGCTGCCCGGCGGCGCGGCGAGCTGGACGTGGTCGACCCCCGCGATCCCGAAGCCGTCGGCGCCCCCCGCCGTCCCCCCTGCCGCTCCCCGCGTCACGCCGCCGCCTCCTGCCCCTGTTTGCGCGCGACGGTGAAGATCCGCCGGAAGGGGAAGACCGTCCCGTGCGGGCCCGGCGGGTACGCCTTGCGCAGCAGGTCGCGGTACTGGCCGACGAATTCCGTCACCGCCCCCCGGTCGCCGTCCAGCGCGGTCAGCACCGGCCGCAGCACGGTGCCCTTGGTCCACTCCAGCACCGGGTCCTCGCCCTGGAGCAACTGCACATACGTCGACTCCCACACATCGGCCGCGCAGCCCAGTTCGGTCAGCCGCTCCAGATAGTCGGCCGGGCTGAGGATGTGGACGTAGCGGCGGCCGTGTCCGTCGAGCCGGTCGCGCCACCGCGGGGTGTCGCACAGCTCGCCCAGCAGCGCGTGGCTGGGCGCGGTGAAGTTGCCCGGCACCTGGAAGGCCAGGGTGCCGCCGGGCGTGATGTGGTCGAGCCAGCCGGGGAAGCGGTCGGCGTGGCCGGGCACCCACTGGAGCGCGGCGTTGGAGACGATCAGGTCGAAGGACTCCTCGGGCGCCCAGTGCGCCGCGTCGGCCTGCCGGAAGTCCAGCTCACCGCCGCCCGCCGTGGGTCCCGCGTACCGCGCCGCCGCGTCCAGCATCTCGCGGGAGCTGTCGAAGCCGGTGATCCGGGCTCCGGGCCAGCGGTCGGCGAGCAGCGCGGTGACATTGCCCGGACCGCACCCGATGTCGGCGATCCGGGGCGCGTCGCCGCCCGGCAGGTCCTGGATACGGGTCAGGAGGTCGAGGAAAGGGCGGGTGCGGTGGGTGGAGTGCCGGAGATACTGTTGCGGGTCCCACGTTGGCGCTGCGTGCATCGTCGTACTCCCTGGCTTTTCATAGCCGGCTGCGCACAGCCGCTACCGAAACGGAGGGCGAGGTTCTGCCCTCTGGTCGGTGTCCAGGCTCCTCCGACATATCTCTTGAAGTCAAGAGGCTTCATATCAAGAGACTTCATATCGACAGACCTACTACACTGAGCGCATGGAGGACGAGGTCGACCGGCTGGTCGCTGCATGGCGCCGAGAGCGCCCCGACCTCGACGTGGAGCCGCTGGAGGTGCTCAGCCGGGTCAGCAGACTCGCCCGGCACCTCGACCGCGCGCGGCGGCTGGCCTTCGCCGAGCACAGTCTCGAACCGTGGGAGTTCGACGTGCTCACCTCGCTGCGCCGCGCCGGACCGCCGTACCAGCTCTCGCCGGGCCAGCTCCTGACCCAGACGCTGGTCACCTCCGGCACGATGACCAACCGGATCGACCGGCTCGCCCAGCGCGGGCTCGTCGAGCGGCTGCCCGACCCCAGCGACCGGCGCGGCGTGCTCGTCCGGCTCACCGTGGAGGGCCAGGAGCGCGCGGACCAGTCACTGGCCGGACTGCTCGCGCAGGAACGCGCGATCCTGGGCGAGCTGTCCGCCCGGCAGCGCGGTGAACTGGCCGGGCTGCTACGACAGTTGACCGCGCCTTTCGACAACGTCCCCGGCTGACGGCACCAGCTCCACCGGCCCCACGCCCGCCCTGCGGGCCAGCGCGACCGCCGCCAGCGTCGAGTGCACGCCGAGCTTGCCCAGCACATTCTGCATATGGGTGCGGACGGTGTGCGGCGACAGGAACAGCCGCTCGGCGACGGCTTTGCGGCCCAGGCCCGCGACCATGCAGCGCAGCACCTCCTGCTCGCGCGGCGTCAGCGACTCCACCAGCCGTTCGCTCTCGGTGCGGTGCCTGCGGGCGGCCGTCAGCTCGCGCAGCACACCGGTCAGCAGCGCGGGCGGCAGATGCGTCTCGTCGCGCAGCACGCCGCGTACGACCGCGAGCAGCCGTGACAGCGAGCAGTCCTTGGCGACCCACCCCGACGCCCCGGCCTGGAGCGCGCGGGCCGCCCTGCGGGCGTCGTCCCGCTCGGCCAGCACGACGGTACGGGTCCCCGGATACTCGGCCCTGACCCGTTCCACCAGCGCCAGGCCGTCCAGGACCGGTTCCTGCTCGACCGGGATGCGCGGCACCGCCGCGAGCGTCACCGGCGGTCGCGGACCGTCCCCCAGATCGGCGTCCACCAGCAGGACGTCGTAGCGCCGGTTGTCGGCCGCCGCGCGGTCCAGGCAGCGCTGAGCGGCCGGGCCGCTCCCCGCGGCCGAGACGTCGACGTCGGGCTCCGCCGCGAGCGCGGCGGCAAGCGACTCGGCGAAGATGCGATGATCATCGACGACGAGAACGCGGATTCGTCCCACGGGTACCACTCCCGGTGTTGGGCACTCCCCCAGTGGCGGGGCGGCATTCGCGCGGGATCCGGCACCCGGATCGGGACCGCCGACCCTCCCCGGGTGCCGAACCCCTTGCGTCTCGCCCCCTGATGCACGCCGGCCCCCACCGGCGCTGTCTCAAAAGCGTAGGGCGTCGCGCCCCCGTTAACACCGTCTTGACGGAAGTTCTCCGTCGCGGAATTCCGGATTCCCTCGTCTTGTGGTACCGGAGTGACCACGGTGACGGGAGCGGCCCCGCGCGCGCCGAACGGGCCGGTCCGCGCGTGCCGAGCTTCACACGGACCGGCCCGTCAGACAGCGGGGAACGGGAGCGGGGAACGGGATTTGAGCACGGGGTGGGAGAACGGGGTCTGGAAACCGGGTATGGAAACCGGGTCTGGGAACCGGGTTTGAGATCCGGGCCCCGCTAAACCAGCCGGTGCGCTCCGGGGCCCGCCGTCGTCGGGAAGAGCCGGGCCGCCGGGAGGGCGGCCTGGATGGTCGCGGACAGCGCCGGGATGTCGGTGGCCTCCGCCAGGACGATGGCGGAGCCGCCGAAGCCGCCGCCGGTCATACGGGCGCCCAGGGCGCCGTTGGCGAGCGCGGTGTCGACCACGAGGTCGAGTTCGGCGCACGAGATCCGGAAGTCGTCGCGGAGCGAGACGTGCCCCGCGGTCAGGACGGGCCCGATCTCGCGGGTGCGCCCGGCGTCCAGAAGCGCGATGACCTCCTCGACGCGCCGGTTCTCGGTCACCACGTGCCGGGTGAGCCGCCGCAGCCGCTCGTCGGGGAGGGCGGCCAGCGCGGCGTCGAGCCCGTCGTAGGGGACGTCGCGCAGGGCGGGGACGCCGAGGGCCGCGGCGGCGGCCTCGCAGCCCGCGCGCAGTTCGCCGTACGCCCCGTCGGCGTGCGCGTGCTTGACGCGGGTGTCGACCACCAGCAGTTGCAGCCCCTGCGCGGCCAGGTCGAACGGCACCTGGCGCTGCGTGAGCCCGCGCACGTCGAGGTGGAGCGCGTGCCCCTGCGTACAGCAGGCGGACGCGGTCTGGTCCATGACGCCGACGGGCGCGCCGACGTAGGTGTTCTCCGAGGACTGGCAGAGCAGGGCCAACTCCTGGCGGGGCAGGTCCAGGCCGTGCAGTTCGGTGAGGGCCAGGGCGGTGACGACCTGGAGGGCGGCGGAGGACGAGAGCCCGCCGCCGACCGGCACATTGCTGTCGTAGTGGATGTCGGCGCCGCCGATGGCGTGGCCCGCCTGCCGCAGCGTCCACAGGACGGCCGCGGGGTAGACGGCCCAGCCGCCGGTCGTACCGGGAGCCAGTTCGTCGACGCGCAGTTCGACGATGCCGCCGTCCATGTCGGCGGAGTGCACGCGCAGCAGCCCGTCGTCGCGGCGGGCGACGGCCGCCCGGGTGCGGTGCGGGAGCGCGAACGGCATGACGTAGCCGTCGTTGTAGTCGGTGTGCTCGCCGATCAGATTGACCCGGCCGGGCGCCGCCCATATGCCCTCGGGCGCGCGCCCGAAGATGTTCTTGAACGCGATCTCGAACGCGGCTTCCGTCGTGGCTTCCGTCATCGTCCGTCCTCCCCCTGCGTCGGCGAGTGGTCCTGCGACAGCGACCGGGTGAAATTCCATGCGTCGCGGATGATCTCCGCGAGGTCGGTGCGGCTGGGCTGCCAGCCGAGCCGCTGCCTGGCGCGCTCCGCGGAGGCGACCAGTACGGCGGGGTCGCCCGCGCGGCGCGGCTCGTCGGTGGCCGGGATGGGGTGGCCGGTGACCTGGCGGGCGGTCTTGATGACCTCGCGGACCGAGAAGCCGTTGCCGTTGCCGAGGTTGCAGATCAGGTGCTCGCCCGCGGGCGCCTTGTCGAGCGCCAGCAGATGCGCCTCGGCCAGGTCCGCGACGTGGATGTAGTCGCGCAGGCAGGTGCCGTCCGGCGTCGGGTAGTCGTCGCCGAAGACCGAGACCGCGGGGCGGCGGCCCTGCGCGACCTGGAGGACCAGCGGGATCAGGTGCGACTCGGGGTCGTGCCGCTCGCCGTGGCCGCCGTACGCGCCCGCGACGTTGAAGTACCGCAGGGAGACGGCGGACAGGCCGTGTGCCGCGCACTCGCTGGTGATCATGTGGTCGACGGCGAGCTTCGTCGCGCCGTACGGGTTGGTGGGCGCGGTCGCCGCGTCCTCGGTGATGGGGATGGCGGTGGGCTCGCCGTAGGTGGCGGCGGTGGAGGAGAAGACGAGGGTGCGTACGCCGGAGTCCCGCATGGCGGCGAGCAGTTCGAGGGTGCCGCCGACGTTGTTGCGCCAGTACTTCTCGGGTACGGCGACGGACTCGCCGACCTGCGAGGAGGCGGCGAAGTGCAGCACCGCGTCATAGGTGCTGTCGAGCACCTTGTCGGCGTCCTGGACGCGGCCCTCGACGAAGTCGGCGCCCTTGGGCACGCCCGCGAGGAAGCCGGTCGACAGGTCGTCCAGCACCGTCACCCGGTGCCCGGCCTCCAGCAGATGGGCGGCGACGACCCCGCCGACGTATCCGGCGCCGCCGGTGACCAGGACCTTCTTGGGCCGGGCGGCCGTCTCCCGCTGGGCGGTCGTCGACTCGGTGCCCGCTCGCTCGGTGCTCACTGACTCGCTACCTCTCGCAGTCGCAACGCCGCGGACTCCGGCGGCACATCGTTGATGAAAGCGCCCATTCCGGACTCGGAGCCCGCGAGGAACTTCAGCTTGCCCGATGTGCGCCGGATAGTGAAAAGCTCCAGATGGAGCGCGAAATCGCGGCGGTCCGGCGCGTTGAACGGCGCCTGGTGCCAGCCGGAGATGTACGGGGTACGCGGCTGGCCCTCGCCGAAGATCCGGTCGAAGCGGCGCAGCAGCTCCAGATAGACCCGCGGGAACTCGGCGCGCGCGTCCTCGTCGAGGCCGAGCAGGTCGGGCACCCGGCGGTGGGGATACAGGTGCACTTCGTACGGCCAGTGCGCGGCGTACGGCACGAAGGCGGTCCAGTGTTCACCCGTGAGGACGATTCGGCGGCCGTCCGCGCGCTCGTCGGCGAGGACGTCGTCGAAGAGGTTGCGCCCGCCGGTGCGCTCGCGGTGCTCGGCGAGCGAGCGCAGCATCAGGGCGGTGCGCGGTGTGACGAACGGATAGGCGTAGATCTGGCCGTGCGGGTGGCCGAGGGTGACGCCGATCTCCGCGCCGCGGTTCTCGAACGGGAAGACCTGCTCCACGCCGGGCTGCTGGCCCAGGTCGCGGGTGCGGTCGGTCCAGGCGTCCAGCACCAGGCGGGCGGAGCCGGGGCTCAGGTCGGCGAAGGACGCGTCGTGGTCGGGGGTGAAGCAGACCACCTCGCAGCGGCCCGCGTCACCGGCCAGCGAGGGGAAGCGGTTCTCGAAGACGACCACCTCGTAGTCGCTGTCCGGGATCTCGCTCAGCCGGCCCTCGCGCGAGGGGCACAGCGGGCACTCGTCGGCGGGCGGGTGGTACGTACGGCCCTGCCGGTGCGAGGCGACGGCGACGGTGTCGCCCAGCAGCCGGTCGGCGCGCAGCTCGGACTCGGTGGCGACGGGCTCCAGCGGACGGCGGTCCACGGCGTCGCGCACGACGTCGTCCCTGGAGTCGTAATAGATCAGCTCACGGCCGTCGGCGAGCCGGGTCGTCGTCTTCTTCACCCTTGAGGCCCCTCATCACAAGCACTCAACATAATCAAACACAAGGAACCACAAAATAACAGCCCGGTCAATGGGGACTCCGGGAAGATGCTTGAAACAGGTTGATTGTGGTGGTAAGTGTCCGCGCACGCGAGAGCGGGGCGGCACCTCCTGTCCGGAGGTGCCGCCCCGCGTGCGGAAGACGTGCGGAAAACGTGTGGGAAAAGGGGGTGCTGGGATCGGTGCGTCAGCCCGCCGCGCCGGGACCGGCCGCGGAGGACTGCGGGAACGGCGCGGACGCCGGGGCGCCTTCGGCCGCCGCGCGGTCCAGCAGGCCGGTACGGGCGGCCAGGGCGGCCGCCTCCAGCCGGGAGCCGACCCCCAGCTTCATCAGGACGCGCTGCACATGCGTCCGCGCGGTGCTCGGCGCGATCCGCATGCCCGCCGCGATCAGCCGGGTGTCCTCGCCCTCCGCGACCCGCACCAGGACCTCGATCTCGCGCGGTGTCAGCATCTCCAGCAGCCGCGCGCCCTCGTCGTCCGGCTGCCGCGCGGGGTTGAGCAGTTCCGCGAAGGCGCCCTGGAGGAGCGTCTGCGCCACCGCGACCTCCCCGGCCCGCGCCTTGGCCATCGCGCGCTCCACGCCCTCGATGCGCTCGTCGTGGCGTACGTAACCGGAGGCGCCGGCCGCGAAGGCCGCCGCGATGCCGCGCGGGTCGGGCACCGGTCCGAGGACGACCACCGCGACCGCCGGGCGCTCCCGCTTGATCCTGGCCACCGCGTCGAAGGCGCCCGGCTCGGCCGGTGCGGCCGTACCGTACAGGCACACCTCGGGAGACCTGCTCAGTACCAGTTCCGCCGCGCCCGCCGCGGGCGCCGCCGCCGCGAGCACCCGGTGCCCGCGCAGCTTCAGTGCCGAGGC
Organism: Streptomyces sp. NPDC093221; assembly: GCF_044753885.1. Lineage (NCBI taxonomy): Bacteria > Bacillati > Actinomycetota > Actinomycetes > Kitasatosporales > Streptomycetaceae > Streptomyces > Streptomyces sp. NPDC093221. Next base: position 1,224,357 of record NZ_JBIVOA010000001.1, on the reverse strand, counting down.
CAGCGCCTCGGCGAGCAGGCGGTGGTCGTCAACGACCACGAGCCGTACGCCCATGTCGGGTATCCCCTATCCCCCCGGGGTCCGGACCACTGCCGACCCCGACCCCTACGCATACCGCCCTAGGCGGCGAAGCTACACGCATCCACCACCGGCCGCGCCCCCTATCGAACAGAAGGTTCCGGCGAATCCGGAATTACCGTAGCTCGTCAGCCGAAGGTCACCAGATAGGTCTGGTCGGACGAGGAGGCGTACACCGTGCGCGTCGCGATGATGAAATGACCGTCGTGCCAGACGGGGTAGCTGCGCATCGCCGACACGTTCAGCTTCTGCGAGGCGTCGGTGTCGAACTGCGCGTAGGTGGTGAGCGCGCCGCTGGCCGGGTCCAGGGTCACCAGACGGCCCTGCACGTCGTAGTCGGCGGGCTCGTACGCGAGCAGCTTGCCGTCCTCGATCGCCAGGCCCTGGATGTCGTGCTTGCTGTCGGGCTTGGCGATCCACTTCTGCTTGCCGTCGCTCAGGTTGAACGCGACGATCCCGCTGAGCACCTGGCCGTTGCTGTCGTGCTTGCTCGTCAGCGACAGATAGAGGGTGTCACTGCTGACGATCACATTGTGCACGGCCTGCATCTCGGTGCCGTCCGTGCTGATGTCGTACTTGTCGGTGCCGAGCGAGACCCGCGACTGGAGACGGCCGTCGACGATCGTCGCCACGTCCGTCTGCCTCTCGCCCTCGGTGCCGAGCACCACCACCACCGGGTCGGTGGAGACGACGGCCGAGACCTTGGTGCCGACCGGCGCCGTCCACGACCATTTGGCGCTGCCGTTGTTGTCCGGATCGATGACCTGGACCTTGTACGTCTTGTAACCGCAGTTGACGATCGCCACGAACTGCTTGCCGCCCGCGTAGCCGTCGTCCTCGCAGTCACCGTTGCCCGACCGCCACAGCACCTTCTGGGTGCTCAGCCGGTAGCCGATCGAGCCCTCCAGCCAGTCCACGCCGAGCGTGTCGCCGCTGATCGCCATCTCGCTGTAGTCGAAGTCCGCCTTCTCCGAGCTGCCGACCGGCAGCTTCGCCGTCCACACCGCCCTGCCCGCCGCGAGATCGATCACCATGACCTGCTCGCAGTTGGCGCCGAACTGGACGGCCGTCAGGTTGTTGTTGGAGTCGCGCGCGGCCGTGCAGTCGCCGCTCGACGGTGTCGGTACGGTCCACGCCACCGCGCCGGTGCCCAGGTCGTAGCCGACGACCTTGTCGATCTCGTTCTTCACCACGTACTTGTCGGTGAACCAGACGCCGAGGACGCTCTTCAGATTGTCCTTCGACGCCACCGGGTCCGCGGGCTTGTCCCACTTGTACGACAGTGTCGAATTGTGCGTCTTGGCGGTGTTCGTACCGCCGTTGGCGCCACCGGCGTTGGCCTGCGGCTTGGGCGCCGGGTCGTCGCCGCCGCCGCTCTTGGTCGCGAAGTACACACCGCCGCCGATCACCAGCACCGCGGCGACGACCGCCGCGACGATCACGATCAGCTTGTTGTTCGACGAGCCGCCTGAGGGGGCGGGGTAGCCCGAGGGTCCGGGCCCGTACGGCGGCTGTTGCTGCTGCGGATAGCCGTACGCCTGCTGCTGCGGGACCTGGCCGGGCTGCGGGTAGCCGTACTGCGGGGGCGGTGCCTGCCCCTGCGGCACCTGGCCGGGCGGCGGGGGCGGGGGCGGCACCTGGCCGGGCGGCGGCGGAGGTCCCTGCCGGCCGCCGTACTGCTGCTGCGGGAAGGCCGGTTGGGTGGGCGCCTGCGCGTACGGGTTCTGGCCGGGGGGCACCGGCTGCGCGTACGGGTTCTCGTTACCGGGAACCGGGCCCGCCTGGCCCGGGTATCCGTAACCACCGCCGGGCGGCGGCGGGTTTCCGGGGGGCGGCGGGGGCGGCTGCGACATCAACAGGTCCTTCGGGCACAGGTGAATCAGGGACGGATGAACGGAAATTCTTTCTATCACCCGCCCCCACCACCCCCTCGGGGAGCGGCCCGACCGTTACCTGGCCGCTACACGTCTTCACACGTCGAGGGATTCTGCTTCACCTGCGAAGGGGTGTTACCCGCCCCAGGTGAAGGGGTGTTACCCGCCTCATGTGAAGGGGTGTTACGCGTCCTCCGCCAACTCCAGCCAGCGCATCTCCAGTTCCTCGCGCTCCTCGCGCAGCGCGCGCAATTCGGCGTCCAGGGAGGCGACTTTCTCGAAATCGGTCGCATTGTCGGCGATGCCGGTGTGCAGCTTCGCCTCGCGCTGGCCGAGTTTGTCGAGCTGCCGCTCGATGCGCTGGAGTTCCTTCTTCGCCGCGCGGGTGTCGCCCGTGGGCTTGTCCTTGGCGGGCGCCGGGGCGGGCGCCGCGGCCTCGGCGACCCGGCGGCGGCGCTCCAGGTACTCGTCCACCCCGCGCGGCAGCATGCGCAGACTGGCGTCGCCGAGCAGCGCGAAGACGCGGTCGGTGGTGCGCTCCAGGAAGTACCGGTCGTGGCTGATCACCAGCATCGAGCCGGGCCAGCCGTCGAGCAGGTCCTCCAGCTGGGTGAGCGTCTCGATGTCGAGGTCGTTGGTGGGCTCGTCCAGGAACAGCACATTGGGCTCGTCCATCAGCAGCCGCAGGATCTGGAGCCGACGGCGCTCACCGCCGGACAGGTCGCCGACCGGCGTCCACTGCTTCTCCTTGGTGAAGCCGAACTTCTCGCAGAGCTGCCCCGCGGTCATCTCCCGGCCCTTGCCGAGGTCGACGCGCTGCCGCACCGACTCCACGGCCTGGAGCACCCGCCAGTTCGGGTCCAGCTCGGCGACCTCCTGGGAGAGGTAAGCGAGCTTCACCGTCTTGCCGACGACCACTTTGCCAGCCGCCGGCTGCTGGTCGCCGCCGGTCGCCGCGGCCTCGGCGAGCGCCCGCAGGAGTGAGGTCTTGCCCGAGCCGTTGACGCCGACCAGGCCGACGCGGTCGCCGGGGCCGAGCTGCCACGTCAGGTGCTTCAGCAGCACCTTGGGGCCCGCTTGGACTGTCACATCCTCCAGCTCGAAGACGGTCTTGCCGAGGCGGGAGTTGGCGAATTTCATCAGCTCCGCGGTGTCGCGCGGCGGCGGCACGTCGGCGATCAGCTCGTTCGCCGCCTCGATGCGGAAGCGCGGCTTGGAGGTGCGGGCCGGGGCGCCGCGGCGCAGCCAGGCCAGCTCCTTGCGCATCAGATTCTGCCGCTTGGTCTCCTCGGTGGCCGCGATCCGTTCCCGCTCGGCGCGCGCGAACACGTAATCGCTGTAGCCGCCCTCGTACTCGTACACCGAGCCGCGCTGCACGTCCCACATGCGGGTACAGACCTGGTCGAGGAACCAGCGGTCGTGGGTGACGCAGACGAGCGCGGAGCGGCGGGTGCCGAGGTGGCCCGCCAGCCAGGCGATGCCCTCGACGTCGAGGTGGTTGGTCGGCTCGTCGAGGACCAGCAGGTCCTGCTCCTCGATCAGCAGCTTCGCGAGCGCGATCCTGCGCCGCTCGCCGCCGGAGAGCGGGCCGATGACGGTGTCCAGGCCGAGCGGGAAGCCGGGCAGGTCCAGGCCGCCGAACAGGCCGGTCAGCACGTCGCGGATCTTCGCGTCGCCCGCCCACTGGTGGTCAGCGCGGTCGCCGATCACCTCGTGGCGCACGGTCGCGGCCGGGTCGAGGCTGTCGCTCTGCGTCAAGACGCCCAGTCGCAGCCCACCCTGGTGGGTGACGCGGCCGGTGTCCGGCTCCTCCAGCTTGGCGAGCAGCCGGATGAGGGTGGTCTTGCCGTCGCCGTTGCGGCCCACGACGCCGGTGCGGTCGCCTTCGGAGACGCCGAGGGACACGGATTCGAGCAGCGCTCGCGTGCCGTATGTCTTGCCGACGGCTTCGACGTTGACCAGGTTGACGGCCACTCTCGTACGCTCCAGGGGTTCGCGGGGGTTCTGCTTCAGCGTAGTGCGGCGCGGTGAGGTGCCGGTTCCGGGTGGTGCCCCGGCGGTCAGGGGGCGGGGACGACGGTCGCGCCGGGGGCCGGGGAGGCGGCCGGGCGGGCGGTGCGGCAGGTGCCTGACGCGGTGAGGGTGACCGCGATCTTGGCGGCGGTGTCGGCGTCCGGCGCGAGGAAGGCGCAGGTGGGTCCCGAGCCGGAGACCAGCGCGGCGAGCGCGCCCGCGTCCGTGCCGGTCGCCAGGGTGTCGGCCAGCGCGGGCCGCAGGGACAGGGCGGCGGCCTGGAGGTCGTTGACCAGGACGGCGGCGAGCGCGTACGGGTCGCCGGTGCGCAGCGCGTCGATCAGGGCGGGGTCGGCGACGGGCGCCGGTACGTCGTCGGTGGTGTCGCCCGCGCCGGACTCGCGGCGCAGGCGGTCGCACTCGCGGTAGACGGCCGGGGTGGACAGGCCGCCGTCGGCGACGGCGAAGACCCAGTGGAAGGGGCCCGCCACCTCCAGCGGCGTGAGGATCTCGCCCCTGCCCTCCCCCAGCGCAGCGCCGCCGACCAGGCTGAACGGCACGTCGCTGCCCAGCTCCGCGCAGATCGCGAGCAGGTCGGCGCGCGGGGTGTTCAGGCCCCACAGGGTGTCGCAGGCGAGCAGCGCCGCCGCCGCGTCCGCGCTGCCGCCCGCCATGCCGCCCGCCACAGGGATGTCCTTGGTGATGTGCAATCCCACAACGGGATCGACGCCATGGTGCGCGGCGAGCGCGACCGCCGCCTTGGCCGCCAGATTGGTGGCGTCCAGCGGGATGTTGTCGGTGTCCGGGCCGGACGCGGTGATCGTCAACGCGTCGGCGGGCACTGCTGTCACATGGTCGTACAGGCCGACCGACAGAAAGACGTTCGCCAGGTCGTGGAAACCGTCGGGGCGGCGACCACCGACCGCGAGCTGGACGTTGACCTTTGCGGGCACGCGGACGGTGACGGGTGCGGCGGTCACTGCTGGCTCCCTTGCGAGGGTGGTGCGTACGGAGGGCGGTCCGCCGGGCGCGGCGGATTCACGGGGTGGAGATTCACGGGCTGGGGATTCACGGGCTGGGGATTCGCGGGCGGCGGGTACGGGCGGCGGCGGGTTTACGGTGCGGCGGCGTCAGACCGCGGGCTTGTGTTCGGCCGCGGGCTTGTACTCGGCGACGGCGGCGAATTCCTCCACCGTCAGCTCCTCGCCCCTGGCCTGCGGGGAGACCCCTGCGGCCACCAGCGCGGCCTCGGCGGCCGGGGCCGAGCCCGCCCAGCCGGACAGCGCCGCGCGCAGCGTCTTGCGGCGCTGGGCGAAGGCCGCGTCGACGGCGGCGAAGACCTCTTCGCGGGTGGCGGTGGTCTTCGGCGGGTCACGCCGGGTCAGCGAGACGAGACCGGAGTCGACGTTGGGCGCGGGCCAGAACACATTGCGGCCGATGGAACCGGCGCGCTTGACCTCCGCGTACCAGTTGGCCTTCACCGACGGCACTCCGTACACCTTGTTGCCCGGCCCCGCGGCCAGCCGGTCGGCGACCTCGGCCTGGACCATCACCAAGGTGCGCTCGATGCTCGGGAAGGCGGCGAGCATGTGCAGCAGGACGGGCACCGCCACGTTGTACGGCAGATTCGCCACCAGGGCGGTGGGCGGCGGCCCCGGCAGTTCTGTCACCCGCATCGCGTCGCTGTGCACCAGGGCGAAACGGTCCGCCCGGTCCGGCATGCGCGCGGCGACGGTCGCGGGCAGCGCTGCGGCCAGCACGTCGTCGATCTCGATCGCGGTGACCCGGTCGGCGGCCTCCAGCAGCGCGAGGGTGAGCGAGCCGAGTCCGGGACCGACCTCGACGACCGCGTCCTCGGGGCGCACCCCGGCGGTCCTGACGATCCGCCGCACCGTGTTCGCGTCGATGACGAAGTTCTGCCCGCGCTGCTTGGTGGGGCGCACCCCCAGTGCCGCGGCCAGTTCACGGATGTCGGCCGGTCCGAGGAGGGCGTCGGGATCTGTCGTACTCACACCCGCAAGAGTACGGGGCGGCCGGGGCCGCCCTCGCGGACCGGACCTAGGGCCTGTCCGGCCCTAACCGCCCAGGTGCCGCCCGCAGACCGGCCAGGGGGCCGCGCCGCGCTGGACGTACAGCTTCTTGGCCCGGTAGGTCTGCTCGGCGGCGGGGGCGTCCTGGGGGCGGCCCTGGCCGCCGATGCTGTGCCAGGTGTGCACGTCGAACTGGTAGAGCCCGCCATAGGTGCCGGTCGCGTCCACCGCGTCGGGTCTGCCGCCCGCCTCGCACTGCGCGAGGCCGCCCCAGTTGAGGCCGTCGGCGCCCGTGACGGCGGTGGGCAGCGGTCTGGTGCCGACGCGTACGACCTCGGTGACCGGTTCGCGCGCGGTCACCGACTCCACGACGCGCGGGCGCTCCCGGACGCCGTTGACGGTGCGGTAGGCGTAGGTGACGCGGCGGACGCCGTCGCGGCCCGGCCGGTCCACGGCCTCGGTGCCCTGCGCGAGCGTCGCGTCGGTGTGCTTGCGGGTGCGGAAGGGGATCGGTTCTTCGCGGGTCTCCTGGTGGCCGGAGATCCGCAGCACCGAGACGGTCTGGCCGTCGCGGGGGAAGCTGTCGGCGTCCACGGAGGTGGCGTCCTGGCCGCCGAGGGTGACGCCCGCGTCCGCGACGGCCTGCCGGACGGTGGCGGCGTTGGTGCGCACGGTGTGCTCGCGGCCGTCGGCCAGGACGGTGACCGTACGTTCCGTGCGCACGTCGAGGAAGAGGCCGTGGCGGCCGATGGACGCGTCGCGGGAGGCGTTGAGATACGCGCCCTCGGCCCGTACTCCGAGCTGCCGCAGCGCTTCCGCGACGGTCTTGCCGGTCGTCCACACCCGCTGGTGACGGCCGTCCACGGTGAGCGTCAGCGGACGGCCGTAGCGGACCACCACGTCGTCGCCGTCGTGCAGCGCCTCGCCCGGCGCCGGCGCCACGATGTCGTGGTCGCCCACCTCGACGCCCTGCTCGTGCAGCACGTCGGCCACGTCGTCGGCGAAGGTGTGCAGCGTGCGCGGCCGACCGTCCACGGTCAGCCGTACCGCCTTGTCGGCCAGCACGTACGCGCCGGTGCCGCCCGCCAGGACCGCCATCACCAGCGCCCGCGGCACGATCGCGCGGCCGGTCCGCCGGACGGCGGCCGCCGGACGGGCGGCGGCTCGGTGTGTGCCCTGCGTATTGCTCACGACGGCTCGCTCCACGGCTGCGGGGTTCCGGTGCGGGGAACCGGGAACGTAGCCGACTTGTCGCCACCGGCCAAGCCCTCGCCGTCACGTGGCGTCGTCACCTCCGGTCGCGCGAAGTCACCTGTCCGGGTGAGCGCGTGGAAACGTCAGTAGGCGAACGCCCTGGCGGTGTTGGCCGCGACGGCCGTCGCGAGGGTGTCCTCGTCGATGCCGCGGGCCGCGGCCATCGCACGCAGCGTGACCGGAATGAGGTATGGCGCGTTCGGCCGTCCGCGGTAGGGCACCGGGGTGAGGAAAGGCGCGTCGGTCTCCACCAGGAGGCGGTCGAGCGGGGCGACGGCCACCGCGTCGCGCAGATTCTGCGCCGACTTGTAGCTGACGGTGCCGGCGAAGGAGAGGTAGAACCCCTGCGCCGCGCAGACTTCGGCCATCTCGGCGTCGCCGGAGTAGCAGTGGAAGACGACGGTGTCCGGGGCGCCCTCCTCGTCGAGGATGCGCAGCACGTCGGCGTGCGCCTCGCGGTCGTGGATGACCAGCGCCTTGCCGTGCCGCTTGGCGATGTCGATATGGCGACGGAACGAGTGCTGTTGGGCGGCGACACCGTCGGGCCCGGTGCGGAAGTAGTCCAGGCCGGTCTCGCCGACGCCGCGCACCTGGGGAAGGGCGGCGAGCGCGTCGATCTCGTCGATCTCCCGGTCGAGCCCCTCGATGCCGCGCGGCGCCTGCGCGCCCCCGTAGGAGCCCTCGGGCGCTCCGTGGACGATGCGGGGCGCCTCGTTCGGGTGCAGGGCCACGGTGGCCCAGATCGCGTCGTGGGCGGCGGCCGTCTTCGCCGCCCAGCGGGAACCCGCGAGATCGCACCCCACCTGGATGAGGGTGTCGACGCCGACCGCGGCGGCCTGGGCAAGGGCCTGGGGAACCGTGCCCGGCTGCATGTCGAGGTGGGTGTGGGAATCGGCGACCGCGACCCGCAGCGGCTCGGGCGCCGGCGGGGCGGACTTCTTGTCGTCGGCCTTGGCGTTCTTGTCGGGCATGGCCCCGATCCTAAGGACGCGGGGCCGTCGTCCTGTCAGGCGGTGTCGGCTCCCCCGGACTGCTCATCGCGCTGGAGGCCGGGCTGCGCTCCGGGCTGGGTGTCGGGCCGCCCGCCGTGCTTGCCGTGCTGCTTGGCGTGCTTGCCGCGCTCCCCGTGTTTGCCGCGCTCCCCGTGCGGCTTGCGGTGCAGGAAGTGCAGGACCGACCAGTGGTGCTCGCGGCGCACACCGCGGTCGCCCCGCGGGTGGGCCCATACGGAGGCGACGCCGGAGACCTGCCCCGAGCGCATGATGCGTACGTGCGTACCGCCGCAGTTCAGGCACGCCGGGCGGGTGAGCGGTGACGGCACCCTCGCGCCGTCCGCGAGGTAGACGACGAAGGCGTGGCCGGACGCGTCCACATGGTGCTCGATCTCGTACGCCTGCTCCCAGCCGTGGCCGCAGTTCAGGCAGGCGAAGGCGTACGCCTCCGCCGCGTTCCGGCCCGACTCCTCGCGCGCGGCGGCCGCGCGGTCGGGTGCGGGAGCCGGGCCGTCGGGTGCGGGGGCGGTGACGGTCACCGTGACGGGTACGGCGGGCGCACCCGGTGCGGCGGCGACGGGACGGGGATCGCTTCCGATGGTCTCGCTCATGGCAGCTCCTGCGTGCCCTCCGGACACGGTGTCCGGAGCGGGACTTTGCACCTACCAGCGAACGCCCGATTTGCCCGCTCCGCAGGAGATGCGCCCGACTCTTGAGCCAGATTTGGGCCCGTATGTGGCAGATGGCGGATATTGCTTTGCCATGCATACGGTTTAGGTTCTTACGGCGTCAAAAGGGCGGCCCGTCGGGATTGTGCGCCCGGGAATCAGGGCATCAGGCGACGGATTCCGCGAACGGCGGTCGCCGGGCCGTCAGAAAACGGTCCTCGGACCGCAGGCCGCCGCGCCGTCAGAAAACGGTCCTCGGGCCGCACGCCGCCGGGCCGTGCGGAGTCCCGGTCCTCAGGCGCCCGGGGGCAGTTCGCCGGTCCGCTTGGCGGCGACGACGGCGTCGAAGACCTCCCGCTTGGGCAGGCCCGCCTCGTCGGCGACCGCCGCGATGGCCTCCTTGCGCCGCTCGCCCGCCTCTTCCCTGGCTGCCACCCGGCGGACGAGTTCGGCCGGGTCGAGGTCGGCGGGGCCGGGTTCCGGCGCGCCTTCCACCACGATGGTGATCTCGCCGCGCACCCCCTGCGCCGCCCACAGCGCGAGCGCCTTCAGCGGCCCGCGCTTGACCTCCTCGTACGTCTTGGTCAGCTCCCGGCAGACCGCGGCCCTGCGCTCCTCGCCGAACGCCTCCGCCATCGCCGCCAAGGTGTCGTCGATCCGGTGCGGCGCCTCGAAATACACCAGGGTGCGGCGATCGGCGGCGACCTCGCGCAGCCGCGACAGCCGTTCGCCCGCCTTGCGCGGCAGGAAGCCCTCGAAACAGAAACGGTCCACCGGCAGCCCGGAGACCGCCAGCGCGGTCAGTACGGCCGACGGGCCCGGCACCGCGGTCACCTTGATGTCGCGCTCGACGGCCGCCGCCACCAGCCGGTAGCCGGGGTCGGACACCGACGGCATCCCCGCGTCCGTCACCAGCACGACCCGCGCGCCGCCCTCCAGCGCCTCGACCAGCTCCGGTGTGCGCCCGCTCTCGTTGCCCTCGAAGTACGAGACGACCCTGGCCGTCGGGTGCACGTCCAGCGCGTGCGTGAGACGGCGGAAGCGGCGGGTGTCCTCCGCGGCGATCACATCGGCGGCGAGCAGTTCCGCGCTGAGGCGGGGCGGGGCGTCGGCGGGGTCGCCGATGGGGGTTCCGGCCAGAACGAGGACGCCGACGGCTGAGGTGGTCACGCCCCCAGCCTCCCACCTGCCCGCCGTATCCCCTCAATCGCGCCCAGCGCCCACCGCCCAACGCCCCGCGCCCCCCGCCCCGCTCCTCGGAGCCGGCCGCACGGCGCGTGACCAGGATCACGCCGGGGCCCTCGCCCACCCCCGCGGCCCCGGACGAACGGCATCGGCCCCGATCCCGGCCGCCCCACCGCCCGGAAACCGCCCGGACACGGCCCGCGCACCCCTGATTACCGGCCGGGATTGCGGACAAACCCGGGCGGTGAGCCCGGACCTCATCGCTTTCTCAGGGGGTTTCCCTACGATGGGCCGGTGACAAGTGAGACCGCGACGCAGGACCGGGCCGACGAGGGCTTTCGGGTGGAGGCGGAGTCGAGCGCGTGGGCGCGACGACTGCGCCGGTTCGGCTATGCGGAACGGACTCGGATCGACACCCGCGACCGCCTCGTACCGCCGTTCCCCGAGCCGGGCACCCGGATGTGGGAGGCGCTCGGCCTCGGCCCCGTCGCGGCCCACCGGGTGGCGAAGTGGAGCGGCTGGCTCGGCCCGCTGCTGGTCGCCGTCTTCGCCGGGGCGATCCGCTTCTGGCACCTGGGCAACCCGCGTGACGTCGTCTTCGACGAGACGTACTACGCCAAGGACGCCTGGTCGCTGCTGAAGCTCGGCTACGAGGGCACCTGGCCCGACGGCAAGGTCTCCAACCCGCAGATCCTGGCCCACCCCCAGGTGATCCCGCTCTCGGACGCGCCCGGCTATGTCGTGCACCCGCCGATGGGCAAGTGGGTGATCGCGGTCGGCGAGTGGATGTTCGGGCTCAACCCCTTCGGCTGGCGCTTCATGATGGCGCTGATCGGCACGCTGTCCGTGCTGATGCTGTGCCGGATAGGGCGACGGCTGTTCCGCTCCACGACGCTCGGCTGCGTGGCGGGCACCCTGCTCGCCGTCGACGGACTGCACTTCGTGATGAGCCGGATCGCGCTGCTCGACCTCGTCATCTCCTTCTTCGCGCTCGCCGCGTTCGGCTGCCTGCTGATCGACCGCGACTGGTCGCGGGCCCGCCTCGCGCGCGCCCTGCCCGTCGACGAGAGCGGTTACGCGGGACCCGACCGGCAGGTCGGCGACCGGACGGGCATGGGCTGGCGGCCCTGGCGGATCGCCGCCGCCGTCTGCCTCGGCCTGGCCTGCGCCAGCAAGTGGAACGGCCTGTACTTCCTGGCGGTCTTCGGCATCATGACCGTCGTCTGGGACATCGGCTCACGCCGCCTGGCCGGCGCCCGCCGCCCGTACCTCGCCGTCCTGCGCAAGGACCTGGGCTGGGCCGCGCTGACGATCCTGCCGGTCGCCCTGGTGACGTATCTGCTCTCCTGGTCCGGCTGGTTCCTGTCCGACAACGCCTACGGACGGCACTGGGCGGACGCCCGCGGCGGCACCTGGTCGTGGATCCCGGCCCCGATCCGCAGCCTGTGGCACTACGAGGTGCAGGTCTACGACTTCAACGTCAATCTCCAGACCCCGCACCCCTACCAGTCCAACCCCTGGAGCTGGCTCGTACTCGGCCGCCCGGTCTCGTACTTCTTCCAGTCCCCCAAGAACGGCGAGGACGGCTGCCACGCGGCGGCCGGCTGCTCCCGCGAGATCATCGCGCTGGGCACGCCCCTGCTGTGGTGGTCCGCCTGCTTCGCCCTCATCTACCTCGTCTACCGCTGGGCGATGCGCCGCGACTGGCGCGCGGGCGCCATCCTGTGCGCGGCGGGCGCCGGTTACCTCCCCTGGTTCCTCTACCAGGACCGTACGATTTTCTTCTTCTACGCCGTCGCCTTCGTCCCCTACCTCTGCCTCGCGGTCGCCATGATGATCGGCGCCTTCCTCGGCCCACCGAGCGCGAGTGAGGGCAGACGTATGTGGGGCGCGGTCGGCGCGGGCACGCTTGTCCTATTGATCATCTGGAATTTCATCTACTTCTTCCCGATCTATACCGGTATGACGATTCCGTACAGCAGTTGGCAGGCCAGGATGTGGTTCGACTCCTGGGTCTGACCGGGGTCCGGGGGGCCGGGGTCCGGGGGGCCGGGTCCGAGCGCGGGGTCCGAGCGCCGGGGGCCGGGGGGCCGGACAGCGCTACGGGGCCGGGCTGAGTTTTCCTGGGGCGGGTGAGGGTCCCGGGAGGGCTGTTTCCGTACGAACCCGTGCCCGGACTGAGACCTTCCTCCGCACAGGGGTCCCGTAGGGTGCTACAGCGCGCGTTCCTTGAACGCGTTCAAAGGGGAGGGGGAGGTCTCGTGCCCATGTCACGGGGTGTCAAGTCGGGGATCATCGGCACGGTGTTCGTCGGAATGCTCGTGGTCGCCGGGTACGGCGCCTACAACGTCTACGACTCGCTGGAGGGCGGCGGCGGGGGCGGCGGCAAGTCCGCGCGGCCCAAGCCGACGCCGGTCAACACCGCGCCGCCGAGCGCCGCCGAAGTCACCGACGTCGGGGACGACTTCCTGACCGCGTGGTCGTCGGGCGACATCACGCGGGCGGCGGCCCTGACCGACTCGGTGCGGACGACGACGGCCGCGCTCACCGCGTACAAGACGCAGGCCCATGTGACGTCCGTGCAGCTCACCCCCGGCACACCGGCGGCGACAACCACCACGACCATGCCGTTCACGGTGACCGCGCAGGTCACGTACGACGGCGTCACCACCCCCTGGAGCTACCGCTCGTCGCTGACCGTCGTACGCGGCGCGAGCGGGAAGCCGGTCGTGCGGTGGAAGCCGTCCGTGATCAGCCCGGAGCTGGGCGACGGCGACCAGCTCGTCACCGGTCAGGCCAAGGTGCCCGAGGTGGATGTCGTGGACCGCAAGGGGCGGGTGATGGACCCGGCCGACTATCCGTCGCTGAGCCGCATCATCCCCGACCTGCGCACGCGGTACGCGGACAAGCTGGGCGACGGCACCCCCGGCATCGAGACGTACGTCCAGAAGGCGGACGACTCGGCCGGCAAGACGCTGAACGTGCTCAAGAAGGGCAAGCCCGTACGGCTGGACACCACGCTCGACGCCACGATCCAGAAGGCGGCCGAGAAGGCGGTGGCGGGCAAGGACAAGTCCGGGGTGACCGCCGTCGACACCACGAACGGCGCCATCCTGGCGGTCGCCTACGGCCCGGCGTCCGGCACCGACTACGCGTTGCAGGACAAGGCCGCGCCCGGCTCGACGTTCAAGATCGTCACGGCGGCGGCACTGCTCCAGCGCGGTCTTACACCGTCCTCGCCCGCGAAGTGCATCAATGGTGCGAACTACGGTTACGGCAAGGCGTACAAGAACGACGGCGGCATGAACAACCCCGGCGCCTCGCTGCAATGGGACTTCATGAAGTCCTGCAACACCGGCTTCATCCTCCAGGCGAAGACGCTCGGCGCGACCGGACTCGTGGACACGGCCGAGCAGTTCGGCCTGACGCAGGGGTGGAACATCGGCACCGTGTCCCAGGACCCGGTGGTGCCGGGCGGCACGGGGGACGAGCTGACGTCGGAGATGATCGGACAGGGCACTCTTCAGATGAGCCCGCTCATCATGGCGTCCGTCGCCGCGACCGCCAGCACCGGTGACTTCCACCAGCCGCGGATCGTCGCCAAGAGCCTCATCGAGGGCCCCATCGCCACCGCCTCCGGCATCCCGTCGAAGACGACGCAGTATCTGCGGCAGATGATGCGCGCGACCATCACCAGCGGCACGGCCAGCGGTGTGATGAGCGGATTCGGCCCCAACTCCGGTGCCAAGACCGGCTCCGCCGAGACCGACACCTCCGCGGAGGCCAACGGCTGGTTCACCGCGTACGCGGGCCATGTCGCCGCCGCCGCCGTCGTCCACAGCGGCGGTCACGGCAACCAGTCCGCCGGCCCCATCGTGGCGGCCGTGCTGCGCGCCTCCTGACCCGCCGATGCGTCCGTCGCACCGCCCCAGCCGTCTGAGCGGTCCGCGCCGTACGAGCAGCCCCGGCCGTTCGAGCCGCGGATGACGCCGCTGGTCGTCGCCGTCGTCCTCACCGCCGCGATCACGCACGCCGCGTGGAACGCCATCGCGCACGGCATCAAGGACCAGGTCCTCGCCTTCACCCTCGTGGGTGGCGGCGGGGCCCTGTGCGCCCTGGCCCTGCTGCCCTTCGCGGCGGTGCCGCACGCGGGCGCGTGGCCGTATCTGATCGCGTCGGTGGTCATCCACCTCGCCTACCAGTACCTGTTGATGCGGTCCTTCCAGCTCGGCGAGTTCGGGCAGGTCTATCCGATAGCCCGTGGTATCGCGCCGCTCGCCGTCACCGTGCTGGCGGCCGTCTTCGTCGCCGAACGGCCGGGGCCCTGGCAGACCGCGGGCGTCATCACCTCCTGCGCCGGACTCGGCGGCGTCGCCCTGTGGGGCCTGCGCGGCAAGCGCCCCAACTGGCCCGCGCTGACGGCAGCCGCCGGTACGGGACTGACCATCGCCGGGTACACGGTCGTGGACGGCGTCGGCGTGCGCGCCTCCGGCAGCTCGCTCGGCTACATCGCCTGGCTGCTGCTGTTCCAGGGCCTGGTGATCCCGGCCGTGGCATTCTCTGCGCGCCGCAGAGAATTGGCCGCGCAGCTGAGACCCGTCGCCCTGCGGGGCCTCCTCGGCGGCGCCCTGTCCCTCACCGCCTACGGCCTCGTCCTGTGGGCCCAGACCCGCGCGCCGCTGGCCCCGGTCGCCGCCCTGCGCGAGTCCTCGATCATCGCGGGCGCCGCCATAGGCGCGCTGTTCTTCAAGGAGCAGTTCGGCCGTCCCCGTATGGTCGCCGCCGTGGTGGTCGTGACCGGCATAGGTCTGATGCTGCACGCGAGTTGACGCTCACCCGGACAGGCCGCGCAGCTTGTCGGGGTTGACCTGGAAGCGCAGTTCGTGGATGCGGCCGCCGGCGGCGAGTTCGAAGGTGAGGGCGCCGGCGGGCGCGCCCTGCAGGGTGAAAAGCACACCCGGCCGGCCGTTGACGGCGGCCGGTGCGGCGGTGATCGCGGCCAGTTCGGGCTTGCCCAGGACGCCGAGGACCCACCGGGCCACGTGGTCGGCGCCGCGCAGCGGGCGGGTGGCGGCCGTCACCTTGCCGCCGCCGTCGGACCATGCGGTGACGCCCGGGGCGAGCAGCGCCAGCACCGCGTTGAGGTCGCCGCCCGCGCAGGCCGCGAGGAACTTCTCGGTCACCGCCGCGCGGGTGGCGTCGTCGGCGTCGTAACGGGAGCGGCGCGCCTGGATGTGCGCGCGGGCGCGGTGCGCGGTCTGCCGTACGGTCGGCTCCGCGCGCTCCACGGCCGCGGCGATCTCCGCGTACTCATAGCCGAAGACCTCGCGCAGCACGAACACCGCGCGCTCCAGCGGGCTGAGCGTCTCCAGGACGACGAGCATGGCCATGGACACCGAGTGCGCCGTGTCGGTGCGGTCGGCGGCGTCGGGCCCGGTCAGCAGCGGTTCCGGCAGCCACGGGCCGATGTACGTCTCGCGGGTGGCGCGCGCCGAGGTGAGCCGGTTCAGGCAGAGCCGCGAGACCGTACGCACCAGGTAGGCGGTGGGGTGGCGGACGTCGGCGCGGTCGACGCGCGCCCACCGCAGCCAGGTGTCCTGGAGTACGTCCTCGGCGTCGGCGACGCTGCCCAGGAGGTGGTAGGCGGTGGAGAACAGCAGCCGCCGGTCGCGCAGGAAGGCGTCGTCCTCGCGCGCGCCGCCGAGGTCGCCCTGTGGGCGCTCGTACGTGCCGCCCGTGCGCCGTTCCCCCGTGTCGTCCGTCATCCGCTCAGGCTGGCAGCAGCGGCCCGGCCCCGGCAACCGGCCCGGCGGCGATCGCCCGCACGCCCTGCGCGCTGTCGCGGTACGACGGCCGCCAGCCCAGTTCTGCCGCCGCCTTCGCGCTGTCCAGTTTCAGCCGGGTCCCCATGATCGCGCGCATCAGCGGGGTGGCGCGCAGCACCCAGGCCGGTACGGTCAGCGGGCGCGCCACGCCGTACGCGTCCGCGACCGCGCGGATGTGGGTGGCGAAGCCGAGCGCCCGGTCGTCGCCGATGTTGTACGCCTGCCCCGGCCGCCCCGAGGTGACGGCGAGCGCGACCGCGCGGGCGGCGTCGCCAACCTCCACCCACGACACCTGGCGGTGGGTGTCGTCGACGACCGGCATGGTGCGCTTGCGGAGCAGTGGCAGCATCAGGGTGTCGGTGACGCCGGCGCCGTAGAAGAGGCCGAAGCGCAGGGCGACGCCCTCGACGCCGTCCGCGCCCAGGACCAGCTCCTCGTTGACGCGCATGGCGGCGACGTGCCGCTCCAGGTGCTTGTCGTCGCTGTGCGGCCCGAAGGGTGTGCCCGCCTCGGTGACCGGACCCTCACCGTGGTCGCCGTACCCGTAGCCGAACATCATCGACTCCGTGACGCAGCGCCACGCGCCGGTCGTGCGGGCCGCCTCCAAGAGGTGCCGGGTTCCGGCCGTACGCAGCGTATTGGTGCCGTCCATGTCCCGGTGCCTGGTCATGGACTTGCCGGACAGCGCGGTCGCCGCGTGCACGACGACGTCGAAGCGGAGCCCGTCGACCGCGCGCAGCAGCGCGTCACGGTCGAGGAGGTCGGCGCGGATGTCGTGGGACGCGCCCCTGCCGAGCTGTACCACCTGGTGCCCGGCGGCTGTCAACTCCTTCGCGGCGGAACGTCCCAGGACGCCGCTGCCGCCCGCCAGCAGAATCCGCAGGCCCCCGCCGCCCGTGCGCCGGTCGCTTCCCGTGTCCTTCGCAGCGTCCATGCCGTCCGTCCCTCGTCCCGTGCCGGGGCCGGACACACAAGCCGGCCGCCTCGTCGATGCCCATAGGACAAACGGCCCGGCGCCTGCGTGACAGAAGCGGAGGTGACCTGCGTCACTCTTTCCCGGCAGCGCCGACGGCGGCTCCCGCCGCGGCTCCTACGGCGCCTCGTCGTCGGCGGTCCCGGCCGACAGCGCGTGGGTGAACCCCGGATTCGCGGAGAGGATGCCGCCTTCGACCGGCAGCGTGACACCGGTGATCCAGGACGCGTCGGCGGAGGCCAGGAAGGTGACGGCGGCGGCGATGTCGGCGGGTTCGCCGACGCGGCCGAGCGGGTACAGCCCCGCGGCGGTCTCCAGCATGGACTCGCGGCCCGCCCACGCGGGCGTGCGGATGGTGCCGGGCGCGACGAGGTTGACGCGGACGCCGCTGGCCGCCGCGTGCACGGCGAGCGTGCGGGTCAGCGAGATCAGTCCCGCCTTGGCCGCACTGTAGGAGTGGTTGCCGAAGTACGACATGCCGTTGACCGAGCCGATGTTGACGATCGCGCCGCGCCCGCCGGTCGCGGCGGCCAGGTGCGGCAGCGCGGCGCGGGAACAGCGCATGGCGCCGGTCAGGGTGACGTCGAGGTCGCGCAGCCAGTTCTCGTCCGGCTCCTCGGTGAAGTCCTCGGAGTGATCGCTGCACGAATAGGCGTTGTTGACGAGGACGTCGAGGCCGCCGAAGGCCGCCACCGCGTGCGCGACCGCCGCGTCCACGGCCGTACGGTCGGCGACGTCGCACCCGACCGCCTCCGCCCGTCCGCCGTCCTCGCGGATCGAGGCGGCGGTGCGTTCGGCCGCTTCACCGTTGAGGTCCGCGAGGAGTACGGCGGCGCCTTCCGCGGCGAATCTGCGGGCCGTCGCCTCGCCGATGCCCCGCGCGCCGCCGGTCACCATGACGGTGTAGGTCGCGAATCGTTGCCCTGAATACGCCGCCGCAGCTGTCCCGTTACGCACCATCGGGTCAGCGTAGGCACTCCCGTACCGCCCTGACCAGGGCTTGGGCACGGGGATCCGCGGTGACGTTCTTCTGCATGCCGTTGGTGACGTAGCCGAAGCCGATTCCGCTCGCGGGGTCCGCGAAACCGAGGCAGCCGCCGCGGCCGGGATGCCCGAAGGAGCCGGGCGCCAGCAGCGGGGACGCCGGGCCGTGCAGCATGTATCCCAGGCCGAATCGAGTGTTGACGATCAATACTCGATCCGGCCCCTCGGACTCCACGGTCCGGGCGGCGGTGAGCGTGGCGGGCACGAACAGCCGCGGCCCGTCGGTCAGTTCCCCGATCAGGGCCGCGTAAAAGCGGGCCAGCGAGCGCGCGTCGGTGATGCCGTTGGCGGCGGGCAGCTCACCCGCGCGATAGGCGGGGTCGTTCTCGTCGGGCCGCGGTGAGATCGCCCCGAAGGCGCGCATGGTCAGCGACTCGGGGTCGGCGTACGCGTCCTGCACGGACCGCTTGGGCCGGGCCCGCAGCGCGCCGGAGACGGCCGGTTCCGGCGTGACGGTCTCGGCGGTCCCGCCCACCCGGTGCGCCTGCCCCGGCGGCAACCCCACCCACAGGTCGAGGCCGAGCGGCCGGGCGATCTCCTCCGCGACGAAGCGGCCGACCGTCCGCCCCGACGGGCGCAGCACCAGCTCCGCGACCAACCAGCCGTAGGTGTGCGCGTGGTACCCGTGCGCCGCGCCCGGCGGGAACTGCGGCTTCTGCGCGGCCACCGCGCGCGGCCCCGTCGTGCCGTCGAGCGCCTGCTCCGGCGTCAACGGCGTGTCCAGCGCGGGCACTCCTGCCCGGTGCGCCAGCACGTCCCTGACGGTCACCCGCTCCTTGCCGTGCGCCTTGAACTCCGACCAGTACGCGCCCACCGGCGCGTCCAGATCCAACTGGCCGCGCTGGTGGAGCAGCAGCAGACAGGCCGCGGCCACGCCCTTGGTGGCCGACCGGACGATCTGCACGGTGTCCTCGGCCCACGGCTTCCCCGAGGGCTTCCCGGCCGCCGCGGCACCGCCCCACAGGTCGACCACCTTGCGGCCGTGCCTATAGAGCGCGAAAGCGGCGCCGACATCCCCCCGGCGGGTGAAATTCTGGGCGAAAGCGGTACGTACCGGCTCCCAGCCGTCCTCCGCCGTGCCGTGGACGTCCGTGAACGCGTCCATGAATGCCGCCTCCGCCTGCCGCTCCGCCGGTCCACCCGCTGCACCGAACTCTGCGGCACCCATGGTGCACGACGAAGATGCGCGTTCTGTAAACAGGCGGTGGGACGGGCCGTATACGCGGTCGAGCGCGGGCGGCGGCGGGGCGGCACCCGTTCCCCGCGGCAGGAGCCGGAAAACCACCCGGGCCCGCGGCGGGCCCGCGACCCCGGCCGGAGAGTGTCCGGCCGGAGCGCGGGACCCGTCACGGGCCCGGTGGGGAGTCCGCTACGGGAGCGGCGGGTACGCGTTCTGCACGAGCTGGTGGAACTGCGCCGAGAACCAGGCACCCGCGAGCGGGGCGTTGGCCAGGGCACCGGTCGGGTTGTTGCCGTTGCGGGCGTTACCGGTGTAGGTCGGGTCGCACATCCGGTCGAAGCCCTTGCCCTGGTCGTTCGGGATCTGGGTGCTCGAACCGTCGGACTCACCCGGAGGCTTCACCCACACGTAGGCGTCGATACCGGCGGCGGGCGCCGCGGTCGGGCGCTCACCGATGCCGGCCCCGGACTGGTTGCACCAGTTGCCGGCGTGGATGCGGCGGTCGATACGGCCACCGTCGACGTAGGTGTCAACGGTCGTGGTCGCCCCGGGACCGGCGGGACGCGAGGCGCCGCCCCAGCCGTTGCGGGAGGTGTCGATCAGCATGCCGATGTTGGAGTTGAAGCCGTCCGACACCAGGAGGTTGCGCAGGGCCTGCGCGTAGCTCTGCTCATCGACGTATTGATTCCAGTCAACCCACTTGGACTGGCGAATGGTGGTGCCGTTCACGCTGTCCGTGACCTTGAAGTTCGGCTCCACGGTGGCGCTGTAGTTGGCCGTGTTGACGATGAAGCCCTGGACGTCGTTGACGGTGGCGCCACCGGTCTTCGCGGCCTTCAGGAACTCCTGCGCGGCGGGCGCCAGGTTGGTGTCCCAGCCGAGCCAGGCGTGGTGTCCGGCGTCGATGTAGTTGTACGTGTTGCCGATCGCGCCGAGCTTGGCGAGCGCGTAACCGACGCCGTTCTCGTAGTTGCCGTTGGCCTTCATCGTGGCGCAGGCGTCCGTCGAACCGGCGGTGCCGCCCGCGTTGGTGACCAGGTTGGGCAGCGAGTCGGGCTCGATGATGTTGACGATCCGCAGGCCCGCGTACTTCGGGTCCGACATGATCGCGGCGATCGGGTCGATGTACTCGGTCTTGTAGCGGCCGATCTCCGTCGCGCCCAGTTCGCCGTTGGAGGCGAGCGCGGCGCAGTCACGGCCGGGCAGGTCGTAGATGACCAGTTCGATGGTGAGCGGCTGGCCTGCGGCCTGCTGCACCGCCGCGTCCAGGTGGGCCTTGAGCCCCATGGCACCGTTGGTGCCCGCGATCGCCGCGATCCGGTCCAGCCACACCGCGGTGGACTGGTTGGCGATCTTCGATCCCCCGTCGGCCGCGGCCTTCGCGGACCAGTCCGGGTTCACGTAGCCCTTGGCGCCCGCGTACGGGTTGTCGACCCTGGTGCCGGGCGGCGGCGAGGTGGGCGGGGTGGTCGGCGGCGTCGTGGGGGGCGTCGTCGGCGGAGTGGTGGGGGGTGTGGTCGGGGGCGTCGTGGGGGGCGTCGTCGGCGGGGTCGTACCGGTGCCGCCGCCGCACACGACGCCGTTCAGGGTGAACGACGACGGCTTGGTGTTGGTGCCGCTGTACGAGCCGTTGAAGCCGAAGGTCGCCGTACCGCCGGTCGCCACCGCGCCGTTGTACGACAGGCTCGCCGCGGTCACGGCCGCGCCCGTCTGGCTCACGGTGGCGTTCCAGCCCTGGGTGACCTTCTGATTGCCGGGGAAGTTCCAGCCGAGTTGCCAACTCGTGATGGCCGGGCCGGTGTTGGTGATCGTCACCTGCGCGGTGAAGCCGGAATCCCACTGGCTCACGTCGTAGGCGACCGAGCAACCGGCGGTGGCCGCCGAGGCGGATGTCGTACTCATCGCGGCGACCACGCCGCCTGAGGCGACGACCATCAGGCCGGCCGCGAGCGCGGCGGTTCTGCGTCGGACTGTCGGGACTGCCATGTGCGAACAACCTCCATAGGGGGGATGGACCCCTCGAAACGACTTCGCGGGGTCATGGGAGGTGGTGCGGTGAAGCATGGTTCGGTTACACGCTCTTAACGTGGGAGCGCTCCCATAGTGGGCAGGCGGTCCGCTCCTGTCAATGCTTGGCGCTACGTCCATGGAGTTGGTCCCGGACGGGGGCCGGGCGCCAACACCTCTGAAACGCATGACGGTTGGCGGACCCGCCCGGACGGGCGGCCGGGCACCGGGGCACGGAGGGAGCGCCGGGGGCGGAACCCCCGGCGCCCGCTCGCGCGTTATGCCGTCGCGGCCGCGGCGGCCCGCCCCGCCGCGCGCCCGGAGAAGATGCAGCCGCCGAGGAACGTCCCCTCCAGCGACCGGTATCCGTGCATCCCGCCGCCGCCGAATCCCGCGGCCTCGCCCGCCGCGTAGAGCCCGCTGAGCACCTCGCCGCGACCGGCCGCGCCGCCGTCCTCCGCGCCTTCCGACCCGCCGCGCAGGACGCGCCCTTCGAGGTCGGTCTCCAGGCCGCCGAGCGACTTCCGGGTCAGGATGTTGAGCCGCACGGCGATCAGCGGCCCCGCCTTCGGGTCGAGCAGCCGGTGCGGCGACGCGGTGCGAATGAGCTTGTCGCCGAGGTAGTTGCGGGCCCCGCGAATGGCCGTGACCTGCAAGTCCTTGGTGTACGTGTTCGCGATCTCGCGGTCGCGCGCCTCGACTTCGCGCCGTACGACCGCCTCGTCGACCAGCCCCTCGCCCGTCACGGCGTTCATCCCCCGCACCAGGGCGCCGAGGTCCTTCTCCACCACGAAGTCGACGCCGTGCTGCTTGAACGCCTCGACCGGCCCCGGCGCCCCCGGCAGCGCGCGCTTGAGCACGTCGCGCACGCTCTTCCCGGTCAGGTCCGGATTCTGCTCGGAGCCCGACAGCGCGAATTCCTTCTCGATGATCTTCTGGGTGAGGACGAACCAGGTGTACTCGTGGCCCGTCCCCATGATGTGCTCCAGGGTGCCGAGCGTGTCGAAACCGGGGAAGTACGGGACCGGCAGCCGCTTGCCGGTGGCGTCCAGCCACAGCGACGAAGGGCCGGGCAGGATGCGGATGCCGTGGCGGGCCCAGATCGGGTTCCAGTTCTCGATGCCCTCGGTGTAGTGCCACATCCGGTCACCATTGATCAACCTTCCGCCCGCCGCCTCTGTGATGCCGAGCATCAGGCCGTCCACGTGCGCGGGAACGCCGGAGAGCAGTTTGCCGGGCGGGGTGCCGAGCCGCTTGGGCCAGGCGGCCCGTACGAGATCGTGGTTGCCGCCGATGCCTCCGCTTGTGACGACCACGGCCTGCGCGCGCAGTTCGAACGCGCCCGCCGTCTCCCGCGAACTGGCCTCGCCGCGCGCCACGTCGCTGGCCACCAGGACCTCGCCGGTCACACCGTCCACGGCGTCGCCGGTACGGGTCAGGCCGGTCACCCGGTGCCGGAAGCGCAGTTCGACCCGCCCGCGCGCGACCTCGTCGCGCACCCGCTGCGCGAAGGGCGCGACGACGCCGGGCCCGGTGCCCCAGGTGATGTGGAAGCGCGGCACGGAGTTGCCGGGGCCGGTGGCCAGGAAGCCGCCGCGCTCGGCCCAGCCGACCACCGGGAAGAAGCGCATGCCGCGCTGGTGCAGCCAGGCCCGCTTCTCACCCGCGGCGAAGTGCACGTACGCCTCGGCCCAGCGGCGCGGCCAGTAGTCCTCGGGCCGGTCGAAGCCGGCCGTGCCGAGCCAGTCCTGGAGCGCGAGGTCGGGCGTGTCCTTGATCCGCATCCGGCGCTGTTCGGGCGAGTCGACGAAGAAGAGCCCGCCGAAGGACCAGAACGCCTGGCCCCCGAGGGACGCCTCGGGCTCCTGGTCGACCAGGATCACCTTCCGTCCGGCCTCCGCCAGCTCGACCGTGGCCACCAGACCGGCCAGCCCCGCGCCCACCACCACGACATCCGCGTCCAGCGCCATCCGACCGCTCCTTACTCGCCAGTAGTCAACGTAGTGACGAGCACGTTACGCGAGCGGCGCGCGCGGGTCAGCGGCATCGGGACCCCGCATAATCCGAGGCGCGGGGCGCCGACCCGGCTCGGTAGGATTCACGCCATGTCTGATGCCCCGCTCCGCGTCCGTTTCGCCCCCTCCCCGACCGGTATGTTCCACGTCGGCGGCGCCCGTTCCGCCCTCTACAACTGGGCGGTCGCCCGACAGTCGGGCGGCACCTTCGTCCTGCGCATCGAGGACACCGACGCGGCGCGCAACAAGCCCGAATGGATCGACGGCATCATCAGCGCGCTCGCCGCCATCGGCATCAGCGGCGCCGACCCCGCCTTCGAGGGCCCGTACTTCCAGTCGCACAACGCCGACCGGCACCGCGAGGCCGCCTCCCGGCTCCAGATCGAGGGGCGCGCGTACTACTGCGACTGCACGCGCGACATGCTCAAGGAGCGCACCGGCTCCGAACACCTCGGCTACGACGGCTTCTGCCGCGAGCGCGGGCTGGCGTACGAGCCGGGGCGGGCGATGCGCTTCCGCACGCCGGACGAGGGCGAGACGGTCGTGGTCGACCTGATCCGCGGCGAACCGGCCTTCCCCAACAGCTCCATCGAGGACTTCGTCATCGCCCGCGGCGACGGCTCCCCGGTCTTCCTGCTCGCCAACGTCGTGGACGACCTCGACGAGCGCGTCACGCAGGTCATCCGCGGCGAGGAGCACCTGTCCAACACGCCCAAGCAGCAGCTCCTCTGGGAGGCGCTGGGCGCTACCCCGCCCACCTGGGCGCACCTGCCGGTGATCGTCAACGAGAAGCGGCAGAAGCTCTCCAAGCGCCGCGACAAGGTCGCCCTCGAGGACTACCTCGCCGAGGGCTACCTGCCCGAGGCCATGGTCAACTACCTGATGCTGCTGGGCTGGGGCCCCGGCGACGACCGCGAGATCCTGCCCTACGAGGAGCTGGAGCAGCTCTTCCGCATCGAGGACGTCATCGGCTCCTCGGCCTTCTTCGACGTCAAGAAGCTCACCGCCTTCAACGGCGAGTACATCCGCGCCCTGTCCCCCGCCGCCTTCGTCAGCGCCTGCGCGCCGTGGCTGACCGCCCCGCACGCCACCTGGGACCCGCTGTCGTACGACGAGGCCGTCTTCGAGACCGTCGCGCCGCTCGCCCAGACCCGGATCGCCCTGCTGTCCGAGATCACGTCGTACGTCGACTTCCTCTTCCTCGACGAGCCGGTGCGCGACGACGCGTCGTGGTCCAAGGCGATGAAGGCGGGCGCGGCGGATCTTCTGCGCGACGCAGCCAATGAACTGGGCGCGCTTCCCGACTGGTCGGCCGAGCCCCTGAAGGCGGCCCTGGAGTCCATCGCCGCCGCCCACGGCCTCAAGCTCGGCAAGGCCCAGGCGCCCATCCGCGTCGCCGTCATGGGCCGCACCGTCGGGCTGCCGCTCTTCGAGTCGCTCGAAGCCCTCGGCCGCGAGCGCGCGCTGGCCCGCCTGGAGGCCGCCCGCGCCCGGCTGGAGTCGGAGACGCCCGCCGAGTCGTAAGACCCGCCACCCTGGCGCGGCGGGTCTTACACCGCCGCGCCGGACCCGGCATCGGGACCGGCCGCCGGACGGCGTACGGTCGCCGCCGTGACCGTTTACGACACCGCCCGGCGGCTCCCCGCCATCCCCGTGCTCCGTGACCACTGCCGCGCGCTGGCCATGCTGGAGGCGATACTCAGCCCGTCGTGGGAGAGCCGCTTCTACTCCTTCGACGCGCACTGGTCGGACGTCGAGGAGATGGCCTCCATGAGCAACGGCTCGGGCGACGAATACTCCATCGTCTTCTCCCCCCTCGGTGCCTACGTCCGCGGCTTCGCCCACGAGTCCCGGATGAGCCCCTACGTCGAGGACGGGCCGTGGCCCGGTGTCCTCGACGACGTCCCCGCCGTCTTCCGCCCCTGCGTCGAGGAGCCCGCCTTCAGCGACGAGGACGGCATGCCCGTCGTCACCGCCTGCCTCTGGCGGCAGGCCGCCGACACCGCGTGGCGGACCGGCGGCGCCATCGAGTTCCCCGACGCGCCCGACGGCGACCCCGACGGCGCCGGACTCCTCTTCCCGCTGCTCACCGACCGCGACGCCGACGCCTACCGCGCCTTCGCCGAGGACTACTACGAGGTCCCGGTCGCCCCCGCTCCCGTCCACCACGTCCTCGCCCTGCGCCCGCTGACCGCCGAGGTCGTCACCACGCTCAACCCCGACCTCACGCTCCCCGAACTGGCCGACGACATCGCGGCCATCGGCTACCCGCGGCCGTAGCCGTAGCCGTAGCCGTAGCCCCACCACCTGACCACGTACGGCCGTCCGCGCCGCTCTCCGGGGCGGCGTGGGCCAGGCCCGCGCGGTAGGCGATGGCGACGAGCTGCGCCCGGCCTCGACCGGGTCTTCCCGCACCACCCACCCCTGGCCCCCCGCATTACCCCTGGCCGCCCGCGGGCCCGGAAGCCACCTCCTTGAACCGCGCCCACACCACCTTCCCGAACGGCTCCCGCCCCTCGACCCCCCACCCGTCCGCGACCGCCGCGACGATCAACAGCCCCCGCCCCCGTACATCCGCCGCGCCGGGCTCGCACACCCGCGGCCTCCGCTCCCCCTCCTCGTCACGACTGTCATGCACCTCCAGCCGTACGCACCCGTCCTCCACCACCACCCGCACCAAAAACCCGTGCCCCCGCCGCGTCCCGTGCGCCAACGCGTTCGACGCCAACTCCGATACGCACAACCGCACGTCGTCAACGACAGGCGACAACCCCCATGCCCTCAGAGCCCCTGCGGCGAATTCGCGCGCCAGCCCGACCGATTCACGTTTCGCGTCGAAGAACTTCTGTGCTGACTCGGCCATGGCAGACCTCACGGTTCAGGTGGTGACGGGAAGTGCGGTCGACGCGTGGACCGGGAGGCCGCGCCGTATCTGATCCTGGGCGGGCCGCGATCTCCGCGAAATGTCTTCCTGTTGCACTTCCGTCGTACTTCCGTCCCCCTGTACACCTGCGCCGTGCTTCCATGGCGGGAAGAAGGGAGTGACGTGTGGCGACGGTGCACCACTGGACCGGGCTTGAGGCCCGAGCCCTGCGTAGCGCTTTACGGTTGAGCGTCCGCGCTTTCGCCGAACATCTGGGCGTCGGAATTCGCACGGTCTCCAAGTGGGAGAAGCTGCTCACCGAGACGGAACCTCGCCCCGACACCCAGGCCATTCTCGACACCGCCCTTGCCCGCGCGAGCGCCGACACCCATGCGCGCTTCGCGAGGAATCTCTCGGAAGCCGTGACGACACGTTCACAACGGCACACACCGCCCACCGTGCCGCAAGCGTGGGAGTACGAGTCGTGGGCCGATGATCTCGACCGGGTCATCATCGCGTTGTCGCATCAGGATTTCGCCGTCGCCGGGAATCTGCTCCATCGCCGGCTGGACCACTTCGTGGAAGGTGAGGCGAACGACCGAGGGCTGTATCTGTTTGCCCGGTCCACCGCCCTGCTCGGCGACCTGCGACGCGACCGGGGAGTTCTGTGGGGACCGCTGTCGGCCCGTCACGCGTACAGCATCGCGAACGGTCTGTTCTCCGGGCTCGATATCCCACGACGTCTCGCACAGACCGAGTTGTCGCTCGCGCTCGTGGACGAGATGTCGGGGAAGGTCGAGCAGGCCAGCCGGACGTACGAGCGGCTGACGTGCGACGGGCGCCTCAGCGGACGCGACCGGTCCCGGTCCCGGCTGTGGCTGGGCAGGTCGGCCAGCAAACTCGGTGACAACGACCGCGCCGTGAAGGTCATGACGGAGGCCGCCCGTGAATTCGAGGACCTCGCTGAACCCGGCGACTGGTCGGTGGCCCACCAGAAGATCGCACTCGCCCACCGCGCGAAGGGCGGTCTCACGAAGGCGCTGCGGCACATCGACATCGCGCGATCCGGCGGAAGCGGTGACTCCCCCTTGCAGCGCGTGCGGTTGAGCACCGCGCACGGGCACGTCCTCATGTCCGACCCGAACACCCGCGACAGCGGTCTGGCCATACTCAACGAGGCGGCGGAGGTGGCCGGCCGTTACGGCTTGGGACACCAACTACGTAGCATCGAGGGAATCCGGCGGTCGGAGGACGTCGTGCCGAACGTTGTGCCGCCACGGTCCCCGTGGCAATGAAACCGGGAGTACGTGTGCCGGAGCGCGAGCCGCGCGCCATCACCGATGGGCAGTGGAGCGACGCCAAGCTGATGTGGGACTTCCATCTGCTGAGGCACGAACCCCGTCCGTGCGACGCGGCGATCGGTCTCGGCAGTCATGACCTCGGGGTGGCGACACGCGCGGCCGAGCTCTACGGGGAAGGGCTGTTTCCCGTCGTCGTATTCAGCGGCGGGAACAGCCCCACGACAGTCGCACGTTTCCCGCGCGGGGAGGCCGTCCACTACCGGGAGCACGCCGTCGGCCTCGGTGTACCGGACGACGCGATCCTCGTGGAGCCCAGGGCCGGGAACACCGGCCAGAACATCACCTTTTCGCGTGAGGTACTGGCAGCCGCCGGATTCAGCCCAAAGACGGTTCTGCTGATCTGCAAGCCGTACGCGGAACGCCGCTCGTATGCCACGACCAGGAAACTCTGGCCCGAGGTGGACGTGCTGTGCGCCTCGGAACGTCTGGAATTCGACGACTATCTGAAGAGCATCGGCGACGACAAACTCGTCGTCGACATGATCGTCGGAGACCTGCAGCGGGTGATCGAATACCCGAAGCTCGGATTCGCTGTCGCCCAGCACGTCCCGCGGAACGTACGCACCGCATACGAACGACTGATCGCCGCCGGATTCGTCAGCCGCCTGGCGCGCGTCTGAGCGGACGGAGAGGACGCACGGCGACCGGACCGCACGTGGGGTCCGGGATCCTGGATGTCCACGGCGCGGTATTCGACGAGTCGACGCCGGAGCTGCTGTCCGCCGCATCGCACCTGCTGGCGGTGGGGACCGCCTGACGCCGCCGTCTGGCCAAGGTCTGTGGGACGGGGTCCCCCGGGGCTCCCGGGGCGGGGCGCATGGGCGGCGGACGGGGGCGAGGCGGGGGCGCAAGGTGGCGAAAAGTTGCCGGGGGTTTCCGGGGGCCGAACCATGGGAGGGGTGAGCGACGGCGCGTACCTCCGATTCCCGCATCTCCACGGCGACCTGCTCAGCTTCGCCGCCGAGGACGACATCTGGGTGGCCCCGCTGGGGGCGGCCGGGGGGTCGCCAGGGCGGGCGTGGCGGGTGACGGCGGACCGGACGCGGGTGGGGCCGCCGCGGCTGTCGCCCGACGGTTCGACCATCGCGTTCACGACCTGGCGGAGCCTGGACCCCGAGGTGTATCTGGTCCCGACGGACGGCGGGGAGTCGCGGCGGCTGACGTATTGGGGCAGCTCCGACACCCGGGTGTGCTCGTGGACGCCGGACGGCCAGGTGCTGGCGGTGTCGTCGCACGGGCAGCCGTTCGCGTACCACACGTGGGCGCACAGCGTGCCGGTGGACGGCGGGCCCGGCGGCCCGCTGCCGTGGGGGCCGGTGTCGGACATCGCGGTGTGCGACGAGAACGGGGAGCCGGGTGAGCGCCGCACCCTGCTGTTGACGGGGACGCCGCCGCACGAGCCGCACGCGTGGAAGCGGTACCGCGGCGGCGCGACGGGGCGGCTGTGGCTGCACGGCGAGCGGCTGGTTCCGGACATCGACGGTCACCTGGCGTCGCCGATGTTCGTGTCGGGCCGGATCGCCTTCCTCTCCGACCACGAGGGCATCGGCAATCTGTACTCGTGCCACCCGGACGGTACGGATCTGCGGCGGCACACCGACCACGCCGAGTTCTACGCCCGCAGCGCCGCCACCGACGGCCGGCGGGTGGTGTACCAGTGCGCGGGCGAGCTGTGGCTGGTGGAGGACCTGGCGGCGCCCGACGCCCGGCCGCGCCGCCTGGACATCCGGCTGGGCGGTGCGAGGAGCGGGCAGCGCCCGTACCAGGTGCCCGCGGCCTCGAATCTGGACAGCCTGGCCATGGACGGTACGGGCCGGGCCAGCGCCGTCTGCGTACGCGGCAGCCTCTACTGGCTCACGCACCGCGACGGCCCGGCCCGGACGATCGCCGACGAGCCCGGCGCGCGGGTCCGGCTGCCGGAGATGCTCGGCGACACCGGGCTGGTCGCCTTCGTCACGGACGCGGAGGGCGAGGACGGGATCGAGCTGGCGCACCTGCCGGGGCGGGCGTCGCGGACGGCGATCCGCGGCGGCGCGCGGGATTCCGCGGCGGCGGACGCGAAGGCGCAGGTGACGGAGGCGGAGGACGTCACCGAGGTGACGGAGGAGCTGACCGATGTGGTGCCGGTCGCGGGTGGCGACAAGGCGGACGGCGGGGCAGGCGGCGGGGCGGGCGGTGGCGGCACAGCAGGCGGAGGCAAGGCCGGTGGCGGGGTGGGCGGCGGGAGCAAGGCCGGTGGCGGCAAGGGCGACGCGGACGTCAGCCGTTCGAGCACGGTCTACACGGACCCCGCGGCCGGCCGCGGCAAGGGCGAAGGCCCCACCCGTACCCTCGGCTCGGACGGCCAATCGCCCGACACCGATGTGTACACGGACGACGACGTCACCGGCGGCGGCCACGAGCCGGACCGCCCCACCCGCCTCGCCGTCGGCAAGCTCGGCCGCGTCCTGGAGCTGGTCTCCTCCCCCGACGGCGGCACGCTGGCCGTCGCCACGAACGACGGCCGCCTGCTGCTGGTGACGACCGGCGAGGCGGAGGACGACTCGGACGGTGACGAGGGCGATGACCCGTACGGCCTAGGGGACGACGTACGGGCCGACGTACGCGGCGTGCGCGAGATGGGCGAGATGGGCGACGCGGGCGACGAGCCCGGCGGCGCGGGTGACGGCACGCGAAACGGCGTACGCCGCGTACCGCTGGACGATCACACAACCGACGGCCGCACCATGGCGGGCGCTGTCGACGAGCTGATCCGTTCCACCAACGGCCCCGTCCGCGACCTGGCCTTCTCCCCCGACTCGGCGTGGCTGACCTGGTCGCACCCCGGTATCGGCCGCAGTCTGCGCTCGGTGAAGATCGCCCGCTTGTCGGACCAGTCGATCATCGACGTCACCAACGGCCGCTTCGAGGACGAGCAGCCCGTCTTCACCCGCGACGGCCGCTACCTCGCGTTCCTGTCGTGGCGCGGCTTCGACCCGGTGTACGACGTTCATACCGGCGACCTGTCGTTCCCGCTCGGCTGCCGCCCGTATCTGGTGCCGCTGAACTCGGCGACGCCGTCACCCTTCGCGCTGCCGGTCGACGGCCGTCCCATCGGCGGCGGTCTCGACCCGGGCGAGAGCGGCGGCGGCGACGGCCCGGTGGTCGTCGAGGTGGAGGGCCTGGCGAACCGGGTGACGCCTTTCCCCGTCCCCGCGTCGAAGTACTCGGCGCTGGAGCCCGTGCACAACGGCCTGGTCTGGCTGCGCTGGCCGATCTCCGGCGCGCTCGGCGAGACCTTCGCCAACCCCACCGACCCCTCCGCCCGCCCGACGCTGGAGTACTACAACCTGACCAAGTCCAAGCGGACCGAGCTGGTCCACCACATGGACTGGTACGCGGTCAGCGGCGACGGCCAGCGCCTGGCGGTCTTCGACGAGGGCGAGTTGGCCGTCCTGCCCGCCACCGAACGCGGCGACGACGACTCGACGGTCTATGTCGACATGCGCCGCATCCTGCACGAGGTGGACCCGACGGCCGAGTGGCGGCAGTCGTACGCGGAGGCCGGGCGGCTGATCCGCGACTACTTCTGGGCGCCCGACATGTGCGGCGTCGACTGGCCCGCGATCCTCGACCAGTACCGCCCGCTGGTCGAACGCGTCGCCACGCCCGACGAGTTCGCCGACCTGCTGCGCGAAGTCCTCGGCGAACTGGGCACGTCGCACGCGTACGTCGCCCCCGCCCGCCGCAACGAGGGCCCGCCGCACTACCAGCGCCCCATCGGCCTGCTCGGCGCCGACTTCCAGCACGGCAAGGACGGTACGTGGTCGGTCGTACGGATCCTGCCGGGCGAGTCGTCGGACTCCAAGGCCCGTTCGCCGCTGGCCGGTACGGGCATCCGCGAGGGCGCGGTGCTCACCCACATCGACGGGCGGCCGGTCGACCCGGACGCGGGACCGTATCCGCTGCTGGCGGGCGCGGGCGGCACCACCGTCGAGCTGACCTTCGTCGGACCGGGCCGCCGCGGCGCGCCCCGCCGCGTCGCCGTCGTCCCGCTGATCGACGAACGCCCGCTGCGCTACCAGCACTGGGTGGCCAAACGCCGTTCGGTCGTACGGCAGTTGAGCGGCGGCCGGTGCGGTTATCTGCACATCCCCGACATGGGCGGCTCCGGCTGGGCGCAGTTCAACCGCGACCTGCGGATGGAAGTCGCCTACGACGCCCTGCTCGTGGACGTCCGCGGCAACGCGGGCGGTCACATCAGCGAACTGGTCATCGAGAAGCTGACCCGCACCATCCTCGGCTGGGACCTCACCCGCAACGCGCAGCCGGTCTCCTACACCGGCAACGCCCCGCGCGGCCCGGTCGTCGCCATCGCCGACGAAGCGACGTCGTCCGACGGCGACATGATCACCGCCGCCTTCAAACTCCTCGGCATAGGGCCGGTCGTCGGCTCCCGCACCTGGGGCGGCGTCGTCGGCATGACCGGCCGCCACCGCCTCGGCGACGGCACCGTCATCACCGTCCCCATGAACGCCGCCTGGTTCGACGCGTACGGCTGGTCCGTCGAGAACCACGGCGTCGACCCCGACATCGACGCCCTCCGCACCCCGCTGGACTGGGCCGAGGGCCGCCACGGCCAGATGGACGTCGCGGTCCGCACCGCCCTCGCCCTCCTGGCCGAACACCCCGCCGCCACCCCGCCCGACCTCACCACCCGCCCCAACCGCCAGCGCCCCCCACTCCCCCCGCGCTGAACACACCGCGAAACGGGCGCGGCGGACAGAAACGGGCGCGGCGGACAGGAGAACGGGCCGTGGGCACAAGGGAGAAGGGGCACCCCCGAGGGGGTGCCCCTTCTTTGTCACGGTGTTCGCGTGACGTCAGGCCCAGTCGTCCTGGTCCGCGTCGCTCGACTCGGAGCCGAGGCGGTCCTGCGACGGGTCCTCGACGTCGGAGCGACGGTCCCGCTGCCCCTGGTCCTGCTGGGTGCCGCGCTGCATGTTGTCGCGCGCGTCGTCCGCGGACTCGGCCGCCTTGTCGCGCTGGTCGCCGGCCGCGCCCTTGGCCTTGTCGGCGAACTCGCTGGCCTTGTCCTTGAACTGGTCGAAAGCGCCCATGATCACTCCTCCTGGAGTCTGTGGGGATGGGGCCTCGACCAGACTTACACGGGTGCGCGAAGTGCGCATCTCGGGACGAAAAGCCCAGCGCGGCAAGGACTTTGGGATCACGGAGCGTGAGGCTCAGGCGTTCGGTCCCGTGGTCGCGCCGGCCGAGCGGGCCGTCTCGTCGGCGGCGCCGCCCCGGCCGACGAGGCCGCGGTGGGTACCGGCCGCGCGGGCGAGGGCGGGTTCGACCTGCCGCATCTGCCGCTGCCCGAGGGCGCCGCCGATGACGGACGGGAGGTAGCCGCGGATGGACTGCATGCCGCGCAGCCACGCCTGCCCGTAGACGTGTGGGGAGCGGCGCACGATCCCGGCGGCGATACGGTCGACGGCGGGTTCGAGCGGATAGGTGCGGTTGGTGGGCCAGGGCAGCTTGGAGCGCAGGTCGCGCAGGACGTCGTCCTCGTCGGCGCCGCGCACCATGTCGGTGTCGGTCCAGCTCAGGTAGCCGACGCCGACCTTGACACCCTTGTGGCCCACCTCCCCGCGCAGGCAGTGCGCGAAGGCCTCGACGCCCGACTTGCTCGCGCAGTACGCGGCCATCAGCGGCGCCGGGGTCAGCGCCGCCAGCGAGGCGATCTGGAGGAGATAGCCGCGCGACCGCAGCAGCGCGGGCAGGAAGGCGCGGGCGGTGGTGATGCTGCCCAGCAGATTGACCTGGATGACGCGGTCGAACGCCTCGGGGTCGGAGTCGAGGAAGGGGCCGCCGGTGGCCACCCCGGCGTTGGCGACGACGACGTCGACCCGGCCGAAGCGCTCGGCGACCTCCTCGGCCACCGCCGCCATCGCGGCCCGGTCGGTGACGTCGGCGGTCCACCAGCCCGCCCGCGCCCCGATCGACTCGGCGACCTTCTTCAGCTCGTCCGGCTCCAGGCCGACCAGCGCCAGCGTCGCCCCGCGCGCGGCGAGCTTGCGCGCCAGCAGCGCCCCCACCCCGCGCGCCGCCCCCGTGACCACCACGACCTGCCCGTCGAGCGAGCTGTCCGTACGGCTGCTCATGCGCTCTTCTCCTCTGTCCGTGTGTCGGTGACCGGGTCAGTAAGTGTGCCGGTACGCGTGTCGGTGCGCGGGTCGGTGCGCGGGTCGTCCACCGCGCGCGCGTCGCCGGACGCGGCACCCACCCGCAGATAAGCCGCGGCCAGCTTCCGTACCGCCGCGACCACCGCGTCCGCGTCCTCGATCGGGGTCATGTGGCCGAGCCCGGGCAGCTCGATCAGGTCGGTGCAGTTCGGCAGGGCGGCGGCCATGCCGCGCGCGTGCACCGGAGGGGTGAGCT
Source organism: Streptomyces sp. NPDC093221 (assembly GCF_044753885.1). NCBI lineage: Bacteria > Bacillati > Actinomycetota > Actinomycetes > Kitasatosporales > Streptomycetaceae > Streptomyces > Streptomyces sp. NPDC093221. The sequence continues at coordinate 1,190,575 of NZ_JBIVOA010000001.1, read as the reverse complement.
TGTCGGCGGTGCCGACCAGCACGGCCGTGGGCGCGGTGAGCGCGGCCAGTTCCGCGTCGAGGTCGAGCGCGGCGAGCACCCGTCCCCACTCGGAGCGCTGCCGCGCACCGCAGGCGTGCACGATACGGGCGGAGAAAGCCACCTGCTCGCGGGTCGAACCGGACGCCAGCACGCCGTACTTGAGCGCCGCGCGCGAGACCGGGGTGACCGGTCCAAGCGGCAGCCGGGATACGAGGAGCTGCCGGTGGAAGGCCCGCCGGACGCGCCGGGAGCTGAAGCGGGGCGGCAGCACCTGGGTCGAGCCGAGCAGCCGGGCGCTGCCGGTGCTGGTCATGAGGACGGCGGCCGTACGCTCCTGGACGGCGGTACGCCCGGAGGCCGCCATGATCGTCATACTGCCCATGGAGTGGCCGACCAGCACGGCCTTCTCACCGTCGTAGCCGTCACCGGTGCCGTCGCCAGCGCCGCCGCCGTCAGCGGCTCCGAGAGCGCCGGCTCCCGAAGCGCCCCCCGGCAGCACAGCCCTCACCACCGCCTCCAGATCGTCGGCGAGCTGCGTCGTCCCGTACCCCGCCCGCGACCGCGGCGACGCGCTGCGCCCGTGCCCGCGCTGGTCGTACGCGATGACCCGGAAGTCGGCGGCGAGCGCACGGACGACCGGGGCCCAGAAGAGGGTGGAGCAGGTCCAGCCGTGGGCGAGGACGAGCGGCGGGCCGTCCGCGCGGCCGTACTCCTCGACGTGGATCCGGGTGCCGTCGGCGGAGACGACGGTCAGCTCGCGGCGGGCGCGTACCGCCTCGTAGGGCACCGTCATGACACGGCCTCCACAGCCTCGCGCCGGCCCGCGACCGGGGCCAGCACCTCGTATTCGGAGAGCTTCAACTGCCGGGTGGCGCGCCGGAATTCGGCGGTGGTGCCGGGCCAGGCGGTGGTGTTGCGCCCGTTCGCGTCGAGATACCAGCTCTCGCAGCCGCCGGTGTTCCAGACCGTACGGGCGGCGCGGCGCTGCATCTCCTCGTTCCAGGCGGTGACGGCCTCGGGCCTGGCCTGGAGGGCGGCGGCGCCGGTGGCGTCGAGGGTGCGCATGAAGTCGGCGACGTAGTTCAGCGACGACTCGATCATCAGGATCATCGAGCTGTTACCGAGGCCGGTGTTGGGGCCGATGATGAACAGGAGGTTGGGGAAGCCGTCGACCGCGCAGCCGCGCAGCGCGGCCATGCCGTCCTTCCAGTGCTCGGCGAGCGTGCGGCCGTCCGCGCCGATCACCCGGTCGCCGATCGGCATGTCGGTGACGTGGAAGCCGGTGCCGAAGACGATCGCGTCCACCTCGCGCTCGGTGCCGTCGGCGGTGACGATCGTCGAGCCGCGGACCTCGCTGAGCGCGGAGGTGACGACCTCGGTGTTGGGCTGCGCGAGCGCCGGATAGTAGGTGTTGGACAGCAGGATGCGCTTGCAGCCGATGGTGTAGTCGGGGGTGAGGCGGGAGCGCAGCTCCGGGTCCTTCACCGACCGCTTCAGGTGGTTGGCCGCGATCCGCTCGGCGGCCTTGAGCAGCTTCGGGTGCCGTACGAAGGCGCCGACCTGGAACTCCCTGATCAGCCAGAGCAGGCCGCGGCGCGCCTTGGCGGTGGCCGGGACCTTGCCGTGCAGCCAGCGCTCGGCGGCGCTGACCCCGCGGTCGACGCGCGGCATCACCCACGGCGGGGTGCGCTGCACGACGGTCAGCCGCGCGACCTCCGGCTGGATGGACGGCACGATCTGGATCGCGGACGCGCCTGTGCCGACCATGGCGACGCGCTTGCCCTTGAGGTCGAAGTCGTGGTCCCAGCGCGAGGAGTGGAAGACGCGCCCGGGGAAGTCCTCGATCCCGGGGATGTCGGGGATCTTCGGGTCGGACAGCGGCCCGGTCGCGGAGACGACGACATCGGCGGTCAGCTCGCCCGTCGCGGTCGTCAGGTGCCAGCGGTTGGCCTCGCCGTCCCAGCGGGCCTGCCGCACCTCGGCGCCGAACCGCAGGTGCGGGCGGAGCCCGAAGGTGTCGGTGACCCGCTCCAGATACGCCCGGATGTGCTCCTGCCCGGAGAAGGCGCGCGGCCAGTCGGGGTTGGGCGCGAAGGAGAACGAGTACAGGTGCGACGGCACGTCGCAGGCGCAGCCCGGATAGCTGTTGTCGCGCCAGGTCCCGCCGACCGAGTCCGCGCGCTCCAGAATCACGAAGTCCGTGATGCCCTCGCGCCGCAGCCGTACCGCGGCCCCCAGCCCGCCGAACCCGGACCCGATCACCGCCACCCGCACGTGTTCGAGCTCGTCCATGGCACCGCCTTCCGCCGAATTGTGCCCCCGTCGATCATGCCAGCAATCACTGGCACGGTTCGGACTGTAGACCATGCCGGGTTACCTCCGGTAGGGGTAGGGGCGGAAGTCGTCCGTACGTGGGGCGCGGGGTGGCGCGTGGGGTCCCGGACGGCGGGGCGCGCGGTGGCGGACGACGGGCGCGCGGTGGGGCGTACGGGCCAGGACACGGGGCGTCCGGCGGGGGCGTACGCGTCCGGGCGGCGGGGCGCGCGACGGAGCGTACTGGTCCGGACACGGGGGCGTACGGCCAGGCGCGCGGCGGCGGATGTCACGACGGAATACCTGCCCAGGGGCGGGGTCGGACAGCCCCGAACAGCACATAGGCTGGCCGCGTGGACGACAACGGAAGCGGCGGCGCGGGGGACCACGGCGCGGGCGACGGCTCCGGCAGCGGCTCAGGGGCCGAGCGCGAGTACCGCGTGGAGGAGCTGGCCAAGGCGGCCGGTATCCCCGTCAGGACGCTGCGGTTCTACCGTGAGCGGCGGCTGCTCCCGCCACCGCGCCGGGACGGCCGGATCGCCTGGTACTCCGAGGCCCACCTCGCCCGGCTGCGGACCATCGCGGGGCTGCTGGAGCGCGGCCACACCCTCGGCGGCATCGCCGAACTGATCGGCGCGTGGGAGAACGGCCGCACGCTCGGCGGCGTCGCCGAACTGCTCGGCCTGGAGGGCGCGCTCACCGCGCCCTGGTCGGAGGAGACCCCGGTCCGCCTCACCCCCGAGGAGCTGGCCGACTACTTCGGCGAGGACGTCACCCCGGAGAATCTGACGACGGCCCTCGACATCGGCTACATCGGCGTCGACGGCGAGAACGTCATCCACATCAGCCGCCGCCTGCTCGACGCCTCCGCCGCCCTCGTCCACGAGGGCGTGCCGCTGGCCGCCGTCCTCGCCGCCGGACGCGGCGTACGCGCCCACACCGACGCGCTCGCCGACCTCTTCACCCAGGTCATCCGCACCCACGTCATCGGGCCCATGGACGACCTCCCGCCCGCCGAGGCCCACCGCATAGCCGAGTCCCTGCAACGCCTGCGGCCCCTCGCCAAGAACATCGTCGACGCTGAGATGGGGCTCGCGATGGAGCGGCGGGTACGGGCCGAGATCGACGCCTGGCTGCGGCAGCAGGCGGAGCGGGCGGAGGGCGACGCGGGCTGCGGAACGGACGGCGGTACGGACGGCGGCGCGAAAGCCGATGTGGGCGGCAGTACGGACGGCGGTACGAAAATCGGTACGGACCCGGCCGAACCCACCGCCGGCGCCTGACGTACGCACCGCGCCCGACGTACCGGCCGCGTCTGACCCGTCACATCACCCCGCACATCGCGAGCGCGCCGCCGCACGACCTGCGAGAGTGGACCACAAGGCCGTACCGACCCGGGAGGTGCCCCGTGCAACAGCCCAACGACTCCTCGGCAGACCAGGCCATTCTGGGCCGGATCAGCGCGATGGTCGCGGACGAGAAGGCGCTGCGCGACCTGCTCGCCGCAGGCAGCATCGACGGCGCGACGGAACAGGAGCGGCTCGCCGCCCTGGAGCGCGAGCTCGACCAGTGCTGGGACCTGCTGCGGCAGCGCCGCGCCCTGACCGACGCGGGCGAGGACCCCGGCGACGCGAAGGTCCGCCCGGCCTCCACCGTCGAGAACTACCGCTCATGACCGACGGCGCCGCCTCCGTCCACGGTGACGTCACGGTCACCGACGCGCCCGAGAGCAAGCGGTACGAGGCACGTATCGGCGACGACATCGCCGGGGTGGCCGCGTATCTGCGCACTCCGGACATGATCGCGTTCATCCACACCGAGGTGAAGGACGCCTACGAGGGCCGCGGCGTCGGCTCCGCGCTCGCCCGTACCGCCCTGGACGCCGCCCGCGCGCAGGGCCTGCGGGTCCTGGCGATCTGCCCGTTCTTCGAGGGCTGGCTCGGCAAGCACCCGGAGTACGCGGATCTGCTCTACGTACCGGCGAGCAACGTCTCCGACTGAGCCCCCGTACGTACGGGCGTCCCTAACCCGCTCGCACCGACCGCCCGTACCGCCGCGCCCGCACCGCACGCGCCTCGACGTCCATGTCGGATTTCCGCCAGACCGGAAGCCTGACGACGGGCGATGCTGGTGGCGTGGACACGGATACGGATACGGACAGGGATACGGACAGGGCTACGGCTACGGCTACGGCTGGGGCTGCGGTCGCGGCTGCGGGCAGGGCCGCGAGCGGGAACGCCGCCGGGGGACCGGTCCGGGACTCCGGGTCGGCCGCGGCCGTCCCGGACTTCGACACCTGCGTACGCGCCGTCCGGTCGAAGGACGCCCGCTTCGACGGATGGTTCTACACCGCGGTGCGGACCACCGGCATCTACTGCCGCCCGAGCTGCCCCGTGGTGCCGCCGAAGGCCGAGAACATGACCTTCCACCCGAGCGCCGCCGCCGCGCAGCAGGCCGGTTTCCGGGCCTGCAAGCGGTGCCGCCCGGACGCGAGCCCCGGCTCGCCGCAGTGGAACGAGCGGGCCGACCTGGTGGCGCGCGCGATGCGGCTGATCGCCGACGGGGTGGTGGACCGCGACGGGGTGCCGGGCCTCGCGGCGCGGCTCGGCTACAGCGCCCGGCAGGTCGAGCGGCAGCTGCTGGCGGAGCTGGGCGCCGGGCCGCTGGCCCTGGCGCGTGCCCAGCGCGCGCAGACCGCGCGGCTGCTGATCGAGACGAGCGCGATGCCGATGGGCGAAGTGGCCTTCGCGGCGGGCTTCGCCAGCATCCGCGCCTTCAACGACACCGTGCGCGAGGTCTTCGCGCTGTCGCCGAGCGAGCTGCGGGCGCGGGTCGCCAAGGGGCGTCCGGCCGCGGGGACCGGCACCTTGTCACTGCGGCTGCCGTTCCGCCGGCCGCTCACCCCGGACAATCTCTTCGGGCACCTGGCCGCGACCGCGGTACCGGGCGTCGAGGAGTGGCGGGCGGGCGCGTACCGGCGCACGCTGCGGCTGCCGCACGGCACCGGGATCGTGGCGCTGCGGCCCCAACCCGACCACATCGCCTGCCAGTTGTGGCTCACCGACTGGCGTGACCTGGCGCAGGCGATCAGCCGCTGCCGCCGGTTGCTCGACTTGGACGCGGACCCGCAAGCGGTGGACGCGCTGCTGTCCGCGGACCCGGTGCTCGCGCCGCTGGTGGCGAAGGCGCCGGGGCGGCGGGTGCCGCGAGTCACGGACGGGCCGGAGTTCGCGGTCCGCGCCGTCCTCGGGCAGCAGATCTCGACGGCGGCGGCCCGTACGCACGCCGCCCGTCTGGTGCTCGCGCACGGCGAGCCGGTCACCGACCCCGGCGGCGGCCTCACCCACCTCTTCCCCGCTCCCGCCGCGCTCGCCGGACTCGACCCCGCCGCCCTCGCGATGCCGCAGACCCGCAGGAACACCCTGGCCGCGCTCGTACGGGCCCTGGAGAGCGGCGAGTTGGACCTCGACGTCGGCAGCGACTGGGTACGGACCCGCGCCCAGCTCTCGGCGCTGCCCGGATTCGGGCCGTGGACGGTCGAGACGATCGCGATGCGGGCGCTCGGCGACCCCGACGCCTTTTTGGCCACTGACCTCGGCGTGCGGTACGCCGCCCGCGACCTCGGCCTGCCGACGACTCCGGCGGCGCTGGTACGGCACTCCGCCGCCTGGTCGCCGTGGCGGGCCTACGCCACGCAGTACTTGTGGGCGACGGGTGACCACCCGATCAACGTCCTGCCCCCCAACACCACCGATGAGAAAGGGACTTCACCCTCATGACCGCCACCCGCCCCGCCCCCTCGGCGGAGCACCCGGTCCACACCGTCGTGGACAGCCCCTGCGGCGAACTGACCCTCGTCGCCCGCGGCTGCGCCCTCACCGGCCTCTACATGACCGAGCAGCGGCACCGCCCCGCGCAGGAGACCTTCGGCCCGCGCGGCGACAGCCCCGTCTTCGCCGCCGCCCGCGCCCAGCTCGACGCCTACTTCGCGGGCGAACTCACCCGCTTCGACCTGCCGTTGGCGATGTCGGGCACACCCTTCCAGCAGCGCGTCTGGTCGGCGCTGCGCGACATCCCGTACGGCGAGACCGTCTCGTACGGCGAACTCGCCGCGATCCTCGGCCATCCCACCGCCTCCCGCGCGGTGGGCCTGGCCAACGGCAGGAATCCGATCGGCGTCATCGTGCCGTGCCATCGCGTCGTCGGCGCGGGCGGCGACCTGACGGGCTACGGCGGCGGGCTGCCGCGCAAGCGGTGGCTGCTGGCGATGGAGAACGGCGTCCAGCAGCCGGTGCTGCTCTGAGGTGCGGAAGTCTCCGGTGCTGCTCTGAGGGCGCGGAAGTCTCCGGTACCGCTCTGAGGTGCGGAAGTCTCCGGTACCGCTCTGAGGTGCGGAAGTCTCCGGTGCCGCTCTGAGGCGCGGGAGCCGCCTCAGCTCTCGACCAGTGCCGCGGGCACCGGCCGTACCGGTTCGCTGTCACCGTCCTCCTCGGGGCGGCGCCGCCCGCGCCACCAGCCGAACGCCGCGAGGGCCGCGACGCCGAGCAGTGAGGCGCCGCCGATCGCCTCGCCGAGGTGCAGGCCGGGCGGGGTGAAGGAGCAGGAGACCGAGGTGGCGCCCGCGGTGACGGGCACGGAGATCAGCCCGAGGTAGGAGCGCGCGGGGTGCCTGGAGCCGTTGTCGGTGGCGCAGCTCCAGCCCGTGATGGCCGGGGCCGCGACGACCGCGAATCCGTGCGCGCCGGAGGGGAGTTGGGCGCTGATGCCGTCGTCGGTCACCTGGACGCGGGTGGCGGCGCCCGCCGCCAGCTTCCGCTCGGCGGCGGCGAGCCTGCCCCGGTCGAGGCAGCCGACGCCGTCCGAGGAGAGGGTGCCGGGCTCCTGGGCCCGTACCTTCAGGGCGAACTTCCCGCCGCCGCGCGGCACTTCGCCCAGGCGCTCGACGGCGGCGCGGTGGGTGGGCATCCGGCCGAGGAAGTCGACCGGCGCGGCGCCGGGGAGCGTGACCTGACCCTTGAAGTCCGGTGACCAGAAGTACACTTCGCTGCCCGCGGGGCAGGACGTCCGCAGCGAGTACGTACTGGTCCGCGGATGCCGCACGTACCCGGTGACCCGGTATCCCTTCGGGGTGCGCGGCATCAACCGGCCCTTGCTGTCGCGCAGTTCGGCGCTGGTCGGGGTGTAGACGGCGGAGCCGAGCAGCAACTCCTGGTTCCGGTACGGCGAGAGGCCGTAGCGCCCTGCCGGTGCGGCGTCGCGCATCGTCACCAGCGGCGGCACCTCCTGCCGGGTGACGGTCGGCGGCACGTTCGGCGGCGGGTTCACATGCACCTGGTGCGGATCGCGGCGCGAGTGGACGCGCGCGCCGACCGAGAAGATGACGTCGGTGACGGGGTTGTCGAGGCTCTGCAACGACCGGCCGCGGGAGGTCCAGCCGCCGCCGAGCGCCATCAGGGTCTTCGTCCACACATCGGCGGTGAGGCTGCTGTAGTACTGCGCGCCCTGGCCGTCGACCATCAACGGGTCGTTCCCGACGGTCTGTTCGCGTCCGGGATCGGTGCGGTAGTCCGGCCAGCCGTCGGCCTTCGCGACGGCGTCGTACTGGTACGTCTCGCGCTGGCCCCACTGCCCGTAGTCGTCCATGGTCGCCAGCCGCTTCCTGACGTCCCAGGCGTTGGTGAACGCCGACTGCCCGATCTGGGCGCCGATCAGCAGCGTGGCGGCCAGCACCACGGGCAGCGTGGCGGTCGCGGAAGCCTTGGCGGGCGCGGAAGCCCCGGTGGCCGCGGTAGCCCCGGTGGGCGCGGCACCGCCTTGCGACCGGTCCGCCGCCCAGCGCAGCAGCAACAGGGCGCCGATCGTGGCCACCAGGCCGAGCGCGAGCAGCGGATACGTGCCCTGCCCGGTGACGCCCTTCTCCGCACCGAAGCGCGTGACGGCCACCAGCGCCGCCATCACGCCCGTGGCCCACGCGAGTTGACGCCGGCCGGGCAGACCGTGCGCGAAGGCGAACCACCCGGCGATCACCATCATCCCGCTGAGCACGAACGTCTCGCGGTACGCGCTGCCGTTGGGCGTGGTGAAGGCGTGCCACAGCAGATGCGTCGGCTTCCACTGGAACGACGCGGTGACCACCAGCACCAGCACCGTCCACACCGTGCGCGTGCGGCGCGGCACCGCCGGGTGGAAGGGCAGCGCGAAGGCCAGCAGCAGCGCCGCGGTGTCGATGTACGTGGACGGCGTCGTGAAGCCGTACGTGCCGGGGAGCATCCGGCCGAGCAGGTCCGACCACGGCTTGGGCTCGAACTCCTGCACCAGGCCGGGGTAGGCGAGCTTCGTCCCCTTGAAGATGGTCAGCACCAGCGGCGCGGACAGACCGATGCCGAGCACCATGCTGCGCGCCGCCCTGCCGAGCGCGCGCAGCCACTCGCGCGGCGCACGCGTACCGCCGGGGCCGCCGACGCCCGGTGCGGTCCCGTCCTGTGCGGTCCCGTCCTGTGCGGTCCCGTCCTGTGCGGTCCGGTCCGGCGCGGTCGTGTCGCCGCGGTCGGGCTCGGTCAGCAGCCGGGCGATGAGGACGAGCCCGGCACCGATCGTCGCCATATACGCGGTGTAGAAATTCGCGATCCAGCACAGGGCGACCACGAGGACGCTCAGATACGGCCGCCGCGCGGTCCGCGCCCACTCCCCCACCAGGCACAGCAGCGGGAACGCGATCAGGCCGTCCAGCCACATCGGGTTGTACGACGCGAGCATCACCGTCCAGCCGCACAGCGCGTACGACGCGCCGAGCGCGCCCGCCGCCCACCACCGGCCGGGGCGCAGCGCCAGCAGCAGTACGGCCATCGCCGCGGCGGCGGCGCCGATCTTCAGCACGGTCACGGCGTAGACGGCGAGGTCGATCCGGTCGCGCGGGAAGAAGGCGACCAGCAGCGCGAAGGGGCTGGAGACATACGTGCCGAGGTCCGGCAGGAAGCTGCTGCCGTAGCCGGACTGCCAGTTGAGCAGGAGCCCGCCGTCGGCCCTGCCGTGCAGCAGGTCCCACAGGTGCGCGTGGTACGGGACGAACTGATTCCCCAGGTCATTGACGCTGCGCGTGCGCGAGCCGAACGGGTAGCTGCCCGCGACCGCGTCCCCGATACAGAAGGCGACGGCCGCGACGCCCGCGGCGAGCAGCGCCGCCCGTGTGCGCGCGGCGAGGAACCAGGACCTCACGCGGCCGACCGCTCCCGGAGGGACTTCTTGAGGTGCCATCGGTTCCCCCGGTACGCATGTTCTGTGAATGTCGCCAGATATTAGGCATCCCCGACAGACAGGAACGCGACATTCCACCGACTCCGAGGTGAACGTCAAACACCCGCCCGGTGCCCGAAGGCAACCGGACGGGTGGAGGATCACACAACGGACGGCGTCACCTGGTGCCGCGTCCGACTGGACGAAGCCACAACCGACGGCGTCACATGATCAGACGCGTACGGGTTCGTGCTCCTCCTCCGAAGCACCGGTCCCCGAGGCGCCGCCGCCGGTAGTCACCGTGTCACCGAGGCTCTTGCGGAGCTGCTCACCCTCGACGTCCACATTGGGCAGCGCGCGGTCGAGCCAGCGCGGCAGCCACCAGGCGGAGCGCCCGAGCAGCGCCAGCACGGCGGGGACGATGGTCATACGAACGATGAACGCGTCGAAGGCGACCGCGATCGCGAGGCCGAAGCCCATCATCTTGATCATCGACTCGGAGGAGCCGATGAAGCCCGCGAAGACGCTGATCATGATGACCGCCGCGGCGGACACCACCCGCGCACCGTGGTTGAAGCCGGTGACGACGGCCTGGCTCGGCGACTCCCCGTGGACGTACGCCTCCCGCATCCGGGTGACGAGGAAGACCTCGTAGTCCATCGCGAGACCGAACACCACACCGATCATGAAGATCGGCATCATGCTCATGATCGGCCCGGTCTGCTCCACGCCCATCAGGCCGGACAGCCAGCCCCACTGGAAGACCGCCACGACCGCGCCCAGTGCCGCGAGCACCGACAGCAGGAAGCCGAGCGCCGCCTTGAGCGGCACCAGCACCGACCGGAACACGAGCATCAGCAGCAGGAACGCCAGGCCGACGACCAGCGCCAGGTAGGGCACCAGCGCGTCGTTCAGCTTCTGCGACACGTCGATGTTCATCGCCGTGGTGCCGGTGACCAGGACGTGCGCGCCGGTCGTACCGGTGAACTCACCCTGATGCCCGCGGATCGCGTGCACCAGGTCCTCGGTCTGCGCGCTGCTCGGCTTGGAGTCCGGCACCACCGAAAGGGTGGCCGTGTCGCCCTTGGTGTTGAAGGCGGGCGCGTTGACCGTCTTCACATCGGGGAAGCCGGTGATGGTCGTCTTGATCCGGTCGACCGCCGCCTTCGGGTCGTCGCTCGCCGCGGCGTCGACCACCACCATCAGCGGCCCGTTGAAGCCCGGCCCGTAACCGTCGGACAGCAGGTCGTACGCCTTGCGCTGGGTCGTGCTGACCGGCTGCGAACCGTCGTCGGGCAGGCCCAGTTGCATGCTCGTCATCGGGATCGCGGCCAGGCCCAGCGCCACGACGCCCGCGACCAGGATCGGCACCCGGCGGCGTACCACCATGCGCGCCCAGCGGGTGCCCATGTTCGGCTTGCCGGTGTCGACCGCGCGCCCCTTGCGGACCTTGCGGCTGAGCGCCTTCGGTCCCGCGAAGCCGAGCAGCGCGGGGATCAGGGTGAGCGCGATCAGTACGGCGATGGCGACGGTGGCCGCCGCGGCCAGCCCCATCTTGGTCAGCATCGGGATGTTGACCACGGCCAGGCCCGCCAGCGCGATCAGCACGGTCAGACCGGCGAAGACCACCGCGGAGCCCGCCGTGCCGACCGCCCGGCCGGCCGCGTCCTCACCCTCTCGGCCCTCCATCAGCTCATGCCGGTGCCGCGAGACGATGAACAGCGCGTAGTCGATACCGACCGCCAGTCCGATCATCGACGCGAGCGTGGACGACGTGCTGGACAGACCGAGCGTGCTGGCCAGCGCGGTGATCGACGCGATACCGATACCCACACCCATGATCGCGGTCAGCAGCGGGAGCCCCGCCGCGACCAGCGAACTGAACGTGATCAGCAGCACGACCGCCGCGATGCCGACACCGATGATCTCGCTGTTCCCGGTCTCCACCGACGCCTGGAGCGCCGTACCGCCGGTCTCCACCGTCAGCCCGGCGTCCCTGCCGTGCTGCGCCGCGTCCTCCAGCGCCGTGTGCGTGGCGTCGGTGATGTCGGAGGACTTGGCCGTGTAACTGACCGACGCGTAAGCGGTGGTGCCGTCCTTGCTGATCGCGTCACCGCCGGCGGCGAACGGATCGGCGACCGTCGCCTTCTGCGGTGTGCTCTTCAGCTCGTCGACGACCTTCTCGACCGCCGCCTTGTTCGGTCCCGCGGTGATCTTCTGACCGTCGGGTGCCTGGAAGACCATGCGCGCGCTCGCGCCGTCGGCGTTCGTGCCGGGGAAACGCTCATGCAGCAGGTCGAACGCCTGCTGCGCCTCGGTGCCGGGCACCGTGAAGTTGTCGCTCGGCGCGGACGGCGCGGTCGCCGCGCCGACACCGGCGAGCGCCAGCAGCGCCACCCATATCAGTACGACGAACCGCCGTCGCCGGAAAGCGAGCCGGCCCAGCTTGTAGAGGAATGTGGCCATGGGGGCGTGGGCTCCCGTCAGGAGGATGGAAATGTGGGCGTGAGGAACCAGCCCGACGACGAGAGCGGCGTGTCAGGTGGAGCGGTGGTGCGGGGAATGTCGTGCTGAGTCGTGCCGGGGCGCCGAGTCGTGCTGAGTGGCGCGGGGAAAGGTCAGATCACATCAGTGGTCACTGCGCTTCGTCACGACAGACGCAGGGCGGGGACGACCACCGCGTCGATGTATCTGTGTGAGAAGTCGGGGTCGGGGTCGAGACCTTCGATGATGGGCCGCGCCAATGCGGCCCCGAACAGCAGGTGCGGGACGAAGTCGCGTGCCGGATTGTCGGCGGCCAGCTCACCGCGGTCCACGGCGCGCTGCACAAGAGCCCGGAAGCTGACCAGCTCCGGCTCGATGAGCAGCTCCCGCAGGGCGCGGAACAGGTCCTCGTTCCTGAAGGCCGCGTGGGCGAGCCCGCGCATGAGTTCCTGGTCCCGCTTGGTCTCGTCCTGGTCGTGACAGCGGATGAGTTCGTGCAGGTCACCGCTGAGCGAGCCCGTGTCGATGTCCGCCGTGGACACCGACTTGGAGTGCCGCAGCGCGGTGGCCACGAGTTCCGGCTTGCCCTTCCACTGGCGGTAGAGGGTCGCCTTGCTGGAACGCGTACGGGACGCGACCGCGTCCATCGTCAGCGCCTCGTAGCCGACCTCACGCAGCAGCTCGACCACCGCCGCGTAGAGCTCGTGCTCGCGCTCGGGGGTCAGGCGCGTACGACGCGTGGCGGAAACCTCAGCCGTCATGTCGCCCTGCCCTCCGAGTCGAAACGATGTCGTACACATAACCATAGACGGCCCGCGATCGAAACGCCACCGTTTCGATCGTGGGTCGAATCACGTTCACGACGCTCAACCGTGCCCGCGCCCTCGCGCGCACGGATCCGCACCGCCCAGGCGCGGCGCCGCGGTCGACCTCGCGTCCCGGCTCAGGCGGGAAGCGCCAGCGTGTGACCGGTGTGCTCGACCTTCGCCCGCAGGTAGCTGACATTCGCCGCCGACACGTGGACGGCGGTCGGAATCCGCTCGACCACGGCCGTCCCGAGCGCGGTGAGCTGCCGCGCCTTGTCCGGGTTGTTGCTCAGCAGCCGTATGCCGTCGACCCCGAGCGCCGCCAGCATCTGGGCCGCCGCGGTGTAGTCCCGCTCGTCCTCGCCGCGCCCGAGCGCGCGATTCGCCTCGTACGTGTCGAGGCCGTCGTCCTGGAGCGCGTACGCGTCGAGCTTCGCGTACAGACCGATCCCCCGGCCCTCCTGCCGCAGATACAGCAGATACCCGCCGGTCTCCGCGATCCGCTCGACCGCCTCGCGCAACTGCGGCCCGCAGTCGCACCGCTGCGACCCGAACACGTCCCCCGTCAGGCACTCCGAATGCGGTCTGACCAACGGCGGCTCGGCGCCCTCGTAGTCCCCGAGTCCCAGCGCCAAGTGCTCCTTGCCGTCCACCAGACCGGTGAACGTGAACACGTCCGCCGTCGTCCCCCACCCGTCCGAGAACCGCAGCGGCACCCGCACTTTCGTCCGTATCCCGGCGGCCGGCAGCGGATTGTCCCCGCCCCGCGCCGCGTTGACCGCCGTGCCCGACGCACTGGTCGACACCTTCGACGCCATGCTGACCCCCTCATAAGATCTTGAAACATCAAGCTCTTTCGGCGGTCGGATTATTTCCCCCACCCCGAGATGTGACCCAGGCCACACACATAAGTCGCCGTCCCCGCTCCCCCCTCGACCCGCCCGATACAGCCGCCCCCGGGTCCGCCATGCGCACTGACCGTCAGCCGCAAGCTGTTCCGGCACCGCCAGGCCGACCAGGCGATCGGCACGATGTGCGCGTCCTACGTCAACTCCGCCAACCTCGGCATCCCGGTCGCCGTCCACGTCCTGCACGACACGTCCTTCATCGTGTCCGCCGCGCTCTTCCAGATGCTCTTCGTCACCCCGCTGATCCTCGTCCTGATCGACCTCGACACCCACCGCGGCGTCGGCGCGCTGTGGCGGCGCATGCTCCGACTCCCCTTCCGCAACCCGGTGATCGCCGCCTCCGCCACGGCCCTGGCGGCGGCCGCCACCGGACTGACCCTGCCCGCCGAAGTGGTCTCCCCCGTCCAACTGCTCGGCGGCGCGGGCGTTCCCTCCGCGCTCTTCGCCCTCGGCATGTCGCTGCACGCCCGTTCCCGCCCCACCCCGGCCGCGCGCACCGAACGCCGTCTGCTGGCCGGCCTCAAGACCGTCGTCCGCCCCCTCCTGGCCTATCTGCTGGCCCGCTACGCCTTCGCCCTCTCCGGCAACGCCCTCTTCGCCGTCGTCCTGTGCGCCGGACTTCCCACCGCGCAGAACGCCTTCATCTTCGCCTCCGAATACCGGCTCCCCACCGACCTCCCCCGCGACACCGTCCTGCTCACCACCCTGCTCTCGATGGTCACCCTCACCCTGATCGCCTACGCGCTCGGCTGACCCCCGCCCCCACCGGCGGACGGCGTCACCGGCTGCCCCACCTCATACGTGAGATAGGCGAATTGGCCGACCCGCTCCACGTCCGTCAACCGCAGCCGCCCCCCGTCCAACCGTCGGGGCAGCAGCGGCGCCCCCGCTCCCAGCGTCACCGGCGCGACGCCGAGGATGATGTCGTCCAGCAACCCGGCGTCGGCGAAGTTCCCGACCAACTCGCCGCCGCCGAGCAGCCACACGTTCTCCCCGTAGCCGCGGCTGCCACCGCTCCCCTCCCGCGCCGCGGCCACCATCTCCGCGTGCACCGGCCGTACGTCGCCCTGGACGAAGCGGATGTCGGCCCCCGGCACGGCGGGCAGATCGTCCCGGTGCGTGAAGACCCAGCACGGCCGGTCCCGGTACCAGCGCCGCCACTCCTCCGGCCGGTCCACCACCTTCTCGTGCTCCAGCACCCAGCGGTACGTCGTCGCACCCATCGCCAGCACCCCGACGCCCGCTATGAAGCGCTCGAACGGCTCTCCGGGTTCGGTGTCCACCTCGAAGAGCCAGTCGAGCGAATTCGCCTCATCGGCGAGGAATCCGTCGAGCGTGGTCGCTGTGTAGTACTGAGTCCTGGTCACCGTCACAGCCTGCCACCCACCACTGACAATTGCCCCTCAAGCGGACATCGGCGCAGGTCGGCCGCGCTCAACGCCGCGGCAGCGGCGGCCCGTCCCGGGCCCGGGCCCTCACACCCCGAGCTGGCGTGCGGCGGCGTCCACCGTCTGCGCCAGCAGCACGGCGATCGTCATCGGCCCGACCCCGCCCGGCACCGGCGTGATCAGCCGCGCACGACCGCGGGCCGTCTCGAAGTCCACGTCGCCGACATTGCCCGCGTTGTACCCGGCGTCGATCACCACCGCGCCCGGCTTGATGTCCTGACCCCGGATCAGCCGGGGCCGCCCCACCGCCGCCACCACGACGTCCGCCTCCGCGACCACCGCGGCCAGGTCCTCGGTACGCGAGTGGCAGTACGTCACCGTCGCGTCCTTCGCGAGCAGCAGCATCCCGACCGGCTTGCCCAGGATCGCGCTGCGGCCCACCACGACCGCGCGCTTCCCCGCGAGCCCGACCTCGTACTCCTCCAGCAGCCGCATGATGCCGCCCGGCGTGCACGACACGAACCCCGGCAGACCGAAGCTCATCGCGCCGAACGAGCTGACCGTGACGCCGTCGACGTCCTTCTCCGGCGCGATGGCCTCGAACGCCGCCCGCTCGTCGATGTGCGGGCCCACCGGATGCTGCAACAAGATGCCGTGCACCTCGGGGTCGGCCGACAGCGCGCCGAGCGTCTCCACGAGTTCCGCCGTACTGGTCCGCGCGGGAAGCGCCACATGGCGCGACAGGATTCCGGCCTTCGCGCTGCGCGACTGCTTCATCCGCACATACGTCACCGACGCGGGATCCTCACCCACCAGCACCGTCGCCAGGCACGGCGCGAATCCTGTGCGCCGCGCAAGGATCGACGCCTTGGCGGCGGTCTCCCCCATGATGCGCCGGGCAAGACCGGCCCCGTCCATGAGCCGCGCGGTATGTGTCGATGCCACCGTTGCCTCCAGGCGTGTTCAGTCCACTCGCCCAGGCGCACGGCACCGACGTATGCGTCAGGCCGCTCCCCGGTGGTACTCCACCTCAGCGCCAGTCACGGCCCACCCGCACTCTATCCGCCCCCGCCGCCCCCGTCCCGTGTCGCCGGTGCCGGGCCGGGACCGCAAGCCGCCCTGAAAAACTCCGCCGCCCTGAACCATCTCGAACGGACCCCGTAAAACGACAGAAATCCCGTCCGATCATGAAGACCGGCGGGATTCCGTCAAACGTTCCCGAAATCGCCCAGGAACGGCCCTGTTGTGGGGTGTTGACGAATACCTCTGATCAGGCACACGTGGCGCCCGTGAAGATCGCTTCCCGCGGCAAGGTTGATCGTTTCCCGCGCGAGGTGTCAGCGAGGGGCCTCAGTCCCACCAGAAGTCCCAGTTGTGGACACCGGTGAGCCGCTCAGCGTACGCGCCCAGTGTGTACGGGCGTCTGCCCTGCCAGATGTTGTCAGGGCAGAAGGCGAAGTGCTCCGCAGCGACCAGGAGGGCGTCCTCCTCAGTTGTGGGTGGGGCTGCGACGCTGAGATGCAGGGTGGAGAAGCCGACAGCGACGACACGGGCGCCGAACCGGTTCTCCCAGTCGCCGACGATCGCGGAGAACTTCGCCGTGTCGTTGTCGTAGTTGGCGGGACCGGACCATCCTGCCGTTGTGAGGGCTTCTGCGCCGGATGCGGCGGTGACCAGCCCGAGACGCGACTTGGGGTGGTCGGAAAGGAACACCTCGGCGTACTCGGCGGCCAGTTGGTCAGCGCTCAACACGGCTTCTCGGCTGGGTGCACGTCCAGGCCAGCCTTGCTCGAAGGGGGCGGTGACGGCGAGGCGCCGATCGGCCGACAGCATGTCGTCGTCTTCATCGACGGCGGTATACGTCGCCCACCACTTCGCGAGAAGGGCGGTTGGGTCGTGGCCCGTGGCAGCGGACATCTGCTCTGGAAACACCTCGCCCGATCCCCAGGGGCGGAATTCGGCATCCTCGGGGTCGAGCGCGTCCAGCAGCAGGGGCCACTGGCCGGAGTCTCTGTGTTCGGCGTGCATCCGAGCCCACAGCCCGGCTGCGGCCGGCTCGTCGCTGAGCCATAGGGGTTGGGAATCCCCATCGCCTTCACTGGACGTGATCATCCGGCCGGGCGGCATCACTGAGCGGATCCGAGCACACCGTCACGGAACTGTTGGAAGGTGTGCCAGCCCGACGTCTGTCCCGGATTGATCAGGTCCCCTTCGGCGAGATCGAGCACCTTGCACCGCAGAGCCTCTGCAAGGCGGAAGACGGGTGCCAGCACGTCGTCGCCGGAGCCCCGAATGTGAAGCATGATCGAGTCCACCGGCTCTTCTGAGCCGATGCTGAGTTCGATGGACCAAGTGGGGCCGGACAGGTCGCCCCACGTGGGGTCCGAGAGATCAACTTCGGGAACGGCCCGGGTGACAGCCGCGAGCACGTCGCATCGCCGGCCGAGCGGTTCCGACGAGTAGTCGTCGGGAAGCTCGTGCATCGAGGTGACCTCGTCGGGCAAGCGGAGGAGGAGCACATCCCAGCTCATGGTGGCCTTTCAGGCAGGACTCAAGTAGCGGTCGCGGTCGGTCAGATCAGGCTGAACTGCTCTCCAGGAGGCTGTGGCAGGAGCACGTTCTGCAACTGGCGGACGTTCGCGCGCCAGGAGGCGCCACTCGGCTCGGCCCACAGCTCCATCAGATCGGACGGCTCGGTCATGACACGGCCGAGGGCCTGACGTGCCAGATCGCGCAGGCCGGTGAGATCAGGAAGGAGCTCTTCCGGCCCATAAACGGGATCAGCAGGCTCACCCCCGGGACACTGCGCCGCGACGAGGGCGGCCGCGGCCACGGCTTCCTCTGATTCTGGCGCTTCGTGGTAGTCCACGGTGTCGATCACACGGGTGAGAGCTCCGCGGACGAGGCCCTCGCGTTCGCCTGCGGCAACCTCGTCAAGGTCGCCACAGAAGTCCGCTGCGGTGTCGTTGTCGAAGGGGCCGACGTCCCAAGTGCCCATAAGTGTCTCCCGATCACGGTGCTGATCGAGGAATCCTGACAGAGGCCACTGACAGCGGCCGCACGGACCGGACCAGCGTGAAGTACGCCGGGGTCGGGAACGGCTGCCAGACGTGGGTCTGACCAGCACGTCCAACGCCTTTGGAGATCGCTTCCCGAGTGGTGATCGCTTCCCGGGAGAAGCGTGGGCCGCCTATGGGGCGGAAATGTCGTGCAGGTTGCCGCATGCGTCCTCTCGGATGTGCAGCCGACGCAGGTCTTGCAGTGCTGCGGCTGGGAAGGGGTGTTGCACCCACTTTGCTCGGTAGCCCTCTTCACCGTGAAGCCGCAACACTGACTGCGCGGCCTCGATGACAGCGTGACTCAGGGCGCTACGGCTTTGCGTCGAGGTCCATACGAGCGTGCCGGCATCGTCGTTCGCGTCGAAGCTCGCGGACATGTCTGGGAAGCGGTAGATCGTTATGTCCACGTCCGGCCCCAGACGTCGGAGGACCCACCTGACTTCGGCCGGTTCGAGGTCGAAGGAGAACCGGTGGACGGAGTTCGGGCTGTAGAGGCCGGCAACGCTGTGAAGCAGGTCGGCAAGGGCATCGGTGAGGTAGCTGACGATGTCCTTGCGCTCCGACGACCCGTCTGCGATGCGGCAGGTTGCCCAGCCGGACCCGCTGAGTTCCCAGCTGAACTGGAGATCAGGCACCGGCCTCGTCCTCCCACCTTCGGCGTCCGACTTGGCGAAACTGGGCCAGCAGCCGGAAGAACTCCTCGACCGGTGTGGAGTCCGCTGGTGTCGCACGCTCGATGCCTGCTGCCCAGCTGAGGGAACCGGAGATGCCCTGCTGCTCACGAAGCCAGTAGGTGAAGTCCCCGTCGGGCCAGAAATCGAAGGGTTCGTTGATGTCGTGCACGCCCAGGGCGACTCGGTAGCCGATGAGGATGGAGTGCAGGTGCTGGAGTGAGCCGCCGGGAAGCCACATGCCAGGTCGCAGACGGACCTGCTCCAGGAAGTCGTAGACGCTGGTGCACTCCTGCCAGTGCTTGACGCTGTTCTGGGGGCTGTCCTCTGCCGGCACGAGATGAGCTTACGGCGCGGACGGGAGTTGTCGTGGGGCGACGCGGTGCGGGCGGAAGGCAGGCGTGTGTGGTTGTTTGGGGGCATGAGCGGTCACCTTCTGCGATCTTGGTGCGCTCCCTTCTACGGTTGCCTGGAGCTTCGGAGGCCGTGGAAGCCGGCTGTCGACTGCGGGCGATTGGCGGGACGAGATGACATCGCTGTTTCAGCGTCTGGATGAGGAAGAAGCCATCGTGCGCGGCGAGTTGTCCGCGTTGCGGGAGAAGATCACCGTCGCCGAGGAACGGCTGGCGCGGTTGACCATCACCCGGGAGACGGCGGAATCGCTTCTGGGCGGCGGTGCTTCCACCGAGGGTCCTCAGGCAGCGTCGGAACAGGCCGGGCAGGCGCCGCCCGCCAGCAGTTCGCCCCGCGGTTCGGCCGAGGTCTCAGCTTCGGCTGATGGCGATAGCTCAGGTGCTTCTGCTGCGTCCGGGACCCAGTTGGACTGGGAGGTGGCACGCGAGCAGATGCTGGTGCTTCTGGCTGGGGCTGGGCGGGCGATGAAGGTGCAGGACATCTGCGCGGCGATCGGCGAGGACGTCACGAGCACGCGGCGGGTGGAGACGACCCGTTCCCGGCTGAAGCGGATGGCGAAAGAGGGCCGGGTGGTTGAAGGCCCGACGGCGTATTTCGCGATCGCGCCCACGGCTGGCGGACACCGTCAGGAAGGAGTGGGCATGAGGTGACGCGACGGCCGCCGGTGCGGCCGGGGAGGGTGGCACCGCCGAGGGTTCAGCTCGGCGGTGCCGAATGTGCGTGAGCGCCCAAGTGAACGGTGGCTCCCGCGTTTTCGAGCGTAGTAGATGCCTTCCCCCCTCAAAGCGTGGAGCCGCGAAGTCGTCATGCCCGGTCGCCGTTGTGCGGTTCCGGGCGCGAATCGAGGCTCAATGCGTCCCAGTTCGATCGGTCGTGGAATTTCGCGGCCACAGCCGCCCTCCGGTGAACGCGCCCAGTCGGGCGACAGTGGCCACGTCGGGCCAGGACCGGCCCGGCGAGCAGATCCGCGATGGCCTGCCGGTTGACTCCGGAACCGGCCGCCGCCGCCCGCAGGCTCAGTCCCTGATCGGCCAGCGCCCGGGTGAGGGCGTCAGCGATCTGTCGAACCGCCTCGGCCGCGGGGTCGGGGCTGGTCTGTTCGGGCCAGGCTTCCGGATCGCGGGTCATCTGCCGGGGGGAGCGTGCGCGGGCGCGTCCGCCGACCATGCGCGCACCATCCTGTCCGTCGAAGTCGATCACGCTTGGAATGGCTGCTTGTCCAGCCGGTATGTATGGCCGTGGTCGTTGATCCCGATACGTCTGCGAAGATCGCCCGCTACCGCCCCCGGCAGGCTCCACCGCTCTGGGACGAGGTCGCGCCACTCGTCAGCTCGGTGGCCGCTGCCACGGTGAGCTCGGTTCCCTACGAGGTGGAGAGGCTGCTGCACGTCCTCGGGCGCCTGGCGTTGTGGGCCGAGTCGGCGGGGCTGGAACGCGATCCGGATACGTGGTTGCGCAATGAGGTGATCGACGCGTTCGTCCTGTCGCGGGCAGGAGACATCGAAACGTCGTCGGTGCGGACCTACCGGACGTGGCTCCTGCGGGTGCGGGATGCTCTGGCCTTCAGCGAGCGCGGAGAGGCAGCCCCGTCGCGGATGCACGCGGAAGCGTCTCCGCACCAGCCCTACACGGCAGCCGAGTTGGCGGGTCTGCGGCACTGGGCCGATCACCTGCCGGGCCAGCAGCGGACCGATGCCCTGGCACTTCTGGGCCTGGGCGCGGCGCTGGGGCTCACGCCCAGGGAGGTGGCGGCTAGTCGCGGCGTCGATCTGCGGCGTCCTCGCCAAGGCGGGCCGCTGCTGCACAAGGGCGTCAAGCGTGTGGTCCCGCTCGTCGCCCGAGCCGGCTGGGATGCCCTGCTGGGCGAACTGGCGGAACGGGCGGGCAGCGGGTACGTGTTCCGGCCCGGGCGGACCGTCGAATACTCCAAGAACCTGATCGGCTCCTGGTCTCTGATGCACCGGCCGCCGGGGAACACGCCCGCAGTGTCCGTGGGCCGGCTGCGAGCGACGTGGATCGTCGAGTTCATGCGCGCGCATATTGATCACCACCTGATCGCCCAAGCGGCCGGACTGGCTTCCGCCGCCTCCCTGGCCCGCTGGCAGCATCTGGTGCCGCCCGTGGACGAGGCGACCGCAGCCCGGCTGTTGCGGGGCCCGGAGCAGCGGTGACCAAGCCCCGGGCCTGGCGGAACCCGGAGAAGATCAAGCACTGCCGACCCCGGCGGGTGACCGACGCCCCCTTCGAAATCCCCGATTCCAAGGTCGGCCAGCTCGATGCCGTCCTGCACCAGTCCGGGGTGCTGGAGCTGATTGACGCCGAGTTGGCGGGCCGCCCGGGACCGAAGGGGCTGCCAGTGCGGACCGTGCTGGTGGGATTGCTGCTGGCGCTGCATCACCACCGCAGCGCGAGCCTCGCGGACGTCTGCCGGGTTCTGCTCGATGAGCTGCGAGCCCCTACCCGCTCCTGGCTCGGCATCCCGGACAACAGCAGGGCTGACGGCCACGCCAGGATCGCGTTCTCCCGCCGCGTCTACCGGTCCTTCGACCGCCTGACCACCGCCCTGGACGCGCAGCGCTGCGACCGGCGCCGCCGGCTTCCCGCCGAAGAGGCCGGGATCGTGGCCGACGCCTGGGAGGATACGGACGCCGAGCACAAACGACGCCTGGAACTGCTGCAGGAGATCAGCGATCGTCTGATCCTGATCACCGTCCGCCTCGCTCACCGCCGGGGCCTGCTCAAGGGCTGGCGGGGCGACATCGGCGCCGACACCACACCGATTCCCGCCTGGCACCAGCCTCCCCGCGAACGACGGGGCCTGGCCTCCGTCGAGCTCACCGGGGGCTGGCACTACTGCGGAGGCTCCGAGGAAGGAATCTTCGGGCACTCCGCCAGCCTCCTGGTCGCCGCCAGCCGACGGCACCCCGCAGGTCATCCGCAGGCCGGTGAACGTGTCAGCCGGCATCCGCAACTCGCCCTCGGTCTCGTCCTGGACACCCCGGGCAAGCGCATCGGCCCGAACGCCGTTCACTCCCTGGCCCAGCTCGCCCCGTTCGGTTTCCCGACGGGACTGCTGGCAGCCGACCGCGCCTACACCGACCAGACCACCGAGAACTTCGCACAGCCGGTCCGCACCATGGGCTACCAGTTGGTCCTCGACTACAAACAGCAGTACCGCGGCGTCCAGGGCACCTAGAAGGGCGCCCTCCTCGTCGACGGGTCCCTCACCTGCCGTAACCTGCCCCCGCTTCAACCACTCCCACCGCGTCCCCGCGCCGCAGCCAGCCGTCGTCGACCTCACCAAAAAGCGAGCCACCGCCGCACACACCGCGGCCAAGTCCACCGTCCCGATCCCGCAAGGCGAACGGCTGCGGCCCTTGCCCATGAACGAGCTGCCGCGGATCTGCCAGAAGCCGACGATCACCGTCCGGCCAGGTGGCCTCGGCAAACTCGACAAATTCCGCCAGGACCGCCATTACCTCCACCCCACCTGGCAGGACGTCTACCGGCCCGAGCGGGCGAACATCGAAGGTCTCAAAGGCAGAGCCAAGAGCCACGGCATCGACATCTCCGACCTCGCCGAACGGCTCGCCCACGGGCGAGTCGCGCAGACCATCCTGCTCGCGCTGATGATCTGCAGCATCAACCTGCACATCCTGTTCACCTGGCAGCAGACCACCGGCACCGAGCGAGCCCTCACCACCCTCTGCGAAGCCGGCGCACCCAGCAGTCCAGCACTCTCGCCTCCCGCCGCGACCAGGGTTCCTCCGCCCGCACGACCGCAGATCCGCACCGTCACCTGAGAGCTCAGCACCACACGCGATCACGCACGCCCGGCTAAGGCCCCGGAACACCCTCCGCACCCGACCCACCCCGGCCCCACAGGCTGTCGACCACCGGACAGATGTCACGACGCCTGCCGCGTTCGGACAGCACATCGAACAGACACCAGAAACGACGAGATCCCGCCCGATCAATCAGATCGGACGGGATCTCGTCAACCGCTCACCAGACAACTCGTAAACAGTTGGTTGTGGACCTGAGGGGATTCGAACCCCTGACCCCCTCGATGCGAACGAGGTGCGCTACCGGACTGCGCCACAGGCCCTTGCAACGAGGAAAACTCTAGCATCCCGAGACGGGTGGTCGTGAACGCGATTCACGCTGGTCCGGATGGCCGGGAAGCCTGGCGGCACTACTCGTTGGCGGCGCGGGGGCGGTCGGAGGGGTCGGCGTACTGGTCGAAGAGCGGGGTGCGGGGGGTGCGCGGGCGCGGGCGGCGCGGCTGGGGGGCGGCCGGGGCGGACTCCTGCACGGCAGCCGCCGGGGCGGATTCCGCGGCGGCGGTGCCGGACCTGGCGGCGCTCCACGTGTCGGGCGCGCCGGGGTCGACGCCGCCCGGTGTACGGGGGGCGACCGGAGCCGTCACATAGGTGGGCAGCGGGACCGGTACGGGCTCCCAGCCGTCGTCGTTGTTCTGCTGCGCGCGCTGCTGGTCGACCCACTCGGCGTGGTCGGTCTGCTCGACGAGGGCGCGCCGGTCAGCCGTACGCGGCGAGGGCGCGGGGCGTTCGGCGGGCGCCGCCTGGTGCTGGTGCTGGTGCTCCTCGGCGGCCGGTTCGGGGCGGGCGCGCAGGCGTCGGGCGGCCTCGGCGGCGTACCGCTGGTCGATGCGCACCTCGAAGCGACGCCGCTCCTGGCGACGCATCTGGCCGATGTAGACCGTCAGCAGAACGGCCGGGATGGCGGGCGCCCAGAGCAGCGCGACGCCGCCGACGGCCGCCGCGACGGCGCCGACGGTGAAGCCGAGGAAGAGCAGTGTCGTGGTGCGGCGACGGCGCGCGAGCACCTTGGCACGCGGATTGGGCACGCCGGGGCGGGCACCATGCGCGGTGTGCGCACCATGGACGCCGGCCGCGCCCTGAGTACCGCGTGCTCCGTGGACGCCGTGGGCGCCCTGCGGGATGCCCGGCCGCACCTCGGTCGCGGGCACGGCGAGTCCGCGGACGTCCACCGCTCCGGCGAGGTCGTCCTCGGATACGTCGTCGGCTGCGTCTTCCGCGGGTTCGACGCTCTCACCTCGCGCCTTCGCGACACGCCGCTCCATCGCCGCGCGCCCGGACAGAAGCCGGATGGCGGTGCTGAAGCGTTCCGTCGGACGCGCTTCGTTGAGCTCATCCTGCCTACGGAGCCACATGGGCACCAAGTAGGCAGCCCAGGCCCCGACGATGACTGCGTAGATGAGGCCACTACTGCTCACGCGTTACACGGTAGGGGTGATCGAGACACGCCATACGCAATTTGGCCCGGTGTGTCGCACGATCTGGCTGATATGCCGAGATTTTTTTGCGATTGGCTTCATTTTCGAACAATTGTTTTATTTCTGGTGCGTCCCGGGCCTGGCCTGCCGCCAGCGGTTCAGCAACCCCTCGGGGACTTCCTCCGCCGTCAGCGCGTAGACCAGATGGTCCCGCCATCCACCGTCGATATGCAGATAGCGCGGACGCAGCCCCTCCTCCCGGAAACCGAGCTTTTCGGCCACCCTGCGGCTGGGACCGTTCTCCGGGCGAATGCACACCTCGACGCGGTGCAGTCCGACGCGCCGGAAGCAGTGGTCGACGGCGAGCGCCACCGACGTCGGCATCACACCGCGCCCGGCGACCGCCTCGTCCACCCAGTAACCGACGTGCGCCGAGCACATCGACCCCCAGGTGATGCCCGCGACGGTGAGCTGCCCCGCGAGCCGCCCCTGGTACTCGATCACGAACGGCAGCATCCTGCCCGCGCTCGCCTCCGAGCGCAGGTGCCGCACCATCTGACGGTACGTGGGGCGCTGCGCGACATGGCCGGGCGGGGCGGGCGGCACGGTGGCCTCCCACGGACGCAGCCAGTCGCGGTTGCGCCGGTTGACCTCGCGCCAGGCGCGCTGGTCACGCATCCGGATCGGGCGGAGGGTGATGTCACCGTCCACCAACTCAACCGGCCAGGACCCGTTCAGCTCGGTCTCCCAGGGACTGAAGTCGTTTGGTCATTCAAGTGATCGCCGCCATGGATCTGGTCGACGGCGTGCACCAGGAGCGGGGCGAGTACGGCGAGGCCGTCCTTGACCCCGCCGCTCGAACCGGGAAGGTTCACCACCAGCGTGCGTCCGCACACCCCCGCCACGCCACGGGAGAGCGCGGCGGTCGGCACCTTCTCCCGGCCCGCCGCGCGGATCGCCTCGGCGATACCGGGGATCTCGTAGTCGAGCAGTTCCCGGGTGACCTCGGGGGTACGGTCCGTCGGCGAGATACCGGTGCCGCCGGTGGTCACCACCACGTCGTACGCGGCCTCGGCCGCCTCCCGCAGCGCCTCGCCGACGGGCGCGCCGTCGGGTACGACCCGCGGGCCGTCCACGGTGAAACCCCACTCCTGGAGCGCGGCGACGATCAGCGGGCCGCCGCGGTCCTCGTACACCCCCGCGGAGGCGCGGTTGGACGCGGTGACGGCGAGCGCGCGCAGGGTGCGGCCCGGCGCGGCCTGCGGTACGGCGGGCGCGGTCATGCGCGGTGCCAGTCGCCGGACTTGCCGCCGGTCTTCTCCTCGACCCGCACATCGGTGATGACCGCCGCCTTGTCGACGGCCTTCACCATGTCGATGACCGTGAGCGCGGCGACGGTGACCGCGGTCAGCGCCTCCATCTCCACCCCGGTGCGGTCGGTGGTCTTCACGGTGGCGGTGATCTCCACGGCGTCGTCGGCGACCACCAGGTCGACTGTCACACCGGACACCGCCAACGGGTGACAGAGCGGGATCAGGTCAGGGGTGCGCTTGGCGCCCATGATCCCGGCGATCCGCGCGGTGGCGATGGCGTCGCCCTTCGGAACGCCTGCGCCGCGCAGAAGTTTGATGACGCCGGGATCGACCAGGACCCGTCCTGTCGCCCTGGCCGTGCGCGCGGTGACGTCCTTGGCGGAGACGTCGACCATTCGGGCCGCGCCTGCCTCGTCGAGGTGGGTGAGGTGCTGCTGCGCGCTGCTCATCGTTCTCCCGGTGCGGTCTCTTGGGCAGACACCGTACCGGCAGGGACCTCCGCGCGGCCCACGGGTCCGCGCCGGTGTGCGCGCGGACCGCCCGGCGGCCGATCGCCTACGGCTCCAGCACCACCACTTCGACATCCGCTCCGGCCTCGACCGAGGTGTCGGCTTCCGGTACGACAATCAGCGCGTCGGCATGCGCGAGCGCCCTGACCAGGTGCGACCCGGAACCGCCGACCGCCGTGACCGTACCGGACGCCCGGTCGTAGTGACCGCGCAGGAACTGCCGCCTGCCTTCCGGCGACCTCTCGATCGCGGTGACGCACACCGCGCGCACGACCTCCCGGTGCACCGACCCGGCACCCATCAGCGTGCGGATCGCGGGGCGGACGAACAGCTCGAAGGACACGTACGCGCTCACCGGATTGCCGGGCAGCGCGAGCAGCGGCGTGCGGTCGGGGCCGATCCGCCCGAAGCCCTGCGGCTTGCCCGGTTGCATCGCGAGCTTGCGGAAGTCGACATGTCCACTTGGCGCGGAGATGTCACCCTCACCGTCGTCGTCGTTGGCGTTCATCTCACTGCCGTCCGCGATCGACGACAGTGCTTCTTTGACGACGTCATACGCGCCGACGCTCACACCGCCGCTGGTGACGATGATGTCGGCGCGGATGAGCTGGTCCTCGATAGTGGCGCGAAGCGTCTCGACCTCGTCGGCGACGGCGCCGACGCGATACGCGATGGCGCCCGCCGCCCGCGCGGCGGCGGTGAGCGCGAAACTGTTGGAGTCGTAAATCTGACCGGGTCCGAGGTCCTCACCCGGCTGCACCAACTCGCTGCCGGTGGACACCACGACCACCCGCGGCCGGGGCCGCACCTTGACGGCGCCGCGCCCGATCGCCGCGAGCAGCCCGATCTGCGCCGGGCCGAGAATCGTACCGGCGGCCAACGCCAACTCCCCCGCGGCGACATCACTGCCGCGAGCCCGCACGAACTGCCCGTGCTCCACCGGCCGGTGCACCCGCACCTCACCCGCCGCGCCGGCCGGATCGGTGCTGTGCGCGGTCATGCTCGCCGCCGGGCCGCCACCGGTGCCGCCGTCGGTCCACTCCACGGGTACGACGCCCTCAGCGCCGGGCGGCAGCGGGGCGCCTGTCATGATCCTGGCGGCCTCGCCCGGTCCCACCGTGGGCAGTTCACCGCTCCCCGCCGCCACATCGCCGACCACGTCGAGCACCGCCGGGTGCTCCTCGGTCGCCGCCTTGGTGTCGGCGACCCGCACCGCGTAGCCGTCCATGGAACTGTTCTCGAACGGCGGCAGCGCCACCGGCACCGTGACGTCCTCGACCAGCACACACCCCTGCGCGTCGAGGATCTGCAACTCGATCGGTTCCAGCGGGGTCAGTTGACCCAGGATGCTGTCGAGATGTTCGGAGACGGACCACACCCGGTCGGCGTCATGACTCACTCTTGCATCTCCTCGGTGACGTACGAACGCAGCCAGGTCCGGAAATCTGGCCCCAGGTCATCACGTTCGCATGCCAGTCGGACAATCGCACGCAGATAGTCACCGCGGTCACCGGTGTCGTAACGCCGCCCGGTGAACACCACACCGTGCACCGGCCCGCCGGTGTGGTCCCGGTGCGACAACTCACGCAACGCGTCGGTGAGCTGGATCTCGCCGCCACGCCCCGGCTCGGTCTTCTTCAGCACGTCGAAGACGGCGGCGTCAAGCACATAGCGGCCGATGACCGCGTACGACGACGGTGCCTGGTCGGGGTTCGGCTTCTCCACCATGTCGGTGACGCGCACGACATCGTCGTCGCTCGTCGGCACCACGGCGGCTGCACCATAGAGGTGGATCTGCGAGCGATCGACCCGCATCAAGGCGACGACACTGCCGCCGTGCCGTTCCTGCACCTCCACCATGCGCGCCAGCAACGGGTCGCGGGGGTCGATGAGGTCATCACCGAGCAGCACGGCGAACGGCTGGTCACCGACGTGCGGTTCGGCGCACAGCACCGCGTGACCGAGGCCCTTCGGGTCACCCTGGCGCACATAGTGCATGGTCGCCAGACCGCTGGATTCGCGTACCCGCGCGAGCCGGGACTCGTCACCCTTGCGGGTGAGTGCTTCCTCCAGCTCGTAGTTGCGGTCGAAATGGTCCTCCAGGGCGCGCTTGTTGCGTCCTGTGATCATGAGCACATCGGAGAGCTGTGCGGACACGGCTTCCTCGACCACGTATTGAATGGCCGGCTTGTCGACCACGGGAAGCATTTCCTTGGGCGTCGCCTTGGTCGCCGGCAGGAAGCGGGTACCAAGACCGGCGGCAGGGATCACAGCCTTGCTGATCCGGGTACGAGGATGTGATTGCGTCATGCCGTGCACCATAGCGGGCAAGTATTTGCCCGAAGACGAAGGTACGACTGGTTGTGACGGATTGGTGACGGATGTGTGTGGTATGAGCGACGCCCGCGAGCGAAAAGCAGCACTGCGGACCCGGCTCCTGCGCACCCGACGCGACCTTACCGCCGCCGAGCGTGCCGCCGCAGCGACAGCGCTCTCGCAGACCGTACGCGGCCTGCCCGAACTGGCCGCCCCCGGACCGGTGGCCGCCTATGTGTCGATCGGCGCGGAGCCCGGCACCCGGGAGTTGATCGACACCCTGCGGAACGCCGGTACGCGCGTCCTACTGCCCGTCCTGCTCCCCGACAACGACTTGGACTGGGCCGCATACGACGGCCCCGACGCCCTGCACCGCACCGGACGCGGCCTGTTCGAGCCGACCGGCGAACACCTCGGCCCCCAAGCCGTCACCACGGCGCGGGCCGTTCTGCTCCCCGGCCTCGCCGTGGACGCGCGCGGCGTACGCCTTGGCCGCGGCGGCGGCTCGTACGACCGGGTCCTCGGCCGGCTGAGGGAGGCCGCGGTCGATCCGCTTCTCATGGTGCTGCTCTACGCGCACGAGGTGGTCGACCGGGTCCCGCAGGAACCGCACGACCACCTCGTAGACCTGGCGGTGACACCGGAAGGAGTGCACCGCTTCACCAGGTGACGTCATTCGCGCGTGACGTTTTCCGTCACCAGGTGCGCGATTACCGGTGTGATTTACGGAGTGAGTGCCATCTTCGCCTTGGTGGCCTTGTCCACCTGCTCGGCGGAGAACACCCAGGGGAGAAGTTCGCCGTTCGCCCACATATTGGTCTGGTCGGTGTAATGCGCGTTGTAGACGTGACCTGACGCACCGGTCAGATTGATCCACCGGGACTTGTCGAGGTCCTGGAGATTGACGATCATCCGCATGGACGGGACCCAGACGACGTCGTAACCGCCCGCCGCGTTCCAGCCGGTCGCGTTCACGGCCGCCTCACCGCCGCCGAGCTGCCAGGGGCCGCGGTTGAGCAGCCACTTGAGCACGGCGGGGCCTTCGGTTCCCAGCGTCTGGTTCTTCAGCTCCAGCTTGTGGAGGCGGCCCCAGCTCCAGGTGTCGATGTCCTTGCCGAGCTTGGCGGTCAGTTCGTAGCGGGCGTCCTTCATGGCCTGCCCAAGGAGCTGGTCACGATCGCTGTGGTGCTTCTTGTCGGGGTCACCGCTGAAGAACGCCGTTGTCGACATCGTCCACCAGGGGCTGTTCTGCTGCGGCAGCATCTTGCGAACGACCTCGAACCACCGGTCGCCGCCGTCCGGCTGCGCCTCGTCGGCATCCCGCTCGCCACACTCGTGGACCGTGCCGCTGCTGCCGTCGAGATTGTCGACCGGCCCGGTCTGCCCGGCCGGGGGCACCCGCAGGCACTGACCCTCGGGACGCAATTCCTTGGGCAGCTTGTTGCCGAAGGCCAGCTTCAGGACATTGCGCCACACCGCGTTGAAGTACGCGGCGGCGGCGGAATCGGCGTCCTGGTTGAAGTCCCAGCCCTCCAGCAGTTGCTGCGCCTTGCGTACGTAGTCGCCCTTGTCGTTCGTGATGTTGATCTTCAGAAGATACGGAACGAGAAGCTTGGCGATCTCACTGCTGCTGTCGCCCTGCATCGACTGCATGTCGTCCATGGAGACCTTGCCGCCGTCCTTGATCTTGGACGCGATGAGGTCGTTGATGCGCTGGCTCCTGGTGCCGTATCCCCAGTCCTCGGTCAGCAGGTACGGGTACTTGCTCTGATCGATGACGGCCTGGTTGGCGGTCACGATGTATCCGCGGGAGGGGTTGTACTCGTACGGCATCGACTTGAACGGGATCGTGCCCGTCCAGTCGTAGTGCGAGTCCCAGCCGGGCACCGGGTACGTACCGTCCACACCGTCGGCGCGCGTCGGCACCTGGCCCGGCGCCTGGTAGCCGATATTGCCCTTGGTGTCGGCGTAGATCAGATTCTGCGACGGGACCGCGAAGTCGGCGGCGGCGGCCCGGAACTGGTCGAAGTCCGTCGCCTTGTCGAGTTCGAAGACGGCGTCCATGGTCTTCGAGGGCTCGAGCGCCGTCCATCGCAGAGCGACGGCATAACCACTGTTGACGCCGCCCGGTGGATCGGTGACGGGTGCGGTCTGTCCGACGGTGCGGATCTCGTCGCTGCGGTCGGAGATCACGGGGCCGTTGTTGGTTTCGCGCACCGTAATAGTGCGGCTTTTACCACCCGCGACCTTGATGGTCTCCTGGCGCGTCTTGAAGGGCAGTTGCTTGCCGTCGTAAAGGTAGGTGCCCGCCGTGACCTTCTCCAGATAGAGGTCGGTGACGTCCGCCCCCAGGTTGGTCATTCCCCAGGCGATGCTCTGGTTGTGGCCGATGACGACCCCTGGCATTCCTGAGAAGGTGTAACCGGCGACGTCGTACGGGCAGGCGGCGTTCACCACCCGGCAGTGCAGGCCCATCTGGTACCAGAGCGAGGGAAGCTGCGGCGCCAGATGCGGGTCATTGGCCAGCAACGGCTTGCCAGTGGTGGTGTAGGTGCCGGACACCACCCATGAGTTGGAGCCGATGCCGTCACCCGACGGACCGAGCAGCGCGGGCATCTGGTCGATGATCTGCGAGATACCCGAAAGCTGTGTGTTGACCGAACTGCTGAGTCCCTGCGGGCCGCCGGACGACGCGGGCTCGTACGCGCCGGTGATCTTGTTGACGGAACCGCCGTCCACGATCGGCCGGTTGCGGTCGTACGGATACGCCGGGTAGAGCTGCTTGATCTGCGCCTGGCTGAGGCGGCTGGTCATCAGGGCGCGGTCGATCTCGTCCTGCATGTTGCCGCGCAGGTCCCAGGCCATCGCCTTGAGCCAGGCGACGGAGTCGACCGGCGTCCAGGGTGCGGGTTTGTAGTCGTTGCTGAACGACAGCGCCGCGTACTCGACCGACAGTCCGGCGCCGCTGTGGTCCTTGAGGTAGGCGTTGACACCGTCGGAGTACGCCTGGAGGTACTTCTTGGTGGTGGCGTCGAGCTTGGTGTCGTATTCCTTCTGCGCGACGCCGCGCCAGTTCAGGGTGCGCAGGAAGGCGTCGGTCTCGACCTGGCCCTTGCCGAACATCTCGGACAGCCGTCCCGAGGTGAGATGGCGGCGTACGTCCATCTCGTAGAACCGATCCTGCGCCTGGACGAAGCCCTGGGCGCGGAAAAGGTCCTCGGGGCTGTCGGCGTAGACCTGGGGGATGCCGTTCGCGTCGCGCATGACGTCGACGGGCCCTGACAGGCCCTTGAGCTTCAGCGAGCCCGATGTCTGCGGGAAGGAGGCGCGGACGGTGCTCACGCTCCAGTAGGACCCGAATCCGATGCCCGCTACGAGCAGCAGCACGAACGCGATCACGATGAAGCGTACGCGGCGGGATTTCTTCCGTGCGGGCATCGCTGTCCTTCGAGGGGCAGGGCGGACCGGTGATCAAGGTGCTCGTTGTGCAAGGGCAACCATAGGGGCAGCCCAGCGGTCGGCGGCCGGTGGGCCGTGGAATGTCAAGAGAGCGTAAAATGTTAGGTAAGGCAACGAAGTTGAAAGGACCGGCACCCTGACTGTCCACCATCTCAACGAGATCCTGCTGGTCGGCGCCTCAGTACTGCTGGTCGCGGTCGTGGCCGTGCGCCTCGCCTCACGCAGTGGCCTTCCCACTCTGCTCATCTACCTGGGCATTGGCGTCATCATGGGCCAGGACGGCGTCTTCGGCTTCACCTTCAACGACGTCCAGCTCACCCAAGTCCTGGGTTATGCCGCACTGGTGGTGATCCTCGCCGAAGGCGGACTTGGTACGAAATGGCAGGAAATCAGACCGGTACTGCCCGCCGCTGCGGTGTTGTCGACATTCGGCCTGATGCTGAGCGTCTTCGTCACCGCCGGCGCCGCGCACTATCTGGTGGGCCTCGACTGGCGGCAGGCGCTGATCATCGGCGCGGTGGTGTCATCAACGGACGCGGCCGCCGTCTTCTCCGTGCTGCGCAATGTGGCGCTTCCCAAGCGCGTGACCGGCGTCCTGGAGGCCGAGTCCGGCTTCAACGACGCCCCTGTCGTGATCCTGGTGGTCGCCTTCTCGGCGGCGGGTCCCGTCGACCACTGGTACCACCTGGTGGGCGAGATCGCGCTGGAGCTGGTCATCGGTGCCGCGATCGGACTCGCGGTCGGCTGGTGCGGCGCCTACGGCCTCAGACACGTCGCCCTGCCCGCTTCCGGCCTCTACCCGATCGCCGTCATGGCGATCGCCGTCACCGCCTACGCGGCAGGTGCCATGGCGCACGGCTCCGGCTTCCTCGCCGTCTACATCGCCTCGCTCATCCTCGGCAACGCCAAACTTCCACACCGGCCCGCGACTCGCGGTTTCGCCGAAGGGCTCGGCTGGATCGCTCAGATCGGTCTGTTCGTCCTACTTGGTCTGCTCATCACACCGCATGAGCTGGGTGACGATGTCGTCCCCGCCCTGATCATCGGACTGTTCCTGACCGCGGTCGCCCGGCCCGCCTCCGTGATCGCGAGCCTGCTCCCCTTCCGCATCCCCTGGCGCGAACAGGCGCTGATGTCCTGGGCGGGGCTGCGCGGCGCGGTGCCGATTGTGCTCGCCACCATCCCCATGGTGGCGGGAATCACCGACAGCAAGCGGATCTTCAACATCGTCTTCGTCCTGGTGATCGTCTACACCGTGGTGCAGGGCCCGACCCTGCCATGGGTCGCCCGCCGACTGCGGCTGTCCGGCGACAGCAACGGCGACGCCGCCGACCTCGGCATCGAATCCGCGCCGCTGGAACGGCTCCAGGGCCACCTGCTGTCCGTCGCCATCCCCAACGGCTCACGCATGCACGGCGTCGAGGTGGACGAGCTGCGGCTGCCCACCGGCGCCGCCGTCACCCTGGTGGTACGCGAGGGCGCCAGTTTCGTACCGCTGCCGTCGACCGTGCTGCGGCGCGGCGACGAACTGCTCGTGGTGACCACCGATCCGGTACGGGACGCGGCCGAGGCCCGGCTGCGGGCCGTCGGGCGCGGCGGCAAGCTCGCCGGGTGGCTCGGAGAGAAGCCGCCTGGTCGGCAACGCGGCCGACCAGGCGACCGGTAAATCCGATCAACGTCCGGACCGCACCAGGTCCGCAAAAACGGCTCCGGTCTCCGCGTATCATGGTGGGGTATTTGTCGAGTTCAACCTCTGTCTGACGCAGAGCCGGCGCGGATTCCCGCGCTGAGCGGACGGCTCTCGGCGCGATCATTCGCGGACCTGGATCCGCGCACGCGCTACCAGGCGGCAGAAAGACCAGGCTGTGGCATCCAAGGTGCCCACCTCCCCGTCCACGTCCCCACCCGGGACAACGCCCACGCCCGTCGGAGTCGATGCAAAGACCGGCTACCGGCAACTACTGAGCACCCCCGGCGCCTGGGCCTTCCTGCTCCCCGGCTTCGCCGCCCGGCAGCCGTTCGCGATGCTCACCATCGGCATGGTGCTGCTCGTCGAGCACACCACCGGCTCCTACGGCACCGCGGGAGCCGCCGCGGCCGTCACCGGGGTCTCGATGGCCCTGTGCGCCCCGAGGAGCGGCCGACTGGCCGACCGCTTCGGGCAACGTGCCGTCCTCGTACCAGGCGTCGCCCTACACACCGTCTCCGTCATCGGGCTGGTGACGCTCGCGCTGACCCATGCGCCTACCTGGACGCTGTTCGCGGCGGCCGTGCCCGCTGGTGCCACCGTGCCGCAGATCGGGCCCATGGTGCGCGCCCGCTGGGCGGTGGCGTTGAACGGCTCGGCAACCGCCCCGTCCAGCGCCGCCTCCCCCTTGATGACAACGGCCGCGGCCTTCGAGTCGGTGACCGACGAGTTCACCTTCGTCATCGGCCCTGTGCTCGCCACCGCGCTGTGCACCGCGGTGCACCCGGCGGCCGGGCTGATCACCGAGGCAGCGCTGACCCTTGCGGGAGGAATCCTCTTCGCCGCGCAGAGAAGTACCGCGCCCGTTCCGCACGCCATCATGGCGGGTGTCAGCGGAAAACCCGCCTCAGCCTTGTCCGTACCCGGAGTGCGCGCGCTCGCCGTCGCCTTCCTCGGTATCGGCGCCGTTTTTGGCGGCATGCAGGTGTCGCTGACCGCCTTCACCCAGGAAATCGGCCGGCCCGGCATCAGCGGCCTGTTGTACGGGACCTTCGCCGCCGGAAACATGCTGGCGGGCGTCGTCTACGGCGCGGTCGCCTGGCGCCGCAGCCCCCGCGCCAGGCTGCTCGCGGCGTACGCGGCCCTGACACTCGCCTGCGCCCCGCTGTGGGCCGTGCACGTCGTGCCGGTCCTGGCGCCGCTCGGGCTGCTGGTGGGCCTGTGCATCGCACCCACCCTCATCACCGGCTACACGATGGTGGACGCCCTGGTACCGGGCGAGTCCCGGACCGAGGCGTTCACGTGGCTGACGGGGGCGGTTGCGCTCGGGCAGGCGGCCGCCGTCACGACGGCCGGGCTGCTGGCCGACCACGCCGGCTCGCACGCCGGTTTCACGGTGCCGTTGGCCGGTACGGCGCTGGCGCTCATGGTGCTGGTGGGGCTGCGCGAGAGGTTGGTGCCACAATCGCGAGGAGTGGTCGCGTCGGGTGTGATCGGTCACCGTGCGGCGGTCCCGGTGGACTGACGCCGGGAAATACTGCACTATTGAGCGTCGTTAGCACTCAATGAGTGAGAGTGCCAGGAGGAGCAAGTGCCGACGTACCAGTACCAGTGCACCGAGTGCGGCGAGGGCCTCGAGGCGGTGCAGAAGTTCAGCGATGACGCGCTGACCGAGTGCCCCAACTGCGGCGGACGCCTGCGCAAGGTCTTCTCCGCCGTGGGCGTGGTCTTCAAGGGCTCCGGTTTCTACCGGACCGACAGCCGCGGCTCGTCCACGAGCAGCGCGCCTGCCGCCAAGAGCAGCAACTCGGACAGCAAGTCCGACAGCAAGCCGTCCTCCGGCTCGTCGTCGGGTTCATCGTCCGGCTCCTCTTCGGGTTCCGGCACGGGCTCCTCGTCCTCGAACAGCACGTCGGCGGCCTGAGCCCTTCCGAGGCTTTCGCGGACCTTACGAACCCCCGCCGTTTTCACGGTGGGGGTTTCGTCGTGTGCCCGGCGTCGCAATAGGGTGATCGACATGGTGCAGAGCAGCAGTGCGACGGACGCGCAGGCCGAGATCGGCGTCATCGGCGGATCCGGTTTCTACTCCTTCCTCGACGATGTGAGCGAAATCACGGTCGAGACTCCCTACGGCCCGCCGAGCGACTCGCTGTTCGTCGGCGAGGTAGCGGGGCGCCGGGTGGCGTTCCTGCCCCGGCACGGTCGCAAGCACCATCTGCCACCGCACAAGATCAATTACCGCGCCAATCTGTGGGCGTTGCGGTCCGTCGGCGCGCGCCAGGTGCTCGGTCCGTGCGCGGTGGGCGGTCTGCGCACCGAGTTCGGCCCCGGAACGCTGCTGGTGCCCGACCAACTCGTGGACCGTACGAAGTCGCGCACCCAGTCGTACTTCGACGGCGAGACGCGAGCCGACGGTCAGGTGCCGAACGTGGTCCATGTGACCTTTGCCGACCCGTACTGCCCGGTGGGCCGGAAGGCCGCCGTCGGCACGGCACGGTCGGGTGGCTGGGAGGCGGTCGACGGCGGGACGCTGGTGGTGGTCGAGGGTCCTCGCTTCTCGACGCGCGCGGAATCGCTCTGGCACGCGGCGCAGGGCTGGTCCGTGGTCGGGATGACCGGCCACCCCGAGGCCGTGCTCGCCCGCGAACTGGGGCTTTGCTACACGTCGTTGACGCTGGTCACCGATCTCGACGCGGGCGCCGACACCGGAGAGGGCGTCTCCCACGAGGAGGTGCTGGAGGTCTTCGCGGCCAATGTCGGCCGGATGCGGGACGTGCTCTTCGACCTGATCGGCGAGCTGCCGTACAACGACGCGCGGGACTGCCTGTGCGTGGACTCGCTGGGGGGCCAGGACCCGGGGATCATTTTCCCCTAGCACGCGGACTCCCGTATCCCTTGGCTCCTGCCTTCCGCGAAGCGGTAATTCACGCCTCCGGGTGGCCGAGTTATCCACAAGTCGGGAGTTGTCCACAGGGATCGGAGCGCTGTCGGCGCCGTGCGCGATGGTGGATGCATCGACCGGACATACCGGTATCGAGCACCTCACGTCAGGCGGTGGTCCGTCATGTCCTGCTCCCCCACTCCCTATTCGGCTCCGGCGTGCCCCGAGCCGTACACGCCGCCGCGTTGCGCGGTGCCGGACTTCCCGCCGATCCGAGCGGGCGGCCGACGGCAGCTCCTGCGGCGGTCGCCGGGGCGCCGACGGCGCTCATTGGCCTTCGGTCTGGCGCTGACGGCGGCCGCGCTGGCGGCGGCCGCGGCGCACGGGACCGGCCCGCGTCATGACGCGGCGGCCCCACGCGGACCCGCACCGGCCAGCGACACCACCCACGCAGCGACCGTACGGGCGCCCCATGACGTGGCCGAGGTGCTGGTCAGGGCACCGGTGCGGATCGCCGACGCGGCGGCCGTCGCGCTGCTGCGCCCTGGTGACCGGATCGATGTGCTGGCCAGTTCGCGGGTGGTGGCGTCGGACGCGACCGTTGTGGCCGTACCGGGCCGCGCGGACGACTCGAAGCCCGCAGGAGAGTCCGCCCCACCCGATGTCAGTGGCGGTGGAGGCGGCGGGGCGCTGGTCGTGCTCGCCGTGCCACGCCGTACGGCGGCGGCGCTCTCCGGAGCGGCCGTCTCGTCACCACTGGCGGTGACATTGTGCTGAATCACCCGTTCGTGGACGGCGATTGGACACGCCGAACCCGCATTGCCTTCTATGGCGGAACCCATCATTCCGCCACATCGGCGTCACGGAAGAGGCATAGCGGTGACCGACAAGAACAAGCCGGGCGTGCTGGCAGGCTTCAAGGAATTCATCACGCGCGGGAACGTGATCGACCTCGCGGTCGCGGTCGTCATCGGTGCCGCGTTCACCAACATCGTGAACTCCGTGGTGAACGGCGTGATCAATCCCCTGGTCGGTGCCTTCGGTACGAAGGATCTCGTTGGGTACTCGTCCTGTCTGAAAGGCCCGTGCGTCGTCAACGAAAAGGGCGAGACGATCAGCGGGATCCACATCCTGTGGGGCTCGGTGCTGAGCGCCGTCCTGACGTTCCTGATCACCGCGGCGGTCGTGTACTTCCTGATGGTCGTACCGATGTCCCGCTACCTGGCACGGCAGGCGAGCAAGCGCAAGCACGACGAGGTGGTGGAGAAGGCGGCCGAGGTCGAGGAGATCACACTGCTGCGCGACATCCGCGACGCGCTGGTCTCGCCGCGCAGCGGGGGCGGGAACTGATCGTCCGCTCGGCTCAGAGGTGGTGCGGCGGCTTCTCGTTGAGGAAGCGCGTGAAGTCGTCGTCATCGGCCGCCGAGCCGGAGGGCCGGTCGCCCCAGCCCCGGTCGGTGTCGTCAGCCGAGGGGCGGTCGAGCGGATCGTCGAAGACGAGGCCCGAGGGTCCCACCGGGGGTACAACGGCCGGGGCGGGCTCGTCGCCGGGGTTCTCGGCCGGGGTGCGATCGGGGGCGCTGCTCATGCCTCCAGGGTACGGCGGGGCGTCGGTGGCCGGGCTGTCGTCCCTGCTCAAGCGGCCGGAGGGAGATACCCCAAGTGTCCGTTTGAGGCAGTCGGCCGGATATACCTGGCCGCATGCAGACACCGGACCCGACGCCCTCGCCCGCACCGGCAGCCGTACGCCCGGACGCGGAGAGCGTGGAACAGCGACGCGCACAGGCACACGTACCGGAGCGGGAGCACGTAGAGGCGCAGGCGCGAGAACAGGATCTCGACCGAAGCGACCTCGCGTACCGTCGCTGGTTGAGCGAGGCTGTGGGGAAGGTCCATGCCGACGCCAATCGGTCCGCCGATACCCATTTGCTGTCAGTTCCGCTCCCGGCGGACTGGGGCGTCGACCTCTATCTGAAGGACGAGTCCACGCATCCCACGGGCTCGCTGAAGCACCGCCTGGCGCGCTCGCTGTTCCTGTACGCCCTGTGCAACGGCTGGATCCGGCCGGGCCGGCCGGTGATCGAGGCGTCCAGCGGGTCGACGGCGGTCTCGGAGGCGTACTTCGCCCGGCTGATCGGTGTCCCCTTTGTGGCCGTGATGGCGCGCGGGACAGTGCGGTCGAAGATCGAGCTGATCGAGTTCCACGGGGGCCGATGTCATCTGGTCGACGACCCGTGCGAGGTGTATGGGACGGCGGCACGGCTGGCGCGGGAGACCGGCGGCCACTACATGGATCAGTTCACGTACGCGGAGCGGGCGACGGACTGGCGGGGCAACAACAACATCGCCGAGTCGATCTTCCGGCAGATGGCGGTCGAGCGGTTCCCGGTCCCGATGTGGATCGTGGCGACGGCCGGCACTGGGGGGACGTCGGCGACGCTGGCCAGGTACGTGCGGTACGCCCAGGCGACGACGGGGATCTGCGTCGCGGATCCGGAGAATTCGGCGTTCTTTCCGGGCTGGCGGGATCACGATCCGGCGGTGACGACCGGAGCGGGGTCCCGCATCGAGGGGATCGGCCGCCAGCGGGTGGAGCCGAGTTTCGTGCCGGGCGTGATCGACCGCATGATGCGGGTCCCGGACGCCGCTTCCATCGCGTGCGTGCGCGTCCTGGAGCGCCTGCTCGGCCGCCGGGCGGGCGCGTCAACCGGCACCGGGCTGTGGGCCGCCTTCCGGATCATCTCCGAGATGCGCGAACGCGGTGAACAGGGCAGCGTGGTGGGCCTGTTGTGTGATCCGGGTGAGCGGTATCTGGAGAAGTACTATTCGGACGGCTGGCTGGCCGAGCAGGGCATCCGGATCGGCCCTTACGTGGAGCGCGTCGAACGCTTCCTGACCACGGGGGAGCTGGCGCGGGCGGATTCGCCGAGCGGGCAGACGAGTCGGGGCTGAGCGGCCTGGAATTCCGCGCGGCGCGCTGCGCGTAGTGCCTGCCGTACTCCATGGTGTCCTCCATGACTGAACCGACGACTCCGGCAGGTCCGGTGGCCAGGACCAGCGGCGCGTTGCGCCGGATGACGGCACGCAGCCGCGACGAGGAAGACCGCGCGTCCACGCCACTTGAGCTGTTCTTCGACCTGTGTTTCGTGGTCGCGGTCGCGCAGGCGGGCGTCCGGCTGGTGCGTGCCGCCGTGGAGGGGCATCCGGGACACGGCGTGACCGGTTATCTGTTGGTCTTCTTCGCCATCTGGTGGGCGTGGGTCAACTTTTCATGGTTCGCCTCCGCATACGACACGGACGATGTGCCGTACCGGATCACCACGCTGGTGCAGATCGTCGGTGTGCTGATGCTGGCGGCGGGTGTGCCGCGTGCCTTCGACAGCGGCGATTTCCGGTTGGCGGTGTGCGGATACGCGGTGATGCGGCTGGCGTTGGTGACGCAGTGGCTGCGGGCGGCCGGGGCGGAGACGGGCGCGGCCCGGGGGACGGCTCTGCGGTACGCGTTCGGGGTGACGTTGTGCCAAGTGGGCTGGATGGCGTTGCTGTTGCCGCACGGTGCGCCGCCGGTGTGGGCGTTCGTGCTGTTGGCGGTGGCGGAGATGTCGGTGCCTGTGCTGTCGGAGCGGGCGGCACCGACGACGTGGCATCCGCGTCACATCGCGGAGCGGTACGGGTTGTTCACGATCATCGTGCTCGGGGAGTCGGTGTCCTCGGCCACCATCGCCGTGCAGTCGGCGGCCGACGAGCACGACGCGCTCGGTGAGTTGTTGCCGATCGCCATCGGCGGGTTGCTGATTGTCTTCGCCGCGTGGTGGATCTACTTCGCGGTGCCGATCCATGACCACCTGGTGTCGAACAGGCAGGCGTTCCTTTGGGGTTACGGCCACTTCGCGGTGTTCGGTTCGGCGGCGGCGATCGGGGCGGGGATGGAGATCGCAGTCGAGCAGGCGGTCGGGAAGGCGGAGATCTCGACGCGGGTGGCGGCGGCCTGGGTCACGGTTCCCGCTGCGGTGTTTCTCATCACTGTCTGGCTGTTGCACTCACGGCACTACAAGCGGGGTCTCGCGCAGCAGCTCACGCTGCCGGTCTCGGGGGTGGTGGTGTTGGCGTGCACCTTCACAGGGTCGCACGCCGTGTTGTGGGCCGGGTTGGTGTGTGCGGTCACGGTGGGGGTGGGGGTGACGTTGCAGGCGCGGGGTGGTGGTCAGACGGCGCCGGTCGCGCCGAGGAGCTCGCCGACGGCGTAGGTGATGGCCATCGCGATGGCGCCGCCCGCGGCGTTGCGGAGGATGGCGGGGCCGGTCGGTGCGCTGCCGAGGCGGGCGCTCGCCCAGCCGCAGCCGACGAGGGCCAGCAGGACGGAGACGACGGTGACGGCCAGGCGCCATGAGGTGGGCGGCAGGACGATGGCCAGGAGCGGGAGCAGGGCGCCGATGGTGAAGGAGACGAAGCTGGCGCCGGCCGCGTGCCAGGGGTTGGCGAGTTCGTCGGGGTTGATGCCGAGTTCGACGCGGGCGTGGGCGCCGAGGGCGTCGCGTTCGGTGAGTTGCTCGGCGACTTCGCGGGCGAGTTCCTGGCTGATGCCGCGGTCTTCGAGGAGGCCGGTGAGTTCGTCGAGTTCGGCTTGGGGGGTGGTGGCGAGTTCTTCGCGTTCCAGGGCGAGGGCGGCCTGTTCGGAGTCGCGTTGTGTGCTGACGGAGACGTATTCGCCCGCCGCCATCGACAGGGAGCCCGCGAGGAGTCCGGCCATGCCCGCGGTCAGGAGTGTGGAGCGGGAGTCGGTGGCTCCCGCGACGCCGACGACCAGGCCCGCGGTGGACACGATGCCGTCGTTGGCGCCGAGTACGGCGGCGCGCAGCCAGTTGAGCCGGGTGCCGAGTCCGTCGTGGTGGGGCTCGTTCTTGTGGGGCCCGGCTTGGGCGTCGGTCTGGTCGTCCATAGGCGGAAGCGTCTCACCTGGGGCGGTCGTGCCCGATCAGGTGGTTGTGGGTGTCGCGGACAGGCCGAACCCCGGTGCGGGGGGGAATGCACCGGGGTTCGGGTCTGTGGGGAAGCGCGCCGGTCAGGCGGCTTCGTATTGGTCGAGGCCGGTCGCGCGGGCCATCCGCTTGAGGTCGGCCAGTGCGTGCTTCTCGATCTGCCGGATGCGCTCGCGCGTCAGTCCGTGCTGCTTGCCGACCTCGGTGAGGGTGCGCTCGCGGCCGTCGACGATGCCGTAGCGGGCCCGGATGATGGAGGCGGTGCGGTCGTCGAGGCGGTCGATCAGCCCGTCCAGTTCCTCGCGGCGGAGCATCACGAGCACGGAGTCCTCGGGGGACGGCGCGGCGCCGTCTTCCACCAGGTCACCGAATTCGGTCTCGCCCTCGGCGTCGACGGACATGTTGAGCGACACCGGGTCGCGGGCCCAGTCGAGGACGTCGGTGACGCGCTCGGGGGTCGAGGCCAGTTCGGTGGCGATCTCGGCGGGCTCCGCGTCGCGGCCGTGCTCGCGGTTGAACTCGCGCTGCACGCGGCGGATGCGGCCCAGTTCCTCGACGAGGTGGACGGGCAGCCGGATCGTGCGGGACTGGTCGGCGATGGAGCGGGTGATGGCCTGGCGGATCCACCAGGTCGCGTAGGTGGAGAACTTGAAGCCCTTGGCGTAGTCGAACTTCTCGACGGCGCGTACCAGGCCGGCGTTCCCCTCCTGGATCAGGTCGAGGAGCGGCAGTCCGCTGCGCGGGTAGCGGCGGGCCACGGCCACGACGAGCCGGAGGTTGGAACGGATGAAGACGTCCTTGGCCTGCTCGCCCGCGGCGACGATGGCCTCGAGCTCCTCGCGGCGGGCGTCACCGCCAGCCTTTGCGGGCAGTCCGGGATCGGCTGCGAGTATGCGTTCTGCGTAGACGCCCGCTTCGATGTCGCGGGACAGTTCCACTTCCCTGGCGGCGTCGAGCAGCGGGGTGCGCGCGATCTCGTCCAGGTACATGCCGACGAGGTCGCGGTCGGCGACTTCCCCGCCTGCGGCGCGAACGCTACTGGTCCCGCCAGCGTGACGACGGGCGACGGCACGGGTTGCCATGCGTGCTCCCTTACGAAGGTGCGGTCGGGTCTCGGTCGGACCGGGCGGTCGGGCCGCTTGCCGGATGGTTCCGTCAGGTGCGGCTCTTGCCTTGCGGTTGCCCCGTCCTGATCGGGATAACGATTGGAATCCGGACACAATTCCCATCTCGTGACCTGAATTTTGTGATCATGCAGTACCCTGTCTCGCCACACAGGGAGGCCAAAGGGTGCCGGAACGTCCAGAAGTCCAGGTCAGACCAGGTAGCGAGGGCGATCTGGCCGCTCTTACCGACATCTACAACCAC
Organism: Streptomyces sp. NPDC093221; assembly: GCF_044753885.1. NCBI lineage: Bacteria > Bacillati > Actinomycetota > Actinomycetes > Kitasatosporales > Streptomycetaceae > Streptomyces > Streptomyces sp. NPDC093221. The sequence goes on along the minus strand of NZ_JBIVOA010000001.1, from coordinate 1,147,506 downwards.
TACATCCGTGAAACGTCGGTCACGTTCGACGTAGTTCCCTTCACCGTCGAACAACGTCGTCCGTGGTTGCTCTCCCACCCGAAAGACGGCCCGCACCGCCTCTTGGTTGCTCACTTTCCCGGCCCGTCGGGACGAATCCTGGGCTATGCGACCAGCAGCCCCTTCCGGCCGAAGGCCGCGTACGCGACGTCGGTGGAGACGACGATCTATCTCGCGCACGACGCGGGCGGGCGCGGCATCGGCACGCTGCTCTATACGGCGCTCTTCGAGGCCCTGGCGGAGGAGAACCTGCATCGCGCGTACGCGGGCGTCACGCTGCCGAATGCGGCGTCGCTGCGGCTGCATGAGCGTTTCGGTTTCCGGCCGGTCGGGGTGTACGAGGAGGTCGGCCACAAATTCGGCGCCTACCACGATGTGGCGTGGTTCGAGAAGCGCCTGGGCTGACGTCGGCCTCGCACGCTGATAAGTGCGGACAGCCCGGACAGGTGCGGACACGTGCGGACACGTGCAGCTTATTTGAAGGTTCAAACATATGGGGTTACGGTGGTGCTCCCGTACGCTTGAAACTTCAAGGAGGGTGCGCGATGACCACGGCAACCCCGGAGCGCATGCCCGCGCTCTACCTCTCGCACGGCGCCCCGCCGCTCGCCGACGACCCGGTGTGGCCCGCAGAGCTGGCGGCCTGGTCGGCCGACCTGCCGCGTCCCAAGGCGATCCTGATGGTCTCGGCGCACTGGGAGGAGGCCCCGCTGGCGATCGGCGCGACCACCACCGTCCCCCTGGTGTACGACTTCTGGGGCTTCCCCGAGCACTACTACCAGGTGCGGTACGCGGCGCCCGGCGCGCCCGCGCTCGCCGACTCCGTACGGAAACTGCTGCGCGGCGCAGGTAATCCCGTGCAGGACGTGCCCGACCGCGGTCTCGACCACGGCGCGTACGTACCGCTGGTGGAGATGTTCCCCGCCGCCGACATTCCGGTGCTCCAGGTGTCGATGCCGACGCTCGACCCGGAGAAGCTGCTGGACATTGGACGCAAGTTGGCACCGTTGCGCGACGAGGGCGTGCTGATCGTGGGCAGCGGATTCTTCACGCACAATCTGGCGGCGCTGCGCAACGCGGGTCCGCGGCCGCCGAGCTGGTCGGCGGAGTTCGACGACTGGGGTCACCGGGCGTTGGAAGCCCAGGACGTGGACGCGCTGCTGGACTTTGAACACACCTCGCCCGCCGGGCGGTTGGCGCACCCGCGGACCGAGCACTTCGCCCCGCTGTTCGTTACGCTCGGCGCCGCCGAGTCCGAGCTCGGCAGCCAGCGCAGCATCATCGACGGTTTCTGGATGGGGCTCGCCAAGCGTTCCGTCCAGTTCGGCTGAACAGGGAGACCCCACGCTCATGCAGAAACGACGCATCGGGATCGGCATGGCCGTAGTGGTCAGCGCCGTGACGCTGGCCGCCTGCGGCTCCGGCTCCAGCTCCGCCAGCGGCAAGGGAGCGAGCGACACGGCGACGACTACCGCGGGCGGCGGTGACAGCAAGCCCGCGGCCAGTTCCGTCTCGTGGCCCGCGCCCGCCGACGCCTCCGCGCAGGTCAAGGCGGCGGGGCTGCCGATGCTCGGGCAGGAGGGGCAGGTGCTGCACATCCACAGTCACCTGGATGTGTTCGTGGACGGCAAGGCCGTCGTCGTGCCCGCCCTGATCGGCATCGACGAGGCCAAGCAGTCGATCAGCCCGCTACACACGCATGACACCAGTGGCGTCGTGCACATCGAGTCGCCGGTGCAGGCCGACTTCACGCTCGGCGAGTTCATGACCGAGTGGAACGTGCCGCTCACGAAGGACACGCTCGGTTCGCTCAAGACCGGCGGTGGCAAGGAGCTGCATGTGTACGTGAACGGCAAGGAGCAGACCGGTGACCCGGCGGCGATCAAGCTGGGCGCGCACGAGGAGATCGCGCTCGTGTACGGCGCGCCTTCGGACAAGGTGACGGTGCCCAGCTCGTACAAGTGGCCCGAGGGGCTCTGACGGTCGCCGCGCGGGGCTGCGCATGGAATGACGAATGACCAACGGCAGGGCCCCGCCTCGTGCTTCACGAGGCGGGGCCCTGCCGTTTTCACGCGCTCACCCCATCGGGTGAGTGCCGTGCCGGGTCAGTGTGCGATGACCGGGATCGGGATGTCCTCGAAGTCGCCTTCGGCGACCCTCTCTCCGGTGTTCTGGACGCCCGCGTCGACCAGGACGAAGGCCAGGACGGCGGAGAGCACCAGGATGGCGGTGGCCCAGTAGATGGCGACCGAGTAGCCGTGGACGGCGGCCTGGTTGACGAACAACTGGTTCTTCAGGTCGGCCGGGCTCTTGGCGTGCGAGCCGATCCACGTGGTGGTGGCGCTGGCCGCGAGGGTGTTCAGCAGGGCGGTGCCGATGGAGCCGCCGACCTGCTGCGAGGTGTTGACCATGGCGGACGCGACGCCCGCGTCCTCGGGGCGCACACCGTGCGCGGACAGGCTCATGGCGGGCATGAACGCCGTACCCATGCCGAGGCCCATCAGGACCAGGCCGGGCAGCAGGATTTCGGCGTAGTTGGAGTCGACCTTGATCTGGGCGAGGATGCCCATGCCGACGGCGGCGACCAGGAAGCCGGGCGCCATCAGGAAGCGTGGCCGGACCCGCAGCATCAGCCGGGTGCCGATCTGCGTGGAGCCGATGACCATACCGCCGACCATGGGCAGGAACGCGAAGCCCGACTTGAGCGCCGAGTAGCCCATGACCTGCTGGAGGTAGTAGGTCAGGAACAGGAACAGGCCGAACATGCCGATGATGGCGAGGCCCAGCGACAGGTAGACGCCGCCCCGGTTCCGCTCGGTGATGACGCGCAGCGGCAGCAGCGGGGCCTTGACGCGGCCTTCCACGGCCACGAACGAGGCGAGCAGCACCACGGAGGCGACGAACAGGCTGATGGTCACACCGGACGACCAGCCGTCGGACTCGGCGCGGCTGAAGCCGTAGACGAGCGCGACCAGACCGGTGCTGGCGAGGACCACGCCGGGGATGTCCAGGCGGTTGCGGTTGCGGCCTTCGGCGGGTTCGCGGATGAAGGCGATGGCGCCGAGGACGGCGGCGACGGCGAAGAAGATGTTGACGAACAGCGCCCAGCGCCAGTTCAGGTACTCGGTGAGGACACCGCCGAGGATGAGGCCGACCGCTGCGCCGGCGCCGGCGATGGCACCGTAGATGCCGAACGCCTTGGCGCGCTCCTTGGCGTCGGTGAACATCACCGAGATCAGGGACAGCGCGGCGGGCGCGAGCAGAGCGCCGAAGACACCCTGGAGGGCGCGGGCGCCGAGCAGCATCGCCGTGTTGACGGCGGCGCCGCCGAGCGCGGAGGCCGCGGCGAAGCCGAGCAGACCGACGATGAAGGTGTTCCTGCGTCCCCACAGGTCCGCGATCCGGCCGCCGAAGAGCAGCAGGCCACCGAAGGCGAGGGTGTAGGCCGTGACGACCCACTGGCGGTTGCCGTCCGAGATGCCGAGGTCGGCCTGGGCGGAGGGAAGTGCGATGTTCACCACGGTCGCGTCGAGCACGACCATGAGCTGAGCGATGGCGATGAATATCAGCGCTGTCCAGCGCTTCGGATCGGGCAAGCGTGTTTCAGGCATAACTGATCTCACTAATGGATGCGGAGTGACAGGACGTGGGGACGTGTGTCATCGAGCTGGCGCCGGACGATGCGGATCGTGGTCCGGGATCCGGTCGCGGTGTTCATCGGTCGAGCGGCCGAGAACTGCGCTTCGGTAAGTCGGCGAACTTCCCTACGTTATCGCCCGGTTCATGGGCGTTGCGAACTATTTGTTTCCGGCTTTGAGGTCCTCCAGGGTGGCCGCCGTCCCGACGAGTACGGATCCGGCGGGGGCGCGCAGCCCGTCGAGGAAGAGCTGCAGGTGGCGGTGGACGAAGCGGTCGAAGCCCATGCAGCCGGTGCCCGGCAGCGGCCGGGTGAGCTGCGTCAGGGCGACCATCAGGTCACCGACGGCGATGTCGGTACGGAGCAGGCCCGCGCTCTGCGCGCGTTCCATGATGGCGTTGACCGACCGCTCCAGCCGTTCCATCTGCTGGGTGACGGCGGGGTCCTGGCGGTCGAAGGCGTCCGACAGCATCGGGCACAGCGCCCCGATCCGCTCTTCGGCCGCCTCGAAGACGAAGCGGCGCAGCGCGGCGAAGGCGTCGGGCTCCTGAGCGAGGGCGTCTTCGGCCCGCTCGGCGGTCGTGGCCATGACGGTGAGCGTGACCTGGCGGATCAGTTCGGCGCGGTCGGTGAAGTGCCGGTAGAGCGTGGCGTTCCCCACTCCCGCGCGGCGCGCCACGTCGTCGAGCGGCACGTCCGGGCCGAACTCCACGATGGCCTCGCGGGCGGCGGCGACGATGCGCTCGCGGTTGCGTGTGGCGTCCGCGCGCAGCCGCACGGCGCGCGGCCTGGTGCTGCTGGTGGTTGCGGTGGCGCTGGTCGTACCAACAGTGTCGAGGCTCACGGCGGGCGGCTCCTTCCGATCGATCCAGCGGTCGTTCACGGGGGTACGGGCCCCGTCGTTGAAACGGACAAGCACTCCCCGTTTCGCGGTCACCTGGTCTAAACGGGGACCGCGTCCCCGGATATTTCCCGTCACGCTTGTGACCTGCGTCACGCGATTGGCGGGGTTGGCGGGAGGCTTCACCAAAGAGGCGTCCGGTCGTACGGCCGGACGCGCCCGGTCGCGGACCGACGGCGGGACACGCCATTTTATTGAAGCTTCAAGAAGTGCACGTACCATGAACGCCATGACATGGCTGACCGAAGACGAGCAGGCGACCTGGCGGGCGTTCCTGCACGCCACGACGTTGCTGGAAGACCACCTCGACCGTCAGCTCCAGCGCGACGCGGGCATGCCGCACATGTACTACGCGTTGCTCAGCACGCTCTCCGAGACGCCCGGCCGCAGTATGCGCATGACGGAACTCGCCGAGCGCGCCAAGATCACCCGTTCCCGGCTGTCGCACGCCGTCGCCCGCCTGGAGGGGAACGGCTGGCTGCGCCGCGAGAACTGCCCCTCCGACCGCCGCGGGCAGATCGCGGTCCTCACCGACGCCGGTTACGACGAGGTGGTGCGTACGGCGCCCGGTCACGTCGCCGCCGTCCGCTCCGCGATCTTCGACCGGCTCACTCCCGAGCAGACGGCGCAGCTCGGGGAGATCTCCCGCGTCATCGCCGAGGGCCTGCACCAGCCGGACCGCGCGGACCTGCCCTGGCTGCGCTGAAAACGTCGGTCACCGACCGCGGGAGCGTCAACCTCGCGCCCGTGAAGTCACCCCATACGGTCAGCGCCGCCCGGAGCGGGCGAGCCACCGTCCCTCGTGCCTGCTGACCTCGATCGGCCGCCCGAAGCAATGGGTCATCGACTCGGCCGTGAGCACCTGCCGCGCGGTCCCCGAGGTCAGCACCCGTCCCTCCTTGAGCAGCAGTACGTGCCCGATCGCGGGCGACAGCTCTTCCAGGTGGTGGGTGACGGTGATGGTCGCCAGACCCGTACGGGTGAGCGCGAGGCGGTGCATGGCGTCGATCAGGTCCTCGCGGGAGGGCAGGTCGAGCGCGTTGAAGGGCTCGTCGAGGAGCATCAGTGCCGGGTCGGCCATCAGCGCCCGCGCCACCAGAACGCGGGCCCGCTGACCGCCGGAGCAGACCCCGTACGCCCGGTCCGCCAGATCCTTGATCTCCAGCTCCGCCAGCAGCTCGTGCGCGCGCTCGCGGACCTCGTCGTCGTACTTGCGCCACAGCGGCTGCACGGTGCCCGTGTGGCCGGTCAGGACGACGGTGTGGGCGGTGGCGTCGAGCGGCACCTTCTGTGAGGACGACACCAGGCCGATGTGCGCGCGCAATTCGCGCATGTCGACACGGCCGAGGCGGTGGCCGAGCACGTCGACCGTGCCGGAGGTGGGATGCATGAGGGCGCCGATGAGGCGCAGCATCGTCGTCTTGCCCGCGCCGTTGGCGCCGAGCAGCGCCCAGTGCTCGCCGGACCGTACGGTCCAGTTGACGTCGTCGAGGATGACCTGGCCGGTGGTGAAGCGGCGGACGCTGACGGCGTCGAGAGCGGCCACGACGGTGTTGGCTGTCATGACGGCACGGTAGCTGTATCCGCCACCTTCACGCCCCGGGATTCCACGATGTGAGCGGCCGTGCGCGGGAGGGAGGCGTCACATATGTGCGGCGGGCGGGGCGTCGGGTTCGGCGTCACCTGGTGCGGGCGAATCGTCGGGCAGCGTGCTGGGCTGCGCCAGGGCGCGCGGCTTGCCGCGCCGGTAGAGGAAGGCCGTCACCACGGTGCCGACGGCGAAGAAGCCCGCCGCCCACCAATAGGCGGTCGAATAGCTGTGCAACTGGGCCTGTGCGGCGACGGCGGGAGTGTTCTGCCTGCCGACCACGTAGCTGGCGGCGGCGCTGGTGGCGAGGGTGTTCAGCAGCGAGGTGCCGACGGAGCCGCCGACCTGCTGCGAAGTGTTCACCATGGCGGACGCGACACCCGCGTCACGCGCTTGTACGCCCGCGGTGGCGAGGTTCATCGCCGTGGCGAAGATCGAGCCGAGGCCGAGGCCGAGGATCAGCAGCGGCGGCAGTACGTGCGCGGGATAGGTGCTGTGCAGGTCGAGCGCAGTCAGCCACGCCATGGCGACGCCGGCCAGGGCCATGCCGGTCGGCACGATCGGCTTGGCGCCGAAGCGCGGCACCAGCACATTGGTGGTGGTCACCGACGTCACCACCATCACGGCGATCATCGGAAGAAAGGCGAGTCCAGTGGAGACCGGCGAGTAGTGCAGGCTCTGCTGGAGGTAGTACGTCAGGAACAGGAAGACGCCGAACATCCCGCCGCCGGAGATGAACATCGCCAGGAACGACGCGCCCCGGTCCCGGTCGGTCACCACCCGAAGCGGCAGCAAGGGGTGCGCCGCGCGGCGCTGCCAGGTGACGAAGGCGAGCAGCAGGACGACGCTCGCCACCAGGAAGCCCCAGGTCTGCGGCGAACTCCAAGGGTGCTTCTCGGCGTTGGAGAAGCCGTAGACGATGCAGAACAGGCCGGCCGACACCAGGGCGGTGCCGGGGATGTCCAGCTTGGGACGGTCGGGCAGGGTGCCGCCTTGCAGCAGTCGTACGCCGCCGATGAACGCGATCGTGGCGAAGATCAGATTGACGTACAGGCACCAGCGCCAGTCGAGGTATTCGGTCAGCACACCGCCGAGCAGCAGACCGACGGCGCCGCCCGCGCCCGCGATGGCGCCGTAGATGCCGAACGCCTTGGCGCGCTCCTTGGGGATGGTGAAGGTCGTGGTGAGCAAGGAGAGGGCGGCGGGGGCGAGCAGGGCGCCGAACATGCCCTGGAGGGCGCGGGCGGTGACCAGTACGCCGAAGTTGGGGGCGGCGCCGCCGATCGCGGAGGCGAGCGCGAAGCCGGTCAGGCCGATCAGGAAGACCCTCTTGCGGCCGACCAGGTCGGCGAGACGGCCGCCGAGCAGCAGCAGCGAGCCGAAGGCGAGGGCGTACGCCGTCACGATCCACTGACGGTTGCCGTCGGTGAAGCCGAGGGCCGTCTGGGCGGAGGGCAGCGCGATGTTCACGATGGTGGCGTCGAGGACCACCATGAGCTGCGCCAGGCCGATCACGCCGAGCACCCACCAGCGGTGGGAGGGGGTGCCGACGACACTGCTGCGGCCCGGCTTCCCGTCGGGCTGTGGGCCGCCGCCGAGGCCGGCGGCGGAAGCGGAGGTGTCCGGGCTGCTACGGGCCATGACGGAGTTCTCCCTTGGCGCGACCACCCCCCGGGAACTCCACGCTAGGCGCAGCTCAGCGGCCTCGCCACGCGGGAAGCCGTCGCCCGGACGGCGCAAGGGCCCTGGGCAGTGCCGAGGAGCCGCCGCGGTCCGATCCCCGTACCGGAACCGCGGCGGCTCCTCCGTCTTCGGTGTCGGTCGTCGCGTCCGCGGCGGTGGTCGCCCGCAAGGCCCTGGAGTCCACCGCGACCGCCATCGGACGACCGTCCCGGGTGGCGATGACGGTCACGGAGTGGTCGGCCGCTCCGCGGTCCGCGGTGGCGGCGTGGGCGGGCGTCGTCCGCGCGGCCGGGAACCGCACGGCGGTGGCCGTGCCTGTCCTGTCCAGCAGCAGACGGGTGGTGATCACGCGGTGCGCCCTTCACGAACCTGACCGCCGCGCGACCCGCGCTTCACCGGGTCTGCGGCACCGACACAACGATCAGTAACCGCCCATCCCATAGGACTAACGCGTCGTCACCCGAATGGCGCGACCCAATGAGCGCGACCGCGTGCGCTGAGGTAGCGCCGCACACCGTCGCACACCGCGCGAAAGGCGATTTAGCGACAACCCTGACGTACCAACTCCGCGCGCGCACCCGCCCGGCAGCACGTTCCCTGAGAGGAACGGGCCCGGTCGGGCGGCAACCGCACAGGCAGGGGGTACGTGGATGGCGGCGACCGCCGACGGACCCGCTGCCGGGGACGGCGCGTCGGGGTCGGGACCGTTGGGTGACGACGAGCGCGCGGAGTTGACGGCTCTGCGGGCGCGGTTGGCGGTGACGCGATCGCGGCACCGGGTGCGGTCGTTCTTCTCCGCGCTGCTCATCACACTGGCCGCGGTACTGGCTCCGCTCGGCGCGGTGGCGGTGTGGGCCGCCGACATCGTCGGCAACACCGACCGCTATGTGGCGACGATGGCGCCGCTCGCCGACAACCCGCAGGTGCGGAGGGCCGTCACCGATCAGGTGACGGCGGCCGTCATGGACCGGATCGACCTCGACTCGCTGCTGTCGAGCGTGGCGCCCTCGGATCTGCCGGGGGTGAAGGCGGCGCTGGGCGGGATCAGCGGCCCGATCACGTCGGGGGTGACGGATTTCGTGCACGGCACGGTGGCGACGTTCGTATCGAGCAGTGCCTTCTCGACGATCTGGGAGGAGCTGAACCGGAGGGCGCACGCGACGGTCGTCGACGCGCTGACCGGCAGTAACGATTCGGCGGTGCAGGTCGAGCACAACACGGTGACGCTCGACCTCGCGCCCGTGGTGGCCGGGGTGAAGCAGCAGTTGGTGGACCGCGGGCTGAAGGTCGCCGGGCGGCTGCCCGACGTGCACACCGACTTCACGTTGCTGAAGTCGGACGAGATCGGGCGGGTGAAGACCGGTTTCCGGGCGCTGCAACTGGCCGGGGACTGGCTGCCGGTGGTCACCGTCGTCATCGCGGGCGCCGGGGTGCTGCTGGCCGTACGGCGTCGCCGCGCGCTGGTCGCCGCCGCGCTGGGTGTCGCGGCGGGGGTGGCCGTGCTCGGCGTCGCGCTCGCTCTCTTCCGCACCTTCTACCTCGACCACCTCTCCCCCGATGTGCACCATGCGGCCGCCGCGGCGATCTACGACCAGGTGGTGCGGTTTCTGCGGGCGAGCGTTCGGATGGTGATCACCCTGGGGGTGGTGGTGGCGCTGGGGGCGTGGCTGAGCGGTTCGGGGCAGTGGGCGGTACGGGTGCGGTCGATGTGGGAGTCGGGGATCGCGGCGGTGCGGGAGGCGGCGGGGGTGCGGTCGACCGGGCCGGTGGGGCCGTGGGTGGACCGTTTCCGCGTCTGGCTGCGGTGGGTCGTCGTCGCGGTCGCGTCGGTGGTCCTGGCGCTGTGGCCGTATCCGACCGGCATGGTGATCTTCTGGATCGCGTTGGTGACGGTGGCGGGGCTCGCGGTCATCGAGTTCCTGGACGAGCGTCCGGCCGTTGATACGACCGGCGGGGGTGAGCGCGGAGCCGGGGCGTTGACGTCGTAGTTGACGCCGTCGTCGTGTCCCTCGCCCCGGCTCCGTCGCACGGTCACTCTTGTGGCGCCGTCACCCTTGCTCGCCGAGTGCCGCCAACTGCTCGGCGAACGGCACGACCTCGTCGTCGGTACCGGCGCCCATACCGGCATCCGTCGTCGCGCCCCCGCCCGGCGCCGGGCGGGACGGTCGGGAGGTCATCAGGGCGGCGAGTTCGGCTCCCGCGCGGTCGATGCGGGCGGCGAGGGTGCCGTCGACAGCGCTGCTCCCGTTGCCGTTGCCGTCGCCACTGCCGCTGCCGCTGCCTGCCGTGCCCCAGTCCTCGGAGGCCGCGTATACGGCGGTCGGTACGACGATCGCGCGCAGGTAGGCGAACAGCGGGCGCATGGCGTGTTCGAGGACCAGGGAGTGGCGGGCGGTGCCGCCGGTGGCGGCGGCCAGTACCGGGGTGCCCGCCAGTGCGTCTTTGTCGACAATGTCGAAGAACGACTTGAACAGGCCGCTGTACGAGCCGGTGAACACCGGGGTCACGGCGATCAGGCCGTCGGCGCCGGTCACCGAATCGATTGCGTCGCGCAGATGATGCGCCGGGAAGCCAGTGAGCATGTTGTGCGCGATGTCGTTGGCCAGGCCCCGCAGCTCGATGACCCGCACGTCCACGTCCACGTCACCGTCGATGTGGCGGCGTACCGCCTCCGTCAGCCGGTCGGCCAGCAGCCGGGTGGACGACGGCTGGCTGAGACCGGCGGTGACGACGGCGAGCCGGCGTCGCTCGATCGGGTGATGCGTCATGCCCGGGCCTCCAGGACTTCGTCGGCGGTGTCGGCGTCGCGGCGGGCGAGCAGCGAGGCGTGGGTGGGGGCGTCGGGCACCTCGGCCGGGCGGCTTTTGGCGAATTCGGCGCGCAGGACGGGGACGACCTCCTCGCCGAGCAGGTCGAGCTGTTCGAGGACGGTCTTGAGGGGCAGACCGGCGTGGTCCATGAGGAAGAGCTGGCGCTGGTAGTCGCCGACGGCGTCGCGGAAGGTCAGGGTGCGTTCGATGACCTGCTGCGGGGAGCCGACGGTCAGCGGCGTCTGCTCGGCGAAGTCCTCCAGCGACGGCCCGTGCCCGTAGACCGGGGCGTTGTCGAAGTACGGCCGGAATTCCCGTACCGCGGCCTGCGAGTCGCGGCGCATGAACACCTGGCCGCCGAGGCCGACGATGGCCTGCTGCTCGGTGCCGTGGCCGTAGTGCGCGAAGCGGCGACGGTAGAGGTCGACCATCTTCTTGGTGTGTTCCATGGGCCAGAAGATGTTGTTGTGGAAGAAGCCGTCACCGTAGTACGCGGCCTGCTCGGCGATCTCCGGGCTGCGGATGGAGCCGTGCCAGACGAACGGGGGCACGCCGTCCAGCGGGCGGGGCGTCGAGGTGAACGACTGGAGCGGCGTACGGAACTTGCCCGCCCAGTCGACGACGTCCTCGCGCCACAGCTTGTGCAGCAGCGCGTAGTTCTCGACGGCGAGCGGGATGCCCTGCCGGATGTCCTTGCCGAACCACGGGTAGACCGGCCCGGTGTTGCCGCGGCCCATCATCAGGTCGACGCGGCCGTCCGCCAGGTGCTGGAGCATCGCGTAGTCCTCGGCGATCTTCACCGGGTCGTTCGTGGTGATCAGCGTGGTGGAGGTGGACAGCACGATGCGCTCGGTGCGGGCCGCGATGTAGCCGAGCATGGTGGTGGGCGAGGACGGCACGAAGGGCGGATTGTGGTGCTCGCCGGTCGCGAAGACGTCCAGGCCGACTTCCTCGGCCTTCCGCGCGATGGTGACCATCGCCTTGATCCGCTCGTGCTCGCTCGGCGTCCGTCCGTTGGTCGGGTCCGTCGTGACGTCGCCGACCGTGAAGATCCCGAACTGCATCACACCCACCGTCCTGTCGCACTCACCCTGTTTGGTTGAGCATTCAACATCCCGAACATTCCGGCCACCCTACCTATTCCCCTGACCCGGCCGCACCCTGACCCGGCCGCACCCTGAGCCCGGCCGCACCCTGACCCCGGCGCACCCGGCCCCCGCCGCACGCGGCCCCCGGCCTCACCCGGCCCCCCGCCGCACCCGGCGCGAGCCCCCGCCTCGGCGTACGTTGGAATCGCCCGCCCCACCCGCCCCCAGCGACACGGAAGAGAGAGCCACCTCCATGGCAAGGATCCTGTTCGTCCTGACCGGAGCCACCCACTGGACACTCGCCGACGGCAGCGCGCACCCGACCGGCTTCTGGGCCGAGGAGGCCGTGGTCCCGTACCGGGTCTTCACCGAGGCGGGCCACGAGGTCGTCGCCGCGACGCCGGGCGGGGTCGTACCGACGGTGGACCGGGGAAGCCTCGCGCCCGAGTTCAACGGCGGCGAGGAGGGCGCGGCGGCGATGGCGGCCGAGCTGGCCGGGATCGCCGCCTTCCAGCACCCCGTGAAGCTGTCCGACGTCTCGCTCGACGACTACGACGCGGTCTTCTACCCCGGCGGCCACGGCCCGATGGAGGACCTGTCGGCCGACGCCGTGTCCGGCGCCCTGCTCAACGCGGCCCTCGCCTCGGGCAAGCCGCTCGGCATCGTGTGCCACGCGCCCGCCGCGCTGCTCGCCACCGCCACGGGACCCGGCGGCGCCTCCCCCTTCGCCGGTTACCGGCTGACCGGCTTCACCAACGTCGAGGAGACCCAGGCGGGCTTCGCCGACAAGGCCCGCTGGCTCCTCCAGGACCGGCTCGTGCAGCTCGGCGCCGATTTCCAGGAAGGCGCGCCCTGGGCGCCGCACACCGTCACCGACCGCAATCTGCACACCGGTCAGAACCCGGCCTCCGCCGGTCCCCTGGCCGCCGAGATCCTCAAGACCCTCGGCTGACGAACCGGCCTTCCGCCCGCCCCCGGGCCCCCGACCGGCCACCGCCGACCCGCTACACTGGCGCCTGTCCCCGCCCCAGTAGCTCAGGGGATAGAGCACAGCTCTCCTAAAGCTGGTGTCGCAGGTTCGAATCCTGCCTGGGGCACGCCGTAGAGCAGGCCAGATGTACCGAACGGCCAGGTCAGAGACACTGTCTCCGGCCTGGCCGTTCGCTTTTCCTGGAATCCTCTGGAACCTGGAATGCGGCTCCTGGAACCTGGCGCGCGCGGCCGTCCCCGATCCGTCCCCTAAATCCCCCCGGACGCAGAGAGCTGACTCGCCCGGGAACGCCCAGGTCGGGGGCAGAATGAAGAACGGCCCCCCGCGGTGTAGACGCGGGGGGCCGCCGTGCGCCGGGTCCCGACACGGGGGCCGCCCGATGCGGTCCCCGGCGCGCTCTGGGGTTAGACGCCTCACCTAGTCCAACGGATGCGGCCTGAACTGGGTGTTCGCTCATTCGAGTGAACGTGCGTTCGAATCTCGCACACCGACTCTAGCCCCACGGCGTGGCACTAGCCGTGGGGCTCGATCACGTAGGTGTCCAGGCAGGTACCCCGGGCAGCCGCACCTCAACCATGATCAGGAAAGGCGTCTAGCCAGACGCAGACAGACGATCTTGTATAGCTCAACTCTCAACAGGTGCCCAAAGCAGCAGCCCGATTCCCCGCCGAACGACGCGCGCTCGGCGACCGCATCCGTCGCCACCGGGAATGGGCCGGACTCACGCAGGACGACCTCGTCCGCGCCGGTCTCGACCGCCGCACCCTCCAACGCATCGAGAGCGGCGAGACGGACGCCCGCCTCTCGTGGCTGCTCCTGATTGCCCGCACCCTCGGCATCCCGATCGGCACGCTGCTCGACACCGACCCCCCGGCCGCTAGCGCGGGGGCGGCCAGCAACCGAGGGGAGTAACCCAGGTCAGTTCGCGTGTCCGTTGCGGCAATAGACCACCTCGGCCACCATCTCCATGCCGGTCTCGTCATCGACCTGAGCGGTCCACGCGATCAGCACACCGCAAGTAGCGCACGAACCGTGCCGGATCTCAGGATGCGTAGGCATCAGCGCCCGCCTATCGCTGTATGGCAAGCGCAACCGCAGGGGATCTGCGGCAGGACCGGTGCCCCGCCAGAAGGCGTTCCGGGAAGGAAGGTCGGCCCGTTGCCAGGGCAACGGCGGTGCGCGACCGGCATCCGGAGCTGAACGGCGGCCGTGCAATCCGCGCTCACTGTCGGCGCCTTCACCGTGGCCCCCGGCTGCGCTGGCCTCGGCCTCCGGGATCGTTGACCGGGATGCAGCGGACTCGGTGGACGAGGACGTCACCGGAGGCTGCTGTGCCCTGGTCGACCTCAATGCTGCGTCCTTCGCCGGGCCGTACGGGCTGCTGGCAGGAGTGGCACAGTGCGACCGACACCGCGGTCATGACGCGGGCCGGGTGCCGGCGTATTCGGTCCACAGCGCGTTCGCGACGGGGCATGCGCGGTTGTCCGTCGGGCACTGCTCGCAGTCGCCCCGGGTGTGGTCGACGTACGCACGCCAGGCTGCGACGGCGGGCGACTCGACGCCGCGACCCACGGGGTGGTCCAGCAGCACCAAGGCGCCGCCGGTCTCGAGGTAGTGGCCACCGCTATGCTCTGTCATGTCGACTCCAACCAGTCGTCCACACCCCGGACCGTGGCGCGGTCGCGGGGCATTCTTCTGCCCGTCCCGATCGGCGACGAGGCGGGCGCCCTCCGACGCTAGGCAGCAGCGACTTTCACCGGCCAGCAACTAGCACCAACTTGCACCCGACCTTCTTGCCACCTCTCGCCGTAGACGCGCCCTTGACGGGACGTCACCAGGGCCGGACTGTGGTGCAAGTCCGTGAAAGCAGCTCAGCAGAGGAGCGCACCATGGCACTACGGTTCATCGGTATCGACCCCAACACCGACGGCGACCACTGCCCGACCGTGTGGGTCGACGATGAGAGGCAGGAGATCGTGATCCAGGGCTGGAAGGCCGACGCTGCCCTCGAAGAGCAGGCCCGAACAGCCGGCCCCCTGCCCGACACCGAGGCCGTCGTCCGCATCCCGGCCCGGATGGCGCAGATCATCAGGGAGGCCGCCGATGCCGCAGACACCGCCGTTCGGTGAGCTGCTGGCCGGCACCACCACGTCGGCTGTCCACCTGGAGACGCGGGACGTCTACTTCAGCAACCCGCGATTCGAGGCGTGGCGCGGCGGCGGCGAGATCGACTGGGCAGACCAGTCGTCCTGGTGGCTGCCCTTCCACGACACCATCGCGGAGGCCGTCGCCCGCGGCGTCACCGTGCGGCGCGCCCGGGTCGTCGCCGAGCCCGTCACCGACTACATCAGGTGGGAGCACTACGTCACCCGCGCCAACATCGAGGCGGGCGAACAGGTCCGCTGGCTGCCGCGCTCGCAGGCCACCACGCTGCTGCTGCCGGGCAACGACTACTGGCTGTTCGACGGTAACCTCGCGCGCGTGCACCACTTCGCCGGCAACGGTGACCTCGTCCGCGACGAGCTGGTCGACGGCCGGGCGGTGACCTCCGTGCTGGCCAGCGCCTTCGAGACGATCTGGTCAGCAGCCACCCCGCACGACGAGTACAAGATCCAGTAGAACCACTGCATGCCGCCCACTTCACCGTCCTCCAGCGTCCAGGCCGCGCGCGAGCGACTCGCGTCACGGCTCCGTGAGGCCCGCCTTGACGCGGGCCTCACCAAGCGGGAGGTCGCGGCGAGGTGCGGGTGGAGCGAGGCGAAGTCCGGGCGCATCGAGAACGCACGCACGGCACCATCGGATCAGGACATCAGGGCCTGGTGCCGTGCGTGCGGCGCCGAAGCGCTCGCCCCCGACCTGGTAGCGGAGAACCGCCAGGCCGACTCGATGTACGTCCAGTGGCGGCGTCTCCAGCGCACCGGGCTCCAGCAGCTCCAGCGCGCCTCCGTGCCGCTATACGAGAGCACCACGCACTTCCGCGTCTACTGCTCGAACGTCATCCCCGGCTTCCTACAAACCCCCGGCTACGCAGCCGCCCTGCTCCGGGCCATCGCCACGTTCCGCGGCCTGCCCGACGATGTCGACGAGGCCGTGGCCGCCCGCCTCGACCGCTCGCAGATCATCCGGAAGCGCGGCAAGACGTTCGCCATAGTCGTTGAGGAGAGCGTGCTGCACCACCGGCTCGGTGATGCCTCGGTAATGGCTGGCCAGCTCGGCTCGCTGCTCTCCGCGATGGACCTGCCCGCGGTCTCGCTGGGCATCGTCCCCTTCGCGGTACCACGCACGATGTGGCCGATCGAGACCTTCACGGTCTTCGACGACGAACGAGTGAACCACGAGCCGCTGTCCGCCTCGGTGAAGATCACCGCACCCGACGAGGTCGCGCAGTACGTGCGGGCCTTCGCGGCATTCCACCAGCACGCGGTGTACGGCGCCGACGCCCGGGCCCTGATCGTGAAGGCCATCGAGGACCTGCGCTGAGACGCACCCGGGCGTCCGCTGACCAGCGCGGAGCTATTATCGAACACATGAGCGAGCTGCCCCCGGATCTTGACCGCCTCCGCACCGTGGAGGTGTACCTCCGGTACCAGCTCGCCGCGGTTCAGCAGAAGATCGCGCAGGCCGAGCGGAAGGCGCAGTGGGAAGCGGGACGGCCGGCGCCCCGGCATCAGCCGCCCGCCGGCATGGAGTGGTGGCGCCTACAGCCCATGAGTGGCGACCGCCCGGCCGTCCTCCACCGCCACGGCTGCCCCGGCAGCACCGAGCAGATGTCTCCCCTCAACCGGGGCGCCGCGCGGGATGCGCTCGCCAACCCCGAGATCCCCGCGACCCCCTGCCCGCGGTGCCGGCCCGACCTCGCACTGCGCGAGGACTGACCGGCAGACCTTGAGTTTTCTCGTCACCACGACGCGAATTCAGGACGGCCGCGGCGGACGTTTGGTGCAGACACCGCGGGCAGGAGACCGACAGAAGACGGGAGGCTCACGCGTGCACACGCTGCTGATAGTCCTGCTGGGCCTGGCGGTGCTCGGGCTCGTCTACTTCCGGGACTGGATGATCCACGGCAAGGGCGGGTCCAAGGTGGATTCCTGGTGGATCCGGCGCAAAGCCCGGCGCGCCGGTCGCCGGACATGACGAAGCGCCCCGCCCTCCCGAAGGAGAGCGGGGCGCGGCGACGTACGGGCTACACGGGCGGCGTGGCGTCCATGCCGAGCTGCCGGGCGAGCCAGTCGAGGCCCTTGGTGGTGAAGAAGGTCTGCTCGACCATGCGGAACCCGGCGAGAACGAACTTCACTTCCGCCCGCCCGGCCTTGATGTGCGCCTCGTACGGAATCCGCGGGTTCTGTACCTGGAGGAAGCGGAACTCCGGCGAGCGCAGCAGGTCCATGAACTTCGTGCGGCAGGGCAACCGGCATGTGCCGAGCCGCCCGGCGTGGGAACCGATCATCCCGGGGGCGGACATGCTCGCGCTGCGGCACACCGCCGACTCGTACCAGTCGCAGATCGGGGTGGCCGAGCCGCTGGCGTACGAGTCGATGGGGCACAAGCGCGCAGGGATCAAGGGCGTGTACCAGAAGCCGACAGTTGAGATGCGGATCGCTAGACTGGTGGGGCTGGAGGAGATCTTCCAGCGGGCGATGCGGGACGCGGGGCTGGAAACGCTCTGGGGTCGAGTTGATCTCCGGAAAATCCCCAAAACGGTGGCCCTCGAAGTGCAGGACGCCGCGTAACCGCTGGCCATGCAACATGGCAGCCCCTCAGGGACGACAGCTCTCCTAAAGCTGGTGTCGCAGGTTCGAATCCTGCCTGGGGCACGCCGGAAGTAGCAGGTCACAGCCATGAGAGGCCCTCCCGTTGTCGAACGGGAGGGCCTCTTTGGCCGTGGAAGTCCGGACGGGGGCCGCTCGGAGACCGCACGGGGGCCGCTCGGAGACCGCACGCCCCCGAGGAGACCCGGCCGGTCAGCTCATGTTGTTATACGCGTTGCCCGTGTGGGCGTCGGAGATCGCGCGGGGGGCGAAGGGGCGGGCGGGGTCGCCGGTGCCGGAGTAGAGGTAGACGGTCTTGGTGGCGGCCCGGTAGGCGAAGAGGTCGGCCTTGCCGTCGTGGTCGACGTCGCCGGCGCTGGTGAGCTGGGAGTACGTCTGCCAGCCGGAGCCGATCCGGGTGCGGCGCTCGAAGGTGCCGTCGGACTTGCCGAGGTAGAGCCACAGCACGCCGTCCTTGTCGCGGGCGACGAGGTCGCCCGCGGGTCCGCCCGCGAGGTCGCCGACGGCGGTGAGCTGGTCGTAGCCGGTCCAGCCGGTGCCGACGCGCACGCGGGGCTCGAAGGGTCGGGCCGCGCTGCCGGTGCCGCGGTAGAGCCAGAGGGCACCGGTCGTGTCGACCGCGACGAGATCCGGGCGGCCGTCACCGGTGAGGTCGCTGCCGCCGGTGAGATGGGTGTACGTCTGCCAACCGCCGCCGACGCGGACGCGCGGGGTGAGACCGCCGTCCTCGCGGCCCGAGTAGAGCCACAGGACCCCGTCCTTGTCGCGGGCGACGAGTTCGGGAAGGTAGTCGGGGCTGTTCGTCCCCGCGATGTCGCCGACGGTCTCGAGCTTGTCGTAGATCTGCCAGCCGCCGCCGATCCGCGCCCGCTGGCGCCCGTCGGCGGCGCTGTCCCGCCACAACCCGCCCGAGGCGTCGCGGCCCAGCAGGTCGGGCAGGCCGTCGTTGTCGAAGTCGTGCAGGGCGGAGGTCGGGGTGCCCGCGTGCGCGAGGAGCCGCGCGAACGGCCGGCCGTTCGGGTCGAGGGCGACGCGGAAGACGCCCGCGCCCTGGGCGGAGTCGCTGCCCTGGACGATCCGCGCGGTGCCGTCGGGGACGGCGTACGAGGCGTCGGCGCGGTCGAGGAAGGTGACCTTCTCGCCGGTCCCGACACGCAGGGCCGTCGTCCCGTACGTCACCCAGTCGCCGAGCAGGCCGATGGTCAGATCCGTACCGGCTTTCACGCCCGGCACGGGCACCGCGGTGTCCGCGCCGGTGGTCCGGTTGCGGACGACCACCCGGAGCGTGTTCGCGGCGGTGTCGTCCTCGATCCAGGCGAGGCGGTTGCCGGAGATCACCGGATTCCGCGCCTGCCGCGGGTAGGGGAAGGTGAGGGTGGCGGTGGTCAGGTCGATGAGGCCGAAGCGCCGGTCGCTCTCCCCGGTCCCGGTGGGGACCAGGCCGTGGGTCGCGTCACCCGGCCGCACCCGCCCGTAGTCGGTCCCCTCGGGCAGGCCCTGCACGGCGCGGTTCGCCCCGTCCGCGGTCTCGACCCACAGCTTCGTGGCGCCCCGGACGAACAGCGCCCGGCCCGCGACGCCCCCGTAGAGGCTGTCCAGCCCGTCGTCGACCGTCCGCAGCGCGAAGGAGGTGCCGGTGGGCATGTCCAGCACGCGGCTCCCGAACGTGTCGCTCGTGGTGGTGACGGTGTCCCCCGAGATCTCGGCGATCCCGTTGGCGGTGTCGAAGCGCAGGTCGCGGACCGGGCCGGGCCCGTACGGGGTCCAGCGGAGCTTGCCGTCGTCGCCGTCGTGCGGGACGTACGTCCAGAAGCCCTGGGTGCCCGCGGACGCCAGCGTGGCGCCGGGCGTCATCGGGAGCAGGCCGCTCACCCCGGATGTCGCGGCGGACGCCCGCGTCGCACCCGCGGAGGCGGAGGTGGTGGCGGTGGCGGTGGCCGTGGTGGTCAGCGAAACCGCGCCCAGGGTGACGGCCAGGACGGTGGCGGTCGCGGCGACGAGACGGCGGCGCCCGGTGCGGAGGGAGAGCGGGGAGACCAAGGAACGTTCCTCCTGTGCGTAACGGGGTGGGACACCGCCCTTGGTGTCCCACCCCGTCCGACAGCCGACCCGTCGGGTTGGTTGTGCTCTGCGGTCAGATGATCAGAGGAAGTCAATACGGCGTCGTGCGGGTGAAGTTGGGGACACCCCGGTCTCCGTGAGCCGTTCTCAGGTCGCGAGGTGGGCGAAGACCACGGTGTTTCCCTCGTAGGAGTGAGTGCGCGCGTTCCAGTCGGAGCAGGTGATGAGCCGGAGTTCGGCGTCCGCGGTGTTGCCGTAGACGTCGAGGGTCGGGAACCGGGCCTTCTCGTAGGAGCGGACGGCGTCGACGGTGAAGACGGCGACTTTGTGGTCGGCGCGGGTGACGCGGATCTGCTGCTCGGGCTTCATCGCGCCGAGCCGGTAGAAGACGGCGGGGCCGGTCTCCTTGGAGTCGACGTGGCCGAGGATGACGGAGGGTCCGGTCTGGCCCGGGGCGGGCGAGTTGCGGTACCAGCCGGCGCGCAGCGGCTTGGAGGGGACCTCCAGGCTGCCGTCCTTGTTGAGGCCCAGGTCCAGCAGGTCGGAGTGGACGCCGATGGCCGGGATGTCGAGGGCGACCGGCTTGGACGCGGGCAGGGTGCCGGGCCGGGTGGGCGTCGGACCGGCCGCTTCGGCCGAGGCGGCGCCGCTCGGCGGGGCGGGCATCGCGGCCATGTCGTGGCCGGACATCTCGTGACCCGACATGTCGTCGCGCGGTGTGCTTCCCGCGACGGCCGGGCCCGGCTGCGGCGGCGGGTTGCCGCCGCCCCCGGTGGTCCCGGCGAGTACGGCGGTGACCCCCGCGGCGACGCAGGCCACCGCGAGGACGACGAGCATGACCGCCGTACGTCGCGTGCGGCCCACGCGGGCAGTGCGGCTGGCGCGGAGGGTACGGCCGGTGCGGCCGTCGCCGGTCGTACGTACGGTCTCGTCCGTACGGCCGGTCTCGTCGTCCGGGCCGTCCTCGTGCGCGGCGGCGGCGTCGTCACTCATCGGGTCGTGACGCCCCTGCGGCGCAGGGCGAATCCGCCGATGCCGAGGCCGACCAGGGCGGCGGCGCTGCCGCCCGCGACCATGCTGGTGTGGATGCCGCTTCCGGTCTGCGTGGCGCCGTCACCGGTGTCCGCGCCGCCGCCGGGCATCGAGGTCATCTGGGAGACGTTGAAGGCGCCGCAGAGGGCGGGGTCGGTGGCCTCGGCGGGCAGGGTCTTGTCGAGTTCGCTCGCGCCGAGCACGTTGTCGTACTTGCCGTTGCCGTTGTAGTCGATGCCGTGCACGACCAGGACGGCCTTGCCGGACTTGAGGTTCGCGGCGACGTTGTCGGTGACTTCGAGGGTGCGGCTGTACTTGACGCTCGAACCGGCAGGGAAGCGGTCGACGGCCAGGGCGCTCTTGGGGGTGCTGTCGCCGCTGGTGGTGAGCGAGGTGCCGATCATGCCGTAGTCCTTCATGGCGTCGGCGACGTTGATCGAGCTGTGGCCGTTGTGGTCCTTGGCCTCGGACGGCTTGGGACACACACCGGCGCCGTCGACGTGGATGTGCATGGCGTGCGGGGAGCCGCCGCCGACCAGGCCCGACGCGGTGACGGTGATCTTCGCGGTGTTGCCGGAGAGCTGGATCATCGCCGTACCGCTGCCCGTGACGTGGTTGGCGGTGATCGGGTCCAGCGACGCCTGGTACGTGGTCCAGGGGACGTCGGTGTCCGTCGGTGCCGCCCACGCCGCCGCCGGGAAGGCCAACGGGACTGCGGCGACTGCTATCGCGGTCACGACACGTGCGCTGGTGGATCGCATGGGGGTGCTGCCCTTCACTCGCGGATTCGCGGAGTCGGCATGGCGTCGGCTCCGCGACCGGAGGCGGGTGCCTCCGCACTGGCATTCGGAGCGGTGGGGGGCGCGGATTGGTACGGGTGTGCCCATGACCTCTTTACGGCGGTACCTCCGCGTCCGGGCATACGGACATATCGCATACGTATGTCCGTATGCCCGGGGAGAGCCGGAGCGCCTTGCGCCGCGCACGACATGACGCGCCGTCAACATCGGCACCACCGCCAAGCCGGACGGCGCACCCCTGGCATCCGTATCCGCATATTCGCCCGATCGGGGACAAAAACCTCTTTCGGGCAATCCGGCACCTCCCCTGGAGACGAACGGGGTGCAGGGACCGGTCCCGAGGCCGGACTCTTCACCCCCACAGAAAGACCACCCATGAGTTCACGCAGAACACCGGGCATCGTCGGCCGGTGGAAGTCGGCAGCGCTGCTGCTGACGCTCGGCACGGCGATCGCGGGAGCGGCGCTCGCCGGTCCCGGTACGGGCGTCGGCCAGGCGTCCAGCCACCGCGAGGCGCCGCTGATCGCGGCGGACCCACAGGTCGACAACACCGACCTCTACGCGTTCTCCAGTCCTGACAAGTCGGACACGGTGACGCTGGTCGCGAACTGGTACCCGTTCCAGGAGCCCAACGGGGGGCCGAACTTCTATCCGTTCGCCACCGACGCCCAGTACGACATCAATATCGACAGCCAGGGCACCGGCAAGGCGGACCTCACGTACCGCTGGACCTTCCGCAACGAGGACCGGCGCGGAGACAAGACATTCCTGTACAACAACGGCGTGGTGAACAACCTCAACGACAAGACGCTGCTGTTCCGCCAGCACTACACGCTCCAGGAACTGCGCGCGGGCAAGCGCCCGGTCACGCTGGTGAAGGACGGCATCGCGACGCCGTCGAACGTCGGCAAGGCGTCGATGCCGAACTACGGGCGGCTGCGCGGCCAGGCGACGCGGAAGCTGCCCGGCGGCGGTCAGACGGTGGCCTCGCAGGCCGCCGACCCGTTCTTCCTCGACCTGCGCGTCTTCGACCTGCTGTACGGCGGGAATCTGTCGGAGACCGGGCACAACACGCTCAAGGGCTACAACGTCAACACCCTGGCGATCCAGGTCCCGAAGTCGGCGCTGGCGCTCAACTGCAACCCCAAGCGCAACCCGGTGATCGGCGTGTGGAGCACCACCTCGCGCCGCACCATGAACCTCTCCCCGGGCAAGCAGACGGCCAGCGGCCCGTACGTGCAGGTCTCGCGGCTGGGCAACCCGCTGGTGAACGAGGCGGTGGTGCCCGCGGGTCTGAAGAACGCGTTCAACGCGCTGCCGCCGTCGCAGGACCACAACCAGCCCAAGGTCGTGGCGAAGGTGCTCAACCCCGAGCTGCCGATGCTGATCCAGTCGATCTACGGGATCCCGGCGCCCGCGACACCGCGCAAGGACCTTCAGGAGATCTTCCTGACCGGTATCGCGAAGGCGGCGAACGGCCCGCTGGCCGTGGACCTCAACTCGCAGCTCATGAACCAGGACGCCGACAAGAAGCGGTTCGTCCCCGCCGAGGAGCTGCGGCTGAACATGTCCACCCCGGTCACCGCGAAGCCGGACCGTCTCGGCGTGCTGAACGGCGACTTCCAGGGCTACCCCAACGGCCGCCGCCTCGGTGACGACGTCGTGGACATCGCGATCCAGGCGCTGGAGGGCGCGACCCCCGGCCACCTGATCCAGGCGCTCGCCGCGGGTGACGGCGTGAACGGACCCGGCGTCCCCTTCGCCGGCACCTTCCCGTACGTCGCGCTGCCCTACACCGGCTCGGTCAACCAGGCCGGCTGAGCAAGCCACCCGGCGTGGGCACCTGACAGGCCCACGCCGGGTCCCTCTCCTCCGGTCCGACCGCCCCACCCGTCCGACCGGCCGGAGCCCCTGTTCGCCCCGAGCGGAGAAAACAGACCCCCATGCGCCGCCTCGCCCTGATCGCCACCACCGCCGTGCTCTGTGCGGGCCTGACCGGCTTCGCAGCGCTGGAGCGCTCGGGCGGCGCCTCGTCCCCGCCGCCGTCCGACGCGGTCCCGGGCCAGAGTTCCGATACGGGTTCCGGAACAGGTTCCGGTACGGGTCCCGGCCCGGACTCCGGCCCGCAGGCGGCGCCGTTGAGCGTGGACGCCATCGTCGCCAAGCTCCAGAGCACGCTGCGCGCACAGCCGAACGACGCCTCCTCCTGGGCCCAGCTCGGCTCCGAATACGTCGAACAGGCCCGGCTCGACGTCGATCCGACGCTGTACCCGAAGTCGGAGGCGGCGCTGCGCAAGTCGCTCGCGCTCCAGCCGCGGCACAACACCGCCGCGCTCACCGGAATGGCCGGACTGGCCAACGCGCGGCACCAGTTCGCGCAGGCCAGGACGTGGGCGGACAAGGCGATCAGCGACGACCCGTACGCCTGGGCGCCGTACGGCGCGCTCAACGACGCGCTCACCCAGTTGGGTGAGGACAGCGCCGCGCAGGACGCCGTGCAGCGGATGCTCGATCTGCACCCGTCGACGGCGTCGTTCACCCGGGCGTCGTACACCTTCGAGCTGCACGGGCGCACCGCGGACGCGGAGCAGGCGCTGCGGCGGGCGCTCCAGGACGCGACGACGGCGGCCGACCAGGCGTTCTGCCACCACTACTTGGGCGAGCTGGCCTTCAACACCGGCAAGACGCGCGAGGCGCTGCGGGAGTACCGGACGGCGCTCGCGCTGGATCCGACGTACACCGCGTCGCTGGCGGGCGCGGCCAGGGCGGAGGCCGCGCTCGGGCGGACGGACCAGGCGGTCGCGGACTACCGGACGGCGATCGACCGGGTACCGCAGCCGCAATATGTGCTGGAATTCGGCGAATTGCTGGAGTCGCTGGGCCGGGCGCCGGAAGCCAGGGCGCAGTACGGGGTGCTGGAGGCGGAGCAGAGGCTGTTCGCGGCCAACGGCGTGGTGGACGACCTCAACCTCGGCCAATATCAGGCCGATCACGGCGACGCGGACCTCGCGGTGAAGCTGCTGAGCGCCGAGTGGGACCGGCGGCACAGTGTGCTGGTCGCGGACGCGCTGAGCTGGGCGCTGCACCGGGCGGGCCGGGACGGCGACGCGCTGCCGCTGGCCGAGCAGGCGAACCGGCTCGGCTGGCGCGACGCGCTGCTGCGCTACCACCGGGGCGTGATCGAGCAGTCGCTCGGCGACGACGAGGCGGCGCGTGCGGATCTGGCCGGGGCCCTGGCCGCCAATCCGGCCTTCTCGCCGCTGTACGCGCCGGACGCGCGCGCCCGGCTGACCGCCCTTCAGAAGGATCAGAAGGAACCGGCGGCACAACCACCGCAAGGACGGCGAGGACAGCGATGACGACCCCGATCCGTGCCCGGCGCGGCGCGGCCCTGCTGCTGGTGGCGGTGCCCTCGCTGCTGTGGCTGGCCGCCCCGGCCGCCTCCGCCCACCCGCTGGGCAACTTCACCGTCAACCGGTACGACGGTCTGACCGTACGCCCCGACCGGATCGACGACCTCGCCGTCGTGGACACCGCCGAGATCCCCACGCTCCAGGCCAAGGCCGCCATGGACACCGACCACGACGGGGCCCTGAGCCCGGCGGAGGCCGCGGCCCACGCGCACACCGCCTGCACCGACCTGGCGCGCGGTATCGACGCGACGCTCGGCGGCGACACGGGCGGGGCCGGCGGTTCGGGGACCGCGGGCGGCGCCGGGGGCGCGCGGCGGTCCAGGGCCCTGCGGTTCGGGCTGACGGACGCGTCCTTCCGGCTGGTGCCCGGGCAGGCCGGGCTCGACACCGGACGGCTGGAGTGCCGGCTGTCCGCGCCCGCCTCTCCCGGCCGCGGCGACACGATCGCGCTGGCCACGGGCGTGGACAGCAGCCGGATCGGCTGGCACGAGATCACCGCGCGCGGGGACGGCGTACGCATCGGCTCCTCGGACGTCCCTGCCGTCTCGGTCTCGCGCGAGTTGCGCGCGTATCCGGCGGACCTGCTCGCCGACCCGCTGGACCAGCGCCGTACGCGGCTCGTCCTGGGCTCGGGTCGCGGGGCCGTCGCGGCCGTCGCGCCCGGCACCGGCTGGCCCTCCTCCTGGTACGCCGCCCTGGACCGGCGGCTGGGCGCGCTCACCGACCACGACCGGCTCACCCTTCCCGTCGGGCTGCTCGCCGTGCTGATGGCCATGGTGCTGGGCGCGGGGCACGCGGCGCTGCCCGGTCACGGCAAGACCATCATGGCCGCGTATCTGGCGGGCCGTCAGGGGCGTCCGCGCGACGCCGTCACGGTCGCGGGCACGGTGACGCTGACCCACACCGCCTCCGTCCTCGTCCTCGGCATCGCGCTCAGCGTGTCCTCCGCGCTCGTCGGCGAGGACGTCCTGGCCTGGCTGGGTACGGTCAGCGGCATCGTCATCACCGCGGCCGGTCTGTGGCTGCTGCCGTCGGCCGTCCGGGTCTTCCGGGCGCGGCAGGCGGAGCACGGGCACGCGGGGGGCGCGGCTCACGGTTCGCACGGCCACGAGCCCGGACACGGCCACGAGCCCGGACACGAGCACGGACCGGGACACGGGCACGGGCACGGACACGCGCAAGGACACGGGGCTGAGCACCAGCACCCGCACCCGTCGTCCGGCCCGCTCGTCGAGGTCCCCGAGGGCGCCGAGGGCATCACCCAGCAGAGCGCGGCCACGACCGTCGCCACCACGCGGGTCGCGGTTTTGGACGAACGGGAGGCCCCCGAACACGAACACGACCACGAGCACGGCCTTGAGCACGGCCTTGAGCACGGCCTTGAGCACGACCACGGCCACGACGGTCACCACTCGCACCACACCGACGATCACACCGCCCACGAACACCCGCACCGCCACGGCCTCTTCGGCCACGGCCACCATCACCACTCCCACTCCGCGGGCGGCACCCGCAAGCGCGGCGGTCTCATCGGCATCGGCATTGCGGGCGGCCTGGTCCCCAGCCCCTCGGCGCTGGTCGTCCTGCTGGGCTCGATCGCCCTCGGCCGTACGGCGTTCGGCGTGCTGCTCGTCGTCTGCTACGGCCTCGGCATGGCCGCCACCCTCGCCGCCGCGGGCCTGCTCCTGCTAACGCTCAGGGACCGCTTCCCGGCGCTGAGCGGCGGGAGATGGCACGCCGTCGGCGCGTGGAGCGGTCGCCTCACCCCTCTGGGCACCGCGCTCCTCATTCTCGCCGTGGGCGTGGGAACCGCCCTGCGTGCGATGCCCCTCTGACGGATCGACAACACCCGCACCCGTTGTCCCACGGACGCCACAAGGACAGAACCATGCGCACACCCTCGCGTACGACGACCCGCACGACTGATATGACCGGCACGACCCGCACGGCCACGCGTACGGCCACACGTATGACACCGCCTACGTCACCGCGTACGGCCTCCCGCCCGGCCGCCCTCCTCGGCGCCGCCCTGACCGCCGCCGTCCTCGCGCTCGCGCTCACCTCCTGCGCCGCCGACCGGCACACGGGAGCGCTGGTCACCGGCCCCGCGAGCCCGCGTCCGACCTGCCGCGTCCACCAGGCGACGCTGCCCGACCGCGACTACACGGCGGGCAAGAACAGCGACCCGATGGCCGTACTGTCGATGCTCCGCTACTACACGGCCCAGCACGCGCTGCCCTATTGCGACGGAAAACCGGCCAGCCGTCAGGACGACGCCTGGGACACCCTCTACGGCGACCTCACCCGGCGCTGAGCGCGCCACCGGCCCCCGACTCCGCCCATGACCCCGGCGGACGGCCGACGGGCGCCACGTCAGGGCGCCCGCACATCCGTACGTCCGTACCCCCTTTCCAGGTGGCCATCGGGCGGAGCGGCCATACCTGAGGACCGGGGCCACGAACTCCCCTTGGTCCGCACGGCACCCGGTTCAGCACCGGGCGCTGAGGAGGTGAGCCGAATGCCGGACGCAGGTCCGACGCGTCTCCCGTCGCCGCCGGAGGCGGAGTGCTGGGAGAGCGACGGCCTCGAACAGCACATGCTGGCGGCGGGACGCGGCGACCAGGAGGCGTTCACCGCGCTGTACACGCTGCTCTTTCCCATGGTCAGGTCGCTGGTCCAGCGGCGGGTGCGGCTGCGCGCCGAAGCCGAGGACATCGCCCAGGACGTCATGGCCGAGGTGTGGGCGAAGGCGTCGCTGTACCGGCCGGAGCAGGGGAGCGTACGCGGCTGGGTCGTCACCATCGCGCACCGCCGTGCCGTCGACTGGATCCGGCGCAACGCCGTACTGCTGCGCAGTGAGGACCTGGCGGCCCGCAGGACGCGGCTGCCGGCCGGCGACAACGTCCTGGACATCGTCGAGCGGCGCATGAGGCAGGCGGCGGTGCGGCGCGGGGTGAGCGTGCTGACCGATCTGCAACGGGAGGCGATCCACCTGGCGTTCTACGCCGAGCGCAGCCACCAGGAGGTCGCGGAGACGCTCGGCATCCCGCTGGGCACGGCCAAGTCCCGTGTCCGCAGCGCCCTGACGCGTCTGCGCCGCGACCTCGGTCTCGACCTGGATCTGAACCTGAACCTGGATCTGAACCTCGACCCGGACCGCAAGTGACGGCGCGGGACGGCGGACAGGGAACGGCGGACACGGGACGACGGAGACGGGACGACGGGGGCGGGACGGCGAGGGCGGAGGGGCGTTACGGGCGGCGGGCCGCGTTCCACTCGCGGTAGACCGCCCACGCGTCCCCGACCGGGCCCAGGTGTCCGAGCTTGTCGGGGTTGCTGACGGAGTTGATCATCTGGATCCGGCCGTCGAGCACGTCCAGCGTCCACACGTTGAGCACCTTGCGGTCGCGGTCGCGGAAGATCATGCCGGGCTGGCCGTTGATCTCGTGGGACTCGACGGTCACGTCGATGCGGAAGAACCAGGGGAAGGTGGTGGCGAGCAGGCGCGTCACGTTCTCGACGCCGCTGATGGCGCGGGCGAACTGCGGGGTCTTGCCGCCGCCGTCGCCGACGACCTGGACGTCCGCGGCGAGCACGTCGCGCAGGGCCTCGACGTCGCCCTCGCGCAGCGCGTCGAAGAACCGTCCCGCCAGCCTCTCCCGCTCCCGCCGGTCGGCCTCGAAGCGCGGGCGGCCCTCGTCCATGTGCCGCCTGGCGCGTACCGCGAGCTGACGGCAGGCGGCCTCGGAGCGGCCGACGGCGGAGGCGACCTCGGGGAAGCCGAAACCGAAGACCTCGCGCAGCACGAAGACGGCGCGCTCCAGCGGGCTGAGCCGCTCCAGCAGCAACAGGGCGGCCGTCGAGACGGAGTCGGCCAGTTCCGCCGAGCGCGCCGGGTCGTCGTAGGGGTCGGCGAGCAGCGGCTCCGGCAGCCACTCCCCCACGTACTCCTCGCGCCGGAAGCGGGCGGAGCGCAGCACGTCGATGGAGACGCGGGTGACGGCGGCCGACAGGTACGCCTTGGGCGAGGCGGGCGAGGTCCCGGCGGCCTCGTAGCGCAGCCAGGTGTCCTGGACCGCGTCCTCCGCCTCGCTCACGCTGCCCAGGATCCGGTACGCGATCGAGAACAGCAGCGGCCGCAGGTCCTCGAACTCCCCCGCCCGCGCCGCACCGGACCGTGCCCCGTCAGACCGTGCCGAACCCTGCCCCTGCCGCGCATCCGCCCGCGTCACTTCAGCCCCTTCTCGAACCCCTCGCGCCACGACGAGTAGCGCGGCTCCCAGCCCAGTTCCCGATGGGCCTTGGCATTGGAGAAGCCGCGGCCCTCGGTCATCATCGTCACCGCCACCTCCCCGGCCAGCAAACGGGCCAGCCACGCGGGCACCCGCATCGGCCGTTTCGCGCCCGCGCACCGGGCCAGATACGGCAGCCACTCGGCGGCCGGCGCCGGTTCGTCGTCGACGACGTTGAACAGGCCGGTCGCGCGCCGCTCGACGGCCAGGGCGGTGGCGCTCGCCGCGTCGTCCAGGTGGATCCACGAGGTGTGGCCCGCGCCGGCGCCGACGAGCGGGAGCTGCCGCTTGCGCAGGAGTTCGACCATGTCGTCGGTGACGCCGGGGCCGTAGAAACTGCCGTAGCGCATGACCGCGCCGCCGAAGTCCGCCACCACGTCCTCGACGTGCCGGATCGCCCGCATCCCCGCCTGCGCCGCCGTCCCCTCCATCAGGTCGAGCGGGTCCTGTTCCGTCTTGACCCAGCCGCCCTCGCGGACGCCGTTCCAGGAGGCGTAGCCCTGGGCGACGACGTGGCGCACGCCGGTCGCCTGGGCCGCCGCCAGCAGGTGGTCGGTGCCTTCGGTGCGGAGCCGGATGGTGGGGGCGAACCAGCGGTCCATGTGCTTGAGGTCGGGCTTGCCCGCGTGTGCGGTGGCGATCGCCGTCATCTGGTGCACGATGACGTCCGGCCGCGCCGTGGCCACCGCCTCGCCGACCGACGCCGCGTCCAGGCCGTCCATCACGACGCCGTCGGCGCCCAGCGCCTTCAGCGAGTCCAGTTTGGCCGCGCTCGTCGTGGTGGCCGTCACCTGGTGGCCCCCGTCCACGAGCAGCGGCACCAGCCGCCGCCCCAGTACCCCGCTCCCGCCCGCCACGAACACCCGCATGACCGCCACCGTCCTCGCGTTCCGGTCGTCCCCGGCTCATCGCGGGGCTCTCCCTCACGGGACGGGACAGCGCGGGCGCCTGTGACACCCGAGGGACGGTGCGGGTGTGCGAGGTGTGCGGGGGAATGTCAGTGCGGCTTGATAGGGATCTTGATAGGGATGGGGCATGACTGAGCGTGTGACGATCCATGACGTCGCTCGAGGGCTGCCGTCCATCGCGGGGCTGCGGGATGTGTGCCGGGCGTCGGCCGCGTTGGAGATCGTGCGGTATCCGGGGGCGGGGGAGGTTCGGGGGGACGGCCGGGGGGAGCTGGAGCGGATCGGCTACCCGGTCGCGCGCTGACGGGGGGGGCGGGGACATGGCACGCAGGGGCGGGCGCAAGGCGCCGCCGTCGCCGTTGGCGCAGCGGGACGGCGTGGACCCGGTGCGGCTGCGGCTGCCCGGCGGGGGCGGGGAGCCGCAGACGGTGGCGGCGTATCTGCTGGAGCGGTACGCGGGGGCGGTGGGCGCGGAGCGCGTCGGGGCGATGCTGGCCGAGGGGCGTTTCGTGACCGCGGACGGCGGTCCGGTGACGGCGGGGACGGCGTACGAGGCGGGCGCGTACGTATGGTTCCACCGCGATGCGGCACCGGAGACGGCCGTGCCGTTCGAGGTGAGAGTGGTGTACCGCGACGAGCGGATCGTGGTGGCGGACAAGCCGCACTTCCTGGCGACGACCCCGCGCGGGCGGCACGTGACGGACACCGCCCTGGCGCGGCTGCGGCGCGACTGCGGGCTGCCCGAACTGTCGCCCGCGCACCGGCTCGACCGGCTGACGGCGGGCCTGGTGCTGTTCGTGGTCCGCCCCGGCGACCGGGGCGCGTACCAGACGCTCTTCCGGGACCGGCGGGTGCGCAAGGAGTACGAGGCGGTCGCCGCGTACGACCCGCGGGTGGAGCTGCCGAGGACGGTACGGAGCCGGATCGTGAAGGAGCGCGGGCGGATCGCGGCGTGGGAGGAGCCGGGGCCGCCGAACGCGGAGAGCCGGGTCGAACTGCTGGAGCGGCGCGGTGCGCGGGGCCGCTACCGGCTGCTGCCCGCGACGGGCCGTACCCACCAGTTGCGGCTGCACATGAGCGCGCTCGGCCTGCCGCTGCTGTACGACCCGGTGTATCCGCGGGTGCTGCCGGAGCCCGAATCGGAGGGCGGCCGGGAGGACTTCACCCGGCCGCTGCAACTGCTCGCGCGGGCGCTGGAATTCATCGATCCGGTGACCGGACGGGCGCTGCGGTTCGACAGCGCGCGGGAGCTGGCGGCGTGGCGCGAGGCCCTGTGACCGGTCGGCCACGCTCCGGTGGGCTGGTTGCGGGGCCGCGGGGAAGTACGGGATGGTTGCTGGACGGCAACGGTCTTCTGGTCGCCGTACGCAACTGTCCCCTAGTCGATGAGGTGAGGGATTCGCTCAGCGGATCCTGAATGTGTGGTTGGTTCCGTCACGACGGCAGCCGGTGCGGACGCACCGGTGAGCGTTTCGAGGAGCGACACTCCGTACCCCCTGCTGGCGCCCTACCCGGTGCTCGTGGTCGAGGCCGACGGCAGGCTGATACTCGCGAACGAGGCGGCGGGGGTTCTGCTGCCGGGGGCCGGGAAAGGGGTGGCGCTCGCGGACGTGGCGCCACCGTGGCTGTCGCGGGCACACGAAACGCTGCGCGCGCCGACGGAGGAATCCCCGGGCCCGGACGGGGCCGCGACGGCTGACGTGGACGGGGCCGCGACCGCTGACGTGGACGGGGACGTGGCCGCTCACGTGGACGGGGACGTTGCCGCGACCGCTGACGTGGACGTGGCCTGGGGCGCGGTCGGCGGGCGCACCTTCGAGGCGCATCCGACGGTGCTGGCCGACGGAAGCGCCGTGTGGTGGCTGGTCGAGGACACCGACCGGCGGCTGGCGCGCGAGGCGTTGCGCATGGAACGCGAGCGCACCGAATTCCTCAGCCGTTCGTCCAACCTGCTGCTCTCCTCGCTCAACCTGGACCGGTGCATGGACGTCACCGCGCAGATGGCCGCCGAGCACCTGGCCGACGCCGCCATGGTCATCGCCCCGTCGCGGGCGAACCGGCTGCCGGTGGTCTCCTGTGTGCGCGGCGGCAGCCCCTCGCAGTCGCACCTGGGCGTCGATCCGGACGAAGTGCCGGGGCTCGGCGAGGCGTTGCGCGGCTTCCCGCCGGTGCCCTCGCGCTGGCTCGACCCGGCGACGGCCCCCTCCTGGCTGGTGCCCGAGGGCTTCGGGCCGGTCGGTTCGATAGTGATCACCCCGCTGCCGGGGCACGGGGTGTCGGCGGGCGCCCTCGTCCTGCTGCGGCGCTCGGAGACCGACGCCTTCACCGAACGCGAAGAGGTCTTCGCCCGGCTGTTCGCCGCGCGCGCGGGCGCCGCCATGTCGGCGGCCCGGCTGTACGCGGAGCAGTCGGCGATCACCGACGTCCTGATGCGGGAACTGCTGCCGCCGTCGCTGCACCAGGTCGGCGGGGTGGACTTCGCCGGCGGCTACCGGCCCTCGCAGGACCACGAGCGGATCGGCGGGGACTTCTACGACGTGCACCCGTCGGTGACCGAGGGCGAGGCGTCGCTGGCGGTGCTGGGCGATGTGTGCGGCAAGGGCCTCGAGGCGGCCGTGCTGACCGGCAAGATCCGCAACACCCTGCACGCGCTGCTGCCCATGGCCGACGACCACCAGCGGATGCTCAGCCTGCTGAACACGGCGCTGCTGAACTCCCACCACACCCGCTTCGCGACGCTGATCCTGGCCTCCGCGCTCCGCGACGGGCACCAGGTGCGGCTGCGGCTGACCAGCGCGGGACACCTCGCGCCGCTGATCGTGCGGGCCGACGGCGAGGTGGAGCAGGCCGACACCAAGGGCACCCTGGTCGGCGCGATCCCCGACGCCGTCTCCCGTACCGTCACGCTGTCCCTGGCGCCCGGCGAGACCTGCGTGCTGTACACGGACGGGATCACCGAGGCGCGCGGCGGCCCCCTGGGCGGTGCGCTGTTCGGCGAGAAGCGGCTGCGCCGCGTGCTGTCGGAGTGCGCGGGCATGCCCGCGGAAGGAATCGTGGAGCGGGTCCAGATGCTCGCCGCCGAATGGGTCGGCACGGGGCGTCACGACGACATGGCCGTCGTCGTGATCTCCGCGCCCCGGACGCACCACCTGAGTGCGGTGAACGGCCGTACTCGGGGCAGGTACACAGCGTGAGCACCGACACCGAGCCGACCGCACCCTCGTCGCACTCAGCGTCCTCGCCGCCCGCCCCGCCGTCCGGAGCCCGCTCCGGACCTGATCAGGGGCTCGGGCGGCGCGTGACGGAGCTGTGGGAGGCCGTCGCGCACGGCGACGAGCACGCGGCGGCCGGTGTGGTGCTCGGCGCGCTGGACACGGGGGTGGACGCGGAGAGCGTGCTGCTCGACCTCATCGCGCCCGTGCAGGGCAAGGTGGGCGAGGAGTGGGCGGCCAACCGGTTGAGCGTCGCCCAGGAGCACGCCGCCACCGCGATCAACGACCGGGCGGTGGCGGCGCTGTCCCTGCACCCGGCCGCCCGTACCGAACCCTGGCGGGGCAGGATCACGGTGGCCTGCGTCGAGGGCGAGTGGCACGCGCTGCCCGCCCGGATCCTGGCCGAGGTGCTGAAGCTGCGCGGCTGGCGCGTCGACTTCCTCGGCGCCCAGGTGCCCACCCCGCACCTCATCACCCACCTGCACCGCACCGCGTGCGACGCGGTGGCGCTCTCCAGTTCGCTGGCCACCCGGCTGCCGACCGCGCACGCGGCGATCACCGCCTGCCAGGCCGTGGGGGTGCCGGTCCTCGTCGGCGGCGCCGCCTTCGGCCCGGACGGCCGGCACGCGCGGCTGCTGGGCGCCGACGCCTGGGCCCCCGACGCGCGTACGGCCGCGGAGCGCCTCGCGCGCGGCCCGCTGCCGCGCCCGCAGCCCGAGCACCAGCCGATAGACGATCTGCCGCACCTGGCCGACCAGGAGTACACGATGGTCGCGCGCGCCCGTACGGCCCTGGTGCGGACCGTTTTCAGCAGGCTGGAGGCCGCCTTCCCCGCGATGCGCGCGTACAGCGAGCTCCAGCGCGAGCACACCGCGCAAGACCTCGCGCACATCGTGGACTACCTCACCATCGCCCTCTACACGGGCGACGAGGACCTCTTCGCGGACTTCCTCACCTGGACAGCGGGGATTCTCGCCGCCCGCGGCGTTCCCGCGCACAGCCTGCCGCCCGCGCTGCGGATCCTGTCCGACGAGCTGAAGGACTTCCCGCGCGCGGTCCGGATACTCCGGCTCGGCACCGACTGTCTGACCTTGTCCGCACTCACCACCGCCAGGACCACCGCATGACCACGATTCCCCCGAGCCATCTGCGGCTGACGGCCGTCGACACCCAGACGACCGTGCGGATCGAACTGCACGGCGACCTCGACTACGACAACGCCGACCGGCTGCTGGCGGTCGTCAGCGACAAGATCGCCGACAATCCGCGCCTGGCGGACCTGCACCTGCACTGCGCCGGGCTCGGCAGCACGGACTCCAGCGGGCTCTCGGCCCTGCTGATGATCCGCCGCCGCACCGACGAGGCCGGTGTCCGGCTCCACCTGGACGACCGGTCCCCCGCGCTGGAGCGGCTGCTGACGATCACCGGCACGCTCGCCCATCTGACGGCGCTCCCCGCGACCGGGGCCGGTGCGGCGGAGCCGTCCGCCGCCGATCAGGCCGCCCCTTCCACGGGCCAGGACCCGCGGGCCTGAGAGCCGCGCGGGCCGGGCACGCTGTGCCGGCTTTGCGGGCTTTGCGGGCCGTACTGGCTCTACGGGCTTTACGGGCTGTACGGGCTCAGGACGTCATCGAGGCCGCCGGGGTGAGCACGGCGAAGAACGCGCCCTCGGGGTCGGTCAGCAGGGCGAGGCGGCCGACGCCCGCCATGTCGGTGGGGGGCAGGAGGGCCGTGCCGCCGCCCTCGGTGGCCCTGGCGACGACGGCGTCGCAGTCGTCGACGCCGAAGTAGGGCTGCCAGTAGGCCGTACCGGTGGGGAGCAGGTCGGGGCCGAGCTGGAGGATGCCGCCGTGCGAGCCGTCCTGGCCGCCGCCGGAGCGGGACACCACGGTGTAGACGTCGGCGGACGCGTCGCCGGGCAGCGGCATGTCCTCGTAGTCCCAGGCCAGGACCGCGGCGTAGAAGTCCTTGGCGCGCTGGGCCCGCGGTGTGTACAGCTCGGTCCAGCACAGGCCCCAGGGGCCGACGTGGTCCAGGCCCTTGTTGGTGCCGGGCTGCCAGACGCCGAATTCGCCGCCGGTCGGGTCGGTGTAGGAGGCGAGGCGGCCCTGGTCGAAGACGTCCATCGGCGGCACCCGTACGGTGCCGCCGTTCTCCTCGACGGCCGCCGTGGTGGCGTCGGCGTCGGCGGTCTCGAAGTAGACCGTCCAGGCCGGGTGGGCGCCGGTGTCCTGGAGCGGGCCCAGCGCGGCGACCGTCGCGCCGTCCCGCACGAAGGTGCCGTACCCGCCGGACGCGGGGCCGCCCGGTTCGAATTCCCAGCCGAAGAGCGAGCCGTAGTACGCGGCGGCGGCCGTGGTGTCGCGGCTGCCCAGGTCGATCCAGTCGGGCGCGCCGGGCACGTAGTCGTTGGTGAGCATGGGTGCCTTCCTCCTGGAGCTGTCGTGCGGTGGCCGGGCGGATCGGAGCCGTCGGGCGGGTCAGGGGTGCCGGGCGGGTCAGGGATGCCGGGCGGATCGCAGGCGCGGGGCGGATCGGGTGGGTGCCGGGCGGATCGGGCGGGTGCCGGGCTTTTTGTCCGATTGGGACGCAGTGTCCTCTCTCACACCCAGCATGGCAGCCGGTCCCGACAATCGCCGTTCGTGCGCAGGTCACCGCCTTGGCGGGTGAAACGGAAGGCGCCGTGCCGCATCGACACGGTCACGCGCGGTGTTTAACGGATTCGGGATTGTCAGTGCCGCCGTCTACTGTGGTTCACATGTACGGGGGAAGTCTCGATCAAGCGAACGCGGCCCTGCGCGCTTATGTGCAGGAGCACGGCGACCGGCCTTGGACGGCCGAAGAGCTCACGGAGCTGGCGCGGCTGCGCGCCGAGTGGACCGCCGCCGCGCGGGGTACCCAGATGCCGATACGCCCGGTCCAGGGCCCGGCCGTCGGCCCGGTGAGCGGCGCGGCGGTCGTCACCGCCGCGTAACGCTCACCGTCGGACACACGGGGCGCGACGCGCCACGAGCGGTCCGCGAACATTCCGCGAACACCCCGCGATCAGCGAGCGGGCCCCGGCACATCAGTGATCCGGCTTCGGCCGTCAGACCCGCGCCACGGCGTGCGGGGGGCGGAGCGTGTCCGCGCCGGGGGTGGGCTCCGACGGGTCGCCGCCGACCGTGATGATCCGGTTGTCGGCGTCCACATGGACGACGGCCGGGCGCAGCGCCCTGGCCTCGGCGTCCTCGACCTGCGCGTAGCTGATCAGGATGACCAGGTCTCCGGGGTGCACGAGGTGGGCGGCGGCGCCGTTGATGCCGATGACGCCGGAGCCGCGCTCGCCCTCGATGACATAGGTCTCCAGCCGGGCGCCGTTGGTGATGTCGACGATGTGGACGAGTTCGCCGGGCAGCAGGTCCGCGGCGTCCATCAGATCGGCGTCGACGGTCACGGAGCCCACATAGTGCAGATCCGCCTGGGTCACGGTGGCCCGGTGGATCTTCGACTTGAACATGGTGCGCAGCACGCTGCCGCCTCCTGGTGAAAGAGCTGGTCGCGTCCCTGCCACGGGTACGCGCCGACGCGTCCAGCCTAGGCGAGCGCCCGGAGCGCCGGGACCGGCGGGGCGCCCGGAGTGCCGAAGATCTCAGCTTCGTGGAATACCCCTAGGGGGTATATGCTTGTTCCCGGCGGACGGAGAAGCACGTCCGCACAAGCAGGCACGCACGCACGTATCGAGGAGAACACCATGAGCGAGGCCGTCTACTCCGTGTCCGGGATGAGCTGCGGTCACTGCGAGTCCGCGATCACCAAGGAGGTCACCGCGATTCCCGGTGTCACCTCCGTCAAGGCGGTCGCCTCGACCGGTCTGCTGACCGTCGCGTCCGAGCAGCCGGTGGACGACGAGTCGGTGCGCGCCGCCGTGGACGAGGCGGGTTACGAACTGGTCGGCCGCGCCTGACCGGCACTTCGCGGCCTCCACGGCGGGGGCCGGGGGCAGGCAGGGGCCGGACGGCGGGAAAGGTACGACGGGGACACGAGGGGAGCGGGAGTGGCCATGACCACGGCGGCGAAGGACGGCGGGACGGCGGCGGCCGAGCAGGCGGTCGAGCTGGAGATCGGCGGCATGACGTGCGCGTCCTGCGCCGCGCGGATCGAGAAGAAGCTCAACCGGATGGACGGCGTCAGCGCCACCGTCAACTACGCGACCGAGAAGGCCAAGGTGGCGTACGCCGAGGGAGTCGCGGTCGGCGATCTCATCGCGACCGTCGAGGCCACCGGGTACACCGCCGCGCTCCCCCCGCCCCCGCTCGCGCCCCCGGCCGACGCCGACGGGACCGCCGCCGGCCCGGCGCGCGACCCCGAATCGGCCTCCCTGCGGGAGCGGTTGATCACCGCCGTCGTCCTCGCCGTGCCGGTCGTCGCGCTGTCGATGGTCCCGGCGCTCCAGTTCGACAACTGGCAGTGGCTGGCGCTGACGCTCGCCTCACCGGTCGTGGTCTACGCGGGCTGGCCCTTCCACCGCGCCGCCTGGACGAATCTGCGGCACGGCGCCGCCACCATGGACACTCTGGTCTCGGTCGGCACCCTCGCCGCGTACGGCTGGTCCCTGTGGGCGCTGTTCTTCGGCGACGCGGGCATGTCCGGCATGAAGGACTCCTTCGACCTCAGCGTCTCGCGCGGCGGCGGCAGCGGCCACATCTATCTGGAGGCGGCGGCCGGGGTCACCGCGTTCATCCTGGCCGGGCGGTACTTCGAGGCCCGCGCCAAGCGGAAGGCGGGGGCGGCGCTGCGCGCGCTGCTCGAACTGGGCGCCAGGGACGTCGCGGTGCTCCGCGACGGGCGGGAAGTGCGTATCCCCGTCGGCGAGTTGGCGGTCGGCGACCGCTTCGTCGTACGCCCCGGCGAGAAGATCGCCACCGACGGCGTCGTCCGCGACGGGGGCTCCGCCGTCGACGCGTCGATGCTCACCGGGGAGTCCGTACCGGTCGAGGTCGGACCCGGCTCGCGGGTCACCGGCGCCACCGTCAACGCGGGCGGGCGCATCGTCGTCGAGGCCGAGCGGATCGGCGCCGACACCCAACTCGCCCGTATGGCACGGCTGGTGGAGGACGCGCAGAACGGCAAGGCCGCCGCGCAGCGGCTCGCCGACCGGATCTCGGCCGTCTTCGTGCCCGTGGTGATCGTGCTGGCGCTCGGCACGCTCGCCTTCTGGCTGCTGACCGGGGAGGGCGCGACCGCCGCCTTCACCGCGGCCGTCTCCGTCCTCATCATCGCCTGCCCGTGCGCGCTCGGGCTCGCCACGCCGACCGCGCTCATGGTCGGCACCGGTCGCGGCGCGCAACTCGGCATCCTCATCAAGGGGCCCGAGGTGCTGGAGTCGACGCGGGCCGTCGACACGGTCGTGCTGGACAAGACCGGGACGGTCACGACCGGGTCGATGACGCTGACCGGGGTGCGTGTGTCGGGAGCCGAGGAGGCCGACGTCCTGCGGCTGGCGGGCGCGCTGGAGGACGCCTCCGAGCACCCGATCGCGCGGGCCGTCGCCGCCGGGGCGCGCGAGGCGGCCGGTGAACTGCCGCCGGTCACGGACTTCGAGAACGTCCCCGGCCTCGGTGTGCGCGGTGTCGTCGAGGGCCATGAGGTGCTGGTCGGCCGCGAGCGGCTGCTGAGCGGGCGCGGGCTCGTCCTGCCCGCCGACCTCGCCGAGGCCAAGGCGGCGGCCGAGGCGCACGGCGGCACGGCGGTGATCGTGGGCTGGGACGGGCGGGCGCGGGCCGTGCTCGTCGTCGCCGACGCCGTCAAGCCGACGAGCGCGGAGGCCGTACGGCGGCTGCGGGCGCTCGGCCTGCGGCCGATGCTGCTCACCGGGGACAACGCGGCCGTCGCGGCGGCCGTCGCCGCCGAGGTCGGCATCGACGCCGCCGACGTCTTCGCGGACGTCCTCCCCGAGGACAAGGTCGCCGTCGTCCGGCGCCTCCAGGCCGAGGGGCGCAGCGTCGCCATGGTCGGCGACGGTGTGAACGACGCCGCCGCGCTCGCCCAGGCCGACCTCGGGCTCGCCATGGGCACCGGCACCGACGCCGCCATCGAGGCAGGGGACCTCACCCTGGTCCGCGGTGACCTGCGCGTGGCCGCCGACGCCATCCGTCTCGCGCGGCGCACGCTCGGCACCATCAAGTCCAATCTCTTCTGGGCCTTCGGCTACAACGTCGCCGCTCTGCCGCTGGCGGCGGCGGGGCTGCTCAACCCGATGATCGCGGGCGCGGCCATGGCCTTCTCCTCCGTCTTCGTCGTGGCCAACAGCCTGCGCCTGCGCGGCTTCCGGCCGCTGAGCCGGTAGTGACGGCGGGGCGTGTGAGCATGAGGTCATGAGCGGAACGCGGCGGCGACAGGCCGGGAACGAGGAGCGGCGGGGGCGGCTGGTGCGGCGGCAGCTCCGGGCCGTGGGCACCTGCGAGGAGGTCGCCGACGCGCTCGTGGCGCTGCACGCGACCGATCCGGCGACGGTGTTCCTGACGGTGGCGGCGCGGCTGCGCGAGCCGGGCGACGGCGTCGGGGCGCTGGAGGAGGCGCTGTACGGGGAGACCGGGTCGCTGGTGCGGATGCTGGCGATGCGGCGCACGATGTTCGTCGTGGGCCGGGCGGCGGCGCCGGGGGTGTACGCGGCGGCCGGGCGGCAGATCGCGGCGAAGGAGCGCAAGGGGCTGCTGGCGTTCCTGGCGGAGGGCGGCGGCTGGGACGAGGCGTGGCTGGAAGACGTCGAGGCGCGGGTGCGCGCGGCGCTCGACGCGCACGGCGAGACCAGCGGCGCGGGGCTGTCGAAGCTGGTGCCCGAGCTGCGCGAGCAGGTGCTGGTGGCGGCGGGCAAGCCGTACGAGGCGCGGCAGAACGTGGCGAGCCGGATCATCAGGAAGATGGCCGCCGAGGGCCGGATCGAGCGGCGCAGGCCGGCCGGGTCGTGGACGAGCAGCCAGTTCCGGTGGGCGAACGCCGAGCCGCTGCCCGACGTGCCGGTGGCCGAGGCGCGCGCCGGGGTGGTGAAGGCGTGGCTGGGGGCGTACGGGCCGGGGACGGCGGCCGATCTGAAGTGGTGGACGGGCTGGTCGCTGACGGAGGTGCGCACGGCGCTCGCGGCGGTCGGCGCCGAGGAAGTGCTGCTGGACGGGGACGCCGTCGGCCACGTACTGCCCGGTGACGCCGGGCCGTCGGCGGACGCGCCGCCGCCCGCCGCGACGCTGCTGCCCGCGCTGGACCCGACGCCCATGGGGTGGCAGGAGCGCGACTGGTTCCTGCCGCGCGAGCACCGCGCGTCCCTCTTCGACCGCTCGGGCAACGTCGGGCCCACCGTGTGGTGGGGCGGCGAGGTGATCGGCGGCTGGGCGCACCGCGCGGACGGCACTGTCGCCTGGCGGCTGCTGGCCGACCGGGGCGCGCGGGCGGCGGACGCGGTCGAGGCGGCGGCGGAGCGTCTCACCGCTTTTCTCGCGGGCGGCGGTGTGACGGTCACACCGCGATTCCGCACCCCTTTGGAGCGCGAACTGTCCGCGTGACCCGGCCGGGACCCGCGCACCGGGCCGGGCCCCGCGCACTCGGCCGGGACCCGCGCACCCGCTGGACTCGGTAGGCCGCGCTTACGCGCGGCGCGGCCGTATAAACCTCGCTTTCCGGACAGAATCCGGAGCGTGCATCTCCCCTCACGCCTCTCGCGTGTCACCCGCGCCGTGGCCCGCGCCGTGTGGGCGTACATCCGCAGCGCCCCCGGCACGTACATCTGGCTGGCGATCCTGTTCTTCACCACGGTCGCGATCCACCGGATGGCGCCCGCCACGGTGGACGACTTCCTGCGGCTGCGGTCGACGAACATCCGCAATCTGTCGAGCCAGCCGGTCCGCGCCCTGGTGCGCAGCGCGCTGTGGACCGACGGCGGCGGATGGCTGCCGTACGTGCTGCTCTACACGGTCTTCCACGCCACCGCCGAGCGCTGGCTGGGCACCTGGCGGTGGCTCGCGGTCGTGCTGATCGGGCACGTCGCGGCGACGTACATCAGTGAGGGCGTGCTGCTGTGGGCGATCCGGCACGGGCACGCGCCGCAGTCGGCCGCCGAGACCCTCGACGTGGGCGTCAGTTACGGGCTGGCGGCGGTCGAGGCGGTGCTGACCTGGGCGGTCACGATGCCCTGGCGGTACCTGTACGGCGCCTGCGTGCTGCTCTTCTACGGGCTCGCGCTGGGCGAGGGCCGCACCTTCACCGACGTCGGGCACTTCACGTCGGTGCTGCTCGGCCTGGCCTGCTACCCGCTGACACGCGGACGGCCGGGTCGGATCGACCCGGCCGCCGCGTACCGGAGCCTGCGCGGTGCCGCCCGCGGGCGGCTCGGGGTCAGCCGACCCGGGTGAGCTTGGTGCCGAACGACGGCTCGCTCAGGTCGGACTGGAGGACGACCGGCACCGTGGTGCGGGCCGAGCCGGTGCCGAAGCCGATCGTGCCCACCTCGGCGCCGGACGTCGCGGTGTGCGGCAGCCCGTCCTTGAGGGGGGTCAGCGACAGCGTCGTCCTCAGGCCCGGCCAGCCGACGGCCTTCAGGTCCTTGCTCGCCAGGACCGGCGTGTGACCGCCGAGCCCGTCGTCCACATAGCCGACGACCTCGCCCTTCTTCACTATCGTCGACGACGTCAGGCCGCCCTGCACGGAGTTGATCAGCTTCTGCGAGTTGACCAGCGCCGCCTGGAGGCTGTCGTAGACGGTCGTGCCGCCGCGCTGCTGGAGGACGACGCCGAGGATCAACTGGTCCTTGCCGTCGACCTTCTTGTTCGCCGCCCACATCAGGGCGCCGCCCGCGGGGGTGCTCGAACCGGTCTTGATGCCGATCACACCCACGTTGACCAGGTCGTTGTTGTTGTTGTAGATCGTGCCGACGCCGGGGATGTCGATGTTCGGCTGCGCGACGACCGACCGGAACACGTCGTTCTTCATGACCTCGCGGGCCAGCTTCAACTGGTCGACGGCGGTGCTCCGCGTGGTCTCCTCGAAGCCGCTCGCGCCGGTGTACGTGGTGTTGGTCATGCCGAGGTCGGCGGCGGCCTTCGTCATCTTCGTGACGAACGCCTCCTGGGTGCCGGAGTCCCAACGCGCCAGCAGGCGGGCGATGTTGTTGCCCGAGGGGATCAGCAGCAGTTGCAGCATCTGCCGCTCGGTGAACTGCTGGCCCTTCTTGACCTGCGCGGTCGACTCGTCGCTCGAACTCGCCTCGTCGGCCGCCTGCGCGTCCACGGGGATCGTCGGACCGGTCTGCTTACCCGTCAGCGGGTGGTCGCGCAGGATCAGATACGCGGTCATCACCTTGGTGACGCTCGCGATCGGCACCGGGGTCTGCGCGCCGTGCACGCCGAGCGAGCCCAGGCCCTCGACCTCGGCCACCGACTGGCCCTGCGACGGCCACGGCATGGACTGCGGCAGCGGCGTGCCGTCGAAGGTGTACGACGAGGCCGCGGTCAGCGCCATCGACGGCGCCGGCAGCGGGCGCAGCGCCTGCACCACGACGAACACGATCGCCAGCAGCACCACCAGCGGGGTCCAGATCTTGAACCGGCGCGCGACCGTCCGCAGCACCGTCTGGCGCGGCGGCGGGGTGTTCGTCAGCTCCGCGAGCAGCTTCAGCGGCGCCTCGGGCTCCGGCGGCACGGGCATCGACCGCGTCCCGTCGGGCCCGGCCGCCGCGCCGTCCGGCGAGGCCGCCGTGGGGGTGCCGATCGCCGACGGGCTCCCGGCGTACGGGGGCAGCGGCGCACCCCCGGCGGGCTTCGGCGGGGCGGACGGCTGCCCGATCGGGCCCGCGGCCGGACTCTCCGAGGGCTTCACGGGGCCCGTACGCGGCTTGGCGGACGCCGGGGGCGGCTGGGGCGCCTCATAGGGCGCGGAGGCGCCAGAGGGCGCGCTACGGGCTCCTGAGACGCCTTCCGCGCCCTGCGCCGCCGGGCGCTCGGCGGGGAGATCGGACACAAGCGGGCGCA
This sequence comes from Streptomyces sp. NPDC093221, assembly GCF_044753885.1. NCBI lineage: Bacteria > Bacillati > Actinomycetota > Actinomycetes > Kitasatosporales > Streptomycetaceae > Streptomyces > Streptomyces sp. NPDC093221. The sequence goes on along the minus strand of NZ_JBIVOA010000001.1, from coordinate 1,104,284 downwards.
GGACGGAGGCGCTCCGGGCGCCGGGGCCCTTGGGGGCGTCGTCCTCGGGGGCGCTTTCGGGGGCGCTTTCGGGGGCGTCCTTGGAGGTGTTCTCGGAGGTGTTCCTGGACGCGGAGCTGTCGCCGTCCTCGGGCGCGGAGCTGTCGGAGCCCTCCGGAGCGGCGTCCTCGGCGTCACCGGCGTCCCCCGCGTCACCGGCAGAGGGCGCGGCGTCCGCCACGTCGTCGGCGGCGTCGGTCGAGGTCGCCGGGGCGGCGTCCTCGGGGTCCGCGGGGGCCGCGTCCTCAGAGTCCTGACCGTCGCCGGAGGGCGGGGCCGCGTCCGATACGTCGCCCGGTACGTCGTCGGCGTCGGCCTCGGTCACGGCCTCGGCGCCGTTCACGCCGTTCACGCCGTTCACGCCGTCCGCGCCCTCGGCGTCGTCCACGCCGTCCCCGTCGGCGCCCTCAGCCGTACCGTCACCGGCCGCAGAGCCGCCGGCGGTGGCGCCGGCGCTCAGCAGGCCCCCGCGCCCCCCGACGCGCAGCACGGCGGTGTGCTCGTCGCGCTCCGCCGCGGGCGGCCCGGCCGGCGCGGAGTCTTCCGCTTTCGGACCCGTTTCGGAGTCCGGCCCGTCCTCGGGGGCTTCCCCGGCGGCGGAATCCGGGTCCTGGAGGTCACGATTCGGTTCCGCTTCCGGAGGCAGGACCTCCGGGGTGCGGGGCGCGGGCGGCGCCGTGGACGTAGCCGCGTCGGAGGATTCGTCTACGGCCGCTACGCCGTCCGGCGTATTCGCCGTGGAGGCGGCGGAGGAGGTGGCGGCCGGGTGGGGGCGTGCGCCGGAGCCCGCGGAGTCCGCCGATTCGGGGGGCGCGGAGGGGACGGCTCCGACCGCGGCGCCCGCGTGCTCCTCCCGTACGCCCTCCGCCACGCGTGTCCCGTGCCCCTCGGTGGGCGTCCGGAACACCACCAGCCTCGGATCAGCGGTCGACCGCTCGACCGCCTCCCCCGACGTGCTCTGCCGCTGTTCCCTGCCGGGGGACTCGCCCGCCACGCAGACCTCCTCCACACATCACGAAATGGCCGCACACATCGTGCGGGGGCGGATGCCGAATGGCACCCATACCCCTTCAAAGCTCACACTGGCAGTGTCCCGCCGACAGGCCCGCGACCCGTCCGCGACACCACCGCCCACCCCGTAGACGAGAACGACATACCACCCGGTTCCCGTCGATAAGGCAAAGGCGCTCTCGACAGGCCGGTGTGAGAGGCGTCACCCTGTCATTCATCCACGCGGGGAGGCATGGATGGGCAAGAGCCGCAGAACAATTCCGGAAGAGCTGTTGCTGCTCGCACTGGACCCGACGACCGGGACCACGGCGCAGCCTCAATCGCTCGACCTCGGCCTCGCCGGGGCGCAGCTCGTCGAGCTGGCCCTGGCCGGACGGATAGCCCCTGACGGGGATCGTATAGCCGTGGTGCACCCACGGCCGACTGGAGATCCGACCCTGGACTCCGCTCTCGAACTGCTGCGGCGACGCGGCAGTCCGGTGCGGGCCGTCCACTGGATCGGCGGACCCCGCCTCGGGCTCCGCCAGACGTATCTCGCGCACCTGGAGCGGTGCGGCATGGTGCACGCCGTGCCCGGCCAGATGTGCGGGGTGCTGCCGACGACGCGGTACCAGGCGTCCGACAGCGCGGTCAGCCGGGAGATCCGTACCCGGCTGGACAGTGCGATCCGTACCGGCGTGCCGCCGGACCCGCGGACCGCCGCGCTCGCCGCGCTCGCCCACGCCGTGGGACTCGGCAAGCACCTCTACCCGGGCAACGAGGGCCGGTCGTCACGATCGCGCCTGCGTGACCTGATCAGGTACGACCCGATGGGCGGCCTCGTCGCGCATGCCGTGATGGATGTGCAGAACGGCGTGGCGGCGCAGCCGAAGCGGCCAGCCGCTCCGGCACCGCGAGCGGCGGGGCACAGCACCATGGCCCGCGCCGGCGCCCGTTGAGTCGGCGTGCGACAGCGAGTGGACACAGGCAGCACAGGCAGCACGCTCAGTACGTTCGGCACGCTCAGCACAGGCAGCACAGGCAGCACGTTCAGCACGTGAGAGCGCGTGCGCAGGTGAGCACGTAGCGCTCGGCAACCCCCTCATCAGGGACGGCTGCGGCGCCCGTCGGCAGGGACGGGGCACCGCAATCCGCGACCATCGCGCCGTCCTCAGCGACCCGTTCCGGGAGCCGCTGTGACGCGCGGGGCGGCGGGACTCGGAACACGTTCCGGGATTCGTCGCACCGCGCGTCGCCGTATACACCCCCGTGTACCACCGCGTACACGCCCCTGCCGGGTTACCCTCATTCGCCAGCGCGCCGATGACCGCAAGTGGCAGGCTGCTGACCATCAGTAGGTTCAGCGTGGAGGTGCACTTCCAGTGGTCGCCAACGTCAATCCCACCGTCAGGCGCCGCCGGCTGGGTTCGGAACTGCGCAAGTTGCGGGAGCAGAAGGGCATGACGGCCGAGGAGGTCGCCGCCCGGCTCCTGGTGTCGCAGTCGAAGATCAGCCGGTTGGAGAACGGGCGCCGGAGCATCAGCCAGCGCGATGTGCGCGACCTGTGCGGTGTGTACGGCGTCGAGGACGTGCGGATCGTCGACTCGCTGATGCAGATGGCCAAGGAGTCGCGCCAGCAGGGCTGGTGGCATGCCTTCGGCGACATCCCGTACAGCGTGTACATCGGCCTGGAGACCGAGGCGGCCAGTCTGCGGGTCTTCGAACCCCAGGTGGTGCCTGGCCTGTTGCAGACCCCGGAGTACGCCGCCGCGATGATCGCGGGCAATCTGCCGGAGGCCACTCCCGAACAGGTCGACAAGCGCGTCAGCGTGAGAATGCGCCGGCAGGAGCGGATCACCGACCGGGACGGGCCGCTGCGGATGTGGGCCGTGGTGGACGAGGCGGCGCTGTGCCGCAAGGTCGGCGACGAGCACGTGATGCGTGACCAGCTTCTGCATTTGGTGGAATTGAGCCATCTGCCGCATGTGACCGTGCAGGTGCTGCCGTTCGAGGCGGGCGCGCACCCCGGTCTGAGCGGGCAGTTCGCGGTACTGGAGTTCACCGACGCGACCGATGCCACGGTGGTCTATCTCGAAGGCGTCAACAGCGACCTGTACTTGGAGAAGGACACCGATGTGCAGGCGTACAGCGTGATGTACGAGCATCTGCGGGCCCAGGCGCTCAGCGCCGAACAGACCCGGCAGTTCATCACCGAAGCGGCGGAACGATACACCCGCTGAAGTGCGGGCGATACGGTACACCCCCGCTCACTCCCATTGGAAGAGTTACTGGGAATATGCCATCCACTTGGGTGAAGTGGCTCACCGGTCCGTGATGTTGGCTAGTAGCGTCGAGCGCGTAGTCAGGCAATGGCGTACCTCGCCGCCGCCATCAGCACAGACCGGAGCAGAGATGGCAATCAAGCTGGGCAGTACTCCCGCGTGGATGAAGTCCTCGCGGTCCACCGGAAATGGCGCCTGTGTCGAAGTGAAGTCCCCGGCCGTCGAGTCGGTCGTGGTCCGCGACTCCAAGGACCCGCAGGGTCCGGTCCTCAGCTTTTCCCCTGAGGCGTGGACCGCGTTCGTCACGGACGTCGACCGAGGCGCCTTCACGATCAACTAGTACAGCGCGCGCACCTTCAGCAGTACCGCAGAAGAGCCCTCTCGTCTGGCCGCCGTCCTAGCCGAGGGGGCTCGCTGCTGTCCTGATGTTCCGGGCCGGGTGATCAACGCGGCAAACGGGGTGATCAACGCGGCGGACCGGGTGATCAACCCAGCGGACCGGGTGATCACGTCAGCGGATCAACGGAGTTGATCGACGTAGGTGTCCGTGCCGGGAATGGTCGGAATGAAGGGAGCGATGAATTCCACTTTCGCCGAGCGCCCCGCCGAGTCGGTCCGGCCCGCGATCTCGGCGGCGTGACCGGCGAAATGCTCTTCCCACCCCTCGCGTGGATCTTGTTGCAGGAACCACAGGAGAGTGAGCCGGGTTTCGACGCCTTCGACCTGTTTCACATAAGACATCCGGTCGAGCGGCAGCGGAGTGGGCGTGAAGATCACCACCATCGCCGCCGGTGATCCGGCGAGCTTCTTCGGCAGGTGGCGGGCCCGCAGCCATTCCAGCAATTCGTCCCGGCCTTCCGCGGATTCCGCTTCCAGCACTTCGAGGACGAGTCCGCGGTACGGGTGGTCGAGCGCGTGGATGTCGCGCGGACCGGCGGCGCCGTCCCGGTAGACGCTCGCGGCGCGGTCCTGGAAGGCGGTGAAGACGTGGGTGCGGTCGTGGTAGACGCGGGCGTCGCGATTGAGCCGCTTGTTGATGCCGACCGTCCACCGCATGTGCGCGTCGTAGCGGCCCGCGGTGATCCAGTACAGCGACAGGTAGCAGCCCGCGGTGACCGGCCGCGCGACCGCGGAGTCCGCCGGGTACCGCAGGTCCAGCAGCGGCCGCGTGGCCACCCAGCGGCGCCCGGCGTACAGCCAGGGCATCGCCATCGCACCGGCGATGAAGTGGTCGTCCTCGTACCACCGGTTGTACGCGTATTCGTGCCCGGCGTGCGGCTCGACCATGGTGATCAGCGCGTGCCCGACGTCGACGCCGTACGGTCCGACGGCCGCGAGCCGTCCGTACGCCTCGACGTCCGTTCCGCCGTCCGGGCCCGTTCTCACGTCCTCAGCCATGAATCTGACGCTACGTCAGCTCCGGGGAGAAGTGAAGGTGCCCGGATGCTGGAAAGTACCTGGACATGGCAACGATTCTTCGTAGGCTGCCGGACATGACCTCGACCCGAGCCGCCGTGCCCGCCCTCGCCCCACGCGCCGTCTCGGTGGGCGCCTCGCCGGTACGGGAGATCCTGGCGCTGACCGCGCGGCCGGAGGTGATCTCCTTCGCCGGCGGGCTGCCCGCGCCCGAGCTGTTCGACGCGGCGGCCATCGCGGAGGCGTACGCCCGCGTCCTGGCCGAGCAGCCGCACAAGGTGCTCCAGTACTCGACGACCGAGGGCGATCCCGCGCTGCGCGCGGCCGTGGCGGCCCGGCTGAGCGGGCGCGACCTGGCGACGGGCATGGACGACATCCTGGTGACCGGCGGCTCGCAGCAGGGGCTCGCGCTGATCGCGACCGCGCTGATCGAGCCCGGCGATGTGGTGCTGGTGGAGAACCCGACGTATCTGGCGGCGCTCCAGTGCTTCGGCTTCGCGGGCGCCCGGGTGGTGCCGGTGCCGACCGACGCGTACGGCGTGATCCCGGAGGCGCTGGAGGAGGTGGCGCGCCGGGAACGGCCGAAACTGCTCTACCTGGTGCCCAACTTCCAGAATCCGACCGGGCGTACGCTCCCGCTCGAACGCCGCCGCGCGGTGGCCGAGGTGGCGGAGCGGCACGGGCTGTGGATCGCGGAGGACGACCCGTACGGGGATCTGCGGTTCGAGGGCGAGAGCGTGCCGTGGATCTCGGCGCTGCCCGAGGCCGCCGACCGGACGATCCTGCTCGGCAGCTTCTCCAAGATCATGTCGCCGGGGATGCGGCTGGGCTGGCTGCGGGCGCCCGCGGCGCTGCTGCGCGCCTGTGTGATCGCCAAGCAGGCCGCCGACCTGCACACCTCGACCGTCGACCAGGCCGCCGCCGCGCGCTACCTCGCCGACCACGACCTGGACGTCCATCTGGACCGGGTGCGTACCGCCTACCGCGCCCGGCGCGACGCGCTGCTCGCCGGACTGCCGGCCGCGCTGCCCTCCGGCAGCACCTGGAACCGGCCCGAGGGCGGCATGTTCGTGTGGGTACGGCTGCCCGCGGGGTACGACGCGACGGCGCTGCTGCCGACCGCGGTCGGTCACGACGTGGCGTACGTACCGGGGTTGCCGTTCTTCGCGCAGGCGCCGGAGGCGGGGGCGCTGCGGATGTCCTTCACGACGCACACGCCGGAGGAGATCGGGGAAGGGCTGCGGCGGCTGGCGAAGGTCTTCGCCTGAGGCCGTTGACAGCAGGTAGCGCGGCGGCCCGCACGCGGAACGGCGCGGCACACCGTACGCACGGACGGCGCGGCGCCGTACGCGTCCAACGGCGCGCGTCAGCGCATCAGTTCGCCCGCGTTGACGAGCAGGGACTGTCCGGTGATCGCGCGGGCGCGGTCGGAGGCGAGGAACACGGCGGCCTCCGCCACGTCGCCGTCGGTGGCCAGCTCGGGCAGTGCCATGCGGCGGGCGAGGCGGGCCAGCACCTCGTCCTCGCCGACGCCCTCGGCGCGTGCGGTGAGCGCGACGAAGGACCGCACGGGCGGCCCCCACATCCAGCCGGGCAGCACGGTGTTGACCCGGATCCGGTACGGGCCCAGCTCGCGCGCGAGTGAGTACATCGCGGAGGTGAGGGCGCCCTTGGAGGCCGCGTACGCCGCCTGGCGGACCTGGCTGGGCGCCGCGACCGCGGACTGGGTGCCGATGAACACGACGGAGCCGCCGCGCTCCTGGCGCTTGAGGGCGGGCAGGCACGCCTGGGCGAGCCTGAGCGACCCGAGCAGATTGACGTCGAGCACCCGCTGCCAGACGGCGAAGTCCGCGTCCTCCAGGCCGCCGAAGCAGTCGTCGAGCGCGGCGACCTGGACGACGGCGTCGATCCCGCCGAACCGCTCCTGTGCCAGCGCCGCCAGCGCCTCGCACTGCGCGCCGTCGGCGATGTCGGTGGGCAGCCAGGCCGTCGAGGTGCCCGCGGGGTCGATCTCGGCCGCCGTCTTCGCCAGCCGTTCTGCGGTCCGCGCGCCCAGCACCGCCCGTCCGCCGTCGCGTACGACGGCCGCCGCCACGCGCTGCCCGAGTCCGGCGCCGACGCCGGTCACGACCACGGTCTTCCCCTTCAGCAGCATGTCGGCCTCCGCAACCGTTGCCTGACGGAGCGTCAGAATAAGGCGGGCGCCCGCAGGAGGGAAGGCCGCGGCGGTCACGCTCACGTCGGCGATCGGCCGCTCCCCTCTGCGTCCGCACGGGATCCCGTATCCCGGACGGCTGCCTCCTGTGTCCCGCGCGTCCCGCGGGCCTCGTGCGACGTCCAGCGAAGTGTCCGCTCATCGTGGGTGGGTGATCAGGGTCACGACAATGCCAAGGTAAGCAAAGAGCGAGTAAAATCGTTCGGCTTTCTGATCCGAGTTCAGACTCTTGAACACAGAGACCCTTGACCGGCCCCCCGCGCGAGGGGTTCAATCCCGGAAGTCCCCACTCCCGCACGGGGGCGACCCGCCCGGACCGGCGCCACAGCGAAGTGCGCTCCTGTTCACAAGGCGGACCCCTCTGGAGGGGACATGAACAGTCTCGACTGGACCGTGCTGATCGCGTACTTCGGCGTGATGCTCGCGATCGGACTCTGGTCCCACAAGCGCGTCGACGACGTCGGCGACTACTTCACCGCGGGCGGCAAGATGCCGTGGTGGCTGTCCGGCATCTCGCACCACATGTCGGGCTACAGCGCGGTGATGTTCACCGGTTACGCGGGCATCGCCTACACCTACGGCATCACCTCGTACGTCACCTGGTCCTTCCCGATCGCGCTCGGCATCGCCATCGGCGCCAAGCTCTTCGCGCCCCGGCTCAACCGGCTGCGCTCACGGCTGCATGTGGCCTCGCCGCTCGAATACCTCAAGAACCGCTACAACCTGACGACCCAGCAGGCGCTCGCCTGGTCCGGCGTGCTGCTCAAGATCGTGGACGTCGGCGCCAAGTGGGCCGCCATCGCGACCCTGTTGTCCGTCTTCACCGGGGTCACCATCACCCAGGGCATCGTCATCACCGGCGCGATCACCGCCGTCTACTGCACGGTCGGCGGTCTGTGGGCGGACGCCCTCACCGAACTCGGCCAGTTCGTCATCCAGTTGATCGCCGGGCTCACGATGCTGGTCGCCGCGCTCAACAAGGTCGGCGGGATCAGCGGCATCTGGAACGTGTGGGACGAGCCCGCGCTCAAGCACCACGCCGACCCGGTCGCGGGCCCGTACACCACCGTCTTCCTGCTGGCGTACCTGTTCATCAAGACCTTCGAGTACAACGGCGGCATGTGGAACCAGGCCCAGCGCTACATGGCCACCGGCTCCGCCCGCGAGGCCACCCGCAGCGCCTGGCTGTCGTCGGCCCTGTGGTTCGTCTGGCCGGTTATCCTCTTCTTCCCGATGTGGATCTCGCCGCTGCTGGTGCACGCCAAGAAGCCGGACGGCTCGGACTCGTACGGTCTGATGGTCGAACAGCTCCTGCCGCACGGGCTGCTGGGCCTGGTCGTGGTCGGCTTCTTCTCGCACACCATGGCCATGTGCTCCTCCGACGCGAACGCCATCGCCGCCGTCGTCACCCGCGACATCGCCCCGGCCTTCTCGAAGACCGCCCGCGAATGGTCGGCCCATGTCGGCCTGATCGCCGCCCGGTTGACCACGCTGACCTTCCTCGGCCTGTCCATGGCCGTGGCCACCCAGGTCAACTCCCCCACCTTCAAGGACATCATCACCGTCGTCATCAAGTGGGTGGCCGGTCTGATGGGGCCGATCGCGATCCCGTTCATGCTCGGACTGCTGCCGCGCTTCCGCACGTCCGGCCCGACCGCCGCCCTCACGAGCTGGGCGCTCGGCCTGTTCGCCTTCTACCTGCTCAACTACCCCGTCAACGACGCCGTCTCGGGCGGCGTCAACCTCGAATACCAGATCTCGCTCCCGCTGGCCGTCTCGCTCGTCCTCTACATCGTCATCGGCTGGATCAAGCCGGAGGACACGCCGGAACGGGACGCGCTCCTCGCGAAGATCAACTCCGATGACGGGGGCGGCCCCGGACCGGCCTCCGTCTCCCTCCCCGAGCCCTCCTCCGAACCGACCCCCACCAAGGTCTCGGACTAGGTCCTGTCCGGCGGCTCCCCTTCCCGGGGGGAGCCCCGGCGGGGGCGGTGGTGATCCGCCGGACAGGCCCTAGGCGGCCGGGTAGCGGTCGAGCCACGCCGGGCTGGCGCCCGAAGGCCCGTGCAGGGCCGGCGCCTGCGTCATCTCCATGGCGAAGTCGTCGGCGAGCTGGAGCAGCGTGGCGCGCCCTTCCACCTCGGCGATCCACGCGGGCGGCAGCGCCGTCTCCCCGTGCTGGACGCCGAGCAGATTGCCGCAGACGGAGCCGGTGGAGTCGCTGTCGCCCGAGTGGTTGACGGCGAGCAGCAGCCCGTGGCGCACATCCTCGGCGACCAGGGCGCAGTAGACGCCGATCGCCAGCGCCTCCTCGGCCGTCCAGCCCTCCCCCAGCGCCTCCACGCGCTGCGGCGACGGCATCCCCTGCCGTACGGCGCCCAGGGCGCCCTGGAGCGCGTCGGTCGTCTCCTGGTGGCCGGGGCGGGCGCCGAGCAGGGCGAGGGCGTGCTGGACGGAGCCGTCGAGGGCCTCGCCGCGCGCCAGGCCGTGCACGATGACGGCGAAGGCTCCGGCGGCGAGCTGCCCGGTGGGGTGGCCGTGGGTCTGGGCGGCGCACTCCACGGCGAGCTGGAAGACGAGCTGCGGCTCCCAGCCGACCAGCAGCCCGAAGGGCGCGGAGCGCATCACGGTGCCGCACCCCTTGGAGCCGGGGTTCTTCGGCTCCTCCAAGGTGCCCATCCGGTCGTCGGACAGGCCGCTCAGGCACGCCTCGCCCGGCGCTCGCCGCGCGTAGAGCCACTCCTCGCGGGCCAGCCAGCCGGTGTCCTTGCGGCGCTCGTCGGGCCCCCACTCGGTCTGGGTGGCCGACCAGCGGCGGTAGGCGCGGTGGATGTCGGTGGGCGGGTGCCAGGCGCCGGTGTCCCGGCGCACCTGGGCTCTGATCAGGCCCTCGACCGTGAACATCGTCATCTGCGTGTCGTCGGTGACCGCGCCGCGTCTGCCGTACGCCGGAACGTAGTCGGTGACGCCGTCCGTGCCGTGATTGCGCTGGATCGCCTCGAACGACTCGAACTCGACGCCCGCGCCCAGCGCGTCCCCGATCGCCCCGCCCAGCAGGCAGCCCCGCACGCGGCTGCGGAAGTCCTGCTGCTGCGCGCGACCCCAGACAGCGGTCAAAGCGGTCCCCTTCGATCAACCCCGATCCGAACCCGTTCTGCGCCAGCACGATAGCCGACGTCACCAGGAGCGGAAGGGGGCCCTGGGGTTGGTGACGCCTGTCCGCGAACGGTGCCGGTCCGATCGGATACGACCGGACACCGGAAATGCTCTGACGCGCGACTCAGGGTGTCGGACTCGGGCGCGGGAGCCGGGTCCGCGCGTCGGGCCGCGCGACTCGGGCGCAAGGCGCACATACGCGGCTCACGTGCGCGAGAAGACGCCGATGGCGTTGGCGACCGGACGCTCGACGCCGCCCGACGGGTGGTTGCGTACGGTCACCGCCGCCGCGCCGGGGTCGCGGGCGACCAGCGTCGTGGAACCGCCGCCGTCGAGGTTCACCGCCGAATCTGCACCCAATTCCCTCATGACGGACGCAAGTTCCGCGATGGTCAGGCCCGCACCGGACTCGGCGGAGCCGTCCAGCGCCAGCAGGTACAGCGTGCTGCCCGACGCGTCGAAACCGGCGGCCGTACGCGTGGCCGCCGTCGTGGTGTCCAGGCCCGCGAGCGGCTGTCCGCCGCGCAGGACGGGGAAGCCGCCGACCGCGAAGACGTACGGCACGCGCGAGAGCGTCGGGGTGAGGCGGCTGTCGACCTCCGCGCGGTCGCCCACGCGCAGGGCGCGCAGTGTGTCGGCGCCCGCGTCCCGGCCGAGCAGTACGGTGCTGCCCGCGGGAATGGCTCCCGCGCCGGGCGCCTGCGCGACCGCCGCGACCCGCCCCTGACGTACCGTCACCTCGTAGGTGTCCGTGCTGCATCCGGCGCCGCGCGAGGTGTCCGTGCCGCAGACCGCCCGCTGCCGGGAGACCGTCCCCCAGTCCGCCGTGTACGCGCCGACGCCGCCGACGGGCAGCGCGTACTGGTTGTAGCCGCCCAGCGGGATGCTCCCCCGCGGGGTGCGGACCGACCCGCGCAGGTCCAGCCGGTCGAGCCGCAGCTTGCGGTCCTTGCCCATGCCGAGCACGTCGTGCGTGGTCTCCCCCGGCGGCATCGCGGGCCCGAAGCGCTGGCCGTCGGGCACGGCGGCCTTGAGATCCCGGCCGGAACCGATCTCCGGGCCCACCGAGGAACCGGTCGGCGCCACGCCGGGGTGCTGGTCCTCGGTGATATTGAAGAAGTCGCCGTTCACCGCGCCCACCGCCTGCCGGTCGTCAGCGAGCCCGGACACCGCCTGCCGCGCCGCCACCGCCCCCGGCGTCAACAGGTCGAGCCGCGTACGCGATTCGCGCAGATCCACCGCCAGCACATGCCCGTGCACGGTCCCCCGCGAGGCCGCCACCGAGAACTCCCGGTACTCCACGCCCGGCCCGAGCCGCTCCACCCGCTCGTACGGCGGCCCGCCGCCGGTGCCGCTGTCCGCCGCGACGGCCGACGCCCCCGCCAGTCCCCCGGCGAGCACCCCCGCCGCGACCGCCAGGGCCACGCCCGCCCGCCCGCTCCACGCCACTGCTCCCCCAAGGGTGTCTCAGGTCCCGTGTATCCCACAGGACTCCACCACCCCCGCACTCCCCGCACCGGAACACGGTGAAACGCGGCCATGACGGTGGTGCGAATTCACCCCTCAGGTGCGCGGCGGGCGTCAGTCGCCCAGGACCGGGAGGAGATCGGGGAGGTGGCCGTCGGAGGCGAGACCGGTGGTGATGCGCTCTTCGGGGACCTGACCGTAGAGGGTGGTGCGCTGGCGGGAGGGGCGGCCCGCGGCCTCGGCGATGGCGACGAGGTCGCGGATGGAGCGGTAGGAGCCGTAACTGGAGCCCGCCATACGGGAGATGGTCTCCTCCATCAGCGTGCCGCCGAGGTCGTTGGCACCGGAGCGGAGCATTTCGGCGGCGCCGTCCGCGCCGAGCTTGACCCAACTGGTCTGGATGTTGGTGATGTGCGGGTGGAGCAGCAGGCGGGCCATGGCGGTGACGGCCCGGTTGTCGCGGGCGGTCGGGCCGGGGCGGGCGATGCCCGCGAGGTAGACCGGGGCGTTGGTGTGGATGAAGGGGAGGGTGACGAATTCGGTGAAGCCGCCGGTCTCCTTCTGGATCTCCGCGAGCAGCCGGAGGTGGCCGAGCCAGTGGTGGGGCTGGTCGACGTGGCCGTACATCATGGTGGACGAGGACCGTATGCCCAGCGCGTGGGCGGCCTTGACGACCTCGATCCAGGTGGCGGTGGGCAGCTTGCCCTTGGTGAGGACCCAGCGGACCTCGTCGTCCAGGATCTCGGCGGCGGTGCCGGGGATGGAGTCCAGGCCCGCTTCCTTGGCGGCGGCCAGCCAGTCGCTGATCGACAGGCCGGTGCGCGTCGCGCCGTTGACGACCTCCATCGGCGAGAAGGCGTGCATGTGCATGCCGGGGACGCGGGCCTTGACCGCGCGCGCGATGTCGAAATAGGCGGTGCCGGGCAGGTCGGGGTGGATGCCGCCCTGCATGCACACCTCGGTGGCGCCGACCTGCCAGGCCTGCTCGGCGCGGTCGGCGACCTGGTCGAGGGAGAGGGTGTACGCGTCGGCGTCGGTGCGGCGCTGCGCGAAGGCGCAGAAACGGCAGCCGGTGTAGCAGACGTTGGTGAAGTTGATGTTGCGGGTGACGATGTACGTCACCTCGTCGCCGACGACCGCGCGCCGCAGGTCGTCCGCGATCCGGCACAGCGCGTCCAGGGCGGGGCCGTCCGCGTGCAGCAGGGCCAGCGCCTCGGCGTCGGTGAGCCGGGTCGGGTCGTCGGCGGCCACCGACAGGGCCTGCTTGACGTCGGCGTCCACCCGGTCGGGGACCATGCCGGGCGCGGCCTGCTCGCGCAGTTCGGCCCAGTCGCCGTACACCTCGTCGAAGTCGTCGCGGCGGTCGGCCGTACGTCCTTCGGTGTCGATCGTGCGGTGCAGGTCGGTGCGGCCCGTGGCGGCCGAGGTGAAGCCCTCGTCCGGCTCCTGCCACGGGCGGCCCACGACCGGCGCGTCCTCGTCCGCCAGACCGGTGGCGGGGTCGGCGAGCGCCGTGACGTGCGGGATCAGGCGCGGGTCCAGCCAGGGCTCGCCGCGCTGGACGAACTCCGGGTAGATGGTGAGGCGTTCGCGCAGCGCGAAGCCCGACTCGGCCGTACGGGCGGCCAGTTCGTCGATCTGCGGCCACGGGCGCTCGGGGTTGACGTGGTCGGGGGTGAGCGGGGAGACGCCGCCCCAGTCGTCGATGCCGGCCTCGATGAAGCGCGCGTACTCGCCGTCCACCAGATTCGGCGGCGCCTGGATGCGGGCGGACGGGCCGAGCACGATCCTGGCCACCGCGATGGCCGCCGCCAGCTCCTCCAGCTCCGCGTCCGGCATGCCGCGCATGGCGGTGTCCGGCTTGGCGCGGAAGTTCTGGATGATCACTTCCTGGATGCCGTGGTAGCGGCGGGCGGTCCTGCGGATCGCGAAGAGCGACTCGGCGCGCTCCTCGTACGTCTCGCCGATGCCGATGAGGATGCCGGTGGTGAACGGCACGTTGGACCGGCCCGCGTCCTCCAGGACCCGCAGCCGTACGGCGGGCTCCTTGTCCGGCGAGCCGTAGTGCGGGGCGCCCGGCTCCGACCACAGGCGGGTGGCGGTCGTCTCCAGCATCATGCCCATGGACGGCGCGACCGGCTTGAGCCGCTGGAGGTCGGTCCAGCTCAGCACGCCCGGGTTGAGGTGCGGCAGCAGGCCCGTCTCCTCCAGCACCCGCACCGACATGGCCCGTACGTACGCCAGCGTGTCGTCGTAGCCGTGCGCGTCCAGCCACTCGCGCGCCTCGGGCCAGCGCTCCTCGGGGCGGTCGCCGAGGGTGAACAGCGCTTCTTTGCAGCCCATTTCGGCGCCGCGCCTGGCGATGTCCAGCACCTCGTCGGGCGACAAGTACATGCCGTGCCCTTCACGGCGCAGCTTGCCGGGCACGGTCACGAATGTGCAGTAATGACATTTGTCCCGGCACAGCCGGGTCAGCGGAATGAAGACCTTCCGCGAATACGTGATGACGCCCGGCCGTCCCACCGCTTCGAGGCCGGCGTCCCGCAGCCGGGCCGCGGTGCCCGCGAGTCCGGCCAGGTCCTGGCCACGGGCTTGCAGCAGGACGGCGGCCTCGCCCGTGTCCAGGGCGACACCTTCGTCCGCGCGGTGCAGGGCGCGGCGCATGGCATTGGCGGTGGGCGTCGGCGAAGTCATTCTCCGAGGATAGGCGGCCCCGCCGACAATTCGCTGGGGGCTCAGGCCGTCTTCGGCCCGATCCCCCTGTCGGCAATATCACCCGGAGATCGGACCGTCCGAGGAATACTCCGGCTACAAATACTGCGCGTAGTCGTCGAGCGCCCGCAGCACCTCGTCGGTCCCGGCCGGCGGGAGCTGGACGACGATCTCCTCGATGCCGAGGTCGCGGTAGTACGCGAGCTTGCCCGCGTCCGGGCGTACGGCCGTCGGCACCACCTCCGGGCCCTTCTCCCCGCGGCCCGCTTCCCGCCACGCGGCCCGGAGTCGGGGCAGCGACTCACCCAGACCGCCGCCTCCGATCGGCATCCACCCGTCCGCGTAATCCGTCACATGGCTGAAGAGTTTCGGGCCCGCCGCGCCGCCCACCAGGGTGCGCACCCGGCCGCCCGCCGGTTTCGGATACGCCTGGCTGGCCTGCACGGACGCGAATTCGCCCGCGTAGGCGACGGGTTCGGCCGCCCACAGCGCGCGCATCGCCGCCATCCGGTCCCTTACCAGCTCGCGGCGGCGCCGCCAGTCCACCCCGTGGTCGGCGGCCTCCTCCAGATTCCACCCGAAGCCCACCCCCAGCGTGAACCGCCCGCCCGACAGGTGGTCGAGCGTCGCGATCTCCTTCGCCAGCACCACCGGGTCGCGCTGCGCCACCAGCGTGATCGCCGTCCCCACCTCCAGCCGCTCGGTGACCGCCGCGACCGCGCTGAGCGCCACGAACGGGTCCAGCGTCCGCCCGTACTCCTCCGGCAGCGGCTCCCCCGCCGGATACGGCGTCGCCCGCGACACCGGAATGTGCGTGTGCTCCGGCAGATAGAGCCCGGCGAACCCGCGCTGCTCCAACTCCCGCGCGAGCCGCACCGGCCCGATGGTCTGATCGGTCAGGAAGATCGTGACGGCGATCCGCACGGGCACCTCCGGTGGATTGTCGACGGATACCGGGTGTGAACGTACATCTCAGCCGTCCGAGGTGGCGGCCCTGAGACCGCGCCGGTCGGTGAGGACTTTCTCCCAGGCCGCGAGTGACCGGTCCCGGTCCGTCCAGAACTCCCGCCGGGGAACGGCGGCGTCGAGGCCGCGTACCTCCAGCCAGCGCTGGGCGATCTCCCCGAGGCCGGGGTGACAGTCCTGTTCCTCCACATGGCTGATCAGCTCCTGCCCCGCGGCGAGGACCTCGGCGTCCGTGCCTTCGACGGCGGCGAGGAACAGCTTCACGGTCAGCACCATCCACCGGTCGGCGCCGCCACCGCTGCGCGCCAGCATCTCCTCACCGTTCGTCAGAAGTGTCAATACCTCCGCGGCCGGTTCGCGCCCGGTGCGTGCCGCCGCCCGCCAGATCAGCGTCTGCGCCACACCGACCGGCGTTCCGACGTCCTGGTTGACCTCATGGGCGTGCTCCAGCACCGTCTCGGCGTCCAGCGGACGGGCCAGCGACAGCACCATGCCCAGGTGGCGGTAGCTGGTGTCGCGGGACATGCCCGCGGCGGCCAGTTCGGCGTCGTCAGCCACCTTGCGGAGATATCTCTCGGCCGCCGCGAAGTCCCCCTGCAGAAAACTGAACTGGCCCAGGAGATCCTGGGACTGCGCGCGGCGGAAGCCCAGCGGACTGTCGCAGTGGGGCAGCGCCCAGGTCTGGAGCCGCCGTCCGTCCCCCCGGAGCCATTGGATCCAGGCCAGGTCCTTCTCCGCGTTCTCCCGCAGGGGTCCGGGCTCGGCGGCGACCTCGGCGGTCAGCCGTTCCGCCTCGGCGTACCGGCCGAACTCCTCCAGCGTCTTGGCCAACCGGTGCGAGATGAAGAGGCGTTGGTACGGTCCGAGACCCGGATGGGCCAGCGCCGCCTCGGTCAGCGACAGGGCCGCTGTGCGGTCGCCAGCGCTGCGCGCGGCCATCCCCTGGCAGGTGAGCGCCAACGCTCCGGCGGGGTGACTGCCGGACTGCACAGGCCAGTTCCGGGTGCCGGTGAGCACCGCCCCGAGGCCGCACAGGTCGACACCGTAGGCGAGGTCGTACAACCAGTCCGGGACACGGCTCGTGTTCAGTGTGAGGAGCCCGGCGGTGGTGAAGCCCTCGCCCAGTTCGCTCCTGTCGGTCGACGTCGGATTTCTGACCCCGCCGCGCAGCCGATCCCGGAGGTGTTCCAGGACTCGTTCGGCCGCGCCGCGCCACTCCTCCTCCGACCAGGCGTCGTCCGTGTTCCCGTCGTGGAGACGGACGGCGTTGCGGACGTACTCGTCCACGGTGTGTGTCAGCCATCTCGACGAATCGCTCTGTACCAGGGGGCGTTCGAGGAATCGCCGTACGACGGCGTCCGCCACGCTCGGGACCGCCGCCCTCAGCACGTCGGCGTCGAAGCGCTCGGCGAGAGAGGCGGCCCGCAGAAGCGCGCGCTCTTGCGCGGACAGATCACGCATCACACGGATCACCATCTCGGCGAAAGTCCCTCCGAATTGTTCCACCGCGGGGACGCGGCCTTCCGCGCTCAGTTGGTCGAAATACTCGGCCGACAACTCCAGATACAGCGGTACCCCGCCTGCCGCGTCGACAATCCGACGCCGCAACGGTGCCGGAATGGCGGGCTCCCCGTCCCTCGTCAGGCGAAGCCGCAGGTAGGTGTCGGCGTAGTCCTCCTCGAGCCCCGACAGCCGGTGCTGCATGGCCGGAAGCGTGCCGGGGTCGGTGACCAGACTCGGCCAGTAGTTGGGCCCCGAGTAGTGGATGGCCGGGTGATGACCGTCGCCCCAGGTCAGCCGGTTCCGCCCCGTGATGAGGAACAGTACGTTCGGCATCAGGTAGACCAGCCGGGCCAACCGGTCCTCGAGCCCACCCGCTTCCCGGCGCCTCCCGTCGACCCGCTCGAACGTGTCGAAGAAGATGACGACGTCCAGGGATTTCCTACGGCGGTACTCGGCCAGATCCCAGGACAGGAGAGCCGGCAGGAACGGCAGCATGTCCGCGGGCGACTCGACATCCAGCAGTTCGGCGAATCCGGGACATTCCGCGAGCAGCCGGTCTTTGCGCAGATGCTCGCGGATCCTGCCCACCAGAATTCCCGCGGCCCGCCGGGCCACACCCGCGAGCGGTATCGGGCCGAGCAGCGCATCCAGTGTGCCGTCCAACTGTTCGGCCAGCGACAGGGATTCGCCGAGCCTGCCGAGCGAGGAATTCCGCGATATCGCGGCCTCAAGAGGGACACCCGGATGGCAGCGCCGCCAGTACACGGCGAAGGCCAAGTCGAACGCGGGGCAGGAACGCATCACCTCACCGAGCGTGCCCCGCACGGCGATCACCGCGGTCTCCAGATCGGCCAGGGAGCTGTCCTCCAGGTCGATCCGGCAGGTCACGCGCTGTTCAGGACCGTCCGCCGACGCCCCGTCCAATTCCCCTTCGCGTAATCGCCGTTCCAACTGCCGGGACAGCGTCGACTTCCCGATTCCGCCCAACCCGTAGAGGACGAGGACATTGTGGCGAGGCGGCGCCGACGAACCGGCAGCGGCGGGATGGTCTCGCAGCCCCCGCAACGCCTCCTCGAACGCCATCACATAACGGACACGATCGACGAATACGTCACCCACGGTAACGGGTGATGTTCTCCGCTGATCGAAGATTCGGTCGAGTTCCATCGCGTCGGCCCGTCCCTCCCCGGCCGAGCACTGCCCGGCCAAACGGTCGCAGTTCCCCCTCCCGGCAGCCTAGCTTCAGTGAACGGCTCAAATCCAGAGCGTTATCGGTGCATCACTGAGCGCGTCCGGTACGCGGTACGCCCTTACTGGCCGTCGGCCTCCCGAAACCCCGACGGCACCGTCACGCTCGGAGGACTACCAGGCGCCGTGGTGGGCGAGGCCCAGGGTCAGGGCGGCTGCCGCGGTGGCGAGGAAGACGATGCCGCCGAGGATGTCGCGGGAGCCGACGCGGAGGTGGGCGGTGACGGCGCCGATGAAGTAGAGGATGAGGCCGCAGGCGGCGAGGGTGCCGAGGACGGGGACGGCGAGCCCGGCCAGCAGGCCGACCGTGCCGGCGGCGAGCAACGCGCCGAGGACGGGCACCCACTTGCGGGGCAGGCCCTTCATGTCGGCCTGGGTCTTGGGGTATTCGTGGCCGATGAGGTAGGTGACGGCGGCGGCGCCGTTGAAGAGGGCGCCGAGGATGGTGACCGTCAGATAGGCGGCGAACACGGCAGCTCCGCTTCTGTGCGTGACACGTCGGGGTGACACCTCGTACGGGAAGGCTAAGGCGCCCCCGCTGAGCGGGAGTTGACCGTGAGTCGCACGCACTTGGCACGGCGTGAACCGCGCGGGCGGCTACGCGGCGTTGACCGTCAGCACGATCTTGCCCCGTACGTGGCCCTCCTCGCTGAGGCGGTGCGCCTGTGCGATGTCGGCGAGGGGGAACGTCCGGGCGACGGGCAGTGCGAAGCGGCCCGCCTCGATCAGCGGGCCGATCTCGGTGAGGACGTAGAGGGCCCGGCCGCTGTCACCGCGGCTGAAGGTGACGCCGTGCTCGCGGGCGCCGAGGAAGTCCGCGAGGGTGACGACGTGGCCGGGGCCGCCCGCGAGGGCGATGAGTTCGGGGAGGGCGCCGCTCCCGGCGACATCGAGGGCGGTGTCCACGCCGTCGGGGGCGAGCGCACGGACGCGGTCGGAGAGACCGTCGCCGTACGAGACGGGTTCGGCGCCGAGCGAGCGGAGGAAGTCGTGGTTGGCCGGGCTCGCGGTGCCGATGACGCGGGCGCCGCGCGCCACGGCGAGCTGCACGGCGGCGGCGCCGACGCTCCCGGAGGCGCCGTTGACCAGGACGGTGCCGCCGCGGACGCCGAGCTGGTCCAGGCCGCGCGCCGCCGTCTCGACGGCGGACGGCAGCGCGGCGGCCCCGGCGAAGTCGAGCGACGCCGGGATCGGCGCGTAGAAGGAGAGCACCGCCAGCTCGGCCTGCGCGGCGCCCTCGGCGCAGAGGCCGAACACGCGGTCGCCGACGGCCACATCGGTCACCCCTTCGCCGACCTCGTCGACGACGCCCGCCGCCTCATACCCCAGGGTCTGCGGAAGCTCCTCGTCCATGAGGCCCTTCCGCTTCTTCCAGTCGCTCGCGTTGAGTCCCGCCGCGCGTACCGCGATACGGATCCGGCCGGGGCCCGGGTGCGGATCGGGAAGGTCCACGATCTCCAGGACCTCGGGTCCCCCGAACCGGCTGAAACGGGCCGCCTTCATCACTTCGCTCCGATCTCGGCGCACGGGGGGCAGGAGGGCGGGAGCCAGGAGTGCCGCGAATGCCGCGCGTACGCGCCAGTCTGTCAGTCCCGCCGGGCCCGGGGCCCAGAACCGGAGTCCGACGCGATGACGGATGCGAAGACCGACGGGAAGACCGATGGGACGACCAACGCGACGACCGACGCGGACCGGCAGCCGTACCTCATCGTCCGCCTCCAGCGGGGTGAGCGCGACGCCCCGCCCGCGCACCGCCCAGCACGGCAGCGCCCAGCACGGCACACCGGCCCCGCGGCCCCCCGCCGCTCAGGGGGTGGTTCGGACGGTTGCCGTGTCGCGGCCGGATCTCAGGACGGTGCCGGGGATGGCACCGGTGACGGTGTCGTCGCGGATCGTCTCGACGCCGTTGACGCGGACGCTGAGGATGCCGGTGGCGCGGGAGTCGAGGCGGGGGCTGTCGCCGGGGAGGTCGTGGAGGAGGGTGGCGGGGCCCGCGTCGATGCGTTCGGGGTCGAAGAGGACGAGGTCGGCGGCGTTGCCCGGGGTGATCACGCCTCGGCCGCGCAGGCCGAAGAGGCGGGCGGGGTCGGCGGTGAGCATGCGGACGGCGCGTTCCAGCGGCAGGAGTTGGCGTCCGCGCAGGCAGTCGCCGAGGAAGCGGGTGGTGTACGGGGCGCCGCACATCCGGTCGAGGTGGGCGCCCGCGTCGGAGCCGCCGAGCATGACGTCCTCGTGGTCCCAGGTGCGGCGGCGCAGCGCCCAGGAGTCGGGGTCGTTGTCGGTGGGCATCGGCCAGAGCACCGTGCGCATGCGGTCGTTGGCGCAGATCTCGACGATCGTCTCGAAGGGTTCCTGCCCGCGTTCGGCCGCGATGTCGCGGACGACCCGCCCCGACACCCCCTGATTCGCGTCGCTGTACGTGTCGCCGATCACGTAGCGGCCGAAGTCGGCGAGGCGGCGGAAGACCCCGGCCTCGGGGCTGGCGGCGCGGCGCAGCATCTCGGCGCGTACGGCGGGCTGCCGCAGCCGCGCGATGCGTTCGGGGACGGGCAGGGCGAGGACGTCGCCCCAGCCGGGGATGAGGTTGAGGGCGCAGAAGGTGCCGAGCGACATGTTCATGGGGGTGAGGATCGGCATGGTGAGGGCGACGATCCGGCCGCCCGCCTTGCGGGCCCGCTCCGAGGCGAGGAGCTGGCGCGGGACGCGTTCGGGGACGGCGGCGTCGATGGTGAGGACGTTCCAGTTGAGCGGGCGCCCGGCGACGGCGCTCATCTCCACGAGCAGGTCGATCTCCTCGTCCGCGAACTGGTCGAGGCAGCCCGCCACGATGGCCTCGATCTGGGTGCCCTCGTGTTCGCCCACCGCCCGTGACAGGGCCAGGAGTTCGTCCGGCCGGGCGTGCCGGGACGCGACCGGCCGTCCGTCGCCGTCGGAGTGCGTACTGGACTGCGTCGTGGAAAGGCCCCAGCCGCCGGCTTCCATGGATTCGTGGAAGAGCCGCAGCATGGCGTCGAGTTGGTCCCGCGTGGGCTGTCCGCCGACCGCGTCGGCGCCCATCACGTGGCGGCGCAGCGCGCAGTGGCCCACCATGAAACCGGCGTTGACGGCGATCCGCCCCTCCAGGGCGTCGAGGTAGTCGCCGAAGGACGACCACGTCCAGTCGACGCCCTCTTCGAGCGCCGCCAGCGACATGCCCTCGACCTTGGACATCATCCGCCGGGTGTAGTCGGCGTCTTCGGGCCGGTCGGGGTGGAGCGGCGCGAGCGTGAAGCCGCAGTTGCCGCCCGCGACGGTGGTCACGCCGTGGCTCATCGAGGGCGTGGCGAAGGGGTCCCAGAAGAGCTGGGCGTCGTAGTGGGTGTGCGGGTCGACGAAGCCGGGGGTCAGGACGAGGCCGGTGGCGTCCTCCTGGGAGCGCCCGCTCTCGCCGAGGCCGCCGGGTTCGGCGACGGCCGCGATCCGGCCGCCGCGCAGCGCCACGTCGGCGGTACGGGAGGGCGCGCCCGTGCCGTCCACCACGGTGGCGCCCTTGATCACATGGTCGAACACGGGTGTGCTCCTCTCGTACGTCGCGCTGGTGCGTGCCGCCCGGTCGCGTTACGCCGCCGCCTGCCGGAACCGGGTCGTGCGGTGCACCGGGTCGGTGTCGATGACGGGTATGACGTGCTCGCCGATCAGCTTGATCGTGTTCATCGTGTCCTCGTAGCCGATGCCGATCGGCAGCCCGAAGGTCAACTGGTCGGCGCCCGCCTGCTCCCAGCGCTTGCACTGCGCCAGCACCTCGTCGGGGTTGCCGCAGATCATCAGCTCCTCGGAGATGAGCAGATCGATCAACTCCTCGGTGTAGTCCGGCAGAAGCTCGGGCCAGACCGGGATGCCGTCGGGGCGCGGAAAGGTGTCGTGGTAGCGGAAGAGCAGCGACTGGAGGTAGTTGAGGCCGCCGCCGACGGCGATCTGCCGCGCCTTCTCGGTGGTCTCTGCGCAGATCGCGGTCGAGGTCACCATCACGTTGTCGTTGACGAAGTCGCCGACCGGCTCGGCCTGCCCGATCGCCGACTTGTACGACTCGACGACCCACTCCATGTCGGAGACCTTCTGCACGCTGAAGCCGAGCACGCCCAGGCCCTTGCGGGCGGCCATCGCGTACGAGGGCGGCGAGCCGGCCGCATACCACATCGCCGGGTGGGAGCGGCCGTACGGCTTGGGCAGGATCTTGCGCGGCGGCAGCGACCAGTGCTTGCCGCTGAAGCCGGGGTACTCGTCCTGGAGCCACATCTTGGGGAACTCCGCGATGGTCTCCTCCCAGATCTCCTTCGTGTGGTTCATGTCGGTGATGCCCGGCATGAACCCGAGGATCTCGTGGCTGCCCGCGCCGCGCCCCGAGCCGAACTCGAAGCGTCCGCCGGAGAGATGGTCGAGCATGGCGACCTTCTCGGCGACCTTCACCGGGTGGTTGACCGGCGCGAGCGGGTTGAAGATGCCGGAGCCGAGGTGGATGCGCTCGGTGGCGTGGGCGAGGTAGCCGAGGAAGACGTCGTTGGCCGACAGGTGCGAGTACTCCTCCAGGAAGTGGTGCTCGGAGGCCCAGGCGTACTTGAAGCCGGAGCGGTCCGCCTGGATGACGTACTCGGTCTCCTCGATCAGCGCGTGGTGCTCGGCCTCGGGGTCGGCCTTGGCCCGCGCGGCGGGCACATATCCCTGTACAAAGAGCCCGAATTCCAAGGGGTCACCATCCTCCGGTTTCTGACGCTCCGTCAGATCTGATCCGACTCTTCCACCGGCACGGTGGGGCGTCAATAGCTGATGGACCGTCAGATACGCTCGACGGCGGACTCAGAGCGCCGCGACTCCCGCCAGCCAGCCGCCGTCGATGACGAACGGCTGCCCGGTGACGTACGAGGAGTCCTCACTGGTCAAGAAGAGCGCGAGCCTGGCGATCTCGTCGGCCCGGCCCATCCGGCCCAGCGGCAGCAGCTTGCGGTAGAAGCGGGCGGTGGCCGCCGCCATCGCCTCCTGGTCGGCGGCCGGGTCGAGCACCGCGGGATTGGCCATCGGGGTGTCCACGGCGCCGGGGCACATCGCGTTCACCCTGATCCCGTGCGGCGCCAGCTCCAGCGCCGCCACCCGCGTCATGGCGACGATCGCCGCCTTCGTCGCCGCGTACGAGGTGAGCAGCGCCATGCCGCTGAGCGCCGTGTACGAGGCGGTGTTGACGATCGTGCCGCCGCCCGCGGCGGTCAGCGCGGGCGCGCAGGCCCGCATGCCGAGGAAGCCGCCCACCTGGTTGACCCGGACGACCTGGAGGTACTCCTCCAGCGGGGTGTCCGCCAACGCGTTGAAGCGCAGGATCCCGGCGTTGTTGACCAGTCCGTCGAGGCCGCCGAACTGCTCGTCGGCGTACGCCAGCGCCGCCGTCCAGTCGTCCTCGCTGCCGACGTCGAGCCGGGTGTAGCGGGCCGCGTCGCCGATCTCCTCGGCCAGCGCCGCGCCCTGGTCGTCCAGCACGTCCGCGAGCAGCACGCGCGCGCCCTCCGCGGCGAAGAGCCGGGCCTCCTGCTCGCCCTGGCCGCGCGCGGCGCCGGTGATCAGGACGGTACGGCCGTCGAGCTTGCCCATCCGGGCCTCCGGGGGTGGTGGGACAACGGGGGGGTCAACGGGGGGGGTCAACGGGGGGTCAACGGGACTCAACTGTCGAGGTGCGGTGCCACATCGGCGGCGAACGCCGCCATCTGGTCGAGGAGTTCGGCCACGCCCCGGCTGCGGAAGCGCACCTGGATCTGGTCGACGCCCATGGCCCGGTAGGCGCGCAGGCTCTCCGCGAGCGCGTCCGGCTTGCCGTGCAGGGTGTACCGGCCGACGTGCCAGCCGGGCTCGCCGACGTAGAGCGGTTCCGCGATCGCGCCGATCTCGATCGGGTCGGCGATCCCGGCCTCGGCGCGCAGCCGCCGGACGCGGTCGATCTGGCCCGGCAGCCGGTCGCGCGGGTCGCCCTGCGGCAGCCAGCCGTCACCCCTGAGGGCGGCCCTGCGGACGGCGGCCGGTGACGAGCCGCCGACCCAGACCGGCGGCCGGGGCGTCTGCACCGGGCGTGGCCGCTGCCCGAGACCGGCGAAGTCGTAGCGCTCGCCGTGGTGTTCGGGGAACTCGTCCTCGCCGAGCGCCGCCTTCAGCGCGTCGATGGTCTCGTCGAGTACGCCGCCGCGTCCGGCGAAGTCCGCGCCGACCGCGTCGAATTCCTCGACCACGTGCCCGGCCCCGACGCCGAGGATCAGCCGCCCGCCGGAGAGCCGGTCGAGCGTCGCGTACTGCTTGGCGGTGGCCAGCGGGTGCCGCAGTCCGACGACGGCGACATGGCTGAGCAGCCGTACGCGTTCGGTGACGGCGGCGAGATAGCCGAGCGTGGCCACCGGGTCGTACCAGGTGGTGGACATCGCGGCGGCCAGCCTGCGCGGCACCGCGATGTGGTCGCAGACGGCCACGTACGCGAAGCCGTGCCGGTCGGCGGCGCGGGCGACGGCGGCGAGTTCGGCCGGGCCCGCGTCCGCCTCCCAGCCCTCGGCGTACATCGTGCTCTGCGACTGGACGGGGAGTTGCATGCCGTAGGAGAGCCGCCCTGGCGGCAGCACGCGCGGGACGCCCATGGCCTACGCGCCCGCGCCGGGTCCCGGGACCGGCCCGGCGCTCGAACCGGGCCCGGGCCACAGGCCGTCGGGGGTCAGGCCGAGCAGGTCGATGGCGTTGCCGCGCACGATCCGCTCCACCACGTCCTGGGAGAGGTGGCCCATCTGCGCCTCGCCGACCTCGCGCGACGTGGGCCACGTGGAGTCCGAGTGCGGGTAGTCCGTCTCGTAGAGGACGTTGCCGACGCCGACCGCGTCGAGATTGCGCAGGCCGACCGCGTCGTCGAAGAAGCAGCCGTAGACGTGCGAGGCGAAGGTCTCGGACGGCGGGCGCCGCACCTTGTCGGCGACCCCGCCCCAGCCGCGGTTCTCCTCCCAGACGACGTCGGCGCGCTCCAGTATGTACGGGATCCAGCCGATCTGCCCCTCGGCGTACATGATCTTGAGGTTCGGGAAGCGTTCGAGGGCGCCGGACATCAGCCAGTCGACCATCGAGAAGCAGCAGTTGGCGAAGGTGATGGTGGAGCCGACCGCGGGCGGCGCGTCGGCGGAGGTGGACGGCATCCGGCTGGAGGAGCCGATGTGCATGGCGATGACGGTGCCGGTCTCGTCGCAGGCGCGGAAGAAGGGGTCCCAGTAGTCGGTGTGCACCGACGGCAGTCCGAGGTGCGGCGGGATCTCGGAGAAGCAGACCGCGCGTACGCCGCGCGCCGCGTTGCGCCGTACCTCGGCGGCGGCCAACTCGGCGTCCCACAGCGGTATCAGGGTCAGCGGTATCAGCCGCCCGCCCGCCTGCGGGCCGCACCACTCCTCGACCATCCAGTCGTTGTACGCGCGCACGCACAGCAGCCCGAGGTCGTGGTCCTCGGCCTCGGTGAAGGTCTGGCCGCAAAAGCGCGGGAAGGTGGGGAAGCAGAGCGCGGACTGCACATGGTTGACGTCCATGTCGGCCAGCCGCTCGGGCACCGAGTACGAGCCGGGCCGCATCTGCTCGTACGTGATCGCTTCGAGCCTGATCTCGTCGCGCGAGTAGCCGACGGCGGTGTCGAGGCGGGTCAGCGGGCGGCGCAGGCCCTCGTACAGCCACCAGTCGGCGAGCGGTCCCTCGTCCCCTGGCTCGCCCATCGTGGGCGCGAACCGGCCGCCGAGGAAGGTCATTTCCTTCAGGGGCGCGCGCACGATGCGCGGCGCGGTGTCGTGGTGTTTCGACGGGAGCCGGTCCCGCCAGACGTTGCCGGGCTCCACGGTGTGGTCGTCCACCGAGATGATCTTCGGGAAGGTCTCCATGGGCACAACGGTAGCGCCAATCTGACGATCCGTCAGCTAACGTGTCGTCACATCGTCGGCACTTCGGGTCTCCGGGGCTCCCCGGCTGCGGCGGACGTCAGTCGGTCACCCGCACCGGCAGCAGAATCCGCCACACCGCGTCCTCCACGCCGTGCACGGCCGCGATCCAGCCGACGTTCTCCTCGTCGGTGCCCAGCCGTACCGCCTGCGCCAACTCCCCCATCACCTCGGTGAGATCGGCGTGCGCCATCGCGGGCTCCAGCCGCCCGCCGACCACGCCGTCGTCGTAGTAGCGGTGGTACGCGGGCGCGCTGCGCAGGACGCCGACCGGCCGCCAGTTCTGCGCCAGCCGCCACACGGGCTCGCCCGCGACGCGGACGCCGTCCGCCTCCATCACCTGGGTACGGGTGCGGTCGACGGCCAGCGCGGACCAGCCGTCGGAGCCGGTCAGCACCAGGTCGGGGTCGCAGCGGCGGACCGCGCGGGAGACCGCGTCGTTGGCGCCCGGTCCCGGCAGCACCAGCGGCACCGCGGCCATCCCCGCGTACAGGCAGCCGAAGAAGGCGCCCGCGAGGTCCGGGCCCTGCGGATAGGCGAGCAGCACGCGCGCGCCGGGAGCCAGCAGGCTGCCGAGCCGGGCGGCCACCGCGCGGGCCCGCCGGTCGAGTTCGGCGAAGCTGCACCCCGCGGTGCCGCTGACGGTCGTCCGCGGATACGGCAGCGCGGGCACGGCCTGCGGGGCGCGCTCGGCGCGGCGGCGCAGCAGTTCGCCGGGCAGCCGTCCGGCGTCCCCGAGCCGCCGCGTGCCGCCGTTGCCGCCGCCCCCTCCGCCGGGCCGCTCGCGGCCCTCGCCGCTCATCGCGGGCCCCGCGGCCGGGGCCGGCATCCGTCGTACGGATCCGGCCGGGCGCACCGGGCGCACCTCGCGTACCGGAGCCCGGAACAGCTCGGAACCGGCGGCCGACGGCAGGTGCCCCGGCCTGACAGGCAGTGATCCGATCGGCCCGTCCGGCTCACCGGCACCTGCCGCATGACTCGTGCACTCAGCACACATGAAACGCCCGCTACCTGTTCTTTCGCAGGACACACACCGGCATGGACCAGTCCCACACAGCACAACCTCCGCGCACGCACAGACGGAACCTCAAATTCCAGCCCAACTTTTGCTGCAAGTCCGGTTCGGGTCCTTGCACGGGGTGACCCCGGCGGCCCGACACGGCAAACTGGCACGGACGGTGCCGAACCCTCGGTCCCGTGCGCCATGCGGACAACTGTTCCGTCCGGCGATGAACGATTGATATACGTGCGGGCGACGGGCCGCGGGGGCGCCCGGCTTCGCGAATAATCGGGTCACGCACCATTCAGCGCCCGGCGGCCGACCACCGCCGGGGGCTGGCACAGGCAGTGCGCCGCTCCAGGCGCGGGTACACAATGAGCAGGTCCACGTTCAGGGGGCAGAGATGGAAAGCAGGACGGAACCGGGCAACAGCCTGCGGTTCGCGGTCCTCGGTCCGGTGCGCGCCTGGCGAGACGACGAGCCGATCGTCACCGGCGCACCACAGCAGCGCGCCTTGCTGGCCGCGCTGCTGCTGCGCGGCGGGCGCACGGCGACCGCGTCGGAACTGCTCGACGCCGTCTGGGGAGAGTCACCGCCCAACACCGCGCTCGCCGCGCTGCGTTCGTACGCCTTCCGGCTGCGCAAGGCGCTCGGCCCCGAGGCCCTGGTCACCGACTCCGGCGGCTACTCGCTGCGGGTCGCCGACGACGCGCTGGACTGCGCCGTCGTGGAGCGGCTGGCCGCCGAGGCCGACAAGCAGCGCGCCGTCGACCCGGTCCGCGCCCGCGAACTGCTGGGCACCGCGCTGGAGATGTGGCACGGCGAGCCGCTGGCCGGGCTTCCGGGGCCGCACGCCGAGACGCAGCGCAACCGGCTCGCCGAATGGCACCTCGGCCTGATCGAGACCCGTCTCGAACTGGACCTGGAGCTGGGCGCGCACGCCGAGGCCGTCTCCGAACTCACCGCGGTCTCGGCCGAACACCCGCTGCGCGAGCGGCTGCGCGCCCTGCTGATGCTGGCGCTGTACCGCAGTGGCCGGCAGGCCGAGGCGCTCGGCGTCTACGCCGACACCCGCCGCCTGCTCGCCGAAGAGCTGGGCATCGACCCGTCGGCCGAGCTGAAGGACCTGCACCAGAAGATCCTGGAGGCCGACCCCTCGCTCGCCGCCCCGGCCGGTTCCGCCGCCGGACCGGCCGAGATCGTACGGCCCGCGCAACTGCCCGCGACCGTCGCGGACTTCACCGGCCGCCGCAATGTGGTCAGGGAACTGAGCGAGCAACTGGCCCAGGCGTCGCAGGGCAGCGGGGTGATGGCGGTCTCCGCCGTCGCGGGCATCGGCGGCGTCGGCAAGACCACGCTCGCCGTCCATGTCGCCCACGCGGCCCGCGACTCCTTCCCCGACGGGCAGTTGTACGTCGACCTCCAGGGCACCGACCCGCGCCCGGCCGAACCCGAGGCCGTACTCGGCTCGTTCCTGCGCGCGCTCGGAACCCCGGACTCCGCGATCCCCGAGTCGCTGGCCGACCGCGCCGCGCTCTACCGCTCCACCCTCGACGGCCGCCGCGTGCTCGCGCTGCTCGACAACGCCTACGACGCCGCGCAGATCCGCCAGTTGCTGCCGGGCACCCCCGGCTGCGCCGCCCTGGTCACCAGCCGGGTGCGGATGGTCGACCTGGCGGGCGCGCATCTGGTCGACCTCGACGTGATGTCGCCGGAGGAGGCGCTCCAGCTCTTCACCCGGATCGTCGGCGAGGAGCGCGTCACCAGCGAACGCCAGGCCGCCCTCGACGTCGTCGCGGCCTGCGGTTTCCTGCCGCTGGCCATCCGGATCGCCGCGTCCCGGCTGGCCGCCCGCCGCACCTGGACCGTCTCCGTACTCGCCCACAAACTGGCCGACCAGCGGCGCAGGCTGGACGAACTGCGGGCCGGGGACCTCGCGGTGAAGGCCACCTTCGCCCTCGGCTACGGCCACCTGTCGGCGCCGCAGGCCCGCGCCTTCCGGCTGCTCTCGCTCGCCGACGGCCCGGACATCTCGCTGCACGCGGCGGCGGCCACGCTCGACCTGGACCCGTACGAGGCCGAGGAGCTGCTGGAGGCACTGGTCGACATCAGCCTCATCGAGTCCGCCGCGCCCGCCCGTTACCGCTTCCACGACCTGCTGCGCCTGTACGCCCGCGAGTGCGCGGAGCGCGACGAGACACCGCGGGAGCGCTGCGCGGCGCTGTCGCGGGTGCTGGACTTCTACCTCGCCTCGGCCTCCTGCGCCTACGAGTTGGAGAACCCCGGCGACCGTGTCCTGGACCACCTCGCCCTCACCGCGCACTCCGGCCTGACCTTCGGCGCCCCGGACGAGGCCCTGGAATGGCTCTTCTCCGAGGCGCAGAATCTGCTGGCGGCCGTCCAGCAGGCCGCGGACGGCGGCTGCGAGGGCCCGATGCGCCGCGCCGTCGACCTGCTGCTGGTCGCCCAGGACCTGATGGAGTCCGGTGTCTACGCGCGGCAATACGAGCAGGCGACGCGGACACTGGTGACGACGGCGCACGACTGCGGGGACACGCTGGTGGAGGGGCGCGGGCGGATCTGGCTCGGCCAACTCCTGCGGATGTCGGGCCGGTTCGAGGAGGCCGAGACCGAGGCCAAGCGCGCCCTGGTGCTCGGCCTGGCCGCCGAGGACCCGATGACGTCGAGCTACGCGCCCAATCTGCGCGGCAGCATCGCCCATCAGGGCCAGCGCTTCGAGGCGTGCGCGGAGTACCACACCACCGCCCTTGAGGCTTTCCGCGCCGACGGCAACAAGCACGGCGAGGCGGCGGCGCTCAGCAATCTCTCCCGCGCGCAGATCGAACTGGGCGACATCGCCGCCGCGGTGGCGGCGACCGAACGGGTCGTCGCGATCTACCGCGAACTGGGCGCCGGCTTCCGGCTCGGCAACGGCCTGTACGCGATGGGCATCGCGCTCACCGCGGAGGGCCGCCTCGACGACGCGTTGAGCTGCCTCACCGAGGCACTGGGCATCTTCCGGGAGGCGCGGCAGCAGTTCTGGGAGGGCATGACGCTCTTCCGGCTCTCCAAGGTTCACCTCGCGGGCGGCAGTTGGCGGCAGGCCGCCGCCCACACCGAGCAGTCGCTCGTCATCCTCCGCGAGGTCGGCGGCGAGTGGCGCACCGCCAACGCCCTGACCGTACTCGGCAGCGCGCTCGACGGCATGGGCCAGCCGGTCCGTGCCCACGCCTGCTGGCACGACGCCCTGGCCGTCTTCACCGCGCTCGGTTCGCCCGAAGCGGCCGATGTACGGCGCCTGTTGGGGGACGAATCATCCCCCTCTGTCGCGGTATAAGCCCAGGTCGATTCGCTCAACGCGCCCGTTTATCAGTTGATTATCGGTGGATGCCACGATTCCATCACTGCACGAGCTGCCCGCTCGGTGGTGTACGGGGGTCGCCACCGGGCGGGCTTTCACGACAGCACGTCCCCAAGCACACAGGGAGAGCACCATGAGCACCGAAGTTCCGAAGCTTCCGAAGACGGACCCGCCGGTCGACCCGGACAACTTCCACACCGACGGCACCGAGCAGACGGCTCCGGACGGGCTCCTCACGCCGAAGAAGCCCGTCGTCAAGCCGGACAACTTCCACACGGACGGCACCACCAAGTAGCTTCCGTACCCCGCTCTGGGGAGGGCGGGGCCGCGGAGGACCCCAAGGGGACCGCAGGGGGACCCACGGGGTTGATCAGGGGAAAACAGCACGGGGCAACAGGGGAACACGGGGGATCGGGGGACCGGGGAACCTCGGTGGGGGCCGAGGGGGGACCGGTGAAAGCCGCCCAAGGGGGGGCCGGGTGACTGCGGGGGGTTCCACAGCACGCACCCGGGGGCGCACCAAAGACTGACCGCGGCGCGGAGGGGGCGCCGCGGTCAGTCCGCGTCCGGGTCCGGTGCCGGGCGCGGGTCAGTCCGCGGCCGTACGCAGCTCGTTCTTCTTGACCTTCCCGCCCGCGTTGCGCGGGAGTTCGGGGACGAAGCGGACGCCGCGCGGGACCTTGTAGTTGGCCATTTCGCGGCGCGACCAGGCGATGAGGTCGTCGGCGGTGAGGGTGGAGCCGGGGCGGCGGACGACGTAGGCGCGGCCGACCTCGCCGAGGCGGGGGTCGGGGACACCGATGACGGCGGCGTCGCGGATGTCGGGGTGGCGCAGCAGCAGTCGCTCGATCTCCGCCGGGTAGGCGTTGAAGCCGCCGACGATGTACATGTCCTTGAGGCGGTCGGTGATCCGCAGATTCCCCTCGGGGTCCAGGACGCCGATGTCGCCGGTGTGCAGCCAGCCGTCGGGGTCGACGGCGCGGGCGGTGCCCTCGGGGTCCTCGAAGTAGCAGGACATGACGTGGTAGCCGCGGACCAGGACTTCGCCGGGCGCGCCGGGCGCGGCGTCGACCCGTACCTCCGTGTCGGGGATGGCGCGCCCCGAGGTGACGGCGACGGTCGCGGCGGGGTCGCCCCTGCGGCACATGGTGACGGTGCCGGACGCCTCGGTGAGTCCGTACGCGGTCAGGACGGTGGCGATCCGCAGTTCGGCGCGCAGCCGTTCGACGAGTTCCAGCGGGATGACCGCGGCCCCGGTGACGACGAGCCGCAGCGCGGACAGGTCGTGGGCGGCGCGCGCCGGATGGTCGAGCAGCGACTGGTGCAGGGTGGGCGGGCCCGGCAGTACGGAGATCCGCTCGGCGGCGATGTTGGCGAGGACGGTGTCCACGTCGAAGACGGGCTGCGGCACGATCACGGCGCCGCGCATCAGGCAGGCGATGACGCCCGCCTTGTAGCCGAAGGTGTGGAAGAAGGGGTTGACCACCAAGTAGCGGTCCCCCGCGGTCAGTCCGGCCAGCGCGCTCCAGACGCCGTACACGCGCAGCGTCTGGGCGTGCGTGATGACGGCGCCCTTGGGGTGTCCGGTCGTGCCCGAGGTGAAGATGATGTCGGAAGGGTCGCCGGGCGCCACGGCGTCGGCGCGGGCGCGTACGGTCGCGGCGGGTACGTCGGCGCCGGCCGCCACGTAGCCGTGCCAGGACAGGAATCCGGTGGGCGGGGCGTCGTCACCGAGGACGACGACGTCACGTAGGTGCGGCAGGCCGGGCAGCGGTCCCTCGCCGTCTCCCTCTCCCGCGGCGCGGCGCAGCGCGGCCACGTACGACGTGCCGAGGAAGGTGCCGGTGACGAACAGCAGCCTGGCGCGGGTGCGTTGGAGTATCCAGGCCGCTTCGGCGCCTTTGAAGCGGGTGTTGAGCGGGACGAGGACGCCGCCCGCGCTGACCGCGCCGAGCGCGGCGACGATCCAGTTCAGCGAGTTGGGCGCCCAGATCGCGACCCGGTCGCCGGGGCGCAGTCCCGAGGCGACGGCCGCGGCGGCGGCGCTTTCGACGCGGGCGCCGAGTTCGGCGTAGCTGACGCGGGTGCGGCCGTCCACGACGGCCTCGTGCTCGCCGTGGGCGCGGGCGGCGGCGCGCACCAGGCGGGGCAGGGTGCCCCAGCGGAGATCGGCGCGGGGGTCGTCGGCGGGTGAACCGGCCGTGGATGAACCGTCGTTGAAGGCACCGCCCTCGGATGAGGCGTCGCCGTACGAGGCGTCGCCGTACGAGGTGTCGCGCGGATCGTCGTCCCGCAGGTCCACATCCATGACGTCCTCTCCCGTAGCTGACTACCCGTCAGATTAACGGTAGCCTGACGACCTGTCAGCAGTTCGTCAGTGCATCCGGGGACCCGCGGAGGTTTGTGCCCATGGGCGGCGCTGCCCTGAAAGACGCGACGGCCATCGTCGGGATAGGCCAGACACCGTTCGCCAAGTCGCTCCCGGAGTCGGAGAAGACGCTCGCGTGCCGGGCGGTGCTCGCCGCGCTCGACGACGCGGGCATCGACCCCGGCGAGGTCGACGGCTTCGCCTCGTACACGATGGAGGACACCGACGAGGTCGAGCTGGCCAAGGCGATCGGCGCGGGTGATGTGACCTTCTTCGCCAAGTCCGGTTACGGCGGCGGCGGTTCGTGCGCGACCGTCGCGCACCTCGCGGCGGCCGTCGCCACGGGTCAGGCGTCGGTCGGCGTCGCCTGGCGGTCGCGCAAACGCGGCTCGGGACCGCGCCCGTGGAGCAGCACCACCGTCCAGCTCCCCACCCCGGCGCAGTGGTCCCGGCCGTACGGTCTGCTCCGCCCGGCCGACGAGATCGGCATGCTCGCCCGCCGCTACATGCACGAATACGGCGCCACCCGCGACCACTTGTTCAATGTGGCGCTCGCCTGCCGCAACCGCGCCAACCAGAATCCGGCCGCCCTGATGTACGAGCGCCCGCTGACCCGCGAGATGTACATGACCGCGCGCTGGATCAGCGAACCGCTCTGCCTGTTCGACAACTGCATGGAGACCGACGGGGCCCTGGCCTGCGTCGTGGTCTCCGCCGAACGCGCCCGCGACTGCCGCCGCAAGCCCGTCTACGTGCACTCCGCCGCGCAGGGCCTGCCCGCCCAGCACCACGGCATGGTCAACTACTGGACCGACGACCCGCTCACCGGACCGTCCTGGACCGCCGCCCGACACCTGTGGAAACAGGCCGACTTCGGCCCGCAGGACGTCGATGTCGCCCAGATATACGACGCCTTCACCCCGCTGATCCCGCTCTCCCTCGAGGGCTACGGCTTCTGCGGACGCGGCGAGGGCGCCGCCTTCACCGAGGGCGGCGCCCTGGAGACCGGCGGACGGCTGCCGATCAACACCGGTGGCGGCGGCCTGTCCGAGGCGTACGTCCACGGCTTCAACCTCATCACCGAGGGCGTCAGGCAACTGCGCGGCACCTCCACCGCCCAAGTCCCCGACGCCGCGACCTGCCTGGTCACGGCGGGCGAGTGCGTCCCCACATCCGCTCTGCTGCTGAGGAGTTGACAGCCGCGATGCTGCTGCCGGTCATCGACGAGGACGGCGCGCCCTTCTGGGAGTACGCGCGCCAGGGCGAGTTGCGCGTCCAGGCGTGCGCCGACTGCGGACGGCGGCGCTTCCCGCCGCGCCCCTGCTGCCCGTACTGCCGGTCCTTCGGGTCCCGCTGGGAGCGGATGAGCGGACGCGGTCGGATCTGGTCGTACGTCGTCGCCCACCCCCCGCTGCTGCCCGACTACGCCGAGCAGGCCCCGTACAACGTGATCGTGGTGGAACTGGCCGAGGAGGCCACCCCCGAGGGCGGCCGGATCCGGCTGGTCGGCAACCTCGTCGCCCGCGCCGACGCGCGCCTTGACTCCGTGGACTCGGCGCGGCTGCGGATCGGCGCCGCCGTGAAGGTGGCCTTCCCCGACCCGGCCGCCGCGGACGGCGTCGTCGTACCGCGCTGGCTGCTGGAGCGGCCATGAGCGTCCGGCGCACGGAGGCCGGTGACGGGGTCGCTCTCGTCACCCTCGACCGGCCCGAGCGGCACAACGCCCTGGACGGCGCGACCGTGGACGGGCTGCGCGAGGTGTGGCGCGACCTGCGCTTCGACGACGCGGTACGGGCGGTGGTCCTCACCGGCGCGGGCGACCGGGCGTTCTGCACCGGCGTCGACCGCGGCCTCGACGTGCCGCAGCCGTCGTCCCCGTACTGCGTCGACGACCCCCTGCTCACCGCGGGCCCCAAGGCCAACGACCTGTGGAAGCCGGTCGTCGCCGCCGTCAACGGCATGGCCTGCGGCGGCGCCTTCTACCTCCTGGGCGAGGCCGAATTCCTCATCGCCGCGGAAGACGCCACCTTCTTCGACCCGCACACCGCCTACGGCATGGTCAGCGCCTACGAGTCCGTCCTCATGGCGCAGCGCATGCCCTACGGCGAGGCCATGCGCATGTCCCTCATGGGCACCGCCGAACGGGTGAGCGCGCGACGGGCCTACGAGACCGGTCTCGTCTCCGAGGTCGTGCCCGGCCCCGACCTCCTCGCCACCGCTCTGCGCGCCGCCGCCGTCCTCTCCTCCTACCCGACCGAGGCCGTCCAGGGCACCGTGCGCGCCGTGTGGTCGGCCCGGGAGGCGGCCCGCGCGCACGCCACCGCGCTCGCGCCGCACCTCATCGCACTCGGCAATCTGCCGCCGGAGCGGCAGGCGGAGCTGTTCACCGGGCGCGCCCGGGGGCCCGCCGCCTTCCGGTTGAGGTGAGCGCGGCTCACGTGGCGGGTGCGACGGTCGCGG
This sequence comes from Streptomyces sp. NPDC093221, assembly GCF_044753885.1. Classification (NCBI taxonomy): domain Bacteria; kingdom Bacillati; phylum Actinomycetota; class Actinomycetes; order Kitasatosporales; family Streptomycetaceae; genus Streptomyces; species Streptomyces sp. NPDC093221. The sequence goes on along the minus strand of NZ_JBIVOA010000001.1, from coordinate 1,069,137 downwards.
CGTAGCGTCGGCCCCGAGGGGGCTGAGCGAGCGAAGCGAGGCGACCACGAGATGTTCCGCACCGTCGTCGGGTCGCTTCTCGCCCTCATCGGAGCGGCGGGCGCCGTCTGGAGCCCCTTCCGTGCCTGGTACGGCGGCCGCCACGGCTCCGGCATCCGGGTCGACGACCTCTTCACCGGGGTCGGCGTGACGCCTGACAAGGCGGCCCTCCTCGGCTCCCTCTTCCTCCCCATGGCCTTCGCCGCCCTCCTCACCCTCCTGGGCGTCCTCCTCCGCTCCCGCCTCACCCTCGCCCTCGCCGCCTTCCTCGTTCTCGGCATCACCATCCTCTGGATGGTCCGCCAGGGCCAAGCCTCCGGCTCCCTCACCGCCGGCGGCAACGGCCTCGACTACGGCGTCGCCACCGCCTTCGCCTCCGGCCTCCTGCTCCTCCTCGCCGCCGCCGTCCTCCCCGGCCGCCACCGGCCGCGCCGCGCCACGCCGGTTTTCGAGGAGCCGCGGTACGACGAGCCGACGTACGGCCGGTACGACGAACCACGCTACGAGGAGGAGGAGACGGGGCGGGGTGCCCCCGCAGAACTGCGTCGACAAGTGGACGACGCCTACGACACGACCAGGCAGACGCAGTTCGAGGAGGTGCCCCGGCCCGGCACCGACGACCTGCCCAGCGGCGCGCAACCCCCGCCCACCAGCCCGCCCGGCGCCTGAGGGCATCAGCCCGCCCGGCGTTTGAGGGCCCACGGGCTCACGCCCGACGCGAAGTCGCCCCGGTCCCCTTCGTCGCGTCGAGCGCGTACACGCACCGGTCCTTCGAGCACGCGTACACCACCCCCTCCGACGTCACCGGCGACCCGGTGATCTCCCCGCCGGTCTCAAGCCGCCACCGCAACTGCCCCCCGGCCGCGTCGACCGTGTACAGACAGTGGTCCTTGGACCCGAAGTGCACCCGCCCGGCCGCCACGGCGGGCGAGCCGACAATCTCGTTCTGCGCCGCGAAGCGCCACCGCGGCGCGCCACTGACGGCGTCCAGCGTGTAGAGCGCGCTCCCCGCGCCGAGGTGCAGCGCACCATTGGCGACGATGACGGGTTCCAGCGACTGCCTCGGCTCGGTGGCGACGCGCCAGCGCGCGTGCCCGTCGGCGGGATCGAGGGCGTAGACGGTGCCGAGGTGGTCGGCGACGTACACGCCGCCGCCCGAGACGCCGGGCCCCGGCACGTGCGCGGGCGGCGAGAACATGACGGCGGGGGCGTCGAAATGCCAGCGCTCGGCGCCACTGCGGGCGTCGAGCGCGACGACCCGCGTCCCGGCGGTGAGGTGCACAATGCCGTCCGCGACGACCGGCCGGGTGGGCACGGAGCCCGCGACGCCGGGTTCGCCGACCGGGTACGACCACATCTCGGCACCGGTGAGGGAGTCGACGGCGTGCAGGTGGCCGCCGCCCTGGTAGTAGACGGCGCGGCCGAGGACGGTGGGCCCGGAGTCCGGGGACTCGAATTCGGTCTGGGCGCCCGACCGCTCCCAGCGCAGTCCGCCGCGCGCCGCGTCCCACGCCTGGATGCCGCCGCCGCGGGTGGCGGTCACGACCGTGCCGGAGTCGGCGCGCAGCGCGTACACCCAGCCGTCGATCGCCGTACGCCAGCGCTCGCCGCCGTCGACCGCGTCGAGCGCGAAGAGGCTGGGGCCGTCGGAGGCGTGGATACGGCCGCCGTCGACGGCCATCGTCCAGGCGACGTCGCGGGTCTTGAACTGGCGGCGCCCGCTGGCCACATCGAGCGCGTGCACCTCGAAGGAGGTGACGTAGAGGAGCCCGCCGGAGACGACGGGGGTGCCCCACACATCGTTCGACATGCGGAAACGCCACGGCCGCCACTCGCCGGGAGCGGCGGCCTGGGACTGGAGGCCCGACTGGGCGCCGTGCTGGGCCTGCTGTGACTGCGGCTGTGATTGCTGCTGCTGTTGTGACTGCTGCTGTGACTGCGGAGCCTGCTGCGCTTGCTGGCCCTGCTGCGCCGGGACGGCGGCGGGGGCCTGGGCCGCGCCGCCGTTCGCCACGGCACCGGCGTTGGCGCCCGCGTTGGCGTTCGCGCGGTGCGCGCCCGCGCGGCGGCGTACCCAGTCCGTACCGGGCGCGGCCCCCGCCTTGTGGTCCGCCGCGTCCGCGACCCGCATCCCGGGACCGATCGGCGCGGAACCGGCGAGCTGTACGGGAACGGCGGAGGCGGGACCGGATGTGGGACCGGAGCCGGGGCCCGCCACGGGTCCGGCCGCGGGGCCTGCCGCGGGGCCTGCCGCGGGGCCGGATACGGGTACGGGCGCGCGGTGGTTGCCGCGGCCGTCGGGCGCGCCCGCGTGCGCCGGTGCGTTGTTCGGCGGCTGCTGCGGCCGGGGCGGGGAGTTCGGCGGGAGCGGCGGCGCGTTGCCGGGCAGTCGCGGGCCCGCGGCGTGCGCGCCCCGGCTGCCGCCCGCGGCGACGGCGGGCCGTCCGCTGCGGCGCTGCTCTATCAACGCGACCGCGCCGGGCGGCAGCCAGGCCGACGCCGTACCCGTGTCGTCGCCGCCGGTGGAGTACAGATGCGGTGCGAGCTGCGCCTGGAGGTCGGCGGGGGTGGGCCGCCGGTCCGCCTCCATCCGCATGCAGGACTCGATGAGCGGGCGCAGCTCGGGCGGCAGGCCGTGGAGATTGGGGCCCTCGCGCAGCAGCATGAAGACGGTCTCGACGGGGTTGGCGCCGTGGAAGGGCGCGTGGCCGGTCGCGGCGAACACCAGGGTGGAGCCGAGCGAGAAGATGTCGCTCGCGCCGCGCACGCTACGGGAGTCGCGGGCTTGCTCGGGCGACATGTAGGCGGGCGTGCCGACGGCCACGTTCGTCATGGTCAGACGGGTGTTGGAGACGCCGGACGCGATGCCGAAGTCGATGACGCGCGGCCCGTCCTCGACGACGAGTACGTTCGACGGCTTCATGTCGCGGTGCACGAGACCGGCGGCGTGGATCGACTGCAACGCCTCCGCGATTCCGGCGGCCAGCCACCGTACGGCCTGCGCGGGCATCGGGCCCGCCTCGTTGACGATCTCCTCCAGCGACGGGGCCGGGACGTAGGCGGTGGCGAGCCACGGGACGGCGGCGCGGGGGTCGGCGTCGACAACGGCCGCGGTGTAGAAGCCGGAGACCGCGCGGGCGGCCTCCACCTCACGCGTGAAGCGGACCCGGAAAAGCTGGTCCTCGGCCAGTTCGGCGCGCACGGTTTTGATCGCCACGCGGCGGCCGGAAGCCGAGCGGGCGAGATAGACCAGCCCCATGCCGCCGGCGCCGAGCCGCGCCAGCACCTCGAAAGGGCCGATCCGTCTCGGGTCGTGCTGCGTAAGCTGCTCCACCACTGCCCTGCCACCTCCCCGTGCCCGCGTTGCCCGCGCTGTCGCGGCCTTACCCCGTGCTGCGCGCCGTACCGTCGTTCCGTTGTCGCCGTGCTCGTGCCGTGCTGTCGTGATCGAGCGCTTGCGCCCGCCTGTACTGCTTTGCCCGCTCTGCGCGCTCCGTACCCCGTTCGACCGGCCCAAGCGCCAGGGTACGGGCCTGATTCTTCCTGGGATGGGCGCCGGTTGCGAACCCGGGGCCGCCGCGACACGCCCGGAGAGCGAACTCGTTATCATCCGCCATTCGCACCGTCTCCGGCGCGCGGCGCGCCGAACGAGGCGTCCGCGAGGGAGGCATGGGACGCACGTGGCGCACCGGCGGCGTCCAAGTGCCTTACGGGGCGGGCGAGTCGGGGCAGGCGCCGGTGGACGGGGGGCCGCGCGGGTCGGTCGCGGCTTGGTGCCAGGGCGATCCCAGGTCGGTCGCGGCTCGGTCCCTGGGCGCTCCCGGGGCGGCGGGGTTCAGCGCGGCGGGCAGGACCGGGACGGGCCGCCCGGCGCGAAGAGGTCGGCCGCCACGGCGGCGCGATGCCGGGTGGAATCGCCCCACGCGGCAGAGAGCGCCCACACCCGGCGCAGCCAGAGCGAGAGGTCGTACTCGTCGGTATAACCGATCGCACCGTGCACCTGGAGGCACCCGCGCGCCGCTTTCCCCGCCGCCTCGTTCGCGAAGACCTTCGCCATGGCCGCGTCCCGCGTCGCACTGGGCAGCCCGTGGTCGTACGCGTACGCCGCCCGCGCCACCACCGGCCGCGCGAATTCCACGGCCAGCAGGACGTCCGCCAGCCGGTGCTTCACCGCCTGCCGTTCGCCGATCGGCGACCCGAACTGCACGCGGCCCTTGGCGTACTCCACCGTCCGCTCCAGCATCGCCGCCGCCGCGCCCACCAGGTCGGCCGCCGCCCCGATCGCCCCGAGTCGCGCCGCCTTCCCGGCCGCCTCCCCCCACTCCCGCGCGAGCACCCGCCCGCCTCCGTCCGCCACACGCGCCAGCCCCCGATTCGGGTCGACCCCGACAACAGGCGTACGCGGCCCGGCCCCCGCCTCCCGCAGCTCACCGTCTTCCGTGACCACCAGCACGTGATCAGCGTGGGCGGCGTGCGCGACAAGGGGCTGACCTGCTGGTTCGGATACGGATGCGGGTACGGATGCGGACGTGGGTACGGGTCCCGGCGCCGGGTCCTGCGCGGGGAGGGACACGGCGACGGTCACCGCGCCCTCCGCCAGCCCGCGCAGCAGATCCGCCCCTTCCGACAGCCCCCCGAGCAGTTCCGCCGCGACCGCCGCCTCCAGCAACGGCTCGGGCAGGCACGCGCGGCCCGCCTCCTCGGTGAGCGCGACGAGCGCCTGCGCGCCCAGGGGCGGCTCGTCGAGGCGCCGCCCTCCGAGGTGCTGCCTGCCGGAACCGTGGCCGCCGGGACCGTAGCCGTCGGGACCGTAGTCGTCGGCACCGGGACCGGAACCGAGACCGAGGCCGCCGTACTCCTCCGGGACCAGCAGCCCGGTCGCCCCGATCCCGGCGAGCGCCCGCCAGCGGTCCCGCGAGAACCCGGCGCGCACGTCGGCCGGGGTGCAGCGCGCCGCCAGCAGCTCGCGGGCGGTGCGGGCGAAGAGCTGTTCGTCGGGCGTGGGCGCGAGTCTCATCGGCGGGGCTCCCGGGGGAGGCCGAGCAGCCGCTCGGCGATCACATTGCGCTGGATCTCGTTGGTGCCCGCGTAGATGGGTCCGGCGAGCGCGAAGAGGTAGCCGTCCAGCCACGGCCCGCACCGCTCCGCCTCCGCGCCGAGCACGCGCAGCGCGATGTCGTGCAGGTCGAGGTCCAGTTCCGACCAGAAGACCTTGTTCAGCGAGGACTCCGGCCCGCTCTCCTTGCCCTCCCGCATCCGCGTCACCGTCCGGTAGGTGTACAGCCGGTACGCCTCCGCCCGCATCCACACGTCCGCCACCGCGTCCCGGTGCGGCGCCGCCTGTTCCGGGCGCAGGCGGCACAAGTCGAGCAACCGGTCGGCCGCCGCCAGGAACCGTCCGGGGCTCCGCAGACTCAGCCCCCGCTCGCTCCCCGTGGTGGACATCGCGATCCGCCACCCCTCCCCCGCCTCCCCCAGGACGTCCCGGTCGGCCACGAACACGTCGTCCAGGAACACCTCCGCGAATCCGGCCTCCCCGTCGAGCTGCCGGATCGGCCGTACCGTCACGCCCGGCGCCGCCAGGTCGACCATGAAGTACGTCAGGCCGTGGTGCCGCCGCGAGTCGGGGTCGCTCCGGAAGAGGCCGAAGAGCCGGTGCGCGTAGGCCGCCCGCGAACTCCACGTCTTCTGCCCGCTCAGCCGCCACCCGCCGCGCGCCTCGTCCCGTACCGCCCGCGCCCGCAGATTCGCCAGGTCTGAACCCGCCTCCGGCTCCGACCAGCCCTGCGCCCACACCTCCTCCCCGCTGGCCATCGGCGGCAGCACCCGCGCCCGCTGCTCCTCCGTACCGAAGGCGAAGACGGTGGGCGCGAACAGGAAGATGCCGTTCTGCCCGACGCGCCCCGGCGCGCCCGCCCGCCAGTACTCCTCCTCGAAGATCAGCCACTCGTCCAGGCCGAGGCCCCTTCCCCCGTACTCCTCCGGCCATCCGACGACCGCCCACCCGGCCTCGTACAGCGTCCGCTCCCACTCCTGGTGCGCGCGGAAACCGTCCGCCGTGTCCATCGACGGCAGCGGCTCACGCGGCACCCGACGGGCGAGCCAGTCCCGTATCTCCCGCCGGAACGCGTCCTGTTGAGCACTGAAGGAAAGGTCCGTCACCGCGCTAGGATAACCGACTATCTGACGGATCGTCAGATCCCGGTACGGCCAGGACGCACCTCATCGCACGCCACCGCGCCCTCACCTCAAAGGCACGTCACCTCACATCGCCTCACCTCTCTCATCACCCTCACGTCACCTCTCGTCACCTCCCAGCCCTGCGAGAACGGAGCCCCCGATGCCCGAGGCCTACATCGTCGAAGCGGTACGCACCCCCGTCGGCCGCAAGAACGGCGCGCTCGCCCCCGTCCATCCCGCCGACCTCGGCGCCCATGTGCTGACCGCCCTGGTCGAACGCGGCGGCTTCGACCCCGGCGCCGTCGAGGACGTCGTCTTCGGCTGCGTGGACGCCATCGGCGGCCAGGCCGGTGACATCGCCCGCACCTGCTGGCTGGCGGCCGGACTGCCCGAGCACGTACCGGGCGTGACCGTCGACCGGCAGTGCGGCTCCTCCCAGCAGGCCGTGCACTTCGCGGCGCAGGCCGTGCTGTCCGGCACCAGCGACCTGGTCGTGGCGGGCGGCGTCCAGAGCATGTCCCGGATACCGATCGGCGCGGCCATGGTGGTGGGCCGCGAGTACGGCTTCACCGATCCGTTCTCCGGGTCCACCGGCTGGCGCGCCCGCTACGGCGACCAGCCCGTCAGCCAGTTCGGCGGGGCCGAACTCATCGCCCGCGACTGGGACATCAGCCGCGAGGACATGGAGCGCTTCGCCCTGGAGAGCCACCGTCGCGCCCTGCACGCGCTCGACAGCGGCTGGTTCGCCCGCGAAACGGCCGCCCTCCCCGAACTCGCCACCGACGAGGGCCCCCGCCGCGACACCTCGGCGGAGCGGATGGCCGCCCTGCCGTCGATCGTGCCCGGCGGCCGGCTCACCGCGGCCCTGTCCTCACAGATCTCCGACGGCGCCGCCGCACTGCTCGTCGCGAGCGAACAGGCGGTGCGCGACCACGGCCTGACCCCCCGCGCGCGGATCCACCATCTGTCCGCCCGCGGCTCCGACCCGATCCGTATGCTGACCGGGCCGATCCCCGCGACCGAACACGCCCTGGCCAGGACGGGCATGTCCATCGGCGACTTCGACGCGGTGGAGATCAACGAGGCGTTCGCGTCCGTGGTGCTGGCCTGGCTGAAGGAGACCGGCGCCGACCCCGACGTGGTCAACCCGTGCGGCGGCGCCATCGCCCTCGGCCACCCGCTGGGCGCGACCGGCGCCCGGCTGATGACCACCCTGCTGCACCACCTGGAGCGCACCGGTGGCCGCTACGGCCTCCAGACCATGTGCGAGGGCGGCGGCCAGGCCAACGTCACCGTCATCGAACGGCTCTGATCCGGCTCACGCGCCGGGTATCGAGCCGCTCCTGCGCGTCACGTCGATGATCGCGAACCTCGCGCCCTGGTCGTCGGCGACGACGGCCATCCGTCCGAACGGCGAGTCCTCCGGTCCCATGACGACCCGTCCGCCGAGCCGGCCCACGGTGTCGGCGGCGGCGTCGCAGTCCGCGACCACGAAGTAGACCTGGAAGGCGGGCGGCTCGTCCCCGCCGCCGGACGCGCTGTTCATCCGGCCGGCGAGCTGGCCCTCGGGGTCGCCGGGGCGGGACCACACCTTGTAGTCGAAGTGGACGCCGTCACCGACCTGCACGCCGTCGTAGCCGAACACCGTCTCGTAGAAGGCGTCGACCGCCGCCGCGTCCCGCGTGTGGTTCTCGGTCCAGCAGTAGGCACCGGGCACGTTGACCACGTCGAAGCCGGGGTGGCCGCGGAGCTGGAAGGTGCCGAAGAAGGAGCCGCCCGGGTCGACGGCGCCGACCAGCACACCGGTGTCGCCGATCTCGTCGGGGCCGAAGACGACGTGGCCGCCCGCCTCGGTGATCTTGGCCGCGGTCTTCGCGGCGTCCGCGGTGGCCAGGTGTATGCCCCAGGCCGTGGGCATCGACTCGTCCATCTTGCCCATCAGGGCCGCCGCGTTCTTCCCGTCGAGCTTGGCCAGCGTGTAGTGCCCGAACTGCTCGCCCTGGTCCTCGAACGTCCAGCCGAACAGCTCGCCGTAGAAACGCCGCCCGGCCGCGAGGTCGGGAAGCGAGACGTCGGCCCAACAGGGAGCGCCTTCACCGAATGCGGACATGAGCTGGTTCCTCTCGCGAATGTCTGGAATGCCACCGTAACCAGTGATCTTCCCGCCCGCACGAGAGAGAATTCGAACATATGGTCAATTCTTGAGACGGCCCAGGACTCCCTCGGTTTCGGCCATGATCCGGTCCACCAGCTCCGCGCACGAGGGCAGGTCGGCGATCACTCCCGCCACCTGCCCCGAGGCCATGACGCCCAGGTCAGCGCGCCCTTCGACCATCGCGGCGCGGAGCAGCACCGGGGTGTTCGCGGCCATCAGGACCTGCGGCCAGCTCAGCTCGCGGGCGCCGCGCATCGCCCGTCCCTCCCGGAGCATCGCGCGCAGCGGCGTCCCGGACAGCCGGGAGAAGCGGACGGCGTTGCGCAGCGCGCGCGGGTAGCGGACGAGGGGGCCGCCGCGTTCCAGCGAGCGGACGAAGTCGGTGGCGAGGACCCGGTGCGGCACCCCGTCGACCTCGGTGGTGACGAGGGTGCCGGTGACGTCGGCGGCCAGGTAGCGGTCCTGGACGGCGCGCGGCACGGGCGCGTCGGAGGTCAGCAGGAAGCGGGTGCCCATCGCGATGCCGTCCGCGCCGTAGGCGAGGGCCGCGACGAGGCCGCGCCCGTCGAAGAAGCCGCCCGCGCCGACCACGGCCACCCCGCTGCCCCGCAGCGCGTCCACCACCTGCGGCAACAGCAGTGTGGTCGGCACCCGGCCGGTGTGCCCGCCGCCCTCGCCGCCCTGCACGATCACCGCGTCCGCGCCCCACTCGGCGACCTTCTCCGCGTGCCGCCGCGCCCCGACCGACGGCACCGCGACCATCCCCTCGTCGTGCGCGGCGCGGATCAGCTCCCTGGTCGGCGCCTGGGCGAAGGACGCCACCCGTACGCCCTCGCGGCCCATCAGCGCGATCCGCCGTGCCGCGTCCGGTGCGTCGGCCCTGAGGTTGACCCCGAAGGGCCGTCCGGGTGCCGCCGCCTTGACCTCGGCGACGGCCGCGGTCAGTTCGTCGTACGACAAGGTGGCGGCGGCCAGTACGCCGAGGGCCCCGGCGTTGGCCGCGGCGGCGACGAGGCGGGGGCGGGCGACGTATCCCATACCGGTCTGCACGATGGGGTGGCGGATGCCGGTGAGGTCGGTGAGGCGGGTGCTCAGCGGACCGCCGGCGGTCATGCGGGGACCTCGCGGTCGCGGGCGGAGCGCGGGTCGAGGACGTCGCGCAGGACGCGCAGTTCGGCGTCGGTGGGCTGTCGGGTGGTGGGGACGCGGGCCGGGACGGTGAGGCGGAAGCCGGTCGCCGCTACGACCTGCTCCAGGGTGACGCCGGGGTGCACCGAGGCGAGCCGCATGTGGTGGCCGGGTCCGCCGAAGTCCAGGACGCACAGATTGGTGACGACCGTGCGCAGACCGTGGAAGCGCGCGGCGCGGCCGACGGCGGCGGCGCGGTCGTAGCCGATGCCGCAGACGACGTCGACGCGCTCGACGAAGGCGCGCGGGGCGTGCCGGGGCACCCAGTAGCTGGTGGTGTGGTTGACGGTGTTGCCGGGGGCGCCGCGCGCGCCGAGGAGCTGCCGGGTGGGGCGGGCCCAGGGGCCGATGCAGGAGATGTTGGCGTTGCCGTACGCGTCGATCTGGCTGGGGCCCATCATGACGTGGCGCCGCCCGCGCGCGGCCAGGTCGAGGACCGCGCGGTAGGGCAGCCAGCCCTCGACGGTGAGCGCGTCGGGTGCTGCCCCGAGGGGGATGTCGCCGGCCAGCAGATAGGCCAGCCCGTCGCTGAGCACCAGGTCGGGGGCGAAGGTGGCGCGGGCGAGGCGGGCGCCGAGGGTGGGCACGACGCCCATCGGGCTGGCCAGGATCTCGCCGTCGCCGCGCCAGGCGTCGGCGCAGGCGGTGACGCAGATCTCGACCCTGGTGGCGGGGGCGGTCGCCGCGGCGGTCGAGTCGTTCGGGGGCGCGGTCGGGCCGTTCGGGGGCGCGGTCATCGGGTCGCCTCCTCGCGGAAGTTATCCACAGCCTGTTGATAAGACGATTCATCCGTATGGGTGAGGAAGCGTTCGGCGAAGGCGGCCCAGGCCGCCGGGTCGGCCGCGGCGGTCGCGTAGGCGCGCTGGAACGGCTCGTCGCGGCCGTATCCGGGTGGGCACTCGGTGAAGTGCGCGCCGCGCGGCGCCTCGATCACGCCATGGGTGAGGTAGCGGTGCAGGACGAGGGCGTGCACGCACCCCGCCTCCTTGAGCAGGTCGGCGGTGGGCACGACGCGTTCGGCCGACACATAGGCGGCGTCCGCGGCCTGGCAGAACAGGTCGTCGAAGAACTGGTCGGGCCCGGTGAGCGCGGCGCTGCCCGCGGGGTCGGCGAGGTTGGCGTGCACCAGGGCCGCGTCCAGCCGCAGCGGCGGTACGGCGACCACCTCGTCCCCGGTGCCGTAGGGGTCGGGGAGCACCCGCAGCTCGGGCGCGTACCGCAGCACGTCGGCGCCGAGCCCGGCGCGTACCGGCATGAAGGGCAGCCGCAGGGCTGCGGCGCGCAGCCCCGCCAGGAACATGCCCTCGTCCATTTCGAGCGCCTTGACGGTGCCGTTCTCGCGGGCGGCACGGAAATGCGGCTCCAGGGGGACGGAATCGAGGGTGACGAAGCCGTAGACGACCTTGCGGACCTTGCCCGCCGCGCACAGCAGGCCGACGTCGGGGCCGCCGTAGGAGACCAGGGTGAGGTCGGTGAGCGGGGAGCGGAGGATCGCGCGCACCAGGGCCATCGGTTTGCGGCGCGAGCCCCAGCCGCCGATGCCGACGGTCATGCCGTCGGCGAGGTGCGCTATCGCCTCGTCGGCGGTCATGCGCTTGTCCGTCATCCGGCGCCTCCCTCGGTGAAGGCGTCGCGCAGCCGGTCGCCGACGCCCGCCAGGTTGAGTTCGAAGGTGAAGCCCTGTTCGTAGCGGTAGGAGCGCTTGACGTCGACCGGGTCGATGCCGTTGAGCGACTGTTTCGCGGCCCTGACCACCTGCGGGTCCTTGGCGGCGACCGCGGTGGCGATCTCGACGGCTGCGTCGCGCAGACGATCCCTGGGGGTGAGCGCGAGGACCGTGCCGTAGCCGTGCAGCTCGGCGGCCGTGGCGTTCTGCGACGTGTAGACCATGTGCCGCATGCGCTGCTGCGGTACGAGCCTGGCCAGGTGAGTGGCGGCGCCGAGCGCGCCCCTGTCGACCTCGGGCAGGCCGAAGTACGCGTCATGGGAGGCGACGACCAGATCGGCGTTCCCGGCCAGGCCGACGCCGCCGCCGAGGCAGAAGCCGTGCACGGCGGCGATCACGGGGACCGGACAGTCGTAGACGGCGGAGAAGGCGGCGGCGCATCCGGCGTTGGCGCCGAGCAGCGCGTCGAATCCGGCGGTGCTCTGCATCTCCTTGAGGTCGACCCCCGCGCAGAATCCGCGGCCCTCCGCGCGCAGGACCACCGCCCGCACCTCCGGGTCCGCACCCTGCGCGGTGAGCGCGTCGGCGAGTGCGAACCAGCCCTTCACGTCGATCGCGTTGACCGGCGGCGCGTCGATCACCACTTCCGCGACGCCGGTCCCGGGGCGTGCCACCTGTATCGCCATGCGCCGTCCTCCGCCCGCTCGTTGGCCTTTTACGGATGTACGGATCCGGATCCCGACCGATGTCCGGCACAGATCTGACGGATCGTCAGTTCCTCTGGCACGATAGCCCACGTGACGGACGACCTGGAAGGGCGAGTGGCGGTCGTGACCGGCGGCACGCGCGGCATCGGCCGGGGCATCGCCGAGGCGCTGGCGGCGGCCGGCGCCCGGGTGCTGGTGTGCGGGCGCACACCGCCCGCGGACCTGCCGCCCGGTGTCGCCTTCCGGGCCGCGGACGTCCGCGACCCCGAGGCGGTGCGGGCGCTCTTCGCGCACGTCGCCGAGGCGTACGGGCGGCTCGACCTGCTGGTGAACAACGCGGGCGGCTCCCCCGCCGCCGATGCCGCCACCGCCTCGCCGCGCTTCTCGCGGGCGGTCGTCGAGCTGAATCTGCTGGCGCCGCTGTACTGCGCGCAGGGCGCGTACGCCCTGATGGCCCGCCAGCCGGACGGCGGCTCCATCGTCAACATCGGCAGCGTCAGCGGCAGCCGCCCCTCGCCGGGAACCGCCGCATATGGCGCCGCCAAAGCGGGCCTGGCCTCCCTCACCCGCTCGCTGGCCGCCGAGTGGGGCCCCGCGATCCGGGTGAACTGCCTGGTCGTGGGCCTGGTGCTGACGGACCGCTCGGCGGCGCACTACGGGGAGGGCGACCCCGCCGTACAGCGCGCGGTGGCCGCCGCCATACCGCTGGGGAGATTCGCGGAACCGGCCGACATCGCCGGCCCCGTCCTCTTTCTGGCCTCCCCGTCAGCACGCTATGTAACCGGCGCTGAGCTGCATGTTCATGGTGGCGGTGAGCTGCCTCCCCATTTGCAGGCGGCCGAATCGCGCGCTGATCACCCGTCGGTAAACTGACGGCATGACAGGACAAGTTCGCACCGTCGACGGCCGTGTTGCCGGTCGCCGCGGGCAGGCGACGCGGCAGAAGCTGCTCGACTGCCTGGGCGAGATGCTCAGCACGTCGCCGTACCGGGACGTCAAGGTCATCGACGTCGCCCGGATGGCGGGCACCTCCCCCGCAACGTTCTACCAGTACTTCCCCGACGTCGAGGGCGCCGTTCTCGAACTCGCCGACGAGATGGCCAAGGAGGGGGCGGGCCTGACCGAATTGGTCGCGGGCCGCTCCTGGGTCGGCAAATCAGGCGCCCAGGCGGCCGAGGAACTCGTCGACGGTTTCCTCTCCTTCTGGCGGAAGCACGACGCCATTTTGCGCGTCGTCGACCTCGGAGCAGCGGAAGGGGACAAGCGGTTCTACAAGATCCGCATGAAGATCCTCAACGCCGTCACCAATTCCCTGACCGACTCCATCAAGGACCTTCAGAGCAAGGGCAAGGTCGACAAGGAGGTCAGCCCGGCGGCCGTCGCCGGATCGCTGGTCGCCATGCTGGCCGCTGTCGCCGCTCACCAGAAGGGCTTCACGAGCTGGGGCGTCAAGCAGGCCGAGCTGAAGCCGAATCTCGCGCTGCTGGTCCACCTCGGTGTGACCGGAAAGAAGCCCGCCAAGTAGCGGACGCGGCACGCACCGCTTTTTCGCGTTGACGTTTCGCCGTCCTGCCAGAAAGTCACGCCCTGACGCGGGCGCCGCACAGTCCTCGGGGGAGGTACGCGGCGCCCGCGTCTTCGTGTGGGTGACGGCACGGATTCCCGGCTTCGTGTACACACTCCCGCGTGCACGCCTCCGTGTTCACGCTCCCGTGCGCGCGACTTCTGCCCGCGTCTTCGTGTGGGTGACGCCCCCTATCCGCGTCTTCGTGTGGGTGACCCTTCACCCCCGCCTCACTCGCGCGGCGTCAGCCGGAACACCCGGATCTCGCGCGTCACGCGGGAGGCGTAGACCGCGTAGGGCGGCCAGAAGGCGACCAGCGCCTTCCAGGCGGCGGCGCGGTCGTCGCCGGTCAGCAGGTTCGCGGTGACCTGGAGGTCGCGGCCCCGGCCGCTGACCACGGCGTCGGGATGCGCCAGCAGATTGGCCGACCAGGCCGGATGCCCCGGACGGCCGAAGTTGCTGCCCACGAGAACGAGGGTGCCGCCGTCCTCGGGCATGCACGCCAGCGGCGTGCGCCGCGGCAGTCCGCTGCGTGCGCCGGTCGCGGTGAGGACGACGCCGGGCAGCAGGCTCGCGCTGACCAGGAACCTTCCGCCGGTCAGCCGGTGGACCGCGCTGTCCATGACCGGCACCACATGCGGCGCGATCTTGGCGAAGGCCCGGGTGGCCGACACCTTCTGCACGGACCTGCCCAGAACGCCGGTCCTGCTGACCACACCGCGCCCGCTGACGGCGCCCTTCACGGCCGCGCCGCTCACGCCGCGCTCCTGACCACCGAGGGCGCGAAGAGCCCCGCCCGGTCCGCGGCGTGCGCGCGCAGGGCGTCGACCGGTCCGAAGAGCAGTTCGTCGGCGGTGGCCCGCTTGAAGTACAGATGCGCGTGGTGCTCCCAGGTGAAGCCGAGGCCGCCGTGCAACTGGATCGCCGCGCCCGCCACCATGCGCAGCGTTTCCAGCGCCTGGGCGAGGGCTACGGGCGCGGCCAGCTCGAATTCGGCGCTCGCCTCGGTGTCGTCCGCCCCGGAGGAGGCCCCGGCCGCCCAGGCGGCGTAATAGGCGGCGGACCGCGCCGCCTGAAGCTGTACGTACAGGTCGGCGAGCCGGTGCTTGACCGCCTGGAAGGAGCCGATCGGGCGCCCGAACTGCTCCCTGACCTTCACGTACTCCACCGTCGAGGTGAGCGCGTGATCGGCGGCGCCCACGGCTTCCGCGGCGAGCGCGGCGGCGGCGAGGCGGCCGGCGTCGGCCAGGGCGGCGGCGGGGGCGTCGCCGAGCGCTTCGGCGGGAGTGTCGCGCAGCTCGACGCGGGCCAGGGGCCGGGTCTCGTCGAGCGCGGTCAGGCGGGTGCGTACGAGCCCCGGTGCGGTGGATTCGACGAGGAAGAGCCGGGTACGGGTGGCCGCGTATCCGCCGGTGTGGGCCGCCACGATCAGCAGGTCCGCGCTGTGCGCGCCGAGCGCGCGGTCCGCCTGCCCGTAGAGCAGGTGCCGTCCTGGCGGCCCGTCGGCCGCCGCGCGGGCCTGGACACCGCCCGCCCGGCCGCCACCCGCCCAGTCGCCGTCATTGGGCCCGGTGAGGGCCAGCGCGGTGGCCGGCGGGCCAGCGGTGACCAGCGCGGCGGTCAGGGTGCCGTCGGCGATCCGCGGCAGCAGGCGAGCCCGCTGCTCCTGATTGCCGAGGGCCGCGATCAGGGGCGCGGCCAGGACGGAGGTGCCGAGCAGCGGGGACGGCAGCAGCGCCCGGCCGGTCTCCTCGCAGGCGAGGACCAGTTCGGTGGGGCCGCAGCCGACGCCGCCGACCGCTGCGGGCAGCGCGAGCCCCGGCAGGCCGAGCGTCTGCGCGAGATGGCGCCACAGCGCCTCGTCGTGCCCCGCCGCCGTGGCGACGGCGGCCCGCGCATCGTCGGGACCACAGCGTTTGTGCAGCAGGTCCCGCAATGTGCGCCGGATTTCGGCCTGCTCGTCGGTGAACGCGGCGTCCATCGGCCGCTCCTCCCTGCCGCGACTGCGATCTGACGGGCCGTCATCTTAGGTGCCCCCCGCCACGATGCCCAGGCCCGTGCACCGCCGATACGCGAGCCGGCGCCAAGGCCGCACCTGGTGGCGGCCACCCGGCGAGGACCCGGGCGGATACACCAAGCCGCGGCACCCCACGGCCGCCACCCGTGCGCGGCCCCACAAGAGCACCCGCCTGGGACCGTAAAGCCGACCCACCCCGGACCCCGCGCACCGACGCGCGCGCCCCGGCGGGGCATCATGTCCCGCATGACCAGCAGCAGCCAGCCGCCGGGGGCGCCGCGGCGCAGCGCCCTCCGCCGCTTCCTCTCCCCCGGCCCCGACTCCTCGACAACCCAGCTCAGGGCATACGCGTGGACGTGGGCGATCTTGCTGGTGGTGTGGATCAGCGCGCAGTTCTGGGCGCATCCGGACGGGCTGCGCAGGGCGCTGTACATCCTGCTGTCGCTGGTCTCGATCACACAGGCGCTGAGCGCGCTCGCACTGCTGAGCAAGCGGTCGGACAGGCGGCGCTGAACCCGTACCGGCACCGTATCGCCGCCACCCGAATCTGATGTACCGTCAGATTCATGGCTCAACGCCCCCGTGGACAACGTGCTGTGGCGGTCGTCGGTGTCGCCCTGTCGGACTGCGGACGGGTGGACGACGCCACCGCGTACGCGCTGCACGCGCAGGCGGCCAGGCGCGCGCTCGCCGACTCCGGTCTCGACCGGGCCGTGGTGGACGGCCTGGCCTCCGCCGGGCTCGGCACGCTGGCGCCGGTCGAGGTGGCCGAGTATCTGGGGCTGCGGCCGACCTGGGTGGACTCCACGGCCGTGGGCGGCTCGACGTGGGAGGTGATGGCCGCGCACGCGGCGGACGCCATAGCCGCGGGCCACGCCAACGCCGTGCTGCTCGTCTACGGCTCCACCGCCCGCGCCGATCTCAAGGCGGGCCGCCGTACCGCCAATCTGTCCTTCGGCGCGGGCGGCCCGCTCCAGTTCGAGGTCCCCTACGGCCACACGCTGATCTCCAAGTACGCGATGGCCGCGCGGCGCCATATGCACGAGTACGGCACCACATTGGAGCAGCTCGCCGAAGTCGCCGTCCAGGCGCGGTCGAACGCGGCCCGCAATCCCGACGCCATGTACCGCGCGCCCATCACCGTGGACGAGGTGCTGTCGGGGCCGATGATCGCGGACCCGTTCACCAAGCTGCACTGCTGCCTGCGCTCCGACGGCGGCGGCGCCGTATTGCTGGCGGCCGAGGAATATGTGCCGGATTGCGCCAAGCCGCCGGTATGGGTGCTGGGCAGCGGCACGTCGGTGTCGCACACGTCGATGGCCCAGTGGCCGGACTTCACCGTCTCCCCCGCCGCGACCTCGGGACGGCTGGCCTTCGAGCGCGCGGGGGTGACGCCCGCGGAGATCGACCTGGCGGAGATCTACGACGCCTTCACCTATATGACGCTGGTAACGCTGGAGGATCTGGGGTTCTGCGCCAAGGGCGAAGGCGGCGCCTTTGTGGCGGACGGGCGGCTGACGGTGGACGGCGCGCTGCCGGTGAACACTGACGGCGGCGGCCTGTCCGCCTGCCACCCCGGTATGCGCGGTCTTTTCCTGCTCGTCGAGGCCGTACGGCAGTTGCGCGGCGAGGCGGGTGAGCGGCAAGTGCGCAAGGCGGGCGGGCGGCTGCCGGAGCTGGCCGTCGCCTCGGGGACGGGCGGCTGGTTCTGCTCCTCCGGCACGATGGTGCTCGGCCGGGGCTGAGGCCGGGCAATCCGCACCGGTCAGCGCCGGTGTCCCGGCCGTACGCGGCCGGGTGCGCCCGATACCCTTCCCGCGTGCTGCGACGCCTCCTGCTGCCCGCCGTGTGCACCGCCGCGCTGGTCCTGGTGTCGGTGCTGCTGCCCGGTGCCGGACGCCCGCGTACGGCGCCGCACTGGACGAACAGGGCCGCCGCGCGCTTCTGGACCCCCGAGCGGATGGCCGACTCCATGCCGTCGTCGGTCCGGCAGCTCGGCCCGGCGGCGGAACCGGGCACCGTGCCGGGACCGTTCACCCGCTCCGAGACCGCGACGCACTTCGGGGGCGTCCCGACCGTCGGCATGCTCTTCTCGGTCGACGGCGACATGACCGCGCACTTCTGCACCGCGAGCGTCGTGCACAGCCCCGGCCGCGACCTGATCCTGACCGCCGCGCACTGCCGACCGGGCGCGAACATCGGCTTCGTACCGCAGTTCCGCGCGGGTGCGGCCCGGCAGCCGTACGGGATCTGGGCCGTCTCGCAGGTCTTCACCGACGCGCGCTGGGCACCCGCGGACGACGCCGAGTCCGCCTACGACTTCGCCTTCGCCCGGGTCGCGCCGGACACGGACGGGCGGCGGATCGAGGAGGTGACGGGCGGCAACCGCCTGATCCGTACGCCCGGCTTCCACAATCGCGTCACCGTCATCGGCTACCCGCGCACCTCCGACGACCCGTCCGACGAGGCGATCACCTGCACGACGACCACCTCGCGGCTCGAAGGGCTGCGCCAATTGCAGCTGGTGTGCGCGGGGTACTTCGCCGGCACCTCCGGCAGCCCGTGGCTGCTCGACTACAACACCCGCACCAAGAGCGGCAGCGTCATCGGTCTGATCGGCGGCGAGGACGAGGGCGGGCTGTCCGACCGGATCTCGTACAGCCCGTTCTTCGACGACGCGATCCAGGCGCTGTACCGGAAGGCGGTACGGGCCCGGTCGCGTACGCCGCACATGGTGACGGCCAAGCGCTGACGCCCGTCTCACGCGGGCGGCAGGGGTTCAGGCCCGGCGGAAGACGGGGATCGCGGGCTCGTCCTCGGGCGGGGTTCCCGCGTCCGCGCCACGGCGGAAATCCACCCTCAGCGGCATCCCGATCCTTAATCCCTGCGCTGCGCAGTCGATGACTTCCGTCATCATGCGCGGCCCTTCGGCGAGGTCGACGACGGCCGCCGCGTAGGGGAGCCGGTCGCGGAACGGCGGCAGGTCGTTGAGGTGGACGACCGACCAGGTGTAGAGGGTGGCGAGGCCGGAGGCGGTCTCCCAGACCACGTCCTCGCTCCAGCAGTGCGGGCAGAATTCGCGCGGGTAGTGGTGCGCGGCGCCGCATCCGTCGGCCCGGCAGCGCCGGATGAGCAGCCGCCCCTCGGCCGCCGCGTCCCAATAGGTCCGGGTGAAGGCGTCGGTTCGCGGCAGGTCGAACCGCGCCGCGCCGCTCACCGGAACAGCCCGAAGGCGTCGTCCAGAGACCATGTCTGCCAGCTCACGGCGAAGAACGCCACGACCGAGATCAGCGCCATCATCGCGTTCTGTCCCTGCTCGGCCCAGTCGTGGATCATCAGGACGAGGTAGAGCAGGTTCAGCAGCAGGCCGCCGACGAGGGCGACGGGGGTGAGCAGGCCGGTGATCAGCCCGAGCCCGAGGGCGAGTTCGGCGTAGACGACGACGTACGCCATCAGGCGAGGTCGCGGGGCGACGACCGCCGCGAAGCCGGTGCGCACGAAGGGCCAGCGGTGCCGCTCGGCCACGTCGGCGGCCCAGGCGATGCCCGTACCGCGCGCGAACCACGCCTTTTTGTCCTTGTGCCGCCAACTCTCCAGCCACCACAGCCCCAGCCCTATGCGCAGTACGGCCAGCCATTCCGGGCCGCTGAGCCAGATCGCGCGCATGCCGGACCTCCTCCGAATCTGACGGTACGTCAGTTCAGCGGACGGCGGGCGGTATGCGCAAGAGGCCGGACCGAACCTCGCCGACCGATCCGTTCCGGGCTACGCTCACACGCGCGCGAGCAGTTACCTTCCGGTACCGCCGCAACTCGTTTCTCGTACGACTTTCAGGCCCCGGGAGTTCTCCATGTCCCACCCCAGCAACGCCGGTTCGGGCACACCCGCGAGCAGCGCGACCGCCGAGCCGGACGCCATCGTCATCGGCGCGGGACCCGGCGGCCTGGCCGCCGCTGCCGCGCTCAGAGCGCGAGGGGTGCGCCCCCTGGTACTGGAGCGCTCGGAGCACCTCGGCGCCTCCTGGCGCGCCCACTACGACCGGCTCCGCCTGCACACCACGCGCCGGCTGTCCGCGCTCCCCGGTCTGCAGATCCCGCGCGCGTACGGCCGTTGGGTCGCCCGCGACGACGTGGTGCGCTACCTGGAGCAGTACGCCGAGCACCACGACCTGGACATCACCACTGGCATAGCGGTGGAGCGCGTCGACCGCGCGGCGTCGGGCGCGGGCTGGGAGCTGCCCGCCAACGGCGGCCGGGTGCTCACCTCCCCCGTGGTCGTCGTCGCCACCGGCCACAACCACGCGCCGCACATACCGGACTGGGAGGGCCGCGACACCTTCCCCGGCGAACTCCTGCACTCCGCCGCCTACCGCAACGCCGCCCCCTACGCCGGGCGCGACGTGCTCGTCGTCGGCGTCGGCAACAGCGGCGCCGAGATCGCCGTCGACCTCGTCGAAGGCGGCGCCGCCCGGGTACGGCTCGCCGTCCGCACCCCGCCGCACATCATGCGCCGGTCCACGGCGGGCTGGCCCGCGCAGGCCAGCGGCATCCTGTGCCGACGGCTGCCGACCCGCGTCGTCGACCGCGTCGCCCCGTACATCGAGCGGGCCAGCGTGCCCGACCTGTCGGCGTACGGCCTGCCCCGCCCGGAGACCGGCCTGTACGCGCG
Source organism: Streptomyces sp. NPDC093221 (assembly GCF_044753885.1). Classification (NCBI taxonomy): domain Bacteria; kingdom Bacillati; phylum Actinomycetota; class Actinomycetes; order Kitasatosporales; family Streptomycetaceae; genus Streptomyces; species Streptomyces sp. NPDC093221. The sequence goes on along the minus strand of NZ_JBIVOA010000001.1, from coordinate 1,048,953 downwards.
CGTGCTCGACGGCTCCATCCCCGTCCAGGACGTGGGCCTGATCGACGCCGTACGCGCCCGGCGGGTCGAACCCGTCGCCGCCGTCGAGCGCTTCGACGGGGACAAGGTGCACCTGGCCGACGGCTCGCAGATCAGCCCCGAGGTCGTCATCGCCGCCACCGGGTACCGGCGCGGCCTCGAACCGCTCGTCGGCCACCTCGGCGTACTCGACGGGCGCGGGCGCCCGGTCGTGCACGGCGCCCGATCGCCCAAGGGCGCCCCCGGCCTGTACTTCACCGGCTTCACCAACCCCATCAGCGGCATGTTCCGCGAAATGGCCATCGACGCCCGCCGGATCGCCCGGAAGGTGTCCCACACCCGCTGACCCGTACGCGCCCGCTTCGTACGTACCGCCGCGGCACCCGGTCGTGCGCGCGCTGCCGCACGCCCGCTCCCACACCCCCGCTCCCACACCCCCGCTCCCACACCCCCGCTCCCACATCCCCCTCTCTCCATACGCAGGCCGCCGACCCGCTAGGGACGCCGGAACCCCGCGTCCCCGCGTCCCCGCGTCCCCGCGTCCCCGCGTCCCCGCGAGCGAACCGGACGCCGCGCGTCCGCACCCCGCACAGGGCCGCACATTTCTTTTCCGTGACCCGACTGTTCCTGACAGGTCGTCAGTTCAGTAATCTGACTATGCGTCAGTTCTGTAGACCCAGCAGCAGGAGGGGGCGAGACCGATGCTCGGATCCACGTTCAGCACCCGCAGTCCCGGCCCGGGGCCCGTCGCGCGCGGCGGGTCGGACACCGATGTCGGCGGCCGTCCGCTGCACGCCCCCGTACCCGACCTCGACAGGTTCTTCCGGCCACGGACGGTGGCGGTGGTCGGCGCGTCCGACACCGAGGGGCGGCCCAACACCGGCATCACGCGACAGCTCCTGACCTGGTCGCAGCGGGTCGGCGCCCAGTTGCTGCCGGTCAACCCCGGCCGGGAGACCGTCTTCGGCCTGCCCTGCCACGCCTCGGTGGCCGATCTCCCGGAGGACGTGGACCTGGCGGTGCTGCTGGTCGCCGACCCGCTGCCGGTGATCGAGCAACTGGGCGAGGCGAAGGTCTCCTTCGCCGTGGCCTTCGCCTCCGGCTTCGCCGAGACCGGCGCCGAGGGCGCGGCGGCCCAGACCCGGCTGGCCGAGGTCGTCGCCCGCTCCGGCATGCGGCTGCTCGGACCGAACACCAACCTCAACGCCTTCGAGGAGTTCCGCGAGGACCTCACGGGACCCGCCATCGCGCTGATCACCCAGTCCGGCCACCAGGGCCGCCCCCTGCACTCCCTCCAGCAACTCGGCATCCGGCTCAGCCACTGGGCGCCCACCGGCAACGAAGCGGACCTGGAGACCGCCGACTTCATCTCCTACTTCGCCGGGCAGCCCGAGGTCGGCGCCATCGCCGCGTATGTGGAGGGGCTCAAGGACGGCAGGTCGTTCTGCCTCGCCGCCGACCGCGCGGCCCGGCGCAAGGTGCCGGTGGTGATGGTCAAGGTGGGCCGTACCGACGCCGGGGCCAGGACCGCCGCCTCGCACACCGGCAAGCTCACCGGCACCGATTCCGTGATCGACGCCGCCCTGCGGCAGTTCGGCGTGATCCGCGTCGACGGGCTCGACGAACTCCAGGACACCGCGGCCCTGCTGGCCCGCGCCCGGCCGCCCGCCGCGGACGGGGTCGTCGTCTACTCCATATCCGGCGGCACCGGCGCGCACTTCGCCGACCTGGCCACCTCGGCCGGGCTGCGGCTGCCCGCGCTGTCGGAGGCCAAGCGCACCGAACTCCACCAGTGGATCCCGGACTACCTGAACGTCGCCAACCCGGTCGACAACGGCGGCCACCCGGTGGGCGACTGGCGCGGCCGGAAGATCATCGACGCGATCCTGGCCGATCCGGCCGTCGGCGTACTGATCTGTCCCATCACCGGCCCCTTCCCGCCGATGAGCGACAAGCTGGCGCGCGACCTGGCGGACGCGGCCGAGGAGACGGACAAGCTGATCTGCGTGGTGTGGGGCTCCCCGGTCGGCACCGAGGACGCCTACCGCACCACCCTGCTCGGCTCCTCCCGGCTGGCGACCTTCCGCACCTTCGGCAACTGCGTCACCGCCGTGAAGTCCTACCTCGACCACCACCGTTTCACCGCCGCCTACCGCTCGCCCTTCGACGAAGCGCCGCGCACACCGTCGTCCTCGGCGCGCAAGGCGCGCGGCCTGCTGCGCGCGGGCCACCAGCTCAGCGAGCACGCGGCCAAGCAACTGCTGCGGGCGTACGGGATCCGGGTGCCGCGCGAGCAGTTGGTGACCAGCGCGGCGGGCGCCGTCCGGGCCGCGGGCCTGGTCGGCTACCCGGTGGTGATGAAGGCTTCCGCGGCGCAGCTCGGGCACAAGACGGAGCTGGGCCTGGTCAGGCTCGGCCTCACCTCGGCCAGCCAGGTCAGGGACGCCTACCGCGAACTCACCGACACCGCCCGCGCCGCCGACATCGACCTGGACGGCATCCTCGTCTGCCAACTCGTCGAGCGCGGCGTGGAGATGGTGGTCGGCGTCTCGCCCGACCCGCTCTTCGGCCCGACCGTCACCGTGGGACTCGGCGGAATCCTGGTCGAGGTCCTCGCCGACACCGCCGTACGCGTGCCGCCCTTCGGGCCGGACACCGCGCGCGGCATGCTGGACGACCTGCGGGGCCGCAGGATCCTCGACGGGGTCAGGGGGGCGCCGCCCGCCGATACCGACGCGCTCGTCGACGTGGTCATGCGCGTGCAGCGGATGGCGATGGAACTGGGCGACTCGCTCGCCGAACTCGACATCAACCCGCTGATGGTGCTGCCGCGCGGGCAGGGCGCGGTCGCGCTCGACGCACTGGCCGTCTGCTACTGACCGCGCCGACCCGTACGCCGACGATTCGCCCCTCCCGGGTCCGTGCCGGAACGGTCCGCGCCGGAAGGGCGCACGCCGACACGACCCGCTCCCGGACGCCGCGCACCCCCATGCCCAGCCCTCGAACACCCCGTGCCCGCGTGCCCCGTGCCCGCATACCCCGTGCCCGCTCTTCCCGCTCCGACCGAGGATTCCCATGGCCGACTCCCCCTCCACCGACTCCGACAACACCGCCGCCGACTCCGCTGAGTCACCAGACGATTCCGCTGAGTCAGTTGTACGTCACGCCACTGACAACGGGGTCTCGTGGATCACGCTCGACCGCCCGCACGCCATGAACGCCCTGACCTGGGACCAGCGCGAACGCCTGATCGGCCTGCTCGAAGCAGCCTCGGCGGAACCGGACGTGCGGGCCGTCGTACTGACCGCGACCGGCCGGGCGTTCTGCGCGGGCGCGGATCTGAGCGGAGGCGCGAGCGCACCGGCCGAGCGGGTGCCGGGCGATGTGGCGCGGACGATCAGGCGCGGCGCGCAGCGGCTGATCGCGGCCGTGCTCGACTGCGAGAAGCCGGTCGTCGCGGCGGTCAACGGCACCGCCGCCGGGATCGGCGCCCACCTCGCCCTCGCCTGCGACCTCGTCCTCGCCTCGGAACGGGCCACGTTCATCGAGGTGTTCGTCCGGCGCGGCCTGGCCCCCGACGGCGGGGGCGCGTATCTGCTGCCGCGGCTGATCGGCCCGCAGCGCGCGAAGGAACTGCTCTTCTTCGGCGACGCGCTGCCCGCCGCCGAGGCGGAACGCCTCGGACTGGTCAACCGCGTCGTACCGGCCGCCGAGTTGGACAAGACCGCGCGCGCCTGGGCGGACCGCCTGGCCGCCGGGCCCACGCGCGCGACGGCGCTGGCCAAACAGCTCGTCAACGCCTCCCTCGACACCGACCGCGCCACCGCGTTCGCCGCCGAGGCGGCGGCGCAGGAGATCGTCATGACCACCGCCGACGCGCTGGAGGGCGTCCGCAGCTTCACCGAGCGGCGGCAGCCGCACTTCCGGGGCCGGTGACCCGATTCCCGCCGTCCGCCACTCGCCGCCCGCCACCCGCCACCCGCCACCCGCCACCCGCCACCCGCCGACGAGCACGCCCCCGCCGAGAAACCCGGTTCCCGCCGATCGACAGCGCCCCGACCTCACCCCGACCTCACCCCGGCCTCACCTCACCCTTCCTATCTGACGGTCCGTCAGATTCAATGGAGGGGTGATGGGACACGCGGGAATGGCGGAGACCGCCGTGCGGTATCTGAGGTCGGTCGGGGCGGCGACGGCCGCGGCGCCGGGCGCCGGAGGTCCGACGACGGCGCCCACGGCGCTGCCGGGCGCCGCACCACTGGCCGGGGCGCGCGCCGCGCTGCGGGCGGTGGGCCCGGACGAGCGGGCACCGGTGGACCAGGGTGAATTCCGCGGGGTGCTCGGCCGTTTCGCGACCGGCGTGACACTGGTGACGGCGGCCTGCCCCGACGGGCCGGCCGGCTTCGCCTGCCAGTCGTTCGTGTCGCTGTCGCTGGATCCGCCGCTGGTGGCGTTCATGGTCGGGCGTACGTCAACGACCTGGCCGCGCATCGCCCGTGCGGGCGTTTTCTGCGCCAACGTACTGACGGCGGGGCAGGCTTCGCTGTGCAGGCAGTTCGCGGTGAGTGGCTCGGACAAGTTCGCGGGCGTGGACTGGACGCCCGCGCCCGTTTCGGGGTCGCCCCGGATCGGCGGCGCGTCCGCGTGGATCGACTGCGCGATCCACGCGGTGCACACCGGGGGCGACCACCTCGTGGTGGTGGGCCGGGTGGTCGCGCTGGGCGCGACGGACGGCGCCAACGGCCCGGACGCCCCGGCCGGCCCCGAGGACCCTTCCGGACCTTTGCTGTTCTACCGGGGCGGATTCGGAACTTTCGCTCCTTTTGGCCCGTTCACCCCGTAACCGCCAACGCCGGTACCGCGGCGACCGGTCGGCGGCGGATGACGAGGGACATCAGCGCGGCCACCGCGCACAGGGCGCCGGAGGAGTACCAGACGACGTCGTACGAGCCGAACGCGTCACGCGCGACACCTCCCAGATAGGCGACGAGGGCGGCGCCGATCTGGTGGGAGGCGAGGACCCAGCCGAAGACGATCGCGCTGTTCTCGCCGTAGTGCTCGCGGCACAGGGCGATGGTCGGCGGGACCGTGGCGACCCAGTCGAGGCCGTAGAAGACGATGAACAGCACCATCGGCGGATGGACACTGTCCGCGAGCAGGATGGGGAGGAACATCAGGGAGAGTCCGCGCAGGCCGTAGTAGATCGCGAGCAGGCGGCGCGGTGATACGCGGTCGGTGAACCAGCCGGAGGCCACCGTGCCCGCGATGTCGAAGACGCCGATCACGGCCAGCAGGGAGGCGGCGGCGGTGACGGGCATGCCGTGGTCGTGGGCGGCGGGCACGAAGTGGGTCTTGACCAGGCCGTTGGTGGACGCGCCGCAGATCGCGAAGGTGCCCGCGAGCAGCCAGAACGGTCCGGTACGCGCCGCGTCGCGCAGGGCCCGCAGCGCCCGGCCCGCGGCGCCCGCGACCGGTGCGGGCTTGGGAGTGAACTCGGCGGCGCCGTAGGCCGCGAGGCCCACGTCGGCGGGGTGGTCGCGCAGCAGGAACCAGACGAAGGGGACGACGGCGAGCGCGGCGCAGGCCACCACCGCGGCGGCCGGGCGCCAGCCGTGGTGTTCGGTGATCCAGGACAGCACGGGCAGGAAGACCAATTGTCCGGCCGCGCCGCCCGCGGTGAGGATGCCGGTGACCAGGCCGCGGCGGGCGACGAACCACCGGTTGGTGACGGTGGCGGCGAAGGCCAGCGCCATCGAGCCGCTGCCGAGGCCGACGAGCACGCCCCAGCACAGCACGAGTTGCCACACCTGCGTCATGTAGACGGTCAGTCCCGCGCCGAGCGCGATGGTGACCAGCGCGCACGCCACCACGCGCCGGATGCCGAAGCGGTCCATCAGCGCGGCGGCGAAGGGCGCGGTGAGCCCGTACAGCGCGAGGTTCACCGAGACCGCGAAGCCGATCATGCCGCGCGACCAGCCGAATTCGGTGTGCAGCGGGTCGATCAGCAGTCCGGGGAGCGAGGCGAAGGCGGCGGCGCCGACGAGGGTCACGAAGGTGACGACGGCGACGGCCCAGGCGCGGTGCGGTCGTACGCGGGCGCCGGGGCGGGGACCGAGGTCAGGAACAACGCCGGATACGGCACCAGGCGCGACACCGACACCGACACCGGTCATGACACCGGGTACGGCACCCGGCACAACACCGGGCGCGGCGGCCTCGCCAGGCGTGGCGGCCGGCCGTGGTGCGGCGGTCACGGTGTCAGGGACCTGACCGGCGGAGTGCGATGTCTGCGTCACTCGAACAGTCTCCGGAGATCGGTACCACCGGACGAGTGGCCCGATGGCCATGATGTGAAAGGATCGGGCCATGGCCGTTTTCCAGGACCCCGACCGGCACAAGGTCGCCGTCTTCGCGCTCGACGGCGTGATCCCGTTCGAACTGGGCATCCCGCTGCGGATCTTCGGCGCCGCACAGGGCGTCGAGGACGGCAGGAAGCTGTACGAGGTCGTGACGTGCAGCGTCGCCCCCGGCAGCGTCCGTACCGACGCCGATTTCAGCGTCGTCGTCGAGCACGGGCTCGAAGCGCTGGCCGAGGCGGACACGGTGGTCGTGCCCGCCTCGCACGAGTTGGGGACCGTCTACACCGAGGGGGTGCTGACGCCCGCGCTGGCCGCCGCCTTCCGCCGGATGCGGACCGGCACGCGTACGGTCTCGATCTGCACCGGCTCCTTCCTGCTCGCCGCCGCGGGCCTGCTCGACGGCCGCCCCGCGACCACCCACTGGAGCAGCGCGGACCACTTCCAGCGGCTCTTCCCGCAGGTCAAGGTGGACCCCGATGTCCTCTACGTGGACGACGGCGACGTCCTGACCTCGGCCGGGGTCGCCGCGGGCATCGACTTGTGCCTGCACATCGTGCGCCGCGACTTCGGTACGGCGGTGGCGAACGGGGTCGCGCGCCGCACCGTCGTCCCGCCGCACCGGGAGGGTGGCCAGGCGCAGTACATCCGCAGGCCGCTGCCGGAGCCGCAGTTGGCCAGTACGGAGCGGGCGCGCTCCTGGGCGCTGGACCGGCTGCACGCGCCGCTCACACTGCGGCAGCTCGCCGAGCGCGAGTCGATGAGCGTACGCACCTTCACCCGGCGGTTCCGCGAGGAGGTGGGGATGAGCCCGGGACAGTGGCTGACGCAGCAGCGCGTCGAACACGCCCGCCACCTGCTGGAGTCCACCGATCTCGGGGTCGACCAGATCGCCGGGCAAGCGGGTTTCGGCACGTCGGCGTCGATGCGTCAGCACCTCCAGGCCGCGCTCGGCGTGTCACCGACGGCGTACCGCCGCACGTTCCACAGCGCGGCCGGACGGTAGGCCCCGAGGGTCCGGAAGGCGCGGAGGGCCCGTAGGACTCGGACGGCCGGGAGAGAGGGCTCAGAAGGTGAGCACGCCGCGCGCCACCCGCCCGTGCGCGGCGTCGTCCACCGCCTTGGCGAAGTCCTCCACCGGGTAGGTCTCGGTGACGAGTTCGTCCAGCAGCAGCCGCCCCTGCCGGTAGAGGTCGGTGTAGAGGGCGATGTCGCGCTGCGGGCGCGAGGAACCGTATCGGCAGCCGAGGATCGCCTTGTCCAGGAACATCGAGGAGACGCGGAACGACGCCTCGGCGTCGGCGGGCGGCACTCCGAGCAGCAGCGCCTGGCCGTGCCGGTCGAGCAGGTCGATCGCCTGCCGGATCAGGGCGGTGCGGCCCACGCACTCGAAGACGTGGTCGGCGCCGTGCGGCAGCAGGTCGCGTACGGAAGCGGCGTCGGCGACGAAGTCCGTGGCGCCGAACCGCCGGGCCGGCGCTTCCTTGGCCGGGTTGTTGTCGACGGCGACGATGCGGGAGGCGCCCGCGATCCGCGCGCCCTGGAGGACGTTGAGGCCGATGCCGCCGGTGCCGATGACGACGACGCTCTCACCGAGGCCGACGCGCGCCCGGTTCAGGACGGCGCCGACGCCGGTCAGCACACCGCAGCCGATCAGGGCGGCCGAGGTGAGCGGGATCTCCGGTGCGATTTTCACCGCTTGGACGGCCTTGACCACGGTCAGCTCCGCGAAGGCGGAATTCGAGGCGAAGTTGAAGAGCGGCTTCCCCTGCCGCCTGAAGGGCTTTCCCGGGCGGCCGATGGCCTGACGGCACATCGTGGGGCGGCCACGGTCGCACTCGGGGCACGTCCCGCAGTTGGCGAGCGTCGAGAGCGACACATGGTCGCCGACCACCACGTGGGTCACCCCCGCGCCGACCGCCTCGACCACTCCCGCGCCCTCGTGGCCGAGCACGACCGGCACCGGGAACGGGATCGTCCCGTCGATCACCGACAGGTCGCTGTGGCACAGCCCGGCCGCCGCGATTCGTACCCGCGCCTCACCGGGCCCCGGCGCGCGGACCTCCAGGTCGTCCACGACCTGTGCCTGCTTGCCGTCGAAGACGACGCCCCGCACACGTCCCCGGACGTCACCATAAGTGCTGTCCAGCGCGGCGCCCCCCTTGGTGTCGTCCGCGTGCGCGTCACCATTAGTGCTGCCTACCGTGCCGCCGTGCCCGCTCATGTGCGCCCCCTCAAGGGTGTCAAGGGTGTTGGGACGAGACGGAGACCACCTCGCCCGTCAGATAGGAGCTGTAGCCGCTGGCCAGGAAGACGATCGCGTTGGCGACCTCCCAGGGCCGCGCGGCCCGCCCGAACGCCTCGCGCGCGGTCAGTTCCGCCAGCAATTCGTCACTGGTGACCTTCGCGAGGTTGGCGTGCATCGCCAGCGACGGCGCGACCGCGTTGACCCGTACGCCGAACTCGGCCGCCTCCACGGCCGCGCACCTGGTCAGCGCCATCACGCCCGCCTTGGCCGCCGCGTAGTGCGCCTGTCCGGCCTGGGCGCGCCAGCCCAGCACAGACGCGTTGTTGACGATCACCCCTGTGCCGCGTTCCCGCATGTGGCGCAGGGCGGCGCGGGTGCAGCGGAAGGTGCCGTTCAAGGTGACGTCGAGGACGGTCGACCACTGCGCGTCTGTCATGTCGACGAGCGCGGCGGTGCCGCCGAGGCCCGCGTTGTTGACCAGGACGTCCAGGCCGCCGAACCGCTCGGTGACGGCCGCGAAGAGCCGCCGCACATCGTCCTCGACGGTGACGTCGCACGGCACGGCCAGCGGCGCCTGGCCGGTCAGCTTCTCCAACTCCGCGGCCGCCTCGGCCAGCCGCCGCTCGTGCCGGTCGCTGATCGCCACGACCGCGCCCTCCTCGGCGCAGCGCCGCGCGGTCGCGAAGCCGATGCCGCTGCCCGCGGCGGCCGTGACCAGGACCGTACGGCCGCGCAGGAGGCCGTGCGCGGGTTCGTAGGGCGGCTCGCGCCCAGGGCCGTGCGGCGGGTGCGGGGTGTGCTGGGGGTGCGGGGCGTGCGGGGGAGACGCGCTCACCCTGATGGCCTCTTCCTCCTCGGACGCGCTCACCCTTTCGGCTCCCTCGGCAGCCCCAGCGCCCGCTCCGCGATGATCGTGCGCTGCACCTCGTCCGAGCCGCCGTAGATGGTGTCCGCGCGGGAGAAGAGGAACAGGTGCTGGGCGGCGTCGAGTTCGTACGGCGCGGCCGGTGTCCAGTCGCGCGGACCGGTGGCGGCGGACGGCCCGCGTACGGTCATCGCCAGCTCGCCGAGCCGCTGGTGCCAGGCCGACCAGAGGAGTTTGGCCGCGCTGGGCGCGGCGAGGTCGGCGGTGCCGAGGGTGCGCAGCGCGTTCCAGCGCATCGTCCGCAACTCCGCCCACAGCCGTATCAGCCGCTGCCTGATCATCGGATCGGTGTCGGCCCCTGTGCGCCGCGCCGCCTCCGTGACCTCCGCCAACTCCCGCCCGAAGCCGATCTGCTGGACCAGTGTGGACACGCCGCGCTCGTGGCCGAGGAGCGCCATGGCGACCTGCCAGCCGTCGCCTTCCGCGCCGACGACCCCGACGGCGCGGGCGCCGTCGAAGAACACCTCGTTGAAGTCGGCCGCGCCGGACATCTGCCGGATCGGGCGCACGTCGATCCCCGGCTGGTCCATCGGCAGCAGCAGGAAGCTCAGGCCGTGATGGCGGCGCGAGCCGGGCTCGGTGCGCGCGAGCAGAAAGCACCAGTCGGCGTCACGCGCCAGTGACGTCCAGATCTTCTGCCCCGACACCCGGTACGAGCCCTCCGCCGGATCGCGTACGGCCGCCGTCCGCACGCCCGCCAGGTCGGAGCCCGCGCCCGGCTCGCTGTACCCCTGGCACCACAACTCCTCCCCGCGCGCGATCGGCGGCAGGAAGCGCTCGCACTGCTCGGGTGTGCCGTGCGCCTCCAGCGTGGGCGCCAGCAGCTTCTCGCCGATGTGTCCTGTCCTTACGGGGGCGCCCGCGCGGGCGTACTCCTCGCCCCACGCGACCTGTTGCGCGAGTGTCGCGCGCCGGTTGCCGCCGTACGTTCCGGACCAGCCGAGGCCGATCCAGCCCGCCGCGCCGAGGGTACGTTCCCAGGCCCGGCGGTCGGGCGCGGCGCGCATGTCGGTGGCGGCCGGAGTGTCGGCGAGGGCGTTGGCGGGGGCGTTGGCGGCGAGCCACTGCCGGGCCTCCACGCGGAAGGCGTCGACCTCGGGTCCGAAGGTGAAGTCCATGGCGCTCCCTAGGCGTTGGGGCGGTCCTTGGCCGCGGCGGCCCTGCGCATGGCGTCGAGCTGTTCCAGCAGGGGCATGGGGTCGGTGCCGATGGTGGCCGGGATGACGTCGGCCAGCCGTTCCGGCGTCCAGGGCCCGTCCTGCGACCAGGCGGAACGTATCTCCCTGGGCTGCGCCCACAGCGCGATCTTGGGGCCCGCGACCGTGTAGACCTGCCCGGTGGTGTCGGCGGCGCGGTCGGAGAGCAGGTAGACGACGAGCGCGGCGACGTCCTCCGGCTCACCGATCTCCTTCAGCTCCATGGGCACGCCCGCGGACATCCGGGTACGGGCCACGGGGGCCACGCAGTTGGCGGTGACGCCGTATTTGTTCAGGCCGAGGGCGGCGCTGCGGACGAGCGAGATGATGCCGCCCTTGGCGGCGGAGTAGTTGGCCTGCGAGACGCTGCCCTGGTGGTTGCCGCTGGTGAAGCCGATCAGCGTGCCGTGGCCCTGGCGGCGCATGACCGCGCTGGCGGCCCTGAAGACGGTGAACGTGCCCTTGAGGTGGGTGGCGATGACGGGGTCCCACTCGTCCTCCGCCATGTTGAAGAGCATGCGTTCGCGCAGGATGCCGGCGACGCAGACGACGCCGTCGAGCCGTCCCCAGCGGTCCGTCGCGGCCGACACAATCCTTTCGCCCGCCGCCATCGTGGACACGTCGTCGGCCACGGCGACCGCCTCGCCGCCCGCCGCCTCGATCTCCTTCACCACCGACTCGGCCACCTCGCCTGCCGGTTGGCCCGCGCCGTCCATGGCGACGCCGTAGTCGTTGACGACGACTTTCGATCCCTGCGCGGCGCAGGCGATGGCGACCGCGCGTCCGATGCCGCGCCCGGCGCCGGTGACGGCCACGACTTTTCCGGCCAGGAAGTTGCCCACGTCCCGCCCCTTCTCATCGTTTCTGACGGACCGTTAGATTTGACGGGTCGTTAGATATTACGAGTGCGGACCCCGTCCAGCACAAGACCCGTACACGACCGCGTACGCGACCCCTCACACGATCTGGAGAATCCGGTGGCCCTCCCCGACGCGTTCCTCGACATCGCCCGCCGGGTCAACAACTGGGGCCGCTGGGGCGCCGACGACGAGATCGGCACCCTCAACCTGATCACGGACGAGGTGGTGCGCGCCGCCGCCGCGACCGTACGCGGTGGCCGCCGCGTGCCGCTCGCGCTGCCGCTGCGGCAGGACGGCGTACAAACCGGGCTGATCCCCGGCCGGGTCAATCCGCTGCGCACGATGGTCGCGCTCAACCAGGAGATCTTCGGGCCCGGCACCATCGCGACCAGCGACGACGTGGTGACCCTCGGCCTTCAGGCCGGGACGCACTGGGACGGCCTCCCCCACGTCTCGCACTCGGGCCTGATCTACAACGGGCGCCCGGCCGACTCGGTGACCGCGCACGCGGGCGCCGCCTTCAGCGGCATCGAGAAGGTGACCTCCGTGGTGTCGCGCGGCGTGCTGCTGGACGTGGCGCGCGCGCTCGGCGTCGACCGGCTGCCCGGCGACCACGCCGTGACCCCGGAAGACCTCTGCGCGGCGGAGGAGTTGGCGGGCACGGCGGTACGGGCCGGGGATGTGGTGCTGGTGCGGACCGGCCAGATGCGGGCGTATCTCGGCGGCGACAAGGAGGCGTACGCGTATCCGTCGCCCGGCCTGTCGATCCGCACACCGGAGTGGTTCCACGCGCGGGATGTCGCGGCGGTCGCCAACGACACGCTGACCTTCGAGATCTTCCCGCCGGAGGTCGAGAACCTGTGGCTGGCGGTGCACGGGCTCGACCTGGTCGAGATGGGCATGCTCCAGGGCCAGAACTGGAATCTGGAGGGCCTGTCGGCGGCCTGCGCCGAGGAGGGGCGTTACGCGTTCTGGCTCGATGCCACGCCGGAGCCCTTCGTGGGCGGGACGGGCGCGCCGGTGGCTCCGGTGGCGGTCCTGTGAGCGGTGCGGTGGCCCTGACCCTGGCCCTGGCCCCTGGGATGGCACGGGGCAGACGGGGGTGCTGACGCTGGTGCTGGTCCTACGAGTCGGGCGCGCGGTGCGGTGGCTGTACGGCGGGGCGTGCGGTCCGACGCCCCCGCGTCCTAGGTGAGGACCGTGGCCTGACGGCGGTCGACCTCGCACCAGATCTGCTTGCCCCCGCCTTCCGGCTGCCAGCCCCAGCGGTCGGCGAGGCCGTCGACCAGCTCCAGGCCGCGACCGCCGGTCTCGTCGCGGTGCGCGTGCCGGGGGGCGGGCGGGGCCTCGCTGCTGTCGGACACCTCGACCCGCACCGGAGAGGCGGGCGCCGAGGGGAACAGCATCCGCAGGACGGCGGGGCAGCCGGTGTGCACCACCGCGTTCGTCACCAGCTCGGAGATGAGCAGGATCAACGTCTCCGCGACCGGCTCGTCGGCTCCTATACCCGAACCCACGAGCCGGGACCGCGCCCAGCGACGCGCCCGTCCCACCTCCGCGGGGTCCACACCGACCTCAAGCTGCACCTGAAGCACCTGCACCGCTCACACCATCCGAACCGGCGGACACAACGCCTCGCTTCTGCCCGAGATCACCGTGCGTGACCCCGGCACAACACAGCATGATTGACCTACAGTCACGCCAACAAGCGCTTCGGGCATATTCCAGCGCAACGGAGTACGTGTGCTGCATACTGTGCGGCACTTCCGACGGGGATTCGAACGCCCAGCCGTGACGCCCGTCCGACTCAGCCGGACGGCGCCTCTGGGCAGCCTGGAACCAACACGCACCCGATGGAGCGTACCCGAGGTGTTCGCCGACTCCACTGCGTGGCAAGTCACGCATCGGACACAACACCGTGCGGACACTCCGTAATCGGAGGGTCAGCGAACGGCCACGGTGTGTGCGCAGCGTCATCACAGCAGCCATTCGGCGAGCATGTCCTCGTCAGCCGCTGACTCCTGGCCGCACACGGAGGGTATCCAGGAGCGCTTGATGTGCAGCTGCACATCCGCCTCCCAGGTGAAGCCCATGCCGCCGAAGACCTGCAGGCAGTCGCGTGCGTTACGGGTCGCCGCCTCGTCGGCGAGCAGGCGCGCGGCGGCGGTCTCGTACGGGTCGGCGGTGACGGCCGCCGCGTAGAGCGCGGTACGGGCCAGTTCGGCGCGGACCAGCATCTCGGCGCAGAGGTGCTTGACCGCCTGGAAGGAGCCGATCGGTCGTCCGAACTGCTCCCGCTCCCGGGCGTGTTGCACTGCCATACGCACCATCCGCCCCGCGCTCCCCACCCGTTGCGCGGCCTCCAGCACGGCCGCCTCACGCCGTAACGCGACGGCTCGCGCGGGCACGGTCCCGCTCACCGTTATTTCTGATATGTCCGCCGCGGTGAGCAGATGCAGCGGGGTCAGCGGGTCCACCGACCGCAGCGGCTCGGCGTGCCGCCGTACGGCGGACGCCTCGGCGACCGTGACCGTGACTGCGGCCTCGGCCTCGGCCTCGGCCTCAGACGTATCGGTGCCAGTGCCGGTGCCGGTGCCGGTGCCGGTGCCGGTGAGGACGAGGACGGCGTCTGCCGCGTCGAGGTGGGCGACGGAGTGCGGACCCGCTCCCCTCGCGTCGAGCAGGGTGACCACGGCCTCGCCGGTCGCGGCCCCCGGTACCACTCCCGCCGCGAGGTGGGTGGCGGTCAGCGGGCCGGGCACCAGCGCGCCGCCCGCCTCCTCGAAGAGCAGCGCGGCCTCCGGCAGCCCGAGCCCGACGCCGCCGTCCGCCTCGGGCAGGCGCAGCCCGAAGAAGCCGGTCTCGCCGAGGGCTCGCCAGATGTCCCGTGGCGGGATGGCGGTACCGCCTTCCGCCTCGGCCGCGTCCACGGCGGCGCGCAGGGCGGTCCGGTCGAAGCGGGCGGCCAGCAGGTCCCGCAACGCGCCGACCAGGGCGCGCTGGTCGTCGGTCAGCCGGAAGTCCATGGCGGTGCGCTCCTCTCCGGTAACCCTCTCGGCTCCTTGGGCAGGCCAAGGACGCGTTCGGCGACGATGTTGCGCTGGATCTGCGAGGTGCCCGCGGCGATCGTGTAGGACAGCGAGCTGAGGCGTTCGACCGTCCACGGGTGGTCGGCGTCGGGGGCGAGGGGGCCGCGGACGGTGGCGGCGGTGTCGTAGAGGAGTTGCCTCGCCTGCGAGTAGCGGAGCTTGAAGACGGAGGCGCCGGTGCCGGGGACGGCGCTTCCGCCGGTGCGCAGGGCGTGCTGGGAGGCGCTGACGTTCCACTGGGTGAGGCGCCACAAGACGGAGAATTCGGCGGCGAGCCGGCCGAGCGCGCGGCGGACGGCGGGGTCGTCCCATGTGCCGTTGGCGCGGGCCGCGCGGGCGACCTCGCCGAGGGTGCGGCGACAGGCGACGACTTCGCCGACGAACGCCGTGCCGCGCTCGAAGGACAGCGTCACCATGGTGACCCGCCAGCCGTCGTCCTGCGCCCCCAATCGGTTGCCGACCGGCACCCGGACCTCGTCCAGGAACATCTCCGCGAATTCCGTCGATCCGGCGAGTGTCCGCAGCGGCCGTACCCGTACTCCCGGCGCGTCCATCGGCATCGCCAGCCAGCTGATGCCGTGGTGCTTGGGCGTGCCGTCGGCGCGCGGGGTGGTGCGCACCAACAGCTCGCACCAGTCGGCGACCTCGGCGTGCGAGGTCCAGATCTTGGAGCCGGTGACGACGTACGCGTCGCCGTCGCGGACCGCGCGGGTGCGCAGGGACGCGAGGTCGGAACCGGCGTCCGGCTCGCTGAACCCCTGGCACCACACCTCCTCGCCCCGCAGGATCGGCGGCAGCCAGCGGCGGCGCTGCCGCTCGGTGCCCTCGGCCGCGATGGTGGGCCCCGCGTGCAGCAGCCCGACGAAATTCGCGCCCACGTACGGCGCTCCGGCCCGCTCGGTCTCCTCCAGGTAGATCAGGTGCTGGGTGGGGGTGGCGCCGCGGCCCCCGGCGTCCTCGGGCCAGTGCAGTCCCGCGTATCCGGCGTCGTACAGCAGCCGCTGCCAGCCCGTGTCGTACGCGCGCCGTCCCGGCCAGTCGCGGGGGTCGGGTGGTGGAGGCAGGGTGGGCAGCGCTTTGCCGAGCCAGGCGCGCAGTCGGGCGCGGAACTCCTCTTCCTCGTCGGTGTATGCGAGGTCCACGGTCCGCTCACCCCGTTCCGTAGACGGGTTCCGGCGGGGTCGCCTCGGCGAGCAACGCGCCGACCACGGGACCGAGTTCGACCGGCCGCCAACGGCGTCCCACGTCGGTCCGCGGGCCGTGCCGCCAGCCGTCGGCGACCGATACGCCGCCGCCCTCGACCTCGAAGACCCGCCCGGTGACCTCGCGTGCCTCGGGTCCCGCGAGCCAGACGACCAGCGGGGAGACGTTGGCCGGGTGGTAGACGTCGAAGCCGGTGGCGGGCCGGGCGACCAGGTCCGGCATCGCCTGCTCGGTCATCCGCGTCCTGGCGGCGGGCGCGATGGCGTTGACGGTGACTCCGTAGCGCGCCAGCTCCACCGCCGCGACCTGGGTGAGCGCGGTGATCGCGGCTTTGGCGGCGGCGTAGTTGGCCTGTCCGACGCTGCCGAGCAGCCCCGCGCCCGAGGTCGTGTTGATCACGCTCGCGTTCACTTCCTCACCCGCCTTGCTCCGCTCCCGCCAGTGCGCCGCCGCGTGCCGCAGCGTCGCGAAGTGCCCCTTGAGATGGACCTGTACGACCGTGTCCCACTCCTCCTCCGTCATCGAGACCAGCATTCGGTCCCGCAGCACCCCCGCGTTGTTGACCAGCACGTCCAGCCGGCCCCAGTGCTCCACCGCCGCGTCCACCAGCGACCGCGCGCCCGCCCACTCACCGACCGACCGCTCGTGCGCGACCGCCTCACCGCCCGCCGCCCGGATCTCGGCCACCACCTCGGCGGCCGACTCCACGTCGTTGACGACGACCCGGGCGCCCTCGGCGGCGAAGGCCAGCGCGTGCTCTCTGCCGATCCCGCGCGCGGCCCCGGTGACGGCGACCACCAGGCCGTGGGCGATCCCGGCACCGCCGGCGGCTTCGCCAACCGCCTCACCGGTCAAGGTCGAGGCCCAGCATCCGGATGGCGTTGCCGCGCAGCAGCTTGTACGTGACCTCGTCCGACAGCCCCGCCATGTGGTCGGCGGCTACCTGCTTGGTATGGGGCCAGGTCGAGTCGACGTGCGGGTAGTCGGTCTCGAACATCGCGTTGTCCTCACCGATGGTGTCCAGCGAGGCGACACCGTGCATGTCGCGGAAGAAGCAGCAGTAGATCTGCCTGCGGTAGTACGTGGACGGCGGCTCCGGTATCAGGTCCTTGACCCCGCCCCAGGCCCGGTGCTCGCGCCACACGTCGTCGGCCCGCTCCAGCGCGTAGGGCACCCACCCCATCTGGCCCTCGCTGTAGGCCAGCGTCAGGCGCGGGAACTTCACCAGCACCCCGGAGAACAGGAAGTCCATCATCGACGCCATCGCGTTGTTGAAGCTCAGACTCGCCTGCACCGCCGGGGGCGCGTCGGGGGACGCGGCGGGCATCTGCGACGACGACCCGATGTGCATGTTCACCACCGTGCCGGTCTCCTCGCAGGCAGCGAAGAACGGGTCCCAGTAGCCGGAGTGGATCGACGGCAGCCCCAGATACGTCGGGATCTCGCTGAAGGTGACCGCCCGCACCCCCCGCGCGGCGTTGCGGCGGATCTCCGCCACCGCCAACTCCACGTCCCACAAAGGGATCAGGCACAACGGGATCAGCCGGCCCCCGCTGTCACCGCACCACTCCTCCACCATCCAGTCGTTGTAGGCCCGCACACACGCCAGGGCCACCTCCTTGTCGTGCGCCTCCGCGAACGTCTGCCCGCAAAACCGGGGGAAGGTGGGGAAGCAGAGGGATGCCTCGACGTGATTGAGGTCCATGTCCTTCAGCCGCTCGACCGGGTCCCAGCACCCGCGCCGCATCTGCTCCCTGGTGATCCCGTCGAGCGTCATCTCGTCCCGCGAGAACCCCACCGCCGCGATGATCCGCTTATACGGGAAGAACTCGCCCTCGTACTGCCACCAGTCGGTGAGCTGACCCTCGGGATCGGTGGTGAACCGGTACTTCCCGCCGATGTAGGCCAGTTCACCGATCCCCGCCGTCAGCGGCTGCGGTCCCCGCTCGCGGAACTTCTCCGGCAGCCAGGTCGAGAAGAGATGCGCGGGCTCGATGACATGGTCGTCGACGCTGATGATCCTGGGCAGTTCCATCGGCCACTCCCTCACTGCATCCGGATGACGCTTCCGATCGCCGATCTGACGAGGCATCTGATCTGATGGACCGTCAGATCTACCGTATCGACCCACCTCTGGACCGACAAGCGGCGGCGACTTACCCTTCTGAGAAATCTGACGCTTCGTCAGTTACGGTGCCGGGAGGCGATCGGCATGGATCCGACCATCGCGACACTCAGCGACTCCCGGACCCTGTGGGAGCTACTGGACCGCCGCGCCGCCCTCAGCCCCGACGCCCCCGTGCTGTTCGACACTGAGGACCGCCGCGTCACCTTCGGCGAACTGCGCGCACGGGCGCTGCGCGTGGCCGCCGGCCTGTACGGACTCGGGGTGCGGCCCGGCAGCCGCTTCGCCTGGCAACTGCCCACCCGCGTCGAGACCGTCGTCCTCTCCCTGGCCCTGGCCCGGCTCGGGGCGGTGCAGATCCCGGTCATCCCCATCTACCGCGACCGCGAGGTCGGTTACGCCCTCAGCCGCACACGGGCCGAGTTCTTCGCCGTACCCGGCACCTGGCGCGGCTTCGACTACACCGCCATGGCCGACCGCCTCGATCTCGCCGACCGCCCGTCCGTCCTGGTCGCCTACGACTCCCTTCCCGAAGGCGATCCCGGCGCCCTGCCCCCGCCGCCGTCCGACGGGACCACCGTCCGCTGGATCTACTGGACCTCGGGCACCACCTCGGACCCCAAGGGTGTGCTGCACTGCGACCGCGGTCTGATCGCGGGCGGTTCCTGTCTCGCCCACGCACTGGAGATGCGGCCCGAGGACATCGGTTCCATCGCCTTCCCCTTCGCTCACATCGGTGGACCCGACTATCTGGTGATGCTGCTGCTGTACGGCTTTCCGGCCCTGCTCCTCGAACAGTTCGCCCTCCCCGCCTCTCTGGACGCCTACCGGTCCCACGGCGTCACCATGGCCGGCGGCTCCACCGCCTTCTACTCGCTCTTCCTCACCGAGCAGCGCAAGCGGCCCGGCCGCACACTCATCCCCACCCTGCGGTTGCTCTCCGGAGGGGGCGCCCCCAAGCCGCCGGAGCTCTACCACGAGATCGTCCGGGAACTCGGCTGCGATCTCGCCCACGGTTACGGCATGACCGAGGCACCGATGATCACCATGGGCTCCCCCCGTGACACCGTCGGCCAAAGGGCCACCACCGAGGGCCGCCCGCCCGCCGCGATGGAGATCCGGATCGCCGACGACGGCGAGGTGCTGCTGCGCGGTGAGGCCGTGTGCCTCGGCTACACCGATCCCGCCTTGACCGCCGAAGCCTTCGACACCCAGGGCTACTTCCACACCGGTGACCTCGGCCGCCTCACCGAGACCGGTCATCTCGTCCTGACCGGGCGCCTGAAGGACGTCATCATCCGCAAGGGCGAGAACATCTCCGCCAAGGAGATCGAGGAACTCCTCTACCAGCACCCGGCGGTGGGCGACGTCGCCGTCATCGGCCTGCCGGATCCCGACCGTGGTGAACGCGTCTGCGCCGTGGTCGAACAGCCGCCGGGCGCCGATCCCCTCACCCTGGCCACCATTACCGACCACCTCCGCCGTTCGGGGCTCGCCGTCCACAAACTCCCCGAGCAACTGGAGATCGTGGACGCCCTGCCCCGCAACGAGACCCTGCGCAAGGTCCTCAAGTTCAAGCTCCGCGAGCGCTTCGCCGACACTCACGAGCGGCCGAACTGAGCGGACCGGCCGGCCAGGCCCCGACCGGCGGCGCGCGTCCCGCGCTCCTTCCTCCCCGCACCGCCCGTCACTCCTTGATTCCGGCGAAGAGATCGGTCTCCGGAAGCTTGGCCGGGATGTAGGAGCGGGCGAGAACGTAGTCCTCGGTGGGCCACAGGGCCCGTTCGAGGTCCCGGGGGTGGGAGAAGAAGGGGTTGTCCGGAGCGGCCTGGCTGGCGTGCGCGCGAAAGGCGCGGTCGCGGGTGGCGAAGTGGTCCTCGCAGCGGATCCGGGTCGTCGGGTGCAGCTCGACCGCCCAGTCGGGCCACTCGTCCAGCACCTGGCCCATCGAGGAGGAGAGCCCTCGGGCCGTCATGCCGTGGTGCAGGGTCTCGAACCAGGCGCGCGAGAAGGCCACTTGGTAGTACAGCTTCAGCGGTTGCCAGACCGGACCCACCAGCGGGAAGCGTGCCGAGTCCCCCGCCGCGTCGAACGCCTCGGCGGCGACGCGATGGGTCTGGACATGGTCCGGATGCGGATAGCCGCCGGATTCGTCGTAGGTGACGAGGACATGGGGCCGGAACTCCCGGACCACCGCGACCAGCCGCTCGGCCGCGACCAGCGGATCCTCGCGGGCGAAGCAGCCCTCCGGCAGCGCCTCGCCCTGCCCGGGCAGTCCCGAGTCGGAGAAACCGAGGAACCGTTGGCGCACCCCGAGGACGGCCGCCGCGGCGGCCATCTCCCGTCGTCGCACCTCCGGCAGCCGGGCCCTGACCTCCGGTGTGTCCAGCAGCGGGTTGAGCACGTCACCGCGCTCCCCGCCCGTGCAGGTCACGACCAGGACATCGACCCCATGGGCCGCGTAGTGCGCGAGCGTGGCGGCGCCCTTGCTGGACTCGTCGTCGGGGTGGGCGTGGACGGCCATCAGTCGGAGTGTCATCACGGTCTCCTCTTCCTCAATTTCTTGTGTTGGACCTAAAGTTAGGACGAACCCACTCAACCCGTCAAGTCTTTTTTTAGGTCCGACCTACTAAAGTGGGAACCATGGCCCAGCTCCGCGAGTTCAAGAAGCAACAGACCCGGCAGACCATCACCCACGCCGCCACCGCCCTCTTCGTCGAGCGGGGCTTCGAGGGGACGACAATCGCCGACGTCGCCGAGGCGGCCGGGGTCTCGAAGATGACCGTCACGAACTACTTCCCGCGCAAGGAGGACCTGTTCTTCGACATGCACGAAGAGGTGATCACCGGCCCCGCCCGCGCCTTCGCCGCCCGCCCCGTCGGCGAGTCCGCACTGGACGCGGTGCGCCGTGACTACCTCGAAGCGGTCGAGCGGCACGACGCGCTGCTCGGCTGGACCCAGCCCGGATTCACGCGGCTGATCGACGAGAGTCCGGTGCTGCGCGCCCGCCTCCGCGAGATGTACGACCACCAGGAGCAGGCACTGTCCGTCACGCTCGCCGAGGCCGTGGGCGACGAGCCGGACGCCTTCGAGCCGCGGCATGCTGCCGCCCAACTCAGCACGGTGCTCAGGCTGTTGTTCGGTGAGGCGCAGCACCGGGTGCGACAGGGCACGACCGAAAGGGAGTTGTTCGACGCGCTGGGGCGGATTGCGCGGGAGGCGTTC
This sequence comes from Streptomyces sp. NPDC093221, assembly GCF_044753885.1. Taxonomy (NCBI): domain Bacteria; kingdom Bacillati; phylum Actinomycetota; class Actinomycetes; order Kitasatosporales; family Streptomycetaceae; genus Streptomyces; species Streptomyces sp. NPDC093221. Next base: position 1,027,708 of record NZ_JBIVOA010000001.1, on the reverse strand, counting down.
ACGCGACTGGAGCCGTCATTGGGCGCGTACGCGGTGCGGGAGTCCCCGCACGAGTGAAGACGGACGGGAAGGAAAGAGGAAAGGAGAGGAATGGTGAAGGCGAGCGAAGTCGAGCGAGATTGGCCGAAAGGGGCCGCCGGCAGAGGCCGGTTCAGGCCGAGAGCGGCCTGGCGGTGTCGTCCGTCGCGGCTTCCAGATCCGGATAGACCTCGAAGAGCCGTCGTACGCCGAGGGCGGCCAGCACCCGGTTGACGTGCGCGCCGCCGCCGTAGCCCTCGGTGGGCGCCGTCACCATGGGAACGTCCTCGGGCAGCACGATGCGCAGGCGGCCCGCACAGGACCGCATCAGCCGCCGGGCACCGATCAGGACACCGACTCCGCTGGAATCGCAGAAGCGCACGTCAACGAGGTCGAGTACCACCCGGCGCCGCCCTGCGGCGACCGCGTCGTGAACCTTCTGCCGGACCGCGGGAGACGAGATCAGGTCCATCTCACCCGCGACCGTCACCACCACCCAGCCGTCTCGCTCGGCCTGGGTCACCAGCACCGGTTCCCACCTCGCCTCGCCGTCGACTTCAGGAACATCATCACCATGACCCTATGCCCGTTCTCCGTCGTAACTCTGCAATGTTCCGGTCACACCCGGATAACAGACCGCCAAAATCGATCACAGTCAGCAGCAGGTTGGTGCAAAGCGACGCACGTCGCAGGAGGTGCCCGTTACATTCGACCTGAGCGCATTCGGGCACGCTGAACACACTCGGCTACGGTCGGTGGCCGGGCAAGGGGCGACAGGGCAGGCGACGAGGCAAGGGGGCGGCAGATGGCGACACCCGCACCACCGCGCTGGGACCGCAAGATGCAGCAGCGGCTGGCGCGCGGTGAGGAAGCCGCACTCGGCGAGCTGTACGACCGGTACGCCTCACTTGTGCACGGCCTGGCCTATCGCGTGATGGACGACGACGACGCGGCCGACCTCATCACCCGCGAGGTGTTCGGCTACATCTGGGAAAATCCGGACGCCTACGACCCGAAGCACGGCTCGCTGCGGTCGTGGATCGCGACACTCACCCAGCGGCAGGCCGTGCACCGGCTGCGACAGCAGTCGAACCGGGGCCGTTCCACGCCGGACGAAGTGGAGGCCCGGGTACGCGAGGCCAACACGGCGGCCCGCGCCGACTTCATCGTCACCTCGATGCCCGCCCCGCTGCGCGCCGCCCTCGAACTGGCCTACCGGGAAAGGGTCGACTACCGCACCGCGGCGGCCGGGCTCGGGGTGAGCGAGGACGAGGCGCGCCGTCGGCTCCGGCTCGGGCTGCAACTGCTGTCCACGGCCATGGAACCGGGCGAGCAGGGCGACGACCACCCGCTGGATCCCCGGGGACAGCGAGGGCGACGATGAGCGGTCCCGCGTTCCACAACGGCGACGGCCCGCACGGCGGGGACGACGGCGAGCCGCGCGTCCCGTACCAGCGCGAGCAGCCCGAGACGCGGGAGACCGCGCACCGGCAGCCGCCCGCGGAGTCGCACCAGCCGATGCCCCAACTGCCGCACTACGACCACCGCACCCTCAAGTCGCTGCTCGGCGCGTGGGCGTTGTCGGTGTGCTCGCAGGACGAGGCGCTGGCGGTCGAAGTGCATCTGACGGACTGCGCCACCTGTGCGGATGAGGCGCTGCGACTGCGGGACGCGGTGGGTCTGCTGCACCAGGAGGATTCGCTCGACCTCGATCCGCTGCTGCGGGCACGGGTGTTGGAAGGCTGCCTCGGCCGTCGGCCGGCGCGTATCCCGGTGCCCGAGTGGGCCGGACCGTTCGACGCGGAGGCCGCCCGACTGGACGCGCTGCTGCGCGACCTCGGCGACGGCTACTGGAAGGCACCGGTCGAGCTGAAGTGGCACGACGGCGAGCAGCGGTCGACGGAGTTCACGGTCGCGCAGGTCATCGGTCATCTCACCGCCGTGGACAGCCTGATCGCCAGGTCGCTCGGGCTGCCGCCGGACGGCGGCGACCCGTCGGCGGACCCGCCGCGTTCCGGGCTCGGCGGCCTGGGCCTGGGCATCGGAATGGGCATCGCCTCCCGCGCCCGGCTGCGCAACGCCCGCACTATGGGCGACTTCCCGCTCACCCCGGTCGAGCGCACCGCCGCGCACTGGGCGACGCACAGCATGCTGCCCGGAGCGACCGTGCGCTCCCTGTGGCGCGAGCAGAGCCACAGCCTGGTGCGTACGGTCTCCTTCGCGGGCGGCGGCGCGGGCGGGCTCGATGTCGACTACGGCTCGTTCGCGCTGCCGCTGGAAGACGCCTTCCTGGACCGGGCCTTCGAGTGCTGGATCCACGCGTCGGACATCGCCGAGGCCGTGGACTATCCGTACGATCCCCCGGCGCCGCGCAATCTCAACCGCATCATCGACCTCGCCGCGCGGCTGCTGCCCGAGGCGCTGGCGGACCGGCGCAGGGCCGGTCTGACCACCTCGCCGACGCATCTGGTGACGGCCGGTACGCCGGGCCGTTCGCTGCTGCTCGAAGTCGAGGGCAAGGGCGGCGGCCAGTGGTATCTGCCGCTGGACTCGCCCGGCGCCGTCGCGTCGCCGGAGGAGATGGTCGCCCATGTGGCGATGGACTGCGTCGAGTTCTGCCAGTTGGCGGCGGGTCACATCGAGCCGGAGCGGATCGCGGTCGGCCAGATCGGCGACCGCGACGTCATCCGTGACGTGCTCTTCGCCACGGCGTCCCTGTCCCGCCTCTGAGACGGACGCCTCTGCCCTGACGAGGGCCGGCCGACGAGCCCGCTCGGACAGAGAGCTCAAGCGAAGAGCCCGGACAGAAGACTCAGGCGAAGAGCTCGGACAGAAGACTCAAGCAAAGAGCCCGCTCAGGCGAAGACGACCGTGCGGTGGCCGTTGAGCAGCACCCGGTGCTCGCTGTGCCACTTCACCGCGCGGGCCAGCGCCTGGCACTCCACATCGCGCCCGATGGCGACGAGCTGTTCCGGCGTGACCTCGTGGCCGACCCGCTCGACCTCCTGCTCGATGATCGGCCCCTCGTCGAGGTCGGCCGTCACATAGTGCGCGGTGGCGCCGATGAGCTTCACACCGCGGGCGTGCGCCTGGTGGTAGGGCTTGGCGCCCTTGAAGCTCGGCAGGAAGGAGTGGTGGATGTTGATGATCTGACCGGACAGCTCACGGCACAGGTTGTCGGAGATCACCTGCATGTAGCGCGCGAGCACGACGAGTTCGACGCCCTCCTTGCGCACGATCTCCAGCAGCCGCGCCTCGGCCTCGGCCTTGGTGTCCCTGGTGACCGGCACATGGTGGAAGGGAACGCCGTAGGAACCCACAAGTTCCTGGAAGTCGGTGTGGTTGGAGACCACGGCGGCGATCTCGACCGGCAGCGCGCCGATGCTCGTGCGGAAGAGCAGGTCGTTGAGGCAGTGCCCGAACTTGCTGACCATGAGCACGACCCGCATGCGCTCGTCTGACGGGTGGATCCGCCAGTCCATGTGGTACGCCTCGGCGATCGCCGCGAAGCTGGCGCGCAGCTTGTCCACGGTCACCGCCTGCTCGGCCGAGAAGTGCACCCGCATGAAGAACAGGCCGGTGTCCTGGTCGCCGAACTGCTGGCTGTCGACGATGTTGCAACCGGTCATGAAGAGATAGCTGGAGACCGCGTGCACGATGCCCTGTTTGTCCGGGCAGGACAGGGTGAGGACGTACTGTGGGTCTGGCTGCGGCGGCTGCTGTTCGGTCACGCCGTCAGCCTCGCACAAACCGACCCCCTCAGGTCGGACTGTCCGTCAAGCGGAACCCACGGATATCGCGCGCCAGGTGGCGCGGGGGAAAACAGGTGCCACCGGAAAACACGCACCAGGTGCGGCCCGGGGACGTACGAACATCCGACGGTCACGCCGACCGTATGTAGATCGCCAGCACCTCCAGCGAGCGCGGCGGCGTGTCCGGGTCGTCGCCGTCGGCGGCGGACATCCGTACGTGGGCGTCGCGGGCGGCGCGGACCGCCTCCGGCCAGGCGTGGTGGTCGAGATAGGCGGCGACAGGTGCGTCGGCGCCCACCTGGTGCAGGATTTTGAGGACGCGCAGCACGGCGACGTCGACGAGCGCGGCCTCCTGCGAGTCGCGGAAGATCGTGCCCACGTACTTCTCGGCGGACCAGTTGTCGAGCCAGGTGTCCTCGACGAGCCGGTACACGGCGTCCGTGACGTCCCCGTATCCCTCGCGGCCGGTCTGCCAGACCTCCCGCTGGAACACCGGGTCGCTGATCATGTGCAGCGCGGAGCGCACATTGCTGCGCCAGCGCCACCAGGGCATGTCATTGAGCGGCATGCCCCCCATCGTGGAGGAGTGACGGCCGCGACGGGAAGACTTCTCCGAACCTTGCACAATGGCGCATCGTACGTTCTCCACCGACGCCACCCGTAATTCACCTGATAGTGACCGTCCGTTCGCTTGTGGTCACCCCGGCGTTGGGTGCGGGCCGGAATCTTCGCATGACATGAGGGAACGGCGTATCCGCAGGGTCCGCACGGCTGCCGTCGCGCTGCTGGCCACAAGTGCGCTGCTCAGCGGGTGCGGTGTGCTTCCCGGAGGTTCGGGCGGCTCCACGGGACCGCTCGTCGTGATGACGTGGGCGCCGGTCGACACGAAATCGACCAATATGCCGGGAATGCTCGCCATGGCGCAGGCATTCGAGAAGTACACCAACGAGCAGGGCGGTCTCAACGGCCGCAAATTGAAGGTGCTGACCTGCAACGAACGCCATGACGCGGTCGCCGTCACGGACTGCGCGCAGCAGGCGGCGAAGGCGGGCGCGGTCGCGGTTGTCGGTTCCTACAGCGAAGAGGGCGGCAGTTTCACCACCGCCCTGGAGTCGAACGGCATCCCGTACATCGGCGGCTACGGCATCACCGCCGACGAGTTCCAGAGCCTGCTGTCGTACCCGGTCAACGGCGGTCTGCCCGCGCTGCTGGCGGGCAGCGGACGGCAGTTGGCGGACCTGTGCAAGAAGGTCAATCTGGTACGGCCGGACACGATCACCGGTGACCAGTTCCCGATCTTCCTCGACCAGGGGCTCAAGAGCGGCGGCCGGCCGCCCGCGCGCGACATGCTCACGGCCGACGACTCCAACGACTACACCGACATCGCCACCGCCGCGGTCGGCAACAACAAGCCCTCCACCTGCGTCTCCGCGGTGCTCGGCGACCGCACCAGCACCTTCTTCGACTCCCTGCGCCGGGTCGGCGAGGAGCAGCCGAAAGTGCGGCTGTCCTCGGTGCTCGGCAGCGTGCAGCAGTCGGTGGTGGACTCGACCGGCGGCGCGGGCAGCCCGCTGGAGAACGCGTACGTGACCGGCTGGTACCCGCCCGCGTCCGACGCCAAGTGGGCCGAGATGAAGTCGGTGGTGAAGAAGTACGCGTTCGGCGACGACCGGATCGACGTCGCCGACCCGGGGGTGCAGACCACCTGGGTCGCGTACACCGTCTTCGCCAAGGTGGTGCGGGCGATGGACGAGAAGGTCAGCGTGAACGCGGACAATCTGCACCGCGCGATGGACATCACGACCCACCTGTCGACCGCCGGCCTCACCCCGGATCTCGGCTGGACGCAGACCGATCTGCTGGGCATCCCGAGCCACTCCCGGATGGTGAACTCCAAGGTCACTTATCAGGTGGTACGCGACGGGCGGCTCGTGCTGGCGCGGCCGGGCTTCGTGGACCTGACCAAGACGCTCCGGCAGAACTCGTCCGCGCAGAACTGACCACCCCCGAGCGGCCCGTACGACCCCGAGCGCCCCGTCCAGGACGCGCGCGCCCTCACACCCCCGCCGCGTACCGCCAGAAGTCCCGCATCACCTGGGGCGGCGTCGGGCCGGTCATCGAGCGCTGCGTGAAGAGGATGCTGACAGCGCCGGTCGAGGGCGTGACATGCGCCGTGGTGCCGCTGCCGCCGACCCAGCCGTAGCGGCCGAGGACGTTCCAGGGGTCGGTCTCCGCGACGTCCACCGAGCCGCCGAAGCCCCACCCCTGGCCTTCGAGGAACAGCTCGCTCGCGTCGCGCTGGGACCGCGTCAGGTGGTCGGTGGCCATCATCCGTACCGACCGCGCGGACAGCAGCCTGCGGCCGTCCACGGTCCCCTCGGCGAGCAGCATGCGGGCGAAGGCGAACCAGTCGTCGACGGTCGAGACGAGGCCGCCCGCGCCCGAGGTGAAACCGGGCGCCTTGGTCCACTCCTCGCCCGGCGCGTCCGACAGTTCGATACCGCCGTCCGCGCCCGTCCCGTAGGCGCTGGTCAGCCGGTCGAGCGCGGTCGCGGCCACGGTGAAGCCGGTGTCGGCCATGCCGAGCGGTTCGAAGATCCGCTCGGCGAGGAACTCGGCGAAGGAGCGGCCCGAGACCCGGGCGATCAACGCGCCCTGGATGTCCGAGCCGGTGTTGTACAGCCAGGCGTCTCCCGGCTGGTGGAGCATCGGGATACGGGCCAGCGCCGCCAGCCAGTCGTCGGGGCCCGCGAAGCCCGACAGCCGCGCCGGGCCCTGCTTCAGCTCGGTGAACAGCGGTTGCAGGGCGGGGAGTGAGAAGTCGCTGGGCATGCCGTACCCGGCCCTGAAGGTGAGCACGTCGGCCACGGTGACTGGCCGGGCGGCCGGGACCACGTCGTCGACCGGGGCGTCCGGGGTGCGGACGACGACCGGCGCGGCCAGTTCCGGCAGCCAGGTCGCGATGGGGTCGTCCAGCGCGATCCGGCCGTCGTCGACGAGCATCATCACGGCGGCGGCGGTGATCGGTTTGCTGACGGAGGCGATCCGGAAGATCGCGTCCCTGGCCATCGGCACGGCGCCCTCGAGGTGCGCGGAACCGACCGCTGCGACCTCCACCCGGTCGCCGCGTGCCACCAGACCCACCGCACCCGGAATCGTGCCGTTGTCGATGTACGGCTCCAGGACGCCGCGCAGGCCCGCCGCCGGATCGGTCGTGGAACTGTTCGTGGGATGCGTCATCGGTCCACCTCTCGCGTGGTGCGGTCGAGAGGAAGACTGCCGCGTCGGCGCGGATTCATCGGTCGGGCGCGGACGTGTCGGCTCCGTCACCGTCCGTCCGTGTACGCACGCATATAAGCGCACGGGAGCGCACAGGCGGGCAAGGAAACGCGCGGTGACGCGTATACGCGCGTGGCCCCGTCAACCAACGGCCCCGCGGCTCAGAGCTGGCTGTACTGCCGCTCGGTGAGCCCGTACTGCTTCGCTATGGCGTTCCACAACCGGACCGCGCGCTTCTTCTGCTCGGTGGCGGTGCCGCTCTCGCGGTTGCCGTCCTGGGCCTCGCCGGTGCTGCGGGCGTGGCCGCCCTTGCAGACGCTGTGGTTGTGCGCGGCCTGGTCGGCCCAGTTCGCGTAGTGGCCGTCCGCGGCGGCCGAGGCCTGCCACGCCTTGGTGAGGGCTTCGGTCAGGTCGGCGTGGTTGGGCAGCTTGTCCACCGACAGGCTGCCGAGCTGGGTGACCAGGCCGGTGCGCTGGGTGGCGGCGGACCGCAGGTCGGCGGCGGCGGGCCCGAGATTCTTGCAGTTCTTGATCGACTCGACCGCGCTCACCACGGAGCTGCGGCTGTTGCCGCTGGTCTTCAGCAGCGCGTCGAGGCCCTGCGCCTGCTGCTTGACGGCGTCGTCGGCCGCGGAGTCGGTGCTGCCGCTCGCGGACGTGCTCGGCGCGGAGGACGCCGGGGTGCCGCTCTTCGACGCGGTGTTGTCCGTCTTGGCGTCGCCGCCCTTGTTCAACAGCCCGCCGACCACGAGGCCCGCGACCACGCACCCGGCGACGACGATGCCGATCACCATGAGGGGCGACAGCCTGCGGCGCGGACCGTCGTCCTGACCGTGCCCGCCGTCGTAGCCGTAACCGGGGTCGTACGGCTGCTGCGGGGGCTGGCCCATGCCGCCCTGCTGCTGCCCGTACTGCTTCTGTTGCTGTTGCTGTTGCTGGGACGGCGGCTGGATGATCCGCTGGCGCAGCGGTTCCGGGCCGGGCACGTCGCTGCGGAACAGGTGGTCGTAGTCGCTGTCGTGCTGCGGCCCCGTCTGGGGCTGCTCCTCGTACCCGCCGCCCTGGCCCTGACCCTGACCCTGGCCCTGACCTTGGTCGTACGACTGCTGGCCGTACTGCTGCTGGCCGCCGTACGACTGCTGCTGGTCGTACCCCTGCTGCCCGTAGCCGTCGTAAGGCTGCTCGAAGGACTGCTCGTACGGCTGCTGCGGGGGCGGGGACTGCGGGCCGCCGTACTGCGGCTGCTGTTCCTGCTGGTCGCGGTCCTGGAAGATGGACAGCGGCAGCGCCTGGGTGGCGTCGGCGGCCTGCTGCTGCGGGGCCGCGGGCGGCGCCTGCGGCGGGACGGGCGGCAGCGGCGGTACGGGGCCCGGCCCCTGGCTCGCGGCGGCCATCGGCATGCCGGGGTCGCCGCCGGGGTACGGGGGCAGCATTTGCGTGGCGTCGGCCACCGGGACGGCGGGCGGCGGCATGCTCCCGGGATACGGCGGCAGCATCTGGGTGGCGTCGGCGGGCTCGGGCAGCGGGGCGGGCTCGCCCCAGGGGGAGCCGCCGGCCGGCTGCACATGTTCCCCGTAGGGCGGCTGCTGCCGCCCCGCGGGCACCACGACGCCCCGGTACGCCTCAGGCGTCTCCTCGCCGCGTCCGTCGGTGTGCATCGCCGCTGACTCCCGCCTATGCCCTGTCGTCCGTTGCCGGATCCTTCCGAACCATCCGCCAACGCTACCGGGTTAACCGGACCATCAACCACGTACCCGAACGAGTGAACGTCATGACACACCGAGAGGGCGGAAGTACCGGGCGTACCGGGCCCGTTCCCGCAAGGTCTCTCCAGCGCTTTGGCCACCGCGCGGGGACGCGGTGTCGGTCGCGTAACGATTCGGTGATGGTCCGCTATGCGGCGTCCTGTTCCTCCAGACGGGCGCCGAACTCGCGGACCACGGGCTCCGCCGCGTAGGGCTCCAGGCGGCGGCGGAAGTCGTCCAGGTACTCCGCGCCGCGGTTGGAGCGCAGACCGGACAGAAGGGTGACGGCGCGGGTGCCCGTGTTGCAGGCCTCTTCCAGTTCGCGCTGCTGCACCTGGGCGTCGGCGAGCAGCAGCATGTCGATGGCACGGCGCCTGGTGCGCGATTCGGGGTGCGCGGCGAGCGCTTCCTCCGCGCGGCGCGCGGCGGGCGCGGCCTGGCCGAGGTCGCGGTGACAGTGCGCCAGTTCGTCGGCGAGGTAGGCGTGGTCGAAGTGGGCGATCCAGGGCGGGTCGTCGTCGGGCCGGGAGTGTTCCATGGACTCGACCGCGAGGTTGGCCACGGTCGCGAAGGTGCGGGCGTCGCCGAGCAGCGCGTGGCCGCGGGCCTCCGCGGCGTAGAACATCGCCTCCGCCGTGGGTGTCACCTGGCCGCGGGCGCCTTCCTGTGCTGCGCGGGCGAGTTGGGCGATCTCGCGCGGGTTGCCGAGCGAGGCGGCGAGGTGGCTCATGCTGGCCGCGAGGATGTAGCCGCCGTAGCCGCGGTCGCCCGCCGCCTGGGCCAGGCGCAGCGCCTGGATGTAGTAGCGCTGGGCGAGTCCGGGCTGTCCGGTGTCGACGGCCATGTAGCCCGCCAGTTCGGTCAACCGCGCGACGGCGCCGAAGAGTTCCCTGCCGACCTGGTCGCGGTAGGTGCCCGCGAGTAACCCGGACACCACGCTGTTGAGGTAGTGGACGACGACCGGGCGGACGTGTCCGCTGCCGAAGCGGTGGTCCAGGTCGGTGAGCGCCTGCGTCGTCGCCTTGACGGCCTCGACGTCCGACATGCCCACCCTGGCACCGCCGTTGCGGGCGACGCCCTGGTCGGGGCGGGTGATCAGCCAGTCGCGGCTGGGCTCGACGAGGGCGGAGGCGGCGACCGTGGAGCCGGTGAGGAAGTCGCGGCGGCCGACGTCGCTGCGCCACAGCTCGCAGACCTGCTCGATCGCGCCGAGGACGGTCGGCGCGAAGTGCAGACCTATGCCGGTGGCCAGGTTCTTGCCGTTGGCCATGCCGATCTCGTCGATGGACACGGCGCGTCCCAGCTTGCGGCCGATCGCCTCGGCGATGATGGCCGGGGCCCGGCCGCGCGGCTGCTGACCCCGCAGCCAGCGGGCCACGGACGTCTTGTCGTACCGCAGGTCGAGGCCGTGTTCGGCGCCGCACATGTTGACCCTGCGGGCGAGCCCGGCGTTGGAGCAGCCGGCCTCCTGGATAAGTGCCTGAAGCCGTTCGTTCGGTTGCCGAGCCACGAGCGGTCGTGCGGCCATCAATTCCCCCACTTCGACGATGCGTACCTCGTCCTGGTGACAGGTGCCCATCTCATCACCGAAAAATGCCCTGTTAGAGCGGCATTTCATGTCGTTTTCGCCTTTAGCGGAACGAGCGGAACGACACGCGGACCCCAAGTGACTACCCGAATACGGGCCCGGATCGCGCACGCGCCCCCGGGCGTGCACCAGTGCGCCCGCCATGAGCCGAGGGGCCGGCCCCCGTAACTCACGCTGACGAGGGAAGTTGTGCAGCGCGTGGAAGACACCATCGGAGCACCGCGGCAGCTCACCGCCCAACTTCTCGACACGGCCGTCCGATACGCGCAGGAGCGGCACTGGGACGTGCTCCCTGGCTCCTGGATCGAGGACGACACGGGCGGCCCCGCGCTGTGCTCCTGCGCGTCTCCCACCTGCCCTGCTCCCGGCGCCCACCCGACCCGGCCCGACTGGGCGGCGCACGCCAGCGGCAGCGCCGACGCGGTACGGCGCATGTGGGGCAAGCAGCCGCGCGCCTCGGTCCTGTTGCCGACAGGCCGTACGTTCGACGCCGTCGACGTGCCGGAGGTGGCGGGGTGCCTGGCGCTGGCCAGGATGGAGCGGATGGATCTGCCGCTGGGCCCGGTGATCTGCACGCCCGACCGCAGGCTGGTCTTCTTCGTCCTGCCCGGCGCCACTGTCAAGGTGCCCGATCTGCTGCGGAAGCTGGGCTGGGCGCCCGGCTCGCTCGACCTGCGGGTGCGCGGCGAGGGCGACTGGATCGCCGCGCCGCCGACACGGACGGGGCCGGGCGCCTCGGTGCAGTGGGCGCGGCAGCCGACCGCCCTGAACCGGTGGCTGCCGGACGTCGAGGAGCTGCTGAGCCCGCTGGCGTACGCGTGCGGGCGGGAGTTGGCGGCGGCGAGGGGCCGCTGACCCCTGTTCGGAGGCTCACGCTCCCGAGTTCTTCGGTCACTGTCAGTGGTCGCGTCTAGGGTTGTCGGACGTAGACCTTCGCGCGTCGTCCGACCAGCGGCGCGCCGGGGGCAGGGGCGCGAGACGGGGAGAGGTGCCGCCATGTCGGAGCCGCAGAGGTCGCAGGGGGAGCAGGAGTCGCAGCGGAAGCTGACGCCGTACCGGCCGGTGCCGTACGGGAGGACCGCCGAGGAGGTGTCCGAGGCGGCCGGAGACACCGATCCGGTCGCTGTGCGTGTGCGCGGGCTGTGGAAGCGGTTCGGCGAGCAAGTGGCCGTGGCCGGGATCGATCTGGAGCTGCCCGCGGGCCGCTTCATCGGCCTGGTGGGGCCGAACGGGGCGGGGAAGACGACCTCGCTCTCCATGATCACCGGCCTGCTGCGGCCGGACGACGGCAGTGTGCGGATCGTGGGCCACGACGTGTGGACGGACCCGGTCGGCGTGAAGTCCAGGATCGGCGTGCTGCCGGAGGGTCTGCGGCTGTTCGAGCGGCTGTCGGGACGTGAACTGCTCGGCTATACGGGTCGGTTGCGCGGTCTGCCGGGCGCCGAGGTCGACAAGCGCGCCGGTCAGCTCCTCGACGTCCTGGACCTGTCGGCCGCGCAGAACAAGCTGGTCGTCGACTACTCCACCGGTATGCGGAAGAAGATCGGCCTGGCCGCCGCCCTGCTGCACAATCCCGAAGTCCTCTTCCTCGACGAGCCGTTCGAGGGCGTCGACCCGGTGTCCGCGCAGGTCATCCGCGGTGTGCTGGAGCGCTATACGGAGTCAGGCGGCACGGTCGTCTTCTCCTCGCACGTGATGGAGCTGGTGGAGAGCCTGTGCGACTGGGTCGCGGTCATGGCCGCGGGCAAGATCGTGGCGCGCGGCCCGCTCGCCGAGGTGCGCGGCACCGCTCCCTCGCTCCAGGACGCCTTCTTGTCGCTGGTGGGCGCCGACCGGCGCGACGGGCAGGCGCTCGACTGGCTGAGCGGCGGCAAGTGATGACCACCTCGGCCACCGCCCCGCTCGCCGCTCCCGCGCCGCCGCCCCCGCCGGGTCGCGGTTCCTCGCTCACGCCGGTCTTCGTACGGCTCAAGCTCACCCTCTTCCGCAACGGCCTGCGCCGGTCCACCGGCCGGACGGTCGGCTGGTCCCTCGGCGTCGCCTTCGCGATGCTGTACGCGCTCGGCATGGGCGCCGGAATGGTCGCGCTGCGGAACAACCACTACGCACCGTCCGCCGCCGTCACGGTGACGGTCGTCCTGGTCGTGGGCTGGGCGATCATGCCGCTGTTCTTCTTCGGCGGCGACGACACGCTCGACCCGACCCGGCTGGCGATGCTGCCGCTACGGCCGCGCCCGCTGATAACGGCGCTGTTGGTGTCGTCGCTGATCGGCGTCGGTCCGCTCTTCACACTGCTGGTGTCGACCGGTGCGGTCGTCGCGGTCGCGCACGGCGGGGCCGCGTGGGTCGTCGCGGTCGTGGCCGTGGCCCTGACGCTGCTGCTGTGCGTGGCGCTGTCGCGGGCGGTGGCCGCCGCCAACACCCGGCTGCTGACCAGCCGCAAGGGCCGCGACCTGGCCCTGCTCAGCGGTCTGTTCGTGGCGGTGGGTGCCCAGCTCGTCAACCTCGGCGTCAACTCGTTGTCGTCCGACGGCGGTCTGCACCGGGCGACCTCGGTGGCGTCCGTACTGCGCTGGATTCCGCCCGCGCCCGCCGTGGACGCGGTGCGTTCGACGGCGCGCGGGTCGTACGGCCTGGCCGTCGTGCAACTGGCCCTCACCGTCGCCGTGCTGGCGCTGGTCCTGCGCTGGTGGCACGCCAGCCTGCACCGGCTGATGGTCTCGCCCGACGCGTCCACGCTCCAGGCGGCGCCGGAGCGCGAGGGGTCGAAGGCGCGGGGCGGGGCGGCGGCGGGCCCTTCGCTGCCGGCCCGGCTGCTGCCCGGACGGCTGGTGGGCGGCCGGACGGCCACGGTGATGGAGCGGCAGTTCCGGTACCTGTGGCGCGACCCGAGGTCGAAGGCGGCGTGGGCGACCGGGCTGGCCGTCGGGCTGCTGCTGCCGCTGGTCGCGGTGGTGCAGCACGGCACCGTCTACCAGTGCCTGTGGGCGGCGGGGCTGCTCGGCATGCAGATGTACAACCAGTTCGGCATGGACGGCTCCGCTTTCTGGACGGTGTCGGCGACGATCACCACCCGCAGGGACGCGGCGCTCGAACTGCGCGGCCGGGCGCTGACGTTGGCCGCCATCGCCGTGCCGTACGTCACCGTCGTCACCACCGGCGCGGCGCTGCTGCTCCACCGAGTGTCGGCGCTGCCCGAGACGCTGGGGCTGTCCTTCGCCTTCCTGGGCGCGCTCATCGCGACCGGCAGTTACGCGAGCGTCCGCTACCCGTACGCGCTCCCGCAGGACAACCCGTTCGCCAACGCGGCGCCCGGCCAGGGCGGTCTCGTCGCGCTGAACGTCGTCGGCGGCACCTTCAGCGGCGCGGCCCTGTCGCTACCGGTGATCGCGCTGACCCTCGCCCTCCACTTCAACGATCTCCATTCGCTGCTGTGGGTGGTGCTCCCGGTGGGCGCGCTGTACGGGCTCGCGGTCGCGGCGGTCTCGCTGCGGTTCACCGCTCCGCGGCTGCTCGATCGTCTTCCGGAGATCCTGGGGGTGGTGGCGAAGGCGTGACGGACGGGGCCGGTGGCAGGTGGTCGTTGAGGGCGGTGCCGTCCTTGCCTGCCCGGCCTGTGCTGCCGTCCTTGCCTGCCCGGCCTGTGCTGCCGTCCTTGCCTGCCCGGACTGTGCTGCTTTTCCTGTCGGCGGTGCCGGCCGTGTCGATGCCGTCCGCTCGGTCGGCGCGGCGCCGCGGGCCGCGCCATTCCGCGATCCAGTAGAGCAGCGCGAGGGCGGGCAGGGCGGCGCCGAGCAGGGCCACCGAGGTCCAGCCACCGGCGTGGTAGGCGTAGGAACCAGCCTGTGATCCGACCGCGCCGCCGACGAAGAAGGTGGCCATGAAGGCGCTGTTGAGCCGGGACCTGGCCTGGCCGTCGAGCCGGTAGATCACCTGCTGGCCGAGGATCAGGGTCGTCTGCACGGCCATGTCGAGGAGCACCGCGGCGGCACCGAGCGCGATGACGCTGTGCCGTCCCACCCCGGCGAGGCCGAAGGCCAGGGCCGCGGTGACGAAGGCGACGGCCGTCATCGGCCGGACCAGGCCGCGGTCGGCCCAGCGTCCGGCGAGCGGTGCCACCAGTGCGCCGCCCGCGCCCGCGAGCGCGAAGAGGCCGACCTGCCACTGGCTGTAGTTGAAGGGATCGCTGGTCAGAACGAAGGAGATGGTGGTCCAGAAGACGCTGAAGGCGCCGAACATCGCGGCCTGGTACAGCGCCCTGCGCCGCAGCGCCGGATGGACGCGCAGCAGGCGGGCGGTGGAGCGCAGCAGCAGCCCGTACGACAGCGTGGCGGCGTCGGCTCCGGGAGCGCGGCGCGGCAGGGACCTGCGCAGTACCAGGGTCAGTACGGTCATCAGCCCGGCCGAGGTCAGGTAGACGACCCGCCAGCTGGTCGCGTCCGCCAGCAGGCTGCCGAAGGTACGGGACAGCAGGATGCCGGTCAGCAGGCCGCTCATCACCTGCCCGACGACCTTGCCGCGGCTCTCGTCCGGCGCGAGGTCGGCGGCGAAGGGCACGAGGATCTGGGCGACGACGAGCGTCGTGCCGACGATCAGCAGCGCGGCGAGCAGGACGGCGAAGCCCGGTGCGAGACCGGCCAGCACCAGACCGGCGATGGTGAGGGCGAGCAGGACGGTGGCGAGGCGGCGCTTCTCGATGACGTCGCCGAGCGGGACGATGAGCAGCAGGCCGGCGGCGTAACCGAGTTGGGAGACGGTGACGAGGCTGCCCGCGGCGACCGCGCCGATCCCGAACGCCTGGCGCAGCTCGCTGAGCAGCGGCTGCGCGTAGTAGAGGTTGGCGACGGTCAGACCGCAGGCCACGGCGAGCAGGACGATGAGGCGGCGGGGCGGGCCCGGCACGGGGACCGGTGTGGCGCCGACTGCGTGTCCGGGCCCTGCGGCGGCGGGTCCGGACGCGGGTATGTGCACGGGTTCGGGCCCTGGGGACGGTGCGTCGGACGACGGCTGGGACATCGATACCTCGTCGAAGTGGAAACCGGTTTAACCAGTTCCGAAGGTACCAGTTAAACCGGTTCCCCGGTAGAGTGGCCCGTATGACCGCGAACGGCATCGACGCCTACGCCCCGGCCCTGGACGGCGGCCGTACTCAGCCGCGTTTCCGCGAGGGCGCCGGGCGGCTGTGCCTCGACTACCTGCGGACACTGCGCTACCGGGGCACGCCCGCGGTCACCGAGGAGCTGGCCGATCCGGAGGCGCTGATCGCCTGGGTACGGCAGTGCGGCCCCTGCTCCGACGTACCCGCCACCCCGCCCACACCCGCCCGGCTGCGCGAGGCCCGCGCCTTGCGCGAGGCGGTCCACGCGCTGGTCAGCGCCGCCATGGCCCCCGGCAGGGAACCCGGCGCGGCCCCCGGCTCCGGCCTCGGCGACACCGCCCGCACCCGGCTCAACCGCGCCGCCGCCCACGCCGTCCCCGCCCCCCGCCTCGCTCCCTCCGGCGACCTCCAGTGGCACGCGGACGACCCCCTCGCCGCGACCCTCGCCCTGATCGCCCGCGACGCCCTCGACCTCGCCGCCACCCCCGAACTGCTGCCGCGCCTGCGCCCCTGCGCCTCCCCGGCCTGCGGCGCCGTCTTCCTCGACCAGTCCCGTCCGGGGACGCGGCGCTGGTGCTCCATGGACGTGTGCGGCAACCAGGCCAAGAAGACGGCGCTACGGGCGCGGAGCGCGTAGCCGGTGACGTCAGGGGCCGAAGTGCAGGGCCCGCGCGAAGGCGTCGATGTCGTCCATAGCCCGGAGCACCCGCCCCGGATCGGGCGCCGCCGTCATCACCAGCACGTCCGCACCGTGCTCGGGCACGCGCCACCCGTAACGGAGGCCGATGGTGATGCCGTTGTCGTCCGGGTCGACGAAGTAGCGCATCACGCGGATGCCGGTGCCCAAGTGCTCACTGCCGAACTCCTCGACGATCGGCGGCTCCACGGCGTACTCCGCGTCCGCGTGGGTGAGCTCCCGCAATTCGCCGGGCAGTTCGCCCTCGATGTCGAACTCCGCCCAGTACACGGCCAGCGGATTCCCGCGCGGGCCGTCCAGGTGGAAGTGCAGCCCGTACCCCGGATAGACGCGCGGATACCGCTCCATCCCGTACGTCAGCGCCTCGGCCAACTCCCGTACCTCGCCGGGGCCCGGCGTCAAGGCGCTGTCCTCCCAGTGCGCCTCGGCCATCACCCGCGCGTACGCGGCGGCGTCCGGGAACTCCCCCTCGCTCCCCGGCACCGGCCACCGCGGCGGCACCCACACCCACCGCGAACCGTCCACCCGCCGGGCGTCCAGCCGGCTCCCGCTCACGCGTAGCTCCAACGGAACGTCGTCATCAGCGCGTCGAACAACTCGGCCAGCGCCCTGGTGAATTCGCTGCCCGGATCTCCGTCCCCCACCGTCGAGAACGCCACCGCGAGCCACCGCCCCGCGCCCTGCCTCGGCACGGGGACGACGTAGTCGACATGCCGTGCATACGTCTCCACCGGTTCGCTCTCGCGGAGGGCCGGCGGCTCCACGTACTCCCACCGCACGCCCAACGTCCCCGCGACCTCCCGCACTTCCCCCGGCGCCCCGCCCCGCTCCTCCCCCACCAGCCGCCCCAACACGGCCTCCGCCCCCGGCTCCTCCCCCGCCCACTCCCCCGCCACCTCGGCGACCACGAACGACGCCCCCACCACCAGCCCCGCCCGCGCCTTCACCGGCACATACAGATCCAGCCCACCCCCCGCCCTCGCCTCCCGCGCCATCCCCTCCACCCTCCGGCGCACCTCCGCCCGAAACGCCATCCCCTCATCCCTCGGCACCCCCGCCGGAATCCGCTCGATCCCCCGAAACACCTTCTCGTCCAACGCCGTCGCGGTGCCCGCGCGCAGAGGGATCCGGGCCCAGCCCGGGGGCAGCACGAGGGTGTACCCGACGGGGGTGGCCTCTGCGGTCACGGGGCCGCCTCCGCCGGGGGTTTGCGGCGAAGCCGCACTTTGGCAAGCCAGGCGGTGGCTGGAGCCAGGAGGGGAATCGGCATGACTGCCGGAATGCCCGTGAGGAAGAGCGTCATGCCCGAGAACAATCCGCCTGCGGCGAGATAGAACAAAACCCCGTCCGCCCAGCCCTGGCACCTCTGCATTCCCCGCATGCCGGTCCAGACGAGTGCCTGCCCGGCAAGGGCGAAGAGTCCAATGACGACGGCGAGTTCGCCAGCCGTCCCGTCCAGGAGCCGTAACGCGACCAGGGTCGGAAAGACGGACAGTGGTGGAATGACCCCGCCCCACCGGATCAGCTTGTCGCTGCGGACAAGAGTGAGATCACCGCAGGACTCAAGCTTGCGGCCACGCGAGGGAAGCACTGTCCTCACCAGGCACTCCCGATCTCTTTGACGTACTGCTCCTTGAAGCCTCCGTAGTCCTCAGAAGCGGGCTTCATAGGGAACAGGTCGCTGTCACCGACGAACTTGTCGCCAAGGTCAACTGCGGTCGCGCCAGCCCATGCGTCCCGGAACGCGTTCCGGTGCCGCTCGGCACCCTGGCTCGCCCGCTGCACAGCGGCACTCTGCGGATACGCGGCCCGCATCCGGACCACGTCCTTGTAAAGATTCGCCGTCTCGCGGTCGCCGCCCAGAAGCACCGCTTCGCGCTGGGTGGCCTCGGCCACGGGGGTGGCGGCCTCGCCCGCAGCGGCGGCGCGGCCCGCGCGCTTTGCCGCCGCCTTGGCGATGTTGCGCTCGTGGCGGGCCGTGGCCCGGGCTGCGCTGGTGGTACCGCGACGATTGACGGTGGCGGAGGTCCGGTCGAGGACCGACCGGGAGGCGCGGGTGGCAGTGGCGGCGGCCCGCTCCTCGGCTGCGGCCTCGGCGGCGAGCTTCGTGGCGATCTGGACGCCTCGGAGATTGTTGAGGGCGATCGTGCCAACGCCCATGGTAAGGAGGCCGAAGATGTCCATGCCGACGTCCAGCCAGGAACAGTCACCGGCGGAGGCGAGCAGCAGGTGCGCGGCGAAAACGCCGATCGCGAGCCACATCGCGAGTGCCGCGACCCAGCCCGCTGGAGTCATCACGATCGCGACCAGGGCGATAGCGGTGGCGACCCAGCTCATCACATCCGCGACAAGCGAAATCGCCCCCTTCACCCCGTCGATCTCGTTCTTGCGCCGCTCCCACCAACTGTCCTTGATCTTGTCGTTGATCTCGTGCCGGATACGCGCCGCGTAGTGCGATGCCCGCTCGTCGCGGTGGGCCTCGACCCTGGTCAGGGAGCGGCGGTGCCTGGCGAGCGGGTCGTCGCTGGAGCCGGAACCGGAGCCCGGGCCCGAGGTGGATTCGGCATCCTCAGGGGGAGCCGTCTCGGCGTCGGCGCGCGCGCCTCGCAGGATGCGGTCGGCGTCGGACTGGATGGCCTCCAATTCGGCGGCCCAGGCGGTGAGATGGCCGTGGATGCGTTCATAGCGGCCGGCGGTCTCGCGGAGGTGGACTTCCAGTTCGCGGGCTTCGTCGCGCAGTTTGGTGGCGTAGCGGCCCTTGAGGCCGTCGCCGGCGCCGATGACCTTGAGGTCGGCGGCCTCGGCTCTGAGCATGCCCGCGAGGAGCTTCATGTGGGCGACTTCGTCGCGAATGGACTCGGGGTCGCCGGGGGTGGGATCGGTGTCGGTGAGGGGGTGCCAGTCGCGCGGGCGCGGCCTGGTGGTCGTCGCCACGGGGGTCAGCCGCTCTTGGCGAGGTGTTCGTCGGTCTGCTTGAACGTCTCGCGGGCCGCGCCGACGAGTCCGCCGACGGACTCGATGCCGCCGATGAGCTTCTTGCGGTACCACGCCCAGTTGTTGACGAACGCGTCCATCGCGCCCGCCACCGCGCCCGACCCCCAGATGTGGTGCAGGTCGTCCCGATGGACCTTGATGCTCTTGAACTCGAAGTGCAGCTTCGTCAACAGCCGCTCCGAATCGGCGAGCACCTGATCCGTCACAATGAGGTCCGCCATCCTCGTACCCCGACCACCCTCGTTGTCGCCGTCATATGCCGTTACCTACGGACTGACAACGACCCCGATCCGCCTCGGGGTTACGGGTGAATCGGATTTGACGCGGCACCGCTCACACGCTCAGCGCACCACCGTCTGGACCTCCTTCGCCACCACCGCGACATCATTGCCCGACAGTCCGTCCGGCAAGCCCGGCTCCGCCACCGGTCCGTTCGGATTCGCCGACGCCGTCCACGTCACCTTCCACGTGATCTCGGCGTGCAGGGTGTACGGGCCCGCTTTGCGGTACGTGACGTTGCAGGCGTCCTTCGACGAGTCCACCTGGTACCCGCCGCCCGCGGCAGGTGTGAGGTCGTATTCACACGTCTGCGGCTCGGCGTAAGGAGTACCCGCGTCGATGCGAAGGGCGCTGGGGACAGCGACAGTTGTGGCAGCGATGGTGAGGCCGAGTGCGTCGAAGCTGGCGGTCACCCAGACACGGTCGGGGAGGGCCCCGGTGAACGACGCGAAGGTGGGGACGTTGACGATTTGGTTGTCGGCGACCGGGCTCAATCGGACGGGGGGTGTGGGCAGGAGCAGGGCCTTGTAGGCCAGGCCCGACAGCACCTGGGGTGAGAGAGCGAGCATCGGCTTGGGGGCGACGGCGTCGACCCACTGTTGGCCGGGGACCGACGTGCACGCGGCCACCCGGCCGGGCGTCGTGGAACCGGACGTCATCTGGTCGACGTCGTAGGTCCGGAACCACCATGCGCCCTTGGCGTCTTCGTGGAAGTCGGTGCGCTTCTTGACGGTCTCGGCGATCTGGGCGGCGTTGGGACCGATTCCGACGTTCTCAGGGCCGAGCGCCCAGTCCTTGTACTGCTCCGCGTCGTACTTCGGCTGACTCCAGCACAGCGGCGGCGTCCAGTTGCGGTCCACCGCCGACACCGGTACCGAGCGTCCGCTGCCGTTGTGGCGTGTGTCCAGTTGGACGCCCGCGCTGATGGAGCCGTTGTCGGAGGTCGCCTGACGCGTAGGAGGCTTGGGCGGCGGGGAGATGGGGTCGCCGTCTCCCGCGACGGCGGGACTCGCCGCTCCCAGTAACGCGACGCCAAGGAAACCGAGGACGCCGAGGATATTGAGGACGCTCGCGCCGACGACGGCCCGCCGAGGGGCCCTCATTGGCAGGCTGGGGCGGCCGCTTTGCCCTGGAAGGAGTCGAGTTGCCAGACGCCCGCCGCGTTCCTCAGCAAAGTGGCCGTATAGAGGCGGTAGTCGTCGGCGGTCGGCGCGGTGCGCAGGACCTCACCGGTCTTGATGTCCTTCGAGTACGCCTTGGACTGGTCTTCGCAATAGGTCACGACCGCGGTATCGGCCGTCACCGCCGTCACCTTGCGGTCGTAGTAGCGGTAGGTCCCCGTCACCGTACGGCCCTCTTTCTTCCGCTTCGCGATCTGCTCAGCGTAGAACGACCGGGCCTGTCCGGAGAAGTACGCTTTCAGTACGTTCGAGGCCGGATCCAGGTCGACGTAGAGCTTCTGACGCGCCGTCAATGTGTGGGCCTGGCCGTGCACAGTACCGCGTCCTTGGCGGCGTCGCCGGTCGCATCGGCGTCGATGACGACCTTGATGTCGGACGGCAGGTGGAAGTCCATGGGCTCCGCCGTCGCGGAGGTGACCGGCGACGCCGTGGCGGACGCGGTCGGCGACGGGGCGGACTGGGACGACGGAGTGTCGGTGATCTTGTCGCTCGCGGAGTCGTCCGAGCCACCGCAGGCCGTGAGGGTGACGAGGGCCGTCACCGTGAGGGTGACGGTCGAGACCGCGGCGGCGAGGGACTTGTTCATCGAAGCTCCGTGAGAGTCCGTGGGGAGAGGGTCGGTTGGTGATACTCCCCCGCCATGATGGTCAGTTCGTGAGGGTCAGTTGGCGATGCTGCCGCGCCATTCGGGGAGCAGTTCGTCCAGGAGGGCTTCGACGCGGGGCGGGAGGCCGCGGCTGGGGCCGCCGAGGGAGTCGCTGCGGGCGATGAGGGAGTTGGCGGCGGCCTGGAGGCGGGCGGGGTCGCCGGTGGCCTGGGTGGCGCGGAGGAGTTCGAGCCAGAGGCGCTCGTCGTTGGGGGCGACGACCAGGGCCGTCTCGATGGCCGCGACGGCCGCCTTCGGCTTGGCCGCGTCGAGGTGGAGGGCGGAGAGCGCGAGGGCGATCTCGGCGACGAGGACGGGGTGTTGGGCGTCGACTATCTCGTGGGAGAGCCAGCCGTAGCGGCCCGCGGTGCGGTCCTGGAGGAGCGGGCCGCGGGCCAGCGAGAGGGCCTGGGTGAGCAGGCGGCGGCGGGCGGTGGGGTCGGAGGCGGCGCTGCCCTCGGTGGCCTCGTGGTGGAGGGTCTGGAGGACGTCCCAGTCGGAGACGACGGAGGACGCGAGGACGATCCGGCCGGTGTCGTCGATGGTGAGCCGGGCGATGCCGCCGGGACCGGTGCCGAGCCAGTCGCGGAGGCGCTCGACGAGGGCGTCGCGTACGTCCTCGGTGACGCCGCGCGGCCAGAGCGCGGAGGCCAGGACGCGGGGGTGGACGCCTTCGCGGTGCAGGAGGAGCAGGACCAGGGCCTCGTGGAGGAGCTGGCTGCGCTCGGCGGACGGCTCGTCGACGCCGACGAGTTCGAAGGAGCCGAGCAGGCGCGCGTACACGCCGGGCCGTCCCTGGTCGGAGAGGTCCACCATGAACGGCGGGGCGTCGGGGCCGGATCCGGGGCCGTCCTCGCCGCCCGCCTCGGCGAACAGCCGCAGCACGGCCTGGTACTGATCGGCGGGCAGCACCTGCGCTTCGAGGTCGAGGCCGAGCAGCGGGGCGAGCAGCCGTCCCGCGGAGGTGATCTCCAGCTCCCAGGCGGCGCCCGGCATGTCGGGACGGCTGGAGGCGACGAGGTAGCCGATGCCGAGCCGGCCCGCGTCGGAGGCGAGTTCGGCCAGCCGGTTCGCCTCCTCCTCGGTGGGCTCGGCGGCGAGCAGGACGAGGTGCGGTGCCCATTGGGTGTGCTGGGCGCGGCCGGTGCGGCCGGTGAGGACGCTGTCCTGGCCCGCCGTACGCAGGGCGCCCGCCCGCTGCGCGGTCTCCGCGGACATCGTCTCGATGACCTCGGGCACGTCGGCGAGGTGCCGGACGCGGGCGGGGGCGAGGGCCGTGAGGTCCTCGGCGAAGCCGACGAGGGTGACGGTCATCCGGTCCGACCAGCCGTTGGTGGCCAACTCCGAGGCGACGGAGGCCAGTACGGCCTCGCGGTCGGCGGCGGCTCCGGACAGCGAGACGATGCCGGGCACCGCTTCGAGGTTGAGCAGCAGCCGCGCGCCGTCGAGCGTGCCGAGCGCGACCAGGCCGGGGTACGGGGCCGCCGCCGACACGTCCGCGTCCTCGGTGAGGTCGGCGCGGTCGAGCCGCCAGAAGGTCTGGTCCTGGCCGAGCTGCCAGGGGGCCGGCGGCTGGCCCTCGGGCCAGGCCAGTTGCAGGTGCAGGGCCTCGTCGGTGAGCCACGCGGCGTAGACGGTCGGGAGCTTGAGGCCCTCGGCGTCCAGGCGGCCGGACAGCGCGCGCAGCGCGCGGTCGAGGAAGGCGACGGTGTCCTGGTCGGCGCCCACGCGCAGCGCGTCGGCGGCGTCGGCCTGCGGCCCGGTGGGGGTGCGCGGCGTGCGCAGGCCGCCCGCGGTGACCGACTGCCACAGGGCCGTACGACGGCGGCGGCCGAGCGCGGCGAGCAGGCCCGCGGCCAGCAGCGGGGCGGCGATCAGGGCTTCGGACAGGTCGAAGCCGTGCGAGTGGGAGGAGGAGTTCGCGGTGAAGGCGGCGGTGGGCCCGTGCTCGGGGGCCGTCTCGGCATGGGCCGGGGTGGTGACGGCCGCGTGGCGACCGCCGGACCCGCCCGTACCGCCCGTGCCCGTACCGCCCGTGCCCGTACCGTCGGGGCCGGTCTCGGCGGACGCGCTGTCGGTGGAACCGGAACCGCCCGATCCGCCGCCCTGGGCGCCGGTCCCGCCGGCGCCCTGCTCGGCCGCCGCGTGCTGGGCGGAGGCGTGCGCGCCCTCGGCCGTGGTGTCCTTGGCGCCGCCGTGCTCGGCGTAATGCTGCACGTCGGGCGCGACGTGCGTGGCCGCGACGGGCATCTCCACGAGGTCGCCGCCGTGCGCGTCGGAGGGCATCTCCATCACCCAGCCGGGCCGGATGAGGCTGGCCTGCGACAGCTTGGAGCCGTCCGGCTGCACGCGGTCCTTGTTGAGCTGGTAGATCTCGTTGTACCTGCGGCCGTCGCCGAGGTGGCGCTGCGCGATCTCCCACAGCGAGTCGTGGTGCCTGCCCTCGGGCGGCTGGATCCGGTAGAACTTGGTGTCCTTGTGCGCCGACTGACCCGCGCTCTGGTGCGATCCCGCCGCGTGCTGGGCGGCCTGCTGATGCGGTACGGCGGCGCTGACGGTACGTGCCTGGTGCTGCTGGCCGGGGGTCTGCTGCGCGGTGGCGGCCACGCCCGGCCGCGCCTGGCTCTCGTGCTGGTTGCCCTGGCCGAGCTGGGACAGACCGGGGACGAGGCCCGCGGTGCTCACGCCGACGAGCAGCAGCGCCGCGATCAACTGCCGTGCCAGCAACTGGCTCGGGCCCGCGCCCGGCACCCGGCTCGGCATGCCCACGCCGGAGACCGCCGCCTTGGTCTCGACCAGCACGCACGCCGTGAACTGCGCCCAGGCCAGCCATACGATCACGGCCAGTGTGTTGACGAACGTCTCGCTGGTGATGGGCTGTTGCACCAGGTCGGAGTCGAAGTGGTGCGGGAAGGGCGACCCGATGAAGTACAGGAGCGCGCCCGGCACGCCCACCACGAGCACGGCGAGCGCCAGGAACGCGCCGAGCGCGCGCACGAAGTCGCCGAACGTACGGTGCCTGCGCGGCGGGCGCGCCGCCGCCCCACCCTGCTGCGTACGGTTACGTCCCGTGGCGGTCGTGCGTGCCATGGCTGCTTCCTCTGCCTTCGGTTGGAGCGGCTGGTGCTTCGGCTGAACGGCTGGTGCTGAACGGCTGGTGCTGAACGACTGCTGCTGTACGACTGGTGCTGTACGACTGGTGCTGTACGAATGCTGCTAAGGGCTGCTTGTCACGGACTAGTTGGCCGGTCCCGTGACGGACTCGGCCGCCGCCGTACCGTGGACGACGATGTTGTGGTCGTAGAAGAAACCGGTGAGCATCGGCTCATACGTGAGCTGGACGGTCACCTCCACCCGGTTGGGCAGGGCGGAGGTGCAGTAGGAGGCCATGACGTCGGCCGGGCTCAGCCCCGACTGCTCGGCGAAATTCCTGACCCTGCCGGTGCAGGCCCCGGTGTTGATCACGGGCTGGGTGCCCGCGGGAGCGTTGCGCAGCGCCTCGACGTCGATGTCCTGGGCCGCGTAACGGGCCGCCTGCTCGGCTATGTCGGCGGCGCGCTCGCGCTTGGAGATCGACAGTCCGCCGTCGACGACGAAGGCGGCGAGCGCCATGAACACCACGGCGAAGATGAGCATCGCGGCGGTGCCGGAGCCGCGGTCGGGGCGGCGTACCACCCTCCGCGCCACCCTTCCTACGAGGCGCCGTACGACGTGCCGTGTCCGGTGCATCGGTCACTCCGCCCGTCGGTACGGGTCGAGCGGTGAGGCCGCCGTCGACGTGATCGTCTTGTTGATCTTGAGGCCGAGCGAGGCGAGGCCGCGGATGGTGCAGCTCACCTCGACCCTGAAGAGGGTGTCGGCCTCGAAGCCCTCGCTGGTCTTCTTCACCGACAAGGTGCCGGCCACGCAGGTGTCGCCGAGGTCCGCCCGGGCCGCCGCGATCGCCTCGGACATGGCGACGCCCTGACTGCGCTGGATCGACCCCGCGCGGGCGGCGTCCCTGGCGGCGCCGTCCACCGCGCCCCGGCCGTCGACGAGTTGGCCGAAGGCGACCAGGATCAGGATGAACAGGATCATGATCGGGGCGAGGATCACCACCTCGATGGTGGACAGCCCTCGGTCGGCCCGCTCCCCCACCCGTCTGGTGCGCAGTGCGGTTCGCAGTCGGGTACGCATCGGATCAGCCCCCGTTGTCCGGTACGAAGCGCTCCACCGGCCCCTGGGAACTCTCGTTCACCTTGAAGTGGAAGCCGGGGAAGATGGTCGGTACGTCGGCCGTGACGCGCACGCCGACCGTGGCCGCGTCCGGCTGCAAGGACGTCACCTTGCGGCCGTCCAGCAGATTCGGTCCGAGCTGGTCGATACGGTCCTCGGCCGCGCTGGTCGCCTTGCCCGACCAGCCGCCGGGATCGGCGTCGGCCTCCGCCCGCGCCTTGCGGGCACCGGCGTGCGCGGCCGCCTGCGCGACATGGTCGGCGAAGGAGTACAGACCGAACTGCACCGTCGCGAAGATCATGAAGAACAGGACCGGGGTGAGGAAGACGAACTCGATCGCGGTCATCCCGCGGTCATCGCCGGTAGGCGCCCCCGCGCCGCTTACCGCTCTCGTGCTCGTACGGCTGCCCACGCCGCTGTCGCCGCGGGCGGCGTCCAGCCTGCGGCGTACGGCGTGGTGCAGCGCGTCGATTCGTCGTTCCATCACGGATATCGGTCCCGGCCTCAGCAGGTCTTGCTGTCCGTGGTGTTCGAGATGCAGTTGCCGACGTCCGATGCCTTGCCCTTGAGGGCGCCGTTGATGATGACGGCGACCACGCCGACGACGGTGACGACCACCGCGGAGATGATCACCCACTCGACGGCGGAGGCACCGCGGGACAGGCCCTCGGAACGGGCGCGCTCGACGCGCCCCTTGAGGAAGGTGAGAAGGAAGTCGACAGCCGGATGGCTGACCTTGGGCAAGCGGTTCATGGTTCAAGTCCTCTCGACTCGACGCTCGGCGTTTCGATGACAGTGGTGCTCAGGAGGGACGGTGACGATCGGAGACAGTGGTGCTCAGAGACGTTGGTGGTCAGACCTGGAACACGCGCATCGCGGCGGGAAAGATCAGGAAGACCAGGAAGCCCGCGCACAACAGGAGTTGCGCGACGAGCATGGACTGGGACTTCTCGCCCGCGGATCCCTCGATCTCGGCGAGTTCCCGGTGCCGCATCGTCTCGGCGCGCGAGGCGAGCGACTCGCGGACCTTCGCGCCGTCGTCGGCCACCAGGCCGAGTGTGACGGACAGGTCCCTCAACTCCTCGACGCCCAGCTCGTCGCCGAGTCTGCCGAGGGCCACCCACTGGCTGGTGCCGGTGATCCGGGCATCGGCCAGGCAATTGCGGATACGGGTCAGGGCCCAGCCGTCGCTGATCTCGGCGGCGGCCATCAGGGCCTCGGGCAGACCGCGGCCGCCCGCGAGGTTCATCGACACCAGGTCGAGGTAGGCGCCGATGACCCGGCGCAGGTCCTTGCGCTTGTCGGCGGCGTCGCGGCGCACTTCGAAGTCCGGCAGGAGGAAGAAGACGCCGCCGCAGATCAGGGCCATCCAGACCGGGATCACGGGGTTGCTGCCCATGCCGAGCTGCCAGATCACGGCGAAGAGGAACGGCCCGAAGATCACACCGGCCGCAGCCAGGATGATCTTCGTGGCCAGGAAGTTCTCCCAGCTCCGGTCGAGCACGGCGAGGTCGGCGCGGAGCGAGCGCTGCTCCCAGCCCTGCTGGAGGTAGAAGGTGGCGACCCGCTGGCCCACGCGGCCCTTGAAGTCGGTCGGTGCGGAGTGCGCCGGTCCGCTGCTGACCGGGCCCGCGGCGCGCATCGCGTCGATCTGCGCCACCGTGTGCACGGCGCTGCGCTTGCCGGGCATGAGCGCCCGGATGAGGACGAAGACGCCGAGGCCGACGGCCGCGCCGACCAGGCAGGTGAAGAGGATGTTGTTCATCGTGCCGCCCCCTGACCCGGGATGGCCTGGCCCGGTACGCCGCCGTGGCCGGGCACACCGCCGCGGCCCGGTGCCGTCGCGTGGCCGGGTGCGGCGTGCCCCGGCGCTCCGTGACCCGGCAGCGGCTGGCCGGGGGTCGCCTGTGCGTGGGCGCCGTGGCCGGGCGGCACTCCGACGCGGTCGGCGGCCGAAACGCGCTCCGGCTCATGGACCAGGAACCGGTCCGGCGTCTCGATGTTGGACAGCTTCCGCAGCCACCAGAATCCGGCCGCGAACAGCGCGCACACCAAGGTGAGTACGGCCTGGCCGATCGCCGTGCCGTACGGCTCGACGAAGCTGCGGTTGAAGATGGCCAGGCCCAGCACGAAGGCCACGGACACCACGACGACGATCTGCACACTGCGCCGGGTGCTCGCGCGCTGCGCCATCACGCGCTGCCGCATGTCCACTTCCTCGCGGGCCGACTTGGCGAGCGCGCCGAGCACTTCGCGCAGACCGGGTCCGCGCAGGCGGGCGTTGAGGATGAGCGCGGCGATGATGATGTCGGCCGACGCGTCGTTGATCTCGTCGGCGAGGTGCTGGAGCGCTTCCGGCAGCGGGGTGCGCGACCTGAGGCGGTCGACGAGTGACGACAGGTGGCCGCGCAGTGCGGGTGCGGCGGCTCGGGCCGAGGCGGGTATGGCCTGTTCGAGGCCGACGGCGCCCGCGATGGTGTCGCGCAGCGACTCGGTCCAGGCCGCCAGGGCTTCGACGCGCTTCATCGCGGCGCGTTCCTCCGCCGCGCCGCCGAAGAGCTTGTCCCAGGTGAAGACCAGCACGGCGGTGGAGACACCGAGGACGGCCCAGCGGGTCAGGCCGAGGACGACAAGTCCCGCAACGATGGCGAGCGAGCCGCGCTGCGACAGGAAGCGCATGAACTCCGCCGCTTTGTCGCCGGACGACTCACCCGGCGCTGTCGCACCGGGCTTGGGCGCCCAGCCGCGCATCGCGAGGACGAACAGCGCGATACCGCCGCCGACGGCGGCTCCGGCGAGCAGTCCGTAGAGCACGGACAGGGAGAAGATCCCGGTCATTACCGCCACACCCCCGTGGGCTGGTAGCCGTTGGCGAGGAGTTCCTCGAGGCAGGAGATCGGGGCGTGCGGCAGTGCCACGCCCTCCCGCCCCTCGGCGAACACCTCGCTGGACAGTACGCGGCCGTCCACGCCGTTCACCTCACGGACGGAGGTGACCATACGGCGCAGGGTGCCGCCGCGCTGGAAGTCGTTGCGTCGCTGCACGAAGACGACGAAGTCGATGGCGCCCGCCACCAGCATCTGCGACGCCTCGACCGGCAGCCGCTCGCGTGCCTGGAGTGCGTAGGTGGAGATGCGGTTGAAGACCTCGGCGGAGCTGTTGGCGTGAATGGTGGACAGGGAGCCGTCGTTGCCCTGTGACATCGCGTTGAGCATGGTGACGATCTCGTCGCCGAGCACCTCACCGACGATGACGCGCGAGGGGTTCATGCGCAGCGAGCGGCGGACCAGCTCGGCCATCGAAATGGCGCCCTGGCCTTCGGAGTTGGGCAGCCGCTCCTCGAACGCCACGACGTTGGGGTGGATCTCGGGGAACTGGTCGAGGCCGAGTTCCAGCGCGCGCTCGACGGTGATCAGGCGCTCGTGCGGCGGGATGACGTTGGCCAGCGCGCGCAGCAGCGTCGTCTTTCCGGCGTTGGTGGCGCCGGCGATCATCACGTTCTTACGGGCGAGGACGGCGGCCGACAGGAAGGAGCCCAACTCCGGGGTGAGCGTGTAGTTGCCGACCAGGTCGGAGAGGAAGACCTTGCCGAGGCGGGCGCGGCGGATGGACAGCGCGGGGCGGCGCGTGACGTCCATGACGGCGGAGAGCCGGGAGCCGTCCGGGAGCCGCAGGTCGAGTTGCGGGTTCGCGGAGTCGAAGGGGCGCGAGGACAGGCCGGAGTACGCGCCGAGCACCTGGATCAGCTCGATGAGTTCCTCGTCGGACTCGGCGACCGGCTCGACCTGGAGCTCGCGGCCGTCGGAGTAGCCGACGAAGACCTGGTCGCAGCCGTTGATGTCGATGTTCTCGACCTCGGTGTCGTCGAGCAGCGGCTGAAGCCTGCCGACACCGAAGAGCGCGGCGTGCACGGCTGCCGCGTACGCCTCCTCGGCCTGCGCGTCGGGCGGGGTGCGGCCGAGGTTGATCTCGGCGCGGGCGTAGTCCTCCAGGATCTGCGCGATGATCGCCCGCGCGAACTGCCGCTCGTCCTCGGGTGACATGGCGGGTTCGCCGGTCACCTGGTCCAGTCGGCGCTGTTCCGAGATGCGGTCGCCCGCCTCCTGCCGGAACCGCTTGACCAACTGGTGGTCGACGGTGCTCATCGGAGCACTCCGTACCGGTGCGGTACGTCGGCGGTGATCTGCCGGGCCGAGCGGATCAGCAGGGACTTGTCCAGGCGGCCCCGGCGGCGGCCGTTGAGGGTGTCGGCGCCCGCCGTGTCGTGCGCGAGGGTGCCGACGACCCGTGCGGAGATCTGCGAGGCCACCAGCATCTCGTTGACCTGGCTGGCCTGTCGGGCGCTGTGGCTGGGGTCGGTGATGAGCACGATGCCGATCGGCGGGTGGCCGAGCGCGGCGGCGGCGCCGCGCTGCGAGCCGTGCAGTTTGGCCGACAGCGCACCGGCCCTGTCCCGTACCCGCGCGAGGTGTTCGGGTTCGGTGCGGGCCACTAGGAGGACGAGGGCGGCGTGCGAGAAGAGGTCGAGGGTGGGCGAGTCGGCGCCGATCCGGCCGCAGTCGGCGATCACGTCGGCGGCGCCGTTGGGCGACTCGGCGAGCGTGGCGAACGCCTGGCCGAGCATCGGCCACAGTCCGGACAGACCGGCGGCCTGTTCGGCGCTGCCGATGCCGACGAGGACGTCGAGTCCGCCGGCCAGCGGCTGGGCGTGGTCCCACAACTGCTCGGCGGCCAGGCCGCGTCGGGCGGTGGCGGCCAGCGAGAGCAGGCCGGTGTTGGGGTCGAGCATGCCGCCGTGCGCGGCGGGTGAGCGGTAGACGAGGTCGCCGCCCGCCGGGTCGGCCTCCGCCAGCAGGACACGGCGCGGCCAGACGGCGGCGAGCGCGACGGCGCTGGTGGTGACGCCTGGTGAGCCCTTGTCCGCGGCGATTGCGATCAGTGCCATGACGTATTCGCCCGCTCGCTCAGTTCTTGCTGTCGGGCATGAGCACGAGCGCCACTTCGTTCGCCGCGGCGGCGAGGGTGAGTTTGCCCGCGACCGAGGAGTCCGCGATCACGGTGACCAGGGTGTCGCCGCCGCCGAGCCCGGAGGAGTCGGACTTCACGGACTTGATGATCAGGCTGTCGCTGATCAGCGTGTTGGCGCTCGCTCCGCCGCTGTCGCCCGAGGAGCCGTTCTGCCCCTTGGCCGCGTCGTTCCCCACCAGATACGCGGCGACGGTGTGGCCGTTGGCGAGACCGTCGGGGAACACGCCCTGCTTGAGGGAGAGTCCGACCAGCGACTTCCCGGCCGGGAGGGCGCTGCTGTTCGTCACCATCTCCTTGACCAGGACGGAGCCTTTGACGATGTTCGTGGACGCCCGGTAGTTCTTCTCCAGGTCGCCGCGCTGCTTCCACAGCACGAAGTTGACCCCGGAGTCGTCGGAGACCATGACCTCGCGGAGCGCGGAGGCGGGAATCCGGTCCCCGACCGGGATGTCCTGGTCGATCTTCACGACCGAGATCTTGTTCCCCGCGCGCATGACCATCACGGTGGCGCCGAGCGCGCCGACGAGAATGAGCAGCACGGCCAGTGCGGCCAACGCGGGTTTGCGCTCCCGCGACACCGTCGGCAGCCGCTCTCCGCCCATCGGCGCCCCATGCATGGGCGCGGATCCGGACTGACGGCTGTTACTGCCGCCGCCCGCAGCGGAACGTTCTCTGGTCCTCACGTCACTGCCCCCGTCGAGCCGGCGTGCTTCTTCGAAATCGGTTGCGTGGGGAGAGACTGCCGCGCTCCTGTCCGGCGACAGCCCGCAGGCCGATGTCAAGTCACCGCACGCTATCAGCGCCTTACAAACACCCTCAAGGCGCATCCCGTGACAAGCGACTCACAGCCTTGCAACAGAACGGAACGGCTTCCGTGACATGCCCACGCTCGGGCCGCACGCTACCCCACCCGCCCCGTCCACCCCTCTTCCCTCCGGCCTGAGGACCACTGTCCCACCCGCGACGGGGGCCGTGTCCAGCCCTGTTCCCGGCCTGTGGATAAACCGGTGCAGGTTATCCACAGGCCCGGCACCTGAGGCCCCACGACCGGCCTCCAGCGGATATCGTCCTGAGAAACCAAGTCGAATCCGGGGGAACGAGGAACGTCGTGCGTCTGTCGTTGACCGTGGTCGACCCGCTCGGCGGGGACCGCGCCGATGTTGTGGTGGAGACCGAGTCCGCGTCGACCGTCGCGGATGTCGCGCGCGAGCTCGGACGGAAAGTCGGCGCAGGCGGCGCGGAGATCATCTCGATCTCCGGCGGCCCCTCGCGCGCGCCCGGCTCGCCCGCGGTGTACGTGGACGGGTACGCGGTGGACCCGAGTTGGTCGGTGGCCCAGTCACCGCTGCGCGAGGGCGCGGTGGTCAGCCTCTACGACCCGGCGGGCTGCCTGCCGGGCGAGCCCGCCGGTGTGGTCGAACTGCGGGTCGCGGGCGGCCCGGACGCGGGCGCGGTCCACCGTCTGGGCATCGGCAAGGTGGAGATCGGGCGCGGTGCCTCGTCCCGCATCCGCATCGACGACTCGGAGTTGGCGGAGCGCGCCGCGGTGCTGACCGTGGGCATGGGCGGCACCTGCCAGGTCACGGTCGGCGGCGACACGAAGGAATGGCCGCTCGGCGACCAACTCTCCCTCGGCAACAGCCTTCTGGAGCTTGGCCCCTATATCCCGCCGAACGCGGCGCTGCATCCCGGCGAGGACGGGGCGACCTACGACTACAACCGTCCGCCGCGGCTGTCACCGCCCGAGCGGACCACCGTCTTCCGGCTGCCGACCCCGCCGAAAGAGCCGGCCGGACGGCCGCTGCCGTGGCTGATGGCGGTCATGCCGCTGCTCATGGCCGTGATGATGGCCTTCATGATGCACCGCATGATGTACCTGTTCATGGCGGTCGTCAGCCCGATGGTCATGGTCGGCAACCACTTCATGGACAAGAAGAACGGCCGTAAGTCGTACGCGAAGACGGTCACCGAGTTCCGCGAGCGCAAGGAACGCATCGAGCAGGACGCCAACAAGGCGCTCGACCTCGAACGCAAGGACCGGGCCGCGGCCTCGCCCGACCCGGCGACCGTGCTCAACACCGCGACGGGGCCGCGCACCCGGCTGTGGGAGCGGCGGCGCGGCGACGCCGACCACCTGCTGATCAGGGTCGGCACGGCGAAGCTGCCGTCCGAGGTGATCCTGGACGACCCGGAGCAGGAGGAGCACCGCCGCAAGGTCAACTGGGAGATCGACGACGCCCCGGTCGCGGTGGAGTTGCGCAGGCTCGGCGTGATCGGTTTCGCGGCGCCCGGCGACGACGCGCGGGCGATGGGCCGTTGGGCGGTGGCGCAGATGGCGACGCTGAGCAGCCCGATGGATGTGCAGTTCTATGTGCTCACCGAGCAGTCGGGGCAGCAGAGTTGGGACTGGGTGCGGTGGCTGCCGCACTCGCGGCCGACCGACGGGCAGGACGCCAGCGCGCTGCTGGGCACGGACGCCGAGACGGTCGCGGCGCGGGTCGCGGAGCTGACCTCCATTCTGGACGGACGGCAGAAGGCGAAGCAGAAGGCGGGCAGCGCGGCCAATCACGCGGCCTTCTTCAAGGACCCGGACATCGTGGTGATCCTCGACGGGTCGCGGCGGATGCGGTCGCTGCCCGGCGTGGTGCAACTGCTGCGCGAGGGCCCCGGTGTCGGGATGTTCGCCATCTGTCTGGACTCCGAGGAGCGCTTCCTGCCCGGCGAGTGCCAGGCCGTGGTGATTGCGGAGTTCGAGGCGCCCGCCGTGGACGCGACCGTCGCTTCCGTTCCGGAGACCGCCGCGGCGGCCGCGCCCCGGCAGGGCGGCTTTCCCTCGGTGAACGCCTGGTACGCGGGCGCGCAGCAGGCCCAGGCGGTGGCGGCGGAACCGGCCTCCGGCGCCTTCCGGTTGCGCGTCGAGCAGGCGGGGGTGGCACGCATCCGCAAGGTGCGTCCCGACCTCGTCTCGCCCGCCTGGTGCTCCCGGCTGGCCCGCTGCCTGTCGCCGATCCGGGACATCAGCGGTGACGCCGAGGACTCCGCGATTCCGTCCGCCAGCCGCCTGTTGGACGTCCTGGAGATCGAGCCGCCGACGGCCGACGCCATCGCCTCGCGCTGGCGGCTGAGTCCGATCTCCACCCAGGCGGTGGTCGGCGAGTCCTACGACGGTCCGTTCGCTATCGACATCCGCAAGGACGGGCCGCACGGCCTGATCGCGGGTACGACCGGTTCGGGTAAGTCGGAGCTGTTGCAGACCATCGTGGCCTCGCTCGCGGTGGCGAACACCCCCGAGGCGATGACGTTCGTGCTCATCGACTACAAGGGCGGCTCGGCGTTCAAGGACTGTGTGCAACTCCCGCACACCGTCGGCATGGTGACCGACCTCGACGCCCACCTGGTGGAGCGCGCGCTGGAGTCGCTGGGCGCGGAGCTGAAGCGGCGCGAGCACATCCTGGCCGAGGCCGGGGCCAAGGACATCGAGGACTACACCGACCTGATGCGGCGCCAGCCCGAGCTGAAGCCGATGCCGCGGCTGCTGATCGTGATCGACGAGTTCGCCTCGATGGTCCGTGAGCTGCCCGACTTCGTCACCGGTCTGGTCAACATCGCCCAGCGAGGCCGTTCGCTGGGCATCCACCTCATCCTCGCCACGCAGCGGCCGAGCGGTGTCGTCTCGCCGGAGATCCGGGCCAACACCAACCTGCGGATAGCGCTGCGCGTCACCGACGGCAGCGAGTCCTCCGACGTCATCGACGCCCCGGACGCGGGCAACATCTCCAAGTCCACTCCGGGCCGCGCCTATGTGCGGCTCGGCGCGACCTCGCTGGTCCCCTTCCAGTCCGGCCGGGTCGGCGGACGGCGGCCGGGCGCGGTCGAGAACGTGACGGTGGCGCCCTGGGTGGGCATCGTCGACTGGTCGCAGCTCGGCCGTTCGGCCCCCCGCCGCCCCGCGGGCGCCAAGGGCGAGGAGGACGAGATCACCGACCTGAAGGTGCTCGTCGAGGCGATCTGCGAGGCCAACGAGCGGATGGCGATCCCACCGCAGCACAGCCCGTGGCTGCCCGCGCTGCCCGACAGTCTGCTGCTGGACGAGTTGCCGACGCCGGTCGCTGCGGGGGCGCTGCCGCCCGCCGCGTACGGCATCGAGGACCTGCCCGCGCTCCAGGCCCGGCGCCCGGTGGCCATCGACTTCCACACCTTCGGCCACCTGTTGGCGGCGGGTGCCCCGCGCTCCGGCCGCTCCCAGCTCCTGCGGACGATCGCGGGCTCGCTGGCCCGTACGCACTCCACCGCGGATCTGCACCTGTACGGCATCGACTGCGGCAACGGCGCGCTGAACGCGCTGACGAAGCTTCCGCACTGCGGCGCGGTCGTGGGCCGTGCGCAGTCGGAGCGGGCGATCCGGCTGATCGGGCGGCTCAAGGCGGAGATGACGCGCCGTCAGGAGCTACTGGCCGGTGACGGGTTCGCGGACATCGGCGAGCAGCGCGCGGCGGTGACCACCGAGGAGGAGCGGCTGCCGCACATCGTGATCCTGCTCGACCGCTGGGAGGGCTGGACGCCCTCGCTCGGCGAGCTGGACCACGGGGCGCTCAGCGACGAGCTGTTCATGTTCCTGCGGGAGGGCGCCTCGGTCGGCATCCACCTGATCATCACCGGTGACCGCACACTGATGGCGGGCCGGATCTCCACGCTCACCGAGGACAAGATCGCCTTCCGGCTCGCGGACCGCTCGGACTTCTCGCTGATCTCGGTCAATCCGCGCAAGGTGCCGGACGAGATCCAGCCGGGCCGCGCGTACCGGGCGGAGTCCGGCATCGAGACGCAGGTCGCGCTGCTCACCGACGACTCCACCGGTCAGGGCCAGGCCGCGGCGCTGGCCGCGATCGGCGCCGCCGCCACCGAGCGGGACGCGGCACTGCCCAGGGCGCGGCGACCGTTCCGGGTGGACGTGCTGCCCTCGCGGCTGTCGTTCGCCGACGCGTGGGAGATGCGCGACACCGACGCGGCGCGCAATCCGCTGTGGGCGCTCGTCGGCGTCGGCGGCGACGAACTCACCGGCTACGGGCCGAACCTGTCCGACGGCCTGCCCGCGTTCGTCATCGGCGGCCCCGGCAAGTCGGGCCGCTCGACGCTGCTGCTCACCCTCGCGCGCAGCTACCAGCAACAGGGCGTGAAGCTGGTCGTCGCGGCTCCCCGCCCGTCTCCGCTGCGTGAACTGGCGGGCGCCGAAGGGGTGTTGCGGATGTACACCGACAGCGACATACCCGCCGACGACCTGGGCAAGGCGCTGGAGGAGGCCGAGGGCGGCCCGGCGGTCGTCATGGCCGACGACGCGGAGCTGCTGCGCGACTGTGACGCCAAGGATGTGCTGAAGGAGATCATCGCCCGCGGTTCCGACCACGGCCGGGCCGTGGTCATCGCGGGCGGCGAGGAGGATATCTGCTCGGGCTTCTCCGGCTGGCAGGTCGACGCCAAGAAGGCGCGCCGCGGTGTGCTGCTCTCGCCGCAGCAGACCATGAGCGGTGAACTGATCGGTACTCGGCTGAGCCGCAGCAGCGTCGGCGGGCAGGTCACGCCGGGCCGGGCTCTGCTCCACCTCGGCGACGGTGAGCCGCTGACGGTGACGGTGCCGCTGACCACCTGAGCGACCGCCGTGGGGACCGGCGGCCTGACGGGCCGCCGGTCAGCTGCTCGGCAGTCCCGTGCGGGAGAAGGTGTCGGTCGGGCCACCGGTCCAGCGCACGGTGAGGGTCTTGCCGTCACCGGTCAGTTCGCCGCGGCCGGAGGTGCGTTCCTTGTCGCCGTCCATGCAGGTCAGCGTCAGGCCGAGGCCGCCGCGGTCGGTGTAGGTGCCGCCGCACAGATGACTGCTGGTCAGCCCGGCCTTGCCCTTGCCGAGGACGAGTTGGACCTTCGTCGAGCCCTGCGTCGCCAGCCAGACGCCCTCGACGCCCTGCGTCGAGTCGCCGCCGACGACGGAGGAGGCGGTGGGACTGCCCGACGCGCCCGGCTCGGCCGACATGCTCGCCGCCGTGCCCGGAGTGCCGGTCGCGGACGCGCTCGCGCTCGCGGGCGGCGCCTTCTTCGCCTCGTTCCCGCCGCCACTGCCGCACCCGCTCACAGCGAGTGCGGTGACGACCGCCACCGCGGCGATTCCCGCTCCCGTGGACGTACGACGAAGCACCTGAACTCCCCCATGTCGCTGTCTGGACCCGGCGTCGGCAAGCTACCAGCAGGTCCCCGAAGCAGGCGTGGGTGAATCCGCGCACACACGCGACTGCCACAGGACCGTGACCAGTGGGCCATCGACGGCCCGCATACGCCTAATAGAGTAGGGGCCCTGAGATCCGCACGCGGCCCGCGGAATCTTACGTAATGCCGAGAAAGGGTTGATTTTCCATGGGGGACTTGCAGATCAACGGGACGGTGATGGGGGACTTGCGAAAGACGTTCTCCACCATTGCGGACCGAATGGACACGGTGAGCCGGGCGATGGGCAATGCCAACGGCGAGTCGGTCGGCGCGCCCAAGCTGATAGACGACGTCCACGACTTCGCCGACGACTGGCACTACGGCATCAAGCAGATCGGCCAGCACGCCGACACCGCGGTCCACATGATCGACCAGATCGGCAAGACCTTCGACGACGCCGACCTGCAACTCGCCAACTCCCTCAAGACCGGCGGGAAGTGACGGGCGTGACGCGCAGCTTTCCGCATCTGGGCTTCGACCCCACGCCCGGGGACGTCGAGCGCACCCGCTCACTGGCCCGGCAGATCGGTGATGTGCACACCGAGTTGAGCACCACGGTCTCCGAACTGGGCCGGCTCGACTGCGGTTACTGGAAGGGCGAGGCCGCCAGGGCCTTCATTTCTCACATCGACAGCGATGTCACCCCGTTGATCAAGAAGGCGCACGACTCCTTCGGCCGCGCGTCCAGCGCGCTGGGCCGTTGGGCCGAGCAGCTCCACGGCTTCCAGGCGGAGGCCGACACGCTGGAGCGGGAGGCCGCCAGCAAGCAGGGCACGCTCGACCACGCGAAGACCGCGGCGGGCATCCCCACGGACAACAGCGTTCCGCACCCGCAGCCTCAGGCGTCCCCCGACCCGGACCCGGCTGCCGCGGCCGACGCGAAGAAGAAGCAGCAGGCCGTCACCGACGCGAACAACGCGCTGGACGGCGTGCGCCACCGCGCGGAAGAGCTGCACAACCGTTTCACCAGCGCCGCCAACGCGATCAGCCACGACCTGGACAAGGCCGGTGACATCGCCCCGGACAAGCCGGGCCTGTTCAGCCGCATGGTGCACGGCATCGAGGACGCCTGGAACGACACGATCCAGTGGGTCAAGGACCACGCCGACATGATCAAACTCATCGGCGACCTGCTCAGCGACCTCAGCGGCCTCCTCGGCGTACTGGCCATCATCACCGCGCCCTTCGAGCCGCTGGGCGCGATCTTCGCCGCCGCGGCCGTCGTCACCAGCGCCGCCGCGCTGATCACCCACCTGATCGCCATGGCCGCGGGCGCCGACGTGAGCTGGATCAGCATCGGCTTCGACGCGCTGGGCGCGATACCCGGAATCGGCGCCTTCGCCAAGGGCGCCAAGGTCGCCGACGGAGCCATCGCCGCCACCCGCGCCGCCGAACTCGGCGAGGGATTCCGCGGAGTCACCACCATCAGCCGGAACTTCGTCGGCAAAGCGGGCGATTTCATCGCCGGCGGCAAGCAGATAAAGCTGTTCAAGAACGTCACGCTGGAGTTCGGCGGCCTCAAGACCGCCGGGCAGGTCATCTCCGACGGCAAGATCATCAATCGTATGCAGACGGTTTCCGAGCAGCTTTACCACGGTGGCCAGTTGATCGGTACGAAGGGCATCAAGATGGTCACCGGCGGCCGGGTGGCGATCGACGCGATGGGCAACGTGGGCCGCTCCATCGACGTGGGGCTCAAGCTCGCGCCGAAGCTCTACTCGATCCCGCAGCACATCGGCGAGGCCGTCCACCTCGGCGACCGCTTCGACCGGGCGGCCACCGCCAACTGACGACCGGCGCCGACCGGCGACCGCGTACGGTCGTATCCGCACGGCCGCCGCACGAGGACTCCACGGCGACGTCGACAGCGAACCCGCACAGTGACCCGCACAGCGACTCAGCACAGCGACTCCGCTCAGAGCCGACCGAAAGGCGCACGACGATGGACTGGTTCCCGGATCAGGACGAATCCACGCTGGTACGTACGCCGATCCGTTTCGCCACCGGTTACGCGCATCCGGTGGCGGGCTCGCGGTGGTTCCGGGACACCGAGCGGCGCGACATCCAGGCGGAGCTGCCGGGCTGGCCCGCCGGGCCGGAGTACACCCTGCACTCCAAGACGACGCAGAAGGTCGACCGGGTCGGCGGCGGGCTGCTCGGCGGCATCGTGACCGCGCTGCATGTCGCCGTCGAGGCGGTGACCGGCGGCAACTCGGTGCAGGTCGGCGGGGCGTCGCGGTCGGCGCCGCAGGACCCGGCGAACGAGTCCGAGGACTTCCCGGTGATGTGGGCCGCGCCGGGGACCGTCGCGCGTACCGTGCCGTGGCAGTTGGACCCCGCGCGCAGCGCGGAGCGCACCCGCGTGGACGCGGTCGTCACCGAACGCCGCTTCCTGCTGCTGGGCGTCGGGCCCGACCTCACGGCGTCCGCCACCGTCCTGTGGGAGACGCCCCGCGAGTCGGTGGGCGGCGCCGAGCAGTTGGCGTTCAGCGAGGGCGGGCACGATGTGCGCGTCACCTTCACCGACGGGTCGTGGGTACGGCTGTCCACCGGAGCGGCCGACAAATTCGCCGGGGTGCTGGCCGAGCGGCGCAAGCCGCTGCCCGAGTCCGAACTGACCGCGGGACAGCGCGAGCGGCTGGCCCGTTTCGTCGGCGAACTGCCCGCTGCGGCGCAGCCGCCGCGCGCCTTCCGGCTGGCCAGCGGCGCCGTCCTCGTCGAATCCCAGGTCCCGGCGAAGGTCGGCAAGGGGCTGTTCGAGACCCACTCCGTCATCATGGGCGAGTCCGGCGAACCGGCCCGCCCGCAGCCCGGCGACCTCTGACCCCGACGGTCCTCGGCCGCCGTCCGAAGCCCCACCGCCCGACGCCCCACCGCCCGACGCCCAGCCGTCCAACGCCCCGCTGTCCAAGGCCCCGACGCCCGACGCCCCGACTCCCCTTGACGACCTCTGCCGTCCAGAACCTCTAGGCGAGACCACCATGACGACTCCCCCTCCGGACGCCACCACCCCGGAAACCCCCGCCGCGGCGGGCCCGACAGCCGCGGCGGACGACACCGGCCTCGAACTCCAGGCCGTCGAGATGTCGGACGTCCCCCCGCTGTCCTTCGTCGTCCCCGAGTCCTTCCACGGACTGCCGATCGCGGCCACCCCCGAGGAGCGCGCCGCGCTCGCCGAGGAGTTCGTACGGGAGATGTACCCGGAGGGCAACGACGACCTGTGGACGCCCGCCGCCCCGTACTACGCGGCGCTCGGCGAGGCGATGGGCGACCGGGGACTCGCGTACTCCGCGATGGGCCTGTTCTCCATCGACGAGGGCATAGCCCACTGCTCCTTCACGGTCGCCGCGATCGCCTCCGACCACCCCTCCCCCGAGGTCGCCGCGCTCGGCATCCGGGAGATCCTGGTCCGCGAGGAGACCAACGACGCCCGCTGGCTCGACCTGCCCTGCGGCCCCGCCGTCTCCTGCGTGACCCTGCGCGAATACGTCATCGGCGCCGAACTCACCGCCAGCGGCGAAGAGGTCAAGCTCCAGATGGGCCAGGTGCAGGTGTACGTGCCCTTCCCCACCGGCCCCTACACCGCGGTCTTCACCCTGGACACCGCGGCCGTCAACTACTGGGGCGAGTTCAGCGAGCTGACGATGGCCATCCTGCGCAGCGTCAGCTTCGCGGACGACGACGGCACCGTCGGCGACGGCACCGCAACGGCATCCGCGGCCGAGGACGGACCCGCAAGCGGGAACAGAAACGGGAACGGCCAGACCGTGACGCCGACCGGCCCCGGCGCGAGCACGGGCGCCGACACGGGCACGGGCCCCGGCACCGGCACAGCCACCGGCACGACCTCACCGCAGGCCGACCGATGACGGCGCCGCTTCCCGGCACGCCCCAGGACCCGGAAGCGGCCGGACCCCCCACCGGACCCCCCACCGGACTCGCGGCCGGACCGCCCACCGGATTCGCCCGCGTGTGGGAAGCGGGCCGGATCGGCTCCCCGACCCGCGGCGCCGCCTGGGCACGCTGCGCCGTCACCCTGCTGTTCACCGTGCTCGCCACCGTCGCGGTCGCGATCGGCTGGTCGCACGCCACCTACGCGGGCTCCTTCGCCGTGGCGGGCGTCGCCCTGATCGTGGTGACCGCCTCGGTCACCATGGTGCTGACGCTGTACTGGCTGCACGGTTCCATCGGTCAGGTCATGTGCGGTTTCCTCCTTCTGCTCTTCTGCATGTTCGTCGGTGGTTACGCCGTCTCCAGCGCGCTGTTCGCGGCGCGCGGTGAGGTGTCCACCGGTGTGATCACCGAGTACACGAACCGCACGACGCTGCGTACGTCCTGGGAGTCGTGCCGGGTCCGGCTGGACAGCGGCGCCATGGTGGACCGGGAGATCCGCTGCGACCGGGCGTCGGTCGGCAAGCACGTCACCGTGACGCAGGACCCCTCCGGCATCGCCGCCCCCGCGTTCGGCGATCGCACGGACGGCTCGCCGGTCCTCTCCGGCTTCGTCGGCGGCGCCTTCCTCCTGCTCGTCCTCACGATCGTGCGCGCCACCGCCGTCGGTGAGCGCTACCGGCTGACCGGCGCCGCCAGCCCCGCCGAGGGCCCGAACCCCGGCTACTACCCGCGCCGGCTGGCCTCCCCCGACTACGGCTCCCGCGCCTCCGCCTGACCGACCGCCGACGCCTGCCCCACCGGCTGGGAGGCCGGGCGGCACCGCGGCCACCACTGCCTCCCCACCGGCACCCGCGACCCGCCGCCGGACGAACGCCCCCCGTACGCCCCGGTCTCAGCGGCTCTCCGCCGTCTGCGGCTCCGCCAGCGCGCCCCGCAGGAAGCCCTCGACCGCCTCGCACCACGCGTCGGGCTGGTCCCACGGGACGAGGTGACCGGCGTCCGGGATCTCCGCGTAACTGCCCCGGGGCAGCACCCGGACCATCTCCTGGGCCTCCGCGCGGCCCAGCTCGCCGTCGAGACCGCGGACGACGAGGGCGGGGCAGCCGACCCGCGCCAGCTCGTCCCAGTGGGCGTCACGTATCCAGGGGTCGCGGGAGCGCAGCAGATGGCGGGGCGCGTAGAGCGGGCGCCAGCCGTCGCCCCGCTCCTCCATGACCTCGGCGAAGAAGTCACCTCTGGCCGGATTCGGCGGATCGGCCCACGGGTCCTCCACGCCGAACCAGCGGCGCGCGTCGGCGAGCGTGTCGAAGGGCAGCGGCCAGGACCGCGTCCAGTCCTCCCACTCGCGCTGCCCGGCCTCGCCGAGCGCCGCCGCGCGCATGTCGCAGATGACCACCGCGGCCACGAGGTCGGGACGGCTCGCGGCGACCTGCCAGGCGGTGAGCGCCCCCATGGAGTGGCCGACCAGGGTGACCGGGCCGAGGTCGAGCTGTTCGACGGCGGCGACGGCGTCCGCCACGTACGCCTCCGGGGTGTACGGGCCCTCCGGCTTCGCGCTGCGTCCGTGGCCGCGCTGGTCGAGGGCGACGGCCCGGTAGCGCGAGGAGAGACGGCGAGCGGTCGGCGCCCAGTGCGAGGCGCGGCCGAGCAGGCCGTGCAGGAGGAGCACGCCGGGACGCCGGGCACCGGATTCGGGACCGGGCCCGGGACCGGCTCCGGAGCGGGAAGGGGAGTCACCAGCGGAACGGGAAGCGGAACCGGCACCGGAATCCACCTCGGCCGCGTAATCCCAGGCTGCGAGCCGGGCCCCGTCGGCCCCGATCACCTCGGTGCGCCGGGTCGTATGCCGCGTCGTGTGCCGAGCCGCCTGCCGCGTCGCGTGGCCGGCCATGTGCCCCACCCCCTTCCGTCGATCTCGTCCGTCCGGCCGCACGCTCGCGGCCGGCTCGTCCAGAACCCCCACGCTATCGAACTTTTATTCGAACAAGCTCGTCACGCGCCCAACACCGCTCTTTCGAGTGACAACGCTCAAGGATTGGCGGCTCAGGCCGAGGGGAGGACTTCTGCGGGGCGCGGCGCGCAGGGGAAGCGGGCCGCGGGAGGCACTCGGGAGGCTCGGGGTCCCGGGTCCTTCGAGGGGGTCCCAAGGGGAGGGACAAGGGGAGGAGGGGCCCCGACGCCGTTCGACGGCGCCGGGGCCCTCACCCTTCAGGAAGGCACGAAGCCGTGGGTCTACCGCTTGGCCACGAAGACGTGCGAGGCGATCTCGGCGTCCAGTTCGGCCGCCTCGCCGCCGCTGCCGACGAGCACTCCGCCCGCCGACGACGTGACGCTGACCACGGCGCCCGGCTGCACACCGGCCCGCCGCAGCGTGTACATCACCTGCGCGTCGGTCTGGATCGGCTCACCGATCCTGCGCACCACGACGCTCGCCCCGGCGGCGCCCGGCTGCAGCTCGTTGAGACTGACCATGCCGTCCTCCAGGAACGGATCGGCCTCGCCCTTCTCGCCCAGCTCCTCGAGTCCGGGAATCGGGTTCCCGTACGGCGACTCGGTCGGGTGGCGCAGCAGTTCGAGCACGCGCCGCTCCACCGCCTCGCTCATCACGTGCTCCCAGCGGCACGCCTCCGCGTGCACCTGCTCCCACTCCAGGCCGATCACATCGACCAGCAGGCACTCGGCGATGCGGTGCTTGCGCATCACGCGGGTGGCGGTGCGGCGCCCCTCGTCGGTCAGCTCCAGATGCCGGTCGTTGGCGACGTGCAGCAGCCCGTCGCGCTCCATCCGCGCCACCGTCTGGGAGACCGTCGGGCCGCTCTGGTCGAGCCGCTCGGCGATTCGGGCGCGCATGGGGACCACACCCTCCTCCTCCAGCTCCAGGATGGTGCGGAGATACATCTCCGTCGTGTCGATCAATCCGGACATGCGCGCCCCTCGTTTGTTCGTGCGTGGCCCTCAACCAATTCTGACCCATAGCGCCGACAACGGTCCCCGATCCGGTCGTCGCCCTTTCTTGACACCGGCTCGCGGGGGCCGCACGGTGATCCGCATGAGTGAGCCTCGCGAGTCCCTGGCCGACCGATACTTCGACGCCGCGATCACCCTTCTGCACCGGATCAGGGACGAGGAGGCCGCCGGCATCCAGGCCGCCGCGGACGCCGTCGCCGACGCCATCGCCGCGGACGGGCGGGTCTTCGTCTTCGGTGCCGGCCACTCCTCGCTGCCCGCCCAGGACGTGGTCTACCGGGCGGGCGGCCTCGCCCTCATCAATCTACTGGCTGTTCCCGGCGTCGTCGGCGTGGACGTGATGCCCGCCACCTTGGGCAGCGCCCTGGAGCGAGTCGACGGCCTCGCGGGCGCCGTCCTGGACACCAGCCCCGTACGGCCGGGCGACGTCCTGTTCGTGATCTCCCTGTCCGGGCGCAACGCGCTGCCGGTCGAGATGGCGCAGAACGCCCGCGCCCTGGGCCTCACCGTGATCGGCGTCACCTCGGTCGCGTACGCCAAGGAGACGCGTTCCCGGCACGCCTCGGGCACCTTCCTCAAGGACCACTGCGACATCGTCCTCGACTCCAAGATCGCGGTCGGCGACGCGGAGCTGACCGACGACGCCATCCCCGCGCCCTTCGCCCCCGCCTCCACGGTCGTCATCAGCGCCCTGATGCAGGCCGTCGTCGCGACCGCCGCCACCGGGCTCGCCGCCCGCGGCGTCACCCCGCCCATGCTGCGCTCGGGCAACGTGGACGGCGGCCACGACTGGAACGGCCGGATCTTCGAGGAGTACCGGGAGCGGATCTTCTTCCGGCACTGACCGGCGACGGGCCGCGCCCGCACCGGCCTTCGTCCACCGGGCGCCGACGCCCCGCGCGGGGCGTCGGCGCTCAGCGGTCCCCCGTCAGCCCCGCCAGGTCCAGCGCCATGGCGACCCGCGCCGCGACGTCCTCCGCGTACGCCGCGTCCGCCCGGTCGAAGAGCCTGCGGCCCGAGCCGCGCAGGAAGG
This sequence comes from Streptomyces sp. NPDC093221, assembly GCF_044753885.1. NCBI lineage: Bacteria > Bacillati > Actinomycetota > Actinomycetes > Kitasatosporales > Streptomycetaceae > Streptomyces > Streptomyces sp. NPDC093221. The sequence goes on along the minus strand of NZ_JBIVOA010000001.1, from coordinate 983,039 downwards.
TGAGCGCGCCGACCGTACGGCCCCTGCTGCGCAGCACCGTGGCCAGCCCGTGCACGGTCCCGGAGGGCCAGCGCCTGGCCGCCGCCCACTCGTCGATCCGTTCACCGGTCGCCGGTTCGTCCGCCGTCAGCGCGCCGAAGCTGGCGCGTACGGTGCCGATCCGCTCCAGCGCCTGGAGGACGGGGTGGGCGACGTCGTAGCCGACCGGGATGGAGTTGTCCTCGGTGGCGTCGGCGGGACCGGGCTCGCCCGCCGGGGTCGCCGCGATCCGGATCAGGCGGCCCGCGTCGTCGGTGATGTCGACCAGGGCGTGGTCGGCGAATCCGGCCAGTGCGAAGTCGAGCTGCAAGGTCGCGGCCTCAAGGGCGCTCTCGCACTCGGCGGCGGCGCGGTCGGCGCGGTGGAGCTGCTGGTAGCGGAACCGCACCTGGGCCCCGTCCTTCTCCAGCGCCTTCTGCCGGGTGATGTCCAGGAAGAGCCAGCCCACGCCCAGCGGTACGGGTTCCTCGCCCAGCGGCGAACCGAGGCGGACGAATCCGCTGCGCCAGCAGTAGCGCCCGCCGGTCTCGTCGCCGCGCACGGTCACCCACAAGTCGGTGGTGGCGGGCGGCGCGCCCTCGGAGAGCACGTGCTGGAGTACGTTCTCCAGCTCCTCGACGCCCTGGGCGAGCAGGTCGCCCAGCGGCCTGCCGAGCAGCGAGTCGCGGCCGGTGCGCAGCAGGCGGGCGGCGTGCGCGTTGACCACGGCGGGGCGCAGATCGGCGTCGATCAGTACCACACCCCATGAGGCGTCGGTGAAGAGCACTTCGCTGAGAGCGATCGACCGTTCCAGGTCGATCTGCGCGTGCACCTCGGAGAAGGCGCAATAGACGCCGCTCGGCTGCCCGTCGGCGCCCTGCACGGCCGCCGACTGGGTGCGGACGAGCACCCGGCGGCCGTCCTTGGTGACGAGCGCGAATTCGTGCACCTGGCGGCCGGGGCCGTCCATGGCGCCGAGCAGGCGTTCCTCGGTCTCGCGGGCGTCGGCCGTACGCGCCGCCCAGCCGGCGAATCCGTGCCGCCCGATCGCGTCCTGCGCGGTCCAGCCCAGGATGCGGACGGCTTCGGAGTTCCAGTGGGTGATCACGCCATGGCGGTCGAAGGCGCACAGGCCCGCTTCCATGCCGTCGAGGAGCGCGGCGAGCAAGTGCTCGTCGCCCTCGTGCCCGTCATGGGCCCCGTCCGGGGCAATGCCGTCGCCACCCCCCTGGCTCCCGTGGACTTCGCCACCGCTGTTGTCGCCACTGCCGCCGTCATCGAGCGGCTTTGATTGCGCGTCGAAAGGCTGCACGTCGCAACATTGAACTCTGGTGTGGGCTGCGTCACACGAGATTTCCATAAATAGGTTGTGCGGTTCCGGCCGACTTCTTACTGTTGCGGGACACACGAAGGGAGGTGGTCTGACGCATGAAGTGCACTCGGACACGTGAGGTGGCTGCGGGCTAGCTCCGCGCACTGGGCGTGCGCGAAGCGCGCCAATCCCACGCAGTTCACCCGACCCGCGGGCTCGTCGGACTTGTCCGGCCGGTGCCCGGAGCCTCCTGGCTCCGGGGAGCAGCCCGCGGGTCGTTCGCGTTCCAGCAGGACCAGCGCTCCGGAACCAGCGCTCCAGGACCGGCCCTCAAGGACCGGCCTTCCGGGACCCACGCTCCAGCACCGGCGTTCCGGCACCCGCGTTTTACGGCGCCAGGCGCTCGATTCCCCATCCGCCGTCCGCACCGCGCGTATAGCGCAGCCGATCGTGCAGCCGGTTCTCCCGGCCCTGCCAGAATTCGACGGTGCGCGGCTCGACCCTGAAGCCGCCCCAGAACGGCGGTACGGGCACGTCCGTCCCTTCCGGCCAGCGCGCGCACAGCTCCGCGTAGCGCGCCTCCAGCACCTCGCGCGAGGCCACCACGGCCGACTGCTCGCTCGCCCAGGCGCCGATCCGCGAACCGTACGGGCGGCTGCGGAAATACGCCGCCGTCTCGTCCCGCGGCACGCGCGCCGCCGAGCCCCCGACGATCACCTGGCGGGCGATCGGATGCCAGGGGAAGAGCAGCGCCAGGTGCGGGTTGGCGGCCAGCTCGCGGCCCTTGCGCGACGCGTAATTGCTGAAGAAAACGAACCCGCGCTGGTCGTAGCCCTTGAGCAGGACCGTACGGGAGCTGGGTACGCCGTCGGCGTCGGCCGTGGACACCACCATGGCGTTGGGTTCGGCGAGCGCGCCGTCGTCCCGTGCCCGTACGGCGTCGGCGAACCAGCGGGCGAACTGCTCGTAGGGGTCGGACGCCAGCTCCGGCTCGGTCAGTCCCGCGGCCCGGTACTGCTCGCGCATCGCCGCCGGGTCCGCGGCCGGGAGGGGCCGCACCTGGCGCTCTTCATGTGGTTGTCGCACGGGCACATCTTGCAGGACGGCGGGTCCCGGCGCCGACGTCCGCGAATGTGCCGGAACTCACGCTGTCCGGCGCGTCCGGCAGCAAGGAGAATGACCGGCCGGGGCCAGGTCCTGTCCGGCGGATCGTGGGACGGTCCAGGCTGATCCGGATGGAGCAGGGTGACAGCCCCTCGGGCGGGGCATGACCGTGGGGTCGGCCCGTCCGGCACACTCCCGCCCGCACACCCCCGGGCACCGTCGTCATCTCATTCATCAGGCACTGCCGCACCACCGCACTGTCGTGATCATCAAGAGGAGCCGCCTCATGTCCGACTTCGTACCCGGACTCGAGGGAGTCATCGCGTTCGAAACGGAGATCGCCGAGCCCGACAAGGAAGGCGGTTCGCTGCGTTATCGCGGTGTCGACATCGAGGACCTGGTCGGCCATGTGTCCTTCGGGAACGTGTGGGGCCTGCTGGTCGACGGGAAGTTCAACCCCGGTCTGCCGCCCGCCGAGCCCTTCCCCATCCCGGTGCACTCCGGCGACATCCGGGTGGACGTGCAGTCCGCGCTCGCCATGCTCGCCCCGGTGTGGGGTCTCAGGCCGCTGCTGGACATCGACGAGGCGGAGGCGCGCGACGACCTGGCGCGCGCCGCGGTGATGGCGCTGTCGTACGTCGCCCAGTCCGCGCGCGGCCAGGGGCTGCCCATGGTGCCGCAGAAGGAGATCGACAAGGCGCACTCCATCGCCGAGCGGTTCATGATCCGCTGGCGCGGCGAGCCCGACCCCAAGCACGTCGCGGCGGTGGACGCGTACTGGACGTCGGCGGCCGAGCACGGCATGAACGCCTCCACCTTCACCGCCCGGGTCATCGCCTCGACCGGCGCGGACGTCGCCGCCGCGCTGTCCGGCGCGGTCGGCGCCATGTCGGGCCCGCTGCACGGCGGCGCGCCGTCCCGCGTCCTCGGCATGATCGAGGAGATCGAGCGGACCGGGGACGCGGAGGCGTACGTGAAGGCCGCCCTCGACAAGGGTGAGCGCCTGATGGGCTTCGGCCACCGCGTCTACCGCGCCGAGGACCCGCGGGCGCGCGTGCTGCGGCGTACGGCGCGCGAGCTGGGCGCGCCGCGCTACGAGGTCGCCGAGGCGCTGGAGAAGGCGGCGCTCGCCGAGCTGCACGCCCGCCGCCCCGACCGGGTGCTCGCCACGAACGTCGAGTTCTGGGCGGCGATCATGCTGGACTTCGCGGAGGTCCCGGCGCACATGTTCACCTCGATGTTCACCTGCGCCCGTACGGCCGGCTGGTCCGCGCACATCCTGGAGCAGAAACGTACCGGCCGCCTTGTCAGGCCCTCGGCGCGCTACGTGGGGCCCGGTGTCCGCGGACCGCGGGACATCGAGGGTTTCGCGAGCATCGCGCACTGAACCGCGGCGCATTTCGGCGCAGGGCGCGGGAGGGCCGTCGGGCCGGTCCTCGCGCGCCCCTTCGCCGTTTCGCGCGCCGGTGCGCGACGTGGGGCCAGGTGCCCGGCCGGCCGGGGCGCACACCCTGTGTGACACCGTCTCACCCGATGGAACGCTCCCGGAAACACGCCCGTGACGGACTACGCTGCGACCGTGGCCGATATCGAGATTCCCGCTGACATCAAGCCCGCCGACGGACGATTCGGGGCGGGCCCCTCCAAGGTGCGGACGGAAGCGCTCGAAGCGCTGGCCGCGACCGGGACGTCCCTGCTCGGTACCTCCCACCGGCAGGCGCCGGTGAAGAACCTGGTGGGCCAGGTCCGCCAGGGAGTCAAGGAGCTCTTCTCGCTGCCCGACGGCTACGAGGTGGTGCTCGGGAACGGCGGCTCGACCGCGTTCTGGGACATCGCCACGCACGGGCTGATCGACAGCAAGTCGCAGCACCTGTCCTTCGGCGAGTTCTCGTCGAAGTTCGCGAAGGCGGCGCAGCTCGCGCCGTGGCTCCAGGAGCCGACGATCGTGAAGTCGGAGCCGGGTACGCACCCGGAGCCGGTCGCCGAGGCGGGCGTCGACGTATACGCCTTCACGCACAATGAGACGTCCACGGGTGTCGCGGCGCCGCTGCGCCGGGTCGCGGGCGCGGACGCCGGGGCCCTGGTCCTGGTGGACGCCACCTCGGGCGCGGGCGGTCTGCCCGTCGACATCACTGAGACGGACGTCTACTACTTCGCGCCGCAGAAGAACTTCGCGGCAGACGGCGGCCTGTGGGTCGCCGCCTTCTCCCCCGCCGCGCTGGAGCGGGCGGCCTCGGTCGCCGCGTCCGGGCGGCACATCCCGGCGTTCTTCGACCTGCCGACGGCGATCGACAACTCGGTGAAGAACCAGACGTACAACACCCCGGCGCTGTCGACGCTCTTCCTGCTCAAGGAGCAGCTCGAGTGGATCAACGGCCAGGGCGGTCTGGAGTGGGCGGTCAAGCGCACCGCCGACTCCGCGTCGCGGCTGTACGGCTGGGCGGAGAAGTCCTCCTTCGCGACGCCGTTCGTGGCGGACCCCGCGCAGCGCTCGCAGGTCATCGGCACCATCGACTTCGAGGACGGCGTCGACGCGGCGGCCGTCGCGAAGGTGCTGCGGGCCAACGGGATCGTGGACACCGAGCCGTACCGCAAGCTGGGCCGCAACCAGCTCCGGGTCGCGATGTTCACGGCCGTCGACCCGGCCGACGTCGAGGCGCTGACCGCCTGCATCGACTACGTCATCGGGCAGCTCTGACCGCTGCCACACATACGGCAACCGCGACCCCGGCCAGGCAGGACGGCCGGGGTCGCGGCATACCGTCGTATTGTCGGCCCGCTCGTACCGCCCCTACGCCCGTGCGCCCGTACCGCCCCTACGCCCATACCGCCGCGCCCAGTCGGCGTCAGTCGCGGTGGCGTTCCCGATTGCGGCGCAGCAACTTGCGGGCGCCCACGCCGATGGCGCCGATCACGGCGAGCACCCCGATGCCCACGACCCTGCTGCCGGTGCTCGTGGTGCCGGTGTCCTTGGCCGTGCCCGGTGAGGCCCCGGGAGAGGCCGCGGAAGAGGTCTGGGCGCCCTTGTGGTCGTCCGCCGACGCGCTCGCCGAGGCGGCCACGCTGTCGGGCAGCTCGTCGCCGCTGAGCGGCGCGCGCCACACGTCGCTGTTCTTGCCCTCGCTGCCGAACATCAGATTCCGGCCGTCGGTGGTGAAGGTGACGGACTCGCCCTGCCGTTGCATGGGGACGTCGAGGCTGCCGATCTTGTGCGGGGCCCCGTCGGCCCAGCGGTAGCCGGTCGCCCCGAGGTAGCCGCGCAGCACCAGGCGGGTGCCGTCGGGCGAGAAGGCGCCGTCGGTCACCCAGGGGACGTCGGCTATGCGGTGGAAGGTGTTGACGCCGCCCGCGCTGAGCTCGGCCGGACCGGCGTAAAGCGCCCCGCCGTCCTGATTCTTGCTGGCGATGTACACCCGGCCCGTCTTCGGATGCACCATCAGGGCCTCGGCGTTACGGGGTCCCGCGTCGTAACGGACGGTGTAGCGGGTGACGTCGACGGTGCGGTCGCCGAGCTGCTTCGGCTCGGGGAAGCGGTAGATCCAGACCTCGGGCCAGGTGCCGCCCAGGTTGTCGCCGATGTCGCCCACGTAGAGGTCGCCGTCGGGGCCCAGGGAGATCGCCTCCACGTCCCGCGCGTGGATGCCGCGCATGGTCACCCTGGCCACGGTCTTGCCGGTGGCCGAGTCGACGGCGTAGACGTACGGGCCGTCGTCGCTGTCGTTGTGCGTCCAGTACACGCCGGGGTGGAGGCGGCTGGCGGCCAGGCCGCTGGACTCGGTGATCCGCGGGTCGCTGAGGGAGAAGGCGACCGAGGGGCCGCTGTCGGCGACGGCGGGTACGGCGGTGCCGCAGGCCAGGGCCACGGCGGCGCACGCGGCGGCCGTCAGGAGATACGCACGCATGCACCCCAGTGTCCCTGGTCGGCGGGCGGTCGGGGATGATGCCCGGCATGCGTTACCTATTCGTCGGCGACTCCATGACCGTGGGCGCCGCGGGCGACTACACGTGGCGCTACCGCATGTGGCAGCACCTGAACGAGCTGGGCGAGCCGTTCACTGTGGTGGGGCCGCGCACCACGCTGTACGACACGGCGGCCGGCGCGGCCGTCTCCTCCGACTACGCCGACCCGTTGTTCCCGGAGCGGGCCAGGCGGCATCTGGCGGGCTGGGGCGAGGGCTGGCACCACATGGTGCCGATGATCGGCGACGCCGTACGGGAGCACCGCCCGGACGTGCTGCTGATATCGCTCGGCCTGATCGACCTCGGCTTCTACACGGACGCCGAGCAGACCGCGCGCAATGTGGAGCGGTTCATCGCGGCGGCCCGCGCGGCGGGCCCCGCGCTGCGGATGGTGCTGCTGCCGGTCATCCCCAACACCAGGGCCGATCTGGATCCGGGCTTCGCGGACCAGTGCGCGGAGCTGAACACCCGCATGGCGAAGGCGGTCGCCGAGCACGACTCGCCCGCCTCGCCGCTGCTGCTGGCCTCCCGCCCCGAGGGGTACGACATCCTGCTCCACACCTACGACGGCACCCATCCCAACGCGGCGGGCGAGCACAAACTGGCGGCGGCTTTCGCGGACGCGATGTACCAGGCGTGGGACATCGGGGCGCCCTACAACGAGTACTGAGCCGAACGGCGCCAGGACCGCGGGCCGAACGGCGGACGACGCCGCGGGTGCCCCCCGGATTGCCCCTTGATTCGAGCGCACTCCAAGAGCTTGGCTGAACGCCATGGAGTACACACAGCTCGGACGTACCGGCCTCAAGGTCAGCCGTCTGGTTCTCGGCACGATGAACTTCGGCCCGGAGACGGATGAGGCGGACAGCCACTCGATCATGGACGCGGCCCTCGCGGCGGGCGTCAACTACTTTGACACCGCCAACGTCTACGGCTGGGGTGAGAACAAGGGCCGCACCGAGAAGATCATCGGCACCTGGTTCGCCAAGGGCGGCGACCGCCGCGACAAGACGGTGCTGGCCACCAAGGTGAACGGCTACATGGGCACCGCCGACGAGCCCTGGCCGAACCACGACAAGCTCAGCGCGCTCAACATCCGGCGCGCCGTCGAGGCCAGCCTCAAGCGGCTGAACACCGACTACATCGACGTCTACCAGTTCCACCACGTCGACCGGGACACTCCGTGGGAGGAGATCTGGCAGGCGATCGACGTCCTGATCCAGCAGGGCAAGATCCTCTACGCCGGGTCGAGCAACTTCGCGGGCTGGCACATCGCGCAGGCCAACGAGGCGGCGGCGCGGCGCGGTTCGCTCGGTCTGATCACCGAGCAGTGCCTGTACAACCTGGCGGAGCGGCGGGCGGAGATGGAGGTCATCCCGGCGGCGCGGCACTACGGCCTCGGCGTGATCCCCTGGTCGCCGCTGAACGGCGGTCTGCTCGGCGGCGCGCTGCGCAAGCAGCGCGAGGGCGGCGGCGCGCGTTCCACCAGCGGGCACACCGCGAAGGCGCTCCAGGACGGCAAGCTGCGCGACCAGGTCCAGGCGTACGAGGACCTGTGCGACAAGCACGGCCTCCAGCCCGGTGACGTCGGTCTCGCCTGGCTCCTCACCCGTCCGGGTGTGACCGGTCCGATCGTCGGCCCGCGCACGCAGGACCAGCTCGACTCGGCGCTGCGCGCGCTGGAGCTGGAGCTCTCGGAGGAGTTCCTGGCGGCGCTCGACGAGATCTTCCCCGGTCCTGGGCCCTCCCCGGAAGCCTTCGCCTGGTAGGTCCCGGCACCGAGGGAACCCAGAGGAACCCTGAGGAACACGGCGGAGCCCGGAGGAACACGGCGGGTACGGCGGGCGCGGCGCTCGGAACAGCCGCGGCGGCCGTGCCCGCCGAGCCGTGATCCGGCCCGGACGGCCAGATGGCCGGGCGGCCCGCGCAGCCGGGTGGTGTGGACGGACAGTCCGGGGTGCCGCCGCGGGTCAGCCCAGCGCGGCGGCGACGACCACCACCACGAGCATCAGGACGAAGGCGGCGGTCATCACACGAGTACGGGTCTTGGGGTCCACACCCCGAGGTTAACCGGCCCCGGTCACCCCTCCGGCCGGTGGGCCGCCGGGCGCCCCAGCGGCCAGGACTCCTGCGTCGTGTAGCGGGGCTGCTCGCCGGGGACCCCGGAGCGCGGCAGGGCGCTGCTGACCAGGTGGAGGGTGTCGGCGCTCCAGGCCGCCCCGTGGAGGGCGGTGAGGGCGTCGGCGAAGGGCCGCAGGCTCACCGCGTGGCCGCGCTGGGCGCGGGCCAGGGTGAGGTGGGGCCGGAAGGCGTGCTCCGCGTCGGGTGGCGCGCCCGCCCGCCGGGCCGCGTCCCGTACGGAGCCGGCCAGCGCGGCGAGACCGGTCAGGTCGCCGTCGGCGCCCGCCCACAGCGCGCGGTCGCCGAACCGGCCGCCGCCGGACAGCCGCAGTGCGCAGGGTTCGTGACGGGCGGCGGCCCGGCCGAGGCGTTCCGCCAGCTCAGGTCTGACGGGGTCGGCCACCTCGCCGAGGAAGGCGAGGGTGAAGTGCCAGCTCTCCCGGGCGGTCCAGCGCAGCGCCGAGGCGTCGGGCAGACGCCTCAACGGGCCGACCGCGTCGGCCAGTTCGTCGGCGACGGACGGTGGCGGCAGCAGCGCGACGAAGAGCCTCACGGCACCGGCCGTACCGGGACCGGGCGAGCCGTGGCCCAGCGAGCCGTGACCGGGCGGCCCGGAACGCGCCGGGCCGGAGCGAGGCATGCCATAAGCAGGCGTGCCCGAACCGACCGGGCCGGAGCGAGCCATGCCATAAGCAGGCGTGCCGTAACCAGCCGTGCCCGAACCGACCGGGACGGAACCGGCCGTGCCGGAACCGACCCGGCGGGGGCCGCTGCCCACACCGGTCCCGTGAGCCCGCGCGGGCTCATACGGGCCGCGCCTGGGACCGGGTCCGGGACTGAGCCTGGGACCGGTCCCGCGCCTGGGCAGCCGCCCGCACCGGTCCCGTGAGCCCGCGCGGGCTCATACGGCCGGGGTGAGCCGGGGCGCCGACTCGTCGTCCTGAGGCTGGGTCTGAGGCCGCGCCTGGGACTGAGCCTGGGCTTGGGACCGGGTCTGAGCCTGGGCCTGGGACCGGTCCCGCGCCTGGCCCTGAGGCGTCGGCGTCTTCGCGTCCGGGCCGGGCGCCGGAGCGCCCTCCCCCGCCGCCTCCGGCGCGTCCTCGGCGTCCACATCGCCGGTGACCGGCTCGCGAGGCACGAAGGAGAGCAGGGGCCGGCCCTTGGTCCTGCCGCGACGCAGGTTCAGACAGGGCCGGAGGCCCCCGATCCGCGCCAGGACGATGGCGACGGCCACCGCGGCCGCCGCGGAGATCAGGCCGCCGGACAGGAAGCCGACGCGGGCGCCGTAGGTGTCGGTCACCCAGCCCATCACCGGACCGCCGATCGGGGTGCCGCCGACGAAGACCATCATGTACAGGCTCATCACCCGGCCGCGCATGACGGGTTCGGTGGCGAGCTGGACGGTGGCGTTGGCCGTCGTGTTGAAGGTCAGGCCGAAGATGCCGATCGGGACCAGCAGGACGGCGAAGATCCAGAAGGCGGGCGCCACGGCCGCGGCGGCCTCCAGCAGCCCGAAGACGCAGGCCGCGGCGACCAGCATGCGCAGCCGGGTACGGGTGCGGCGGGCGGCGAGCAGCGCGCCGAGCAGGGAACCGGCCGCCATCAGGGTGTTGAGCAGGCCGTAGGTGCTGGCGCCGCTGTGGAAGACCTGGTTGACGAAGGCGGAGAGCCAGATCGGGAAGTTGAAGCCGAAGGTGCCGATGAAGCCGACCAGGACGATCGGCCAGATGAGGTCCGGCTTGCCCGCCACGTAGCGCAGGCCCTCGCGGAGCTGGCCCTTGCCGCGGGGCACGCGGTCGACCCGGTGCAGCTCGGAGGTGCGCATCAGCAGCAGGCCGACGAGCGGGGCCATGAAGGACAGGCCGTTGAAGAGGAAGGCCCAGCCGCTGCCGACGGCCGTGATCATCACACCGGCGACGGCGGGGCCGATCAGGCGCGCGGACTGGAAGTTCGCGGAGTTGAGCGAGACCGCGTTGCGCACATGGCTCGGGCCGACCATCTCCATGACGAAGGTCTGCCGCGCGGGGTTGTCGATCACGGTGACCATGCCGAGCAGGAAGGCGATCGTGTAGACGTGCCAGACCTGGACGACACCGCTGAGGGTGAGGGCGGCCAGCAGGAGTCCCAGGAGGCCGAGTACGGCCTGGGTGAGGATCAGGATCTGCCGCTTGGGGTAACGGTCGGCGATGACGCCGCCCCAGAGGCCGAAGAGCAGCATCGGCAGGAATTGCAGCGCGGTGGTGATGCCCACCGCGAAGGACGAGCCGGTGATGCTGAGCACCAGCCAGTCCTGGGCGATCCGCGACATCCAGGTGCCGGTGTTGGACACCACGGCGCCGGTCGCGAAAAGCCGGTAGTTGCGGACCTTGAGCGAGCTGAAGGTGCTCGTCCTGCCGTCCGCGGGTCGGTCAGGTTCGGTTGCGGTGCCTGGTCCGGCTGCCGAACTCAATCGGGTCTCGCCTCCCCTTCAACAGGTGGTCGGTCATGCTGTCCGATGGCTCGCGCGGCACAGGTGTCGTACGGGTCATACAGCTCGTGCGGTGCATACGGTCGTGCGGTTCGTGCTGGTCGTGCTGGTCGTGCTGGTCATACGGTTCGCGCAGGTCATACGGTCATACGGTTCGTGCAGGTCACACGCTTCGTGCTGGTCATACGGTCATACGGTTCACGCGCGTCGTACGACGTCCTACCGGTCACAGGTGAGCGAGCTTCTCCAGGACGGGAGCCGCCTCGCGGAGCACCGCGCGCTCCTCGTCGGTCAGCCCCTCGGTGAGCCGGGCCAGCCAGGCGTTCCGCGTGTCGCGGGCGTCGGCGAGGATCGCCTCGGCCTGCTCGGTCTGGCTCACCACGACCTGGCGCCGGTCGTCGGGGTGGGGTTCCCGGCGGACCAGCCCCTTGGCCTCGAGCATCGCCACGATGCGGGTCATCGACGGCGGCTGCACGTGTTCCCTGCGGGCCAGTTCGCCAGGGGTGGCGGACCCGCAGCGGGCCAGGGTGCCCAGCACCGCCATCTCGGTCGGGCTGAGCGTCTCGTCGACACGCTGGTGGCGCAGTCGGCGGGAGAGGCGCATCACGGCGGAGCGCAGCGAATTCACCGCGGCGCGGTCGTCCTCGGACAGTTCGGTCACGTTCATTAGGTTAGCTCATTAGCTAATCTAAGTAAAACTTGGCCAAGCGGGACCCCACTCAACCCTCATGTGCCCTTATCTCACCCATACGGGTGAGATGGCCGCCGAAAGTCCCCCGCGGCGGCCCCCCGTCCGGGGACCTTTGGGCGTATGGCATCGAGAGTGCTCAGCCTCCGCATAGACGCAGACCTGTGGGACCGGATCCGCGACCATGCCGCCAAACGCGGAATGAGCGCCCAGGACTATGTGGTCCAGGCGCTCATCCGTGACGACTTCGACGAACGGTTCAAGACGGCCGTCGACGAGACCGAGCGGTTCTACGGGCAGGACGGGCCGCTGAGCGGACCCGCCCCCACCCCTCAGGCACCGGCTCAGAGCAGGCCGAGCGCGGGCATCAGGTAGTAGAAGGCGAAGACCGCGGCCACGGCGTAGAGCGCGACCGGCACCTCGCGCCCGCGGCCGGCGGCCAGCCGCAGCAGGCAGAAGCTCAGGAAGCCGATGCCGATGCCGTTGGTGATCGAGTACGTGAACGGCATCATCACCATGGTCAGGAACGCCGGCACCGCGATGGTGAAGTCGCTCCAGTCGATCTCCCGGACCGAGCCCGCCAGGATCAGGAAGCCGACCGCGACCAGGGCGGGCGTGGCCGCCTGGGCCGGGACCATGGTGGCCAGCGGTGTGAAGAACAGCGCGAGCACGAACATCAGGCCGGTCACGATGCTGGCGAGACCGGTCCTGGCGCCCTCGCCGACGCCCGCCGTGGACTCCACGAAGCAGGTGTTGGCGGACGAGGAGGAGGCGCCGCCGACGGCGGTGGCGATGCCGTCGATCATCAGCACCTTGTTGATGCCGGGCAGGTCGCCCTTCTCGTCCAGCAGATCCGCCTCGTCGCTGACGCCGAGGATGGTGCCCATCGCGTCGAAGAAGCAGGACAGCAGCACGGTGAAGACGAAGAGCACGCCGGTCAGGATGCCGACCTGGTGGAAGCCGCCGAAGAGGCTCACCTTGCCGATGAGGCCGAAGTCGGGGCTGGCGACCGGATTGCCGGGCCACTTGGGAACGGTGAGGCCCCAGTTGGCCGCGGGGATGTCGGCGACGGCGTCCACGATCACCGCGAGGACCGTCATCGCGACGATGGAGATCAGGATCGCGCCCGCGACCTTGCGGATGATCAGCGCCAGGGTGAGCAGCGTGCCGAGGATGAAGATCAGCACGGGCCAGCCGTTGAGGTGGCCGTCGGAGCCGAGCTGGAGCGGCACGGTGGTGTGAGCGGCGTCCGGGATACGGGTGACGAAGCCGGAGTCGACCAGGCCGATCAGCATGATGAACAGGCCGATGCCGATCGCGATGCCCTTGCGCAGGCCGAGCGGCACCGCGCTCATCACGCGCTCCCGCAGCCCGGTGGCGACCATGATCATGATCGCGAAACCGGCGAGCACGACCATGCCCATCGCGTCCGGCCAGCTCATCTTGGGCGCGAGCTGGAGGGCGACGACGGTGTTCACGCCGAGCCCGGCGGCGAGCGCGATCGGCACATTGCCGACCACGCCCATCAGCAGGGTGGTGAAGGCGGCGGTGATCACGGTCGCGGTGACGAGCTGGCCGCCGACCAGGTGGTGGCCGTACTTGTCCACGGCGGAGCCGAGGATGATCGGGTTGAGCACGATGATGTACGCCATCGCGAAGAACGTGGCGAGACCGCCGCGAATCTCCCTCGGGACGCTGGACCCGCGCTCGGAGATCCGGAAATAGCGGTCAAGGCCGGGGGCGGCGGGCGGCATACGGGTCCTCAAGGTACTCAGCTTGGATGATCATACGAACAAATTCGGCCAGCGCGTGGCTGCTTCAGTATGAATAAACAACTTGTCAAACGCCATCTGCGCGCGTAGATCCTTGAACCGCAGGGCCGCCACCACCTCGCGGGCACCGCGACCGGCCCCCTTACGATGGGCGCATGAGCAGCAACCGGACCCCCCTGCGCGAGGCCCCAGAGCCGCTGGAGGCCAACGATGTGGCCACTGTCACAGTCGGCACGATCATCTGGGCCGTGCTGTTCGTCGTGCAGCTCCCCTTCTACGGCTGGTACGCGGATCACGGCCATACGTGGCTGATCTGGACCTGTCTGGCGGGTGCGGGGCTCGGGCTGATCGGCCTGAAATACGTCACCGCGCGGCGGGCCGCGATCCGTCGCGCCGCCGCGGCGCGCGGTCAGGAAGGGACCTCCGCCGGGTAGAAGCGCCGGGCGCCACGTACCGTCGGACCCATGACGGAACGCACGGACACGGAGGTCGTCACCCGGAAACCGGGACTGACCGGCGGCGAGGTCGCGGAACGCGTCGCGCGCGGCGAGGTCAATGACGTACCGGTACGCTCCTCCCGCTCAACTTCCGAGATCGTCCGGGCGAATGTCTTCACCCGGTTCAACGCGATCATCGGCTTCCTTTTTCTGATCATTTTGGTGGTCGGTCCGATCCAGGACGGCCTCTTCGGCTTCGTGATCGTCGCCAACACCGCGATCGGCATCATCCAGGAGCTGCGCGCCAAGCGGACCCTGGACAGCCTCGCCGTGATCGGCGAGTCCAAGCCCTCGGTGCGCCGTGACGGTGCGTCGGCCGAGATCCACACCTCGGAGATCGTCCTCGGCGACCTCATCGAGTTGGGCCCCGGTGACAAGGTCGTCGTGGACGGCGTCATCGAGGAGGCCGACGGCCTGGAGATCGACGAGTCGCTGCTGACCGGTGAGGCCGACCCCGTGCTCAAGCACGCCGGGGACCAGGCGATGTCCGGCAGCTTCGTGGTGGCGGGCGGCGGTGCCTTCACCGCCACCAAGGTCGGCCGGGAGGCGTACGCGGCGCAGCTCGCCGACGAGGCGTCCCGCTTCACGCTGGTCAACTCCGAGCTGCGCAACGGCATCAGCCAGATCCTCAAGTACGTGATGTGGATGATGGTGCCGACCGCGGTCGGCCTGATCATCAGCCAGTTCACGGTGGAGAGCCACGACGGCAGCGAGGCCGTCCGCCGTACGGTCGGCGGCATCGTGCCGATGGTGCCGGAGGGTCTGGTGCTGCTGACCTCGGTGGCCTTCGCGATCGGCGTGATCCGGCTGGGCCGCAAGCAGTGCCTGGTCCAGGAACTGCCCGCGATCGAGGGCCTGGCACGGGTGGACATCGTCTGCCTGGACAAGACCGGCACCCTCACCGAGGGCGGCATGGACGTCTCGGACCTGCGCCCGCTGGACGGCGCGGACCGCGACTACGTCGCCCGCGTCCTGTCCGCGCTCGGCGCCTCCGACCCGCGCCCCAACGCCAGCCTCCAGGCCATCATCGACGCCTACCCCCGGCCGGGCGGCAGCGCTTCGAAGGACGGCTCCAACGGCGGCTCCCAGGACGGCGACCAGGACGACAGCGCCGCCAAGGACACCGCCGCGGACGGCGGTTGGCGCTGCACCGAGGCGCTGCCCTTCAGCTCGGCCCGCAAGTACAGCGGCGCCGCCTTCAACGAGCCCGACGGCACCAGCAGTACGTGGCTGCTCGGCGCGCCCGACGTGCTGCTGCCCACCGGCCACGGCTCGCTCGCCGAGATCGACCAGCTCAACAACGAGGGCCTGCGGGTGCTGCTGCTGGCCCGCACCGACCGCCCGCTCGACGACCCGCGGGTGGCCGAGACCGTCACCCCGTACGCGCTGGTCGTCCTCGAACAGCGGCTGCGGCCCGACGCCGGGGACACGCTGCGGTACTTCGCCGAGCAGAATGTGCAGACCAAGGTCATCTCCGGCGACAACGCGGTGTCGGTCGGCGCGGTCGCCGGCAAGCTCGGGCTGCCGGGCGCGGACGCCCCGGTGGACGCCCGCCAACTGCCCACCGACCAGGACGAGATGGCGCAAGTGCTGGAGGACGGCGCCGTCTTCGGGCGGGTCACGCCGCAGCAGAAGCGGGACATGGTCGGCGCCCTCCAGTCCCGCGGGCACAACGTGGCGATGACCGGCGACGGCGTCAACGACGTACTCGCCCTCAAGGACGCCGACATCGGCGTGTCCATGGGGTCGGGTTCCGAGGCCACCCGCGCGGTCGCGCAGATCGTGCTGCTCAACAACAGCTTCGCGACGCTGCCTTCGGTGGTCGCCGAGGGCCGGCGGGTGATCGGCAACATCACCCGGGTCGCCACGCTGTTCCTCACCAAGACGGTCTACTCCGTGCTGCTCGCGGTGCTCGTGGTGTGCTGGCAGGTGCCGTACCCCTTCCTGCCGCGGCACCTCACGCTGCTGTCCACGCTCACCATCGGCGTGCCCGCCTTCTTCCTGGCGCTCGCGCCCAACAAGGAGCGGGCCAAGCCGCATTTCGTCCGGCGGGTCATGCGGTACTCGACCCCCGCGGGGATCATCTGCGGGCTCGCGGCGATGCTGTCGTACCTGCTGGCCCGGCACCACTACTCCGGCAGCGGGGCGCTGGACGCCGAGACCAGCGCGGCCACGCTCACGCTGTTCCTGCTGGAGGTGTGGGTGCTGGCGATCGTGGCCAGGCCCTATACCTGGTGGCGGATCGCGCTGGTGCTGGCGATGGGCGTCGGCTTCCTGATCGTGCTGGTCGTCCCGTGGCTCCAGTCCTTCTTCGCGCTGAAGCTGGTGGGCGCGCAGATGCCGTGGACGGCCGTCGGTATCGCGGTGGCGGGCGGACTGGTGCTCGAAGTGGTGTGGGGGTGGGTGCGCAGGCGCGACACGGCGTGAACCCCCACGCCTGAGGGTCCGTCAGTCGAACCAGCGGTCCATGGCCAACTCCTCGGTACGGGTGGGGTCTTCGAGGAGTGCGGCCAGTTCGAAGCGGCGGTGCCAGTGGGCCGTGGCCCACGCCAGGCCCGCGGCCACGCCCTCGACCGTGGAGGCGTGCAGGGTGCCGTCGACGTAGCGCCAGGAGAGTTCGACGTCCCCGGTGACGAGCAGTTCCTCGTGCTCGATGTACGTGGCGGGGGCGCCGGGGAGCAGGTCGTGGACGGCGGGCAGCACGTCGTGGATCTCGCCCTCGGAGACGACACGGGCCTCGACGGCGTCGCTGAGGCGGCGGACCTGGAAGAGGTCGGCGAGGTCCGCGGCCAGCCGCGGCGGCACGGGCAGCAGGGCGCGGCCCGCGGCGAGCGGCAGCAGGTCGGGGGCGTCGGCGACCAACGCGTCGGCGGCGTCGACCACGCGGGGCACGCCGTCCACGACGGCCCGCAGGTCGTCGGGGAGCGTGACCTGCTCGGGGTCGAGTTCGGCCAGCGCCGCGTAGAGGTGGTGGAGCTGGGCGGGGGTGACCCGCCGCTCGGGGTCGGCCAGCCGCGCGAGGAGTTCGGCGGCCCCTCCCGGTTCGTCCAGCAGCGCGCGTACGGAGGTGCGGACGCCCAGCGCCCGCAGCACCTGCTCGTCGACGGCCGTGCCGGTGGCGGCCTCGTCGTAGAGCCCGGCGAGCAGCGGGTCGCCGCCCGCCGCGCGCAGGCCGACCGGGCGGCGGCCGTCGAGCACGGGGTGGTCGCGGAGCCACCAGGCGGCGTAGGGGCGTACGGAGTCGGTGGTGCCGTCGGGGAGCAGGACGCGTACGGGCGCGGTGATCGCGTCGCGCAGCGGGGGGCGGGAGAGCAGCGCCAGCGCCTGCGGCCAGGCGTCGTCGTCCACCAGGTCGAGGTCGCGGACGCCGATCACCTCGGTGGCGACCGGCGGCACGTCGGTCTCGGGGAGGCGGTCCAGGACGTCCTCGCACCACACGTCGACGGCGTCGAGCAGGCCGATGTCGTCGGGCTCGGCCCAGTCGCTGTCGCGCGGTTCGAGGTCGTCGGGGTCGAGGACGACGTCGGCGGCGCGGACCAGCGCGAAGGTGGCGAGCACCCCGACCGCGGCGAGCGGCTGTTCGCCCCAGCGCTCGGCCAACTCGGCGTCCACGGCGGCCAGTTCGCCCTCGCGCAGGACGGATTCCAGGGCGCTGCCGGGGAAGACCAGCTCGCCGGCCGGGGCGAGTTCGCCCTCCTCGTCGGGCAGCGCGAGGGCGGCGAGCCACGGCTCCTCGCCGGGCGCGAGCCCCGCCGCGCGGGCCAGAGCGAGGACGGTGTCGGCCAACTCCTCGGCGTCCAGGGCGTTCTCGTCGTCCCAGGCGGCGCCCTCGTCGTCCAGCGAGGCGGCTACGGCGGCCCTGACCTGAGGGGTGGTCAGGACGGCGCGCGGGGTGGCGGGGGACGCGCCGAGCTTTTCGAGCAGCGGGTGCACGGCGTCGGCGTGGGCGACGCGCAGGCCGAGGCGGGCCAGCGCGGCGGGGTCCACCGCGCCCGTGTCGCCGTCGTCCCCCTCCCCCGGCACCGGCAGCAGCACCTGGCGCGGGCCGACGACCGTACGGCCGTCGGCGAGCGGCACCGGGAGGCCGCTGAGGACGTCGGCGTCGGTTCCGGCCAGCGCGTCGTACAGGCGCCACCACCAGCCCGCGGGGCGTTCGGTGCCCGCGAGGCGGTCCACGGCGTCGGCGAGGGTCAGCCGGGCGACGCCCAACTGGCGCAGCGCGGGCCGCCGTTCGAGCGTGGAGGGGACCAGCGTCGGCAGCACCTCGGCCAGGACGCGTACGGCTTGCGCGGTGGCGCCCTCCACGACCTCGGCCTCGACCGGGCGCAGCGCGGGCGCCTCACCGGCCAGCGGGCCGCCGCCGTCCCAGGAGCCGTCGTCCGCGGCCTTCTGCGCCGCCTCGGGGTCGTCGGGGCGCGGCTCGGCGGCGCGCGGCAGGAAGGCGGTACGGGGCAGCTCGGCGAGGATTCTGCGGCGCAGCTCGGCGTCGAGTTCGCCCTTGCCCAGCGGTCCCGGCACCAGGTCGACCACGCCGGTGCCGACCGGCCGCCAGCCGGCCAGCAGCGCCACGTACGACTCGGCGGCGCGGGCCAGCAGGAAGTCGGTGAGCGGGCCGAGGGCGGCGTGGCGGCGGGTCGGGTCGAGCGGGAAGGAGGCGAGCAGCAGCGCGGGCAGGCCGAGCGGTTCGTCGGTGGGCGTGGGCGCGTGGACGACGGGCGCGGTGCGGGGCGCGGCCGGGGCGCCCTCCTCGTCCACGGGGACCGCCCAGGTCACCGACCAGACGGGGCGCAGCCGTTCCTCGACCGGGCGGTCGGCCAGCAGGTCGGGGGTGAGGGCGCCGGAGGCGGACGACACCCGCCAGCGGGCGGCGCCGTCGCGGTCGCTGTCCTCGATGACCACGTCGCCGTCGTCGGTCTGACGGCGGGTCAGGGTCCGTACCCCGTCCGGGGTTTCCACCACGACCTCGGACAGGCCCGGCAGCGCGAGCAGCAGCGCGTCGTCCACGGCCGCCAGCAGCCGGGCCGCGAGGTCGCCCGCGGCGCCGTCGCGCAGCGGCAGCAGCACGACGGTGTCGTACGTGTCGGGCGCGCGGCCCTCCGCGGGGAACGGCAGGCGCAGCAGCGGGACATGGCCGTCGCGGCGCCGCAACTCATCGGTCAGGCCGGGGACTTCGGCGGCCAGCGCGCGGGCCTCGGCCAGCGACCAGCGGACGCCGCCGGTGCGGCCGACCACGGCCGGTTCGTCGCTGACGGCCAGCACCGCCGCGAAGCCGACGCCGAAGCGGCCGACGGCGGCCGGGCCGTCGTCGCGCTTGGCGGAGGCGCGGAGCGTGGACAGCGATTCGACGGCGGCGGCGTCGAGCGGCGCGCCGGTGTTGGCGGCGGCCAGCAGGGCGGGGTCGTCATCGCCCTCACCGGCCCCGTGGAGGGTCAGCCGCAGGCGGCCGGGGACACCGGCCCGTACCGCCGCGTCGGCGGCGTTCTGGGCCAGTTCCACGACGAGGCGGTCGCGGTAGCCGCCGAGGGCCAGGTCCTCCTCGGCGTTCGCGTCCTCACGGAAGCGGGCGGCCGACGCGGACCAGGCGGTGGTCACGCCCGCGCGGAGCGCGGCGGTGCCGAAGGGGTCGCTGGTGGCTTCCGTGACGACCGTCGGTCGGGTCCCTGCGCGGCTCACGTGGCCCTCCGGTTGTTGCTGCGGCCCGCGGCCGGGCCCCTGTCGGGGCGACCGTACCGCCAATGGCGCCGCGCCCGCGCGGCGCGGTCGCCCGCACGGGGTTCACCGCCGCCCCCGGCCCACCGGCCGGGGGTACCGCGGCTACGAGCCGCCCGGCCCGTCCGCCCCGGCGGCGTCGTCGTCCGCCGGGGACACGCGGCCGGGGTGCAGGGAGACCTGCTCGGTCTCCTCCATGTCGTCCAGGACCATCGGCGGCGGGGTGGGGGTCTTGGGCATCACGGCGGCCTCGGAGTGGCCGCCGCAGCCGTAGGACAGGGAGACCAGGCGGCCGTCGGCGGGCGAGAACTCGTTGGCGCAGATCCCGAACGCCTGGCTGAGGGAGCCCTTGATCGCGACGAGGAAGCCGCAGCTCACGCAGTTGGCGGGCGCGGCCTGGGCCATGGGCGTCTTGGCGCCGAACTGCTCCTCCCAGCGGTCGGCGGCGGCGTGCAGACCGTAGCGGGAGAGCACCCGCGGCCGTCCCATGCCGATCTCGGCGGCGACCGCGGTGATCGTCGCGGGCGTGGGCACCACGAAGTCGGCGTCGGAGGAGTCCGCGGCGCTCTCGGGACCCGCGGAGCCGTCCGGGGCGTCGGCCGACCCGTCGGGGAAGCCCGGGAAGCGCTCGTCGTCCTCGCCGGTCCACCCCGGCTCCAGGCGCAGGTCGTCGGCCTCGGTGGGCAGCAGGTCGCCGGGGCCCATGTCGCCGGGCCGCAGCCGCTCGCTCCACGGCACCCATTCGGGCGCGAGAATCGCGTCGTCGCCCGGCAGCAGCACCGTCTCGTCGATGGTCACGACCTTGGCGCGGGAGGCCCGCGTGAGGGTGGTGGCCCAGCGCCAGCCGCGGTAGGCGGGCTCTTTACAGGCGAAGTAGTGGGTGACGACGCGGTCCCCCTCGGCGACGACGCCGAGGTGCTCGCCGACGGACTGCGGCCCCGCCGCCTCCTCCGTCACAGCCAGCGCGACATCGACCGCCTCGGCGCACAGGCGGTCAGGGGTACGGCTTCGCATCGCAGCACTCACAGAAATCGTTTCTCTCTCTACGCCGTCTCACGTGTGCGCCGCGACGCGACGGACCCGACGCGGAAAACCGGGGCGGAGCGGACCTGCGGACCGCTTCGACGCCTTGGTTTTCTGCCTTCGTGGCCCTGCCCGAGCGTCTTCGGGCGCACCTGTTGTCACCCATTCTGCGCGATCGCACGCTACCTGTGCGCACCACGTGCGCAAAGGAGGGGGTGCGTGGTCTTCCGATTGGGGCAGGATTGCTGTCGTGGCACGAACGGTGACTGCGGGCCCAGGGCCCGTGCGCAGGGCCGGACGCGCCCTCGCTAACGGCGTGGGGCGGTCCGGCGGTGCCTTGCGCCGTCGTATCAGGCGTACGACACACGCGGGCGGCGCGGGCGAGTCGGGGCTGGCGAAGCTGATCGAACTGCACGCCGTGAACTCGGCGGGCGACATGTTGATCACGATCGCGCTCGCGAGTTCGGTGTTCTTCTCGGTCCCGACCGGACAGGCCCGCGGCCGGGTCGCGCTCTACCTGCTCGTGACGATGGCGCCGTTCGCGCTCCTGGCCCCGGTGATCGGTCCGCTGCTCGACCGGCTCCAGCACGGCCGCCGGGCGGCCATAGCGATGGCGATGATGGCGCGCGGCGTGCTGGCCTGGACGATGGCCGGGGTGATCAGCACCGCGGGCCTCGGCCTGTATCCGATGGCGCTGGGCGTCCTGGTGGCGTCGAAGGCGTACGGCGTGGTGCGGAGCGCGGTGGTGCCACGGCTTCTGCCGGACAGAACGACACTCGTGAAGGCCAATTCACGGGTGACGCTGGCGGGTCTGCTCGCGACGGCCATCGCCGCGCCGGTCGGCGCGGGGCTGCACGCCTTCGGCCCGCAGTGGCCGCTCTACGGCGCCTTCGTGATCTTCATCGTCGGCGCGCTGCTGTCGATGTCGCTGCCCTCGAAGGTCGACTCCTCGCGCGGCGAGGGCAAGGTCCGGCTGTCGGCCGACGAGGAGGCGCCGCCGGAGCCGTCGGGGATTCCGGGCAAGCGGCCGAGCCTGCTGGGCGTCGGCTCCTCGGTGCTGCACGCCCTCCAGGGCAACGCGGGGCTGCGCTCGCTGTCCGGCTTCCTGACGATGTTCCTGGCGTTCATGCTGCGCGAGCATCCGCTGGGCGGCCTCACCGCGGCGACCTCCCTGGGCGTCGTGGTCGTCTCCGCCGGCGCGGGCAACGCGCTGGGCACGGCGCTCGGCGCGTGGCTGAAGGCGCGCGGCCCCGAGATCATCATCGGCAGCGTCCTGATCTGCTCGCTGACGGCAACGATCGCCGCGGCCACCTGGTACGGCCTGGTCACCGTCGCCGCCGCGGCGGCCGTCGCGGGCATCTCGCAGGCCCTGGCGAAGCTGTCGCTGGACGCGCTGATCCAGCGCGACGTGCCGGAGTTGGTACGCACCTCCGCCTTCGCCCGCTCCGAGACCGCCCTCCAGCTCTCCTGGGTGGTCGGCGGCGGCCTGGGCATAGTGCTCCCGCTCAACGGCCAGCTCGGCATGTCGGTCGCGGCCTGT
The DNA here is from genome assembly GCF_044753885.1 of Streptomyces sp. NPDC093221. NCBI lineage: Bacteria > Bacillati > Actinomycetota > Actinomycetes > Kitasatosporales > Streptomycetaceae > Streptomyces > Streptomyces sp. NPDC093221. Next base: position 960,828 of record NZ_JBIVOA010000001.1, on the reverse strand, counting down.
CTGGTGCTGGTGGCGTTCGTGGTGTCGGTACGCGGCCTGTTCGGCTCGGCGCGGCGCGGCGGCAACACGGCGTCGGCACGGGTGGCGTAAGGACACCGGCCGTACGCGGTAGGGGCCCTGGCGTACGCGGCGGGGGTCCGGCCGTAACCGGTACGGGTGTACGGCGGCGGTGATCGCCGGGCCGTCGCGGGACACGTCCCACCCCCGCGCAGCCTGGGGGCAACAGCCCGGTAGCCTCCTGCCATGAGCATTCGCCGCGCTGCCACCACCATCGGTGCCGTCTCCCTCGGGCTCGTCGCCCTGACCGCCTGCGACAAGCCGACCCCCCTGGCAACCGTGACCGTGGGCACCCGGTCCGTGACCGCGGAAGCCGTGGACAAGTGCTACGCCCACGGCAAGCTGCTCCCCCAGGCGATCTTCGAGGCGTGTCTGACGGCCGCCCCCAAGCACCACCTCACGGTCGGCCTGGGCGACCAGGTACGCATCGGCGTCGACCCGAAGCTGGCGAAGAAGGGCTGGCTGCTCGCCAACGGCACCCAGCTCGTCACGCAGGAACTGCTCAAGAACCAGACGTACTGGACGCTCGACAGCGGCACCCTGTTCACCGTGCAGGACCAGCAGACCGGCCAGTCCACGCAGGTCAAGGAAGTCACCTTGAACATCGTGGAGTCCGGCGACCTGACGGGCCGCAAGACGTACGGCATCTGGAAGATCAAGCTCGTCCGCGGCAAGTGACACCCGACCGCGCCGCCGGTCCCGCGCCCGGCCCGGAACCCGGTCCCGCGCCCGCGCCTTACGGCAGGCTCCTCGTCGTGACCGCGGTGGACGCCGAACGCGCGGCCGTCGAGGCAGGGCTGAGCGCGGCGCCACCGCCCACCGCCGTGACGGCGGACGTGATCGCCGCCGGTGTGGGTCCGGCGGCAGCGGCGGCGGGCACCGCGACCGCGCTGGCGCTGGCCGAGGCGGCGGGCGCTCCGTACGGCCTGGTGGTCTGCGCCGGGATCGCGGGCGGTTTCGCGCCGGTCGCGCCCGTCGGCCATGTGACGGTCGCGGAGACGGTCGTGGCGGCGGACCTGGGCGCGCAGACCGACGAGGGCTTCGTACCGGTCGTGGAGCTGGGTTTCGGCACCTCTGAGCACCGGCCGCCCGCGCGGCTGAGCCGGGGCGTGGCGCGGGCGCTGGGCGCGGCGTACGGCCCGCTGCTGACCGTGAGCACGGTCACCGGCAGCGGGGAGCGGGCCGCGGAGCTGAGCGGCCGTCACCCGGGCGCCGTCGCGGAGGCGATGGAGGGCTTCGGGGTGGCGGAGGCCGCCGCGGCGCACGACGTGCCGATGCTGGAGATCCGCGCGGTGTCGAACGCCGTCGGCCCCCGTGACCGCGAGGCGTGGCGGATCGGCGACGCGCTGGCGGCCCTGACGGTGGCGTTCGGGAAGCTCCCGGCCGCCTTGGAGGTTGAAGCCACACATGACGACTGACACCGCGAACACGGGCCCGGCCGGGGCGCCGCACGACGCCGCGCTGCGGATCGCGTACTCCCCCTGTCCCAACGACACCTTCGTCTTCCACGCGTGGGCGCACGGCCTGGTGCCGCAGGCGCCGCCGCTCGACGTGACCTTCGCGGACATCGACATCACCAACGGGATGGCCGAGCGCGGCGAGTTCGACGTGCTGAAGGTGTCGTACGCGGTGCTGCCGTGGGTGCTGGACGAGTACGCGCTGCTGCCGTGCGGCGGGGCGCTGGGGCGCGGCTGCGGGCCGCTGGTGCTGACCCGGGAGCCGGGCGCGGACCTGGCGGGCAAGACGGTCGCGGTGCCCAGCGAGCGGTCGACGGCGTATCTGCTGTTCCGGCTCTGGGCGGCGACCGAGGTGCCGGGCGGGGTCGGGGCGATCGTGGTGCTGCCGTTCCACGAGATCATGCCCGCGGTACGGGACGGCCGGGTGGACGCCGGTCTGGTGATCCACGAGGCGCGCTTCACGTACCGGAACTACGGCCTGCACAAGCTCGCGGACATGGGTGAGCACTGGGAGGCGACGACCGGGCTGCCGATCCCGCTGGGCGCGATCATCGCCAAGCGCTCGCTCGGCAAGGAGCGGCTGCACGCGCTCGCCGAATCGGCCCGTACGTCGGTGCGGATGGCGTGGGACGACCCGGAGCCGTCGCGCGACTACGTGCTGGAGAACTCGCAGGAGATGGACCCCGCGGTCGCGGACCAGCACATCGGGCTGTACGTCAACGAGTTCACCGCCGATCTCGGCGAGGACGGATACGCCGCCGTACGCGGACTGTTGACGCGGGCCGCTGCCGAGGGACTGGTGCCGCCGCTCGCCCCCGACGCGCTCGCATTCTGACCGAGATTTTCGTCGGGTGGCCGGAATTCACCGTGCCCGTTGCGCACTTGCGCACTTCGGCACTTGCGTACTTCGGCACTTCGCCGCTTTACCGGAAGGCGGGCTTCCGGCAAAGCGGCGCTAAAAACGGTCGACTTCCCTACGTCATAGCGGACTCATACGTCGAGCTGATCGGCGACAACGCGCAGTACGGAAGCGATCTTGTGTCCGTGCGCCTTGTCGGGATACCGGCCGCGCTGGAGGGAACGCGCGACGTCTTCGAGCAGCGTGGTGAGGTCCTGGACGATCGGCAGCAGCTCATCGGGTTTACGGCGTTGTGCCGCCGCCACCGAGGGAGCGGGATCCAGAAGTGTCACCGAAAGCGCCTGATCACCGCGCTGTCCTGCGACGACGCCGAATTCCACGCGCTGGCCGGGCTTGAGCGCAGCGACTCCGTCAGGCAGCACCGACGAGTGCACGAAGACGTCGCCGCCGTCATCGCGGGAGAGAAAGCCGAAGCCCTTCTCGCTGTTGAACCACTTGACTTTGCCGGTAGGCACGTCCGACCTCGTCCTCATTGCTCGAAACGACTCTGAATAAGACTTCAGCGGGTCCATCGGAGACCCGCTGGCACCAAGGCTAATGGCCTGGTGCTGTGTGACAAGACGCCAAGGTCCCGTTCCCCGGCCGTTCGACCGCCCCCTGAACGGATCTACCCTTGTCCGGTGAGCAAACAAACCATGGGCGCCGGTGACCTCCTGGTCCGTGTCGGCGCGATCGTCTTCCTCGTGGGCGCGGTCGGCACTCTCGTCACCGTCGCGCCGCTGTTGCTTGGCACGCATACGCTGCCGACGCCCGCGTATTTCGTGTCCATGCTGATGGGCGTGGGTATGGCGGTGGCGCTGTGCGGGCTGCTGCGGTCCGCCCTCGCGCAGCGGCAGACCTCACGGGAGCGGGGCGCGGCCGGTTCCTGAACCGGCCGCCGGGCTCTCCCGCCGAAGCCGGCGGCGGCTTGCGCCGTCCCCGGTGCGCTCAGGCAGCCGCGGACGTGTGGGCCGCGAACCAGGCCGGAAATTCGGTGAGATCGTCCAGGACGACATCGGCTCCGGCCGCCCGCAGTTCCGCCGCGTCGCACGGGCCCGTGGCCACCGCCACCGACAGCGCGCCCGCCTTCCGCGCGCCGCGCACGTCCCCGACGTGGTCGCCGACGTACACGCTCGCGCCGTACTCGATCAGCGCCTGCGCCTTCTGCTCCGCCCACAGCCAGCCGCGCACCTCGGCCTCGATCCCGACGTGCGCCAGGTGCAGTTCCGCGTTGGGCCCGTACTTCGCCGTCACCACCACCGGCCGCCCGCCGCCCGCCCGCACCGCCGCGACCGCCTCCGCCGCACCGCGCATCGCGGGCGTCGGCGCGATGGCGTGGTCCGGATACAGCGCCCGGTACAGATCGCCGATCTCGGCCACGCGCTCCGCGGGGAACCAGTTCGCCAGCTCGTCGTCCAGCGGCGGGCCCAGCCGCGTGACCGCCAGCTCCGAGTCGATCCACACGCCGGTTTCCGCCGAGAGCCGGTCGTACACGGCCTTGATCCCCGGGCGGGAGTCGATGAGGGTCATGTCGAGGTCGAAGCCCACCGTGAGGGTGGGCCGGGGCGGTACGGGGCTGAGGTCGCTGGTCACGCCCTCCATTCTCCCCCGCCGGGTCAACCCGATTTTCGTCCCCGTAGGGGGCGCGGGGAACTGCGCGACCAGCCGTCGCGGCGGCGCGCTGTCCGCACGGCGGATCGTGCCCCCGAAGGGGCGCTGGGGGCACCTCCCAGCGGTAGCTGGGGGAGGAACTGCGCGACCAGCCCCCACCGGGCCGGTGGCCCGACGACAACCGATCTGCCCCTCTGGGGCCGGTGGTGACCTGCGGGAGCATCGTGGCTGAGCGCGCAGTTCCCCGCGCCCCTAAAAGATCGGCCCGCCGCCCAGCGGAAAGGGACCGCCTGGGCAGCGCCCCTAAAAGAGCGGCCCCCCGCCCCGGGGAGAACCCGCCTTCGCGAGGGGGGCGTACCGGGGCGGAGCCCTAGGCGCGGCGGCGGGCGCGGAGGATCAGGTAGAGGGCGGAGCCAACGGCGGCGACGCGGACCGCGAAGGGATAGGCGTCCTGGAAGGCGTGGCCCATCTGCCCCTGGGCGATGGGATCGCCCCATTTGCCGGTGTCGCGCCCCCAGACCCAGACGACGAGCCCGAGGGCGGCGGCCCCGGGAATCCCGAGGATGCCGAATTTGGCCTGGCGTCGGGTGAGTTGACGGGAGAGATAACCGGCGAGCCAGCCGAGGCCGAGGGGAATCCAGGAGCCGATGACGGCGCCCGCGACGAGAAGGGCGGCGGCGAGCAGGAGCAGCGGGCTGCCCCAGGTGACGGTACGGGCGGCGCGGCGGCGCGGCAGCCAGCGGCGGCGCGGACGGGCGGCGACCTCCTCCTCGTACGCGGCCTCCTCCTCGGCCTCTTCCTCGACCGGCGCACGCGGCGCCCCGGGCCTGACCCTGGCCCGGGTGTCACCGTCGTCGTCCAGATCCTCGTCGTCGAAGGGGATGAAGACGCCGCCGGTCATACCGGGCAGGCCCGTGAGTTCGTCACCGGCCCTGAGGTGACCGTCGCGGCGCTCGTCCCGGTCCCACCAGTCGTCCTTCTTTCCCGCGCCCCCGCCGCCGCCCCTGCCGCCGCCCTTGCCGCCGTCGGCCTTCTCCGTACCGTCCCTGCCCGCCGTCTTCCGCATCGACGGCACGCCGTACGGGCCGTAGGGGCCCCCGGCGGGCGCGGACGGGGACGAGGGCGGGGCCGGGACCTCGGGGGCGGCGGCGCCGGACGAGGCGTCGCCGGAGCCGCCTGCCGCGGCCTCCACGACGGCGTCCGGGCTGCCGATCCGGCCCAGGATGCGGCGGACGGTCGCCGGGTTGTCGCTGTCCTTGCGCTCCCGGTCGATGTCGGTGCGGAGCTGCGCGACCAGCCGCATGCGCTGGGAGGCGGGCAGCGCGGTCTGCGCGAGGTCGCCGATCCGGCTGAGGTAGTCGAACACCATCTGGTCGCTCTCGACACCCACCGCCAAGCCCCTTTGTCCGCGCCCGTGTCCGACCCTGCACCGACCGTACCCGCCCGCCGTCACCGCTGTCCTCATCCGCGGCCGCCATCCATGGCCGCCGCGACGAGGGGGGCTAATGTGGAACGGATGACGACCGGAGGGCAAGGATCTGTCCCGCGCACGCTCGCGGAGGACCTGCGCGCACGTGACGACGAGGCGCTGGGGCGGCTGCTGCGCGCCCGGCCGGACCTGCTGAGCCCCGTACCGAACGACCTGACGCAGCTCGCGACCCGCGCCTCCACCCGTACGTCGGTGGTCCGCGCGCTGGAGCACCTGGACCGCTTCACGCAGCAGGTCGCCGAGGCCCTGTCGGTGACGCGGGACCCGTGCTCGTACGGGACGCTGCTCACGCTGATGACGGGCGGCCCCGAGGGCACCGGCCACGCGGAGCCGCTGGACGCGGAGCTGGTGGCCGCGGTGACCGCCGCGCTGCCGCGCGCCGTGGACGTACTGCGGGCGCGGGCGCTGCTGTGGGGCCCCGACGACCGGCTGCGGCTGGTGCGCACCGCGCGGGACGTGCTGGCGCCCGCCGCCACCGTGCCGTCCGCGACCGGCCTCGGGCCCTCGGTGAGCGAGGCGACCTCGGGCATGTCGCCCTCCCGGCTCCAGGAGATCCTGGCGGACGCCGGGCTCGATCCGACGCACGACCCGATGAGCGCGGTCACCGCGCTGGCCGGACTCTTCGCGGACCGCGACCGCACGGCGGCGCTGCTGGACACCGCGCCGGACGGGGACGCGCGCAAGGTGCTCGACCGGCTGGTGTGGGGGCCGCCGTACGGCGAGGTACGGGACGCGACCGTGCCGGTGCGGGCCGCGGACGCGGTGACGCCCGTGCAGTGGCTGCTCGCCCGCGGCCTGCTGCTGCCCGCGGGCCAGCACAATGTGCTGCTGCCGCGCGAGGCCGCGCTGAGCCTGCGCGGCGGCCGGGCGCACCGTACCCCGGAGCCGCTGCCGCCCGCCGTCGCGCCGGTGCCGCGTACCGAGCGGACCGTGGACATGACGGCGGCGGGGCAGGCGTTCACGGCCGTCAGCACGGTCGGCGAACTGCTGAAGGAGTGGCAGACCGGCGGTCCTTCCGTCCTGCGCGCGGGCGGCATCAGCGTCCGCGACCTCAAGCGGACCGCGACCGCGCTCGACCTGACCGAGGCGCAGGCCGCCTTCTGGCTGGAGCTGGCCTACGCGGCCGGGCTGATCGCGACGGACGGCGAGCTGGACGAGGCGTACGCGCCGACGCCCGCGGCCGACGAGTGGCTGCTGCTGCCCGCGCAGGAGCGGTGGGCGACGCTGGCCGCCGCCTGGCTGACGGCGACGCGGACGCCGGGCGTGGTCGGCAGCAAGGACGCCAAGGGCCGCGCGCTGTCGGCGCTCGGCCCCGACCTCGACCGGTCGCTCGCGCCCCGGGTGCGCCGCCGCGCGCTGCGCGTCCTCGCCGATCTGCCGCCGGGCTCAGCGGCGGCCCCCGACGAATTGCTGGCCCGGCTGCGCTGGGAACGGCCGCTGCGGCCCGGCGCGGACGCGCTCCGCGCCGACCTGCTGCGCTGGACGCTCCAGGACGCCGAGAATCTGGGCCTGACCGGGCGCGGGGCGCTCGCCGCGCACGCCAGGCCGCTGCTGGGCGGCGCGGGGACCCGCACGGCGGCGGAGTCCGCCGCGGCGGCCGGTGCCGCGGCCGGGCTGCTCGCGCCGCTGCTGCCCGAGCCGCTGGACCACGTACTGCTCCAGGCCGACCTGACGGCGGTCGCGCCGGGGCCGCTGATGGCGCCGCTCGCCGAGACGCTCGGGGTGCTGGCCGACATCGAGTCCAAGGGCGGCGCGACGGTCTACCGCTTCACACCGGAGTCGGTACGGCGCGCCCTGGACGCCGGGCGCACGGCGGCGGAGCTCCAGGACTTCCTGACCTCGCACTCGCGCACGCCGGTGCCGCAGCCGCTGAGTTACCTGATCGACGACGTGGCGCGCAGGCACGGCACGCTGCGGGTGGGGGCCGCGTCGGCGTATCTGCGCTGCGACGACGACGCGCTGCTGACCGAACTGCTCGCCGACCGGCGCGCGTCGGGCCTTGGGCTGCGCCGCCTGGCGCCGACGGTGCTCGCGGCCCAGTCCGAACCGGCCGTGCTGCTCGACAAATTGCGCGCGATGGGCCTGGCGCCCGCCGCCGAGTCCGCGGACGGCGATGTGCTGATCACCCGCGCCGACGCCCGCCGCACCCCGCCGCGTACGCCGCCCACGCCCGTCACGGACGGGCCGCCGGTGCCCGCGGAGGCGCTGCTGGGGGCCGCGGTGAAGGCGGTCCGCGCGGGCGACCGCGCCTCGACCGCCGTGCGCCGCTCGCCGGACTCCGCGGTGTCCTCGACCGCCGCCGGGAGCGCGGACGGCGGCCTGCCCCGTACGCCCGCGGCCGACACGCTCGCCACCATGCAGGCGGCGGTGCTGAGCGGCGAGTCGCTGTGGATCGGTTACGTCAACGCGGACGGCGCGGCGAGTCAGCGGGTGATCGCGCCGGTACGGGTCGAGGGCGGCTATGTGACGGCGTACGACCACACCGTGGACGAGGTGCGCACCTTCGCGCTGCACCGGGTCACGGGCGTTTCGGAGCTGGCCGACGACCCGGCCTGACGCGCGCCCGCACGGTCCCTTCCGGCCGCACGGTCCCTTCCGGCCGCGCGATCCCTTCCTGCCGTAGGCCCCGCCGGACGTCGCGGCGCCCGTCCTGGCGCGGTCCGCTGTCCGGGCGCCTGCGCTGCCACCAGTGGTGGCGGCGCGGGTAGAGGGCGCGGCCGAGGCGCAGGCCCAGCAGCAGGTAGCCGATGAGGGCGCCCGCGGTGTTGAGGATGACGTCGTCGATGTCGAAGGACCGGCCCACGATGATGACGCCCTGGGTGGTCTCCACCGTCAGCATCACCAGACCGGTCAGCAGGCCCACCCTGAGCAGGCCGCGCGCCTTCGGGAACAGCATCGGCAGCAGGATTCCGAAGGGCACGCCGAGCAGGATGTTCCCGCCGATCTGCTTCACCGCGTCGCGCGTGCTCGGCCCGTTGAGGTAGGCCCTGATCGAGTGGCCCGGATGCAGATTGGAGTGGATCAGCGAGACGGACGCCGGTGACGGCACCAGCGTGACCTTCGCCAGCGCCACCGCGAAGGCCACCATCCCGACGATCGCCGCCGCGAGCACCACCACGCGGGCGAGCGTCGCGCCCCACGAACGGCGTTGCAGCAGGGGGACGTACGGCTCCTCGGCCGGCTCGGGCTCGACGACGGGCGCGGCCTTGGGCTTCGGCCCGAACCTGGACTTCAGCGTGGGCCTCGGCTCGGGCTCCGGGGTCGCCTTCGGACCGGCCTCGGCGGCCGGGGGCGCGGCCTTCGTCCAGGGCCAGGTCCGGGCGGACGCCGTGTCCCGAGCCGTCGTCCGTGCCGTCGCTGCCGTCTTCGCGGGTGCTTTCGCCGGTGCCTTCTGACGGGTCCTGGCCTGGGCGTTGGTACGCGGCTGCGCGGCCTTGCGTACGGGGGTGCGTGCGGGCTTGGCCGCGGACTTCGCCGTGGGGGCCGGGTCCGCCGTGGCCTTCGGCGCCTTCGCCTTCGGCCCGTCCTTCGGTTCCTTCGGCGCCGTGCGGAACAGCGCCATCCTCACCGCCATGAACCCTTGCCCCCCTCGGATAGGCACCGTCATGGCGGCGCATACCCGCGACCGGCCGCCGTACGCCGTCCGCACACGACGACTCGGACGGCCGATCTCCTTGGGCGGCAGGGGACTTCAGCCGTGGCGGCCCCTGCGGCGCGTCGCCGCGACGAGCAGCCCGCCCGCTCCCAGCGCTCCGGCCGCCGCGACGGCCAGCCACTCGGTCTCCGCACCGGTGTGCGGGAGGTGTCCGGGGGGCGAGGTCGGAGGTGACGTGGGCGGGGAGGTCGGGGGTGACGTGGGCGGGGAGGTCGGGGGCGTCGTCCAGCCCGTCGTGGGCGGAGTGGTGGGGGGCGTCGTGGGGGGTGTCGTCGGAGGTGAGGTGGGGGGCGTGGTCGGCGGGGAGGTCGGGGGCGTCGTGGGGGGCGTGGTGGGCGGCGTGGTGGGCGGCGTCGTCCAGCCCGTCGTGGGCGGGGTCGTGGGGGGCGTGGTCGGAGGCGAGGTGGGCGGCGTGGTCGGCGGGGTCGTCGGAGGCGTCGTCCAGCCCGTCGTCGGCGGCGTGGTGGGCGGGGACGTGGGAGGCGTCGTCCAGCCCGTCGTCGGCGGCGTGGTGGGCGGGGACGTGGGAGGCGAGGTCGGAGGCGTCGTGGGAGGCGTCGTGGGAGGTGACGAGTACGGCGGGGTCGTCGGCGGGCACGACGTGCTCTCGCCGGGCGACGGCCACCCGGTGTCGGGGGCGGACGACCATCCCGTATCGCTGTACGAGGGCCCGTCCGCCGGGCTCGGGGCCGCGCCGGCCGCCGAACCGGGGAGCAGCAGCCCGGCCGCGGCCATGACCGCGGCACCGACGACGGCTGTGGAGGCCGCTACGGCCCGCAGCTTCCCCCGCTCACGCGGGTCTGCGGGGGGAAGCGCGGGGGGAGGAGACAGTGGGTTGTCCATAGCGGGCAGATAACAGCAGGTCGGGTGCGACGCGCCGGTCGCCACGTACGCGATCGGCGCAGCTTCGCTCGGATGGCGAACGGTTGCGCGCAGGGTTGGCCGCCATCGGGGTGAACCGCGACACGCGGTCTTGACCGCCATTCGCAGTACAATTCTCTGTTCGGTCCCGTCAGCGGAGGTAATGCGTGTCCTGTCTCATCGTGCAGAGCGACAAAACGCTCCTCCTGGAGGTCGATCACGAGCAGGCGGACGCCTGCCGCCGCGCCATCGCGCCCTTCGCGGAGCTGGAGCGCGCCCCCGAGCACATCCACACCTACCGGCTGACCCCGCTCGGCCTGTGGAACGCGCGGGCGGCGGGCCACGACGCCGAGCAGGTGGTGGACGCGCTGGTCGAGTACTCGCGCTATCCGGTGCCGCACGCGCTGCTGGTCGACGTGGCCGAGACGATGGACCGCTACGGGCGGCTGCGGCTGAGCAAGCACCCCACCCACGGCCTGGTGCTGACCAGCACCGACCGCCCGGTCCTCGAGGAGATCCTGCGCTCGAAGAAGATCCAGCCGCTGGTGGGCGCCCGGATCGACCCGGACACGGTGCTGGTGCACCCCTCCGAGCGCGGCCAGATCAAGCAGGTGCTGCTCAAGCTCGGCTGGCCCGCCGAGGACTTCGCCGGTTACGTGGACGGCGAGGCGCACCCGATCGAGCTGGACGAGACCGGCTGGGCGCTGCGGCCGTACCAGCGGCAGGCCGTGGAGAACTTCTGGCACGGCGGCTCCGGTGTCGTCGTGCTGCCCTGCGGCGCGGGCAAGACGCTGGTCGGCGCGGGCGCGATGGCCGAGGCCAAGGCGACCACGCTGATCCTGGTGACGAACACCGTCTCGGCGCGGCAGTGGAAGAGCGAGCTGATCAAGCGGACGTCGCTGACCGAGGAGGAGATCGGCGAGTACAGCGGCACCCGCAAGGAGATCCGGCCGGTCACCATCGCCACGTACCAGGTGCTGACGACCAAGCGGAAGGGCGTCTACGCGCACCTGGAGCTGTTCGACTCCCGCGACTGGGGCCTGATCCTCTACGACGAGGTGCACCTGCTGCCCGCGCCGGTCTTCAAGTTCACCGCCGACCTCCAGGCGCGGCGGCGGCTCGGCCTGACCGCGACGCTGGTCCGCGAGGACGGCCGCGAGTCCGACGTCTTCTCCCTCATCGGCCCGAAGCGGTTCGACGCGCCCTGGAAGGAGATCGAGGCGCAGGGCTACATCGCGCCCGCCGACTGCGTCGAGGTCCGCGTCAACCTCACCGACTCCGAGCGGCTCGCCTACGCGACCGCCGAGCCCGAGGAGAAGTACCGCTACTGCGCCACGACCGCCACCAAGCGGCGCGTCACCGAGGCCCTGGTCGCCCAGCACAAGGGGCAGCAGACCCTCGTCATCGGCCAGTACATCGACCAGCTCGACGAGTTGGGCGAGCACCTCAACGCCCCCGTCATCAAGGGCGAGACCACCAACGCCCAGCGCGAGAAGCTCTTCGGCGCCTTCCGCAACGGCGAGATCTCCGTCCTGGTCGTCTCCAAGGTCGCCAACTTCTCCATCGACCTCCCCGAGGCCACCGTCGCCATCCAGGTCTCCGGCACCTTCGGCTCCCGCCAGGAGGAGGCCCAGCGCCTCGGCCGCGTCCTGCGCCCCAAGGCCGACGGCCACGAGGCCCGCTTCTACTCCGTCGTCGCCCGCGACACCATCGACCAGGACTTCGCCGCCCACCGCCAGCGCTTCCTCGCCGAACAGGGCTACGCCTATCGCATCATCGACGCCGACGGCCTCCTGGAAGGCGAGACGGCCTAGACCGTTTCCGATAGCCTTTTCGCGTCCTGCATATCGGCGGAACGGAGGCTCAGTTGTCGTTTCTGAAGTTCTTCGGCGACGAGGTCAAGGGGATCGCGCGGACCCTGGAGACCAGCGGTGAGCACATGCGGGGCGCGTCCAAGGAGATGCAGCGGGTCGACGCAAGCCGGCTCGGGCACGCCGATCTGCATTCCGCTTGTGACGATTTCGCCGACTCGTGGCACTACGGATTCGGGCAACTCTCCAAGGCCACGAAGGGGATCTCCGAATACGCCGACAAGGCGTCCGACGAATTCCAGAAGATGGACCAGAAGCTCGCGGACGACCTGCGGAAGAAGAGCCAGGAGCACGGCGGTTCCTAGCCCGGGCGGCAGGTGAAGGACCGACGACGACCGACGGCCAGGGAGAGGGAGGTGAACAGCGCTTCATGCCACGCAGGACTCCGCTCACCGCGCTGAGGGACGCCGTCAGCACCGGACGCGACCAGTACGAGGTGCAACTCACCTCTCCGGGCCTGAGGAAACTCGCCGCTTACGCCTACGTGGCCGAGCAGTTCGGCTACCGGTACGCGGGCCCGGCGCCCGGCAGCCGCTCGATGAACCAGCCGCTGATGACCTTCCGGCGGAACCCGGAGTCGGGGGATCTCGCCGCGCGGACCGCGGCCCGGTATCCCGACCCGGCCGGGGGCGGTCCGCTGCCGGGAATGGTCGAGGGACGCGGACTGCGGCCCGCGAAGTCGGCGGCGGGTGACGTGCGCCTGATCCATTCGCGGATGGTCGTCGACGCGTGCCTTCGCTACGGCCGACGGGTGCGGAAGAACATCCTGGTGCTGCTCGTCGTCATAGCGGGCGTCCTCTTCTTTCCCGGATACACCGTGCGTCACGTCCTCGTCGGCGCGGGCGTATGGCTGGCTTTCTTCGCCGTGTACCTGATCGGGCTCGGCATCGCGCGGCTCAGACTCGCGCGGCATCGGAATCGCTTGGCGGCAAGCGGAGTCCGGTGGCCGCCGCCGTAAAACGTTCAGTGGCCACCGTCGTGGTTCGAGGGGGAGAACTGATGGCTTCAGACACGTATCCGCACCTTGGTTTTGATCCGGCACCCGGAGATCTCGAATCGACCCGTGCCCTGACGCTGGCCATCGGCCGGGTCATCGGCGGAAGCGACGCCGCGAAGACCGAACTGGGCAAGATGGGCAGCGCGGACGGTGCGTGGGTCGGGAAGTCCGCGGACGCGTTCACCGAGGCATACGCGAAAGTGCCGCCGTATCTCCAGAAGGCGCTGACATCGCTGAGCACCGCGCATCGCGCTCTCACCTCCTGGGAGCGGCAGTTGGACGGTTTCCAGGCGCGGGCCCGGCGGCTGGAGTCGGACGCGGCGCACGCCGCGGCGCGGGTCAGCTCCGCGCAGTCCGCGGTCGACGCGCTCCCCTCCTCCACCGACGGGATGACGGACCAGGAGAAGGAGCGGCACGAGGGCGACACCAAGACCACGAAGAGTTCCCTGGACTCCGCCACCACCGAACTGGCGGCCGTCCGCGACCGCGGCCACGCGCTCAAGTCCGAGCACGCGCAGGCCGCTTCGGACACCGCGCGGCTCATCCACGGCGCGGCGGACGACGCGCCGCCCGAGCCCGGCTGGTTCGACAAGGCGATGCACGCGGTGGCCGCGTTCGCCGAGGGCGCCTGGGACGTGATCAGCGACCCCGAGTTCTGGAAGCTGATCGGCGACATCCTGGCGGACGTCGCCATGGTCATCGGTGTGGCAGCGATCTTCATATCGGGGCTCGGCATGGCGGCGTTCGTCGTCGCGGCTCTCGCGCTCGCCTTCCATCTGGCCGCGAAGGCGGGCGGCGCGGACGTGTCGTGGGAGACCCTGGCCTGGGACGCGGTCGGCGTGTTCGCCGGTGCCGTGAGTCTCGGCGGCGCGCGGCTGGCCAGGGCCGGTGAGGGGCTGGTGGAGGCGGGGCGCAGTTTGCGACTGACCTCCGGTTTCATGAAGTCGCTCGGCGAGGTCAGATTCGGCAACATCTTCAAGGGTCTCAAGGGCATCCCCAGCGGTGTCTCGAACACCGCCCGCGGATTCGCCATGGCGGGCAAGGGCTGGGTGTTCAAGGGCGCGGGCGAGATGATCGACACCGGGGCCACCTGGGTGGGAGCCGCGCTCGCCATCGGTTCCAACGTGCACAACGGCAGTTGGAGCAAGGGGCGTTGGACGGACGGGAAGTGGGAGGTCGGTGACATCCCGGTGGTCGGCCCCCTGGTGAACTACGTCAGCCCGCCCACGACCACCGCCGCGCCCGCCCCTGCGGCGAGCGGCCCCCAGCGGCCCGTCTTCGACCCGTCCTCGGTCCTGACCTCGTCCGGCAGCGCCTTCACCTCGCATCTGGACCCGTCGCGGTTCGGTACCGCCGCATGAGCGTCGCCGAGCAGCGCGGGACGGGCGCCTCAGGTCCTGACACCGTCCCCGCCTTCCGTTACGCGTTCCACCACCACGTCCCCGACGAGTTCGTGCGACTGCCCGACCCCACCGGGTCCGACGGCTGGCGCCAGGCCATGGCGGAGTTGCTGCCGGAGGCCGGTGAGGAAGAACGGGAGGCGGCGGGCGAGAGCCTGCGGCAGCAACTGCCGCTGCTGACGGCCCGGGAGAATGTCGTCCTCACCGCCATGTGCATCGGCACCGAGAACGTCGACGGGGGCGAGCGGCTGTCCATGGGCCTGGTCGCGGTGACGGTACGGCCGAGCGGCCACACCCCCGCGAGCCGCGTCTTCACCGCGGAGGGCATCTACCAGGCCGCGGTGCGCAAGGTGTTCTCGGCCGTACCCGAGGGGTCGCTCCAGGAGTTGAGCTTCCCGCTCGGCGAGGGCCTTCAGGGCCCGGAGGACATGGTCCTCGCCGCGAAGCTTCCGTGCGGGCCCGGCGTCATGACGACGGCGCTGCGCAGCCTCCAGTTCCCCACCCTCGAACCGGGTCTGGCCACACCGCCGCTCCCCGTCGGCGTCCTGGAGCTGATCGTTCCCGCGCCGCACAGCTACTGCGTCTGCGTCACCATCTCCACCCCGTCGGTGTTCCTGCTCGACTCCTACAGCGCGCGCCTGGCGCACATCGGCAGAACGCTGGAGTTCGCAGAGCCGGACCGGAGCCCGTCGCACGACGGGGCTCAGCCGGCGGCGGGGAGGTGGAAGTAGATCAGGAGGGTGGTGACGGCGAGGAGCGGGGCGGCGAGGGAGGCGACGGCGCGGGTCGTGCGGTGGCGCAGGCGCCAGGGGAGGGCCCAGGACACGACGAGCGCGACGACGGCGAGCAGGAGGACGGCGGGGGCGACCAGGAGCATGGTGGTCAGCGCCTGGCAGCCGTTCGGCGTGCAGGAGTCCGTCGCCATCGGGGAGAACATCGCGATCAGGCCGCAGAAGGCGATGACCGGGCCGCCGAGGACGGTGGCGATCAGCGGGGCGACGTAGGCGTGGCTGTCGTGGTCCGGCGGCCTGAAGCGGGGCACGAAGGGAGGCATGACGGGGGCGGGGCCGTAGGCGGGGCTCTGCGGGACCTGCGGACGGGTGCCCGCGCCGTGCTGCCACTCGTGCGGCTGCGGCGGGCCGTACGGGTCCTGCGGGACGTACGGGCGGCTGTTGGTCATGTCATCCATTCAACGGACCGGGCGGCCGGGCCGGATCCGGCGTCGTACTCAGGTCGGCGTGGGCGGGTACTCAGGGCGGTGCCGGCCAGCAGGGCGAGGCCGAGCAGGGGGTAGGGGGCGGCGAGGGGCTGTTCCCACCAGGAGAAGCGCAGGTCGCGGTCGCCCTGGTGCGGCACGAGCCACATGCTGCGGCCGTAGAAGACGGCGGCGCACCCGAGGAGCGCGGCGCGGCGGCCGAGCAGGTCGGCGGCGCGCGGGCCGCGCGACCGTGCCGTACGGGAGCCGGGGCCGGGGCCGCTGTCCGGGCCTGGGCCTGGGCCTTCGGCGGACAGGCGCGTGGCCAGGAACGCCAGGAGGGGCACGCACCAGACCCAGTGGTGGGACCAGCTCACCGGCGAGATAAGCAGCGCGGTGACGGCGGCGCAGAGCAGGCCGAGCGCGGGCCGGCCGCCGCGGTGGGCGCGGGCGGCGACGGCGAGTCCCGCGGCGGCGGTGACCAGGGCGGACGCGGCCCAGAGCAGGCCGGGGGCCGGGGTGTGCAGGACGCGGGCGAGCAGACCCTGGAGGGACTGGTTGTCGACGATCCAGACCTCGCCGACCCGGTCGGTCTCGTAGAGCCGGGCGGTCCAGAAGTCCAGCGAGGCGCCGGGCAGGACGGCGAGCCCGAGCGCCGCGCTCGCGGCGAATCCGGCGGCGGCGCGGGCCGCCTCCCGGCGGCGGCCGGTGAGCGCGAGGTGCACGGCCAGCAGCGCGGGCGTGATCTTGACGCCCGCCGCGAGGCCCAGCGCGAAACCCTTGCCCCGCGCGCCCTCGGGGCGGGTGAGGTCCCACAGGACGAGGACGGCGACGGCGAGGTTGATCTGCCCGAAGACCACCGTCTGGAAGACGGGTTCGAGCCAGAGCGCGCCCGCGGTGCCGAGCAGGACGGGCACCGCGTACCGCCGGGACCGTACGGCGTCGGCGGCGGCGGTCCCGGTGTCCGCGGCCAGCCGCAGGGAGAGGCGGACGAGGGCGGCCAGCAGGGCCAGATTGGCGGCGACGCAGGCCGCGCGGGCGGCCGACAGCGGGAGCCGGGCGACCGGGGTGAAGAGCAGGGCCGCGAAGGGCGGGTACGTGGCGGGCAGCCGCCAGCGTGTGACGCGGAATCCGTACAGGTCCCGGCCGCCCAGGACGGCGGCGCCTTCGGCGCGGTAGACCTGAAGGTCGGCCATCGGGACCGGGCGGCGGAGCCACCAGGCAGCGAAGAGGGCGAGGGAGAGCGCGAGCGCGGCGAGCGCCAGCGCGGTGGTGCCGGGACAGCGGGCGCTACGGGGACGGCGAGGGTCGGCGGGACGGTCGGCGGGGCGCGCCGGGCCGAGCGCGGGAGCGGTCACCGCGGCGACAGTAGTGGACCTGCCCGCCGGTGATCGTCAACGCGGCGCGGGGCCGCCGCTCAGTGGCGCTTGCCCTCGTTGCCGAGCAGCACCACTTCGACGGCCGTGACGGCGAAGACACGGACCGCGCGCAGCGTGCTTCCCAGCAGGTGGCGGGGGTGATCGGGGCGGGCACCGAGAGCGGTGCCGCCGTGGACGGTGGGACCTGGGGAAACGGTGGTGGTGGTCATGAATCCACCGTACGAAATCAGGCATACGGCCTACATCGGGCTCAGGGCTTAACTCGCACGCTCCGTGTCCGACTCTGGTCTGACACCGGACCCTGACCCGGGTATCAGGGTCACCCTGAGGCCCTACGACCTGCGGCTCCCCCGGGCCCCCGGGCCGCGTCTCCGCCCCGCCCGACCGCAGGTCGAACGGGGGGTGAAATTCGTTCGCGGCTCCCCGCGCGGACGCGTATGATCGCCGGTCTTGCCGCCTCCCCACGGGAGTGCCGCCGGCCGGACGGAAACCGGTCGGCTCGTCGCCTCGCCGACGACCCCTCGCGTACGCACTCGTATCAGCCGGAGGCAAAGCCGTGCCCTCGCACGTCCCGACCCAGGGCAGCAGCCCCAGCCCGCAGGACCGCACCGACCACTCCCCCGACCCGCTCGGCAGGGAACGCTCCCACCTCGCCTCGTCCCGTACCGCGCTGCGCGCCATGCGGCACGACGTGGAGTCGCTCGACATCGCGGACGTGACGGGAAACTGGGTCAACGCCAAGATCCTCGCCGCCGAGATCGACGACCGCATCAAGGCGCTCTCCGACCTCGCCGACACCCCGCTCTTCTTCGGCCGCCTGGACTACCTGCACGCGCCCGGCACGGAACTGGCCGAGGGCGCGACCGGCGAGCAGTTCTACATCGGCCGCCGCCATGTGCACGACGCGGACGGCGACCCGATGGTGATCGACTGGCGCGCGCCGGTCTCGCAACCCTTCTACCAGGCGTCGCGCCGCAAGCCGATGGACGTACGGCTGCGCCGCAGGTTCGGCTACACCGGCGGGGACCTGACCGCGTACGAGGACGAGTACCTCACCGACCCGCCGGAGGGCGCGGCGGATCCGGGGACGTCGAGCAAGCTGCTCCAGAGCGAGATCGAACGGCCCCGCGTCGGCCCCATGCGCGACATCGTCGCCACCATCCAGCCCGAGCAGGACGAGATCGTCCGCGCCGACATCACCGGCAGCGTCTGTGTGCAGGGCGCGCCCGGCACCGGGAAGACCGCTGTCGGCCTGCACCGGGTCGCGTATCTGCTCTACGCGCACCGCGAGCGGCTGGCGCGGACCGGCACGCTGGTGATCGGGCCGAACCGGTCCTTCCTCCAGTACATCGAGCAAGTGCTGCCCGCGCTGGGCGAGTTGCAGGTCAAGCAGGCCACCGTGGACGACCTGGTGGCCCATGTCGAGGTGCGCGGCACCGACTCGGCGGCGGCGGCCACGGTCAAGGGCGACGCGCGGATGGCGGAGGTGCTGCGACGGGCGGTGCGGTCCGGCATCCGGATGCCCACCGAGCCGGTGATGGTGGTGCGCGGCTCGCGGCGCTGGCGGGTCCCGGCGTACGAACTGGAGGAGATCGTCAAGGAGTTGGCGGCCCGCGACATCCGGTACGGCGCCGCGCACGACGCGCTGCCGCAGCGGATCGCGCACGTCGTCCTCGTACAGATGGAGCGCTCGGGCGAGGCGCCGGACGACCGCGTGCAGGACGCGGTGGCGCGAACTCCCGCCGTGAAGGCGGCCGTCAAGGCGTGCTGGCCCGCGGTCGATCCGGCCAAGACGGTGCTGCGGCTGCTGTCGGACCCGGAGTTCCTGGCCGAGGCGGCGGACGGGGTGCTGGACGCCGAGGAGCAGCGGACGATCCTGTGGGCGAAGCCCGCGCGGGGGCTCGCGTCGGCCAAGTGGTCAGCCGCCGACGCGGTGTTGATCGACGAGGCGTACGACCTCGTGCAGCGGACGTCGTCGCTCGGGCATGTGGTGCTGGACGAGGCGCAGGATCTGTCGCCGATGCAGTACCGCGCGGTGGGGCGGCGCTGCTCGACCGGGTCCGCGACCGTGCTCGGCGACCTCGCGCAGGGCACCACGCCCTGGGCCACCGGCTCGTGGGCCGAGGCGCTGGGCCATCTCGGCAAGCCGGACGCCCGCGTCGAGGAGTTGACGGCCGGTTTCCGTGTGCCGCGCGAGGTGATCGCGTACGCCACGCGGCTGCTGCCGCAGATCGCGCCGGGCCTCGCGCCCGCCACGTCCGTCCGTGAGGCGGCCGGCACGATGTCGGTACGGGCCGTCGCCGCCGGCGCGCTGGACGCGGCCGTGCTCGCGGCCTGCGACACGGCGCTCCGGCACGAGGGGTCCGTCGGCCTGATCGCCGCCGACCCGCGGATTCCCGTACTGGCCACGGCACTTGAGGCCGCCGGAATCCAGTACGTCTCGCCCGGTGAGGAGACCTCCGCCGAGGCCCGCGTCACGCTGGTGCCCGCGTCCCTGGCCAAGGGCCTGGAGTACGACTACGTCGTGCTCGACGAGCCCTCGGACATCGTGGCCGCCGAGCCCGACGTCCGCACCGGCCTGCGACGCCTGTACGTCTGCCTCACCCGGGCCGTCTCCGGCCTCGCGGTGCTGCACACCGCGCCGCTCCCCGAGGCCCTGGCCCCGGCCTAGGCCGCGTCCGCAAGGTCTCGTCTGGCGGGCGCGCCGCTGCGCGCTACGCCTGCTCGATGCGGAAGAAGTTGCCCGCCGGATCCCGTACGGCGCCGTCCCGTACCCCCCACGGCTGGCTGGCGGGCTCCTGGAGCACCTCGGCCCCCGCCGCCCCCGCGACGGCCTCGAACGTCGCGTCGAGGTCGTCGCTGCGGAAGTGCAGCGGCCGCAGCTCCCCCTTGGCCAGCAGCGCCGCCAGCGTGTCCCCGTCCTCCTTCGACCGCCCCGCGTGCGGCTGCGACAGCACGATCTGGATCTCCGGCTGGCTCTTGGTCGTCAGCGTGATCCACCGGAAGCCGTCGTGCTCGACCTCATTGCGCACGGTGAGACCGAGGGTGTCCCGGTAGAAGACGAGGGCGGCGTCGGGGTCGTCGACGAAGACGTGCACGGCACTGATGGAAACGGTCATACGGCCGATGCTAGGGGCTGTCCGGCCGATATCGGAGGCGACGGGCGCGGGCTCACAGCGGCGAGCGCGCGGCGGCGCCGCCCGTCTTGCGGGGGCGGGTCACCAGCATGACCTGGCAGCCGGGGACGACCTCCAAGTCGCTGTGGTCGCGGGCGCGGTAGGCGCTGGGGGTCTCGCCGACGATCTGGGTGAAGCGGGCGGAGAAAGAGCCGAGGCTGGTGCAGCCGACGGCGAAGCAGGCGTCGGTGACGCTGACGTCGCCGCGCCGCAGGAGGGCGGTGGCGCGCTCGATGCGGCGGGTCATGAGGTAGGAGTACGGGGTCTCGCCGTACGCCGCGCGGAACTGGCGGCTGAAGTGGCCGGTCGACATCAGCGCGGTCCGGGCCAGGGCCGGGACGTCGAGCGGCTGGGCGTACTCGCGGTCCATACGGTCGCGGGCACGCCGAAGAAGCCGCAGCTCGCCCAGGTCCATGACGCTCATGGCTCCATTGTGGCGCGGGGGTACGACAACCGCCGGTACGTGCCCCGGCCCGGCGGGACCGTCCGGGGCGGCGCGACGGCCGTGCCGCCCGGCCTCAGGAGACCGGGACCGGGGTGTCCAGGGCGGCGCGCCAGCGGGCGACCGCGCGGACGTCGACCGGGGA
Source organism: Streptomyces sp. NPDC093221 (assembly GCF_044753885.1). Taxonomy (NCBI): domain Bacteria; kingdom Bacillati; phylum Actinomycetota; class Actinomycetes; order Kitasatosporales; family Streptomycetaceae; genus Streptomyces; species Streptomyces sp. NPDC093221. Next base: position 940,195 of record NZ_JBIVOA010000001.1, on the reverse strand, counting down.
GGCCCAGCCCGCGGGGCGCACGGCGCCGCCGACGTGGAAGCCGTCGAGCCCGGCGCCGCGCAGGTGCGGCACATGCTCCAGGAGCAGGCCGCCGCCGACGAGGAGCTGGGGTTCGTACCCCGGTTCGCCGGTGCGCGCGGCCTCGTCGCAGAGCACCGGGAGCCCGGCGGGCACGCCGTCCGCGGCGCCCGCGGTGAGGTATGTGTCGAGGCCCGGCAGCCCGGCGAGCTGGAGGCGGAGCGCGTCGCGGTCGGCGGCGCGGTCGATGGCCCGGTGGAAGGTCCAGCGGCAGCCGTCGATGACGTCGACCAGCGCGTGCACGGCGTCGAGGTCGGCGCGCCCGCCGTCGTCGAGGAAGCCGAGGACGAACTCGTCAGCGCCCTCGGACCGCAAGGACTGCGCGGCGGCGCACAGGGCGTCGAGGTCGCGCGCGTCACCGGCGCTGAATCCGTCGGACAGCCGCAGCATGACGCGCAGCGGGATGTCGACGGCCGCCCTGATCGCCCCGAAGGTGGCGCGGGAGGGGGTGAGCCCGTCCGCGGCCATGTCGGTGACCAGTTCGAGGCGGTCCGCGCCGCCGTCCCGGGCCGCTACGGCATCGTCCGCGCCGAGGGCGATCACCTCGAAGATTGGTCTAGACATATGAGCAAGGGTGCCACATGCGTCACTCCCGCGCGAGACGTGTAGCGCACAATTACCGGCATGTCCTTCACGCCCGCCGCCCCTCACCCCCGCTACGACGCCCTGCTCGCCGAGTGGTGCGACCTGCTGCGCCGCTGCCAGGAGCCGACAGCGGACGACGCGCCCGCCCCCGACCCCGCGCCGTACGGCGCCGATCTGCTCGGCCGCTGGGCCGAACCGCAGCGGCGTTACCACACGCTGGACCATCTCCAGGCGGTCCTGGACCACGCCACCGAACTGACCGCGTACGCCGCCGATCCGGACGCGGTGGCCCTCGCCGTCTGGTTCCACGACGCGGTCTACCGCCCCGACCGCTCGGAGAACGAGGAGCGCAGCGCCCACCTCGCCGAACGCGCCCTGCCCGAGGCGGGCGTGGCCGCCGACCGCACCGCCGAGGTCGCCCGCCTGGTGCGTCTGACGGTCACCCACGACCCGGCCGAGGGCGACCACAACGGCGCGGTCCTCTGCGACGCCGACCTCGCCGTCCTGGCCGGCGACCCCGCCGCCTACGCGGCCTACGCCGCCGCCGTCCGCTCCGAGTACGGCTTCGTCCCCGACGACGCCTTCCGCGCCGGCCGCGCCGCCGTCCTGCGCCAACTCCTCGCCCTCCCCGCCCTGTTCCGCACCCCTTACGGCAAGGACCAGTGGGAGCGCACGGCCCGCCGCAATCTGACGACGGAGCTGGAGCTGCTCACGGCCTGACGGAGCCGGACCTGCTCACGGCCTGACGTATTTGCGCCGCCGCAGGCCCGCGGCGGTCAGCAGGCGGACGATCTCCTTGCTGCCGGTCTCGACCGCGCCGAGGGCGACCGCGTCGGCGTACCGCTCGGAGGGGATGTCGTAGTGGTCGCGTTCGAAGGCGCGGGACGGGGCGCCGAGGCGGGCGGCGAAGGCGTGCAGTTCGGCGTAGGAGACGTCGCTGACCAGGTGGGACCAGTGGCGGCCGTGGCCGGGCCAGGTCGGCGGGTCGATGTAGAGGGTCATGAGGGGTCCGACTCGGTGTCGTGGGTCATACCGGGTTCACCGGGGTCAGGGCGCCGACGGGGGCGACGACGGCGCCGCGGGCCTCGCAGACCCAGTGCGGGTCGGGGCCGAGTTCGGGTTCGACGGCCAGGGCGTGCGGGTCGTCGCAGTCCGGGCACAGCGGCCAGCGCCCGTAGCGTTCGAGCAGGGCGTCCTGGACGTCCTGGGCGAGCAGCCCGGGGATGTACTCCGCGCCGTCCGGCCACTGCTCCAGCCACCAGCGGCGCTTGCTGACGGCGTCCTCGACCAGCGAGACGATGTCGGCCTCCGCGACACCGCGGGCGCTGAGGTCGGACAGCACGAGAGCGCGGGCACCATGCAGCACGGTTTCACCTTCCATCCCTCCATTGTCGCAAGCCCGGCGGACGCGGACGCCGTGATCGTCGGGTGCCTTGACGTACGGCCGTCTCTGAAAATACCTTTCAGAAGGTGACCTATAGCGTGAAGGAAACTTTCTCCCCGAGCGTCCGCGCCCTCCGCGGCGTGTCCGGCGCGCCCGTCCTCCCCGTCACGCCCCCCGACCCGGGGGCCCTCGCCGCCAAGGTCCGCACCCTCGCGCCGTCGATGACCCGGTCCATGCACCGGGTCGCGGAAGCCGTCGCGGGTGATCCGGCGGGCTGTGCCCATCTGACCGTCACGGCGCTCGCGGTGCGTACCGGCACCAGCGAGGCGACCGTCGTCCGCACCGCCCGGCTGCTGGGCTACCCCGGCTACCGCGATCTGCGGCTGGCGCTGGCCGCGCTCGCCGCCCAGCAGGCCACCGGGGCGCCGCCCGCCGTCACCGCCGACATCGCCGTCGACGACCCGCTCGCCGACGTGGTCACCAAGCTGGCCATGGAGGAGCAGCAGACCCTCGCCGACACCGCCGCCCAGCTCGACATGGGCCAACTGGAGGCCGCCGTCGCCGCGTTGGCCGCCGCGCGGCGGACCGACATCTACGGGATAGCCGCGTCCGCGCTGGTCGGCCAGGACCTGGCGCAGAAGCTGCTGCGGATCGGCCTGATCGCGCACGCGCACGCCGACCCGCACCTGGCGGTCACCAACGCCGTACAGCTCAAGCCGGGCGATGTGGCGCTGGCCATCACGCACTCGGGCAGTACGCACGACGTCATCGAGCCGCTGCGGGCCGCGTTCGACCGGGGGGCGACGACCATCGCCATCACCGGCCGGGCGGACGGCGCGGTCACGCAGTACGCCGATCTGGTCCTGACCACGTCCACCTCCCGCGAGAGCGAGCTGCGGCCCGCCGCGATGTCCAGTCGTACGAGTCAGCTCCTCGTCGTCGACTGTCTGTTCATCGGCGTCGCGCAGCGCACCTACGAGACCGCGGCCCCGGCGCTGTCCGCCTCGTACGAAGCGCTCGCGCACCGGCACAGTCCCCGCTCGGGCCGCGCCTGACGGCCGGTCCGCACCACTCCACGACCCCCACAGCAGAAGGATGAACGAGCCGCATATGTCGCACTACACCGAGCTGCGCCGCGAGCTGGAGACCCTCACCACCGAGGCGTTCCGGCCCGAGCTCGCCGAGATCGACCGGATGCCCACCCTGGAGATCGCGCGGACCATGAACGGTGAGGACGCCACCGTTCCGGCCGCGGTCGCCGGGCAGTTGCCCGTGATCGCCGCCGCCATCGACGGGATCGCCGCCCGGATGGAACGCGGCGGACGGCTGATCTACGCGGGCGCCGGTACGGCGGGCAGGCTCGGCGTGCTCGACGCGAGCGAGTGCCCGCCGACCTTCAACACCACGCCGGGACGCGAGGTGCTCGGACTGATCGCGGGCGGCCCGTCCGCGATGATCACCTCCATCGAGGGCGCGGAGGACAGCAAGGAGCTGGCCGCCGCCGACCTCGCCGCGCTCGGACTGACCCCGGCCGACAGCGTCGTCGGCGTCTCCGCCTCCGGGCGCACTCCCTACGCGGTCGGCGCGGTGGAGTACGCGCGCGCCACGGGGGCGCTCACCGTGGGCCTGTCCTGCAACGCGGACTCGCCGCTCGCGGCGGCGGCCGACCACGGCATCGAGGTCGTCGTCGGGCCCGAACTGATCGCCGGTTCCACCCGGTTGAAGTCCGGCACCGCGCAGAAGCTCGTGCTCAACATGCTCTCGACCATCACGATGATCCGGCTCGGCAAGACGTACGGGAACCTCATGGTCGACGTGCGGGCCTCCAACGAGAAGCTGCGGGCGCGCTCGCGGCGGATCGTCGCGCTGGCCACCGGCGCGGACGAGGAGGCGATCGAGGACGCGCTGACCGCCACCGACGGCGAGGTCAAGCACGCCATCTTGACGCTGCTCGCCCATGTGGACGCGGCCACGGCGGCCCGGTTGCTGACGGAGTCGGGCGGCCACCTGCGGCAGGCGCTGGAGGCCGCGCCGAAGTAGCCGCGCGGGAGCGGGAGTTCACTGGCGCTTGGCGGACTCGGCCGCCATCATCACCGAGGCCAGCCATTCGCCGTCGAAGAGGGTGGCGTCCGCCAGGCGGTGGGCGCCGCCGTACGCGTTGAGCATCGTCTTGGCGGCGCGCAGCGCGGCCGGGGAGCGGCGGAGCATCGGCCGCGCCCACTGGTCGACGGCGGCGTCCAGCCCGGCCTCGGGCACGGCCTTGTGCAGGACGGACAGCTCGACGGCCCTGGCCGCGTCGAACGCCTCGCCGGTGAGGACGAGTTCGCGGATGCGGGCGGCTCCCACCTCGTTGAGCAGCCGGGGCAGGATGCCGCCCCAGGCGGGCGGCAGGCCCAACGCCAGCTCGGGCAGCCGGAACCGGCTGGTGTCGGCGCCGACCCGCAGGTCGCAGAACATCGCGAGCGCCACGCCCGCGCCGATCACGTCGCCGTGCACCCGCGCGACGGTGACGGCGCCGAGCGTGGCGAGCGCCTCGCACACCTGCCGCGCCTTATTGCCCATGGTCCGCAGGCCGGACCCCGTGGGGTCGGCGGCCAGCGACTCGGCGAATTCCCTGCGGTCGCCGCCGAGGCAGAAGTGCTCGCCGGCGCCGGAGAGTTCGAGCACCCGTATGCCGGGGTGGTCCTGCACCGAGCGCAGCACGGCCAGCAGTTCGTCCAGGACCGGGCCGGTGACGGCGTTCCCGGTCTCCGGGGTGTTCAGCCGTACGCGCAGCAGCGCTCCTTCCTGGCTGACGCGCAGGACCTTGAAGTAGTTCATCATGCTGTCGTTCGCCACCGGTTCTCTCGTACGGTCGTGCCGCGTGCGGCCTACAGGTCTCTGGGGCCCGCCTGTTCGGGGACGCGGGCGGACGCGGAGTCGGACACCGTCAGTGTCGTCATCCGCCGGAAGGCGACCCGCGGCGCCCACTCGGGGTCGCGGTGGACGCTCAGTCCCGGCAGCTTCCTGAGCAGCGCGGTCAGCAGCGCGGTGGCCTCCATCCTGGCCAGCGGGGCGCCGACGCAGTAGTGGATGCCGCCGCCGAAGCTGAGGTGGCTGACCTTGCGGCGGATGTCGAAGATGTGCGGGTCGGCGTACTGCGCGGGGTCGTGGTTGGCGGCGGCGAGCATCAGGTGGACGGTCTCGTCCTTGGGCACCTCGATGCCCGCGAGCGTCATGTCGTCGCCCGCGACCCGCGTCACGACGTGTATCGGCGGGTCGTAGCGCAGCACCTCCTCGACGGCGCCGGGGATGTCCTGCGGGTGGGCACGCAGCCAGCCCATCTGGCGGGGGTGCTCGGCGATCAGCCACGTCATGGTGGACAGCAGATTGGAGGTGGTCTCCAGGGCGGCGAGCACCACCAGCAGCGCGAGATAGTAGACGGCCTCGTCGGCGCGGTCGCGGTCCGGCTCCAGCCCGTCCCAGGTGCGCAGCCACTGCGAGACCGGGTCGTCCCCCGGTGACCTGCGCCTTTCGCGCACCAGCGCGGCGAAGTACTGGTGGAGTGTCACGGTGGCTTCGTCGGAGATCGCGAGCTGGCTCGGGGTGGGCAGCAGCTCCTGGGTGAACACCTGGGCGTGGGTCAAGTCCCGCAAAAGGGGGAAGTCAGCGGAGGGCAAACCCATCCACTCCCCTATCGCGCGCACCGGCAGCTCCTCGCTCACCAGTGAGACAAAATCGGCCACTCCGTCGCGCAGGCGTTCCGCGAGCCGGCCGACCAGGCGGTCCGTTGTCTTTTCCACCGATATCCGAATGTCACCGAGCGCCCTCCGGTCGAACATATTTCCGACCGAGCGGCGCATCAATGTGTGATGCGGTGGATTGAGCCGGACCAGAGTCTGACCGATCTGCCGTGAGGAAGGCGCGCTCCAGCGCGTTCCCTGGCCTTGCCTGGCGGCCCATTCGTTGTCGGTCACACGCCAGGCCCGGTCCCTCAGCACCTGGTCGCTGAGGCCGAACGACGTGATCAGGTGGCCACCCCAGGGCGCTGGGACGACATCCCCCATCGAGCGAAGCTCGTCGTAAAGAGGCAGCGGACTTTCCTGTCCGCCGGGCTTACGGAGTCGGGAAAAAAGTGATACAACTCTTCGCCGGTCGGTGGGGGCGACCGAATACGGTGTGACCATGGCGGCATTTCTCCTTGGTCCTCAATGCCAGGCCGGATTGACCTGTCCTGCATACCCCGGGCACGAGATGCGTATCCGATCGGACACTGCTCGTAATTGTGGCAAGCGTCACACCGTCGGCGATGATTTTCGGCCAGGTCCGTTCTTTATCGAAACCGGCCGACCGCGAAGCCGCGGTCGGCCGGTTTTCGACTTGTGCGTCGCCGCGTGTTACGCCTTGAGCCAGTTGAGGAACGAGCTCCAGCGGCTGGCCGCCTTCGGCTTGCCCTGCGTGTGGTCGGCCGGAGCCTGAGCCGACTGGCTCTCCTGCGAGCGGACCGGCTGCCGCGCCGGGGTGAACCGGGCGGGCAGCGAGGTGAGCGCGCGGTGGAAGGGGCCCGGACGCCAGGTCAGGCTCTCCACCGGCACCGCCAGGTCGATGTCCGGCAGCGTGTTGAGCAGCTTCTCGATGGCCCGCAGCGAGATCAGCGTGGCCGGGTCCTTGGCCGGGCAGACGTGGGGACCCGCGCCCCAGCCCAGGTGCGCCCGCTTGCTCATCGTCTGGCCGCCGCCGCCCAGGCTCGGGTCGGTGTTGGCCGCCGCGTAACTGATCACCACGGGGTCGCCCGCGCGCAGCGTGATCCCGGCGAGGTCCACGTCGTGCACCGGGTAGTGCACGCCGTAGTTGGCCATCGGCGGGTAGTTCCACAGCACGTCGTTGAGTGCGTCCTCGACCAGCAGGCCCGCCATGTGCTGGCTGTCGGCGTACTTGTCGTCGGACAGCAGCAGCCGCAGCGCGCTGGAGATCATGTTCTGCACCGGCTCGGTACCCGCGGCGATCATCGGGAAGAGCTGGTGGATCATCTCCTCGGTGGTCAGCGCGGAGCGGTGCTGCATCATCCAGGAGGTGATGTCCTCGCCCGGCGTGGTCCGCTTCAGCTCGACCAGTTCGACCAGCGCCCCGGTCAGCACCTCCAGCGACTTCTCGACATCGATGCCATCGAAGATGCCGGAGATCCCGAACACCAGCCGGTTGCCGATGTCCTCGGTGCAGCCGAAGAGGTCGTTGAAGACCAGCAGCGGCACCTGCTGCGCGTAGTCGGCGACCAGGTCGGCCCGCCCCTTGGCGCTGAACTGGCTGATCAGATACGAGGCGACCTGGTCGACGTGCCGGCTCAGCCGGTGCGAGTCGACCATGGCCAGGCTGTCGGTCGCCGCCTGCCGCAGCCGCATGTGCTCGGCGCCGTCGGAGAACAGCAGATTCGGCCGGTAGGCCATCATCCCCATCACCGGGCTGTCCGCCGGTATCTGACCCTCGTTCATCGCGCGCCAGCGGCGCGAGTCGCGGGCGAAGGTGCCCGGGTTCTGGAGGACCCGCAGCGCCTCGGTGTAGTCCGTGACGAGTTCGGCCTCCACGCCCGGCGCCAGCTCCACCGGAGCGCTCGGGCCGAACTGCCGCATGTAGGAGTAGAACGCCTCCGGAGCGGCGGCGAACTCCGGGCCGTACAGCGGCACACTCTGGCCGCTGTCGTGCGCGGGGCAGCCGGGCGGCGGGGCCTGGAAGTCCGGAGGGGTCTGCATGCCTGTGCTCCTCGTTGAAATACCTGAGCTACCTGAACTACCTGCGGTGACCTACTAGTTGAGGCGAGACTGCAAATACTGCACCAGAGCGATCAGTGAACCCGCCGATGACCGCTCGTCGCGTGCGTCGCACGAGACCACCGGGGTCTCGGGAAGCAGATCCAGCGCCTCGCGCACCTCTTCGAGCGAGTGCGGGGGCGCACCGTCGAAGCGGTTCACGGCGATGGCGTACGGCAGACCGTGCCGCTCCACGAGGTCCATCACGGGGAAGGACTCCTGGAGCCGCAGCGGGTCGACCAGCACGAGCGCGCCGAGCGCGCCGCGCGACAGGTCCTCCCACAGCCGCACGAACCGCTGCTGGCCCGGCGTACCGAACATGTACAGCACCAGTTCGTCGCTGAGGGTCAGCCGGCCGAAGTCCATCGCGACCGTGGTGGTGGTCTTGTTGGGCGCGCCCCTGAGGTCGTCGATGTCCGCGCTGGCCTGCGTCATCACTTCCTCGGTGCGCAGCGGCGGGATCTCCGACATGGTGCCGATGAACGTCGTCTTGCCCACGGCGAAGTGCCCGACCACGAGGATCTTGGCGACCGTCCGTACCGAACTGGGCAGATAGACGTTCTCGCGCGGCGTCTGGGGAGCACTGTCCCTATCCGAAGCGAGCCCGGAGCCCATGCAGCACCTCCTCCAGCAGTTCCCTCTCGACCAACTGCGCGCGGGGAACGGGTGCCCGCGCGAGCAGATACCCGTCCTCCACCAGATCCGACAGAAGGATCTTGACCACGCCCATCGGCAGCCCGGTGTGCGCGGCGATCTCCGCGACCGCGAGATAACCGCCCGAGCACAGTTCCATCACCCGCAGCTTCTCGGGATCAAGAACCCTTGTCCGGGGCGCGTTTTCGGATACGGCGACCAGTGTGATCATCGTGAAGCCGCCGTCGACCGGAAGCTCGCGACCGTTGGTGATCACATACGGGCGTACTAATTCCGTGGCTTCTAACTCCAGCTCCGGTTCGCCCGTCAATTGACGTCAGCGTTCTCGCGAGGAGGTGTGGTCAGCACCTTGCCGAGTTGGCCGACGAGCTGCTGCATCCGGAAGGTGATCTCCGCGAGGTCCGCGTCCGGGGACGCGGAGACCGCGAGATAGGCGCCTTCACCTGCCGAGATGAGGAAGACCCAGCCGTGGTCGAACTCCACCAGGGTCTGCCGCCACTCCTGGCGGCGGTCGTCGCCGCCGACGAAGTCGGACACCGTACGGCTCAGCGACTGCATGCCGCTCATCGCCGCCGCGACGGTGTCGGCGTGGTCCCTGCCGACCTCGTTGGAGCGGGCCATCAGCAGGCCGTCGGCCGACACCAGGATCGCGTGCCGGGCCTCGGGCACCTCAAGGGCGCTGTCGAGCATCCACGACAGATCTCTTCCGATCATTGGGCTCATTGGGCGTCCTGCCCTTCGCTGCTCGCGCCGATGGAACGGCGGCCGGACTGAGTGCCCCGCTGGAACGCGCCCATGCGGGAGGCGACTTCGTGGCTGTCGCGCACCGGCTCGGGCGCCCGCTCAACTCTGTCCCCGGCCCTGTCACCGGTTCTGTCGTCGGACCGCTCCTCGGCCGTGGGCACTATCGAGATCGGGTGCCGGAAGCGCCGCCGCTTGGGCAGGCCGCCGAAGGTGGTGGCGGGCACCACCGGCTCGGGCGCGCTCTGCTCCACCGGCTCGGACGCTTCACCCACGACGGGAGTCTCCTCGGGCTCGATGGTGGTGGTGAGGAGTTCGTCGGGGAGCAGCAGCACGGCGCGCACTCCGCCGTACGGCGAGGTGGAATCCACCGAGACGCTGAATCCGTAACGGTTGGCGAGTACGCCGATCACCGCGAAACCGAATTGCGGCGGATTTCCGAGGCCGGAGACACCCGGAGTGCGCTGGCCGGTGAGGAGTTCTCCCGCCAGCGTCTTCTCTTCGTCGCTCATGCCGACACCCGCGTCGTCGACGACGATGCAGACGCCCTTGGGCACGGGCTGGATATTGATTTCGATGGACGTTTCAGGGGCCGAATAACTCGTGGCGTTGTCGAGCAGTTCGGAAAGGGCGAGTGCGACCGGTTCGACCGCGCGGCTCACCACCGCGAAATTGCTCTGCGAACGGATTTCTACGCGCGTGAAATGCCGGATGCGGCCCTTGGCGCTGCGGACCACGTCGTAGACCGACGCCGCGTTCTTGCGGCGGCCGAGCCAGCCGTCGCAGAGCACGGCTATGGACTGGGCGCGCCGGGTGAACTGCGCGTTGCCGTGGTCCACGTCCAACAGGCCCTGGAGCGCCGCGTGCTCGCCGTTCTCCCGCTGGAGCTTCGCGATGGCGACCTGCTGCTCGCCCGCCAGACCCTGGAGGGTGCGCATGGCGGCCTTGAGCACGCTCTTGGTGCCCTCCTCGGCCCGGCGTCTGGCCTCATCCACGATCTGCTCGCGGCCGACTTCCAGGGAGGCGCGGCGCGCCGACTGCTCGGCGAGCGCGGCACGGAGCTTCGCATTAGTTTTCCGGCTGAGCGCAATCGCGGTCGCGGCGACAGGAGTACCTGCGATCAGGCCCCAAAGTGCTGGATCATGTAAGTAGGACGTCATGAGGCTCTCTTCAGGCGAGGGGCCGCCATTTGCGGAATCTCTTTCAAATCCGAACAAAAATGCGGAACACTTGCGCATGACACTTGCCAAGCAATGAGAGCCTAGCAGCAGGTTTGACCCCGGTACCCCCCGTACTTGTCCTGCTACCGGCATCTGACGGTAATTCAAAATTGCCCCGTTTTGGGACAGTCTTGGTGAATTGTTCCGAACAATGCGCCGGACACAAAGACGGCACCCCCCGGGTGACCGGGGGGTGCCGTCGTGCGGTCCTGCTGATCCGGGCTCGCGCCCCGTGGATCAGAAGTCCATGTCACCGCCGGGCATGCCGCCCGGAGCGCCGCCGGGGGCGGCCTTCTCCGGCTTGTCGGCGATGACGGCCTCGGTGGTGAGGAACAGCGCGGCGATGGAGGCCGCGTTCTGGAGCGCGGAGCGCGTGACCTTCGCCGGGTCGATGATGCCCTCGGCGATCATGTCGACGTACTCACCGGTCGCGGCGTTGAGGCCGTGGCCGACGGGCAGGTTGCGCACCTTCTCGACGATGACGCCGCCTTCGAGACCACCGTTGACGGCGATCTGCTTCAGCGGGGCCTCCAGCGCGAGCTTCACGGCGTTGGCACCGGTCGCCTCGTCGCCCTCGAGCTCCAGCTTCTCGAAGACCGCGGTCGCCTGGAGCAGGGCCACGCCGCCACCGGCGACGATGCCCTCTTCCACGGCGGCCTTCGCGTTGCGCACCGCGTCCTCGATGCGGTGCTTGCGCTCCTTGAGCTCGACCTCGGTGGCGGCACCGGCCTTGATGACGGCCACGCCGCCGGCCAGCTTCGCCAGGCGCTCCTGGAGCTTCTCGCGGTCGTAGTCCGAGTCGCTGTTGTCGATCTCGGCGCGGATCTGGTTGACCCGCCCGGCGACCTGGTCGCTGTCACCGGCACCGTCGACGATGGTGGTCTCGTCCTTGGTGATGACGACGGTACGGGCGCGGCCGAGCAGGTCCAGGCCCGCGTTCTCCAGCTTGAGGCCGACCTCTTCGGAGATGACGGTGCCACCGGTGAGGATGGCGATGTCGCCGAGCATGGCCTTGCGACGGTCACCGAAGCCGGGCGCCTTGACGGCGACGGACTTGAAGGTGCCGCGGATCTTGTTGACCACCAGGGTCGACAGGGCCTCGCCCTCGACGTCCTCGGCGATGATCAGCAGCGGCTTGCCGGACTGCATGACCTTCTCCAGCAGCGGGAGCAGGTCCTTCACCGAGGAGATCTTGGAGTTGACGATCAGGATGTACGGGTCGTCGAGCGACGCCTCCATACGCTCCAGGTCGGTCGCGAAGTAGGCGGAGATGAAGCCCTTGTCGAAGCGCATGCCCTCGGTGAGCTCGAGCTCGAGCCCGAAGGTCTGCGACTCCTCGACGGTGATGACGCCTTCCTTGCCGACCTTGTCCATGGCCTCGGCGATCAGCTCGCCGATCTGGGTGTCGGCGGCGGAGATGGAGGCGGTCGAAGCGATCTGCTCCTTGGTCTCCACGTCCTTGGCCTGCTCCAGCAGAGCGGCGGAGACGGCCTCGACGGCCTTCTCGATGCCGCGCTTGAGGGCCATCGGGTTGGCGCCGGCCGCGACATTGCGCAGCCCTTCCTTGACCAGGGCCTGGGCCAGGACGGTCGCGGTGGTGGTGCCGTCACCCGCGACGTCGTCGGTCTTCTTCGCGACCTCCTTGACCAGCTCGGCGCCGATCTTCTCGTACGGGTCCTCGAGCTCGATCTCCTTGGCGATGGACACACCATCGTTGGTGATCGTGGGGGCGCCCCACTTCTTCTCGAGGACGACGTTGCGGCCCTTCGGGCCGAGGGTGACCTTGACGGCGTCGGCGAGCTGGTTCATCCCGCGCTCGAGACCGCGCCGTGCCTCCTCGTCGAACGCGATGATCTTTGCCATGTGAAGTGTCCTCCGCGGACTGGGGTTCCCCCACCGGAGCAGGGGGCGACGGCTCGGACCGTGTGGTGCCCGCGACGGACGGCCGACCTGGTCGCCGGTTCCTTCCCGGCGGCCGGGCGGGCCTCACCGACCCGGTCCTTCAGCACTCTCACTAGGAGAGTGCTAACGCCAATGATTAGCACTCGACCCCATCGAGTGCAAGCGCCTGTGGACAACTCCGGGCCACGCACGAAGGGCCCGTCCCCCCTAAGAGGTACGGACCCTTGGTGCGTGAGTGCGTCGTGTCGGTCGCCGAGCGCGCCGGGCCGTCAGGCGGTGGCCAGCCGGACCATGTCCGCCTGCGGCCCCTTCTGACCCTGCGAGATCTCGAACTCGACCCGCTGGCCTTCTTCGAGGGTGCGGTAACCGTCCATCTGAATCGCGCTGTAGTGGACGAAGACATCCGCACCACCGTCGACCGCGATGAAGCCGTAGCCCTTCTCCGCGTTGAACCACTTGACGGTGCCCTGAGCCATTCCTAACTCCCCTATTACTGGCCCTATCGCGGCCCCGCACTCCGCGGGTCCGGGTCAGACCTCACCGCCGGGGAAGCCGTTGTCTGAGCGACAGGGGATCCCTGGTGGTGTGCGCCGGAACGCGTCGACCGCGGCTGAATGTATCTGCACGGATGCCCTCTGCAACAGGTCAATCGGACGAGAATTCGGGGAGCGACCGATCGGAAATACACCAGAATAGGGCGCTATGGCGGGGCATCTCGGACCGGACATACGTCGCCTATGCGACAATCCACACGTGAATTTGGCGATAAATCGCCGCACTGACCGTTCGCGGCGGCAACTTGCCCGTGGCAACAGTACAACCTTTCAACTACCGCCCCGGACACGGCCGTTCGGCCCGGTCCGGCCCCCCTACAGCACTGTGCCCCATCCACCGCAAAAGGGTGAATGGGGCACAAAACGGCAGGTGTAGCCGGGCCGTTACGGGAAGTTGATCAGCCGCCCGCTACCGCCGGAATGATCGAAACGCTCGCGCCGTCGGGGACAGCGGTGGCGAGACCGTCGGAAAAGCGAACATCGTCGTCGTTGACATAGACGTTCACGAAACGACGGAGTTTTCCGGTGTCGTCGAGAATGCGCGCCGAAATGCCCGCGTGATTCTTCTCCAGCGAGTCGATCACCTCGGCCAGCGTGCCGCCCTCGGCCGGAACCTCGGCCTGGCCGCCGGTGTAGGTGCGGAGAATGGTGGGGATACGAACAGAAGCACTCATGCGAGGCCAGCCTCTCGGAACGCGTCAAGGGTCGGGCGGATGGTGGCGGTCGGGCCGGTGGTCGGTGCCACCGCGTCCAAAGTCTTCAGTCCGTCGCCGGTGTTGAGGACGACGGTCTCGGCGGCCGGGTCGAGCTGCCCGGTCTCGATCAGCTTCTTCAGCACCCCCACGGTCACCCCGCCCGCGGTCTCCGCGAAGATCCCCTCGGTGCGCGCGAGCAGCTTGATCGCGTCCACGACCTGCTCGTCGTTCACGTCGTCGACCGCGCCACCGGTCCGCCGGGCGATGTCCAGCACGTACGGGCCGTCCGCCGGATTGCCGATCGCCAGCGACTTGGCGATGGTGTCCGGCTTCACCGGCCGCACCACGTCGTGCCCCGCCTTGAACGCCGCCGAGACCGGCGAGCAGCCCTCGGCCTGGGCGCCGTAGATCTTGTACGGCTTGTCCTCGACCAGGCCGAGCGCGATCAGCTCGCGCAGGCCCTTGTCGATCTTGGTGAGCTGGGAGCCGGACGCGATCGGGATCACCAGGTTGTCGGGGATGCGCCAGCCGAGCTGTTCGCAGATCTCGTACGCCAGGGTCTTGGAGCCCTCGCCGTAGTAGGGCCGCAGATTGACGTTGACGAAGCCCCAGCCCTCGCCGATCGGGTCGCCGATCAGCTCGGAGCAGAAGCGGTTCACGTCGTCGTACGAGCCCTCGATGCCGACCAGTTCGCCGCCGTAGACCGCGGCCATGACGACCTTGCCCGCCTCCAGGTCGTGCGGGATGAACACGCAGGAGCGGAAACCGGCGCGCGCGGCGGCGGCGCCGACGGCGCCCGCGAGGTTGCCGGTGGAGGAGCAGGAGAGCGTGGTGAGGCCGAAGGTGCGGGCGGCCTCCAGGGCGATGGCGACGACGCGGTCCTTGAAGGAGTGCGTCGGATTGCCGGAGTCGTCCTTGATGTGCAGGCCGCCGGTGATGCCCAGTTCACGGGCGAGGTTGTCGGCCTTGACGAGCTTGGTCCAGCCCGGGTGGAGGTTGGGCTTGTCGGTGACGTCGGCGGGGACCGGCAGCAGCGGCGCGTACCGCCAGATGCTGGTGGGTCCCGCCTCGATCCGCTTGCGCAGCGACTCGGGGTCGCCGAGCGGCAGGTCGTACGCGACTTCGAGGGGCCCGAAACACTCCTCGCAGGCGAAGACCGGGCTCAGCGGGAAGCGGGTGCCGCACTCCCGGCAGGACAGCGCGGAGGCGGGTCCGAAGGGGGGAGTGCTGGTGCTGTCGTGGGTGCTGGCGACGGTCTGCACAGCCATGATGGCGAGGCCCTTTCTCCTCATCTTCCTTGTGACGTACGTCGCCACAAGACGGAATTGGCACCTTCCCCACCGTGTGACCTCGCGGTCGGCGGGAGGGTTGCCGGGGCTTCAACGGGCCGTTCCCTCTGCCCCTCTGGATGAGCGGTATGGCGCCTGCCCGCCTTCTGTGCGGCGGCGACGCGTTTGTCCCGCGCTACGACCCCCGGCATGCGGCGGTCATACGCGTTGTTCAAGACTGTAACCGACAAGCGTGACAGTTGAGATAGTCGTCCGAACGGCGAGATGGCCGCTGGGGCGGCCGTCCGGCTGGTTTCTGAGGGCTCCCACCGTACGAAAAGGGGACGGGATCGTGCTCGATGAGGTGGAGCGGTGGCTGGAGCGGCGGTCCTGGTCCGCCGCCGACCGGCCGCTCGACCTGCTGCTCGCCGCGAAGCGGGCCGCGGGACCGCAGGGCACGGTCAGCGTGGTGCTGCCCGCGCTCGACGAGGAGGCGACGGTCGGCGAGATCGTCGCGGCGATCCGCCGCGACCTGATGACCGACGAGGTGCCGCTGGTCGACGAGCTGATCGTGGTCGACTCCGGCTCCCGCGACCGTACGGCGCAGGTCGCGGCGCGGGCCGGGGCGCGGGTGGTGCAGCGCGACGCGATCCTGCCGCGGCTGCCCGCGCTGCCCGGCAAGGGTGAGGTGCTGTGGCGGTCGCTGCTGGTCACCCGCGGCGAGATCGTCTGTTTCGTGGACGCGGACCTGCGCTCGTTCGACTCGCGCTTCGTGTCGGGGATCGTCGGGCCGCTGCTCACCGAGCCGGACGTGGAGCTGGTCAAGGCGATGTACGACCGGCCGCTGGAGACCGGCGGCGCGGTGGTGCCGGCGGGCGGCGGGCGGGTCACCGAGCTGGTCGCCCGGCCGCTGCTCAATCTGCACTGGCCGCGGCTGGCGGGCTTCGTCCAGCCGCTGGGCGGGGAGTACGCGGCGCGGCGCTCGCTGCTGGAGCGGCTGCCGTTCCCCGTCGGGTACGGCGTGGAGCTGGGCATGCTCATCGACGCCCTGTCCCTGGCGGGGCTCGACGCGCTCGGGCAGGTGGACGTGGGCGTCCGGCACCACCGGCATCAGGACGGGCAGGCGCTCGGGCGGATGTCGGCCGCCATCTATCGCACGGCGAGCCTGCGGCTGTCCCGGGCGCCCCTGGTCCGCCCCCGCCTCACCCAGTTCCACCGGGACCCCTCCGGGGGGTTCACCCCGCTCACCCACCCCGTCGACGTCGACGAACGCCCGCCCATGGCCCACCTCCCCGAATACCTCGCCCGCCGCGCCGCCTGACGCCTCCCCCGCCAGGCGCCCGCGCCGCCGGGGCCGCGGGGCTGACCGGCGCGGTCTCCTACGGAGCAGGAGGGTCCACGACGTTTGGGGCGGAGCCCGCGCGGCTAGGCTGGCGGCATGGTCGAAACGCGTGCGGCACGGATTCTGGTCGCTTCGAATCGGGGGCCGGTTTCGTATGCGCTGGGGGACGACGGGGAGCTGAGCAGCAGACGCGGCGGCGGCGGCCTGGTGTCGGGCCTGAGCGCGATCGGCCCCGAGGCGGACGCGGTGTGGGTGTGCGCGGCCCTGGGCGAGGGCGACCGTGAGGCGGTACGGCGCGGGGTCGGCGAGCCGGGCGCCCGGATGATCGCCGTCGAGGAGAGCGTCTTCGCGGCCGCGTACAACGACATCGCCAACTCGGTGCTGTGGTTCGTCCACCACCTGCTCTACCAGACGCCGTTCGAGCCGCTCTTCGACGAGGACTTCCGCGGCCAGTGGGCGGCGTACCAGGCGTACAACGAGGCGTTCGCCGAGGCGCTGGCGGAGGAGGCGGCGGACGGCGCGCACGTCCTGGTGCAGGACTACCACCTGTCGCTGGTCCCGGCGCTGCTCCGGGCCCGCCGCCCCGACCTGCGGATCGGCCACTTCACGCACACCCCGTGGGCGCCGCCGGACTACTTCCGGCTGCTGCCCGACGACATCGCCGCAGAACTGCTCGAAGGCATCCTCGGCGCGGACCGCGCCGCGTTCCTGACCCGCCGCTGGGCCGACGCCTTCGCCGCGTGCTGCGTCAGCGTGCTGGGCGCCACGCTCGGCGACGACGGCCGGGCGGTCACCCACCGCGGCCGTACGACCCGGCTCGGCGTGCACGGCCTCGGCGCCGACGGCGACTTCCTGCGCGAGCGCTCGCACCGCCCGGACGTCGCCGAGCGCATCACGCGGCTGCGGTCGGAGACGGGTGCTGACCGCAAGCTGATCGTGCGCGTGGACCGTACGGAACTGTCCAAGAACATCGTGCGCGGCCTGCTCGCCTATCGGCAGCTCCTCCAGGAGCACCCCGAATGGCTCAGCCGGGTCGTCCACGTCGCCTTCGCCTACCCCTCCCGGCAGGATCTCGCGGTCTACCGCGAGTACACCGAGGGGGTCGCCCGGCTGGCCGAGGAGATCAACGCCGAATTCGGCACGCCCGACTGGCAGCCGGTGCTGCTCAAGGTCGACGACGACTTCGCCCGCTCCCTGGCCGCCTACCGGCTCGCCGACGTGGCCCTGGTCAACCCGATCAGGGACGGCATGAACCTCGTCGCCAAGGAGGTCCCCGTCGTCTCCGACAACGGGGTGGCCCTGGTGCTGTCCCGCGAGGCGGGCGCCTTCGCCGAGCTGGGCGACGACGCGATCGTCGTCAACCCGTACGACATCCGCGAGACCGCCGCCGCCCTGCACACGGCCCTCACCCTCCCGGAGGCGGACCGCGCCGAGCGCACCAAGCGCCTCGCCGACGCGGCCACCGCGCTCCCCCCGTCCCGCTGGTTCCTGGACCAGCTGCACGCCCTGGACGGCTGAGCACCGGGTCCGGGCTCAGTCCAGGGCGTCCGCGAGGGCGTCGAGGAGGGAGACGACGCCCTCGGGGCCGGGGACGGCGAGGTCGGCGGCGCGGAGGACTTCCTCGGGCGTCTCGGGCGCGGCGCTGGCGACGAGCAGGCCGGGCAGGCCGTCCTCGCGCAGGGCCTGGACGGCGGCGAAGGCGGCGAGGTCGCCGAGGTCGTCGCCCGCGTAGAGCACCGAGCCGGCCCCGACCTCGCGGAGGTAGGCGGCCAGGGCGACGCCCTTGTCCACGCCGGGCGGGCGCAGTTCGAGGACGAAGCGGCCGGGCTCGACCATGAGGCCGTGCCGGGCGGCGAGTTCGGCCAGCGGACCGCGCAGCGCCTCGAAGGCGGCGTCGGGGTCCTCGGCGCGGCGGGTGTGGACGGCGACCGCGCGGCCCTTGTCCTCCACCCAGGTGCCGCGCCAGGCGCCGTTGCGGTCGAGGAAGCCGGGCAGCTCGGCGCGGACCGAGGTGACGCCGGGGTGGTCGCCGGGGGTGTGGACGGAGCCGGTGGGCGCGTCCCAGCGCTCGGCGCCGTAGTGGCCGAGCACGACGAGGTGTTCGAGTCCCGCGACCCCGGCGAAGCCGCCGTAGCGTACGGCGACGCCCGCCGGGCGGCCGGTGACGACGGCGACGGCGGCGAGGTGCGGGGCGAGCCTGACGAGGGCGGGGACGGCGCCGGGGTGGGCGCGGGCCTGCTCGGGGTCGGGCACGATCGGGGCGAGGGTGCCGTCGAAGTCAAGGGCGACGACGGCGCGTTCCGGCCGCGCGAGCAGCGCCGCGAGACCTTCCTTTCCCTCGGGCGTGGTGGGGGCGGGGATGTCGGCGGAGGCCATGCAGCCGACCCTACCCGCGTCCCCCGGGCGCATGCCCGGCGTACGGTGGCACGCGCGCCCCGCGCGGGCCGTCAGCGCAGGTCGCGGCGGGCGTCGCGCTCCTTGCGCAGCCGGTTGACCGTCACCGGGTCGTGGGCGACGGCCCGGGGGTCGTCCAGCAGGGCGTTGAGGAGCTGGAAGTACGCGGTCGGGGACATGCCGAGGCGTTCGCGTATGGCCCGTTCGCGCGGTCCCGGTCCGGTCCAGGTGCGGGCGGCGATGGCCAGGACGGCGATGTCGCGCGCGGAGAGCGGTTCTTCCCGTGTCATGGCGCCCCTCTCCCCTGTCGGTGCGGTCGGGCCGTCGGCGTACCCGACGGCCGTCACCGTACCGCCGAGGGCCGCTACTTGCCGGAGTCCGTCGTGAGCGCGAAGCGCTGGAGGTCGGACAGGACCGTCTTCGGGTCGCCGTGCACGGCCTGGCCGATGTTCTTCTTGACCTCGTCGCTGACCGGGCCCCACGAGGTCTTGTTGACGGGGTAGAACACGGCGTCGGGCAGCAGGTTCAGGAACTGGACCAGGTCCTTGTTGGCCGGGTTCTTCCGCATCGCCTGGGACGCGGTGATGGTCACCGGCAGCAGCCCGTACTGGTTGAGGAACTTCAGCGAATTCTGCTCGTTGAAGACGAACTGGAGGAATTTGCCGTCCGCGTCCCGGTTGCCGTTCTGCTTGAACGCCATCATCCAGTCGGCGACGCCGAGGGTGTCGCTGCTGGGGCCGCTCTGGCCGGGCAGCGGGACGACGCCGACGTCGATACCGGCGGCCTTGGCCTGGGTGAGCAGGGTGGGGTGGCCCATGACCATGCCCGCCTTGCCGGCCAGGAAGGCGGCGAAGGTGTCGCGGCGGTTGGTCTTGGCGGGGTCGGTCGGGCCGACCAGGCCGGTCTGGACGAGGTTCTTCTTGACCCAGGCGAACGCCTCGACGTTGGGCGCGGAGTCGAAGGTGTAGCTGCCGACGGTGTCGGTGTAGCCGCCCTGCGCGCCGAGCATCCACATCAGGGACTCGGCCTGCGCCTCCTCGGGGGCCAGCGGCAGTCCGTAGGGCACCTTCACGCCGTCGGCCTTGAGCTTGACCGCGTCGGCCTTGAGCTCGTCCCAGGTCTCGGGGGCGTGCTTGATGCCCGCGCTCTTGAAGAGTTTCTTGTTGTAGAAGAACATGCGCGAGCTGGAGACGAAGGGTATGCCGTACTGGGTGCGGTCGACGGAACCGGCGTTGACCATCGAGGGGATGAAGTCCGACTGCATGCTGATCGGGAACAGCTCGTCGGCGCTGTAGAGCTGCTTGCCGGCGGCGTAGGCCGCGTAGGAGCCGATCTGCGCGACGTCGGGGGCCTTGTTCGCCTTGACCATCTGGGCGACCTTGTCGTCCACGTGGTCCCAGTCGATGATCTCGACGTTGATCTTGATGTGCGGGTTGCGCGCCTCGAAGGAGCGCGCGAGGTCGTCCCAGTACGTCTTGGAGCTGTTGTTCGTCTTCGGGTCGCCGTAGTCGGCGGCGACGAAGTGCAGGGTGACGTCGCTGTTCAGCGGTGAACTGTTGCCGCACGCCGTAAGAGTGGTGATCGCCAGGGCCGACGTGATGCCGATCGCCGCCAAGCCGTGAAGTCGTCGCCGCTGCACCGTTCCTACCGCCTTCTTGCACACTTGCTCGCGTACCGCTACGGAAGCGTCGAGTCTTCCCCACACCTTTGCCCAAGGTCTACACCATGAGTGGTATCGCTTGCGCAACGGGTCCGCGCGCGGACCGGCGACGGGCGCGCTCCGGGACCGGCGGGAGACCGGCACGCGAGCGGCACGCGACCTGCGCGGGACCAGCCCGGAAAGCGGCACGGAAAGCGGCCCGGAAAGCGGCACGGAACCGGCGTACGTCCGGCGGGCGTCCGTCGTGTGTCCCCCGGATGTCCCGTCGCGGCGCGCCCGAGTGTCCCGTTGCTCCGCAAACGCCGCCTGACGCGTGATCTTTCCTCGCGGAGTGGACTAGACCTTTTTAGGTGTTAGCCGCGACACTGTCCCCGTGAGACATGTCATCGCTCTCGATGTGGGCGGCACCGGAATGAAGGCCGCGCTGGTCGGCGCGGACGGAACGCTCCTGCACCAGGCGCGCCGTCCGACCGGCAGAGAACGCGGCCCCGACGCCGTGGTCGCCGCGATCCTCGACTTCGCGGCCGAACTGCGCGACCACGGCGTGCGCGAGTACGGCGAACCCGCCGCCGCGGCCGGGGTCGCGGTGCCCGGCATCGTCGACGACGTCAACGGGATCGCCGTCTACGCCGCGAACCTCCGCTGGAAGGACGTCCCGCTGCGGGCGTTGATGTCCGAGCGGCTGGACGGCGTACCGGTCGCGCTCGGCCACGACGTCCGCACCGGCGGCCTCGCCGAGGGCCGGATCGGCGCGGGCAACGGCGCCGACCGCTTCCTCTTCCTCCCGCTGGGCACCGGCATCGCGGGCGCCATCGGCATCGAGGGCCGGATCGAGGCGGGCGCGCACGGCTACGCGGGCGAGATCGGGCACATCGTGGTCCGCCCCGGCGGCCCGGAGTGCGGCTGCGGGCAGCGCGGCTGTCTCGAGGCGCTGGCCTCGGCGGGCGCGGTCTCGCGCGCCTGGGCCGAGGCGAGCGGCGACCCGGACGCGGACGCCGCGGACTGCGCGCGCGCCGTCGAGACCGGCGACCCGCGGGCGCTCGCGGTGTGGGGCGAGGCGATCGGCGCGCTGGCCGACGGCCTGGTCACCGGGCTCACCCTTCTGGACCCGCGTGTGCTGATCATCGGCGGCGGGCTCGCGGAGGCCGGGGACACCCTCTTCGGGCCGCTGCGCGCGGCCGTGGAGGCACGTATCACCTTCCAGAAACTCCCCCTCATCGTCCCCGCCGCGCTGGGGGACACCGCTGGATGCCTGGGCGCCGGCCTGCTCGCCTGGGATCTACTCTCCGTGGAGGTAACCGCCTGATGGCCCCCGTAACGACAACGCAGCGCACGGTGCTGGCGGGTGCCCGTGTGGTCCTGCCGTCAGGTGTGGTGGAAGGCGGCCGGCTGACCGTCGAGGGCACCCGGATCGCGGCGAACGAGGCCGACGAGCACGTCTCGACGGCCACCGTGGACCTCGCGGGCCACACCGTCGTGCCCGGCTTCGTGGACATCCACAACCACGGCGGCGGCGGCGCGTCCTTCACCTCGGGCACCGCCGACGACATCCTCACCGGTGTGCGCACCCACCGCGCGCACGGCACGACCACGGTGGTCGCCTCGACCGTCACCAACGCGCTGGACGTCCTGGCCAAGCAGGCCGGGCTGCTGGCCGAGCTGGTGGAGCAGGGCGACCTCGCCGGAATCCACTACGAGGGCCCGTTCATCTCGCCGTGCCGCAAGGGCGCGCACGACGAGGCGCTGCTGCGCGACCCCGACCCGGCCGATGTGCGCAAGCTGGTCGAGGCGGGCCGCGGGGCCGTCCGGATGGTCACCCTGGCGGCCGAACTGCCCGGCGGAATCGATTCCGTACGGCTGCTGGCCGACCTCGGCGTGATCGCGGCGATCGGCCACACCGACGCCACGTACGAGCAGACGCTGGAGGCCATCGACGCGGGCGCGACCGTGGCCACCCACCTGTTCAACGCGATGCCGCCGCTCCAGCACCGCGCGCCCGGCCCGATCGCGGCGCTGCTGGAGGACGAGCGGGTGACCGTCGAGCTGATCAACGACGGTACGCATCTGCACCCGGCCGTCCTGGAGCTGGCCTTCGGGAGCGCGGGCGCCGGGCGGGTCGCCTTCATCACCGACGCGATGGACGCGGCCGGTTTCGGCGACGGCCACTACGACCTGGGCCCGATGAAGGTCGAGGTGCTCGACGGGGTCGCGCGGCTGGTCGAGGGCGGCTCGATCGCCGGGTCGACGCTCACCCTGGACACCGCCTTCAAGCGGGCCGTCACGCTGGACGGGCTGTCGCTGACCGACGCCGTACGCGCCATCTCCACCAACCCGGCGCGGCTGCTCGGCCTGGACGACCGCATCGGCACGCTGGAGCCCGGCAAGGACGCGGACCTGGTGGTGCTGGACGCGGCGTACGACCTGGTGGGCGTCATGCGCAAGGGCGAGTGGGTCGTCCGGCCCGACTAGCCGTCGCCGGAGGGTGCGCCCGGCAGGCGCGTTCGGGGGCGTCCGGCAGGCGTGTGCGGGGGCGCCCGGCAGGCGTGTTCGGGGGCGTCCGGGCGGTGAGTTCACCCGATTTTCGCGGATTCTCGCTAAAAGCTGCGTAACGGCGGTCGGCGCGCACTGGGCCGACCGCCGTACTTTTGTCATCATCGTCAGGTGATCATCACCGTCACGCTGAACGCCGCCCTCGATGTGACCTACCGGGTCCCGTCGCTCCGACCGCACTCCACCCACCGGGTCACCCACACCGCGGAACGCCCCGGCGGCAAGGGACTCAACGTCGCCCGCGTGCTGGCCGCGCTCGGCCGCCCCGCCGTCGTCACCGGCTTCGTCGGCGGCCCGGTCGGCGCCGAGCTGCGCGAACGGCTCGCCGAGCGGGCCGCCGAGTACGACGACGGGCTGCTGACCGACGCGCTGGTGCCCATCGCGGGCACCACCCGCCGCACGGTGGGCGTCGTGGACGACACGACCGGCGACACGACGATGTTCAACGAACCGGGGCCCACGGTCACCCCGCGCGAGTGGGGCGGGTTCCTGGAGCGCTACCGCGCGCTGGTCGCCGACGGCCGCGCGACGGCCGTGGCGCTGTGCGGCAGCCTGCCGCCGGGGCTGCCGGTGGGCGCGTACGCGGAGCTGGTGCGCGAGGCGCGGGCCGCCGGGGTGTTCGTGCTGCTGGACACCAGCGGGGAGCCGCTGCGCCGCGGGCTGGCCGCGCGCCCCGACCTGATCAAGCCGAACGCGGTGGAGCTGACCGGCCTGACCGGCTTCTCCGAGCCCGCCCGCGCGGCCGGTGACGCCCGGCGGCGCGGCGCCCGCGCGGTGGCCGCCTCGCTCGGCGAGGACGGGATGCTGGCGCTGACCGAGGAGGGCGGCTGGCAGGCGCTGCCGCCCGCGCGCCTGGCGGGCAATCCGACGGGCGCGGGCGACTCGGCGGTGGCGGGGCTGCTGTCCGGGCTCGCGGAGGGCCTCACGTGGCCGCGGCGGCTGGCGCGGGCGGTAGCGCTCTCGGCGGCCACGGTCGCGGCGCCCGCGGCGGGCGAATTCGACGCGGCCGTCTACGCGGAGCTGCTGCCCCAGGTGACGGTGGTGCCCGCGGAGCCCGGCGCGGCGGTGTGAGGGCGGGCCCCGGCGGCGGCTACTCGGTGACCTGGCCCTGCTTGAGTTCGAACTGGTCCAGGTTGACCGCGCACTGATTGCCCTGCTGGCAGCTCAGCGTCACGGTGTTGGAGCCCTCCTTGAGGTCGATCCAGGAGTAGGTGTGGTTGTTCCACGCCTTCGCCCAGTCCGTGTAGTGGCCGTAGTTCTTCAGATTGACGGGGCCGCTGCGCGCCTTGCCGTTCACCCCGAGGGTGAGCGTCGCGTCGTCGCCCGCGTTCCCGTAGTACGTGAAGAGCGTGTACGGGCCGTCCTTCGGCACCGTCACCGTCCACGTCACGGTCGCGCCGACCTGCGTCAGGTGGTCGACATAGGTGCCGCCCGCCGCGCTCGCGCCCGGGTGCTCGGTGCTCGTCTGCGCGCCGCCCGTCAGGACGAGCGTCGAGGCGTCGGTCTTCTTCGAGTCGTACGGGGTCGGCTCCGCGGAGGCCGACGGCGTCGTCTCGGTGGGCGCGGCCGAGGTGACCGCCGGGCTGGACGGCTTGTCGCTGGCCTTCTTGTCGCCGTCGCCCGAGCCGTTGGTCATCGCGAAGGCGATGCCGATGGCCACGGCCGCGACCACGGCGACCGCCGCGATCAGCAGGCCCTTGCGGTTGGGCGCGCCGCCGCCCTGCTGGCCGCCGCCGCCCGCGCGACGGGTGTGCGGGGGCTGCGCGGGAGGCTGCTGGCCGGGATAACCCTGCTGGCCCGGATATCCCTGCTGGCCCTGCTGCCCTTGCTGGCCGCCGTACTGCTGCTGGCCGGGCTGCTGGCCGTACGCCTGCGTCTGCTGCTGGGTCTGCTGCGGATAGCCGTAACCGGAGGGCGACTGCTGCTGCGGGTAGCCGTAGCCCGAGGGTGTCTGCGGCGGCTGCGGACGACGCTCACCGACCCGCTGGATCTGGTGGTGCGAGGTACGCGGCATGCCCGGCTGCTGCACCGGGGCCTGCTCGGGCTGCTGCTCGCCGCCCTCCGACCGGTAGAGATAACCGAACGGGTCGTCGTTCTCAGGGGCGCCGTCGTTTCCGGCAGTCATCCGCTGTCCACTCCCTCACTGCACTGCACACACGCTGCACACGCCGTCGCGGCGCCTGTGGTATCTCCGGAACACTACCGGCCCCGAGAGACACCCCGCTCAAGCCTTCGACGCATCTCCAGGTCAGGAAGGTTCCCCTGTGAGCAGGCACACTTCACCGGACACGTACCGTTAACCCCGTGGACAGCGAGTGGCGGGAGCGGTGGGTGCCCTGGCGGGAGGCCATGGACCGCGCCCTGTACGGCCCCGAGGGCTTCTTCGTACGGGAGCGGCCCGCGGCGCATTTCCGTACCTCCGTGCACGCCTCCGCGCTCTTCGCGGGGGCCGTCGCCGAGCTGCTGGTCCGGGTCGACGCGGCCCTCGGGCACCCGGCCGAGCTGGCCTTCACCGACATGGGCGCGGGCCGCGCGGAGCTGTGCTCCGGGGTGCTGGCCGCGCTCCCCGCGCCGGTCGCCGGCCGCGTACGCGTCCACGCCGTCGAGCGCGCACCGCGCCCGCCGGGGCTCGACCCGCGGATCACCTGGAGCGACCGGCCGCCGCGCGGTGTGCGCGGCCTGCTCTTCGCCAACGAGTGGCTGGACAATGTGCCGCTCGACGTCGCCGAGACGGACGGGGCGGGCGTGCCCCGCCAGGTGCTGGTCCGCCCGGCCGACGGCGCGGAGCGCCTCGGCGAGCCGGTGCGCGGCGCCGACGCGCGGTGGCTGGAGCGGTGGTGGCCGCCGTCGCCGGAGCCCGGCGCCCGCGCCGAGATCGGGCTGCCGCGCGAGGCCGCCTGGGCCGAGGCGGTCGGCTCGCTGGACGCCGGGGCGGCCGTCGCCGTCGACTACGCCCACACGCGCGCGGCGCGGCCCCCGTACGGCACGCTCACCGGCTACCGCGACGGCCGCCAGGTGGAGCCCGTCCCCGACGGCTCCCGCGACCTCACCGCCCATGTCGCCCTCGACGCCCTGCCGGGCACGGCGCTCCCCCAACGCGCCGCCCTGCGCTCCCTCGGCCTCTCCGCCGCCCGCCCCCCGCTCGCCCTGGCCGCCGCCGACCCGGCCGCCTACGTCCGCGGCCTCGCCGCCGCGGGCGAGGCCGCCGAACTGACCGCCCGCGGCGGCCTCGGCGACTTCACCTGGCTGGTGACGGAGGTCGGCGTGACCGGCGTCCTGGCGGCGGTTCAGGACTCGGCGGACGCACGGCGGTCGCCGCGGGCGCGCTGAGCCCGCGGGCCCGGCACCGCCCGTGGGATACGGGCGGGGAGTCCTGAGAGGATGGCGGCATGACGGAGACCACGATCGGAGTCGGCGGGGCGGCCGAGGGCACCGACATGGTGCTGAACATCGGGCCGCAGCACCCGTCCACGCATGGGGTGCTGCGCTTGCGGCTGGTGCTGGACGGGGAGCGGATCCGCAGCGCGGAGCCGATCGTCGGATACATGCACCGGGGCGCGGAGAAGCTGTTCGAGGCGCGGGACTACCGGCAGATCGTGATGCTGGCGAACCGGCACGACTGGCTGTCGGCGTTCGCGAACGAGCTGGGTGTGGTGCTGTCGGTCGAGCGGATGCTCGGCATGGAGGTGCCGGAGCGCGCGGTGTGGACGCGGACGCTGCTCGCGGAGCTGAACCGGGTGCTGAACCACCTGATGTTCCTGGGCTCGTACCCGCTGGAGCTGGGCGGGATCACGCCGATCTTCTACGCCTTCTCCGAGCGGGAGAACCTCCAGCACGTGATGGAGGAGGTCTCCGGCGGCCGGATGCACTACATGTTCAACCGGGTCGGCGGCCTGAAGGAGGACCTGCCCAACGGCTGGCAGGGGCGGGTGCGCCAGGCGGTCGCCGGGGTGCGGTCGCGGATGGGCCGCTTCGACGACCTGGTGCTCGGCAACGAGATCTTCCGCGGCAGGACCCGCGGTGTCGGCGTCCTGTCCCGCGAGGCCGTGCACGCGTACGGCGTCAGCGGGCCGATCGCGCGCGGCTCCGGCGTCGACTTCGACCTGCGGCGCGACGAGCCGTATCTGGCGTACGGGGAGCTGGGCGACACCCTGAGGGTGGTCACCAGGACCGAGGGCGACTGCCTGGCGCGCTTCGAGGTGCTGCTGGAGCAGACGCACAACGCGCTGGACCTCGCGGACGCGTGCCTGGACCGGCTGGCGGAGCTGCCGCCGGGGCCGATCAACCAGCGGCTGCCGAAGGTGCTCAAGGCCCCCGAGGGGCACACCTACGCGTGGACCGAGAATCCGCTCGGCATCAACGGCTATTACCTGGTGTCGAAGGGCGAGAAGACGCCGTACCGGCTGAAGCTGCGCTCCGCGTCGTACAACAACATCCAGGCGCTGGCGGTGCTGCTGCCGGGCACGCTGGTGTCGGACATGGTCGCGATCCTCGGGTCGATGTTCTTCGTGGTCGGCGACGTCGACAAGTAGCGCCGCCGGGCGGTCCGCGCGTCACATTCGGGGTCACTGGTCCGTCAGGAGAGTGACGACATGTGACGGAGGACCGACCGATGGACGCACCCATGGACGACGGCTTGGACGACGGTGGGCACGACGGCCTGGAAGACGGCAGGGACGACGGCAAGGACGACAGAGAGCTGCTGGCGGCGCGGTTCGAGGCGAACCGCGCCCATCTGCGGGCCGTGGCCTACCGGATGCTCGGCTCGGCCGACGAGGCGGACGACGCCGTCCAGGAGGCGTGGCTGCGGCTGAACCGCACCGACGCCGCCGAGGTCCGCAACCTGGGCGGCTGGCTGACCACGGTGGTCGGCCGGGTCTGCCTGGACATGCTGCGCTCGCGCCGCACCCGCCGCGAGGAGCCGATCACCGCGCCGGACGGATACGAGTACGGGTACGTGGGCGCGGTGACGCTGCCCGCGCCGGGGCCCGAGCAGCAGGCCCTGCTGGCCGACTCGGTGGGGCTCGCCCTGCTCGTCGTCCTGGAGACCCTGGACCCGGCCGAACGGCTCGCCTTCGTGCTGCACGACATGTTCGCCGTGCCCTTCGACGACATCGCGCCCATCGTGGAGCGCACCCCCGCCGCCGCCCGCCAGCTCGCCAGCCGCGCCCGGCGCCGCGTCCAGGGCGGCACCGAGGTCTCCGACCCCGACCCGGCGCTGCGGCGCGCGGCCGTCGAGGCGTTCCTCGCCGCGGCGCGCGACGGGGACTTCGACGCGCTCCTGGCGGTCCTGGACCCCGAGGTCACCGTCCGCTCCGACGTCCCCGGGCGGCCCGGCGTCACCTCCACCCGCCGGGGCGCGGCCAACGTCGCGCGCGGCGCGGTCAGTTACGCCGCGATGGCCTCCACGGCGCGGCTGGTGCTGGTCGACGGGCTCCTGGCGGCGGCGGTGGACCTGGACACCGCGGACGCGCGGGTCCTGACCTTCGCGGTCTCGGCGGCGGACGGGCGGATCACGGCCGTCGACATCGTCACCGAGCCGGGGCGGCTGGCCGCGCTGGACGTGCGCCCGCTGGCGTGAATCCCCCGCGCCGTCAGGCCTGGGCGCGCAGTTCCGACATGTCGAGCTGTTCGGTCTCGTCGTGGGCCGTGAGGTCGATGACCTCGGGGCCCGACTCCGCGACGGCCTGGGCGTGTTCCGCGACGGCCTCGTCCCCCACGACGTCGTCCAGGTCGGCCACGTCGTCCAGCGCGTCCACCCCGGAGACGTCCTCCGGGTCCGCACCGCCCGCGGGCTTCTGCGTGCCGAAGAAGTCGAAGCCGCCGATGGCCCGGCTGCCGTTGCCGCCGGGGGCGCCCGGCGAGCGCTGGGGCTGCGCGTAGGGCAGGACGGCGGCGGCGACGGCCGGGACGAGGCGGTGTTCGCGGACCGGCAGACCGGCCGGTGACGTGGCGGGCGCGGCGGTCCGGGTGTGGCTCTCGGCCTCCGCGGCGTGGCGGCCCTGCGGCTCGTCCTCGGGGCCCGCGGTGTCGCGGCGGCGGGCGTCCTCGACGGTGCGCCTGGCCTGCTGGCGGGCGGCGTTGCGGCCGAGGTCCCGCAGCGCCTGATCGGCCTTGAGGAAGGCGGCGGGGCCGACCGGCGAGGCACCGCCGGTGAGGGCGAGCTGCCGGGGGGCGGAGTCCAGTTGGAGCTGACGGCGGCTCTCCAGCACCTGGGCGCGCTCGCTCTCGGCGGTGGCGTACCGGCGGAGCAGGTCGGCGTGCTCGGTGCGGAGCCTGGCCAATTCCCCGCGCTTGGCCCGGAGTTTCTTCTCCAGGCGCCCGCGTATCTCGCGGGACTCCTCCAGGTCCGTCTCCAACTCGGCGGCCCGCTCGTCGGTCCGCCACTCCTCGCGGACGCGCGCCGCTTCGAGTTCGGCGACCGTACGGCCGGCGGAGCGGTCCCAGGTGCGGGCGAGGGCGGCGCCCGCGCACGCGGTCAGCGCGGTGGCGACGGTGAGCACCCGGATCACGCCCGTATCGCCGGAGAACAGGGCGGCGGCGGCGAGGACCGCGGCGCTGCCGACGACGGTCAGCGGCGGCAGCATCCGGTGCAGCGGCTGCGAATGGCGGTGACGTCCACGGGGCATGGCCAGAAATTTAGCGTGTGTGAAGGGATCGTGGGGAGGCGGGTCCCGAATATCTGGGCGGATTCTCACGGCGATTCGTCCGGCGAATACGGAGGGCATTCGGCGCTGCACGATGTGTCCCCCCATGTGCCGTCGGCCAATGCCGTCCTCATGTGCCGCCGCGGCGGCGCCGAGCCCCGCGCGCGCCGCCCCACCGGGCCCCGGGGCCGCCCCCGTTGGGCCCGGCGCGGGGTCCGGTGCCGGGCCCAACGGGGGCGATTACGGCGGCGCCGATACCCAGGTTCGGCGACCTGGGTCCGACGTCAACTCCGGTTCACGGAAGGGGTTGTTGGGGTATTCCCCGACGCACTCCGGGAATTTGATCTTGAGCTTCCCCGCGACGGGATCAGTACCGCGATCAGAGCGCGATCGGTAGCGGGATCAGCAGCGGGATCGGTAGCGGGATCAGAAAGCGCCTTCGGCCTGTGCCGCGATGTGCGCGGTGGGGACCGTCGGGGTGCCGTCCGGCGCGGTGACCGGCAGGCCCGCCGCGCGCCACGCCTGGAAACCGCCGTCCAGGTCGGTGGCCGCGCGCAGCCCGAGGTCCTGGAGGGAGGCGGCGGCGAGCGAGGACGCGTACCCCTCGTTGCAGATCACCACGACGGTCAGGCCGAGGCCCGTCGCCTGCGGGAGGCGGTGGGTGCCCTCGGGGTCCAGCCGCCATTCGAGTTCGTTGCGCTCGACGATGACGGCGCCGGGGATCGTGCCGTCGCGGTCGCGCAGCGCGCCGTAGCGGATGTCGACCAGCAGGGCGCCGTCGCGTTCCGCGGCGCGGGCGGCGGCCTCGGGGCCCAGCCGGTCCAGCCGGGCCCGTACGGCCGCCAGGCGCGCGTCGAGCGCGGTCACCACTCCTCCGGGCGCTCGACCAGCTCCAGGCGCAGCGTGCTGCCCTTGCGGCTGTAGCGGCGGATCAGCGGCAGCGGCGGGTAGTAGGCGTGCACCGAGACGGCGTGCGAGGACGGGGAGCTGTTGGTGACCTGGTGGACGTGGTTGCGGCCGAAGGCGCGACCGACGCCTTCCGGCAGCACGCGCCTGCGGTCCAGGCCCTCGGCCAGTTCCAGGGAGCGCCAGCCCTCGGAGGGCAGCGGCACGGACAGCGACTGCTCGGTCAGCTCACCGGCGGCGGTGACGAAGACGCCGTACGAGCCGCCGTGGTCGTGCCAGCCGGTCTCGGCGCCGGGCGGCCAGCCGATCAGCCACGCCTCCGCGCCGCCGGGGCCCTCCAGCCGTACCCAGGTGCGGCCTTCGGGGTCGAGCGGCAGATCGCCGACGACGGCGGGGTCGGCGGCCACCTTGCGGGCGAAGTCGAGGAGATCGGCGGCGGTGGGCGCGGCGGGAGCGGTCGAGGGCGCGGTGGAGACAGTGGACACGGCGGAGGCGGAAGCGGCGGCGGGTTCGGACGAGGGAGCAGCGGAATTCAAGGGACACCACCCGGGGATACGCCGCGTCGGCGGGCAGCGGGGGCGTGCGTACGAGAGATCCCTTGAGAATGAAGCGTGCCGGGTTCGTACGAAAATCAGGCCGGGGCTGCGGCTACGACGCGAAAGATGAACGAAGGACGTCGGAGGCGCGCGTCAGCGCGCGGTCGTACAGATGCAGCCCGCGTACCGGACGAGGTCCAGGTGGACCTTCCGGTGCAGATGCCATCCGGGTTCGCTCACGTAGCGGACTGAACCACGCCACCCGCCCACCGGTCAAGCCGGACGTCCGAGTGGTGGCGTCGGCCCCGCAACGGCGGGGACCACGGGTGTCGGATACGTCTCAGGATGCGGGATACGTACCCGGGGGCGGGAGGTGCTGCCGGGACGCGCGCGCCTCGGGCGCGGGTCAGCGGCGGTGCGGGGTCGTGCCGTGCGGCACCGTGTCGTCGTCCTCGGGGAGGCGGCAGACCCGCTCCAGGAAGATCGCGGCGGCGATCACCGCGATCCCGGCGACGACGGCCAGGCCCGCGTAGATGGCCTGCTGGCGGCGCGGGTCCATGTCGAGGTCGTACATCACCAGGTAGAGCCCGGTGCCCGCGTACATGCCGACGACGAGGGCCGCGACGAGGGCGCTGGCCTGGCCGAAGACGACCGCGCGGGCGGCGGCCAGCGGGTCGACGCCCTTGGCGCCCGGGTGCCGTTCGCGCTGCGCCTTGAGCCGGGCGCGCAGCGACAGCGCGGTGGCCAGGAGCGCGACGGCGATCAGCGCGAGCACGATCGGCGCGGCGACCGGCACGCCCGGCAGCGTCCCGACGTGGTCCCACAGCCGCGCGGCGGCCCATGAGAGCACGCCCGCCACCGCGAAGAGCCCCGCCAGCGTCCTGATCCGCAGCGTCCTCACCGAGTGCCCGCCTCCACTTTCTGTGCAGTGCGCCGTCCGCGCGCCTGTGTGCGCTCGTCCGCCCGCGCCCGCCCGTGGCGGATGCGCGGTACGCAGGTCCCAACGATTATTCGGGCAGCCGGAGTTCCACGTCCGTGCGCCGTCGCACCCCCGCGGAGCCGACCGCCCCGATCAGTTCCGCGACCGGGCCGTGCCCCGGCAGTTCGGCCGCCGGGTCCACGTCGTACCACGGCACGAGCACGAAGGCACGCTCGTGGGCGCGCGGGTGCGGAAGTGTCAGCGCCGGGTCGTCGGAGGCCACGTCCTGGTACGCGATGATGTCGACGTCGATGGTGCGCGGCCCCCAGCGCTCGGTGCGCACCCGCAGGAACGCCTCCTCGATGGCCTGGGCGCGCTCCAGCAGCGACTCGGGCGGCAGCGTGGTGCGCACCAGCGCCACCGCGTTGAAGTACGCGGCCTGGGAGCCCTCGGGGACGCCCCAGGGCTCGGTCTCGTACACGTGCGAGACGGCCTTGACCCGGACGCCGGGGGTGTCCTCCAGCGCGTCGACCGCGCCTTGCAGGGTCTCCAGCCGGTTGCCGAGGTTGCCGCCGAGGGCGATCACCGCGGTCTTGGGGTTGTTCAGGGTGAAGTCCGCCGCGTCGACCTGCGCGACCACGGAGGCCGGTACGGGCTGCACGGTCGGGTCGAACGCGGGCTTGTGGGCGTGCTCCCGACGGGGGGAGTTCACGGGCGCCTCCGGGTGATGGTCACGGTCACGTCGTCGAAGGGCACGGTGATCGGCGCGTCCGGTTTGTGCACGGTCACCTCGACCTCTTGCACGACGTCGTGCGCCAGGCACGTGTCGGCGATGCGCTGGGCGAGGGTTTCGATGAGGTCGACCGGTTCGCCGGAGACGACGGCCGTGACCTCTTCGGCGACCACACCGTAATGCACGGTTCTGGTGAGGTCGTCATCGGCCGCCGCGGGGGCCGTGTCGAGGCCCAGCACGAGGTCCACGACGAAGACCTGGCCGTCCTCGCGCTCGTGCTCGAACACACCGTGGTGGCCCAGGGCCTTCAGGCCCCGCAGCGTGACACGATCCACGAACTCTCTCCCGCCGGTCGGTCGGACGGCCGCCGTCCGGGGTGTCCCGGCCGGCGGCGGACGGGGCGGTCCGCCCCGTCGTCTGCTCCGAATCTACCGTCGGTCACCGACAGAGCCGGTCACGGGCGGCCCGCGGTCACGCTCCCGCCGTCCCGTCGAAGCCCTCGTCGTCCAGCAGATCGTCGCCGGGACCGCCGGATCCGCCGGGGCCCTCGCCGTCCTCGTCGTCCTCGTCGTCGTCCTCCGCCAGCACCGGCGAGCCGTGGTGGACCCACATCCGCCAGCCGTCGGCGGTGCGGCGGAAGACGTTGGTGGCCACCACCAGGCCGCCGACGAGCGAGCCCGCGGAGCCGTCCTCCTCGGCGGGGCCGCCGGTCAGGATGTTCTCGGTGCAGGTGACCACCGCGCTGTCGCCGTCGACGGCGACCTCCACGTCGGTCAGGAAGAACTGGATGTAATCCGTGTTGGCCATGATCAGCGCGTACGACCGCATGACCTCGCGGCGTCCGCGCAGCACCGGCCAGCCGGGGTGCACGACGGCCACCGACTCGGCCAGCGGCCCGTCCAGGACCACCGACTCCAGCGCGTCCAGGTCCGAGGTCTCCACGGCGTCGTAGAACGCCTGGTTGGCCCGCTCGACGGCGCGGGCCTCCGCGGTGCGCGGCGTCATGCGCGGACCCCCCCGATCTCGATGGCGCGGGCGACGCGGACGGCGTCGGCGCTGGCGTGCACCTCGTGGACGCGGACCGCCCAGGCGCCCTCGCGGGCGGCGATGGCGGTGACGGCCGCGGTGGCCGCGTCGCGTTCCCTGGCGGGCGGCGGTTCGCCGTTGTCACCGGCCAGGATGCGGCCGAGGAACCGCTTGCGGGAGGCGGCGACCAGCAGCGGACGGCCCAGTTCGCGCAGCGCGCTCAGGTGGGCCAGCAGCGTCAGGTCGTGGTCCGCGGTCTTCGCGAAGCCCAGGCCCGGGTCGAGGATCACCAGGCCGGGGTCGATGCCGCCGGCCACCGCCCGGTCCAGGCCCGCGCGCAGTTCGGTGACGACCTCGCCGAGCACGTCGGCGTAGACGGCCCGGTTGTTCATGTCGATGCTCTGGCCGCGCCAGTGCATGACGACGAACGGCACCCCGGCGGCGGCGACCGCGGGGACCATCGCGGGGTCGGCGAGGCCGCCGCTCACGTCGTTGACCAGCCGGGCGCCCGCGGCGACCGCCTGCTCGGCGACCGAGCCGCGCATCGTGTCGACGCTGACCAGCACCCCGGCCGCGGCCAGCTCCCGCACCACCGGCACGACCCGGCGCAACTCCTCCGCCTCGTCGACCCGCTTGGCGCCGGGCCGGGTGGACTCGCCGCCCACGTCCACCATGTCGGCGCCCTGCGCCACGAGATCGAGGCCGTGCTTGACGGCCAGCTCCGGGTCGAACCACCGCCCGCCGTCGGAGAACGAGTCGGGCGTGACGTTCACCACGCCCATGACCGCGCAGCGGTCCCACTCCGGCAGTCCGACGGGCCTGACGCGGCCCAGCAACGTACTCATGCGCCCAGCGTAGGGGCTACGCCCTACGCCACCGCACTCCGCTCGGTCGCGTCCACCGACGTCGCGTAGCCGGGCTTGTGCCGGTGCGGGGGGCGGGTGGCGCGCCCGGGCAGGAAACGCTGGACGGCGTCGGGCAGCGGAAGGGACAGCGTGACGAAGCCCTCGGCCTGCATGATGGCGAAGCCGATCCTGGGCAGGTCACGGGAGTTGGGGAAGACCAGGAAGCGCGGCACCCACTCGGGCTGGAACTTCGCGTTGAACTTGTACAGCGACTCGATCTGGAACCAGCGGGACAGGAACACCAGCAGACCGCGCCAGCCGCGCAGCACCGGGCCCGCGCCGATCCGTTCGCCGCGGGCCAGCGCGGAGCGGAACATCGCGAAGTTCAGCGACACGCGGGCGATCCCGAGGGCGGGCGCCTCCTGGAGCGCGGCGACGATCAGCAGTTCGTTCAGGCCGGGGTCGGCGGCCCGGTCGCGGCGCATCAGCTCCAGGGACATGCCGTCCGCGCCCCAGGGCACGAAGTGCAGCACGGCCCGCAGGTCGCCCAGTTCGGGGTGCGGGGCGCCGGGCTCGCGGTCCTTGTGCGCGGTGACGACCACGCAGTCCCCGTCCAGCTCCTCGCCGAAGCGGCCGAGCGCCATGGAGAAGCCGCGCTCGGTGTCGGTGCCGCGCCAGGCGTCCGCGGCCAGCCGTACGCGGTGCTTCTCGTCCTCGCTGAGGTCCCGCACCCGGCGTACCCGGCACACGTATCCGGACCGCTCGATGCGCTTGACCATCTGGCGGACATTGCGCATGGCGCGGCCCTGGAGGGTGAAGGCGGAGGTGGTGACGATCGCCTCGTCGCCCAGCTCCAGGGCGTCCAGGCCGGTCTCGCGGGTCCACACCTCGCCGCCGGTCTCGCTGCACCCGACGACGGCGGGCAGCCAGGCGTGCGCGCGGGCCAGCTCCATGTACTGCTCGATGGCGCCGGGCCACGCCTCGACGTCGCCGATCGGGTCGCCGCTGGCGAGCATGACGCCGGACACCACGCGGTAGCAGACGGCGGCCTTGCCGCTGGGCGAGAAGACCACGGACTTGTCGCGGCGCAGCGCGAAGTGGCCGAGCGAGTCGCGGGCGCCGTGCCGGGCCAGCAGCGCGCGCAGCCGGTCCTCGTCGGCCTCGCTCAGCTCGGCGACCGGGCGTCCGGGGCGCAGCGCGAGGAAGGCGGTGGAGATCGCGATGAGCAGGCCGAGGCCGCCCAGCGAGTAGCCGACCAGGTCGTTGACCCGGTCGCTGGTGTACGTGACCGGTCCCTCGAAGCCGAACAGGCCGAGCAGGACGTGCTCGCAGCGGTCGAGGAAGCCGGGGTTGCCGCGCTCGGAGGACGGGTGGGCGCTGGTGATGACCAGGCCGAGGGAGAAGGCGACGGTGCTGAGGCCGACGAAGTTCAGCAGGGCCCGCCAGCGGGTGCGCGGGTCGGACAGCGCGGTGAACTCGTCGCGGTAGGAGATCAGCACCCACAGCAGGCCGAGCGAGACCAGGGCCCCGAAGATCGAGTGCCGGTAGACGAGCTGGGTGGCCGCGCCGACCGGCAGCAGCACGACGGCCGCCCACCAGGCGCGGACCTTCCCGCGCTTGAGCGCGTGCGCGAGCATCAGCAGCAGGACGCCGGTGACGACCGCGGTGGCGGCGGCGAGCGAGCTGACGGTGCCGGGGAAGACCGCGGCCATGTGGTGCATCCGGCCGTTGCGGAAGGCCGGGAAGACCGCGGAGACCACGTCCAGCAGCCCGATGACCGCGGCGGCGCTGCCGATGATCCCCGGGACGGCGGAGGGTCGCAGCCGCCAGCGGCGCGAACGCGGGGCACAGGCACGGTCAGCGGACATGCTTCACCAGGGTCTAGTACGAGCGAGTGAGTGGCGCCCAGTAGGACGCGAAACCCTGTCTATGGGTTCCTTCGCGGGCAACGCAACTGTGACAGCTACGGCGCGTCTACGTAACGGCTACGGCGGCCCCGTACCGCACCGTGCCTACCGGGGCCGCCAGGCCCCTGCCCGAGCAGGCCAGTGCCCGGAGGCAGCCCGTGCCCGGTCAGCCGCGTGCCCGGTCAGCCGCGCCCGAGGATCAGGCTCATCGCCTCCGCGCGGGTCGCGGGGTCGCGGAGCTGGCCGCGTACGGCGGAGGTGATGGTCTTCGCGCCCTGCTTGCGGACCCCGCGCATCGTCATGCACATGTGCTCGCACTCGATGACCACGATCACCCCGCGCGGTTCCAGGATGCGCATCAGGGCGTCGGCGACCTGCGTGGTCAGCCGCTCCTGCACCTGCGGGCGGCGGGCGTACACGTCGACCAGCCGGGCCAGCTTGGACAGGCCGGTGATCTTGCCGCTGACGGCCGGGATGTAGCCGACGTGCGCGACGCCGACGAACGGCACCAGGTGGTGCTCGCAGGACGACATCACCTCGATGTCCTTCACCAGCACCATCTCGTCGTGCCCGAGGTCGAAGGTGGTGGTCAGCACGTCCTCCGGCGTCTGCCAGAGCCCGGCGAATATCTCCTTGTACGCGCGCGCCACCCGCGCCGGGGTCTCCCGCAGGCCCTCCCGGTCGGGGTCCTCGCCGACCGCGTACAGCAGCTCGCGCACCGCGGCCTCGGCCCGCTTCTCGTCGAACTCGCCGATCGAACCCTCGCCGTCGATCGTCACGGGGTCGGTCATGATGCCTCGTTCCTCCGAAGTTCGGCGAAGTGGGAAAGCTGGCCCAAAAACGGCAATGGCCCCAAGGTTAAAACCCTGGGGCCACTGCCTGCATTCCGGGTCCGGCCCGGACTGCCTGTTCTCGTGCCTGACCGGCTCGCGCCGGTCAGCTCTCCGGCGTGCCGTCCTCGGGACGGTCGACCGGCTCCGCGACGGGCTTGGTCGTGCTGACCGAACCCGTCGTGATGCCGTTGGCCGGCTGCGAGCCGTTGGTCAGTGCCAGCTCCTTGGGAGAGAGCACCGGCGGCCGGGTGGACGGCGTACGACGGGCGGAGCCCGTCCAGGCCGGACGCGGGGGACGCCTGACGATCGGAGCGAAGATCTCGGCGATCTGCTCCTTGTTCAGGGTCTCCTTCTCCAGCAGGTTCAGAACGAGGTTGTCCAGGACGTCCCGGTTCTCGACCAGGATCTCCCACGCCTCGTTGTGCGCCGTCTCGATGAGCTTCTTGACTTCCTCGTCCACCAGCCCGGCGACCTCTTCCGAGTAGTCGCGCTGGTGACCCATCTCACGGCCGAGGAACGGCTCCGAGTCGCTGGAACCGAACTTGATCGCGCCCAGCCGCTCCGTCATGCCGTACTGCGTGACCATGGCACGGGCGGTCGCGGTGGCCTTCTCGATGTCGTTCGACGCGCCGGTGGTCGGGTCGTGGAAGACCAGTTCCTCCGCCGCCCGGCCGCCCATCATGTAGGCGAGCTGGTCGAGCATCTCGTTGCGCGTCGTGGAGTACTTGTCCTCGTCGGGCAGCACCATCGTGTAGCCCAGCGCGCGGCCGCGGGACAGGATCGTCACCTTGTGGACCGGGTCGGAGTTCGGCGAGG
The DNA here is from genome assembly GCF_044753885.1 of Streptomyces sp. NPDC093221. Lineage (NCBI taxonomy): Bacteria > Bacillati > Actinomycetota > Actinomycetes > Kitasatosporales > Streptomycetaceae > Streptomyces > Streptomyces sp. NPDC093221. Next base: position 902,217 of record NZ_JBIVOA010000001.1, on the reverse strand, counting down.
CCGCCGCGACCAGGGCGTGTCCGCCCTCGTGGTACGCGGTGATCTTCTTCTCCTTGTCCGACATGATCCGGGTGCGCTTCTGCGGACCGGCCACGACGCGGTCGATCGCCTCGTCCAGCGTGGCGTTGTCGATGACCTTCTTGTTGCTGCGCGCGGTCAGCAGCGCCGCCTCGTTGAGCACATTGCTCAGGTCGGCGCCGGTGAAGCCGGGGGTGCGGCGGGCGACGGCCATGAGGTCGACGTCCGGTGCGACCGGCTTGCCCTTCTGGTGCACGCTGAGGATCTCCACGCGCCCCTGGAGGTCCGGCGGGTCGACCGCGATCTGCCGGTCGAAACGGCCGGGACGCAGCAGCGCCGGGTCCAGGATGTCGGGCCGGTTCGTGGCGGCGATGAGGATCACGCCGCCCTTCACGTCGAAGCCGTCCATCTCGACCAGGAGCTGGTTGAGGGTCTGCTCGCGCTCGTCGTGACCGCCGCCCAGACCCGCACCGCGGTGCCGGCCGACGGCGTCGATCTCGTCGACGAAGACGATGGCCGGGGCGTTCGCCTTGGCCTGCTCGAACAGGTCGCGGACGCGGCTGGCGCCGACACCCACGAACATCTCGACGAAGTCGGAGCCGGAGATCGAGTAGAACGGCACGCCCGCCTCACCCGCGACAGCGCGGGCCAGCAGGGTCTTGCCGGTACCCGGACGGCCGTACAGCAGCACGCCCTTGGGGATCTTGGCGCCGACGGCCTGGAACTTCGCGGGCTCCTGGAGGAATTCCTTGATCTCCTGGAGCTCCTCCACCGCCTCGTCGCAGCCGGCCACGTCGGAGAACGTCGTCTTCGGCGTGTCCTTGGTGATCAGCTTCGCCTTGGACTTGCCGAACTGCATGACGCGCGAGCCGCCGCCCTGCATCTGGTTCATCAGGAACAGGAAGACCACGACGATGAGGACGAACGGGAGCAGCGACAGCAGAATGCCGACGAAAGCGTTCTGCTTCGACGGCGAGACGGTGTAACCGTCGGGAAGGGTGGTCCCCTTCACCTTGCCGTCGACGATGTTCTGCAGCTCCGCGGCGATGGCCGAGCCCTGGTTGCCGATGTAGCTGGCGCGGACCTTGGAACTGCCCTCGACCTTGGATCCGTCCCTGAGCTGGATCTTGATGGAGTTGTCGTCGCCTGTCGTCAGCTCGGCGGACTTGGCCTGGTTTGATTCGATCGCATGTAGAACCTCGCCGGTATCCACCGTCTTGTAGCCGCCGCCGGACCCGACGACCTGCATCAACACGACCACGGCGAGGACAGCCAGCACGATCCACATGACTGGCCCACGGAAATAGCGCTTCACGTCCATCCATGCGGGGCGAAGTCGCCCCGTCCCTCCTGCCACAGTGAGGCACCGCCGCCTGCTGGCCGCGCGTGCATGCCGGTGTATGACCCGACCTTCGGACGGTACCCCAGCATTGTCACCCGAGGTTGCCGCCGACCGTTAACAATCCCGCCTTCCCCTGCTCCAACGGCGGGAAACCGACAGGGGTTCCCGGGGCCGAACGGGGTGTGGCCGACGTCATGACTGTGCCGCGCCGGACCGCCGGCGGCGGGCCGACGGGAGTCAGCCACCGTATACGTGCGGGGCGAGTGTGCCCACGAACGGGAGATTGCGGTACTTCTCCGCATAGTCCAGGCCGTATCCGACCACGAACTCGTTGGGGATGTCGAACCCGGTGTACTTCACGTCGAGCTGGACCTTGGCCGCCTCGGGCTTGCGCAGCAGCGTGCAGACCTCCAGGGAGGCGGGGCCGCGCGAGCCCAGATTGCTGATCAGCCAGGACAGCGTCAGCCCGGAGTCGATGATGTCCTCGACGATCAGGACGTCACGGCCCGCGATGTCGGTGTCCAGGTCCTTGAGGATGCGCACCACACCCGAGGACTTGGTGCCGGCGCCGTAGGAGGACACCGCCATCCAGTCCATCGTCACGTTGCTCGACAGCGCCCGTGCGAGGTCCGCCATCACCATCACGGCGCCCTTGAGGACACCGACGATCAGCAGGTCCTTGCCCGCGTAGTCCCGGTCGATCTGCGCGGCGAGCTCGCTGAGCTTCGCGTCGATCTCTGGCTTGGAGATGAGCACTTTCTCAAGATCGGCGCCCATGTCGTTCTCGTTCACTGCGCGGTATGTCCCTCAAGTAGTCGGCTCCCGGGTCGCTGGGCGACGGCAGCTCTACGACGGCGAGAACACCAGTCTGCCATTGGCCCTGAGAACGGCGACGCCGCCCGGCAGATTGAGGGCTTTCTGTCCGTGCCAGCCGGTGACCAGCCGGTCGACCTCCTCGATGTGCCGGGCGAAGAGGAAGCCGGGGGGCGAGCCGGCGGCGATGGCGGCGCGGCGCAGGACGCGGCGGCGTACGGCGGCGGGCAGGCCGTGCAGCCGCAGCGCGTCCAGGCTGCCGTCGTCGCCCGCCGCGTCGGCCTCGGCGTCCGCGGCCCACTGGTCCAGCGCGTCGGCGTCGTCCCTGGAGAGCTGCGCGGTGCGGGCCAGCGCCTCGACGACGCCTTTGCCGAGGGACTTCTCCAGGACGGGCAGGGCTTCGTGTCTGACGCGGGAGCGGGTGTACGCGGGGTCGTGGTTGTGCGGGTCCTCCCACACGGTGATGCCCTGGGCGAGACAGCCCTTGCGTACGGTGTCGCGGTCCAGCAGCAGGAAGGGCCGCCGGTAGCGGCCGCCGGTACCGGAGACCGCGGCCATTCCGGCCAGCGAGCGGGTGCCGGAGCCGCGGGCGAGGCCCAGGAGCACCGTTTCTGCCTGGTCGTCACGTGTGTGGCCGAGCAGGACGGCGGCGGCGCCGTGCGATTCGGCGGCGGAGTCGAGCGCCGCGTACCGGGCGTCTCTGGCGGCGGCTTCGGGACCGCCCTGGCGGCCGACGGTGACGCCGATCGCGTCGACCGGGTCGAGGCCGAGGCCGCGCAGCCGCCCGGCGACCTCTTGGGCGCGGCCGGCGGAGCCCGCCTGGAGGCCGTGGTCGACGGTGACGGCTCCGGCGCGCACGCCGAGCCGGGGTGCTTCGAAAGCGAGGGCGGCGGCCAGCGCCATGGAGTCGGCTCCGCCGCTGCACGCGGCGAGCACCAACGGGTGCGGGTCGGTGGACGCGGTGAGGACGTCGTGCAGGACGCGGCGGACCGCCAGGCGTATCGCCGCGACCGTGGGGTGGGGTCCCATGTCCGGTTTCCCTCCTGAGGAGGCTATGAGGAAAGCGCCGAAGTGACGCAGGGTATCCAGATGGTGACAGAAGCTCGGGGCTTACCCGAGCATCGCACGCGCTACCCTGCGCCTACGGTCCCTCGGACGGGTGAACCCGAGGGCGGACACGGCCTTCATGAGCGGTTACGCCCTCACGATTCGCTACGGCTGTGCACCCGCGCGACCCACTCGGCGGGTTTGGCGATCTCCGCCTTGGTGGGCAGCGTGTTGGGCGAGGTCCACACCCGGTTGAAGCCGTCCATGCCGACCTCGTCGACGACCGCCCGGACGAAGCGCTCGCCGTCGCGGTACTGGCGGAGCTTGGCGTCCAGGCCGAGGAGCTTGCGCAGCGCCTGGTCCAGGCGGCCCGCGCCGCTGGCCCTGCGCTGGCTGAACTTCTCCCGGATCTCGGCGACGGTCGCCACGACCTCGGGCCCCACGCCGTCCATCACGAAGTCCGCGTGGCCTTCGAGCAGCGACATCACGGCGGTCAGCCGGGCCAGGATCTCCCGCTGGGAGGGGGTCTGCACCAGGTCGACCAGGCTGCGGTCCTCGTCGCGGTCCTTGTCGGCGTCTTCTTCCTTGCCGCCGCCGGAGCCGGTGAAGGACTGCACGGCCTCCCTGACCCGCTCGATCACCGTCGAGGCGTCCAGTTCGGTCTCGCCGAGGAACGCCTGGATCTCGCCCTCGATGTGGTCGCGCAGCCACGGCACCGCGGAGAACTGGGTGCGGTGCGTCTCCTCGTGCAGGCACACCCACAGGCGGAAGTCGTGCGGGTCGACGTCCAGCTCGCGCTCGACGTGCACGATGTTCGGCGCGACCAGCAGCAGCCGTCCGGCGCGGGACTCGCCGGGGCCCGGCTTGACCGGTCCCGCGGGCATGTCGCGGCTCGGCGGCGCGAAGGTCTCGTACTGGCCGAGCACCCGCGAGGACAGGAAGCTCAGCAGCATGCCGACCTCGACGCCGGTCACCTTGCCGCCGACCGTGCCGAGCACGACTCCGCCGGGGCCGCCGGGGCGGCGCGCCTGCATCTTTCCGAGCAGGGGCTTCATCACCTCCCGGAACCCGGCCACGTTGGCCTTCACCCAGCCCGCCCGGTCCACGATGAGCACCGGGGTGCCGTGCGGTGGCACCTCCGCGTCCCCGTACATCCGGGTGAACTCCCTGACGTGCGCCTCCGACTCCTGCGCGTGCGCCCGCAGCTCCGCCACGATGGCCCGAGCCTCGTCCCGGCTCACCTCAGGCCCCGGCCGCGTCAACCGCTGCGCGGTCGCCACGGCGAGGTTCCAGTCGACCATCTCGCTTCCACCGATGCTCGTCATGCCTTCACGGTACGTTGCCGCTCCCCCTTTGGGCTCCCCCACCAACAGGTTCCCCCTCCGGCCGCCCCCCGAAATACGGCTTCAGCCCCTCCGGCTAACGCCGCCTCAAACGCCGGCGGGGCTGTTCCCCCCACCCACCCGCCCTTCCCCCTGCCGGGGGGGCACCCCACCCGGCACGGGGCGTTCAAGGCCAAAGCCAGCGCCTGGCGGGCGCGCCAGAAGCAATGTTTCAGCCCGTCCGGCGATTGAGGACACCAGCCCGTGGCCCGCGCCCGCTTCATCAAGCCCGTCCGGCGATTGAGGACTCCCGCCAGTGCCCCAACCCCGTTTCTTCGAGCCCGTCCGGCGATTGAGGACATCGGGGACGCGGGCTAGGGGTGGGTGGTGAGGGCGGCGGCCAGGTGGTCGAGGGCTTTCTGCGCGCCGCCAGGCGAATCCGTGCCGTGGGTGAGGAACGCGAAGGCGAGGAGGCGCCCCGCGGGGGACACGGCGGTGCCGGCGATCGTGTTGGTCCCGGTGAGCGTCCCGGTCTTGGCGTGGACCACCCCGGCGCCCCCACCGCCCCGGAAGCGGTCGGCGAGCGTGCCGGTGAAACCGGCGACCGGCAGCCCGGTCAGGACCGACCGCATCTCGGGATACGCGGGACTCGCCGCGAGCGCGAGAATCCGGGCCAGCGTGGTGGCCGACAGCGCGTCGTCCCCGTCGAGTCCGCTCCCGTCGTGGAAGGCGGCGCCGGCGAGCGGCACCCCGAGCCGCCGCAGGGCGTCGGGAATGGCGCTCGCCGCCCCGGCGAAACTGGCGGGCCGCCCGAGCGCGCGGGCCACATGCCGGGCCAGCGCCTCGGCCACGTCGTTGTCGCTGTCGGTCAGCATCCGCTCCACCAGCTCCGACAGCGGCGCGGACTGATGGGCCGCCAGCCGCGTACCCCCGTGCCCGCTGGCGGGCGCCGCCTCGCCTTTGACCCTGATCCCCCGCTCCCGCAGCAGGTCCGCGAAGGCGTCGGCGGCCGACTCGGCCGGATCGTCGGCGCGTTGCGCGGGCCCGCTCGAACTGTGGTCGAGCCGCCCCTCGCGGACCATGAGCGCGGTGACCGGCGCGAGGTTCTCGTTGGGCCCGATGGGGTGGAGCGCGGTGCCGCTGAACAGGGACGTGTCGTAGCCGAGCCGTACGGACGTGGTGCCGCGCGCCTTGAGCGCGGCGGCGGTGTCGTCGGCGAGCCCGCCGAGTTCGAGGGTCGGGTCGCCGCCGCCGACCAGGACGACCCGGCCGGCCGCGGCGACCACCACGGTCGTGGTGAGGCGGCGGCCGGGCCCGAGCGTGCCGAGCGCGGCCGTCGCGGTGGCGAGCTTGGTGGTGGAGGCGGGGGTGGACGGCGTACCGGCCCGGTGGTCGTACACGACGGTCCCGGTGGCCACGTCGACGACGGTCCCGGTGCGTACGGTGCCGAGCCCGTCGGCGTCCATCAGCGGGTCGAGGAGGGCCTTGAGGGCGGCCGGGTCCGGCGGCGTACCGGCGGACGAGCCCTTGCCCGTACCGGGCGCGGCGGCGGGCACCGGGGCCAGTACGGGGGCGGCGGACGGCGCGGGCGGGGTGATCCGGGGCGTGGGCACGGCGGTGCGCGGTCCCGAGGCCACGACGTGGTCCCGGCCGGCCGCGTGCTCGCGCTCGGCCGTACGCTGGCCTGCGTCCCACGGGCCTGCCGCGGCCACCGCCCCGGCCGCCACCGCCAGACCTATCGCGGCCGACCCCGCCACGACCTGCCACGTCTTGCCGTGCGGCACCCCCGACCAGCCCCTTTCGCGACCACCCACATGCGTGGGAGACACTTAATCACCCGCAGTATGCGCTGATCATGGAGGAGTAGGGCCTTGGAGTTCGACGTCACGATCGAGATCCCGAAGGGTTCGCGGAACAAGTACGAGGTGGACCACGAGACCGGTCGTATCCGCCTGGACCGCAGGCTCTTCACCTCGACCAGTTACCCGGCCGACTACGGCTTCATCGAGAACACCCTCGGCCAGGACGGCGACCCGCTGGACGCGCTGGTCATCCTGGACGAGCCGACCTTCCCCGGCTGCCTCATCACGTGCCGGGCGATCGGCATGTTCCGCATGACGGACGAGGCCGGCGGCGACGACAAGGTGCTGTGCGTGCCCGCGTCGGACCCGCGCGTGGAGCACCTGCGTGACATTCACCACGTCAGCGAGTTCGACCGGCTGGAGATCCAGCACTTCTTCGAGGTCTACAAGGACCTCGAGCCCGGCAAGTCCGTCGAGGGCGCCAACTGGGTCGGCCGCACCGAGGCCGAGACGGAGATCGAGGAGTCCTTCCGCCGTCTGAAGGAGCAGGGCCCGGGCCACTGAAGCCCCGCCGCACCTGAACGCCGGGCGGCCGACACGTCATCAGCGACGTGTCGGCCGCCCGGCGTTTCCGTGCCCGAGCGGGGTCAGAAGCCGCGGGTGCGTTTGGCCGCGCCGCGCGGGGCGGCGGGGCCCGGCGGCTTGAGGACCAGGCGGGCCAGCTCGCCGCCGAGGTTGACGCCGATGGCGATGGCCAGGGCGAGGGCGGCGGCCCGGGTGAGCAGGGTGAACGCCTGGTCGGAGTGGTTGTTGGTGAGGGCGAGCAGCCCGAAGTACGTGGCGGATCCGGGCAGCAGCGGGCCGATGGCGGCGGTGACGTACGGCAGCACGGACACGTACCGGTAGCGGGCCATCAACTGGCCGAAGAGGCCGACGAGTCCGGCCGCGGCGGCGGTGGCCGCGACCTGGTTGCCGCCCGCCTGCTGGTGCAGGACGCCGTAGACCGTCCAGGCGATGCCGCCGTTGAGGGTGACCAGCGGCAGGACGCCGCGCTCGCACTGGAGCAGCACCGCGAAGGCGAGGGTCAGCACCATCGCGGCCAGCAGCTGCACCCACGGGTGGTCGTACGCGCGCAGCGCCTGGTCGGGGTTGAGGTCGGCGCCGAGGGTGGTGAAGCCCGCGTAGAGGATGACGGTGACGCCGATGACGATGCCGACGACGAGGTACATCACCTCCAGCAGCCGGGCCGAGGCGGTGATGTAGAAGCCGGTGAGGCCGTCCTGGACGGCGGCGACCAGCGCGCGGCCCGGCAGCAGCGCGAAGAGCCCGCCGGTGATCACCGCCGACGCCTGGACGCCGTTGGCGCCGGGGATCCAGTGCGCGTACCGGTCGATGAGGACGCCCATCGCGGCGGCGGGCATCGCCGCCGCCGCGAACTGGTAGAACTCCGGCAGCCCGCGCCCGGCGAGCAGCCACGCGAGCCGGTCGCCGAGCATCGCGGCCAGCGCGGCGGCGGCGAAGATGACCGGGCCGCCGCCGACCAGGACGCTGGCCGCGCCCGCGAGCAGCCCGGCGGCGCCGGTGAGCGCCCAGGAGCTGTACGGGTGCCGGTTGCGGCGGATCTCGGCGAGCCGGCGGTACGCGTCCTCCAGCGTCGCCTCGTGCGCGGTGATCTCCTCGACGAGCTGGAAGACCGCGGCGAGCCGGGTGTAGTCGGTGCCGCGGCGGCGCACCGTGCGGCTCATGGTCAGCGGCGGGTCGGTGAGCGAGGGCTGGAAGGAGATGCCCAGCAGCGTGAAGGTGACGTTCGGCTCGACGCGGGCCAGTCCGTACGCGTAGCTGACGCCGAGCATCGCCGCCTCGACGTCCTCGGCGCCCTCGCCGCCCGCGAGCAGCAGTTCGCCGATGCGCAGGGTCAGGTCGAGGACGCGCGGTACGGGGACCAGGTGCGCGGTTTCCTGGCGGTCCGCGGGGGTCTCGGGTGCGGGGCGCTCGGTGACGGGGATGCGGACCATGGCCCGCATCCGGTCCTGCCACCGCGCGTCGGTGGGCGGCAGGACGACCATCGGAATGCTCCCGGTGGTGCCGGTGAGGCTTGTCGGGCCCGTCGTACCCGTTGTTCCGGAAGCTCCGGCTGTTCCCGGTGCTCCTGTTGCTCCGGGCGTTCCCGCTGTTCCCGCTGTTCCCGCCGTTCCGCCGGGCGGGGCGAATGCGCTGCCCGTGACGACCGGGGGGAATGTGGTGCCTGTGGGGGGTGTGAATTCGGAGCGGACCTCGTCCGACTCAGGTTTTCCGTCGTCGGACACCGGTCGTGCTCTCCTTTCCGCAATCCGCGTTTCTGTGAATCCTGTGAATCACGGGAATCCCGCCGACGCCCCCGTTCCCCCGTTACGGCGTCGGTTCCCGCAGGTCAGCGCTTTTGCGCGCGGTGCCGGCCGGGGGTGCGCGGCGCGGCGGGAACCGGCTCGGGGCCGCCCGCCGCCGGGCCCGTACCGGCGCCCGCACCCGGAATCACGGCCTCCTTTTTCGCCTTGCCGCGCGACCGCAGGTATTCGATGCCGATCGGCACCACCGAGAGCAGCACGACCAGGACGAGCATCGCTTCGATGTTCTTGTGCACGAATTCGATCTGGCCGAGCCAGTATCCGAGTACGGTGACACCCGCACCCCACAGTGTCGCGCCGATGAGGTTGAAGGTGACAAAGGTGCGGTAGTTCATTCGGCTGACGCCTGCGACGATTGGGGTGAACGTTCGTACGATGGGCACGAAGCAGGCCATCACGATCGCCTTGGGTCCATGGCGCTCGAAAAAGGCATGTGCCTTCTCGATATTCTCCATCTTGAACAAGCGTGAGTCGGGCCTGCGGAACAGCGAGGGTCCGACCTTGCGGCCGAACAGATATCCCGCCTGTTCGCCGAGCACCGCCGCCACCGCGATCAGCGCGGCCACCAGCGCGAGCGGCTGGTGCAGCGTGCCGGTCGCCACCAGCAGACCGGTCGTGAACAGCAGTGAGTCTCCGGGCAGGAAGAAACCGATGAGGAGCCCGGACTCGGCGAACACGATCAGCAGTACGCCCCACAGGCCGTACGTGTTGATCAGATGGTCCGGGTCGAGCCAGCTCGGGCCGAGCGCGATGGTCGTCACGGACCAAAACTATCAATCCAGTGTTGATACAAACGTTCCGCAACCTGCGGTTGGTGCACTACCTTCTCCGCAGCGTCATCCACGCACCACCCTAAGTTTCGCAAGTCTGGCATCTCTCCCCCCACGTGCCCCGTCACCGCGTCCGACCACCTGGCGGCTCCCGTTATGACTCGCGCCATCGCACTGCACGAAGTTTCCAAGTACTACCCGAAGCAGCCGTCGCCTGCTGTGGACCGGTTCTCGCTCGACATCGCACCCGGAGAGTTCCTGGTGCTGCTCGGCCCGTCCGGCTGCGGCAAGTCCACGGTCCTGCGCATGATCGCGGGTCTGGAGGACATCACCACCGGCGAGCTGCTGCTCGACGGGGAGTACTCCAACGACCTCGCACCCGGCGACCGCCGGATGGCGATGGTGTTCCAGAACTTCGCGCTGTACCCCAGCATGACCAGCCGGGAGAACATCGGCTTCCCGCTGCGCTTCGAGATGCCCGGTGAGGAGCACGGGCCCCGGGTCGACGAGACCGCCCGCATCCTCGGCATCGAGGAGATCCTGGACCGCTACCCCGGACAGCTCTCCGGCGGCGAGCGGCAGCGGGTCGCGATGGGCCGGGCGATCTCCCGGCACCCCTCGGTCTTCCTCATGGACGAGCCGCTGTCCAACCTGGACGCGAAGCTGCGCGCGCACCTGCGCGCCGAGATCGCCCGGCTGACCCACGGCATGGGCGTCACGACGGTGTACGTGACGCACGACCAGGCCGAGGCCATGTCGCTGGGCGACCGCGTCGCGATCATGCGCAGCGGTGTCCTCCAGCAGATCAGCACGCCGCGTGAGGCGTACCACCTGCCGGAGAACGTGTTCGTCGCCGCTTTCGTCGGCACGCCCCGGATCAATCTCCTCCAGGCGACGGTCCTGGCGCCGCTCGGCGGCGGCATGTGGATCGACTTCGGCCGCCAGCGGCTCGGCATGCCGGAACCGCTCAGCCTCGACCACCAGATGCTCCGCATCCAGCAGGGGCGCCGCATCATCGTCGGGCTGCGCTCGGAGGCCGTACGCATCGCGCAGCCGAGCCAGGCGCACGCGGGCGAGGTCGTGCTGAGCGGGATCGTCGAACACGTGGAGTACCAGGGCCACGAATCCCTGGTGCACCTCAACACCGGGTCGCGGCCCGCCGTCGTCCCCGAACTGGAGGCCCCGCGGCCCGCTCAGGCGCCGTCCCGCTCGGGCACCCGGCGCGCGGCGAACGGCTCGGGCACCAGCCTCGGCAAGCTCGCGCAGAAGGCCGCGCGGCGCATCCAGGCGTCGGTGCCGGCGCGGGACGGCGGCTCCAACGGCGGCGTCCCGCCGCGGCCGAACCACGCGCCCGGCCGCGCTCCGGTGACGGTGATGGACCGCCCCCTGGGCGCGCCCGAGACCCAGACCGGCGACCTCGTGGTCCGCACCGGCCCCGACATCCGCGTCCGCCGCGGTGACCGCGTGCCCCTGCTGGTGGACCTCGCCCACCTGTACGTCTTCGACCACGAGGGCCAGCGCATCTGTCCCGCCCCGGTCCAGGCTCCCCGCCTGGAATAGCCGCGTCGGCGTATTCGCGGGTGCGAGGCGGGGAGGTGCGGGGCAGGCTGCCGATATGGGAATCGAAGAGTACGGCGGCGGCCAGGAGCAGGGCGCCGAGATCATTGTCGTCACGACGAACGACGTGCCCGGCTTCCGGGTCGAGCGGGTCATCGGTGAGGTCTTCGGCCTCACCGTCCGCTCGCGGCACCTGGGCAGTCAGATCGGCGCCGGGCTGAAGTCCATGATCGGCGGCGAGCTCAAGGGCCTGACGAAGACACTGGTGCAGACCCGTAACCAGGCCATGGAGCGCCTCGTCGAACAGGCCAAGGCGCGCGGCGCCAACGCCGTCCTCATGATGCGCTTCGACGTCACCGACGCCGCGGACCTCGGCACCGAGGTCTGCGCGTACGGCACCGCCGTGGTCCTCGCCCGCGAGTAGCCGCCCCCGCGGGGCGCATGGGGTCCGGGGCACCTGAGGGGCGGCGCCCGGTCCGGGGTCTCTTGTCGTACCCCGGTGGAATGCTGGGCGTCGCCGACCTCAAGGAGGATGCCATGCAGGACACCTCGTCCCCGGACCCCGAGACCACGATGCTGCTGTCGTACCTGGACGCCCAGCGGCGTCACGTGCTGGGGATTCTGGAGGGGCTGGACGAGGAGGCGCTGCACCGGCCGGTGCTGCCGTCGGGGTGGAGCTGCGCGGGGCTGGTGCGGCACCTCGCGCTGGACGTGGAGCGCTTCTGGTTCCGCGGGGTGGTGGCCGGGGAGAAGGCCGTGATCGACGCGGCGCTGACCGGCCCCGACGACGCCTGGAAGGTGGGCCCGGAGGTTTCGGCCAAGGGCGTGCTCGACCTCTACCGCCAGGAGACGGCGCTCGCGGACGCCGTGATCACCTCGACGGCGCCGAGCGCCGCCCCGGCCTGGTGGCCGACCGAACTCTTCGGGCCCGACGGCGGCATTCGGGACCTGCGCGAGGCGATCCTGCACGTCACGGTGGAGACGGCCTGCCACGCGGGTCACCTGGACGCCGTCCGTGAGCTGATCGACGGCAGGAAGTGGCTCGTGCTCACCGAGTCCTGAGCCGGACGCGCGGCCCAGTCTCCTGGGGGAAGTTCCGGGGCGGGAGCGGGCGCGGGGCGGCGGGCGGGTGCAGGCTGGGCGGGTCGGGAAAGACGCCCGCGCACGCGCTGCCGGGCTCGCCACGGAAGGCTGACATGTCACTGCACAAAGGCACGGACTCCGCCCGCAACATCGCCGTCAACCCGTTCTTCGGTGAGGCGGACCCGGTCGACGGCCGGATGACGGCTCCGCCCAAGCACAAGCTGGCGGACGGACCCATGCCGCCGCACACCGCGTACCAGATCGTGCACGACGAGCTGATGCTGGACGGCAATTCGCGGCTGAATCTGGCGACGTTCGTCACGACGTGGATGGAGCCGCAGGCCAGTGTGCTGATGGCGGAGTGCGCCGACAAGAACATGATCGACAAGGACGAGTACCCGCGTACGGCGGAGCTGGAGCGCCGCTGCGTGGCGATCCTCGCCGACCTGTGGGACGCGCCGGACCCCAGCTCGGTGGTGGGCTGTTCGACCACCGGCTCGTCCGAGGCGTGCATGCTCGCGGGGATGGCGCTCAAGCGCCGCTGGATGCGGCGCACGCCCGGCTATCCGGCGACCGCGCGGCCCAATCTGGTGATGGGCGCGAACGTGCAGGTGTGCTGGGAGAAGTTCTGCGCCTTCTGGGAGGTCGAGGCGCGGCTGGCGCCGATGGAGGGCGACCGGCTGCACCTGGACGCGGAGTCGGCGCTCGCCCTGTGCGACGAGAACACCATCGGTGTGGTGGCCGTGCTGGGCTCGACCTTCGACGGGTCGTACGAGCCGGTCGCGGAGATCTGCGCGGCGCTGGACGCGTACGAGGAGCGGACCGGTACGCACATCCCGGTGCATGTCGACGGCGCGTCCGGCGCCATGATCGCGCCGTTCCTCGACGAGGACCTGGTGTGGGACTTCCGGCTGCCGCGGGTGGCGTCGATCAACACCTCGGGCCACAAGTACGGCCTGGTGTACCCGGGCGTGGGCTGGGCCCTGTGGCGGGACACCGAGGCGCTGCCGGAGGAGCTGGTCTTCCGGGTGAACTACCTCGGCGGTGACATGCCGACCTTCGCGCTGAACTTCTCGCGGCCGGGCGCGCAGGTCGTGGCGCAGTACTACTCCTTCCTGCGGCTGGGCTGGGACGGCTACCGCGCGGTGCAGCAGGCCAGCCGGGACGTGGCGATGTCGCTGGCGGCGCGGATCGCGAAACTGGAGGACTTCACGCTGGTCAGCGCGGGTGACCAGTTGCCGGTCTTCGCCTTCACCACCGCGCCGGGGGTGGAGAACTACGACGTCTTCGACGTGTCGCGGCGGCTGCGCGAACGCGGCTGGCTGGTCCCGGCGTACACCTATCCGGCCGACCGCACCGATCTCGCGGTGCTGCGCATCGTCTGCCGCAACGGCTTCTCCGAGGACCTGGCGGACCTGCTGATGGAGGACCTGGGCCGCCTGCTGCCGGAGCTGCGCCGCCAGCCGCACCCGCTGAACCGCCCGGAGAACGTGGCGACCGCCTTCCACCACTAGCTGTCCGGGGGTCTCACGGCTGGCTGAGGCTCACCGCCAGCACCGCGCGGTCGTCGGCGACGGGCGCGCCGCCGGTCCAGGTGACCAGGTCCCGCAGCAGGACGTCGATGGCGTGCTGCGGGCCGGTCACCGGGCCGAGGCCGGAGAGCCGGATCTCGGGGTCGTAGAAGACGCCTTCGCGGTCGCGGGTCTCGGTCACGCCGTCGGTGACCAGCAGCAGTGTGGCGCCCGGCGGGAAGGCCAGCTCTTCGGGCACCGTGCGCACACCGCCGAGGTCGCTCATGCCGAACGGCACGTCGGGGGCGGCGGCTTCGAGGGTACGTACGGTGCCGCCGTCGAGCAGGTACGGCGGCGGGTGGCCGCGGTTGAGCAGCCGCAGGGTGTCGCACACCTCCTCGGGGTCCTCGGGGCGGTGGACGAATTCGGCCAGCAGCCCGGTGGTGAAGCCCTCCAGGTACTCCTCGCCGCTGCCGCCGCCGCGCCGCTCCCGGTCCCGGTCCAGCGCCCGGTCCAGGCGCCGCGCGAGGCCCGGCAGGTCGGGTTCCTCGTCGGCCGCCTCGCGGAAGGCGCCGAGCAGCACCGCGACGCTGGCGACCGCGCCCATCCCCTTGCCGCGCACGTCCCCGATCAGCAGCCGTACGCCGTAGCGGGTCTGCTCGGCCGCGTAGACATCACCGCCGATCCGCGCCCCGCTCTGGGCGGCCTCGTACCGGGCGGCTATGGCCAGCGGGCCGATCCGGGGCGGCGGGTCGGGCAGCAGGGCGCGCTGGGCCGACTCGGCGACGTCCCGCACGGTGGCGAGCCGCCGCCCCGAACGGGTCAGCGCCCGGTTGACGGCGAGGCCGATGACGGCGGAGAGCACCACGTTCAGGATCTCGGCCACGCCGACGCCCTCGCGGATGATGCCGCCGTGGACGGTGAGCACGAAGACGCCCACCAGCGACGCCAGACAGGTGAGGACCGCGATGCGGGCGGACTGGATCGCGCCGGCCAGTACACAGGCTCCGGCCAGCATCGTGTCGCCGGTGTAGGGATTGGGCGTGACGAGGTCGAAGACCAGTCCGCCGACGATCATGGCGGCCGGGACCCAGCGCATCATGGCGGTGGGCCAAGGGGTCACAGTCCGCACATCGTCCACTTGAGGATAATATGCCCGATTCGGGGTGAAGGGGATGCCCCGGCGGAGCCGTCCGGGACGGAACGGAACGGATGCGTCCCGCGGTGATGCGGGCCGCGCCCGTCTGCGGCACGGTGGAGGGACCTCCGAAGGAAAGGTCCGTCATGGCCGAGCACACCTATCGGGTCACCGAGATCGTCGGCACCTCGCACGAAGGCGTGGACGCCGCCGTCAGGAACGGCGTCAAGCGGGCCGCGCAAACGCTGCGCGGTCTCGACTGGTTCCAGATCACCGAGGTCCGCGGGCACATCGTGGACGGCGAGGTCGAGCACTACCAGGTGGGGCTGAAGGTGGGGTTCCGTCTGGAGGACACGGACGGCTCCGCCGGGTAGCGCCCGCCGCACGGGGTGCGCCCCGTCAGGGGCGCCGGGCCCGCGACGGGCGCTGCGGCACCGCCCCGGTCGGCCGTATGGCGTCACCCGCTCGGCGCGGCCCCGCCCCCGTTCGGCGTATCACCGGTCGCCGTTTCCGACAGGGCGTCAGATCCTTTTGTCATTAAGGCGGGTCATAGCCGGATTCGGCCCCGCCGTGGACGCTGACGCACTCTCGGGAGCCCGTATGAGCCAGGAGACGCCCACCCCGCCGCCCCCGCCGGGGTACACACCCCCGCCGCCCACGCCCCGCGAGTCCGCCTGGGCCGCAGGTGGCACCGTCTTCGCCGGGATGATGCTGGTGTTCGGCGGCGCGCTGGCGATCCTGGAGGGGATCGTCGGCATCAGGAAGAACTCGGTGTACGTCTCCACGCGGGACTACGTCTACAAGTTCGACGTCACGTCCTGGGGCTGGATCCACCTGGCGCTCGGCGTGGTCGCCGTCCTCGTCGGCTTCGGCCTGCTGGCCGGTTCCGCCTGGGCGCGCTGGGGCGGCATCCTGATCGCCGGGCTCAACCTGGTGGCGAACTTCATGTTCCTGCCGTACCAGCCGGTCTGGGCCGTGGTCATGATCGCCATCGACGTCTTCATCATCTGGGCGCTGGCCACGTACGAACCGGCCGGGCACGGTCACGGGTCGCACGGCGGCTCGCACGGCGGGCGGCACGGCACCTCCGCCCCGGGCGCCGGGGGCCGGCTGTGACGTACACGAGCCCCACACTGGAACAGCTCCGCCGCTGCACGGTCGCCGTCGACATCGGCGCCGCCCGTACCCGCGTCTACGTCCGCAACGTCGGCGTCGTCGCCGACGAGCCGAGCGTGGCCGCGGTCGACGTACGCACCGGCGCGCTGATCGCGGTCGGCGAGCGCGCCGAGCAGATGGCCGGGCGCACCCCCGGGCACATCCGGGTGGCCAGGCCGGTCGCGGGCGGCGCGGTCGTCGACATCGAGATGGCGCGGCGCATGCTCAAGCACGTGCTCGGCGACAAGCTCGGCAAGCGGTGGCGGCGCATGCCGGTGCTGCGCGCCGCGGTGTGCATGCCGCACGGCAGCGAGCCGATCGCGCGGCGCGCGGCCATCGAGACGCTGTACGGGCTCGGCGCGCGCAAGGTCGAGCTGGTGGACACGCTGATCGCCGCGGCGGTCGGCTGCGGGCTGCCCGTCGAGCACCCCGAGGCCACGATGATCGTGGTGTGCGGCGCCGGTACGACGCAGGTCGCCGTCCTGTCGCTGGGGTCCATCGTGGCCGCGGAGACGGTGCCGGTCGGCGGTGACGCCATCGACCGCGCGGTCGTGCAGCACCTGCGCAACCACCACGAGTTGATGCTGCCCAGCCAGTCGGTACGGCCGCTGCACCAGATGCTCGGCTCCCCCGGCACCGGCGGGACGGTCACCACCGAGGTCCACGGCCGCGACGTCGTCAGCGGCCTCGCCCGCTCCGTCCTCGTCGAGACCGAGGGCGTGCGCCACGCGATGCGCACCCCGCTCACCTCCGTGCTCGACGCCATCACCACCGTGCTGCGCGCCTGCCCGCCCGACCTGGTCGCCGACCTCGCCGACCGGGGCATCATGCTGGCGGGCGGCAGCGCCCTCATGCCCGGCCTCGACCTCATGCTCGGCCAGGCCACCGGCATGCCCGTCCACATCGCCCCCCGCCCCGACACCGTCGCCGTCCAGGGCCTCGGCGCCATGATCGAGGGCCGGGTCCGCCCCATGGTCCTCGACCCCCTGACGGTCTAGGTGTCTTGACCACCAGCCCCCCGCCACCGCGTCGACAACCCTCCGGGTCCCTACACCCAGGGCCGTCCGAGGGCACCCTCCCCCACGGCGGGTGCCCTCCCAGGACGCGCCTTCAGCGCGCGGCCCGGTACGCCAGGCCCCGTACGAAGGCGTCCCGCACGCTCGCCCTCAGCCGCCGGGCCCAGGGCGGGTCGGTCTCGCCGCGCGCCGTGCTCCAGCAGGCGAGGGCGTAGCCGTACTCCGCCGGGCTCAGGTACCCCATCCGGTACCAGGGCTCGTCCCCGCGGCCGGTGAGCATCCGGTCGGTGAGATCGCCGACCGGCACCACCGAGTACCCGGCCGCCTTCACGTAGTCGTCCGCGGCGTTGGCCGTCAGGACGCCCATGCCGAGGTGGACGGTCACCAGGTCGGTGAGGCGCTCCTCCTCCGCGCGGGAGATGCCCAGCCCGGCCACCCGCCGCTCGCCGACCAGCCGGGCGTGCGCCAGCTCGTGGGCGACGAGCCCCGCGAACGCGTCGGGCCGCGCGGCCACACCGCGGTCCAGTTCGATCACCGCCCGGCCGAGTACCTTGCGGTACTCACCGACCCGGTGCCTCTTGCCCGGGACCCGCTCCGGGGAGTCCACCAGCAGCACACGGACGCCGGAGACATCCGCGCCCATCACCGCGCCGATCCGCCGCACCAGCGGCTCGACCCGCTCCCGCGTGCCGCTGAAGTCCGCGGGGACGAAGCCCGGCAGCGCGATCTCGCGGTGCGCGGTCGCGGGCCCGAACTCCTCGGCGCACCACCGCAGCCACCGCTCGGTCCAGGCCCGCTCTCTGTCCGGTACGGGACACGTTCCCGGTACGTCGGCCCGCAGCCACGGTTTCGGCCCCGTCGTCCTCGACCCGCCCGGCGCCGGGTCCCTCCCCCGCAGCCAGTCCGCCACCCCGTCCGGCACCCGTCGGCCCATGCCACCCCCCGGTGTTCCCACCCGCCCTCTCCCCCCAGGACGCCCCCCGACCTCCCGCCAGTTGCACCGGCCGGGCCCGCCGCTCGCCACTGACCGGCGCGGGTCCTCGCGGCTCCCGCCGCCGCGGCCGCCGGAGGTGAACACGGCGTGGCCGGGGGCGGAAATGTGGTCGGCGGGGATCGCGGGGGGCGCCAGGGGGCTGGGAGCATGCGGGCGTGACGGGTGCGGCGGCGGGAGAGTTGAGGCGGCGCCTCGGTGTGGGGGACGCCGTGGTGATCGGCCTCGGGGCGATGATCGGCGCCGGGGTCTTCGCGGCGTTCGCTCCCGCGGCCCGCGCCGCGGGCACCGCGCTCCTCGCGGCCCTGGCGGTCGCTGCCGTCGTGGCGTACTGCAACGCGACGTCCTCGGCGCGCCTGGCGGCCCGCCACCCGCGCTCCGGTGGGACGTATGTGTACGGCACGGAGCGGCTCGGCCCCCTCTGGGGCTATCTGGCCGGGTGGAGCTTCGTGGCGGGCAAGACGGCCTCGTGCGCGGCGATGGCGCTGACGGTGGGGGCGTACGCGTGGCCCGAGCACCGCCGCGCGGTGGCGGTCGCGGCCGTGGTGGCCCTGACGGCCGTGAACTGCCTGGGCGTACGGAAGGCCGCCTGGCTGACCCGGCTGATCGTGGCGGTGACCCTCGCGGTCCTCGCGGCGGCGGTCACCGCGTGCCTGACCAGTACGCGGGCCGACACGGGACGGCTGGCGTGGGACGGTGCCGCCTCCGGCCCGCACGGCGTGCTCCAGGCCGCCGGTCTGCTCTTCTTCGCCTTCGCGGGGTACGCCAGGATTGCCACGCTCGGCGAGGAGGTGAAAGACCCGGCGCGGACCGTCCCCCGCGCGATCCCGCTGGCGCTCGGCGTGACCCTCGTGGTCTACGCGGCCGTCGCCGTCGCCCTGCTGACCGTTCTCGGGCCCGACGCCCTGGCCCGCTCGGCCGCGCCCCTCACCGACGCCGTCCGTACGGCCGGGGTGCCGGGTCTGGCCCCGGTGGTCCGCGTCGGCGCGGCCGTGGCCGCCCTCGGCTCCCTGCTGGCGCTGATCCTCGGCGTCTCCCGTACCACCCTGGCGATGGCACGCGACCGGCACTTCCCGTACGCGCTCGCCGCCGTCCATCCGCGCCACGGGACCCCGGTCAGGGCGGAGGCGGCGGTCGGCGCCCTGGTCGTGGCGCTCACCGCGACCACCGATCTGACCGGGGCGATCGGCTTCTCGTCCTTCGGCGTCCTCGTCTACTACGCCGTCGCCAACGCCAGCGCCCTGCGGCTGGGCGCGGACGAGCGCCGGCCGCACCCGGCCGTTCCCGTCGTCGGCCTGACCGGCTGCGCGGTGCTGGCCGCGAGCCTCCCCCCGGCCTCGGTGCTGGCCGGTCTCGGCGTGACGGCGGTCGGCGCGGTGGCGTACGCGGTGGCCCCGCGCCGGGGCGGCCGGTCGTCCTGAGCGGCGCCCGGTGTCGACCGCGGCGAGCAGTGCCCGCGCCGGGGCGGACGACCGGCGTAAATCGCGTGACCGCCTCCAGGGGCAGCGGCGAGACTGACGCCATGACCGGTTCCGCACCGCCTCACCCGCTGCGACCGCGCGCACTGGGGCCCGGGGATCTCGTGGTCCTCGCGGCGCTGTCCGGTCCGCTGTCCGCCGCGCACGAGCCCCATGTCGAGCGGACGGTGGCGGTGCTCGAACGGATGGGATTCCGCGTGCGCCGGGCTCCGCTGCTCGAAGCGGGCCGAAGCCATTGGTGGAGCGCGGCCGCACCGGCGGAGATCGCCGCAGAGCTCAACGGCCTTCTGCGTGATCCCGAGGTGCGCGCGATCGTCGCGAGTGACGGCGGCCAGACGGCGCTCGGCTACCTCGACCTGATCGACGTCGAGGCGATCAGGGCCGACCCCAAGCCGATCCTCGGCTACAGCGACATCTCGCTGCTGCATCTGGTGCTCCACGCACGCACGGGCCTGGTCGGGTTCCACGCCGACATGGCCGTCCCCGGCTTCGGCGGGCACTGGCGGTCCGCGCCCGGTGCGCGCCAGGCGGAACTCGAGAAGCTCTACTCCAGGCTGCTGACCTGTACCGAGGCGATCGGCGCGCTGCCCGCGAGCCCGTCGTGGGAGTGCTGGCGTCCCGGCCGTGCCGAAGGCCGTCTGATCGGAGGGGTGATCAACCGCGTCGTGCTGGCGCAGGCGACGCGGTTCGCGCTGCCGCTCGAACGGTTCGACGGCGCGGTGCTGTTCTGGGAGGAGACGGGCGGCCTGGCCTCGCACGTGTGGAGCTATCTGCAAGTGCTGCGGCACTCCGGCGTCCTCGACCGGATCTCCGGCATGGTCGTGGGCGTTCCGGGCGGGATCGGCGGACTTGAGCCCGGCGCGTCCCCGACCCTGCCCGAGCTGGTCCTCGACGTCCTCGGCGACCGTGACATCCCGGTCCTGGGCAACGTCGAGTTCGGGCACGCCGGTCCGAATCTGCCGATGCCGGTCGGCATTCGCGTCGGCCTCGACGCGCGACGGCGGACGTTGTCGCTCCTCGAACCGGCGGTGGGGCCGCGCGCGACGACAGGCCCGGCCGGCTGAACACCGCCGATCAGCGAGCGGGGCCGCGCGCGGCGACGGGCACGGTCGGCTGAACACCGCCGATCAGTGAGCGGACGGCGAGCGGACGCGGTCACCGGCGGTGAGAGGGCGTCCACGGGGGCGCGACCGTGGGGGCCGGGCGCGGGCTCTCCTCGGACGAGCGGTGGGGCCGGGGTTCAGAAGCGGGCGCGGTCGGCCGCCGCCTCGCCGTGGCGCCAGCCCTCGGCGTCGCGGCCCTTGAGCCGCGAGGTGGTGGTGGACGGGAACATGCGGCGGGTCGCGTCGCGTACGTCGACCTCGCGGGCGGCGAGGACGGGCAGCAGGTCGGCGGGCGGGGTGGCGGTCTCGGCCTGGGCCTCCCGGGTGGCGGCGGCCAGGCGTTCGCGGACGCGGCCCGCGTAACCGATCAGGAAGGACTCGCGGAAGTCGCGCGAGCGCGAGGTGCCGCCGCGCAGAGCGTGGTCGGCCTGGACGAGCAGCGAGGTGTAGAGGAGTTCGACGGCCTCCAGGTCGGTCGCGAAACCGACCACCGTCGAGAAGCCGAAATCGGCCGCCCACACCGCCTGGCAGCGGTTCGCCGCCGCGACGGCGTCCAGCAGCAGGGCCTTCGCGCCCTCGTACGGGCGGTCCACCCCGATCCGGCACGCGCCGGGGCCCCGGCCCGGCGCCCCGGGCGCTCCCGTGGCCGCGACCAGCGCCTCGTCGATGCTGTGCCTGGCCATCAGGTGCTGGGCCTTCGCCGACAGCGCCTCGGCCTCCTCGGGGAAGCCGGTGGACTCGGCCTTCGCCAGCAGCGCCCGGATGCGGGCGAGCATCTTGGAGTGCGGGCCGGTGGCCGGGGGCGCCGACGCGGGGCCAGGCGTCAGGGGGGTGATGCGGGGCAGCCGCCCGTACAGGCAGAGCAGTTCCACGAGGGCCGTCGCCGTACTGAAGCGGTCGAGCCGCTCGATGCGGGCGAACTCCGCGAGGAAGGGTTCCTCGCCGTCCCCCGCGGCCCGCGCCAACCGCTCGTGCCGCGCGTCGAGTTCCCGCCCGGCCATCCGTACGAGGTCCCGAAGCTCCCACCCGCGCGCCCCGCACTCCCGCACCACCCGCCCGGCCAGCTTCCTGGCCGCGCCCTCCCACCGCTCACCCGCGGCGGCCAGCACCGACGCCGCCGCGTCCACGG
This sequence comes from Streptomyces sp. NPDC093221, assembly GCF_044753885.1. Lineage (NCBI taxonomy): Bacteria > Bacillati > Actinomycetota > Actinomycetes > Kitasatosporales > Streptomycetaceae > Streptomyces > Streptomyces sp. NPDC093221. The sequence goes on along the minus strand of NZ_JBIVOA010000001.1, from coordinate 880,558 downwards.
CGGCTTCCTCCGCCGTCGCCCCCGCGCCGGAGGCCACCGCCGCCGCATACGCCCGCTCGAACTCGTCCACGGATCCATGGTCGCCGACGCGGCGCGCGCCGCTCGCCGGCCCCCGCTGGCCGAGCGCCTACGCGGTCCCCCGCACGGGCCCCGAGAGCAGGAACGTGTTGCGGCCATGTCAATCCGTCCCTTAGGTTGACGCGCGTCGACACAGCCTGCGCGCAGAGGAGTTGATGTGCTGTCCGTGCTCTGGTGACGCCGCCCGGACCGGGCTCACCGGCCGCTCACAGTCCCGGCACCCGCACCCCGACTCCCACCGCCGACGACCGCACCGCTACACCCCGGCTCAGCGCGTCAGAGCGTGTCCCCCTCCACACACCCCTGGGAGCATCATGTCCGCAACCACCCCCTCGCGGTTCAGGCCAGCCACCCGCGGTACGGGCTCGGGCCGGAAGACGGCGTGCGCGGCCGGGCTGCTGGCCGCCGCCGTGACCCTGCTGGTCCTGCCCGGCACCGCCTCCGCGTCGACCGCCGCCGCCGACGGCCGCGGCACCCCGACCCGTATGACGCACCCGGATCAGGACCACGCCGGATCGGGGCTCGGGAGCCCGGGCGCGGGAACGCTGTCGGCCGCGGCGCGGGCGGCCGTCGGCACAGGCCCGGCCGGTCTCGACGTCAGCGGTTACCAGGGCAACGTCGACTGGGCGTCCGTCAAGAGCAAGGGCGCCGCCTTCGCCTACGTCAAGGCCACCGAAGGCACCACGTACACGAGCCCGAACTTCTCCCAGCAGTACAGCGGCTCCTACAACGCCGGGCTGGTCCGCGGCGCCTACCACTTCGCGCTGCCGAACAATTCGAGCGGTACGGCGCAGGCCGACTGGTTCGTCGGCCACGGAGGCGGCTGGAGCGCCGACGGCAGGACGCTGCCGCCCGCCCTGGACATCGAGTACAACCCGTACGGGGCCACCTGCTACGGGCTCAGCCAGAGCGCGATGGTGAGCTGGATCCGGGACTTCAGCAACGAGGTGCGCACCAGGACCGGGCGCTACCCGACGATCTACACCACCACCGACTGGTGGACGTCGTGCACCGGCAACAACAGCGGTTTCGGCGCCACCAACCCGCTGTGGGTGGCCCGTTACAGCAGCGGCCCCGGCACGCTGCCGGCCGGCTGGTCGGCCCAGACGATCTGGCAGTACGCCGACTCCGGCACCTTCCCCGGTGACCAGGACACCTTCAACGGCACCCTCACCGACCTCCAGAACTTCGCCAAGGGCAGCGGCTACAACCCGCCGCCGACCACGAGCTGGCCGACCGTCCAGCAGGGCGCGAGCGGCGAGCGGGTCAAGACGGTCCAGTACCTGCTCAACGCGCACGGTTCGTCCCTGGCCGTGGACGGTGCCTTCGGCGCGGGCACCAACACCGCCGTCCGCTCCTTCCAGTCCGCCCACGGCCTCACCGCCGACGGGATCGTCGGCCCCAACACCTGGCAGGCCCTGATCGTCACCGTGCAGCAGGGCTCGTCGGGCGCCGCGGTCCAGGCCGCGCAGAGCCAGCTCAACGCGCACGGTTCGTCCCTGGCGGTGGACGGTGCCTTCGGCGCGGGCACCAACACCGCCGTCCGCTCCTTCCAGTCCGCCCACGGCCTCACCGCCGACGGGATCGTCGGCCCCAACAC
>NZ_JBIVOA010000001.1:670581-878781 GCF_044753885.1 Streptomyces sp. NPDC093221 | reverse complement strand
CCTGGCAGGCCCTGGTCTCCTGACCCTCGGCGCACCCTGACCGGACAGCGGCAGCACCCGCGATCCCGGTACGGCACCCCGGCCGCGCTCCTCCGGCCGGGGTGCCGTTCGCGTGAACGCGGAAGGCATGGGTCACCGCGCGCCGGCGCCGCGCGACATCGGCCCCCTCCCGGGGCCGGGGGCCTCGGGCGACGGGCGACGGGCGACGGGCGACGGGCGACGGGCGACGGGCGACGGGCGACGGGGTCAGCGTTCGCCCTGGGCGACCTCGATGGAGCCGTGGAGGTCGTGGGCCGCCTGGAGGGCGCTGGCGGCGGACAGGGCGAGGCAGGAGGCCAGGACGAGGGCTATGGCGCGGGGGGCGCGGGCGCGGAGGTGGGGGGTGGTCGGGGGGTGGGCCAGGAGGGCGGCGACGCGGCGCGGCACGGGCCCGGTGGCGGCCGGGAGCGCGGCGTGCGGCCGGACGCCGGGCCGGGAGGCCAGGGCGGCGCGCCCGATGGCGCGGGCGGCGAGGCGGCGGTCGCCGACGGCGAGGGCGGCGGACTCGTCGGCCCAGCGTTCGAGGGCGTAGGACAGCGGCCCGCGCAGGCCGCGCAGGGCGGGGTGGCAGGAGGAGGCGAGGGCGAAGGCGGCGAGGAAGAGGTGGTGGCGCCCGGCGAGGTGGGCCCGCTCGTGGGCGAGCAGCGCCTCGCGCTCGGCGGGACCGAGGGCGCGCAGCATGCCGGTGGTGACGACGATCCGGCCGGGCCGTCCGGGCAGCGCGTACGCGTCGGGGCCGGGGTCCTGGAGGACGGTGAGGTCACCGGCCGCCGTACCGGCCGCGACGGCGCGCCTGCGGGCCCGCGCGGCGAGCACGAGGTGGCGGCGCGAGGTGCGGACCAGCGCCGTGACGACGGCGGCCAGCAGCACGGCGGCGACGCACGCGGCGGCCACCGTCACCTGGTCGCCGACCACCGGCAGCACGAAGTGCGCGAAGGCGGCGACCGGCGGGAGCCGCAGGGCGCCCGCCCCGGCGAGCAGCAGCAGCGCGGTGGTGCTGCACGCGGCGAGCGCGACGGCGGACCCGGCGAGCAGCCAGGCCGCGGCGCGCGGCGGCAGCGCGTCCGCCAGCCGCCGCGCGGCGGGCACGGCGAGCAGCGGGAGCAGCAGCGGCGCCCAGACGGCGAGGTTCACGGGCGGCGGCCCTCCGGGGCGGGACCGGCGGGGCCGAGGGCCGGGGGCGGCCCGTCGTCCTCCTCCGCCTGGACCAGCAGCTCGCGCAGCAGCCGTTCGTCGTCCGGGTCGAGCTGGGAGACGAAGCGGGCCAGGACCGTACCGCGGTCGTCCTCACCGGACTTGTCCAGCTCGGTGCGCATGCGGCGGGCGGCCAGGCCCGGCGAGTCCTGGACCGGCAGGTACGCGTAGCCGCGCCCCGAACGGGTGCGGCTGACGGACCCCTTCTCGTAGAGGCGCGCGAGGATCGTGGTGACGGTGGTGCGCGCGAGGGCGGTGCCCAGGTCGCGCTGGACGTCGGCGGGGGTCAGGGCGCGGCCGTCGGCCGCCCACAGCGCGGCCAGCACGCTCGCCTCGAGTTCACCCGAAGGCCGCCGGGCCGACGCGTTGGCCTCCGTCATGGATCGCCCCTTCCGGCTCGTTCGTCTACAGTTCTGTAGACCGACTACACGACTGTAGTCGGGGAGGGTGCCGCGCGGCACCCCAGGACCCATTATGGGAGGGCCCCACCGTCATGCCCCTGCCCGCGCTCGATCAGGCCGTGAACGTCCTGGACGCGACCTCCCTGCTGTCGTCCTTCGGGGCCATCGGCATCGCGGTCATCATGTTCGCCGAAACCGGCCTGCTCATCGGCTTCTTCCTGCCCGGCGACTCGCTGCTCTTCACCGCCGGGCTGCTGTGCGTGCCCGGCGCCTCCGATGTGGTGCATCTCTCGCTGTGGCAGGTGCTGCTCGCCGCCGTGGCCGGGGCGCTGCTGGGGGCGCAGACCGGTTACGTGATCGGACGGCGCGGCGGCCCCGCGCTGCTGAACCGCACGAAGAACGCCAAGCTGCACCAGGGCGCGGCCAGAGCCGCGGAACTCCTCGAACGGTACGGCCACGCCAAGGCCGTCGTCCTGGCCCGCTTCATCCCCATCGTGCGCACGGTGCTCAACCCGCTCGCCGGGACGCTGAACGTGCCGGTCCGCACCTTCACCGTCTGGCAGATCGCGGGCGGCGCCGTCTGGACCGTCGGCCTGGTGCTCGGCGGCTACGGGCTCGGCTCGTCGATCCCGCACGTGGACACGTACCTGCTGCCGATCGTCGCGGTGATCGTGGTCGTCTCGCTGGCGCCGCTGGTCCTGGAGGTACGGCGCAGCCGCCGCGACGGCGCGAAGGCCGCCGACGCGGAGCCCGTACCCGCCGCGTCCGCCCCCGCCGTGACGACCCCCGCCGCCTCTGACCCGGAGCGCCCGTGACCTCGCAATTCGACGCGGGCCTGTACCGCTGGATCACCGACCTCGCGGGGCGCACCCCGCAGCCCGTGGACGACACCGTCCGCTTCTTCAGCGACTACGGGCTCGGCCTCTTCGCCGTCCTGATGCTGATCGTCTGGTGGCGGGCCCGCCCCGCCGGGTCCGCCGCGATGGCGGCGGCGCTGGCCGTGCCGTTCACCGTCGTGGTCGCCTTCCTCGTCAACGACGGGGTCAAGGCGGTCTTCGACGAGCAGCGGCCCTGTCAGACACTGCACACCGTCACGGTCGAGACGTGTCCGGCGCTCGGCGACTGGTCCTTCCCCAGCAACCACTCCGCCATCGCCGCGGCCGCCGCCGTCGGCCTGCTCTTCGCCGACCGGCGCCTGGGACTGCGCCTCGCCGTCCCCCTCGCCCTCCTCATGGCCGCCTCCCGCGTCTGGATCGGCGTCCACTACCCGCACGACGTCGTCGTCGGCCTCCTCGTCGGCGCCCTCGTCGCCTGGCCCGTCTCCCTCCTGGCCCCCCGCGCCGCCCCCGCCGTCGACCGCCTCCGCGCCACCAGACTCCGCCCCCTGGTCCACGCCCTGCGTCCCGCCGCCGAATAGCCTTCCGGGGTGCGGCCCCGGTCGGTTGACCGCGCCGCACTGTGGCGCGGCCCGGGGCTCGGGGGTCTGCGTACGGGTCTGCGTACGGGTCTGCGTACGGGGCTACATGCGGGGCTACATGCGGGATTTCAGGACGTCGACCTCGCAGCCCGGGGCGAACGGGTCGAAGCCGTGTTCGGTCAGCCAGCGGACGCCCAGGAGGGCGCGCAGGGACCACCAGGCGCGCAGGGCGTCGAGGTCGACGTCGGCGCCGTAGCCGGTGAGGAGGTCGCCGAGGCGCTCCTCGTGGCCGAGGGTCAAGGTGGCGAGGTCGAAGAGGGCGTCGCCCCGGCCCGCCTCCGACCAGTCGATGACGCCGGTGACCTCGGCGCCGTCGACGAAGACGTGATCGATCTGGAGGTCGCCGTGCGCGAACACCGGCGTCCACGCCCGGAGCGCGGCCTCGGCGACCCGGCGGTTGCGGGTGACCAGGGCGGCGGGCAGGACGCCGCTGGTCACCAGCGCCTCGCACTCGCCGTCGAGTTCCACCGCCAACTCGCCGGGGTCGCGGCGGCGCCGGCCGGGCCAGGGCGGCAACGGCGCGTCGTGCAGCCGCCGGACGGCGGCGCCCGCCGCGGCCCACGCCGCCGGGGACGCGGGCGACGGCTCACCGAGGCGGCCGAGCGCCGTGCCCCGGACCGCGGCGAGCGCGAGCACGGGCGGCTCGCGCCACAGGATCTCCGGGGTCGGGACCGGCGCCAGGGCCATCGCCTCGACCTCGACGTCGATACGCGCCTGATCGGCGTCCACCTTCAAGAACACGTCGCCGACGCGCAGGGTCGCGCGCTCGGAGTGGGCGACCACCACATTGACCTCGTCCATGGGCGGCAGTATCCGGGGGGAGGGCCCCGGCGTCACCGGATTTGCCGCGTGGGCCGACGCGGCCGGCCGTGTCCCGCTACCCCGCGGCCGTACCGCCCCCCGCGTAGGCGGACCTGATGGCGGACCACCGGGCCGCCTCGGCGGGGGTGAGCCGGTCGCGGAGGGCGGCGAGGTGGAGGAGGGCGGATTCGGCGCCGGAGGCGAGGGTCTGCGCCTCCGCGCGGTAGTGGTCGTCGATGACGGCCTCCAACTCGGCCTCGTTCATGGCGGGTTGGATACGGGCGGCGAGGCGGGACATCGTGCGGTAGGAGCCCTGGAGGAGGAACGGCGGCTCGGTGCGCGAGGCGTCGGTGCGGGCCGCGGACGCGATATAGGCGGCGTTGACGGCCAGCACGGTGGCGCGGGCGCGCAGCAGATGGCGCAGGACGGCCACGATGTCCTCGCGCTCGGCGGCCGGATAGGGGTGGGCGAGGTCGTCCGCGCGGGCGGTGGGGTCGTCCTCGGCGAGCCGGATGAGGAGTTCGAGGTCGCCGCGCTCGCGCCCGGCCAGCGGCGCGAGCGTCTCGTTGGCGGTGAGCGCGTTCTCCACGTAGCTCAGCGCGAAGAGCGCCTCCCTGCCGGTCAGGACGTCACCGAGGTTCCAGACGTCGGCGCGGTTGGCGAGCATGTCCGGGACGCGGAAGAGGCGGCCGGACTCGGTGTACGGGTTGCCCGCCATGCAGACCGCGAACCGCTTGCCCCGCAGGTCGTACGTGCCCGCCGCGCCCTCGACGCGGCGCTGCGCGTCGCACAGCGTGATGAATTTCTGAAGGAGCTCGGGCGAGGTGTGCTGGATGTCGTCCAGGTAGAGCAGCACGTTGGAGCCCAGCTCCAGCGCGAAGTTGATCTTCTCGACCTCGCGGCGCGAGGTGGCGTCGGGGGCGCGCTCGGGGTCGAGCGAGGTGACGCCGGTGCCGAGCGCGGGCCCGTCGATGGTCACCAGGGCGAGGCCGAGCCGGGCGGCCACGTACTGCACGAGCGAGGTCTTGCCGTAGCCGGGCGGCGACATCAGCATCAACAGGCCGCCGGACGGGCCGAATTGGCGGGCGAGGTTGTCGCCGATGAGCGGCAGCGACACCTCGTCGAGCAGCCGGTTGCGGACGAAGCCGGTCAACGGCCACGGGCGGTAGGCGTCCAGGTCGAGGCGGTCGCGCTCGGCGGCCACCACGGAGGTGCGGTGCCGCTGGTAGGTGCGGTAGGCGGGGACGTCCTCGGCCCTGAACCGCCGTACGCGGGTGAGGGTTTCGTCCAGGCGTACGGCCATCCGCCGCGCGGTGATCCGGGGGTGGGTGCCCAGCAGCCCGGTCACGGTGGTGCCGACGGCGGCCTCGGAAGCGTAGACCGCGAGGTCGGGACCGCAGACGAACGCGGCGGCGGCCTCGGCGAGTTCACCGTCCTCGGAAGAGACGGAAGCGACGGAAGAGGCCGAAGAGACCGAGGAGCTCGTGGCATGCGCGCCGAGCCAGCCCGTCACGAGCTGCCAGCGCGCGCCCAGGTCGTCGCCGAGCGCCCCGAGGTCGTCGAGGAACTCCTTGTACGGCACGCCCTGCGCGCCGCCGAGCGCGGAGACGAACCGCTCCCGCAGCGCCCGCGCCTCGGCGCCGCCGACGAAACCGGTCCGGTCGGCGGCCAGTTCGGCCACCAGGTAGTCGCCGACGGGCGTCCCCTCCCCCACCGCGCCGATCCGCCCGAGTCCGGCACGGGCCGCGAAGTCCCGTACGGCGGAGTCGAGTTCGGCGGCCAGCTCGGTCAGCGCGGGCACGGCGGCGGCGGAGTCCCCGAAGGCGGACGCGGCCCTGCTCAGCGAGCGGGCCCTGGTGGTCCAGGCCGGCCGGGCGGCCGGGGCGGCGCCATGGGTCCAGAAGAGCTGGGCCAGGGCGCGGTCGGCCGCGGGGTGGCGGAGCAGTCCCGCGGCCGTGTCCAGCTCGTGCAGCGCGGTCAGCAGCAGCGTCGCGTCGTGGTCGTGGACACCGCGCTCGTAACCCTCGTCGAGCCGGGCCGCGGCGGCCTCCTTGACCAGCGCGGGAATGTCGGTCAGAGCGCCGGGGGCGTCGAGCAGCAGGGTCGCGGCGAGGTATTCGGCGCGGTAGAGGTCGGGCGACTCCGAGACGACCGGGCGGTCCCAGAAGCGGCGGGTGGCCGCGAAGGCGGGGTCGGCGACCGGCACGAGGTAGTCGGTGCCCGAGATGGTGAAGGCGAGGCCGTCCGCGTGCGGGACGAGGGCGAGTTCCAGCGGCTGGGTGTTGACGGCGAAGCGGTGGCGGCCGAGCCGGATCACCGTGCCGTCGGCGTCGTAGAGGTCGAGCCGGTCGCGCAGCGAGCGGCCCGCGTCCTGCCGGGCCGCGGCCAGTGCCGCCTCGGCCTCCGCGGCCCGCGCCGGGTCGCCGAGGTCCCGCAACTGCGCGGCGATCCGCCGGTGCTGGGCGGCCATCGGGTCGGACGCGAAGTAGGTGTTGACGTCGTCAAGGCTGGGCAGCGCGGCGGCGCGGCGGCGCACCCCGGCCAGGACGCGCTCGGCGGAGGCCGCCAACCGCTGGGCCCGCTGGGCGCGTTCGTCGGCGAGCGCCTGCTTGCGGGCGGCGAAGGTCTGGTGGATCTCCTCGCGGCGCTCGTCCAGGGCCGCGAGCCGGGTGTCGTCGGCGGCGAAGCGCGTGGTCAGGTTCTCGATCCTGACCAGCAGCCGGCCGAGCTGTTCCTCGCAGCTCTCCGGGGTGTCGGCGGCGGCCAGCGCCCCACTGACGCTCTGCGCCAACAGCGCGCTCTCGGCGGCGAATTCGCCCTCGGACTCGGCGGCTGCCAGCTCCCTGCGGCGGCCGTCGAGGACGGCCCGCGCCTGGTTGACGGCGCCGAGCACGTCGGCGACGGCGGCCAGGATGCGGGTGCGGACGGTCGCGTCGTCGATCTCCAGGGTGCCGACGATCTCGGTGACGGTGGCGAGCCCGGTGGCCTGCTCGTCCAGGACGGCGGCGACCTCGGCCGCGTCCGCCGCGGCCCCGATGGCCTCGGCGTCGGCGGCGGTCGCGGCGACCCGGTCCCGGTAGCCGTCGAAGGCGTGCTCGTCGGCGAAGTACCCCGCCGCGCGGCGCGCGGCGTCCGCCAGGTCCTTGGCCAGGCTCGCGGTGAGCGCGTCCAGGCGCTCGGCGTCGACGTACCGCATCTCGCGCAGGGACATCAAGTGGCCCTGTGCGCGCCGCAGTTCGGTGAGCCGTTCGACCCACTCGTCCGCGGACTTCACGGCCTCGCCGCGCGCCTGCCGGACGAGGACGGCGATACGGGCGGCGCTCTCGTCGACTGCGGTCGCGGCGCGCGCGGTCAGGTCGCGTACCCGCGCGTACTCGGCGAGCACCTGCCGTCCGGTGTCGCGGACCTGGGCCAGCGGCGCGACCAGGTCGCCGGAGGCCGCGTCCGTCGAAGCGGCGTCCTCCTCGATGTCGCCGAGCCAGTGGTAGCGGTCGAGCACCCGCTCGCACTCGCCGACCAACGCCTCGTAGCCCGGCAGCGCGGGCGCGGCCTCCAGGGCCAGGGCGGTACGGGCCACCGACAGCGTGTCCGCGACGGCCCGCACCAGGTCCGGGTTGCCGATCCGCTCCAGCGGTCCGCCGCCGACCGGCTGCGCGGCGGCGTAGGCGTCGGACAGGAACGGCGTCTCCCAGCGCTGCACCATGTGCACCCGGGCCGCCTCGCCGCCGTCGGCCGGGCGCAGCGTCAGCAGCGTGCCGTCCTCGTAGAGCGCGGCGCCCTGGACGTGCAGCGGCGCCGCGGCCTCCTTGCGGATGAGGTTGTACGGCAGCAGCAGGCGGCGGCCGTCGGCGGCGAGGAAGACGTACAGCACGTCCTCGCCGTTCGCGGACCGCACGATCCGCTCGAACTCCAGCTTCTCCGGGCCGGTTTCGTACGCGCGGGTGCCGCCGGTGGCGAGCGCGTAGCCGCCGGGGAAGACCACGCCCTGGTCGTCGGGGAGCCGCAGGCACGCCTGGCCGAGGGCGTCGAGCCGTTCGATCTCGCCGGTCCTGGTGTTGACCGCGAAGTGCCGGTCGGCGTTCTCGCGGTACGGCCGGACGCGCAGCAGCACCAGCGGGCCGACGGTGGCGTAGGCGACGTCGGCGTCCGCGAGGGCCTGGAGCGCGTCCTCGACGGGCTCCTCGTACGACGCCTCGTCGGCGCCGATGGCGAGCGTGCCGCCGGAGGTGGCGACGGTGACGGTGCCGCCGTCGGCCGCGGTCAGCGCGAGGTGCGGGTCGCGCCCCGCCACTTGGTCCTCGCGGGTGACGGCCGCCCAGGTGACGGTGTAGACGCCGCCGTCGGCGTCGGCCCACTCCTCGCGCGCGGTCCCCTCGTACGCGCAGCTCCCGTCGGGCGCGACCCGCCAGCCGACCACGCGGACGTCGCCGACGCCGGGCCCGGTGCTGAATACCGCGAGCAGCCGCCCCTCGGCGACGCGCAGCCGCAGCAGCCGCGTCTGCCGGTAGTAGCGGTACAGCTCGCCGAACTCCCGTACGAACACGGGGTCGTCGAGCAGCCCGGCGGGGCCCGCGTCGCCGCCGCCCGCACCGCCCTCGCCGCCCGCACGGCTCTGCCCGCCCCCACCGCCCTCGCCGACCGACGCCGCCGGGAGCGCCTGGAAGACGTCGCCGACCGAGGTGACCTCCGGCGGGTTCGAGGCGAAGAGCAGATACGGGCCGACGGCGGCCACGTCCGCCGCCTGCGCGGGGTGGGCGGTGCGCAGCCGCTCGGTGCCGTCCAGGCGCAGCTCGGTGGTGCCGAACACCTCCTGGCGACGGGAGTTGAGCGCCCCCGCCCGGTCCGCGAGCAGCCGCGCGGACGCGGTGAGCCGTGCGCGCAGCACCTCGTACGCGTCCCCGTCCAGCCCGCCCGCGGCTGACCCGCCCGCCGGGCGCGGCCCCCCTGAGGCCGCGCCCGGCGAACCCTCGGGTGCCGTGCCCCGCGACTCCTGCGCCCCGCTCACGCCCGGCCCCCTCACTTCTTGACGAGACCGTTGGCCGAGGAGGCCGCGGGCTGGGCGTCGGGCGCGGCACCGCGCAGAGCGCTCAGCGGCGCGTCGGCCAGGCCCAACGACCGTGCCTGGTCGAGGAGTTTGTTCAGCGAACCCGTTTGGGGACCGCCCTCGGCGATCAGGCGCCCGAGCACCGCGGAGACGGTGAGGTTGGCGACGTCACCGGACCCGAGCGAGGACAGCACGCGCGTGGCGTCCTCGGTGAAGCTGTTGCCCGAACCGTCGAGCCAGGTGCCCGCGAGCGTCTTGACGGTGTCGGAGTTCGCCACGAAGTTGTCGACGCTGCGCCCGGCCGAGACCGCGCCGAGCAGCTTGTCGAAGAAGACGCTGTCGCCGCCGACGATCTGGATGTCGGCGTGCTCCAGGCCGGTGGCCAGCACCGTCGCCTGCGCCTCCGCGATGGAGCGCTGCGTGTCGAGCCCGGCCATCCGGATGTCCTTCTCCGCGGCGAGCCGCAGCCGGTACTCCTCGTGGCCGCGCGAGGCGTCGTCGAGCGCCGCCATCGCGGCGGCCTTCTCCGTCAGGCCCTCGGCCTCCGCCTTCAGCTTCTCGCCGATCATCGCCGCGTCGGCCTTCGCCTGCGCGGTCGTGCCCTCGGCGTTGGCGAGCGCCAGCAGCCGCGAGCCCTCCGCCTCCGCCTTGAGCCGGGCCTCGGTGGCCTCGGCCTCGGCGTGACCGACCTTGGTGATCGCCTCCGCGCTGCGCTCGCGCACCTCGACGTCGGCGAGCCCGGCCGCCGCGGCCTCCGCCCGGATGCCCTCGGCCAGCCGGATCTTGGCGGCGGCGTCCAGCTCGGCGGCCTGCTTGCGGGCCTCGGCCATGGTCAGCGACTCGCGTGCCTTGTGGTGCGCGGCCTGCTCGGACGCCTCCGCCGCCTTGATGTCCTTGACGAGCTGCTCCTGCGCCTGCGCCTCCGCGGTGATGATGAGCGCCTGCCGCTCGCGCTCGGCCTCCTGCACCAGCCGCAGCGCCTTGATCGACTCCTCCTGCTCGGCCACCGTGCGGTCGACCGCGATCCGCTCCCGGATGACGTCGGCGACCTCGCGGCGCTCGGACTCGACCTCCTTTTCCTTGGAGATCCGGGACAGCTCCGTCTCCCGCTCGCGGGCGATGACTTCGAGGACGCGGTCCTTCTCGATCCGCTCGTTCTCCACGGCGATGACCCGCTCGCGGTTCTTCTGCGCGACCGCTATCTCGCGCTGCTGGTTCTCGCGCTGGACGCCGAGCACTTCCTCGGTACGGATGAACGCGCCCTGCGCGCCCAGGCGTTCCTCCTCCTGCACGCGGGCGGTGGCCGCCTCTTCCTTGGCGCGCAGCGTCTCGACCTCGCGGCGCTGCTTGATCTCGGCCTCGGCCTGACGGCGTTCGAGCTCCAGGATGGTCTCGCGCGCGTCGACGTTCTGCCGGGTGATCTCCTTCTGCTCGGTGCGCTGGAACTCGTTGGTGCGCACGTGCTCGATCGCCGTCAGCTCGGTGATCTTCCGGATGCCCTGCGCGTCCAGGATGTTGGCCGGGTCGAGCTGCGTCATCGGGGTCTGCTCGAGGAAGTCGATCGCGCAGTCTTCCAGGTGGTAACCGTTGAGGTCGGTGCCGATGACCTGGATGATCCGGTCGCGGAAGTTCTCGCGGTGGGTGTAGAGGTCGACGAAGTCGAGCTGCTTGCCGACGGTCTTCAGCGCCTCGGAGAACTTCGCGTTGAACAGCGTCTGCAACGTCCCCTGGTGGCTGGCCCGTTCGGTGCCGATCGCCTGCGCGACCTTGATCACGTCCTCCTTCGTCTTGTTGACGCGGACGAAGAAGGTCAGGTGGATGTCGGCGCGGATGTTGTCCTGGCAGATCAGGCCCTCGCGGCCGGTCCGCTGGATCTCGATGGTCTTCACCGAGATGTCCATCTGCTCGGACTTGTGCAGGACGGGCAGCACGACGGCGCCGGTGAAGGTGACGTCGACATGCTTCGCCTTGGAGATGATCAACGCCTGGCCCTGGGCGACTTTTCGGAACAGCCGGCTCACGGTGAACAGCGTTCCGAGGGCGATGAGCAGAAGCACTCCGAAGAGCACGCCGATTCCGATGGCGGTGGCATCCATGGCAGATCCTCAGGTTCTACGGGTCTGGTGGTGCGGGGACGATGTGCCGCCGTACGGCGGGTTGGTGCCGCGCGGCGAGGCGGACCGGCCGGAGTGGTCCGGCCGGCGGGGACGTTCAGTGGGGACGTTCAGTGGGGGTGCGGACGGGCGGGCGCGGCGAGGCGTCGCGGCCCCGAGGCGGTGAAGCCTTCGGGCGTCGCGGCCTTCAGGGGTTGAACCGCTCAGACCGTCGCGGGGCCGATGCGTTCGTAAGGGTCGAACGGCGCGACCCAGAAGAACTCGCCGTCGGGCTCGTACGCGTAGATCAGCGCGGTGCTGCCCGCCGCGTACCTGTCCTCGCCGCTCTGCCGGACCTGGACCACCGCGGTGGAGCCGTCCGGCGAGGTGACCTCGGCCTGGCCGAAGGCGCCGGTGACGCGTCCGGTGCGGATCACGCAGGGCTGCCCGACGAAGTCCTCGCGTGAGGGCGGGCGTTCGTGCGGGAAGAGCCGTCGCAGCGGGCGGACCAGCACCCAGGTCAGCGACCAGGAGCCGATCACGGCGCCGCACAGGACGGCGAAGGACAGCAGCGTGCGCACCAGGCCCGGCGGGCCGGCGCCGTCGAGCGCCGCGGAGCCGGCCAGGCTCAGGAACCAGGCGAGCGCGGTGAGCAGCGAGAAGACGACGGTGACGGGCACGCCGTCCAGTCCCGTGGCGGCCAGCAGGCCGCCGAGTCCGCCGTGGCCCTCGTGGCCGCCGTCCGGGGCGTCGTGCGCGTGCGCGTCGAGCCCGCCGTGACCGCCGTGTCCGGCGCCCCCGAAGTCGGCGTCGGGGCCGTGGTGTCCGGGTCCGTTGGCATCGGCCCCCCCGAGGAGCACAACGAGCCAGAAGCAGACCACGACCACTAGGGCCCCGCCGAACAGGACGGTCGGAAAGCCGAGAACGATGCTGGTGAACTCCCCCATCCCCAACACCTCCCCCCTGTGCGGCTCTCCCCCGCCCCGCGATGATTGTCGCAGTCCGGGAACCTTTGTCGCATTGCCGGTTCCCGGCAGTCTTCACCGCGTCTACACGTCCTGAACCGACCGCAACCGAAACGGCTCCGGCCGCCGTCCGCGCGGAGTGACCCGTACGGAGGGCGGCCGGAGCCGTGGAATACGCCGCGCGAAGGCGCGAGAACGCGTGATCTGCCGTGCCGTGGCAGGGCGGGGCGCGGGGGCCTCAGCCCTGGGCGGCCTCGATCTCCAGCGCGATGCGGATCTTGTCGCTGACGGCCGCGCCGGCGGCGCCGCCGGTCACGCCGAAGTCGCTGCGGCTGATCTCGGTGGCGGCCGAGAAACCGGCGATGGCGTGGCCCTGGGGGGCCGTGCCGAAGCCGTTCAGTTCGAGCTGGAGGGTGACGGTCTTGGTGACGCCGTGCAGCGTCAGGTCGCCGTCGACCTCGAACAGCTCGGAGGTCTTGGGGCGGATCGCGGTGGAGGTGAAGGTCAGCTCCGGGAACTTCTCCACGTCCAGGAAGTCCGCGCTGCGGACGTGGTTGTCGCGCATCTCGTTGTTGGTGCTCACCGAGGTGGTCTTGATCACCGCGGAGACCTTCGAGTCCACCGGGTTCTCGGCGGTCTCGATGGTGCCCTCGAAGCTGTCGAAGCTGCCGCGGACCTTGGAGACACCGAGGTGACGGACGTAGAAGGAGACATCGGAGTGGACCGCGTCGATCGTCCACTTGCCGGCGACGTAGCCGTCGATCACTTCGGTCTGGGAGGACATGTGGGGCTCCTTGAGCGGTGAACCGGGGTATTTGGTTGAGCGCTCACCCACCATAACGCCATGGTGTTGAGAGTTCAACCACCCGTATGCTGGTGGGCATGGACGATGTGCGCTGGCTGAGCGACGACGAGCAGGAGATCTGGCGTGCGTATATGACCGCGAGCGTGGAGTTCTCGGCGTATATCGACCGCCAGCTCCGCCGCGAGTCCGGCATGCCCATGGCCTACTACGAGATTCTGGTGCGGCTCTCGGAGGCGTCCGGGCGCAGCCTGCGGATGAGCGAGCTGGCGGAAGCCTCGCAGTCCTCGCGCAGCCGCCTCTCGCACGCGGTGTCCGCGCTGGAGAAACAGGGCTGGGTGGTACGCAGCCCCGCCGACTGCGACCGGCGCGGCTGGGTGGCGACGCTCACCGACGCCGGGTTCGCCGCGCTGGAAGCGGCGGCCCCCGGGCATGTGACGGCCGTCCGCGAGCACCTTTTCGACGTCCTGACCCCCGAGCAGCTGGCCACGCTGCGCGACGCGGGCCGGGCGATCAGCGCCGGGCTCAAGACGGAGTGCGAGGAGGCACGCTCGGAGGAGGACCGGAGCTGCCCGACGCAGGAGGCGGAAGCCGCCGAAGTGGCCGCCGCCCGCGCCGCCGGAGCGACCGCGATACCCACCGGCGCGACACCGCCCCCGCCGGCCGCGTAGCCCCGGCCCGCGCGTCGGCACACCGGCCACGTCAGCGCACTCGCCGAACCGTCCCGCCCGCCGCGTGGGCAGGGCCCTGGCCCGGGCGTGCGCATCCACGTCAGCGCACCCGCCGAACCGTCCCGCCCGCCGCGTGGGCAGGGCCCTGGCTCGGGCGCGCCCGTCCCCGTCAGCGCACGCGCCGCGTCGGCGCGCGGCTCACAGCGGTTTGGTCGGCCAGTCCAGCAGCCTCGCGCCCATCGCGGCCGTCTCCAGGGTGTAGCGCTGCAAGGCGTCGTCCGGGTCGAAGCCGGTCACGGCGGCGATACGTTCCAGCCGGTACGACAGCGCGCGCACGCTCAGGTCGAGCCGCCGGGCGGCCTCGGCGTTCACGTACCCGGCGGCGGCGTACGCGGTGATCGTCTCCAGCAGCGGCAGCGCCCCGCCGCGCGCCTCCTCCAGCGGGCCGAGCACCGTCTTGACCAGGTCGAGCATCGCCGCGCGGTCCCGCATCAGCACCGGGAAGACCAGCAGGTCGGCCGCGTTGAGCACGGTCGCCTCCAGGCCGAGCCGGTCGGCGAGGTCCAGGGCGCTGAGCGCTTCCTCGTACGAGCGGACCACGCCGGAGGCGCCGCTGTGCGAGCGGCCGACGGCGGTCCTGGGCGCGGCGACGGTCTTCACGAAGGCGTCGAGCACCTGGCGCTGCGTGCCGGGCACGACGCAGACCATCCGGCCGTCCTTGGGCGCGACCAGCGCGTCGTGGTCGCCGAAGCGGCCCGCCAGTTCGCGCTCGACCCGGCTGAGCGCGGGGTGCGTCTCGTCGTACGGCCCGTCCTCGGGCGCCGCGGCGACCGCCACGACGTGCTGGCCCGCGAGCCGCAGTCCGAAGCCCTCGGCCTGTTCCGCGAGGCGGCCGGGGTCGCTGCGGCCGTAGAGCAGGTCGTCGACGAAGGCGCGGCGGGCGAGGGCCGCGCGGCGTACCGAGTGCCGCTGCGCCCGGCTGTGGCCCTCGGCGAGGGCGGCGACACCGGTCTCCAGGGCGGCCAGGACGGCGGCGCCGACCTGCCGCAGCTCGGCGGTGCTCCTGGCGTCGGCCACGCCGGGCAGTACGGGCCAGGTCTCGCGGACGGCCGTGAGGTGGGTGCCGATCAGCGACGGCAGGGCTATGCCGGAGTCCGCCGCCTGCTCGCCCAGCGCGCGGCGGCTCTCGCGCTCGGCGCGGCTGAGCGGGCGGCAACTGCGGGAGACCTCGGCGAGCGTTTCGGGAAAACCGGTCAGAAACTCCGGCGGTACGGCTTCCGCGGCGCTGCCCGTACCCGTGGTCACCCCTGGCCCCCCGTCACTCCACCGGATCCGGCCTTCCGGTTCCTGGACATCAGGAACGTATCAAGGCTGCCGGATCCCGGAAACGGGGGGCGGGGGCAGGCCGCGTCCCAGCGGCGTCCGGCGGGGGGCCGACGGGCGCTTCGCGGTGATTCGGCCGGATACCCGGCGGACGCGGCGGTGAACGCCGCGCGCGGGGCGGCTACTTGGCCGTGGTCGTCGGCTGCGGAGTCGGGGTCGTCTCGCTCGCGGTCACGACGTCGCTCGGGGTGATGGCCTCGGGCGCCGGGGTGGCGGTGGCGGTCGGCTCGGGGCTCGCGGGCCCCGTGTCGTCGCTCTTCATCGCCTTCGCCTCGGACTTGAGGATGCGCATCGACTTACCGAGTCCGCGGGCCGCCTCCGGCAGCTTCTTGGAACCGAACAGCACGATGACGACGATCGCCACCACGATCAGGTGCCACGGCTCCAGCCCGTTTCGCAACATGGAGATCCTCGCTTCTTTCAGGGGGCCAACTGTGCCGAATACTTCAGCTTCGACTGTCGCATTGTCACCCGAAAGCCGTCGCCGACGGCACCCGGGTACTCAAAGCATGCGCAAAAAGCTTGTGAACGGGAAGCCCCCCTTCCCCCGGTCCGGTCGGCGGCGGACCGGAGGAGGGGGCGGGGGGAAGGCCCTGCGAGGCACCGGGGGACGGGCCGGGAGACGGGTCGGGGAACGTCCGGGCGGGGGGCGGTGTCAGCCGCCGTACGTGCCCGCCAGGCGGGCGGACGCCTTGTCCTTCGCCGACGGGTCCGTGGCCGCGTTGTCCCTGGTCGCCTTGTCCGGGTCGGGCAGCGCGTCGATCACCCGCTGCCAGCGCGGGTCGGTGACGATCTTGGCGAGCTGGGCCGAGCTGAGCGGCGGATTCGGACGTGAGATCGGGGCGTCCTTCTCGTCCCTGGAATTCCACTCGCTCAGGCTGATCACGGCGCCGGAGGGTGTGACGAGGGTCGCGTACCACTCCTTGGTCTCGGCCCGGTGGTCGGAGTACTCGAAGCCCTTGGAGATCGTCAGCGTGCCGCCGTGCACGTGCGTCGACGTGCACGAGGTGTCCGGGTCCTGCGAGGGGAAGTCCGGGCACGACGGCACCGCCTCGCCCGCGCCGATGCCGAGCGTCACCAGCCCCTTGTTGAAGACGACCGCCGCCAGCGGAATGCCCTCCTCGGTGCCGCGGCTGGGCCAGGTGGACTTCGTGACATGACCCTTGGGCAGCGTCGCCAGGAACAGGTCCATCACCTGCTTGGCCGTCATCGCGGGCCTGGCCGGCTTCGCCGCGGAACTCGCCTTGTCCGAGGCCGCGGACGACACCGCGGGCTTCGTGGGCGCCGACGCGACCCCGCTGCCCCCGTCGCCCTTGGCCAGGCCGCCGACCAGCGCGCCGCCCACCCCGACCAGGGCGAAGGCCGCGACGCCCGCGGTGATCGCGGCCGTACGCCTGCGGCGCAGTCTGCGGCCGTGCGCGTGCCCCTCCGCGACCAGGCCGCGGGAGTCGTCCGGCTGGAACGTGTCGGCGGTGCGGCGCAGCGCGTCGCCCAGCTCGTCTTCGAATTCGATCGGTTCGATGGGCATGGCGGAACCACCGTCTCGGTTTGGTGTGTACGGATGCGGTCTACGTGGGGGGGGTACGGCCACGGGTGCGGCCGGTTGGTCTGTCGGTCGTTCGGTCGTTCGGTCGTTCGGCGGCTATCGGTTACGGGGGGGGCTCAGCCGACGCGGCTCAGCGGGCGATGAGATCGGCGAGGCTGCCGCCGAGGTCCGCCCTGAGCCGGGCGAGCGCGCGTACCGTGCGGGTCCTTATGGCGCCCGGTGTGGAGCGCAGGGCCTCGGCGGTCTCCTCGATGCTGCGGTCCTCCCAGTACCGCAGCACCAGGACCGCCCGGTCCTTCGGCGAGAGCCGGCCGAGCGCGTCGAGCAGCGTGATCCTGAGCGTCGCGTCGTCGCCGTGCCGCGTGGGGCTGTCCGGCAGCTCCGCGCTCGGGCGTTCCTTGCTGCTGCGCCGCCGCTGGTGGGTCAGGAAGGCGCGGACCAGAACCGTCTGGGCGTACGCGGCCGGATTCCCCACCTTCGCCATCCGGCCCCAGACGACGAACATCCGGCCCAGCGTCTCCTGGACCAGGTCCTCCGCCAGGTGCGTGTCGCCGCTGGCGAGCAGACAGGCCGACCGGTACAGGTGGCTCGCGCGGACCGCCGCGAACTCCAGATACGCCGCCGTCTCCCCCTCTCGCATCCCGCTCCCCTTCCCCCGTCCGACCCTTCACCTCTTCGACGCGGCGGGGGACGGGGAATGTTACGGGGCGCCCGGGGACGTCTCCGGGCCGTTACGCGGCTGCCGCCACACCGTCCCGGTCCAGCGGCTTCGCGGCCTCGCGGGTGCCCTCGCGGGCGGCCTCGCGGGCGGCCTCGCGGGCCGGGTTCCGGGTGGGGAAGACCAGCAGGCGCAGCGTCGCGAAGCGGGCGATGCCCGCCAGGGCGGAGGCCCCCAGGTACACGGCCTGCGCCAGCAGGGCGCCCGGGTGCGGGTGCGCGTGGTCCAGCGTCAGGACGGCCGCCGTCGTGAACAGGTATGCCCCGAGCAGCGTCAGCGCCGACTTGCTGTGCACCCGCCACCCCGCCCATCCGCCTTCGGCGGACCTGAACGTGATCCGGTGGTGCAGCTCCGTCGCCAGCAGCGTCGACACCACGGTGACCACCGCGTTCACCAGCGCGAACGGGGCGTGGCCCGCCGCCGCCACCAGCACCGCGCTCGACAGCAGGCCGACGCCTCCGCCGCACACCACGAATTTCCCGAACGCCGCCGACTTCGCTGCCGCTCTCTCCCCGCCCACCGTCTTCTCCATGCCCCCACCCTCCCCCCGCCCACTGACACGCCGCCCACACCCCACTGACACGCTCCCGCTGTGGGCCCCCCGATCTTTCCCGGCCCGCGCCTCCGGACAGCGCCCTTTGCCCAGGGCGGCACGCCGATCTTTTGAGGGGCGCGGGGAACTGCGCGGCCCACCCCCACCGGGCTGCCAGCCCGAAAACAACCGCATCTGCCCCACCGGGGCCGGTTCTCACAGCGCGCCACCGCCGTGGCTGAGCGCGCAGTTCCCCGCGCCCCTAAAAGATCGGCGTGCCGCCCTGGGCAAAAAATGGTCCGCCCCACCAGGGGCGCGGGGAGCTGCGCGACACGCCCCCACCGGGCTGCCGGCCCGAAGGCGACCGCATCTGCGGCGTGCGCAGGGGCACGGCCTTGCGGAGAGGCGAGGCGGTCTTCCCGCGCCCGGAGGGCGGGAGGGGGCGAAGTGGTCGGGTCCGGCCGCGGCGTGCCGCGCCCCCGTTGCGGCGGTGGATGGACCCACCCGCGCCGCCGGGCCGGACCCGGAGGTCAAGCATGGAGGGGGGCGCCAACCGGCCGCTAACATGGGGCTAACGCGCCGTTCGGGGGAACGGCCAGAGAGGGCCACGGATGCGGTTCGAGCTGCTCGGAGCTGTGACCGTGGAGGGTGGCGGCGTCGGCTCGGCGAAGGCGCGGGCACTGCTGGCCGCGCTGTTGAGCAGTCCGGGCCGGGCGGTGCGCCCGGAGGCCCTGAAGGCGGCGATGTGGGGCGAGGAGCCCCCGCCGACGGCGACGGCGTCGCTGCACAATCATGTGGCCCGGCTACGACGGCTGTTGGCCGAGGACGACCGCCCGGGTTCGCGCCTGCGGGCGGTCCCGCAGGGCTACGTACTGGACGTGGCGGTCGGCGAGCTGGACGCCGAGGTGTTCGTACGGCATCACGCGGCGGCGCGGGCGGCGCACCGGGACGGGGACTGGCCGGCGGTGCTGGCCGAGTGCCGGGCGGCACTGGCGCTGTGGCGCGGCGACCCGCTGGCGGACGTACCGGCGCTGTCGGACCCGCTGCGGGCGTACGCGGCGCATTTGGCGGAGGCCCGGCTCCAGACCCTGGAGTGGCGGTTCGACGCGGAGTTGGCGCTGGGCCGCCATCAGGGAATGGCGGCGGAATTGGCGGCGCTGACGGCGGCGCATCCGCTGCGCGAGCCGTTCCACCGCCAGTGGATGCTGGCCCTGCACCGAACGCATCGGCAGGCGGAGGCACTTGCCGCCTTCCACGACCTGCGCCGCACGCTGGTCGACGAGTTGGGCGTGGAGCCGGGCCCCTCGGTGCAGGCCGCGTACCGCGAGATCCTGGCGGCCCCCGAGGACGAAGCGGCCCCGCAGGAAGCCCAGCCGTCCACTCCACCGGCCCAACTCCCGGCCGACACCGGCGACTTCACCGGCCGTACGGACGAACTGGCCGCGCTGCTCGGGGTGATACGCCCCTGCGACCCGGACGCCCCGCGCGTGGCGGTCGTCACCGGCATGGGCGGCATAGGCAAGACGGCGCTCGCGGTGCACGCGGCGCACCGGGCGCGCCGCGACTTCCCCGACGGCGTGCTCTACGCCGACCTGCGCGGCTTCGGCGCGGGTGACGCGCGCCGCCCGCGCGACCTGCTGGCCCGGTTCCTGGGCGATCTGGCCGACGGCGGCGCGCCGGGCACCGGCGGCGCGCTGCCGCTGCCGGACGACCCGGACGACCTGTCGGCGCTGCTGCGGCAGGCGCTGCACGGCCGCCGGGTGCTGCTGGTGCTGGACAACGCGGGCGACGCGGCGCAGGTGGTGCCGCTGCTGCCGGGCCGCGGCGACAGCGCGGTGATCGTGACGAGCCGCAGGACGCTGGCGGATCTGCCCGGAGCGGTACGGCTGCCCCTGGAGCCGCTGGGCGCGGAGGAGCAGCACCGGCTGCTGGTCGCGGTGTGCGGGCAGCAGCGGGTGGCGGCCGAACCTGCCGCGGCGGCAGGTGTGTTGGCGGCCTGCGGCGGACTGCCGCTGGCGCTGCGCATAGCGGGCGCCCGGTTGGCGGCCCGCCCCAACTGGCCGCTGACCGCGCTGGCGGAGCGGCTGGACGGCGCGGGCGACCGGCTGCACGCGCTGTCCGCGGGCGGCCTCGCCGTGCAGGACACCTTCGCGATGAGCTATCTCGCGATGCGTGACAGCCCGCAGGCCGCCGAGCGCGAAGCGGCCCGCGCCTTCCGGCTGTTGGGCCTGTGGCCGGGCCATCCGCTGGACCTCGTCCCGGCCGCCGCGCTGATCGGCCGCGACCCCGCCCCGGCCGAGGACCTGCTCGAAGCGCTGGTCGACACGCACCTGTTGCAGACTCCGCGGGCCGGCCACTACTCCTTCCACGACCTGTTGGGCGAGTACGCGGCGACCCGCGCCGCCGAGGAGGTGCCGCCGCGGGTCCGCGAGAACGGCCTGCGCCGCCTGCTGGTCTGGTACACGGTCACGGTCGCCGGGACCGCGGCCCTGCTCGCCCCCGAGGGCCATCCGATACCGCCGCTGCACGAGCAACCGGCCGTGCCCCCGCTGGAGTTCGACAGCGAGGAGGCCGCGCTGCGGTGGTGCGTCAAGGAGCTGCCCGCGATCAAGGAGGCGATACGGCTGGCGGCGGCGCGCCGCTGGCCCGACGTGGCGTGGCGGCTGGCGGCGGGTCTGTTCGGCTACGCGCAGGCGTACTGGTGGACCGGTGAGTGGGACCTGTGCCTCCAGGAGGCGATGGCCTGCGTGGAGGAGACCGGGGACGTCCAGGGCCGGGCGTGGATGCACAGCAGGCTCGGCGTCGCGCACGGCATGGCCGACCGGGTGGACCCGTGCCTTGAGCATCTGGGCGTCGCCCGGCGGTACTTCGAGGCGGCGGGCGACCTCCAGGGGCAGGCGGCGATCCTCAACAACCTCTCGGGGCTGCACCACGCGCTGGGCGACCACGATCTCGCGCTGGAGTACGGCAGGCAGTCGCTCGACCTGCATTACGCGGTGGGCGACGCCGACCGGGTCGCGACCGTGCTGGGCAATCTCGGTGACGCGCACCTGGGCGCGGGCGACCCGGCCGCCGCGATCGCCTGCTACCGGCGGGCGTTGGGGATGTGGCGCGAGCGCGGGCTGCTGACCAGCACGGCGCGCAGCCTCACCAGCCTCGGCGAGGCGCTGCGCACCGTGGGCCGGTACGACGAGGCGGTCGCGGCGCTGGAGGAGACGGTCGCGATCCTGGACCGGCTCGGGGACCGCGGTACGGCGGCCGACACCCTGGAGGTGCTGGCCCGTACGCACTTCGAGCGCGGCGACCCCGCCTCCGCCCGCAAGCACTGGGACCGGGCCCTGGAACTGGCCCGCACCTACCGCCTGGAGGCGAAGGCGCGGACGATACTGGCGGGCCTGGCGCGACTGGACGCGTGCGAGTCGGCGTGCGCGCGGCAGAGCGAGGACGGGGTCGCGTAACAGCGGGGCCGGGCGCCCGGCCCGAACTCCGCCGCGCGGCAAGGGCCTTGGGCCCCGGGCCCGGTGGTCAGACGGCCATCTCGCGCGGCACGGCCGCCAGCGCGTCCTGGATCGCGGTGATCAGCGCCCGCGCGGAGTCCGCGGTCAGTTCCAGGGCGACGCGGGCCGAGGGCCCCTTGGCGGGGGCGGCGAAGTCGATGTTCAGGGTGTGCTCGGCCAGCGCGTGCACGGGGTGGTCGAAGTAGACGGTCACGTCGGTGACGTGGAACCAGGAGCCGCCCGGCCCCTTGGCGCTGCCCTCGACCTCGGCCTTGACGGTGGAGTACGTGCACATGGTCAGCCCTCCAGGTGCTTGCCGTAGAAGTCCGCGATGCGCTCCCAGCCGTCCTGGACGGCGGGCACGTTGTAGTTGGGGCGGTCGACGGCGAAGAAGCCGTGCCCGGCGCCCTCGTAGCTGTGGAACTCGTACTCCTTGCCGAGGTCGGTGAGGATGCGCTCCAACTCGGCGACCTCGGCGGGGCTCGGGTGGCTGTCGGCGGCGCCGAACAGGCCGAGCAGCGGGGCGCCGAGGCTGGGGAGCTGGTCGACGAGGTTGGTGATCCGCAGGACGAAGCCCTCGGGGACGGTGCCGGTGACGAAGGCGCCGTAGCAGTCGACGGCGGCGTCCACGTCGAGGTGGCAGGCGCTGAGCACGGCCTGACGGCCGCCCGAGCAGTGGCCGATGACGCCGGCCTTGCCGTTGGAGGTGGGCAGGGCGCGCAGGTACGCGACCGCGCCCTCGACGTCGCCGACCAGCCGCTCGTCCGGGACCCCGCCGTTGGCGCGGCCGACCGCGGCGGCGTCGTCGGGGGCCGCGCCGGGGGCCTCGCGGTGGAAGAGGTTGGGGCAGACGGCGTCGTAGCCCATCTCGGCGAACCGCCGCGTCATCTCCTTGGTCGGGCGGTCGTATCCGGGCAGGTGGTGGATGACGACGACACCGCCGCGGCGGTGGTCGCCCTCCGGTCGGGCCACGTACGCCTCGATCTCGTCGCCGCCGTGGCCGGTGATCGTGACGGTGGTGGCGGTCAGCGAACCGCTGGGGGAAACAGTCATGCGCCAGCTATACCATAAGCCTGGACTGATAAGTTTATACTGATCATCATGACGACCAGCAGCGACGCGGCTGGCACCGCGGCCGACGCGACCGGCACGGCGGCGAGCCCGGACGACCCGGCCGGTACGGGCAGTCCGGCCGAGGCCGGACGCATCGCGGTGGACCTGCGCGTGGCACTGAGCCCGCTGGTGCGGCGGCTGCGGCAGGTGAAGCCGGACGGGGAGCTGACCTTCTCGCAGATCTCGGCCATGGTCCGGCTGGACCGGGAGGGCCCGGCCACCGCGACGGAGCTGGCCGCGGGCGAGGGCATCAGGCCGCAGTCGATGTGCACGATCATCGGCGTGCTCCAGGAGCGCGGCCTGGTCGTCCGCGACCCCGACCCGTCCGACGGCCGCCGCATCGTCGTCTCCCTCAGCCAGGCCGGTCTCGACGGCCTGCACGGCGCCCGCGCCGAGCGCGCCCGCCGCCTGGCCCGCGCGATCGACGAGGAGCTGACCCCCGAGGAGCAGCGGCTGCTGGCCGACGCGATTCCCCTGCTGGAGAGGATCACCCGCCGTGTCTGACCCCGCGGAGCCCGACCCCTCGGACATACCCGCCCGCGCCGCCCCGCCCGGTCCCGGCCCCGCGGGCCCCCGCCCCGACCGCTACAAGTGGATCGCGCTGTCGAACACCAGCCTCGGGATGTTCATGGCGACCGTGGACTCCTCGATCGTGATCATCTCGATGCCCGCGATCTTCCGCGGCATCCACCTGGACCCGTTCGCGGCCGGGAACATCAGCTACCTGCTGTGGATGATCATGGGGTATCTGCTGGTCACCGCGGTCCTGGTGGTCACCCTCGGGCGGCTCGGCGACATCGTCGGCCGGGTGCGGATCTACAACCTCGGCTTCGTCGTCTTCACCCTCGCCTCGGTCGCGCTCTCCTTCGACCCCGCGCACGGCGGCGCGGGCGCGATGTGGCTGATCTGCTGGCGGATCGTCCAGGCCGTGGGCGGCTCCATGCTGATGGCGAACTCCGCCGCGATCATCACCGACGCGTTCCCCGCCGAGCAGCGCGGCATGGCGCTGGGCATCAACCAGATCTCGGCGCTGTCCGGCCAGTTCGTCGGCCTGGTGCTGGGCGGGCTGCTGTCGGCGTGGGACTGGCGGGCGGTGTTCTGGGTCAATCTGCCGTTCGGCATCCTCGGCACCGTGTGGGCCTACCGCTCGCTGCGCGAGACCTCCACGCGCAGGCAGTCCCGTATCGACTGGTGGGGCAATCTCACCTTCGCCGTCGGCCTGGGTCTGCTGCTGGTCTCCATCACCTACGGCATCCAGCCCTACGGCGGCCACACCATGGGCTGGCTGAGCCCGAAGGTGCTGACCGGGCTGATCTCCGGCGTCGTGCTGCTCATCGTCTTCGTGGTCGTCGAGACGCGGGTGGCGCAGCCGATGTTCCGGCTCGCGCTGTTCCGCAGCCGCGCCTTCGCCGCGGGGAACGCGGCCTCGCTGCTGGCGGCGGTCGCCCGCGGCGGCCTCCAGTTCATGCTGATCATCTGGCTCCAGGGCATCTGGCTGCCGCTGCACGGCTACGCGTTCGACGACGCGCCGCTGTGGGCCGGGATCTTCCTGCTGCCGCTGACCGCCGGGTTCCTGATCGCGGGGCCGCTGTGCGGGTGGCTGTCCGACCGGTACGGCGTACGGGCGTTCACCACCGGCGGTCTGCTGGTCTTCTCGCTCAGCTTCGTCGGCCTGCTCCTGCTGCCGATCACGTTCTCGTACTGGGCGTTCGCGCTGCTGATCATGTGCAACGGGATCGGCTCGGGGATGTTCTCCGCGCCGAACACCTCGGCGATCATGAGCAGCGTGCCCGCCACCGACCGCGGCGCGGCGTCCGGGATGCGCTCGACGTTCCAGAACTCCGGGATGTCGCTGTCGATCGGGGTGTTCTTCTCGCTGCTGATCGCGGGCCTGGCCGACCGGCTGCCGTCGGCGCTGGACAGCGGGCTGCGGGCGCAGGGCGTGCCCCCGGACGTGGCCCACCACGCGGCGTCGCTGCCGCCGGTCTCGACGGTCTTCTCGGCCTTCCTCGGGGTCAACCCCGTACAGACGCTGCTCGGGCCGACCGGTGTGCTGGACACGCTGCCCGCGCACAACAGGGCGGTGCTGACCGGGAAGGAGTTCTTCCCGCACCTGATCTCGGCGCCCTTCCACCACGGGCTGGTGATCGTCTTCGCGACGGCGGCCGGGATGGGCCTGCTGGCCGCCACCGCGTCGCTGCTGCGCGGTGGACCCGCGACGCGGGCGGTGACGGCCGAGGCCACGCCGCCCCAGGTCAGGGCCGGTTCAAGACGATCGAGTTGACCGGGGTGAGGTTGTACGACCAGTGGTCGTTCAGCTCCAGGGTGATCCGGCAGTCGCCGCCGTTGTACTGCCAGCAGAGCTGCGAGCGCGGCGGCGCCCCGCGTGATCCTGCGCATGGTGATGTCCCTCCGTCCGCGGCCGGACCCCCGCCGGCCGTCGTGTCGGCGGCCGGGTCCCGCCGGCCGCCGTCACCGCCTGACGCTAGGAGACGCCGGGCCCGGTCCGCTCCTGACGAATGACAGGGACCGGCGCGATGGTGCCGTCGAGGCGGACCTGGAGGGCGGGGTGCGGCGGGGTCGCGAAGCCGAGGCCGGTGTAGAGACCGGCGCCGTCCGCGGTCGCGTTGAGGTTGATCACCCGCGCCTGGGTCTCGTCGGCGAACCAGTCGAGCACCGCCTCCATGCAGGCCCGCGCGTAACCGCGGCGCAGGCGGCGCGGGTCGGTGCAGACGTTGGAGATGTGGCCGTGCAGACCGCTGAGGTTGGTCGGGCCCGGCGCGTGCCGGTCGCAGGCGCCCACCGCGTTGCTCACCACGCCCAGTTCGGGGTCGTCCACGACGAAGGCGGCGAACTCGCCCGTGGCGGCGAGGCGTTCGGTGAACCACGTACGGGCCCGCGCCCGCCACGGCGCGTCGTCCCCGCCGACCCGCGTGCCCATCGCGTCGAGCATCACGGCTCTGAGGCGTACGAGGGCGTCCGCGTCGGCGGCCGTCGCGCGGCGCACGATCACGTCCGGGGCCGAGTCCGAGGCGGCCGGGTCCGGGGCGGCCGGGCCTGAGACAGCCGGGTCCGAGACAGCCGGGTCCGAGCCCAAATCCCGCTCGGGGGCGGGGAGTTCACCGTCGGTGCCGATCTTCATACGGCGCATTGTCACTCATACGGACAGCGCACGGCATCTCAGTTCCCCGAGCCCTTCACAACAGCGCTCAGGAGTGGTAGGTGGGGCGGATGGTACGTGAAGGTGGTACGGGCGGCCTCGCGGTCGTCCGTACCACCGGGTTCCGGAGTCGGTGCTCCGGACTCAGTACCGGATCAGCGCTCGGGATCGATCCTTCGCTCGGGGTCGATCCTCCGCTCGGTGCCCAGCCCACGGTCGGAACGCGCACCGCGGTCCGTGCTCATCGCGCGGTCCGAGCTGAAGCCGCGCTCCGCGCGGTCCGAGCCCATCCGGCCGCCGCCGGCCGGGAGCCCACGGCTCCTGGACCGGCTACGGCCGAGCATGCCCATGCCCATCGTGGCGAGTCCAACCAGGCAGATCACCGCTCCGGTGATCACGTTGCTGAGGATGGTCTTGTGCACGTGGGGGCTACCGGACACCACCCAGGGTGCGACGATCGTGAACGCGCCGATCACCACGGCGGCCCAGCCCAGTCCGTGCGTACGTTCCAGGACGGAGCCGAAGCCCAGGGCCAGGACGGCCAGGGCGATGCCGAGGATCAGGTTGGTCACGGTGAGAGCGTGGAAGCCGGTGAATCCGGCCACCCACGGCGAGATCGCCAGGTAAAGCCCGGCCAGCAGGGCCAGACCTTCAACGAGACCGGCCCATGGCTTCGCCGCCGCTTCCTCGTACCGGCCCCGAAGGGCCATCAGGTCCGGGTGGGTATCGATTCCCGTCGTCGGGTTGGTCGATTCGGTGGCCATTCCAGCCACCTCCTTTGCTGAGTGCAGTCGCTTCTACCACCGGATGTCCTTCGGGTCTCCGCCCCGAAGCTGCCGCATCCTCACACAGCGTAAATCGCCTGATACCACTCAGGCCACTCGGATGGCGTACATATCTCCTCATATCGCCCCGTCGTCCCCCGCCGGACCCTTGCGACGACCGCCCAAGGGCGTTCCTCGCCGATTTCCTCACCGAATCGCGGGGCAGGGGTGCCAGCGGCGGCGCGGGCGGGGGTGCGGGCGGGGGCGGCCCGGCCCGGGACCCGGCGGATCACGGGCGGGGGGTGCGGGCGAGGGGTGGCCGGGGGTCGGCCGACCCGGGGCCCGGCCGTACGCGTCAGGCGGTCGGGGCTCAGCGGGCGCCGAGCGCCTCCACCGTACGGACCAGCGGCGCGAGTTCGGGCTCGCGGGCGGCCTCGTCGAGGGCTTCGCGCAGGGCGCGGTCGTTGGTGGGGCGGGCCTCGGCGAGCAGGGCGAGCCCGGTCTCCGTGACGTCGGCGTAGATGCCGCGGCGGTCGGTGTCGCAGAGGTAGCGGACCAGCAGGCCGCGGTCCTCCAGGCGGCTGACCAGCCGGGTCGTGGCGCTCTGGCTGAGCACGACCGCGTCCGCGACCTTCTTCATCTGGAGGTGGCCGCCGGGGCCGTTGTGCTGCTTGCTGAGCACGTCGAGCAGCGAGAACTCGCGCACGCTCAGCTCGTGCCCCGCCTGGAGCGCGCGCTCGATGTGCGCCTCGATCCTGCCGTGCAGCAGGGACAGCGCGCACCAGCCCTGGGCCAGCGCCACGGTCTCGGTCATCCTCGGCTCCTCCACCGGCCTCGCGGCGGCTCGCACCACCCTCGTCCCCGACCGGCCGGTTCGCGCCGGTCGGTCCCGCGGTCGTCGTCGGCCGCGCCTTCAGGATAGCCCGCTTCCGCAATAGGCGGCGTTTGCACTTATCCCGCGTCTGCAATTATTGTGGGCGCTGGTTAACCGCGCACCGGTCCCGTACCCGTCCGTACCGCCGGTTCCGTCCCCTCTCCTCCGGAAGGTGTTTCCCATGCCGCTCGCGCTGCTCGCCCTGGCCCTCGGGGCCTTCGGCATCGGCACGACCGAATTCGTGATCATCGGGCTGCTGCCCGACATCGCCGGGGACTTCGGGGTGTCCATCCCGACCGCGGGCTTCCTGGTGACCGGCTACGCGCTCGGCGTCGTCGTCGGCGCGCCGCTGATGACCGTGCTCGGCACCAAGATCTCCCGCAAGCGGATGCTGATGCTCCTGATGGGGCTCTTCATCGCCGGGAACCTCGTCTCCGCGGTCGCGCCCACCTTCGCCCTCATGCTGGCGGGCCGCATCGTGGCCTCCCTCGCGCACGGCGCCTTCTTCGGCATCGGCTCGGTCGTCGCGGCCGGTCTGGTCGCCGCGGAGAAGAAGGCCGGGGCCATCGCGATGATGTTCACCGGCCTGACCGTGGCCAACGTGGTCGGCGTACCGCTGGGCACCTTCGTCGGGCAGTCCGCCGGGTGGCGCGTCACCTTCTTCGTCGTCGCCGGTTTCGGCGTCCTCGGCCTCGCGGGCATCGCGAAGCTCGTCCCCGAGATCCCCCGGCCCGAGGGCGTACGCCTCCGGCACGAACTGGCCGCCTTCCGCAACGTCCAGGTGCTGCTCGCCATGGCCATGACCGTGCTCGGCTTCGGCGGCGTCTTCGCCGCGATCACGTATCTCGCGCCGATGATGACGAACGTGACCGGTTACGCGGACTCGTCCGTCACCTGGCTGCTGGTGCTCTTCGGGCTCGGCATGGTCGGCGGGAATCTGCTCGGCGGCCGGTACGCCGACCGGCGGCTCATGCCGATGCTCTACGCCACGCTCGGCGGGCTCTCGCTCGTCCTCGCGCTCTTCACCGTCACCGCGCACAACAAGGTGGCCGCCGCCGTGACCGTCTTCCTGATCGGCGCGCTCGGCTTCGCGACCGTCCCGCCGCTCCAGAAGCGGGTGCTCGACCAGGCGTCCGGCGCCCCGACGCTCGCCTCCGCCGTCAACATCGGCGCCTTCAACCTCGGCAACGCGCTGGCCGCGTGGCTCGGCGGGCTCCTTCTCTCGGCCGGGCTCGGCTACACCGCCCCGAACTGGCTCGGCGCGGCCCTCGCCGCGGCGGCGCTGGCGCTGGCCGTGACCTCGGCCGCCCTCGGCCGCGGCTCCGCCCCCTCCGGCCGACGGCCGGGAAGCGTCACGGCCGCGCGCGCCCCGAAGGAGCGCGGGGAACCGCGCGAGCAGCCCACCACCGAGCCGGTGGCCCGACGACAGCCGGACTACCCCGCTGGGGCCGGTGGTGACCTGCGCGAACACCGTGGCTGAGCGCGCGGTTCCCCGCGCCCCCGAAAAAGGCCGGCTCGCCGTCGCGCCCAGGGCACCGGCCCCGCGGGGGCCGGCGGGCGACCCGTGGAGGCCGGCGGATCGCCCGTGGGGGCCGGCGGATCACCCGTGGGGGCGCGTCGGCGCAAGGTAGTGACGGAGTGTCAGCGTCCGTGCAAGAGTAGTGAGTTATGACTCATGGGGACGGGGAGCCGGGCCGCAGGATCCGGATTCGGGTCACTGGCGACGACGCGCAGGATCTGGAAGCGCTGTACCGCTGGCTGAGCCTGGAGGACTGGTTCGCGCAGGCCGAGGCCGCGCATCAGCTCACGGCGGAGGTCCGCGAGTACGACGGCGGGCGGCATGACCCGGAGGAGCGGCGGGACGGCCCGCCGATGAGCGGCGGCCTCGTCGAACTGGTGCTGGTGATCGCGGGCGCGGCCATCACCCCGGTCTTCGAGGACCTCTACAACCGCGCGAAGGTCGCCGCCCACGCGTGGGCGGCCAACAGCAGCAGCGACGACCACCCCATGGTGACCGACGTCCAGGCGGACGGCGCGGACGGCGCGGGCGACGGGGTCGACGGCGGCGACGGCGGCGGGGACGGGGCCGGGGACGGGGACGGCGCAGCCGACGGGGGCAACGGGGCGGACGACACGGACGACGCCGACGAGGAGCCGGAGGACGACGAAGGCGGAAGGAACACCTAGCCATCGTGTCCTCGCATGCTTACGACCCACGCGGCAAGGCCAATCGCGCACTGCTCTTCGGGGTGTACCGGTACGACCACTTGGACGACCTGCCGGGCGTGCGGCACAACCTCGGCCAGTTGGTCGAAACCCTGATGGCCGGAGGGGTGTTCGGGGCCAACGAGGTCCGGCAGGTGCTCCCCAGGACCCAGCTCGAATTCCTCTCGCACCTGGAGAACGAGGCCAAGGCCGCCGAGGGCCTGTTCCTGCTCTACTTCGCCGGGCACGGCGGAGTGGACCGCAACGGCGACAACTTCCACCTGCTGGTCGGCGAGTCCCGCAGGATCGGCCGCGACGACTACGCGGAGGCGGTGTCCTGGAGCAGCCATGTGCTGCCCAGGCTCAGGGACATCGCCGAACGCCGGCTGGTCGACCGGATCGTGGTGATCCTGGACTGCTGCTACGCGGGCAACGCGCTGCTCGAATTCAAGCCGGGCACGCTGCACCGCGGCAGGGACCGTATCTCGGTGCTGACCGCCGTCCAGATCAACCGCCGGATACCGGGGGGCAACGGGCACGAGCCGACGCCGTACACCAAACAGCTCATCCGGCTGCTGCACGACGGGCTGCCGAGGACCGATGAGGACGTCGGGCCGGAAGAGGCCGCGCGGATCGAGCTGATCCCGCTGTCGGCCGCGCTGTACGAGGCGATGCGGCACAAGTTCACGGAAGGCGGCGACGACCCGTGGGTGCCGCGTCACCACGCCGCCGAGTCCCGGCAGGACGTGCTGCTCGGGCTCTCGCCGCGGCTGCTGGAGGAGATCGACCGGCGGAACTCCGCGGGCCGGGCGGCCTGGTGGCGGGCGGCGCTCGCGGCGGCCGGGATCGGCGCGGGCGAGGGGCGTACGGGGCGGGGCCGTCGCGGAGAGCGCGGAAGCCGTGGAGAACGGGGTGGTCGCGGGGAGCGGGGAAGCCGTGGGGAGCGCGGCCGTCCTGGGGAGCGCGAGCAGCGCAAGGGCCGTCCCCGTAAAGAGAGTTCGGGCACAGCCGGTCCCGGCAAGGGCCACAATCCCAAGGTCCTGATCCCGCTGTTCACCGCCTTCGCGGTGCTCCTCGCCGGAGGCGGCTACGGCGTCTACACCTGGGTCGGCGGGAGTACGGCCTGCGCGCCGCCGGTCGAACTGCGGCTGCTCACCGACCCGGACGCGGCGCCGACCGTGAAGAAGGCCGTGGCCGCGTATCTGACCTCGGGCGCCAACCACACGGGCAGCGGCTGCCGCCGCTCCGGGATCAGCCTGGTCGACCCCAAGTCCGCCGACGCGGTGACCGGTTTCCAGCACGCGGCCGACTGGCGTACGCCGCGCTCGACCGGTGAACTGCGCCCGCAGCGCGACATCGGCGCGCAGCCGGACATCTGGATACCGGGCTCCGACGTCACCCTGGCCCGCGCCAAGTCCCTTGTCGGCAAGGGCGACGACGTGGAGCTCGGCTCGCTCGGCCCGGTCGCGTACACCCCGGTCGTGCTGGCCATCCCGACGACCCTGGCCAGTACCCCGGCCTCGGTCACGGGCACCCCGCTCGGTCAGCTCCTCGACCAGCTCAAGCGCAACAACCCCAAGACGGTGCCGGTGCTCCGCGCCGATCCCGAGTCCACGGATTCGGCGCAGCTCGCGACGGTCGGGGTGTACGGGCAGAACGGCGTCGCGCCCGTGAGCGACGCGGTCGTGGGGCAGTTCGAGCGGCAGGCGGCCCAACTGCGGCCCGCGCAGCCCGACTCGTACGCGCTGATGTGCGCGCTGGCCGGGGCGGACCCCGAACTGAAGGACAACGCGGCGGTGTTGGTGCCCGAGCAGGTGATGACGCAGTTCAACACGCACGCGGACGCCAAGGCGCGGGTGGGCTGCGACAACAACAGGCTCCATCCCCGCGCGCCGCAGTATCCGGCCGATGTCGCGCCGCTCGACCTGCCGTTCGTGCACGTCACGTGGAAGGGCGCGGACCGCGACGCGACGGCCAGGAAGGACGCCGTCGACCGTTTCCACACCTGGCTGACCGGCGCGGCCGGGCAGAAGGTCTTCACCGACGACGGCTACCGGACGGTCGGGGGCGCGACCGGCACCACCAGCGGTTCCGCGAGCGGCACGGCGACGGACACGGGCTCCGGGGCCGTCGTTCCCGGCAGTACGGTCATGCCCGGCACCTACCCGCCCGACGCCCAGTGGCTGGCGAGGTACGCCGCCGCCGTGGGCAGTGCGCTGGACCGCTACCGGCACGCGCTCGGTCCCGGCCGGGTGCTGTATCTGCTGGACAAGTCCAGCTCGATGGACACCTACTGGAGCAATTCCGCAGGCGCCCTCGACCTGCTGTCGCAGTCGCTCGACACCTTCGGGCCGGACGACACGTACGGCGTGTGGACGGTGGTCGACAAACCGCCGACGCAGCAACTGGTGCCGCTGGGCAGGCATTCCGACCTGGCCGGTATCCGCCGCGAGGTCAAGGCGACGAAGCTGGTGGACGAGGAGTCCTACCCGGGACCCGCGCTGGACGCCGCGCTCACCGAGATGACGGAGCACCAGAAGGCCACGGGCGGCGCGCAGTTGATTGTCTACATCACCGACGACGAGGACGACGAGCACTTCAAGGGCCGGGATCTCCCCGATCTGCTGGCGCGGATCGCCGCCCGTCCCGTACCGGTGGAGTGGGTGTCCCTGGCGCCGGGCGGCGGCTGCGCTGCCGGTTCGGTCGGCGCGCAGATCGCCAGGACCAGCGGCGGGCGCTGTCTGAACGCGTCGAGCAGCCAGGTCTCGGAGCTGCGCGACGACGTCGCCCGCGCGGGAACGGGGAACGCCCGGTGAGGCGGCGTCGCGCGGCGACCGCCGCCGCCCTGTGCCTGCTCGCGCTCGCCGCCGCCGCGTGCACCGGCGGGGGCGGCGGGGGCCGTGCCGCGCAGCCCACGACGACCGGCGGCGGCGAGATCATCGTGGCCAGCGGTCTGGACGTGACCGGCAGCGACGGGGTGCGCCAGCAGCTCATCGAGCAGTGGAACGGGACGCCGGAGGGCAGGCGGCACCCGGCGCGGCTGGTCGAGCTGCCCGGCGAGGCCGACCAGCAGCGCAGCCAGTTGCTCGGCGCGCTCCAGTCCGGCAGTTCCGCGTACGACGTGGTGAATCTGGACGTCACCTGGGTGCCGGAGTTCGCGCAGGCCGGGCTGATCAGCCCGCTCGACCACCAGATGAATCTCGACGACGGGGACGTCATCCCGTCCGTCGCGGGCACCGCACGGTGGGACGGCCACACCTACGCGGCGCCCTTCAACAGCGATGTGGGGCTGCTCTATTACCGCGCCGACACCATCAAGGCCATCGGCATCGATCCGGCGAGCTTTCCGAAGGCCGACACCACCTGGCAGGAGCTCCAGACGCTCATCAGCGATGTCGACGCCGACAAGGACCACCAGCCCGAGGGCTACATGGCGGGGTGGACGAGCCAACTCGGCGCGTACGAGGGGCTGACGGTCAACGCCATCGAGGCGTTCGCCTCGGTGGGGGTCCAACTCGCGGACGCCGAAGGTCATTACACGGCCGATCCAGCCAAACTGCGGGCGGCTTTGAGCGAGTTGAAGTCCCGCGCGGGCCATGACGAGACGCTGCCCGAGGCGCTCACCTCCGACGAGTCGACATCGCTCGGCGACTTCGCGGCCGGGCACACCGTCTTCCTGCGGCACTGGCCGTACGCGTACGGCGCGCTGTCGCGGACCTTCGGCCCGTCGCGGATGCAGGTGGCGCGGCTGCCGGGGAAGGCCGTGCTCGGCGGGCAGAATCTGGCCGTGGCGGCGGGGTCGCCGCGCGCGAAGTACGCGCTGGACCTGGTCAAGTACCTGACGGACGCGCAGTCGGAGCGGTGCCTGCTGGACGCCGGATTCGCGGCGACGCGGGAGTCGGCGTACAAGGACGCGAAGGTGCGGTGCACGCTCGCGCCGGGCACGAAGGGGTCCGGGGGTTCCGGGGGTTCCGGGGGTGCCAGCGGTTCCGGGGGTGCCGGGGGTGCCGGGGGTTCCGGCGGCTCTCCGAGTCCGGGCGCCTCGGCGTCGTCGGAGTCGCTCGACATGCCGCGCGACGCCGACGGCCGCCCCGCGTACGCCGCTTCCACGCTGCTGCCCGCGCTGACCCAGGCGGTGCAGCGCCCCCGCACCCCGTACTACGGCGCTCTCACGCAGCTTCTCCAGGCCCAGTTGCACGACTGGATCTCCGACACCGGTCCGTTCAGCGGCGGCGGCTCGTCCATCGACCCGGGGCCGCTCGCCGACTCCCTCGACCGGTCGCTGGCGAAGATCCTGAAGGGCAAGTAGGGCGCTGGCGATCGTCTTTGACACGCCTGGGGCCGGTGAGGCAACTCGGGCGGTGCTCCAGCGTGTTGACCGGAGTATGAGATCTCCTCTTCGATCCACCGTCCGCACGGCGGCGGCCTCGCTGCTGCTGGCCGCCGGGCTCCTGGCGGCGGGCACGCAGACACCGGCCGTCGCCGCCGTACCGCATGCGACCGCCGAGACCGCCGCCACGACCGCCGCCACGACCGCCGCCGGCGTCGGGACCGCCGAATACGACCTCGGGGACACGGCGTTCACCGATCCGGAGTCCGGCACGGTCAGCGAGGTGCGGGCCGTGGTGCACTACCCGCGTCATCTGACCGGGCGGCTGCCGCTGGTCGTCATGTCGCACGGCTCCTGGTACGCCTGCGACGACGCGGACGCGCAGACCTGGCCGTGCCCGGCGGGCTCGCACCCGTACCCGAGCTACCGGGGCTACGACTACCTCGGCCGCGCGCTGGCCGAGCGCGGCTTCGTCGTGGTCTCGCTCAGCGCCGACGCCATCAACATGACGTCCTTCGACTACGGCGACCGCGCCCGCCTGATCAATGAACACCTGCGGCTGTGGCGGGACTTGGCCAATGGCGGCGGCGCCCTGAAGGGCCGCTTCACCGACCCGGCGACCGGCCGCGAGGTCGCGCCCGCGTTCACCGGCCACGTCGACATGACGCGCGTCGGCACCCTGGGGCACTCGCGCGGCGGCAAGGGCGCCATGTGGCAGGCGTCCGACAAGCACCGCGCCGAATGGCCGACGGGCGTACGGGTGAGGGCCGTTCTCGCGCTGGCGCCGGTCAAGTTCGACTACCCGGAGGGCGAGAACAGCGACACCCTCGACACGAAGGTGCCGTTCGCGGTCGTCACCAGTACCTGTGACGGAGCCGTCCACGAGCAGGGCCAGGAGTATCTGGACGACATCGCGGGCCTGAACACCGTGACGGACTTCTCCGTCTCTCTCCAGCACGCCAACCACAACTACTACAACCGGTCCTGGACCCCGCCGGCCTCGCTCGGCGAGGACGACAGCACCTGCCCGGCGCAGGAGTTGACCCCCGCCCACCAGCAGGACGCCCTCACCGCGTACGCCGTCGCCTTCTACCGCTACGAGCTGTACGCCGACCCCACCGGCCTCCCCGTCCTCACGGGCCGCCACCCCCTCCCCCACACCCCCGCCACCACCCGCATAGCCCTCCCCGCCCGCGCCTCCTAAGCCCGCTCAGCGGCCCGCAACACGGCGCCGTACTTCACCAACCGCCGCCGGGACAGCAGCACCCCCAGCCCCCACAACCCGACGAAGAACGCCCAGATACCGCCGCAGACGAGCAACGGCCCCGCCGTGAACCCGAACTGGGACAGCGGGATCAGCAACGCCAGCGGCAGCACCACTACTTGGATCAGGCCGCGCCTGCGATGGCCTCGCGCGTAGTCCACCTGAATACGCGCGTGCAGCAGCTCGACCTCTTCTCGCACCTCCGGCGACGGCCGCAGCCGCCGCCGTCCCGGCCGCATTCCCGGCAACTGGCCGCCGCGCAGTCCCTCGGGATACCGCGTGGCGGCCAGGGTTGCCCGTTCCGCCGCGTCCGCCTCCCGCCGGAACCCGAAATACGGATTCGGACTCCCCTTCGGCGATGTCACCGCCATCCCCTCGTACCGGTAGCCGTACTGCTCGGCGACAAAGGCGAACGCCGCGAATCTCCGCCACGACCCCACCAGATTCCGCGCCTCATGCCGCGCCGCCCCCCGCGCCCCGTCCCGCATCAGCGCCTTGAGCTGAGCCTCCACGAACATCACGACCTCCGGCCTCCGTGGTCTGGCATGACCTTCTGTCCGGTCCCCGCCGCCGGACCCGCATCCGGGACTCGGCGGAACCATCCATACCGCAAGGATCTTCTTATAGCTTGGTCAAGAAAAAGTCATCTCTGAACGAAGCGGCATGAGTTCGTCATGCGGATGGGGGGCGAGCGTGGGCTCGTTGAAGTATCCGAACCTTGGCTTCGATCCGGCTCCGGGGGATCTGGAAACCGTCCGTCTGATGGTCTCCGCGGTGGGGCAAGTGGCCCACAATAGCGGCAGCGCCCAGAGCCAACTGAGCAAGATCGGCACCTCGGACGGCGTATGGGTGGGGAAGTCCGCCGACGCCTTCACGGAGTCCGTGGAAAAGATTCCGCCATATCTCAAGAAGGCCCTTGACGCGGTGAATTCGGCGCACCGGGCCCTGGCGGGCTGGGAGACCAGTCTGGACGGCTTCCAGTCGCGGGCCCGCGGGCTGGAGGAAGAGGCGGCTGCCGCGGCGCGGAAGGTCGACTCGACCAAGAGTTCCTTGACCGGTCTTCCCGCGGACACCTCCACGATGTCCGACACGGAGAAGGAAGCGCACGAGCGGGACAAGAAGGGCAAGCAGCAGGCGTACGACACGGCGCACGGCGAACTGGAGTCGGTCCGGGGGCGCGCCCGTACTCTGCACGTCGAGTACACCACCGCGGCCGACTCGACGGCGCGCGCGCTGAAGGACGCCACCGACGACGCCCCGCCGAAGCCGGGTTGGTTCGACAATCTGGTCGACAGCGTCACCGACTTCCTCGCCGACGCGTGGAACGTCCTGTCCGATCCGAACTTCTGGAAACTGGTCGGCGACATACTCGCCGACGTCGCGATGGTCATCGGCGTGATCTGCCTGGTCGCCCTGGCTCTCGGCACCGGAGTGGGGGCGCTCGGCCTGATCGGCTTCATCGTCGGCGTGGGCGCGCTCGCCGCGCACAGCGCCGCGATGATCGGCGGCGCCGAAGGTGTGACCTGGCAGACTCTGGCCTGGGACGCCGCGGGTGTGATCGCGGGCGGTATCGGTCTGGCGGGCGGCAGCATGATGAAGGCCGGGCGCGCGATGGTACAGGCGGGGCGTGAACTGCGGGTCGCGGAAGGCATCGTGGCGACGCTCGGCAAGATCCGGCCCGGCGCTCTGGGCAACATCGCCAAGATACCCAGCGGTGTCGCCAACACCCTGCGCGGTTTCAGCATGGCAGGGCAGGGCTGGACGTATGTGGCCACGGGCAAGGTGTTCGACTTCGTGGGCACCGTCACCGGCGCGGGCTTCGCGCTCGGGTCCAACGCGAACGACGGCCGGTGGACCGACGGCGACTGGAACATCTCCGACATCCCCGTAGTCGGGCCGATCGCCGGATTCGTCAACTACAAGGCGCCCGACAACAATCCCACGGTCATGGCGCCCGGCCCGCTCGGCCCGACGTTCGACGTCCCCACGACCTTGACGTCAGCGGGCAACAGCTTCGCCAAGGGGCTGGAGCAGGGGCAGTACGGGACAGCGGCGTGAGTGGCCCGACTGCCCAAGGCGCGGCAAAGGCCGCGGGGCGGGAGATCCCGTACGCGTTCGGATACCAGGTACCCGACGAGTTCATCCGGCTGCCGGAACCCACTGAGTCCGAAGGCTGGCACGAGGCGCTGGCCACGTTGATGCCCGACGCCGACGAGGAGCAACTGGCTTCTGCGGGAGCGCAGATGCGTGCCAGTCTGCCGGGTCTGGCCGCGGGCAGCGGGGACACCGTCGTCCTTACCGCGATGTGCCTGGGTACGGAGGACGTGGAGGGTGACGAACGCCTGTCGATGGGCCTGCTGGCCGTGACGGTACGGCCCAGCACGCACCGGGACCGGCTGCTCGCCGCCGAGGCGATCTTCCAGGCGGAGCAGCGCAAGCTCTTCGCACGCGAGGGCCGGCTTCAAGAGCTGAACTTCCCTCTGGGCAAGGGTGTGCAGGGCAGGCAGGACATCCTGATCGCCGCGAAGCTGCCCGCGGGGCCCGGCGTGATGTCGACCTCGCTGCGGCTGCTGACGCTCCCCGCGGGCATGGCCGCCGCGGCCGGAGTCGAGGATCCTACTGGCGCCGCGGCGACAATACGGCCGACGCTGCCCGTGGCGGCGCTGCAACTGATCGTCCCGGCGCCCCGCGACTACTGCGTCTACGTGACGATCTCGACGCCGTCGCTCTTCCTGCTGGACTCCTACAGCGGGCGGCTCGCACACATCGGGCGGACGTTCACCTTCAATCCGTCCCAGGAGCACGACGGTTGAGGCCGAGGCGCGGGGAGTGAGCCCGCGGGGCGAGCGGCGGACGGATTACTCGCCGCCGCCCTCGCCCGCCTTCTTGAGTTCGTCGAGGAGCTTCTGATCGATCTTGGCGAACTCCTCGGCGGCCTGATTCGCGAACTCCGAGACGCCCTGGGTGAGTTTGGAGAGCTGGCCGAATCCGTAGTCCCAGGAGTCGGCAAAGTCGTCACACGCCGATTCCAGGCCGGAGTGGCCGATCTCCTTGGTGTTGGCGTGCTTCATCTCCTTCGAAGCGCTCTTCATCTGGTCGCCGCTGGTCTCCAGCTTGCGTGCCATGTCCTTGACCTCGTCGCCCGCGAACCGCAGAAAAGACATCCGGCCCCCCGTCCGTATCGCGTCTTCGTGTTGCGCCTCTGCCGATTCCCAGAATAGGTCCAACTGCCCTGCCGCGGCGGTGAGCTCAGGGTTCGAGGAGGGCGTGGAGTT
The DNA here is from genome assembly GCF_044753885.1 of Streptomyces sp. NPDC093221. NCBI lineage: Bacteria > Bacillati > Actinomycetota > Actinomycetes > Kitasatosporales > Streptomycetaceae > Streptomyces > Streptomyces sp. NPDC093221. Next base: position 840,633 of record NZ_JBIVOA010000001.1, on the reverse strand, counting down.
CGGCTTCGTAGAGCTGGGCGGGGTCGAGGGACATGCCGGTGAAGTGGCCGGCGGCTTCGAGGGAGAGGACGCCGTGGAGGCGGGTCCAGCAGGTGAGGGCGCGGTGGAGGGCGGTGGTGGGGGCGGGGTGGGGGTCGGCCCATGCGCGGTGGGTGGCGAGGTGGGTGTCGAAGGGGGTGACGGGGGCGGTGGCGTCGGGGTCGAGGGCGACGCAGGCGTCCAGGAGGACGGCCATGATCTCGGACGCGATGCCGGTGATGTCGTCGGGGGCGTGGTAGCCGGGGACGGGTGTGCCGTAGAGGAGGAAGTAGCGGTGCGGGTCCTCCAGGGCCCAGCCGCGCAGGGCGTGGGCGAGGGCGACCAGTTCGGGCCGGGAGTCGTAGGCCGAGGCGGCGGCGTGGACGCTGAGGAAGGTGTCGGCGAGGCTGCGGTAGCCGTCCCTGACCAGCTCGGTGATGAGTTCGTCGCGCCCGGCGAAGTAGCGGTAGAGCGCGGGGCCGCTCATGCCCATCTGTTTGGCGATGGCGTTGAGGGAGAGCGCTGAGGCGCCCGCCGTCGCGATCTGCTCCCACGCGTGTTTCTTGACCTCCTCGCGGACCTGGGCCCGGTACCGCTCGCGCGGGGTGCTGGTGGTCGTACCCGGTTCAGCCACTGGCCTTGCCTCCTTCCCGTACGTCGTGCCCGTACGTCGTGTCCGCGTTCCCTTTAGTTAGAGGCTATCACGAACGCTATTGACACTCCCGATCGTGAGGTGTTAGAACTTCTAACGAACGCAAACGTCAGTAACGAGCAGCTCGCAGCGGAGGCCGCCATGAACACCACCGAAGAACTCACCGAGGTCGTCCTGCCCGGCAAGGTCGAGCCGGAGGGCCTCCAGGTCAGGCACGGCGCCGTCCCCACGCCGGGCCCCGGCCAGGTCGTGGTGCGGATGGAGGCCACCGGCGTCTCCTTCGCCGAGCAGCAGATGCGCAGGGGCCGCTACTACGACCAGCCCCCGTTCCCCTTCGTGCCGGGTTACGACCTGGTCGGCACCGTGCAGGCGGCGGGCGAGGGCGTCGGCACGGACCTGGTCGGCACGCGGGTCGCCGCGCTCACCAAGACCGGCGGCTGGGCCAGCCACGTGGTGGTCGACGCCGCCGACACCGTCCCGGTGCCCGAGGGGGTCGGCGCGGCGGAGGCCGAGGCGATGGTGGTCAACGGCGCCACCGCCTGGCAGATGCTGCACCGCAAGGCGCGCGTCCGCGCAGGACAGACCGTCCTCGTGCTCGGCGCGAACGGCGGCGTCGGCTCCGTCCTGGTCGAACTGGCGCGGGTCGCGGGCGTCAAGGTGATCGGCACGGCGTCCGTACGGCACCACGACGCGCTCAGGGAGCGCGGCGTCACACCGGTCGACTACCGCGCGGGCGACGTCGCCGCCCAGGTCCGCGCCCTCGCGCCCGGCGGGGTGGACGCCGTCTTCGACCACGTCGGCGGCCGGGGCGTCGTCGACTCGTGGCGGCTGCTCGCGCCCGGCGGCACGCTCGTCTCCTACGGCACCGCGTCCACGCTCAACGACGAGGGCTCCAAGCAGTGGCCCGTGCTCAAGATCATCGCCCGCGTCTGGGTCTGGAACACGCTGCCCAACGGCCGCCGCGCCTACTTCTACAACCTCTGGGCCGGAAAGGCCCTGGCCAAGGACCGCTTCCGGGCCCGGCTGCGCGCCGACCTCACCGAGGTCTTCGCCGCGCTCCAGCGCGGCGACGTCACCGCCCGGATCGCGGCCCAACTGCCGCTGGCACGCGTGGCGGAGGCGGTCCGGCTGGCCGAGTCGGGGACGGTCGCCGGGAAGGTCGTCCTCACGGCGTGACGCGCCCGCCGCCCCGGTCGAGCAAGGGCCCGGCCGGTCCGGCACCGGCACCGCCCCTCAACCCCGGCACCGGCACCCACCCGGACCCCGCCACCGACGCACCGCTGACGCCACCGACGCGCAGCTGACGCCCGGACGGGGTCACGGCATCGGCAGGGCATCGGCCTTGCGGAGCAGCAAGGCGCGTTCGCGGGTGTTGGGGCAGTGGCGGGCGGCGAGCTGGAGTGCGGCGCGGGCTTCGGCGGTGCGGCCGAGGCGGGCGAGGAGTTCACCGCGCACGGTGGGGAGGAGATGGGAATGGGAGAGGTGACCGGCGGCGGCGAGTTCGTCGACGAGGTCGAGGGCGGGCTGCGGCCCGTGGGCCATCGCGACGGCGACCGCGCGGTTGAGGTCCACGACCGGCGAGGGGGCGATACGGCCGAGGGCTTCGTAGAGCACGACGATCCGTTCCCAGTCGGTCGCGGCGACGGAGGGCGCGGAGGCGTGGCAGGCCGCGATGGCCGCCTGGAGGCCGTACGGGCCGAGGCCGCGCCCGACGGTGGAGGCGCGTTCGAGAGCCGCCCGGCCACGGCGGATCGCCGAGCGGTCCCACAGGCGCCGGTTCTGGTCCTCCAGGAGTACGGCCTCGCCGTCGGGGCCGGTGCGGGCGGGGAAGCGGGCGGCGGTCAGTTCGCAGAGGGCGAGCAGACCGTGCACCTCGGGCTCGCGCGGCAGCAGGGCGGCCAGTACGCGGGTGAGCCGGATCGCCTCGTAGGCCAGGTCAGGGCGGAGGAGGTCGTCGCCGGACGTCGCGGTCGACCCCTCGGTGAAGATGACGTAGAGCACGCTGAGGACGCCGCCGAGCCGTTCCCGCCGTTCCTCGGCCGGGGGCAGGGCGAACGGGACCTCGGCGGCGGCGATCGTACGTTTCGCACGGGTGATCCGCGCCTGGACGGTCGGCACCGGCACCAGGAAGGCGCGCGCGATCTCCTCGCTGGCCAGGCCGCCCACCGCGCGCAGGGTCAGGGCCACGCGGGCCTCGGGCGAGAGGACCGGATGGCAGGAGATGAACATCAGGGCCAGGATGTCGTCGTCGATACGGTCCGGGTCCCAGGGCAGGTCGGCGTCGGCCGCCGAGCCCACACCCGTATCCGGGCCCGCGGCCCTTCCCGTGGCGACGCCCGTACCCGCGTCCTCGGCCGCCTCCCCCGCGAGCAGCGCGTACCGCTGGTCCAGCGCCGAGCGGCGGCGGAAGGCGTCGATCGCCCGCCGCCGCCCGGTCGCGAGCAGCCAGCCCACCGGGTTCGCCGGTGTGCCGTCGCGTGACCAGCCGACCAGCGCCTCGGCCAGGGCCTCCTGCGCCACGTCCTCGGCCAGTTCGAAGTCCCCGGTGTAACGGGCCAGGGCCGCGACGACGCGGGCCGACTCGATCCGCCAGACGGCCTCGACGGCGCGGCGCGCGGCCTCCGTACTGCGGGGAGCCGGTCCGTCGGGAGCCGACCCGCCCGGAACCGGCCCGCCCCGAGCCACCCCGTCAGGAACCGGTCCGTCAGGAACCGGTCCGCTCAGATCCGGCCCGCTCAGATCTGGCCCGTCCGCTCGCGCCACGCCCGCTCCTTGGTGATCCACTCGTTGTCCTGCGGGAACTCCTCGATGCTCGGCACCCGGCGCACCTCGCACTTCGAACCGGCGACGGCGGGCAGCCGCTTCGCCCACTCGACCGCTTCCTCCTTCGAGGCCACGTCGATCAGGTAGAAGCCGCCGAACAGCTCCTTCGTCTCGCCGTACGGGCCGTCGGTGACCACCGGCGCCTCACCGCTGAAGTCGACCACGACCCCCTGGCCCGGGTCGTCGAGCCCCTCCGCCGCCACCAGGACCCCGGCCCGGATCAGCTCTTCGTTGAACCGGCCGACCGTCTCCAGCATCTCGTCGAACGGGGTCTCCATCATCTTCGCGACGGACTCGTCCGTACCACGCATGATCAGCATGTACTTCGCCATGACGGCTGTCTCCACTCTGTTCTGTTCCGTGCGTTCAGCGCTGACGCGCTCCGGGGGCCGTTTTCCGACCCTCTCACCCCCAAGGTCGAACGGCGCGGGAGCGGATCGACACGGCGGCCGGATCGGATTCGGAGAATTCACGGGACCTGGCCGGAGGTCACCGCCAGGTCGGCGTCCGGGACCGGCCCGGCGTCGGTGTCCGCACCGCCGTGGGACGGCGTGCGGTACGCCCGGAGCGGCGCGTTCGTCGCGGCCACGGCCAGCACCGCCAGGACGGCGGACACCCCGCCGAGGACCAGGGAGAACGGGGCGGAGGTGGCCGAGGCCAGCAGGCCGCCCCGGAAATTGCCGAGTTCGGGCCCCGCGACACCGATCACGTGCTCCACGGAGGAGACCCGCCCCCGGTACGCGTCCGGCGTCTCCAACTGGACCAGGGCGCTGCGCGTGACGACGGACACGGTGTCGGCGGCCCCCGCCGCGGCCAGGCAGCCGAGCGCCAGCCACAAAGGCCCCGCCAGCCCGAACCCGGCCAGCGCCAGGCCCCAGACCACGGCGGCGGAGAGCTGTACGAGGCCGCCGCGCCGCCAGCGGGTCACCGTGCCGGAGAGCAGACCGGCCGTGATGCCCCCGACCGCGACGGCCGAGAGGAACAGGCCGAGGGTCCGCGGGTTGCCGCCGAAGCGGATCTCGTTGACGAGGGGGAAGAGCGCCACGGGCATGGCGAGGAGCGTCGCGGCCAGGTCGGTGGCCATCGAGCCCCAGAGGGTGGGTCGGCGCAGGACGATCCGCCACCCGCCGCGCTCGGCACGCCGCCGACCGCCGCCCTTCCCGAGCGCGCGCCCAATCCCACCGCCCTTCCCGAGCGCGAGCCCACCGCACTTCGCGCGCCGACGCCAGCCACCGCCCCCCTCGGACGCCGTCCCCTCACCTCCCTCCGGCCGCATCGCCGGCAGGCGAATCACCGCGAGCATCGAGACCGCCATGGCCACGGCCTGAATCCCGTACGCGGCGGGGAAATCCCAGCGGGCGATGATCAGTCCGGCCGCGGCGGGCCCGGCCAGCATCGCGGCCTGGAAGGAGACGTTGGTGAGGGCGAGACCGGCCGCGACCTGGCCGCCGGGCAGCAGCCGGACGGGAAAGGTGCGCCGGGCGGGAGCGCCGAGCGCGCTGAAGACGGTGGCCAGGGCGACGAGGGCGAGCAGGAGCAGGACGTTCCTGTTGTGGGCCAGGGCCTGGGCGCACAGGGCGGCGGCGACCAGGAGTTGGCCCGTGGTGGTGGCGCGTACGAGCGCGCGGCGGTCGACGGTGTCGGCCAACGCGCCGCCGAGCAGCCCGAAGAGCAGCATCGGCAGGCCGGTGGCGAGCCCGATCGCGCCGGTGCCGACCGGGCTGCCGGTGAGGTCCCAGACCTGGGCGAGGACGGCCACATTGGCTATCTGGCCGCCGAGTTGGGAGACGGACGTCCCGATCCACAGGTCGCGGAAGGGCTGACTGCCGCGCAGCGGACGGGTGTCGAGGAACCGGACGCGTATCCGTCCGCTCACGTCGTCCCGCTCACTTCGACCCGCTCACTTCGACCCGCTCACTTCGACCCGCTCACTTCGACCCGCTCACTCACGTTCGGTCCGCTCACTTCGACCCGCTCACTTCGGCGGCTCGACAAGGCGGTTGAGGATGCGCTGCCGCATCGACCGGTGTTCCAGCGCGCGCCGCACCTCCTCGACGACGGCGGTCATGGCGTACGGCACCTCGGCGTCCAGTTCGGCGACGGTCTCGTGGGTGGCGCGCCACTCCGCCTCCAGGAACGGTACGAGCGACCGGCCGCGTTCGGTCAGGTCGATCCGCCGGGTGCGGGCGTCGGGGCCGGGCTCCGAGGTGACCAGGTCCTCCCTGCGCATGGCGGCGACGGTCTGGCTGATCGCGGAGTGCGAGCGGTTCAGGGACTTCGCCAGCTCGCGGATGGTCAGCGGCCCGGTGTGCGCGAGCCGGATCAGCGGATACGCGAACCGGGGCCGTACGCCCGTGATGCCGCGCTCGACGTAGAGCTGCTCGATCTCGGCGTCCATGGCCGCCAGCAGCTCGTGCAGGGTGTGCCAGGGGTCGGGGAGCGCGGTGGGATCAGAAGTTGTCACAGCGCTAATATAACAGCGCTGCGACAATTGCGGAGGCTACGGCTCCGGGCGCGCCGGGGCCAGCCGCGAAGTGGCCCCCGGACCTCGGAGATCGGGGCGACTTTCCCTTGCCCGAATCGACATTTCGTGGCTCCAGCGGACCGCCCGTACGGTCCCTGGCATGGACAGAAGCTTTCAGACGGCGGAAGAACTCCGTGCCGCCCTGCGCGCCGGTGACGTGACCTCGGCGGAACTGACCGACGAGGCGATAGCCCGTATCGAGCGGGACGACGAGGCGGTCAACGCGATCTGCGTGCCGGACTTCGACCGTGCGCGGGCCGCCGCGCGGGAGGCCGACGCGGCGCGGGCCCGCGGCGAGGACCGGCCGCTGCTCGGCATTCCCGTGACGGTCAAGGAGTCGTACGACGTGGCCGGGCTCCCCACGACCTGGGGCATGCCGCAGCACCGGAACCACCTGCCGGCCGAGGACGCGGTGCAGGTGTCGCGGCTCAGGGCCGCGGGCGCGGTGGTGCTCGGCAAGACCAATGTGCCGGTCGGGCTCCAGGACATCCAGAGCTTCAACGAGATCTACGGCACCACCAACAACCCGTGGGACCACGGCCGCACGTCGGGTGGCTCCTCCGGCGGATCGGCGGCGGCCCTCGCGTCCGGCTTCGGCGCGCTGTCCATCGGCTCGGACATCGCCGGTTCGCTGCGCACCCCCGCGCATTTCTGCGGGATCTACGCGCACAAGCCGACGCTCGGGCTGGCGGCGAACCGCGGCATGGCCCAGCCGCCCGCACCGGCGCTGCCGGTCGACCTCGACCTCGCCGTCGTCGGCCCGATGGCGCGCTCCGCGCGCGACCTCACGCTCCTGCTCGACGTCATGGCAGGACCCGACCCGCTGACGTCCGGTGTGGCGTACGAGGTGAGGCTGCCGCCCGCGCGCCACGAGCGGCTCGGCGACTTCCGGGTCCTGGTCCTCGACCAGCACCCGCACATTCCGACCGGGGCCGCGGTACGGGCGGCCGTGGGCCGGGTGGCCGACGCCCTGGCCGACGGCGGCGCCCGCGTCGAACGGCACAGCCCGCTGCTGCCCGATCTGGCCGAAGCCGCGGTGGTCTACACACAGCTCCTGATGTCGAGTTCCACGGCGCACTTCCCGGTCGAGGCGCAGGAGCAACTGCGGGCCCTCGCCGCCGACTTGAGCCCGGACGACCAGAGTCTGGAGGCGACGCGGCTGCGCGCCATGGTGTTGAGCCACCGCGACTGGCTCGGCGCGAACGGCCGCCGCGAGCTCCACCGGCACGGCTGGCGGCGGTTCTTCGCCGAGTTCGACGCCGTGGTCTGCCCGATCACGCCCACTCCCGCCTTCCCGCACGACCACGGCCCCGATCCGAGGCGACGCCGGATCGACATCGACGGCGCCGGGTACCCGTACTTCGACCAGCTCGTCTGGGCCGGTCTGCCCACCATGCCCGGCCTGCCCGCCACCGCGATTCCGGCGGGCCGGTCCCCCGAGGGCCTGCCGGTGGGCGTCCAGCTCGTCGGCCCGATGTTCGAGGACCGCACCCCGCTGCGCCTGGCCGAACTGCTCGAACCACTGACCGGCGGCTTCCACCCCCCGACATAACCCCCGCCCCGCACCCGCCCGGAGGACCCCGTGGAGATCTTCGACTTCGACCGCGACGAACGCCGCGTCACCCACTACAAAAGCAGCGGCGTCCACGCCACCCGCGTCGCCGCGGGCGACGGCGGCCCCGTCCAGCTCACCCACCTCAAGGTGACACCTGGCGGCATCATCGGCACGCACACCGCGCCCTCGCCCCAGGCGTTCCTGATGATCAGCGGCAGCGGCTGGATCGCGGGCCCCGACGGCGTCCGCACCCCCCTCACCGCGGGCCAGGGCGTCCGCTGGGACCAGGACGAGCCCCACACCTCCGGCACCGACACCGGCTTCACCGTCCTCGCCGTCGAGGGCCCGCCCCTCACTCTCTTCGCCCCGGACCTGGGAACCGGCACCGAAGGCAGATCCTCTCGCCGCGGCTGACCCCGCCCCGCACCCGCCCGGGACCGGTCGTCAGCCCGTCAAAGCGGCGAGGTCGCGGACGCCGGGGACGAGGGGGTGGTGGTCGCGGAGGTCGGTGACGATGCGGCGCAGCGCGGGGCGGTCGCGTACCTCTGACGGGGAGACGCGCAGGGCGTCCATGAGAGCGGTGGCGGTCTGCGCAGCTTTGCCCCACTGCCACCACGCGCGGGCCATGTCGGTGTGGAATCGCGCGCGCCGTTCGGCGGTGGGGAACTGCCCGGCACGCAGTTTGGAGCCCAGTTCGAGCGCCGCCCCGGAGTCCCCGAGCGCCCGGTGCACGCCGACCGCGTACAAGTCCACCGCGGCCGATGTGACAGGAGCCGCCGCGGGCAGGGTGCGGGCGGCTGCCGTCGCCTCACCGATCATGGTGAGGGCCGCGTCGCGGTCACCGCCCTGCGCGGCGGTGTACGCGGTGGTGCACAGGATCTGCGCGTAGGCCGAGCGGTACGCGACCGTGGTCAGCCCGGTCGCCTCGATCCTCGCGGCGGCGTCGGCGACAAGCCGATGGGCGATCTGTTGACGGCCCTGGTGCCGCAGCACGATCGCCATTTCCCGGGCCGCTGTCGCGGCGGCGAGCGCCGAACCCGAAAGGTCCGCGTACACCGTCGCCCGGTCGGCGGCGATCCGCGCCCGGTCGTAGCTCTGCACCTTCGCCAGGGCCTGGGCCGCCAGGCTGTAGCAACCGGAGAGCTGTCCGTAGCCCGGCTCCGTACGAGACTCCGCGGCCCGGTGCGCGTCCGCCAGAATCCCCGGCACCTCGGCAAGCACCGCCGTATAGCGTCCGGCGTCGAACAACCCACGCGCCCGCACGAGCCGGCCTCGCACCGCTTGATGGGAGACCGTCGCGGAGGGAACCGCCGCGAAGACGTCATCGACGCCTGCCAGGACCGAGGCAGGGGCCGCCAGCGCGACAGCGGTCACTACGGATCGGCGACGCATGGGGTCCTCCTCGTACTGCGGACCGTAAGCAATGGCCGTCACTGTAGTGCCGCCGAATGCGATCAGGCCCAACGCCGCCCCGAGGAGCTGGTCCGGTACGCCGACAGCTCTCGCCGCCCGCTGGACGAGCCGCAGATCCCCTACGGGCCGGGTCTCCAGCCGCGAGACGGTCGATGCGGAGCATCCGATACGACGGCCCAGCTCGTCCTGCCGCCAGCCGAGGCGGAGACGGCCCATTCTGATCAGACCGCCCGGCCGCCGCCGCCCGGCGCACTCCCGTGCCCGTGCACTGTCCCAAAGCGGATCAGCAGGCCGCATGGCACCTCCATGGGACGGGGGCGTACACAGACGCCACCCATCCGACCGTAGTCATGCCGTGTCACCCCGTCGATGCCGTGTGCAGGATCTGCAAAGCCCTTGCAGGATGCGGTAGTTGACCACTGCGGTGAGCTGTTCCGCGGTCTGCTGATGACACGGCCTCGCGACCGCGGGGGCCGACATCGTGGAGGGAACCACCGTGACCATGTTCCTCGAATTCCCGGCCGCTGCTGCCGCCCCAGTCGCACCGGCCCGTGACCCGCGTCAGTTTGTGAGTCCCGCGCAGTGGGACAAGCTCGTCGGGCTGCTCATGCGCGACAACCCCTACGACCAGGTGATGGCCGAGCGCGTCCTCGGTCAGGCCATCGCCTACCTCGTCACCGCGATGGAATGCCGGGGACAGGACCTCGGACTGGGGCCCGGACACATCATCGATATCGGCGTGCACACGATGATCCTCGACACCATGGCGTACGCCGACTTCTGCGATCACCACAACGGCGGCGCTTTCCTTCACCACGTCCCGGAGATCAGCGTGAAGGGCGACGGCTCCGTGGCACGCACCGCGCGGCGGGTCGCCGCACACGGCTTCGATGTCGACTGGCCGCTGTGGGCTGCCGACGCTGCGAAATGCACGCCGTGCCGTCCCGGGGAGGACGGTCACTGAGCGGAGGATGCGTCGCTCGGCACGGGCGGGCCCGGTTCTGGGGGGAACCGGGCCCTTGGCGTGCTTGGCACTCGTGCGGGTGGATCGCGGGGAGCAAGGGGCGTCGGGCCCGAGGGATGAGCAGGATGGGGCGGGTGAGTCAGACAGGGGCACGCCCTTCGGATGGTGATGTGTGGGCGCGGTACGCGGCGTCGCGGCGGAAGGACGAGGGACCGCGAGGGCGGGTGTACTGGGACTGGTATCAGCGGTACGGACCAGGGGCCGAGGTCCTGGGGGAGCTGGACGGGCGCAGCGTGGTGGATCTCGGGGCGGGAACGGGGCGGGTGGCCGCACACCTCGCCGAGGGGTGGGGGGCCGAGCGAGTGTGGGCGGTGGATTCGTCGGAGGAGTCGGTCCGGCTGGGACGGCAGCGGTTTGGCGAAGTACCGGGCGTGACGTTCGTACGGGCGGAGGCCACCGGGTGGCTGACGGCGCGGCCCGGCAGTGTCGACGTGGCCTATTCCGCTTTCGGGGCTGCCGACTTCACCGACCCGTACGCCCTGCTCCCCGCCGTCGCAGAGGCGTTGCGCCCTGGCGGAAAGCTGCTCATCGCCACGCTCGGCCACTTCCACAGCGGTGAGCCGCCCCACGACGACGTGCGGCCCGTCACCATCCCCGTGGCGGAGGGCGCCGTACAGCGGTGGGTACTGGCCATGCCGGTCTGGGAGCGACTGCTCACCGACCACGGCTTCACCGACGTCACCGGCCGCCTGATCAACGACTCCGGACCGGCCGGACGCCCCCCGGTCGCCACTGTGCTGTTGCTCGCCGAACGGCCGGGAAATCCCCGGCGTTGAGGCCGAGTTCAGCAGCGGCCCCGTCTCACGCGCCTCAGCGAGCCGGGGTGGTGGGGTGGTGGTCGGGCCAGGGGAGGGCGTAGGCGGGGGTGGGGGTGGCGGGGCGGGTGAGGCGGGTGAAGCGGAGGAGTTCGCGGACGATGCCGGCGGTGCCCATGGCCCAGCCGGGGTGGGGTTCGAGGGTGCTGGGGGTGGCGCGGTGCTCGATGTTGGACCAGCGGGCGCCGTCGCGGTCGCGGGTGGCGCGGGAGGAGAGGTCGGCGGCGAGGAGTCGGGCGAAGTCCGGGGGGTCGCCCTGTTCCGCCAGCCGGTCGCAGGCGAGGGCGAGGACGCCCGCGGTGCCGCAGCAGCGGCCGTTGTTGTCCCAGAAGCGGGGCCGCAGGCGGCGGGGCAGGCCGGAGTGGGTCACGGTGTGCCAGCAGCGGTCGGCGAGCGCCTGCCAGGCGGCGGGCTCGTCGAGGACGTCCCGGAGCAGCCGGAAGACCTGGGCGTCACCGGCCGGTCCGTGACACCAGCCGTAGCTGTAGCGCTCGATGAGTTCGGGCCGGTCCTGCGGGTCGGAGTGGGGTACGAGGAAACCGTCCGGCCCGTCCTCGTCGCGCGCCACGACGTCGGCGGCGCCCGCCCGCGCCAGCTCGACCAGGTCGGTGCGGCCGGTCGCCGAGCCGACGCGGGCCAGCGCGTACACGATGCCGAGCGTGCCGTGCGAGATGTGGTGCAGGCGCGGGGCCGCGTCGGTGCGCACCTCCCAGTGGACGCCCGCCGGGGTCTCCTCGGCCGTCCGCAGATACGGTTCCACGGCGAGCACGGCCAGGTCGGCGTCGCCCATCGCCAACGCGCCCAGGCCGATACCGGCGTTGCCGCCGAGCAGTTCGAACAGCACGCCCCAGCGCGTCCCGTCGAAACGGGAGCGCACCAGGTCCAGGGCCCGCGCGGCGCCTGCCGCAGCCTCCGGGGCGCCCAGTTCGTCGTGGACGGCCCGCAGCGCGAACGCCATGCCGGTCAGGCCGAAGTACAGCGAGCTGCCGTCCCAGCCGTCGACGGCGGCGGAAACACTACGGGCGGCGCGCACGGCCGCGTCGCCGTACCGGTCGTCCCCGAAGTGCCGCCGCGCTTCGAGGAGTAGGGGGATCACACCGGCCGTACCGCTGTAGAGCGAGGCGTTCGGCTCGTCGTCCGAGGGCGTGGTGGTCCAGGCGAGCCCGCCGTCCTCGCCCTCCCGCGCGTTCCCGAGCAGCCAGCGCAGCGCGTCCGCCGACAACTCCTCGACCTCATCCGCTGTTACGTCTGTTGCGTCAGCCGTCATAACGCCCACTTTGGCACGCTCTCGCTACGGGGCCGCTTCCAGGGGAAGGGGGAGGTCGAGTTCGGCGCGGAGCGTCTTGCCGACGGGGTCGCGGGGGAGGACCGACCAGCGGGTGGCGAGGGCTTCGACCAGGAGGAGGCCCCGGCCGGAGTCGGAGAGCGGGGAGGCGGGACGGAGCTGGCCGGGGTCCGGGGGACGGCGTTCCCCGCGGGCGTCGGAGACGTCGATACGGAGCAGGGTCGCCGTGAGGCGGATACGGAGTTCGAAGTCGCGCCCGGCCACGCGGCCGTGGGTGGCGGCGTTGGTCGCCAGCTCGGCCACCAACAGGGCGGCCGTCTCGGCCAGTTCGGTGCCGTGCGCGACACCCCACAGGTGGAGCTCGTTCGACGCCGCGTGCCGCGCCAGCCGGGCCCCGCGCCGCGTGGCGCTGAACCGCTGGCTGAACTCACGTTCGGTCACGGGGAGTTCGTGCATCGTTGGTGCTGTCATACCGCCCAATGTGACCCCGGCCCCGCCCCTCCCACCAGGGTCCCGCCGCGTACGCTGCGCCAGCGTACGCGCACAAAACGTAGACAGTACCCGTCACCCCCTGTGAGCATTGTCCGACTCGATGTGGTCAAACGAGCGGGCGCGCGGGAGGTGGCCAAGGATGGCCGATGGCATGGACGGTGCGGGAGAGGCGGAAACTTCCGCCGGTACGGGTGCCGGCACTCCCGGCAGCGAGCCCGAGACCTCGGACAGCTTGCGCACCTTCGGTGCGTTTGTCCAGGCGCTCCGGGAACACGCGCGCCTCAGCCGCGAGGAGTTCGGCAACCAGGTGCGCTTCTCCAAACACACGATCGCCTCGATCGAGCAGGGGCGACGCATGCCCGACGCCGACTTCGTGGACCGCGCCGAACCAGTTCTCGGCAACACCGGGGCCTTACGCAAGGCCCACCAACATCTCGGGCGGCAGCGCGGATTGGCCAGTTGGTTCCGCCAGTGGGCGCGGCTGGAGAAGAGCGCGATCACCCTGTACACGTACGAGAGCCGCATGCTTCCGGGTCTGTTGCAGACCGAGGCATACGCCCGAACGTTGTTCAACGGCCTCCTGCCTCCGCTGACGGACGGCCAGATCGAAGCACAGTGGACGGCTCGTGCAGAACGTCAACGCCTGCTCGCGAATCGGCCAAGCACCGCCTTCAGCTTCATCCTCGATGAGCACCTGTTTCTCCGGCAGACAGGCGGCCCCGACCTCACGCGAGAGTTGATCGACCACATCCTGGAGCTGTCCGAGAGGCGGAACATCGAGGTGCAAGTGCTGCCGTTGACCACGGGGGTCCACGCAGGACTGAACGGGCCCCTCGTGCTTCTGGAGACGCCGGACAACCGATGGCTCGCCTACGTCGAGGGGCAGGAGACAGGACACCTGGTCTCCGACCCGAAAGGGGTCAGCATCCTCCAGATGCGGTATGCAAAACTGCGCTCGCAGGCCCTCACCCCAGAGGACTCCAGGGGCCTGCTGGAGCGATTTCGAGGAGAACTATGAGCACCCCCGAACTGGCCTGGTTCAAGAGCAGTTACAGCAGCGGTTCTGGCGACAACTGCATCGAGGTAGCAGCCACTTGGCACAAGTCCAGCCACAGCAGCGGCAGCGAAGGTGACTGCGTAGAGGTCTCGGCCTGCCCGAGCACCGTCCACGTGCGGGACTCGAAGGACAAGGAAGGGCCCCAACTCGCCTTCTCCCCCGCCCAGTGGGCGGACTTCCTGAGCTTTGCGAGCCAACTCTGAGGCTGGCGGGGTAGGAGGAGGCCATGAAGGTCGGATTCGCACTGCCGCAGTTCAACAAGCAGGCTTTCGAGGTCGCGCGGGCCGCCGAGTTCGCGCGCGGGATCGAGTCGGCGGGCGGAGCCAGCCTGTGGGTGGGCGACCGGAATCTGGCCGCCGTCGATCCGAGCGTCGGGTACGGCGGCGGGAGCACGATTCCGCCGGAGTTGAACGCGGCGGCCGATCCGTTCGTCCTGCTCGGCGTGGCCGCGAGCGCCACCGAGCGCGTCCTGCTCGGCAGCCACGTACTGGTGGCGCCGCTGTATCCGCCCGTCCAACTGGCCAGGTCGCTCACGACCGTTGACCTGATCAGCGGGGGACGCCTGCTCGCGGGGTTCGGCGTGGGCTGGTCGCCGGAGGAGTACGAGGCCGCGGGCGTGGACTTCGCCACGCGGGGCGCCAGGATGGACGAGACGCTGGACGTACTCGAAGAGATCTGGACGAAGGACCCGGCCGGGTACAGCGGGGCGCGGTTGTCGGTGCCGCTGCACCACGCGCCGCTGAAGCCCGCGCGGCGGCCCCGGCCGCCCGTGTACCTGGGCGCGCGCTCGGGGCGGGCGCTGCGCCGGATCGGGGAACGCGCCGACGGCTGGCTGCCGGTGTGCGTGGTGCCGGGCTTCGTGGACTTCGACGGCATCGTCCGGCAGCGGGCGCGGGTGGACGAGGCGGCGCGGACGGCGGGCCGCGATCCGCGCGTCATCGACGCGGTCTTGCGCGTCAACATCGAGGCGGGCACGTCCACGGAGCAGGTGGTGACGGTGATCAAGGCCGCGGGCGAACGTACCGGCATCGACCATGTGATGGTCGACACGATGTACAGCGACGCGGGCGTCGACCAGTCCGTGGAGCGGGCCTTGGCGATCCTCGACGGCGTCCGCGCGGGCTGATCCGAGGAGCCGGTACCCCGGCCGGGCGCCGTACGTCGCCCGGCCGCCGGTTCGTACCCTCGCGCGCTCGCGGGCCCGCGGACTCGCGGACTCGCGGGCTCAGAGGATCTGGATGCTCTTGACCCGCGGGGGGCGGTTCGGGAACGTGATGTCGGTCCAGCGGTTGATCCGCACCGAGTCGCCGTTGACGTCGTAGTAGATCAGGTCGTTGTTGCCCGTGACGATCCGGTCGACCCACCAGCCGCCGAAGTCGGTCCGGCCCGAATTCGCGTAACAGTCCACGCTGTCACGGCCGTTGAGGTGCGAGTAGATCTTCAGGTAGTCCGCGCCGCCGACGCACTCGACGTGGTCGATGGCGAAGGCGGGGCCGCTCGGCACGGCGACGGTCAGCGCGGCGGCGGCGGCCAGCGCCATGGTCATCGAGCCGATGACCTTCTTGGCTTTCGAGATCACGCAAATCCCCTTCACACGGAGCCCGGCACCCGGCCCGGCTCGCTCGCTTCTTCAGGCCGGACAGCGGCCCGCCGCTGATCTTGGTGTGATGCCTCTGGCAAATGCGGCAAGCGGAGCGATGTCGTCGGTTTTTGACTCGATCGAGCGAAGGTGTGTTTGTTCCGGGCGCGATTGGTTACGGGGCGGGCTCGGGGCGGGGGCGGTCCGTACGCGCGTAGACCAGGGCGGCTTCGGTGCGGTTGCGGACGCCGAGCTTCTCCAGGATGTGGGAGACGTGGACGGCGACGGTGCGGTCGCTGATGTAGAGGGAGCGGGCGATCTGGCGGTTGCTCTCGCCGCGGGAGAGCAGGGCGAGGACCTGGGCCTCGCGTTCGGTGAGGTCGAGGCGGGCCTGGGCGGCGACGGACCGGGTCGTGGGGTCGGGCGGCCGGGTGAGACGGCCGCGGGTGGCCAGTTCGTGGGCGAGGCGCAACAGCGGTGCTGCGGACAGGGGTTCGGCCAGGCCGAGGCAGGCGGCCAGGGCGCGGCCCGCCTGTTCGCGGCGGCCCGCGCGGATCGCGGTCCCGGCCTCGCGCAGGCGTGCGTACGCCTCGCGGTAGGGCTGGTCGGCGGCGCGCCAGGCGTCGGCGACCTGCCGCCAGGTCGCCCGGTCGTCGGAGCCGTCGGCGCGGGAGTGTTCGGCCGCGGCGAGGGCGCCGAAGGCGGCGACGACGGGTTCGCCGCAGTGGCGGGCGGCGATGGCGGCGGCGCGTTCGGCGAAGGTCACGGCGGAGCCGTCCCAGGCGGCGGGCAGGCCGTTGGGGCGTACCGGGCCCGGCAGCAGGGCGAGTTCGGCGGCGAGGCGGGCGCCGTCGGCGAGCAGCCGGATCTCCTCCTCGGCGAGGGCCCCGCCGCCGACGGCCCGCAGGCCGTGCAGGACGTGGTCGGCGGCTGTCGCCAACTCCCCCGCGTCCAGCGCCTGTTCGGCCTGGCAGGCGTGGCAGGGGCCGAGCAGGCGGGGGTCGTCGGGGGCTTCGGCGAGTACGGCGGTGAGTTCCGCGGTTCGGCGGCGGTCGCCGCGGGCGACGGCCAACTCCAGTTGGAGCAGGTGCAGATAGCGGGTGATGTGGGCGCTGGACTGGCCGACGAGTTCGGCCAGGAGCTGGTCGGCCTCCGGCCAGCGGCCGGTGGCGACGAGGACCGCGGCCGTGTTGAAGTCCAGGACGGCGGTGAGCGGGGGCGGCGCGCCGAGTTCGCTGGCCGCGCGGCGTCCGGTCAGGGCCACTTCGCGCGCCTCCGCGAAGCGGCCCCCCGTACAGAGCAGGTACATGTGGTTGCTGGCCGCGCGCAGGACATCCTCGACGGAGTCCGTACGGCGGGCCAAGTCGCGTGCGGCGCACAGGGCTTCGAGGCCCGCCTCCAGGTCGCCGCGCTGGGCGCGGACGATGCCGAGGGTGGTGAGGGCGTGGGCGTGCTCGGCGAGGGCGCCGATGCGCTCGGCCATCCGTAAGGCCCGTTGCGCCAGCGGCAGCGCGCCGTCCGGGTCGCCGACCTGGACGCGCATGTCGGCCGCCGCCGCCAGGACTCTGGCTTCGAGGGCGCCGGTCGCCTCGGGCGCCGTGGCCAGGAGCCCTTGCGCCTCTTCCAGTGCGGCGATGGCGCCCCAGGGGTCTCCGGCCTCGCGGCGGCAGGCGCCGAGGCGTTCGAGCAGGCGGGCGCGGTCTTGTGCGTGTGCCTGTGCCTGCGCTTCTGCGTGTGCTTGTGCGTGTGCCTGCCCTTGTACGGCGGCTGCCGCGTGGCTTCCGTCGGCGCGGTACGCCTCGGCCGAACGCGGGCCGTGACGTGGTGTGTTGAGGGTGGCCGGGCCGCCGCCCGCCGACAGGGCCAGCGCGCGGGTGACGTACTCCGTGGCGCTCTGGGGCTCGCCCGCGTAGCTGGCCGCGCGGGCGGCCTCCGGCCAGAGAGAGGTGGCGGCGGCCTCGGAGAGGTGGTCGGAGAGGGTGACGGCGAGGGCGTAGAGGCGGTGGGCCTCGGGGTACGCGCGGGCGTTGACGGCGAGGCGGGCGGCTGTCAGGGCCGAAGTGGCCGCGCGGGCGGGGCAGTCGGCGAGGTGCCAGTGCCGGGCCAGGAGGGCGGGGTCCGAGGCGGTACGGGCGGCGAGGGCGTGCGCGTAACGGCGGTGCAGGCGGCGGCGCTCGCCCGGGAGCAGGTCGGCGTACAGGATCTGGCGGATCAGGCCGTGCGGGAGGGCGTAACCGTCCTCGGTGGAGGTGAGCAGGCGCTGCTCGACGGCCCGGCGCACGGCGGCCAGCAGCGTTCGCTCGGGTAAGGGGACGGTGGCGGCGAGGAGTTCGTGCGTCATGCCGTCGTCGGTCACGGATATCTGGTCGATGACCTCGCGGACGTCGGCGTCCACGCAGCTCACGCGGGCGAGGACCACTTCCGCGATGGACGCGGGCGGCCAGGGGCGGGCCGCCCGCGCCAACTCCTGTGCGTACAGCGGGTTTCCCTCCGCCGCCGATACGGCCGCCGCCACGTCGGCGGCGTCCGCGTCGGCGGGGAGCAGCGCGGTCACCAGCTCGGCGACCTCCGCGTCCGCCAAGCCGCTCAGCCGCAGCCGCGTCACCCTCGGACATCGGCCCAGCTCCGCGAACCAGCGCCGCGCGTCCGCCGTCAGCTCCTCCTCCCTCACCGTGGCCACGATCAGCACCGGCTGTCGTCTCAGCCGCACCGCCAGAAACGCCAGCAGATCGCGCGTCGACGCGTCCGCCCAATGCAGGTCCTCCAGCACCAGCACCAGCGTCGTTCGCGCCGACATCTCCCCCAGCACCCCCAGCACCCGCTCGAACACCCGCTGCCGCGTGGCCGGCCGCCCCCCACCGAACGCGTACGCCGCGCCCCGTCCACCGGCCGGCCCGGTCTCAGCCCACCCGTCAAAGCCCCCGCGCCCTCGCGCAGCACCCCCGGCTACGGGCGCGGGGCCGACCCCGGCCTCGCCGAACCCCCTCCCCGCGCCGGAACGGCCGGACCCACCGGCCACGCCGTCCGCCAGCGGACCGCCGTCCGACGGACCGGCCGCACCCCCGAAGCTCCCCGGCGAACGCGCGCCGCCGTCCGGCGAGGGTTCGCGCTCGTGTGGAGCGGCACCGGGGGCGGGGTGGGGGGCCGCGCCGGAGGCGAAGAGGTCGCGGAGGGCGGCGATGAAGGGGCCGTAGGCGAGGGTGGGGCCGGTGAGGGGGACGGAGTCGCCGGTGCGGAGGTGGGCGTGGCGGGGGGCGGTGGTGACGAGGGTGGCGAGCTCTTGGACGAGGCGGGTCTTGCCGAGACCCGCCTCGCCGGTGACGAGGAGGAGTTGGGCCTGGCCGGCCGCCGCGCGGTCGAAGGCGGCGACGGCGGCGCGCTTCTCGGGGTACCGCCCGACGAAGGGCGCTGACTTGGTCATGTGCGCAGTGTGAGCACGCGGCAGCGGTGTGTCGACGGCGAAGCGAAGAAGCTGCCATCGGGGGCGGAGCGAAACCGGCCCATTTTCATCGTGGCCGGTACGGGCGTTCCGCAAAGGCCGCGTGAAGGTTTGGTGCCTGGTGGCGGACGGTGTTCGCTCACCGGACGCGGCGGGAATCCGGCGTAATTCCCCGCGCCGCGCCCCGGCGGCGGTCTCGTATCTGTCGCAAACAGAAATCCGTGAAGTCCCCGGCCGTACACGGGTATACGCCGAAAAGGGGTCACCCGGCGGTCGTGGACGAGTACATCTAGTCAATTCCCACATACGCGCCTACGTCATGTTGCAGACGTGCGCGAGCGCTTTACCACCGCATAGTTGGCCCGGTTCGGCCCGGCGGCCAGCCGCGGCCGAAGACCGCTCGACGGAACCGGGAGGAGGAAACCCCATGAAGAAGATGTCGATCCGCAAGGCCGGCACCATCCGCCTGACCAGCTCCGCGTACTACTGCTGCTCGGCCCTCTAGCAACACCGCCGGAGCCGGGCCCTGTTGACCACTTCGCGCAGGCCCCGGCTCCGGTGACCGGCTCCGGTCACCGACTTCCCCGTAGAGAGGCACCCCGCATGACCGTGACCTCGTCGGACGGCACCACGACCGCGCCGGACGGCGGCGGCGGCGCGGTCCTGCTGCACAAGCTCACGATGATCCCCGAGGACGACGGCGTGATGGTCGGCCGTCCGGACACCGCCTCGTACGCCGTCTTCCCCGAGGAGGGCGCTGAGGCGCTGCGGATGCTGGAGGCCGGGGTGCCGGTGGCCGAGGTGGCCGCCTGGTACGAACGGACCTGCGGCGAGCCGCTGGACGTGGACGACTTCCTCGACGTCCTGGCCGATCTGGGGTTCCTGCGCGGGGACGGCGAGGACGAGCCGGCCGGCCCGGTGCGCTGGCAGCGGCTCGGCGCCTGGACGTTCTCCTGGCCCGCCTGGCTGGTCTACCTCGCGCTGATGGTGACCGCCGCCGCCTGGATGATCAGGGACTCGTCGCTGCGGCCCTCGTACCACGACGTGTTCTTCACCGACCATCTCGCGCTGATCCCCATTGCCCTGACGGTCGTTCAGATTCCCTGCATCCTCGTGCACGAGGGCTATCACGCCCTGTCCGGGCGGCGGTTGGGGCTGCCGTCCACGCTCACGATCAGCCGGCGGCTGTACTATCTGGTCGCCGAGACCCGGCTGGACTCGCTGTTCAGCGTGGAGCGCAAGCGGCGCTATCTGCCGTTCGTGGCCGGGATGCTGGCCGACGCCGTGCTGATCTCGGGCCTGACGCTGCTGGCCGTGGCGCTGCGCGGACACGGCCCCGCGTGGATCTCCGCCCTGATGCTGGCGATCTCCTTCACGTGTGTGATGCGGCTGCTGTGGCAGTTCATGTTCTACCTGGAGACCGACCTCTACTACGTCCTCACCAACGCCCTGCGCTGCTCCGACCTCCAGAACGCCGCCCGCTTCCAGGTGCGTACGCTCTTCCGCCGCTGGACGCGCAGGCCGCCCCCGGTGGCCGACCCCGACGCCGAATGGTCCGACCGCGACCGGCGGATGGCGCGCTGGTACGCGCCGATGCTGGTGGTCGGTTACGGATTCTCGCTCGGCAGCCTGCTGTGGGCGGGGATTCCGACCACCGTGCACTTCTGGTCGCAGATCAACAACCGCTTCAGCGATTCCGGGACGGCCACCAGCGGGATTCTCGACGCGATCAGCTTCGTCGGCCTCACCGCACTCCAGTTCGGGCTGCTGCTTTACGTGACAGTACGGGACCGGCGCGCCGCGAAGGAATCCCGTGGGGATTCGGAACGGGAAGAGGAGCAGGGCCCGAACGGCCAGGAGCCGGAAATCGCAGGCGTCGCTTAAAGCACGCCTTTCCTCTTGGAGCGCTCGGCTCGCTTCCCCCGCTTGGCTCGCTCGCCCCGCTTTGTTCGCTCGCCCCGCTTGGCTCGCTCGCCCCGCTTTGTTCACTCGCCCCGTTCGGCTCGCATGAACCCCACGAACCTCAGGAACTCCCAGGAACTCCAGGACCACAAGGAGCACTTCATGACCTCGTCCCCGCCTCGGCACTGCTGGGTCGCCGCCACCGGCACCGCCGCCGACCCCGCCGACCCGGCCGGTTCCGTCACGTACGGCGACCTCCCGCCCGCGCCCGAGCCCGACATCGACGTGCGCTGTCACCGCCGGCTGCGGGGCCCGTACACCGGTGGCGGGGCACTGCTGCGCGCGGTGATCCCCGAACTGGCGGGCGAGCACGACGAGTTCATTGCCGCGCGGGCCACCGAGGTGATCTCGCTGGCACCCGACCTGGCACCCCGGGTGCCGATCGCGCCGCAGACGCTGACCGCGCTCGCCAGCCGCGCCGAGCGCACCCGCTTCTACTCCGTCGCCCGTACGCTGCGCGTCTCGCACGGCGTCGCCGAGCTGCTGACGGACTGGGCGCGTACCGTCCGCCCCGGCGGTACGGTGATCCGCTTCCGTGAGCTGGACGACGCCGACCCCACCGACCGTGAGCTGGTCTCCGTCCTGCTGCGGCGCTGCGACCCGGCCGTCCTGCGGCTGGTCGTGGAGACGGACGGTCTCGCCGACGACGAGTTGGGGCAGGCGCTGCGCACGTACGCCGACCGGGCCGCGCCGGAAGCGGCCGGGACCCCGGACGAGCGGCCTGCCGAGCGGCCTGCCGAGCTGCCGGACGAGCACCTGGACGAGCGCCTGGAGGGCGCCGATCTCGCGCAGCTCTTCATCGACGCGGACGGCACCAGCAAGGACCCGCGACTGATCGCCGCCTACGAGGCGTTGGACCCGGCCGAGCGGGCCGCCCGGCACAGCGCCCGCGCGGAGCTGCTGGCCGAACGCGCCGAGCCGGGTGTGTCGTTGGGCGCGCACCTGTACCACCTGGAGCACGGCACCGACCCGGCGGCCGGGGCGGGCACCGCCTTCGTGGACGCCTGCGAGTCCTGCTTCGACAGCGGCTTCTACGAGGCGGCGCTGGAGATCTCGCAGCGCGGGCGGGCGCTGTTCGGCGACGCGCGGCCCAAGCCGTACTGGAACCTCACCAACAAGATCGGCGCGTGCCTGTCGTATCTGCGGCGCGGCGAGAAGGGCTTCTCGTACTTCGCCGAGCTGCGGTCGGGCAGCACCGAGCCCGAGATCCACATGAATAGCTGCTACATGATGGCGATGCTCTACACCCGCCACCTGCCCAAGGGCATGCACGACGAGATGCGGGCGCTGGAGTGGGTCAACACCGCGATCGCCATCGCGGACTGGAACCCGGACCCGCACCGCCGGGTCTTCGTGGGCGCTTTCATGCGGAACGCGAAAGCGCTGGTCGAGCTGCACCGCGCCGACCTGGACGCGGCGCTGGCGCTGGTCAACGACGCCATCGCGATGACGGACGAGGATCTCGGCCCGGACGAGCAGCTTCTGCACCGCTCGGTGCTGCGCTACAACCGCGCGCAGATCCTGGCCGCGCGCGGCGACCACGAGGGCTCGCTCGCCGACTACGACCTGGTGATCAGCCGCGACCCCGACTACGGCGACTACTACTTCGAGCGGGCCGGAGGGCGGCGCGCCAACGGGCAGTTCGACGCGGCGCTCGCCGACTACGCCGAGGCGATCCGGCTCAGCCCGCCCTTCCACGAGGCGCACTTCAACCGGGCCGATCTGCTGCGGGAGTTGGGCGACGAGGAAGCCGCGCTGCGCGATCTGGACTACGCGGCGATCCTCGACCCCGGCCACGTCGACACCCTCGTCAACCGGGCCGACCTGCTCATGGCGCTCGGGGAGATCGAGCAGGCGACGGCGGACGTCGAGGCGGGTCTCGCGCTGGACTCCAAGAACGCCAACCTGCTGTGCGCGCAGGGGACTCTGTTCGCCGAGTCCGAGCAGGTCGACGCGGCCTTCACCAGTTTCACCGCCGCCCTGGAGTCCGACCCGTCGTTCGTCGCCGCCTGGGTCAACCGGGCCGTGCTCTCGTACTCCGCCGGGCGGCTGCCGGAGGCGGTGGACGACCTGGACCACGCGATCGAGCTGGCCGACGACCCGGTGCTGCGCGGCAACCGGGCGCTGGCGCTGTACGACCTGGGCGCGTACGAACGGGCCCTGGCCGACCTGGACATCGCGATCCCGGCACTCGCCGACGAGGACCCCGACCTGCTCTACCGGCGCGGCGCCGTACGCCTCGCGCTCGGCGAGACGGACGGCGCCTTCGCCGACTGGCGCGACCACCTGGCGGCCTACGGGGAGGGCGAGGCGTCGCCCTTCGTGGAGGAGATCGCCGAGCGGATGCGGGAGTTCGTGCCGGGCGACGGGGAGTCCGCGACGGGCGGCCGGGAGTCCGTACCGAGCGGCCGGGAGGGCGCGGCGTGACCGCGTCCGCCGAGGCGCCCGCCTCCGTACCGGAGTTGGAGGCCGGTGTGGGGCCCGGGCTCTACCGGGCGGTGATGCGGCAGCACGCGAAGGGCGTCGCCGTCATCACCGCGGGCGAGGACGCCGGGCCGCCGGTCGGCTTCTGCGCCACCTCGCTGACGTCGGTCTCCCTCGACCCGCCGCTGGTCTCCTTCACCGTCGGCCTGCACGCGGCGTCCTTCACCGCCGTGGAGAGCGCCCGCCATGTCGCCGTCCACCTGCTCGCCGAGGGCCAGGAGGACACCGCCCGGCGCTTCGCCCACGGCGGGGCCGCGAAATTCGGGGCGGCCACCGCCTGGCACCGGGGGCCGCGCGGCCTGCCCGTGCTGGACGACGTCCTCGCCGCGCTGATCGTCTCCCTCGTCCAGCTCGTGCCGGTCGGCGACCACGCCCTGGCCATCGGCCGGGTCGTCGAGGCCACCCACGCCCCCTCCCCCGCCCGGCCGTTGATCCACCACGACGGCGCGTTCGTCCATCTGGCGCTTCCCTAGGGTGTGTTGACGGCCCGGCGGGACGACCCCGCGGGCTCCCCGTCCACCGTTCGGTGGACAGCGGAGTACCCGTACGGTCGTCCCGCCGGGCCGTCCGCCCGGTCGACCGGCTCGGCGCCCGGCCGGAGCGCCCCCGGCTGTCCGGGCGCGATGCGGTACGGATTCCGCGAACCCCTCTTCCGCGTCGTCGGCGTGACGGGGGGTCAGCCGGTGGCGGTCACCGGCGCCATCTTGTCGGCGATCCCCGGATTCTTCGCGAGCCACTTCTTGACGCCCGCCGCCGTGTTGTCCTGGCCGGCGGACTGGATGTCGGCCTCCAGGGAGCTGAGCTGCTCCTCGGTGAGGTGGAAGTCCTTCATCCAGGCGGTGACCTGCGGCAGCTTGTCCGCCCGGCCCTTGTTGGCCAGATTGTGGATGGAGTCGGCCTTGCCCCACAGGCCCTTGGGGTCGGCGAGCTTGGTCAGCTCGTACGTGCTGTAGGCCCAGTGCGGGGACCACAGGACGACGGCGACCGGCTTGTGCTGCGCGTAGTCCCGCTTCAGCTCGGCGAGCATGGCGGAGGTGGAGCTGCTGACGACCTTGTACTCGCTGTCGAGGCCGTAGCCCTTGAGCACCGTGGAGTTGAGCAGCTTCATCTCGCCCGCGCCCGGCTCGATGCCGATGATCTTGCCGCCGAACTCCTTGCCCCGGCCCTTGAGATCGGCCATGGACGAGACGCCCTTGACGTAGGACGGGACGGAGACCTCCAGGGACGTCTGGTCGTACCACTTGCCGAGGTCGGCGTAGTCCTTGCCGTACTGCTGGAGGTAGGACGCGTGCGTGGTGGGCAGCCAGGCGTCGGTGAGGTAGTCGAAGTTGCCGGTGGACAGGCCGGTGAAGGCGGCGCCGGGGTCGTAGGTGTTGACCTGGGCCTTGTAGCCGCGCGAGTCCAGGACTTCCTTCCACAGGTTGGCCGACGCGATGGACTCGTCCCAGTTGAAGGAGCCGATCTTGACCGTCCGGCCCTTGCCGACGTCCGCCGAACCGGCCGTCGCGGGGCCGTCGTCGGAGTCGCCGCCGAAGATGCCGGTGCCGCAGGCGATCAGGGCGAGCGCGACGACGGCGGACAGGCCGACGGCGGGGCGCGGGCGGTAGCGCAGCACGCTCAGGCCGCGCGTCGGGAGCTTCGCGCGGGCCAGCGCGAGGGCGCGGCGGCCCAGCGGCGAGACCTGGTCGCCGAGCGCGCCGGTGATCCGGTCGAGGTAGATGGCCAGGATGACCACCGCGATGCCGCCCTCGAAGCCGAGGCCGATGTTGACCTGGCTGATCGCGCCGAAGACGGTCGAGCCGAGTCCTTCGGCGCCGACCATGCCGCCGATGACGACCATCGACAGCGTCAGCATGATGACCTGGTTGACGCCCGCCATGATGGTCGGCAGCGCCAGCGGCAACTGCACGCGCATCAGCGTGCGGCCCGGCGACGTACCGAACGCGTCGGCGGCCTCGACCAGTTCCTCGTCCACCTGCCGGATGCCCAGCTCGGTCATCCGGACGCCGACCGGCATCGCGAAGACGATGCAGGCGATGACGGCCGGGACCGTGCCGAGGCTGAAGAAGATGATCGCCGGGATCAGGTACACGAAGGCGGGCAGCGTCTGCATGACGTCGAGCACCGGCCGGACGACCATGCTCGCGGTCCGGCTGCGCGCCGCCCAGATGCCCAGCGGCACCGCGAGCAGCAGGGCCACGACACCGGAGACGACGACCAGGGACAGCGACTGCATCGCCTCGTCCCACTGCGCGATGGAGTCGATCAACGCGAAGCCGAGGAAGGCGAGTACGCCCGCCGGGAGGCCGCGCATCCACAGCGCGATCACCGCGAGGATGGCCGCCATGAGCAGCGGCGGCGGGCCGCCGAGCACCCATTCCACGCCGTCGTACATGTGGTTGACGACGCTGCTGATCGCGTCGAAGAGCCAGGAGAGGTGGTCCGTCAGCCAATTGACGGCGTCCTCCGCCCAGTTACCGAGGTGAATCCTAGGCACGGGCGGCCTCCTTCCCCTCGAAGGACCCGGATTCGACGGAGCCGGAATCGACGGAGCCGGATTCGGGCGCGGAATCGACGGTCCCGGATTCGGGCGCGGTCTCGTCCTCGTGGTCGCCGAGCGCCGCGAGCAGCGCCACGCGCGGGATCACTCCGGTGAGCCGCCCGTCGTCGTCCACGACGGCCAGCGGCAGCTTCGTCCGCGAGGCGGGCGTGAGCAGGCCGGACAGCGGGGTGTCGGCCTGGGTCGTCACGCAGTCGGTGTCCATGAGGTCGCGCACGGTGCCATCGTTGTCAGCCTGCGTGCAGCTGACCTCGGTGACCGTGCCGACCAGCTTGCGACCGCCCTCGGCCCCGCCCTCGACGACGAAGGCGGCGGACGCGTGGTCGTCGCGCAGGACGCTCATCGCGGCGCGCGGCCCGTCGTCCGGGCTGACCATCACGCGCGGTTCCTCCATGATCGAGGCGGCGGTGAGCACACGGGAGCGGTCGACGTCCTGCACGAAGCTGGCCACGTAGTCGTCGGCCGGTTCGGTGAGGATGTCCTGCGCGGTGCCGATCTGGACGATCCGGCCGTCGCGCATGACGGCGATACGGTCGCCGAGCCGCATGGCCTCGTTCAGGTCGTGGGTGATGAAGACGATGGTCTTGCGCAGCCGCTGCTGGAGTTCGAGGAGCTGGTCCTGCATGTCGCGGCGGATCAACGGGTCCAGCGCGGAGAACGACTCGTCCATCAGCAGCAGTTCGGCGTCGGTGGCCAGCGCGCGGGCCAGGCCGACGCGCTGCTGCATACCGCCGGACAGCTCGTCGGGCCAGGACTTCTCCCAGCCGCTGAGGCCGGTCATCGCCAGCGCCTCGGCGGCCTTGGCCTCGCGCTCCTCGCGCGGGCGGCCCTGGACTTCGAGGCCGTAGGCGGCGTTCTCCAGCACGCTGCGGTGCGGGAAGAGCGCGAAGTGCTGGAAGACCATGCTGATCCTGCGGGAGCGCAGGTCGCGCAGGGCCTTCGCGGACAGGGCCGTGAGGTCCCGCCCGTCGAACAGCACCCTGCCCGAGGTGGGCTCCAGCAGACCGTTCAGCATGCGCAGCAGGGTGGACTTGCCCGATCCCGACAGGCCCATGACGACGAATATCTCGCCGGGTTCCACGGTGAAGGAGGCGTCGACGACCGCAGCGGTCGTCCCTTCCTCCCTCAGTTTCTCGCGGTCGGCGCCTTCCTGAAGCCGACGTACTCCTTCCTTCGGCCTTCTGCCGAAGATCTTGCTTACGTGCTCGACGACGAGCTGTGTCACGGTGGCCTTTCGGGGCAGGGGACAGAGCGGAGCCGAACCTTCCGACTCCGCGTCGCCGCCTACCCGAGGTCACACGCAGCGCAAACAAGACGGCTTAAATCGGCCCCCTATGCCCGATTTAATGTCGCTTTGCGGGGCAGCTCATTGTGACCGGATCGTGTCCAAGAACGCAGGGGGCTCGTCAGCCCCGCCTGACACTCAGGCCCCGTGCGGCGCACTGGCGGCGTCCGTCTCCGTCATCGTGTCCGTCTCGACCGCCGCGCCTGTCCCGGCCGCTGCGTCCGGCTCGACCGCCGCGCCTGTCCCGGCCGCCGCGTCCGGCTCCGCGTCCGGCTTCAGGGTGCCCGCCGCGACGCTCGCGATGACACAGAAGGCGACCGGCAGGGCGAAGGTGGCGTTCAGCGGCATGAAGTGGGTGAGCGGGCCGATGACGGCCGGGCCCGCGAGCATGCCGAGGTAGCCGAGGCCCGCCACGCGGGAGACGTTGGCGCCCGCCGCGTCCTTGTCCGCGTGGCCGGCGGCGCTGAAGAGCTGCGGGATGCAGCCGGACAGGCCGATACCGAAGACCGTCCAGCCGATGAGGGCCAGCGGGACGCTGTTGGACAGCGCGGCAGTGGCGAGACCGACGGCGCCGAGGGCGGAGCCGTACCGCAGGACCGCGACCGTGCCGACGCGGGCGGCGACCGAGTCGGTCAGGAAGCGGCCGACGGTCATCGCGGTGGCGAACGCGCCGTACGCGAGGGCGGCGGTGGCCTGCGGGGCGTCGAGGACGTCGCGCAGGTGGAGCACGCTCCAGTCGTTGGCGACGCCTTCGCTGAGCATGAGCATCAGGGCGAGGGCGGCGAGGATCCAGATACGGGAGGGGGTCTTGCGCGCGGACTTGGCCGCCGCCTTGGGCGTATCCGTGGCCGTATCCGTATCCGTCGCCGCGCCCGTGGCCGTCGCCGCGCCCGTGGCCGTATCCGTGGCCGCGCTCGCGTCCGCCCGCTCGGCCACTTCCTTGGGGAGCAGCGCCGGGGCGGCCAGGGCCATGACGGCGAGGCCGACCAGGGCCGCGGCGCCGAGGGTGACCGCCGGGCTCCAGCCGAGCTTCAAGGTGAGCGCGCCGAGCAGGGAGGCGATGACGCCGCCGACCGAGAAGACGGCGTGGAAGGCGGACATGATGGGCCGCGCGTATCCGTGCTCGACCTGGACGGCGTGGGTGTTCATGCTGACGTCGAGGGAGCCGTTGCCGAAGCCGAAGACGAACAGGGCGGCGGCCAGCGCCCACGGGTTGGTGGCCAGGCCCGGCAGGACGACGGCCGCGGCGCACAGCGTGGCGCTCGCGGGTACGACCTTGCGGGAGCCGATCCGGTCGGTGAGGGGCCCGGCGAGCTGCATGCCGATGAAGGCGCCCCCGCCGAGCAGCAGAAGGAGCCAGCCGAGCACGGCGTGGCTGATGCCCACGCGGTGTTCGATGGCGGGAATGTGCACGATCCACATGCCCAGGACGAAGCCGTTGAGAGCGAAGAAGGCGAAGGTGGCCAGCCGTCCGGCCCGCAGGGATCTCTCCATGGTTCGAACGTAACGAACAGATTCTCTGTTTGTAAAGTTGCAATCCGAACATCTCGGGTGTTCGATTGCGTCATGGCGAGTACGGCGGGCGGTACTGAGGGAACGGGCGGCGCGGCGCACGCCGGGGCGGCGGAACGGCTGCGGCGGATCGCGGAGGCCGTGCGCGAGGCGGGCCGGATGAGCGTCGCTGACCTGGCGGAACTCACCGACACCTCCGAGATGACGATCCGCCGCGATCTGGAGGCGCTGGCCGAGCAGGGCGTCATCGAGCGCTACCGGGGCGGCGCCCGGAGCCTGCTGCTGCGCGGCGAGGAGCCGCCGTTCGCGCTGCGCGCGCAGGACGGGAGCGACGCGAAGCGGCGGATCGCCGCCGCCGTCGCGCAGATGCTCACCGACGGCGAGTCCGTCGTGCTCGACAGCGGCACCACATGTCTTGAGGTCGCGCGCGCCCTGGAACACCGGCGCCTGACCGTCATGCCGCTGTCCCTCCACGCGGCCAACGCCCTCACCGGCGCCGCCCACGTCAAGCTGCTGCTGCCGGGAGGCGAGCCCCGCCCCGGCGAACTCGCCCTCACCGGACCGCTCACCGAGGCGTCGCTCGCCTCCCTGCGCTTCGACACCGCCGTCATCGGCTGCTGCGGCCTCACCGCGGCCGACGGCCTCACCGCCTACGACCTCGCCGACGCCGCCGTCAAGCGCGCCGCGATCTCCGCCGCCCGCAGGGTCATCGCCGTCGCCGACGCGGCCAAGTTCTCCCGTACGGCGCTGGCGTTCGTCGCCGCGCCGACCGCCCTCGACGCCGTCGTCACGGACGGCGCGGCCCCCGCCGAGGAGACCGAAGCCCTCGCGGCGGCCGGAGTCACCGTCCACACCGTCTGAGACGTGCCCCTCAGGGGCCCTTCCCGCGTCCCGCGAACGGCGCGCGGGCAGGGGGCGCGCCGGGGTGAAACCTTGTGACGGGGGGATCACCCGAACCCGTGAAGGGTGGGGAAAACGCCTGGCGGCGGCGTTGTGGCGGCGGGCTGAGGTGATCGCGGGGGCGCGCGCCCCTTCCCGCCTCGGCCGGCAGGTTTGCACCACTCGCGGCGCGAAGTCGCCCCCCGCGCGCCGTACCGGGACGGCGACCCGGGCTGTTTCGCTGGTTCCCGTGCGGTGGGCCGTCCGGTCCCGGGGCCGTTCGGTCCCGCGGGCCGTCCGGTCCGCGACCGGCCTGTGCGCACAGCTCTGTTCCCCGTCCCGGAGGCAAAGTGCCCGCTTCGGAAAGCATCACCAGCCCCACGACCGACGAGCCGCCGCCCGCCGCACCCGGCGACGGCGCGCGGCTCACCAGCCTCAGCACCCTGGGGGCGCGGCAACTCGCCACCACCACCAAGTCAGAACCGCAGATGCGCGGGATCAGCTCGCGCTGGCTGCTCAGGATGCTGCCCTGGGTGGACGTCCCGAGCGGCACCTACCGCGTCAACCGCAGGCTCCAACTCCACGTCGGCCAGGGCAGGGTGAGCTTCGACCAGAACGGCGCCGACGACGTCCGGGTGATCCCGGAGACGCTGACCGAACTCCCGGCGCTGCGCGGCTACCAGGACACCGGCGTGCTGCGGGAACTGGCCGGCCGCTACGAGGTCCGCCAAGTGCGCGCCGGAGAAGCGCTGTTCACGGCAGGGCAGCCGATCACCGACACCTACCTCGTCGTCCACGGACGGCTGACCCGGTACACCGAGGGCAAGTACGGGGAGGAGGCGGTCACCGGAGTCGTCACCGACGGGGGCCAGTTGGGGGACGAGGCCATCGGCCAGGACGAGCCGCGGTGGACGTCCTCGGCGCGGGCCGACACCGCGGCCGTCCTGCTCACCGTCCCCTGGACCGTCGTGGCCGAAGTCGCCGACCGCGTCCCCTCCTTCGCCGCGCACCTGGCCGCGTACGCCGAGCGGCAGCGGCGGCCGACGAACCGGCGCGGCGAGGCGGACGTCCCGACGCAGGCGGGGCACCGCGGCGAGCCGTCGATCCCCAGCGGCTACGTGGACTACGAACTGGCCCCGCGCGAGTACGAGTTGTCGCTGACCCAGACCACGCTGCGCGTGCACAGCAGGGTCGGGGACCTCTACAACGACCCGATGGACCAGACTCAGCAGCAGCTCAAGCTGACCATCGAGGAGATCCGCGAGCGCCAGGAGTGGGAGCTGGTCAACAACCGTGACTTCGGGCTGCTGCACAACACCGAGTACGACCAGCGGATC
This sequence comes from Streptomyces sp. NPDC093221, assembly GCF_044753885.1. Lineage (NCBI taxonomy): Bacteria > Bacillati > Actinomycetota > Actinomycetes > Kitasatosporales > Streptomycetaceae > Streptomyces > Streptomyces sp. NPDC093221. Next base: position 809,938 of record NZ_JBIVOA010000001.1, on the reverse strand, counting down.
AGCACCTTCAGCGGGCCGCCGACACCGGACGACCTGGACGAGCTGCTGTCCATGCGGCGCGGCACCCGCTTCCTCATCGCCCACCCGAAGGCGATCACCGCCTTCTTCCGGCAGGTGAGCAAGCGCGGTCTGATGCCGGGCCTCGCCGACGTCAACGGGCACGCGGTGCCCGCCTGGCGCGGTGTGCCGCTGCTGCCCTGCGGCAAGATCCCGGTCACCGCGCACCACACCAGCAGCATCATCGCGCTGCGTACCGGTGAGGACGACCAGGGCGTGGTCGGCCTGCTCCCGACCGCGCTGCCGGATCAGCTCCAACCGGGCCTGAACATGCGCCGCATGGGGGTGAGCACGACGGCGGTCATCAGCTATCTGGTCACCGCCTACTACTCGATGGCGATCCTCGTGCCCGACGCGGTCGGCATCCTGGAGAACGTCCAGCTCGGCAGGACCGTCGAGTGACCGGGCCGAGCGTGGACCACGCGACGGGCGCGCCCCCGGACACGGACGTGTCGCGGGCGGCGGCCACCGCGGTGGCCGCCGTCACCCCGACCGTCCCCCGGCAACTGCCCGGTCCGCAGAACCTCACCCGGACGCTCAAGGCCCGGCGCACCGGGGCCGTTCCCGGTCTCAGGTACCAGCCCGCGCCGCCCGTGGACCAGGCGAAGGTCGACGAGGTGGACCGGCGGCTCGAGGAGTGGGCGCGCGGCCTCGACCTGTTCCCGCCCGCGTGGAACGGGGACTTCGCGGGATTCCAGTTCGGCCGGGCCGTGGTGCTCCAGCATCCGGGCGCCGCCGACCTCGAACGGCTCACCGTCGCGGGCGAGTTGCTGCTCGCCGAGAACCTGGTGGACTCCTGCTACTGCGAGGAGGAGGAGGGAAGAGGCGGTTCCCACCAGGGCCTCGGCGGGCCGCTGCTCATGGCCCAGTCGGCGATCGACCCGCACCACGGCACGCCCGAGTCCGAGGCACAGTGGCGGCTCGGCATGCAGGCGGACGGGCCCCTGCGCTCGTACCACTGGGCGATGAGGGACTACGCGGAGTTCGCCACCCCGAGCCAGACCACCCGCTTCATGCACGACATCGCCCGGCTGCACCTGGGCTATCTCGCCGAAGCCGCCTGGGCGGAGAAGCGTTTCGTCCCGCAGGTGTGGGAATACCTGGTGATGCGGCAGTTCAACAACTTCCGCCCCTGCCTGTCGATCATCGACGCGGTCGACGGGTACGAGCTGCCCGAGGCCGTCTACGCGCGGCCGGAGATCCAGCGGATCACGGCGCTGGCCTGCAACGCGACGACCATCGTCAACGACCTCTACTCCTTCACCAAGGAGCTGGAAGGCGACCCGACGCACCTCAATCTGCCGCAGGTCGTGGCCGCAAACGAGGGATGCGGACTCAAGGCGGCCTATCTGGAGAGCGTCGAGATCCACAACCGGATCATGGGCTCCTTCGAGGAGGAGGCCGCCGCCGCGTCGGCGACGTCACCGCTGGTCGCGCGGTACGCACGCGGGCTGTCGGACTGGGTGGCCGGCAACCACGAATGGCACGCGACCAACACCCACCGATACCGCCTGCCCAACTACTGGTAGGCGCAGGCCGCTTCACCCGCTCCACGGCACGATGACCGATCCCAGTACCAAGAGGAGTCAGCGTTGACCATTTCGCACCCCGGCGTCGCCAAGGCACCGGTTCCGGCCCAGTCCACGTACCAGACCCGCGTCGCGGACTACTGGAACGCCGAACAGAATCCGGTCAACCTCGAACTCGGCAGGATCGACGACCTGTACCACCACCACTACGGTGTCGGCGACGTGGACTGGTCCGTACTCGACGAGACGGACCCCGCCAGGCGCCGGGACCTGATCACCACGGAACTGCACCGGCTCGAACACGCCCAGGCCGAACTCCTCGCCAAGCACCTGGGCCCGCTGAGCCCCGAGGACCGGGTCTTCGACGCCGGTTGCGGGCGCGGCGGCGGCAGCGTCACCGCGAATCTGCGCTACCAGTGCCACGCCGACGGCGTCACGCTCTCCACCAAGCAGGCCGACTTCGCCAATGAGCAGGCGCGGGCGCGCGGTATCGACGGCAAGGTCCGCTACCACCACCGCAACATGCTCGACACCGGCTTCCAGACCGGCGGTTACGCCGCGTCGTGGAACAACGAGTCGACGATGTACGTGGAGTTGGACCTGCTCTTCGCCGAGCACGCCCGGCTGCTGCGCCGCGGCGGTCGCTACGTCGTCATCACCGGCTGCTACAACGACACGTACGGGCGCGCGTCCCGCGAGGTGTCCCTGATCAACGCCCACTACATCTGCGACATCCACCCGCGCTCGGCGTACTTCCAGGCGATGGCCAAGCACCGGCTGGTGCCCACCCACGTCGAGGACCTGACGGCCGCGACCATCCCGTACTGGGAACTGCGCAAATCCGCCGACCACTTGGTCACCGGAGTCGAGGACGCCTTCCTGACCGCGTACAAGAACGGCAGCTTCCAGTACCTGATGATCGTCGCCGACCGCGTCTGACCTTCGGCGCGCGAGACCTCCGGGGGAACCCCGGCTCGGACCAACACGAGCCGGGGTTCCGGGGTCAGTGGCGGCGCGGCGGAAGGGGGGCGGACAGGCCCGTACCGAACAGGCGGTGGTCGACCTCGTCCAGGGCCAGGCGCAGGGCGCCCAGGGCCACGCCCTCGTCGGCGAGCGTGGAGGCCCGGATCTCGGGGAGGCGCAGGCACGGGCGGCGCAGCTCGCGTTCGCTCCACGAGCGGGGGGTGCTGCGGCGCGTGCACGTCGGCAGCCTGCCGCTCGCCACGATCGAGTCGCCGCACGTAGACACGGTGTTCCTGGCCGTGCACGGCGTCCAGACCGGCCGGTTCACCGCCGCGAGCGAGCCGGAGGCCGACATCGGGCGGGCCCTGATCGCCGCCGCACGGCGAACCGTCGTGCTCCCCGACTGATCCTGGCCGGCGACCCATCCGCGGCCGGAGCGGCTCCGAATACGGGGCAGGAGAGCGTCTCCGTGTGGTCGTCGTACGGGAAGGACCGGGCCTGCCGCTTACCTCCACTGAGCTGTGGAGGTGTCGTTTCCGGACCGCGGGATCTGCTGAATTTCTGCGCATTCAGCCCGCGTCCGGAATTTGTCGTGCCCGAATACCGGGACGCTCCCGATGAGCTTTGTGGTGCGTGAGTGAATTACTCGCGAGTAAAAGGATCACCGTAATGATCATCACCACTCTCGCCGCGCTGACCAGCATGTTTGATCGCAGCGGGCATATTCGGGATTCACTCCGTGTCCGAGATTGAACGGAAAGTGAGAGGGCTTGTCAGTTTCGTTCAAGTGTGCTGATATTCGGGCTGGATTCCTTTCGCTCCGAGGCGCTGCGGAGTCGGCTTCCTCAGGGGGGAGGCCGATTTCGCGGAAGCGGGCACCAGCCCGTGACGCCCCGGTCCCGGTCGTCCGGGCGGCGGTCGTCACCGCCGCGCGGGCGCCGTTCCCCTTCCAACCCGTGAGCGGTCCATGTCGCAGAACTTCTTCGAGCCCCGCACACCGGTACGGCGGCCACGGCCGCCGGGACCGGCGCTCGGCCTGCCGCCCGGCCTGGTGCCGGGGCTCGAACCCGCGGCCCGGGAGGGGAAGGCCGCGGGACCGTCCGGGGGCGGGGGGCCGTCGGGGCCTGGTGAACCTCCCAGACCCGGCGGCCCCGACGAGCCGTCCTGGCTCCGGATCTACTGGAACACCCTGCGGTCCTTCGTCCGGCGCCACCTCGGGCTGAGGCCGAAGGCGCCGGCCGCGCCCGGCGAACAGGCCGCCCGGCGGCACCGGGGCCGGGCGCTCGCGGTCACCGTGCTCGTCCTGGCGGTGGTGTCCGCGGCGGCCGTGGTCGTCCTGCGCGACCGCGGCGGCTCCGGGACCGGGTCCGGGACCGAGGGCTCCGACCGGCCGACGGCGGCCGTCGATCCGAACGCGTCCGCGTCCGGGTCGTCGTCCGCGTCGTCGTCCGCGTCGTCTTCCGCGTCGGTCTCCCCGTCCACGCCGCCGCCGATCCGCGACGCCGTCGCGGCCTGGGTGGCCGGGCACATCGGCCCCACCCACGTCGTCGCCTGCGACGTCGCCGTCTGCGCCGCGCTCGTGTCGCACGGCTTCCCCGCGGGCTCCACGCTCACCGTCACCTCCTCTCCGCAGCAGCTGCTCGGCGCCGATGTCGCCGTCGTCACCGGCCCTTTGCGCGCGATGGCGGGGGACGCGCTACGGGATCTGACCGGCCCGCAGCCGCTCGCCGTGTTCGGCGGGGGTGAGGGTGACGGGACCGAGGCGGGGGACGAGGCGGGTGACGGGCCCGGCAGCGGCAGCGGGACGGACGCGGCGGCCGACGCGCAGCGCGCCGAGGTGCTGCCGATCGCCCACGCCGGGCGTACGGCGTACGAGCGCGTGGCCGCCGCGGACCGCGCGGAGCGGCGCTTCTCGGGGGCGGCGCTCGCCGCCAACCAGCGGATCACCTTCCAGGGCGGCACGCGCGCGCTTCTGACGGGTGGTCATGTCGACCTGCGCGTCTGCGCGTTGCTCGCCGTCCTCAGCAGCGGTCACACCCTCACCGTCGCGTCCTTCGACGCGCCCGCGCCCGGCGCCGGTGCCGACGTCCCGCGCGGCGGCGTGGCGATCTGGCGCGTGGACGGCACCCCGGCCACGGGGAGCGGACCGCAGGCCGCCGCGCTGCGCGCCCTCGTCGACGCCCAGCAGCCGCCCTACCGCCCGCTGCGGACTGCGGCGCGTACCGGCGGCGCCGGAACCCCCGCCGTCCTGACCGTGCTGTACGACCAGCCCGCGCCCGACGGTCTCGTCAGCGCCAACTCGCCGTCGTGAACGCCGCATCGCCCCCGCACGGGCCGCCCTCCGGGCCCGGCCCGAACCCGGACCTCGACCGTGGACGCCGAAGCCGACCCCGTACCGGCCCCCGGCTCGACCGTGAACGCCGAACCGACCGGCCCACCCCGTTGGGCGGCCCGGCCCCGAGCCGCCCCGACACAGGCCCCGCACCCGAACCCGCCCCCGAACCCCGAGCCGGCCGGCACACCCGCCCGTCAGACGGCCCGACCCCGGCCCGCACCGACGCAGGCCCAGACCACGCCCCCGCCCCTGAACGCCGGACCAATCGGCGCATCCGCCCGTCAGAAGGACTTCGCATGAGGCTTTTCCCGCGGGCGACCGCGCGCACCGGATCGTCGTCCAGACCGTCGTCCAGATCCTCGTCGCGGTCCGCCGCGCTCGGCGCCGCCGCCGTTCTCACGCTCAGCGCCGCGGTGCTGGCGGGCCCGGCCGCGGCCGGTGCGTCGGCTGCTCCCGCCTGGTCCGGCGGCTGGCTGCGGCTGGCGCACTTCTCGCCCGGTACGCCGCCGGTGGACGTCTACCTCTACCCCTTCGGCGGATCGAAGGCCGCGATGGTGCTCAAAAGCGTGTCGTACGGGCACGCTTCGCCGTACGAGTCGGTCGCCACCGGCCAGTACACGGTCGCGATGCGCAAGGCGGGCGACCCGGCGTCGGTGTCGCCGGTCATCTCCTCGACCGTGCGGGTCGTGCAGGGCCGCGCGTACACCGTCGCCGGGCTCGGCCCGAACTCGGCGCTGCAACTGCGCACGCTCTCCGACCAGTTGTCGGCCCCGCAGGGCCAGGCGGCGGTACGGGTCATCCAGGCGTCGCTGAGCCAGCCCGCCGTCGCGGTCCACGTGGCCGCGCTGAACCAGGGTTCGCTGCGCTTCCCCGCCTCGACCCCGTACCGCACGGTGTCCGCGGGCAGCACGACCGTACGGGTCTCGGCCGGGGCCGCGACGACCTCCCGTACCGTCCAACTGACCGGCCGCAGCACGCACACGCTGGTCGTCCTGTCCTCCACCGGCTCCGCGCCCGGCCTGCTCGACCTCACCGACTCCGCGGGGCCGAGCCGTCAGCCCCACGGCGGCGTGGACGCGGGCTTCGGCGGTCTCGACCAGCGGAAGGCGGCGGCCGAGGGCTCCCGTACGCCCCAACTGGTCGGCTGGGGAGCCGCCTTGGTCATCGGCTCCGGCCTGCTGGTGCTGTCGGTACGCCGACTGCGGCGCGGCTGAGCGGCGTCATGGCGCCGCGACACGCACGGCCCCGGCCGCGTCATCGGGGAGCGGCCGGGGCGCTCGCCGTCCTCGGAGTGGTGACGGTCGCGGGCGGCGCCGTCGGCCTCGCCGCGAATCTGGGGACGCGGCCGGGCTCCGGCCACGCGCGCGCCGCCGTCGGGGCGGTCGCCCCCGAGCCGGGCCGGGTCGTCAGCCGGCCCGTGGCCCCGACGGAGGCGACCGACGCCCGGCCCCGCGCGCTCGCCATCCCGGCCATCGACGTCGACACCCCGCTCGAACCGCTCGGCCTGACCCCTTCCGGCGCCCTGGACACCCCCTCGCGGCCGAGCCGGGCGGGCTGGTTCGACGCGGGCCCGGTCCCCGGTGCCCCCGGCCCCGCCGTGCTCGTCGGCCACGTCGACTCCCCCGGCGGCCCCGCCGTCTTCTCCCGTCTCTCACTCCTGCGGGTCAACGACGTCATCCGCGTCACCCTCGACGACAACCGGACCGTCCGCTTCCAGGTGACGTCCGTCCGGAGCTACGCCAAGGACGCGTTCCCTACCGAGGCCGTCTACGCCCCGCGCCCCGACCCCCAACTCCGCCTGATCACCTGCGGCGGCCGTTTCACCGGCCACACCTACCTCGACAACATCGTCGTCTTCGCCCGCCTCCTGCCCTGAGGCCGCCCGCCTCGTCCCCCGCGACACAGCGCGCCGTGAGGATTCCGAATGCGTTTCGCGGGAGCGGTCTGACATTCCCGCAACACCGTTCCGGATAGCCGTACTTCGCGGAAAACGGAATGCCGCACCTTACTTGCAGCGTGAATCAAGTTGAATCCGGAATTCCGCGCCTGAGGGCCGTTTCCCGGATCTGATTCAAGCCGCATACCGCCGAGAACGCGCCAAGCCTCGGTACGGGATTCGAGGTCGGCCGGATCCGCGCCTATCGTCGGCCGGGTTGCCGCGGACCACCCGGCACCGGCACGGGGGAGCACACATGCGTGGGATCAGAAGACCGACCATCGGCGCAGCGCAGCACGTGAGACGGTACGGGGCCGCAGCGGCGACCGCCTGACGCGTCGCCGTCCGCACCGGCGCCCGCCCGCCCGCGCCGGGCGTCCACGTACCCCGTACCGCCCGAAATCCGGCCCGCGGCCGGACATCGCGCGGTGCGGAATTCCCGCTTCCCATTCGCCTGCCGACCACCGCCGTCGCCGCCCGCTGACGCCGGTGGATTCAGGCATGGGCGGACCGTTCCGACCCGCCCGCGACAGGCAATTTCCGGAGCGCAATTTCATGGTTGCCAGTGCAACTGAATGTGTGCCAGGGTTCTGCCTCGTCCGATCAAGCCCACGAGAAAGCGGAGTTCATTCATGAACAAGAAAACCGGAATTAAGGTCGCCGTCGCCGCTGTCGCCCTCAGCTTCGCCGCCGCCACGCCGGCCCTGGCCACCTCGGTCGACGTCGGCGGCGGCAAGTGGAGCTACGACCACGGCGCCAACACCGCGTGGTCGAACTACAAGCACCCGACGAACAAGCACGCGTCGTCGGTGAAGATCGGCACCGTCGTGTTCGGCAGCGGCTGCACGGCCAAGGGCGTATGGTCCCTGGCCTCCGCGGGGCTGAACGGCAACTCGGTCAGCTACTACTACAACCCGTCCTGCTGACCCTCCGTCAGCGAGGGGGCCGGTCATGGCTGACCGGCCGGGCGGTACCGGTCGGGCGGTAGCCGCCGGGTGGTAGCCGCCGGGTGGTAACGGCCGGGTGATCCGGCGCGGTTGTGGAGGCGGGGACGTCACCGCCTCCACGGCCGCTCGCCCCTCCCGCGCCCGCCGTGAGCCGTAGCCGTAGCCGTAGCCGTAGCCGTAGCCGTAGCCGTAAGCAGTAAGCGGTAAGCCGTGAACAGCCGGTACACCGTACGTCGCCGTCACGCCGTCACGCCCGTCTGAATTCCCGAGCGCCCTCAACCGAGGAATCACCATGCTGCATCGCGGTATTCGAGTCGTCCACGCCGCCCTTCTGGCCTTCTCCGCCGTCCTGGCCTTCCTCTTCGTGCGCGGACTCGACGAGGACGGGGTGCTGGGCAACTCCGCCATGGTCGACGTGCTCGACTCCGACGGATCGACGAGCGCGCCCCACGTCGTCCAGGCCGTCGAGTCGTTCGCGGCGCGGCACGGGGTCGGGGTCGCGCGCGAGGTGCCCGACCTCAAGAACCCCGACACGGTCCGCCACCTGTACCTCGCGCCCGGCGGCACCGGTACGCGGACCGCGAAGTGGCTGGACCACGGCTACCCGGCGTTCAGCGAGAACTTCACCACCCGCGTGCACCCGCTCGCCGACGTCGGCCAACTCGACCCGCGCGGCACGTACTACGTCTTCGGGCCGGCGGGCGCCGCCGACGCCCTGCGGCTGGAGTTCACGCACCTCGGCATGACGGTCGAGGTCAGCCACCCGCTGTCCGCACGGGGGTTGATCGACCGGTACAAGAACGACTCGCTCTTCCGTTCCTTCTACGTCGTCGCCCTCGCGGCGCTGACGATGACCGGCGCGAGCGTGCTGCTCAACGCGCGGGCGTACGGCGTACTGCGCATGCAGGGCATGTCCTTCACCGGCATCCTGCTGCGCGACCTGCGGCGGCTCGCGGTCTTCTGGCCGCTGTCGGCCGCCGTCGTCGCGGCCGCGGTCCTCACCTTCCTCGGCCTCTACAACGGCCTCGCGTGGCTCGGCCTGTTCGCCGCGGTGGCCGCGGTCCTCGCCGTCCTGCTGGCCGCCGTCGTCCTGGCCGCGCACGCGGCGGCGCTCGCGCTGACGTTCAAGGTCGGCGTCCTGCCCGCGCTCAAGGGCGAACTCCCGTCCCGCGCCGCGTCCTTGAGCGTCTACCTGGTCCGTGTCCCGGCGCTGCTGCTCGCGCTCAGCATCGCCACCAACGCCACGCTCGCGAGCCGCGACGTTCTCACCCGTGAGGACAACCGGGACGCGTACCACGCGGTGGGCGACGCCGTGTCGATCCGGCTCAGCGGCGCATTCGCCATGCACATGGACCAGTTGGACCAGCACGTCGGGCCGTGGCTGCGCAGAGCCGACGCGCGGGGCGAGGTGATCGTGGCCGGGCGGCGGGACCTCCAGATGTCCGCGCCCGGTGAGCACCTGCCCTCCGGCGAGATCCTCGTCGTCAACGACACCTATCTGGCACGGCAGCCGATGGTCGACCCGGCGGGGCGGCGCTACGCGTCGCAGGCCGGGAGCGCGACGGCCGCGGACGCCCGCGCGGTACGGCTGCTGATCCCCGACACGCTCGCGTCGGACACCCCCGCGATCACCAAGGCCGCCGAGGCGATCATCGACCCCGACCTCACCGGGCGCGTCCCCATAAAGGTCTCGGCGGCCCGCGGCGGCCAGCGCGTCTTCGGCTACAACACCGGTGAGTATTCATACCGTTCGGGCCACGACGCGGCCGAGGACCGTTCCATGGTGCGCGACCCGGTCGTCATCGTCGTCCCCAACGGATCGCGCTTCCTCACCGACGACGCCTACACCGCCATCGCGACACAGGCCGGAGTCGTCTTCCCCGACCCCGCCGACGTGACCGCGGGCATCCGCGCGGAACACCTCCAGGACTACGTGAACTCCATGAGTCCGGTGGGCGAGAAGACCGCCCTCGACCTCAGGAAGGCGCTCACCGAACTCCGGGTCCAGATCTTCAACCTGGTCATCGCCGCGATGGTGCTCCTCATCGCCGCGGTCGGCGTCTGCCTCATCTACGCCCGCAAGAACGCGCAGAGCATCTTCGCCCAGCACGTCAGCGGCTGGCGGTACGTCGCCTCGCACCGCTTCCTCCTGGCCGTCGAGGTGGCCATCGCGGTGATCTTCGCGACCCGGGTGCCGTTCCAGACGTGGCAACAGCGCCAGCACCTGCGGCAGTTGGCCGCCGCCGGTGAGCCCGCGACCTTCGAGCCGACCCGGCTGACCGCGCTCGACCTCGGTGTCATCAGCGGTCTGGTCGTCTTCGAACTGGCCGCCGTGCTGCTCGCCCTCGCCTACTTCCACCGCCGCATCGTGAAGGAGGGCGCGACCGGGACCTGAGCCGGCCGCGCCCACGGAATTCCTCCACCGAGCAGGAGTGTGCCTGTCATGACGAAGCTGATCGAGATCGAGAGTCTTTCGAAGTCCTATGGTTCCCGCACGTTGTGGGACAACGTCAACCTCACCGTGGAGCGCGGCGAGATGCTGGCTCTCGTCGGTCCCAGCGGATCGGGAAAGTCGACCCTCCTCAACTGCCTCGGTCTGCTCGACCGCCCGACGTCCGGTGCCATCCGGTACGAGGGGAAGGACATCACGCGGTTCGGCCGCCGCGACATCCGGCAATTCCGCCGCGACACCCTCGGATATCTCTTCCAGCACTACGCGCTCATCGAGAGCGAGACCGTCGAGCAGAATCTCGAAGTCGCGGCCAGGCCGAGGCCGTTGCTGCGCGGCAAGGCAGGGCCCGCGATCGCCGAGGCCCTGGAGCGGGTCGGCCTCGCGGGGCGCGGCAAGGAGACGGTCCATCACCTCAGCGGCGGTGAGCAGCAGCGGGTCGCGCTGGCGCGCGTGCTCGTCCAGCGCTCGGCGCTGGTGCTGGCGGACGAGCCGACGGGCGCGCTCGACGACGCCAACTCGGCTGTGGTGGTGGACATTCTGCGGGAGCTGAGCCGGTCGGGGTGCGCGGTGGTGATCGCCACGCACGACGCGGGCGTGCGGGACCGCTGCGACAACGTGTTCGCGGTGGGGAGGGGCGCGGGGGCCGCACCGGGGGCAGGGGCCGCACCGGCATCCCCCCGGCAGGCCGTACCCGCGCCCGCATCGACCGCCGCATCGGCCGCCGCGCCGAACAACGTACCGAACAACGCGCCGAACAACGTTCCGACCACTGTGCCGACGGCCATTTCGAGCGGTGCGCGCGCGGAGAAATGACGTTCCGAAAGTCCGCCGCGCGCGCCGGAGTAGGATGCGTGTCACCGCCATCAGTGGGTGTCGATCACGCTTCCTCCATGCGGTTCACAATTCAACAACCTGCCTCGGGTGCCTCTTTGACGTCCACCGACAGCAAATCCCGTTCGATACAAAGCCGTTCGGGATTCAAAGCAACCATCACGGCCTCTCGGGCATCTTTACCGAGTCGGGCGATGCTGATCTGGCTGATTCCGCCGCTGTGGACTCTCGCCCTCGGCCTCTGGGGACTCTCCCGGCAGCACACCGTCTGGCGTGACGAGGCGGCCACCTGGCAGGTGGCCGGGCGGTCGACCCCCGAGATCCTGCGCATGCTGCACCACGTGGACGTCGTGCACGGCCTCTACTACCTGCTGATGCACGCCCTGTTCAGCGTGTTCGGACCCCACACGACCACGCTGCGGCTGCCCTCGGTGCTGGCCGGCGCGGTGGCGGCCACCTGCGTCGCGCTCATCGGGCGGCGGCTGGCCGGTCCCGCCGCGGGCCTCGCGGGCGGGCTGGCGTTCGGGCTGCTGCCCGCCGTGCAGTTCTACCTCCAGGAGGGGCGGCCGTACGCGCTGGTCGCCGCAGGGGCCGGGGTGTCGACCCTGCTGCTGGTCGCCGCGCTCCAGGAGGACACCGGACCGCGCCGCCGCGCGTGGCGCTGGGCGGGATACGGCGGCGCCGTCCTCGTCTGCGGGCTGCTGAACTGGTTCTCGCTCCTGATCCTCCCCGCGCACCTGGCCACACTGCTCTGGTCCCGGGCCGCCGACCGCCGTACGTGGGCCGCCTGGACGGCCGCCTCCGCCGTCGCCGTCCTGGCCGTCACTCCGCTGGCCCTCTTCAGCCGGGGCCAGTCGGCGCAGGTGTCCTGGATTCCGCCGCTGACCTGGCACATGCTGATCGGGCCCGGGGTGCTGGTGCTGATCGGCGGCGTCTGCGCGGCGGTGTCCGGCCGCCGTATCGCGGGCCGCGCCCGTACGGACGTCTTACGTATCGCCCCACCTCGTACCGGCGCGCCTCGTATCGCCCCACCCCGGTCCGACGCGCCTCGTACGGACGCGCCTCGTACGGACGGGCCTCATGCGCACGCGCCCCGTACGCACGGGCCCCGTACGGACCGGCTGTCCGCCGCCGCCGTGGGGCTGCCGTTGCTCGCGGTGCCGCAACTCGGCCTGGTCTGCGTGTCGTTGTTCCAGCCGCTGTTCCTCGACCGCTATGTGCTCTTCAGCATGCTGGGCCTCGCGCTGCTCATCGGCGCGGCGATCGGCGCCGCGGTGCGCGCCGCCCGGCCCCGTTTCCCGCGCGCGTCCGCGTGGATCGTCCCCGTGGCGGTCGCGCTCGCGACGGTGGCGCTGATCCCGCAGTCGCTCGCCGAGCGCTCGCCGAAGAGCCGGGTCGACGACGTCATGGCCGTGGCCTCCGACGTCCAGCGGCTCAAGCGCCCCGGCAACGCCGTCCTCTTCATCCCCTCCGCCCGCCGCGACACGGAATCCGTCTCCCCCGGCGCCTTCTCCGGCCTGCACGACATAGCGCTGACCGAGACCCCGGAGCGCTCCGGAACGCTGAAGGGCCTGGAGGCGGCCCCGGCCCGCATCCGTACGGCGATGCTCGCGCGGGACCGCATTCTGCTGGTCACCGACGTCCCCTGGATCGCCCGCCCTCTGACGGCGGCGCAGGACCGGATGAAGATGCGGGTCCTGCTGGCGTACTTCACCCCGGTGGCCGATGTCCGCGTCCACGGACGGCGGTTGACGGTGTACGAACGCCTTCCCCGCCCCGCGCGCGCCGCCCGCTGAACCGTCCGGCCGCACCGTCCCGCTCACATCGGCTCCCCGTCCGTCGCGGCCGACCCGGCGGCGAACATCGCCGATGTCGACGCGTTCACCAGCCCCGACAAGCCGGACACGGCGACGCTGGTGCTGAACTCGTACCCGTTCCAGGCGCCCGGCCCGGCCGTCGCGGCGACGGCGCCCTCCGAGAGTTCCGGGGGGCGCCGTCGCGGCAGAGGGCATTCACCCCAACTGCCGCTGTGCTCCGAGCCCTTCGGCGAACCACCGGGTCAGCGTCGTCGGGTGGGTGATCGCGGTGCCGACCACGACCGTGAAGGCTCCCGCGGCGAGGGCCGACCGGGCCTGGGCGGGGGTGTGGACACGGCCCTCGGCGACGACGGGGACCGACAGGTCCGCGCTGAGGCGGGCGACCAGGGCGAGGTCGGGACCGTCCGGGTGCGGGCCGCTGCCCGTATAGCCGGACAGCGTGGTGCCGACCAGGTCCGCGCCGAGGTCCGCCGCCGCGACGCCCTCCTCGTAGCTGGAGACGTCGGCCATGAGCAGGCGGCCCGCGCGGTGCACGGCCGTGACGGTACGTTCCAGGGTCTCGCCGCCGGGGCGCGGGCGGAAGGTGGCGTCGACCGCGACGATGTCCGCGCCGGTCGCGGCGACGGCGAGGGCGTGCCGCTCGGTCGGGGTGATGTAGACGCCCGAAGTGCCGTCCTTCCAGAGGCCGATGAGGGGGACGTCGGTGACCGCGCGGATCGCGCGCAGGTCGTCGAGGCCCTGCGCCCGGATACCGGCCGCGCCGCCTTCCCGGACGGCGAGCGCCATCTGACGCATGATCAGCGGGTCGCGCAGCGGCTCCCCCGGATACGCCTGGCACGAGACGACGAGCCGGCCGCGCAGCCGTTCCAGGACGCCGCCGGGGTCGGCGGCCGACGTGGGCCGACCGCCCGAAGTCGGTTGATCTTCACGGACGTTCACGCCAGCGCCTCCCGTCCCAGGAGCGCGGCCCCGTACAGCGCGGCGTCGTCGCCGAGCGAGCCCGCCCGCAGCGGGGTCCCGGCGACGGCCGGGACCAGGTGGGAGGCGACGGTCGTCCGCAGGGTGTCCCACCAGACGGGTCCGCAGCGGCTCACCCCGCCGCCGAGGAGGACGAGGTCGGGGGCCAGGACATTGACGAGGCCGCCGACGGCTTCGCCGAGCGCGGTGGCGCCTGCGCGCAGGACGGTGAGCGCCGTCGGATCGCCGTCCTGCGCGCGGGAGTTGACGAGGCGGAGGGTCGCGGGCGCGGCGCCCGTCCCGTATCCGGGCCGCGCGCCCGCCAGTTCGCGGTAGGCCGCCGTCATCGCCGGTCCGGACGCCGCGGCCTCCACGTGTCCGACGCCCCCGCAGGGGCAGGGCAGCCCGGCCGCGGCGGGCACCGGCAGGTGACCGGCCTCGCCCGCCGCGCCACCGGCGCCGTGGTGGACGCGTCCGTCGATCAGGACGCAGCCGCCGACGCCGGTGCCGACCGTGAGGAGCAGCACGCAGGCGTGCCCGGCGGCGGCGCCGCGCCAATGCTCGCCGAGCGCATGGGCGTTGACGTCGTTGTCGACGCCGACCGGCAGGCCGAGCCGGGCGGCGAGCAGCCCGCGCAGGTCGGTGCCGCCCCAGCCGGGGAGCGCGGACGTGGCCGACCGCACCCGGCCGGTACCGGGGTCGATGACGCCCGCGCTGCCGACGCCGACGGCGTCCACGGGCCTGCCGAGCAGGGTCACCGCGCGGGCCGCGGTGTCCAGCACGGCGGCCGGGCCCTGCCGCGCCGGGGTGGGCAGGGTGGCGCGGTCGAGCAGCACGCCCTCGGGGGTGACCAGGGCGGCCGCCGTCTTGGTCCCGCCGATGTCGACTCCGGCGAGCAGCGTCATCGCAGGCCCGCCTGCTCCAGGATCGCGCCGATACGGCCGGTCTCGGCGTCGGTGAGCGGGCGCATCGGCGGGCTGACGGTGTTGCGGGCGATGACGCCGAGCAGCGTCAGCGCGGTCTTGAACGCGCCGAGGCCGGACGCCGTACCGGACGCGGTGGCCGGGTCGGCGACGGCGACGATGTCGAAGAGCCGGGCCAGCCGGTCCTGTTCGGCGCGGGCCGCCGTCCAGTCGCCGCGCGCCGCGGCGTCGTGCAGCCGCCGGTAGCCGTGCGGGTCGACGTTGCCGAGGCCGGGGACCGAGCCGTGCGCGCCGCCGAGCAGCATCGCGTCCACGACGACCTCGTGCCCGGTGAGCAGCGCGAAGTCCGGCACGTCCCTGGTGTCGAGGATGAGTTGACGGAATGTCACATCGTCGCCGCTGGAGTCCTTGACCCCGGCCAGCACCCCGTCGGCGGCCAGTGCGCCGACCAGTTGCCGGGAGAGCTTGCTGTGGACGCAGACCGGGATGTCGTAGGCGAGTACCGGCACGTCGATCGAGGCCGCGACCGTCCGGAAGTGCCGGTCGATCTCGGTGGGATGGGTGCGGGTGTAGAAGGGGGCAGTCGTGACGACCGCGCTGGCACCGCGCGCGACGGCAGTACGGGCGCGCTCCAGCACCTTGTTGGTGGTGGTCTCGATGGCGCCCGCCAGCACCGGCACCTGGCCGCCCGCGGTCTTCACCACCACGTCGAGCACCGTCTCCTGCTGCTCGTCGGTGAGATAGGCGACCTCGCCAGAACTCCCCAGCGCGAACAGGCCGTCGACACCGCCGCCGATGAGGTGGCCGACCACGCGCTCCAGCGACGCGACGTCCACCGCGCCGTCGTCGGTCAGCGGGGTGACGACGGGCGGGACGACGCCGGAGAACCGGGGTGTACGGGCAATCACGAAGTGCTCCTTGTGCCGTGGTGCGCGGCGGTCGCCGCCGCGGTGGTCCTGGGGTGTACGCAGTGCCATTGGTGGTCGCCGTCCCGTGTGGCGGCGGGGAAGGCGGTCGCGCAGGTGTCGTCCGCCTTCCAGCACCGGGTGCGGAACGGACAGCCGGAGGGCGGGTGGGTGGCCGACGGCACGGGGCCGTTGAGCACGATCCGCTCGGTGGTACCCAGCAGGCTCGGTGTGGCGGAGAACAGCGCCTGGGTGTACGGGTGGGCGGGCGCGGCCGACACCTGGGCGGCCGGGCCCTCCTCCACGATCCGCCCGAGGTAGAGGACCGCGAGCCGGTCCGACAGGTGGCGCACCGTCTGGATGTCGTGCGAGATGAAGACCATGCCGAGGCCGAGCCGGGACCGCAGGTCCATCAGCAGGTTGAGCACCTGCGCGCGGACCGAGACGTCGAGGGCGCTGGTCGGTTCGTCGGCGACGATCAGCTCGGGTTCCAGCGCGAGCGCCCTGGCGATGGCGACCCGCTGGCGCTGCCCGCCGGAGAGCTGTCCCGGCAGCGCCTGCCGGGTGTGCCCGGGCAGGCCCACCAGCTCCAGCAGTTCCGTCACCCGCTGTTCGCGGGCGCGCGGGGTGCCGCGCCGGTGCACGTCCAGCGGGTCGCGCAGGATGCGGCCGACCGGCATCCGCGGGTTGAGGGCGGTGGACGGGTCCTGGAAGACCACGCCGACCGACGCGCCGAACTCCTGGCGGCGCCTGGCCGCCGGCAGCTCCCACAGATCCTCGCCGCGGAACATGACCCGGCCCTCGGTCGGCCGTTGCAGACCGGTCAGCACCCGCGCCAGCGTCGACTTGCCGCAGCCGGACTCACCGACCAGGCCGACGATCTCACCGCGCTCCACCGTCAGCGACGCCCCGGTCAGCGCGTGCACGGCGTCGTGCCGGAACAGGCCGCCGCCGCGCGCCCGGTGCCTGACGTGGACCTCTTCGACGCGGATCATCGTCCGCTCCTTTGCAGCAGTACGGGTTCGGCCGCGTGGTGGCAGGCGACGCCGTGCGCCGCGGCGGGCAGGGGGGACACGGCGGTTGCGGCGCGCGGGTCCGTCGCCGGGGCCGGCCGCCCCGTCAGCTCGGGGGCGCGGGTCCCGCACACCTCGGTGGCCGCGCCGCACCGGGAGGCGAAGCGGCATCCGGCGCCGAACTGGCGCGGCGCGGGCACCACGCCGCTGATCTGGTGCAGCCGGTCGGCGCCCGCCTCCAGCGAGGTGACCGAGCCGAGCAGGCCGCGGGTGTAGTGGTGGGCGGGGTCGGACAGCAGCGCCCGGGTGTCGCCGGTCTCGGCGACCTGCCCCGCGTACATCACCGCCACCCGGTGGGCGAGCCCGCTGACCAGCGCGAGGTCGTGCGAGACCAGGATCATCGCGAATCCCAGTTCGTCGCGCAGCCGGGTGAGGAGTTCGACGACCTGCGCCTGGACGGTGACGTCGAGGGCGGTGGTGGGTTCGTCGGCGATGAGCAGCCGGGGGCTGCGGGACAGCGCCATGGCGATCAGTACGCGCTGCCGCTGGCCTCCGGACAGCTCGTGCGGGTAGCTGCGCAGCGTGCGGTCCGGGGAGAGGCCGACGAGTTCGAGCAGTTCCGCCGGGCTCTGCGTGCCGCCGCGCGAGGTGAGCTGCTTGAGCTGGCGGCCGATGAGGACCGACGGGTTCAGCGACGACATCGCGTCCTGGTAGACCATGGCGATCTCGGGTCCCGCCAGCACCCTGCGGCGGCGGGGCGACATGCCGAGCAGGTCCTCGCCGCGGTAGTCGATGGCACCGCTCACCCGCGCGTTGCGGGCCAGCAGGCCCATGACGGCCAGGCTCGTGATGCTCTTGCCGCAGCCGGACTCCCCGACCAGACCGAGGGTCTCGCCCTCCCTGACGGTGAGCGAGATGCCGTCGACCACCGGCACGTCGCCGTAGCGGTCGGGGAAGCGGATCGACAGGTCCCGGATGGAGAGCAGTTCCGCGGCGGTGGCGGGCACCGCCGCGAGCGGCGGCGGATTCCGCGTCATGCGTTCGGCGAGCAGGACGAGGCTGCGCTGTACGGCGGCGGCCCGTTCGTCGTCGTCCGCCCGCGTCCGGCGGGGAAGCGGCGTGTCCTGCGGCGCGGTGTCACCGGCCGGGCGGTCCGTACCGGAGGCGGTGGCCGCGGGGGCGACTCCGGCCGCGGCCGCGGGTACGGCCGCCCCCGATACGGCCGCCGCCGCGGGTACGGCCTCCGGCGCCGCTCCGGCCGCCGCTCCCGGTGCCGCCGAGGCGTCGGTCAGTCCCTCGGACAGGATGTTCAGGGCCAGGACGGTGACGAGCAGCACCAGGCCGGGGAAGAGGGTGGCCCACCATCCGCCGGACAGCAGGATCTGCCGCCCGTACGAGAGCACGTTGCCCCAGCTCGGCTCGGGGTCCTTCACCCCGGCGCCGATGAAGGACAGGCTCGCCTCGAAGATGATCGCCTCGGCGACCAGCACGGTGGCGAAGACCATGACGGGCGCGGCGCAGTTGACGGCCACGTGCCGCAGCACGATGTAGGCGCGACGGGCGCCGATGACCTTCTCCGCAGCGACGTAGTCCTCGCCGTACTGCGCGAGGACGTTGGCCCGTACGACGCGGGCGAGCGAGGGGACGTACACCGCGGCGATGGTGAAGATCAGGACGGGCACGCTGGAGCCGAAGACGGTGACCAGGACGGCGGCGAGCGCGATCGGCGGGAAGGACATGACGACGTCCAGCACCCGCATCACCGACTCGTCGCCCCACTTGGGCGAGGTGGCCGCGAGCGAACCGAGGACCGCGCCGACGACGACGGCGACGGCCGTGGAGCCGAGGCCGATCACCAGCGAGTAGCGGGCGCCGTAGACGACCCGGGCGAAGATGTCCCGGCCGATCCGGTCGGTGCCGAACCAGTGCCGGGAGCCGGGGGGTTGGACGGGTATGCCGGTGGTCAGCGGATTGTCCGCGACCAGCGGCGCGCACACCGCGGCCAGGACCACGACGGCCAGGACGACGAGCGAGATCCGTGCGGCGAGCGGCAGCGCGCGGAAACGGATGCCGGGACGCGACAGCTTGGCGACGACGCGTTGGGGGCCAGTGAACAGGAACATCTCACACCGTCCTGATGCGCGGGTTGACCAGCAGATAGAGCAGGTCGACGACGACGTTGACGACCAGGAAGGCGAGCGCGATCATCAGGACGGTCCCCTGCACCAGGGCCACATCGCCGCCGGTGACGCCCTCCAGGATGAGCTTGCCCATGCCGGGAAGGTCGAAGATCGTCTCGATGACGACGGCGCCGCTGAGCAGGTAACCGACCTTGACGCCCAGCACGGTGAGCGGGGTGACCAGCGCGTTGCGCAGCACGGACCGGATGACCAGCAGCCGTGGCAGGCCGTTGCCGGTGGCCGTGCGGACGTAGTCGCGGTCGAGTTCGGTGACCATCGAGGTGCGGATGAGCCGGGCGAGCGAGGCCGCGACCGGGACCGCGAGCGAGACCGCCGGGAGCGTCATGCAGCGCAGCCAACCGGTGAAGGAGTCACCGGGATTGACGTATCCGCCGGTCGGGAAGAGCGAACTGTCCAGGGCGAACCGCTGGATCAGCAGCACGCCCAGCCAGAAGGAGGGCACCGCGACACCGGCCATCGACACCACGCGGAAGACGTGGTCGGGCCAGCGGTCCCGGTACACCGCGCCGACCACGCCGAGCGCGACGGCGAGCACGATCGCGATCAGCAGCCCCAGCAGCGTCAGTTGCAAGGTGAGCGGGAAGGCGACGGTGATCCGGTCGACCACCGGCTGGCTCGGCGGCACGGTCACGCCGAGGTCGCCGTGCAGCAACTGGTTCAGAAAGTGCGCGTAGCGGACGGGCAGCGGGTCGTCGAGCCCGTTGGCGTGCGCGAACGCCGCGCGGGCGGCGGCCGTCGAGTTCTCCCCCAGGGCGTTGTAGGCGGGGTCCACGGGAGAGAACTGGAGCACGACGAAGACCAGCAAGGTGATGCCGAGGATCATCACCGGCATGATCGCCACGCGGCGCAGCGCGAGCCGAAGGAAAGCGAACATCGGGCGTTCCTAGCAGTAGGTCCTGGACGACTGGCGGGTCCGGGACCCGCGCGGGGAGCGCGGGCGGCTCGTACGCGGGAGGTACGAGGCGCTCACGCACCGGGCGCGCGGGCCCCGGTCCTGGCGGCTCACGCCGGGGACACGCCGAGGAACGACAGACCGGTGGTGGGCACGGGGCTGAAGCCGGCCAGCGCGTGCCCGTCCCACGCGGTCGGGAGCTTGCGGTGCAGGATCGGGTAGAGCGGCGCCTGCTCGGCGACGATGTCGGTGACCTGGGACCACAGCTTCGTACGGGTCGCGTCGTCGGTGGTGCGGGCGGCCTGGTCGAGCAGCGAGACGACCTGCTTGCCCTGGGCGGTGCCCGACCAGCGGTAGCGGGTCTCGGGCCAGGTCCCGACGTAGAACCAGCGCATCAGCAGGTCGACGTCGTTGCCGAACACCGAGGGGTCGCCCGGGGCGACGAGGAGGTCGAAGTCGCCGGTGTCGATCTTCGCGTACTGGGCGGAGGACTGGCCGATGCTGAGCGTGGTCCTGACGCCGACGGCGTCCCAGCTCTCCTTGACCAGCGGGGCGATGTCCTGCACCCAGGAGGTGTCGGTGGTCAGGACGGTCACCTTCAGGTCGCTGACGCCCGCGGCCTGGAGCAGCGCCTTGGCCTTGGCGGGGTCGTGGCCGTAGACCGTGGCGGCCTTGACGTAGTCGGGGTGGCTGGGCTGGAGGTAGCCGCTGGCCGGGGTGGCCTGGCCCGACATGGCGGTGGCGATGATCTTGTCGGTGTCCAGCGCGTAGTGCAGGGCCTGGCGCACCCGCTGGTCGTCGAACGGCTTCTTCGCGCAGTTGAACATCAGGAAGAGGTTGCCGAAGGACGCGGCCGACTCGACGGTGACCTTGCGCTTGAGGCCGGCCATGTCGATGTACGGCACGTCCTCGATGGCCGCGACCCGGCCGGACTGCACGGCGCTGACCCGCGCGGAGGCGTCCGAGAGCAGATTCCAGGTCATCGCCTCGGCCTTGGCCGGGTAGCGCCCGTTGTACCGCGCGTACTTCTTGAAGACGATCTTGTCCTCGCGGGTGGCCGACACCAGCGCGTACGGTCCGGAGCCGACCGGCTTCGCGTCAAAGCCCTTCTCGTCGGCCTGGACGATCTTCTTCGGCACGATCTTGACGACGGATATGCGGGAGGGGAAGAGCGCGAAGGGGTACTTCAGCGCGAACTCGACCGTGTGGGCGTCCACCGCCCGCGCGGAGCGCAGGAAGGGCAGGAACTGCGCCATCAGCGAGGCGTTCTTCGGGTCGAGGATGCGCTCGAAGCTGAAGACCACGTCATCGGCGGTGACCGGGGAGCCGTCGTGGAAGGTGGCCCCGTCGCGCAGGGTGGCGCGGTACGTCGTCGGGCCGACCTGGACGGGCAGCGCCGTGGCGAGGGCGGGGCGGGCGGTGAGCGAGACCGGGTTGAGGTCCACCAGGCCCTCGAAGATGTGCCAGTTGGCCGCGACCGGGGTGGCGCCGGAGGAGGTCATCGGGTCGAAGCCGGTGGACAGGGCGTACGAGATCCCCGCCGTGATGGTGGCGCCGCCGGTCCCGCCGCCGGTCCCCTTGCTGGCCGCGGAGTCGGGGGCGTTGGTCGAGGAGGGTCCGCCGCACGCGGCGAGGGTGCCGGTGAAGGCGGCGGCAGCGCCGACCGCGCCGGTGTACCGCAGGAATGCGCGGCGATCGACTCTGGCGGGTGTCCGTCGAGAAGACACGGGGAACCTCCGGGCAGGGGTGAGCAGGAATGAGGTGGACGGTGGAGACGGGCGAAGCGGAAGCCGGTCGCGGGGCCCGGCGGACTGCGGACCGGCCGTCGCGCGCCCGGCCGGTGGTGCGGCCGTCGCGTGCCCGGCCAGCGGTACGGCCGTCGTATGCCCGGCCGGTGGTGTGTGCCCGGCCGGGCCGCCGCGGACGCCGGGAGGGCGGTTCCGCGGGCGGGAGTGGGGCGCGGGCGGCCAGAGTACGCCGGTGGGACGACCACTCTGTGCAACATCAGACATAAGATGTCTGATGGCTGATAGGGTTGGACCGTAGTCGTTGGAACGAGAGGGGTCAAGAGGTGGACGGAACTCGCGATGCGGGCAACGGACGGGGTCGTCGCCTGCTGATGCACGAGGTCAGCGAGGGCATCAAACGTTACATCCTGGACAATGGGCTCCGTCCGGGGGACGTCCTGCCCACCGAGAACGAGCTGTGCGAGGCCCTGGACGCCAGCCGCTCCAGCGTCCGCGAGGCCGTGAAGACCCTCGACGTCCTCGACATCGTGGAGGTGCGCCGGGGGCACGGCACCTACGTCGGCCGCCTCGGACTGTCCGCGCTCGTGGAAAGCCTCACGTTCCGTGGCATGCTCGACCGCGACGACGACATGCAGCTCATGCTGGAGCTGGCCGACATGCGCGAGCTGTTCGAGCGCGGGATGGCCGACCGCATCGTGGCCGCGCTCGACTCCGCCGACCTGGACGCCCTCGCCGCGCTGGTGGACGACATGAACGCGTCCGGCAGCGGCGACGGGACCGGTTTCGTCGAGGCCGACCGGGCCTTCCACGCCCTTCTGGTCGCGCCGCTCGGCAACGAACTGATCGGCCAGCTCTCGGCGGCGTTCTGGGACGTCTACATCGTCGTGGCCCCGCAGCTCACCGGGATCAGCAGGGCGGAGGAGGTGGAGACCGTCCACCACCACCACCGGATCGTGGAGGCCGCGCGCGACCGGGACGCGGCGGCCTTCGCCGCGGCCGTCTCCGACCACTACGCGCCGGTCCGGCGGCGGATCGCCGAGGCGCGGGCGGCGGCGGAGGGGAAGGCGGGGACGCCGGAGGCACGGGAGCGTGCGGTCATCGCGCCGAGGCGGCGCTCCGGATCTTGACGGGGTCGGACCCCGGCCCTAGGGTCCCTCGACAGCAGACATCTGATGTCGTTCGTCAGGTGTCAGACCTGAGGTACGTCCTGTCGAGCGCGGTGTCCGCCGCGAGCTGAGGAGTCCCCTGTGCCGCCGCCGTTGCCGCCCGCCTCCCCCGATGTGCCCGTACCGTCCGTGGCACCCGTGCTGTCCGTGGCATCCGTGCCGTCCGTACCGGTCGTGCCGCCCGTGTCTCCGTACGCCCGATCAGCGCGAAGGGGATCGGCCCGGAGGGGAGCGGCGCGGGCGGTCCGCCGGACGCTGCTCCCCCTGACGGTCGTCGTCGCGGCGGCCGCACCGCTGGCCACGGCGACGCCCGGGTACCCGGCCACCCCGGGCGCCCAGACCGCCGTCGTCAGCCAGGACTGCGTCAGCAGCCGTATACGGGTCGCCCTCGCCAATCCGACCGCCGCGAGCACCACCTTCACCGTGACGTGGCCGGGGAACGGCACCTGGACGCCGACCGTCGCGGCGGGCGACCGCTCGGACCTGTTCTTCACCAAGGCGAGCGGCACGGCGTACTCCTTCCGCGTCACCACGCCCCAGGGCCTGGACACCACCCTGTCCGGCACGCTGAACTGCGACGGAGCCCTGGGCTCCCAGGTCGGCATGGACTGCCCGCGCGCCGCCGACGGTTCACCGCCCGCCACTCACGCCCTGCGCGTGACGCTGGTCAACCGCTCCCCCGTCCAGCAGACCTTCACCGTCGCCTGGCCCGGCCGCGGCGGCTCCCCCTGGACCAGGACCGTCGCCGCCGGAGCCTCGGACGACTCGCTGTACTGGACGGTCGCCAACGGCACGCCATACACGTTCACCACGACCACGCCGACCGGCTACAGCCGTACCGAATCCGGCACCGCCGCCTGCGGACTGGCCTCCGGCACACCGGGGTTGAACGCCCAGACGCTGTTCAGCCCGGCCACGCCCATCAGCGGCCTCAACCGGCTCTCGGCGGACGGCAGCACGTACGAGACGTACACCGGCACCGCCGCCTCCGTACGCATCCCGGCCATGGCCGTCACCAGGAGCGGCACCGTCATCGCCATGGCCGACGCGCGGGTCGACAGCAGCGCCGACCTCGGCGGCGCGAGCAACAACATCCAAGTCGCCCTGCGCCGCAGCTCCGACGGCGGCGCCACCTGGACCGCGCCCGCCGTCGTCGCCCACGCGCCCACCACGCACGAGGGATACGGGGACAGCAGCCTGCTCGTCGACCGGTCCGTCGGCGCGAACGGCAAGGTGTTCGCCTTCATCAACTACTCGCCGGCGCCCGGCATCGGCTACTACGGTTCCGCGGCCGGCTCCAACTCCGCGACCGACACGACCGCGATGCACATCCGCTACATCGCCTCGACCGACAACGGCGCCACCTGGAGCGCCCCCGTCGACCTCAACCCCCAGGTCAAGAGCACCGGTTGGGCCGGGCTCTTCGCCTCCTCGGGCCACGGCACCCAACTGGCCAGCGGGCGGCTGGTGCAGCCCATCGTGTACCGCGAGAACGGCGTGGACCACGCGGGCGACATCTACTCCGACGACCACGGCGCCACCTGGCACGCGGGACCGGCGGCGGCGACCGGCGTCAACGAGAGCAAGGTCGTCCAGCGCGGCAACGGCAAGGTCGTCCAGAACCTCCGCTCCAACGCGGGCGGCAACCGCTGGTACGCCACCGCGGGCGACGCCTCCCCGGCCGGAGCGACCGACGTCGCCAGCGCGTTCGGCCCGGCCTGGAACTCCGGCCTGGTCGACCCCGGTTGCAACGCCGACGAGATCTCCTACCTCCAGCCCTCCCAACTCGGCGCGAACGGAGCCCCCACGACCACCTCGGTCACGCTCCTCAGCAACAACGCCTCCACCGCCCGTTCCGAACTGACCGTCCGCGTCAGCCAGGACGACGGCGCCACCTGGCCCCAGCAGGCGCTCATCAAGTCCAAGGCCGCCGGTTACTCCACCCTGGCCGTCCTCCAGGGCGGCTCGATCGCCGACCTCTACGAAATCGGCGACACGGGCGGCATCGTCTTCGCCGCCTTCACGCTGCCTTGGGTCCAACAGGCGCCCTGACCCACGCCGTTGGGGGGAGCGCCCTCACCCGGGGGTGATCCCGCCGCGCCCCGGCTCGGCGGCTTCCCCGCTCAGGGGAGGACGCCCGCCGGGGTGTGGACGGTACGGACGGTCCGGCGCAGGCGGGCGGCGTCCCGGCTGGGGGGCGCGCCGAACTGGCGCCGGTACTCGCGGCTGAACTGCGAGGGGTTGTCGTAGCCGACGCGCTGCCCGACCCCCGTGACGTCGCCCGGGTGGGTGGTGAGCAGCAGCCGGGCCTCCTGGAGCCGGATCTGCTTCTGGAACTGGATCGGGCTCATCGCGGTCACCGCCTGGAAGTTGCGGTAGAAGGCGGACACGCTCATACCGGACTGCCGCGCCACGTCCTCGACGCGGAAGGGCTGCGCGTAGTGCTCGCGGATCCAGCGCACGGCGCGCGAGACATGGCTGAGACTGCTGTCGGCCAGGCCGAACTGCCGTACCGCCGCGCCCTGTTCGCCGGTGATCAGCCGCCACAGGATCTCGCGCTTGACGAGGGGCGCGAGGACGGCCCGGTCGTGCGGCTCGTCGAGCAGGCGCAGCAGCCGGACGACCGCGTCGAGCAGCGCGGGCGGCGCGTCGCTGACGACGATGCCCGACGGCGTACCGCCGCCGGTACGGGGGGAGTTGCCGGGCCCGGCCTGGAGCAGCAGTTCGGCGACGGCGGACGGTTCGAGGACCAGGCCGAATCCCAACGCCGGTTCCTCGGCGTCGGCTTGGAGGAACTGTCCCGTGACCGGCAGATCCACGGACGCGATCAGGTACTGCCCGGCCCCGTACTCGAAGACCCGCTCCCCCAGGGCCAGGCGTTTGGCGCCCTGGGCGATGACCGCCAGGACCGTGCCGGACATCGAGGGGGCGGGCGGGTCGGGGCGGTCGACCTTCGAGACGAGGACGCCGTCGATGGCGGTGGTCCAGCCGGAGCGCGGCGCGTGCCGTGCCAGCAGGCCGCGCAGCTCGTCCAGGTGTTCTTCACGGGTCATACGTCCATTGCACCACCCCACCGCGCCCTGGCTCCCGTGGCGGCGAGGATCGTGCAAGTACGAGCGAGGAACGTTCTAACATTTCCGCAGGTCAGAGCGGTTCAATGGAATCACCGCACTCCAACGGAGAGAAGAAGGATTCCATGAACGCGAACTACGGCTTCAACGCCACGCTGACCGCCAAGGCCGGAATGAGCGACCAGCTCGTCGAGCTACTGCTGACCGGTCTGGACGAGGGCAGCCCCGGCGCGAGCGAGCACTGCGTCGTCTACCTCGTCTCCCGCTCCGCCTCCGACCCGGACGTCGTCCACGTCACCGAGGGCTGGACCAGCGAGGAGGACCACCACCGCGCCTTCGCCGGCGAGGCCGCGCAGGCCATCGTGGCGCGGATCGGCCCGCTGCTGGCCAAGGAGTCCGACTACACGGATTACGTGCCGGTGCGGGGCAAGGCCGCTTTCTGATCCGCCTGCTCCGACCTTCCATCTGCCGACTCCCGCTTACCGGCTCATCCGTCGGCTCCCGCTTTCTGATGCGCCAGTCCGCCGCCACCACCCTCTCCACCTCTTGAGAAAGGCACCGCCCATGACCACGCCCCGCCCCGGCCTCGACCCCGAACTGCACGACCTGCTCGCCGACTTGCCGCTGATGTCCGGGCTCAGCCCGGAGGTGCTCGCGCAGGTCCGCCCCTTCTCCTCGGCGCCCGTCGAACCGCTCCTGGAAGGACGCGCGATCGACCGCCGCGAGGTGACCGTCCCGAGCCGGGACGGCGAACCGATCGCGCTGTCGGTCTTCAGCCCCGCGGCCACCGGCGGCCGTACCACCGCGGCGCCCTGCGTCTACTGGATGCACGGCGGCGGGATGGTCATGGGCGACCGCTTCTCCCAGATAGACATTCCGCTGGAGTGGCTCGACGCGTGCGGCGCCGTCGTGGTCACCGTCGAGTACCGGCTCGCGCCGGAGTCCGGCGGCACGATCCCCGTCGAGGACTGCTACCAGGGGCTGCTCTGGGTCGCCGAGCACGCGGCCGAGCTGGGCATCGACCCCGCCCGTATCGTCGTCGCGGGTGCCAGCGCGGGCGGCGGCCTCGCCGCCGGGGTGGCGCTGGCGGCCCGCGACCGGCAGGCCCCGGCCATCGCCGCCCAGGTGCTGATCGGCCCCATGCTCGACCACCGCAACACCACCGCCTCCAGCCGCCAGTACGCGAACGAACCCGGCGTATGGACCCGCGAGATGAACGAGTTCGGCTGGAGCTGCCTGCTCGGCGGCCTCGTCGGCGACGACGTACCCGCGTACGTATCGCCCGCCCTGGCCGACGACCTGTCGAATCTGCCGACCGCCTACATCGACACCGGTTCCGCCGAGGTCTTCCGCGACGAGGACACCGACTACGCCACCCGGATCTGGGCGGCCGGCGGCCAGGCCGAGCTCCACGTCTGGGCGGGCGGCTTCCACGGCTTCGACGCGCTGTACCCGCAAGCCCGTATCGCGGCCACCGCTCGCAGGACCCGCACCGACTGGCTCGCCCGCGCCCTGTCCGCGTAGGCCCGCCCGGCCGGGTGATCCGCCCGGCCGCGTAATCCGGCCTGGTCACGTAACCCCATCCGGCCGCGTAGGCCCACCCGGTCGCGTAGGCCCACCCGGTCGCGTAAGCCCACCCCCATCTGGAGGACCACCATGAACGTCGCCATCGTCACCGGGGCCAGCTCCGGCATCGGACAGAGCGCCGCGATCGAGATCGCCAAACGCGGAACCGGCGTCATCCTGACCTACGCCAACAACCCGGCCGGCGGCCGGGAGACCGTCGCCGCCATCGGGAAGGCGGGCGGCACAGCCGTCGCCCTGCCCCTGGACGTCGGCGAGGCCGGCACCTTCGCCGCCTTCCGCGACACCGTGGCCGCCGTACTGCACGACACCTGGCAGCGCGACACCTTCGACTACCTGGTCAACAACGCCGGTCTCTCCCTCACCTCGCTGATCGAGGACACCACCGAGGAGACCTTCGACCGGCTCATGCGCGTCCTGCTCAAGGGTCCGTACTTCCTGACGCAGAAGCTGCTCCCCCTGATGGCCGACGGCGGCGCCATCGTCAACACGAGCAGCAACTCGACCGCGTCCGCCGGCCTCGAACCCGGCTACTCCGTCTACGCCTCGATGAAGGGCGGCCTCGACGTCCTGACCCGCTACATGGCCAAGGAATTCAGCCCGCGCGGCATCCGGGTCAACGCCGTCTCCCCCGGCTCCACCCGCACCCGCATCGCCAACGACGCCTTTACCCAGTTCCCCGAGGTCATCCCGGCCCTCGCCGCGAAGACCGCGCTCGGCCGCCTCGGCGAACCCGCCGACATCGGCCCCATGATCGCCGCCCTCACCTCCCCCGAGTCCCGCTGGGTCACCGCCCAGACCATCGAGGTCTCGGGCGGCTACAACCTCTAGCGCCTCTAGAACCTTTAGCACCTCTAGCACCTCTAGAACCTCTGGACCGGCCCCCCGGCGGCGGACCCGCTGCGCGCACAGGCCGCCGTCCGGGTGGCGGCGGCACCCGCAGACGGGTGAGGACTGCGCACGTTCGGCTCAACGTGGCAATTTATCCTAGTTGTTGGAGATTGTCCGGCGTATTTTCAGCGGTGCCCATGCGTGTCATTGCACATCAGGAACAGGAGAAGTCCCTTGGCGACATTCGCTGCTCTTCCTTCCCTCCGAGGCCGCATCATCACCGGCGCCAGCGCGCTGACCACCGCCGTCGTACTCGGCACCACGCTGCTCGGCGCGACGGCCGCCCAGGCCGCCGCCCCGACCGCCACCCCGGCCCGCCCGTACGGCACGGTCGTCGCCGGTGACGGCGTGGTCCAGCGCCAGTTCCCGAGCACGGACTCGTCCGTCAAGGGCTCGCTGCGCTACCACCAGCAGGTCGGCCTGCGCTGCAAGGTCCGCGCCCAGAACATCGCGGGCAACGACGTCTGGTACCTGCTGCGCGACAACTCGAACTGGGTCTCGGCGAAGTACGTCGACAACACCGGCAACGTCTCCTACTGCAAGGACGTCCTGCGCAGCGACCTCTCCACCCTGAAGGCAATCCCCAAGGGCGCCAAGGGCTGACCCCCTCCCCCGCGCACGAGCCGGCCCGGAGTCGCCCAAGTCCCCACCCGCGACTCCGGGCCGGCCTCATTGCCGTGGCGCGGCACCGGGCCACCCGCTCACACACGCCGACGGCCAACTGCACGCGAAAACCCAGTGGTGAATCGGCACGGCCCTCATCCACACTGCGCCGATGCGCGCCCCCCGCGGAGACGCGTCAGCGGGAGACGGCATGCATCAGGGCGTCGGTGTCGTGCGTGCCCAGCAGGACGAACACCGGGGTCCGGCTCAGGTCGGCGGCGTAGCCCGTCAGCTCGGCGGGTCCGTGGATCGTCCTCCGGTGCAGGACGTCGTACCACTGGCCCGGCGGAACATGGATGTCGCGCCGCGTCTGATCGGTGAGGACGGGCGCGGCCATCAGCGAGTCGCCGAGCAGCCACTGGTCGGCGATCGTGTAGGCCGCCTCATCCTGCGGGTAGTTGAAGAACAGCGGCTTCATGATCGGTTCCCCGGTGCGCACCGCCCGCTCGGCCTGCGACTCGATGTACGGCGCGAGGCGTTCGTGCGCCTGGACCGCGGCGACGTAGAGGTCGACCGTCTCCTGATCGTACTTCTGGCTGCCGTAGGCGTTGGACACTCCGAGCGGCGAGGTGGAGGAGTACATCAGCGGCATCAGCGACGCCGCCTGCGCCCACCGCACGAGCACCTGCTTGGCAGGCGGGGCCTTGCTGAGGGAACCGCCGATCATGTCCGTCTCGACGAAGGGGTAGCCGACGGTACTGATCGAGAGGTTCTGCGCCACCGCCGCGCGCAGCGAGACCCAGCTTGTTCCCTTGTCGATCTGCCGGGTGACGAAGCCGTACCGCTGCGAGCCGGTCCAGTGGATCCGTACGCCGGCGCCTTGCAGGTCGAACTGGTCGCACAGTTCCGCGCCGAGCTTGAGGTAGTCGAGCGCGGTGTGACCGGGATACGGCGCACAGGTCTCGTCGTAGAAGCGGGTGTCGAATTTGAACCCGTCGACGCCGTAGTCCTGCCGCAGGCTCTGAAGGTTCCCGACATACCAGGCGCGGGCCTCGGGATTGGCGATGTCGACGATGCCGGCGGTGCCGTTCCACCACTTGACCAGGCCCGGTTCGGCCGGGTCGGTCCTCGATTTCAGGAGGTAGCCGTGGTCGGCGGCATAGGAGAAGTTGTCGGCGTCGGTGTTGATCCACAGCGTGACCCAGATCCCGAAGTCGTATCCCATCGCGTGGATCTCGTCGGACATCGCCTTCGGCGCCGGGAATTTGCTGTTGAAGGTGAAGTCGCCGTAATGGCTCATCCAGCCGTCGTCCATCTGGACCGTGTGCCCCGGCACTCCCGCGTCGTGCAGACTCCTGGCCCAGCCCAGCAGCGAGTCCTGTGAGACGGCGGAGTAGAACTGCGCCCACGAGTTCCACAACGGCTTGGCGTACTGCGCGCTCGACGCGTCGCTCTTGGCGGGCGTGCCGGTGATGCCGATGTAGTTCTCATAGACGTCTCTGGCGTTGCGTTCCACGAAGACGGTGGCGTCCATCGTGGAACTCTGGGTGAGCGTGTAGCCGAAGACCCCCTGCTGCGCGTCGTTGATGGACACATCCATGACGTCTTCGGTGTTGACCCACAAGCCGGTGCCCCGCTGGGTGAACCAGAACGGCTCGGTGACCAGATACTCCGCGGGCGCCATCGTCTTGTCCCGGACCTTGCCGGAGTCCAACGGCCACGGCTGGTCGATGTACGGCGCACCGGTCGCGGTCACCGCCTCGCCCTGCCCGTACCAGTGACCGGCCGACTCGACCAGATAATGGCTGGCCACCTTGGTCGCGGCGACCTGTCCCTGGACCGACCAGGTCATCCGGTACCGGTCAGCGGCCGGAGTGATCCGGTAGGTCACGGTGCTGCCGGGTACGGTGGTCGCCAGCGTCAGTACGAGCACACCGTCGCTCCACCGCGCGCTCGTAACGGACGTGGCGGTCGCCCACGCTCCCTGTGCCGTGCGGAAGACCGCGGGGCCGGACCCCGACGACGCGGACGAGCCCGCATCGGTCTGCAACACCACCTTGCGATCGCGCAGTGTGGTGATCTGGAAGGGCGACTTGGTGACGACCACGGTGTAGCCCGGGGCCTTCGCCGCGGCCGACACAATGAGTCTGACGCTGTCGACGGTGTCCTCGAACCGCGTGGGCGCCGGAGCTCCGGTCGCACCGTTCCCCGGCTGCCCGGTCGCGCGCGACTCGCCACGAGCAGCCGACTGACCACTCGTCAAAAGCGCACCCGACACGCCGACCGCTCCGCCGACGGCGAGCAAACGCCTTCGAGGCATCCCTTGTTCAGCCATGGTGCTCCTCCTGGTGAGCAGCGTCGAGTCGCTGCATTGGATGGTGCGGCTGTCGAACGGACATGGCCTTCAGTATCCGATCCCAGGGCCGGGCGGGGCCCCGCTGAGACGGCCCGATCACTGCGCAGCGCAGGCTAGCCAGTCCCATTCGTGAGCACAATAGCTCGAAACATGGCCATATCGAGCAACGCGGCTCATTTTCCGCACCAGAGCGCGCCGGAGCCGCGGCGGAGCCGCGGCGGGGTCGCGGCGGGCCGCGGCGGGGTCGCGGCGGGCCGCGGCGGGCCGCGGCGGGCCGCGGCGAGCAGGTGCCGGTGGCGGAGGTGCTCGCGGTGGATGTGGACGGTCGCAGCGATGTCCACGGCCGCCAGGTCCACATCGACGACCGCCGCGGCCGCGCCGTCACCTGCCGGCGCGGCGGCGGTCCAAGAGGCGCGGATCGCGGCCGGCGCACGGCGCCCTCCAGGATCGCGGACAGTCGGGCTTCGGTGCTGGTCGGATCCCCCGGCGTAGTTGGTAGCCGCCGTCGCCGGTGTGACCCGTGTGGCTGGTGTGCCCCGTGTGCTGGGCGCGTCCGGGCGGAGGTCGCCGACGGCGTGCCTAGGGTGCCTTTGATCCCGGTTTGCCGCAGTGGGCGGTGGCTGGTCGTCGAGGAGAGGCCGATGAGGCAGAGGTTGTGTTGGATCGCGTTGAGCGCGCTGGTACTGGCCGCCGCTCCGGTGACTGCCGCGGCAACGAGCCCACAGGCCGCGCGTTTTGTGCCGGCACCTGGTTCGGACAGCAGCGTGGTGACGGTGCGGACCGGGGGAGACCGGGTCTCTGAGGACGAGGCGGCGCCGCTGGCAGGAGTGGGCCTCGCGCTGTACGCGAGTCCGGACGCGACCGATCCAATCGGACAGGCGTGGGCCCGGTGCACGTCCGACGCCGAGGGGGACTGCAGCTTCGTCGTCCCGGACACCGCCGCGGGCCAGGCGAACCACGCCGCGGTGATGACGGTGCGCCAGACAGCGGCACCGACCGGGTGGTACACCAACCCGGTGCTGCGCACCGGACCGGGCAGCGGCTCGGGGTCGGTGGCCTCGCCCTACCGGTTCCAGACCCCGCCGCTGCAAGCGGGGAACACCTACCGGTCGACGCGCGAGTTCATGTACAGCTCGAACAACGGGCTGCCCACACGGTCGGGCGGGGTATGGCAGTCCTCGCGGGACAATCCGCCGCTGCCGCCGTCGTGCGGTCTGGACGTCGCGGTCGTGCTCGACCTGTCGGCGTCGGTCGGCAGCCAACTGCCGGCGCTGAAGGCCGCGACGGACGCCTTCACCGACGCGCTGACCGGCACGCCCTCGCGGATGGCGCTGTTCTCCTTCGACGAGGCGTCGCCGTCCACCAGCGTGGGCGTGAACTATCCGCAGCTGCGTTCGGTGTCCACGCAGGCCGGAGCGGACTCCTTCAAGGACCTGTACGCCGACTGGACGCTGGGCAAGGGCACGAACTGGGACCAGGCGCTGTGGGCGGTGGCGCAGGCACCGGAGCACTACGACGCGACCGTGGTACTGACCGACGGCAACCCGACCCGTTTCGGCGAACGCCGGGGCGACGGGTCGAACACCCACTTCATTGACGTGGAGAACGGCGTCTTCTCCGCCAACTCCGTGAAGGCGAAGGACACCCGGGTGATCGCGCTGGGTGTGGGCAGCGGCGTCGCGGGGGTGTCCGGGCTGAACCTGCGGGCGATCTCCGGACCGACCGCGTTCGACGGGTCCAACACCGTGGCCGCGGACTACTTCCAGACCGCTGACTTCGGCCAGGCCGGCCGCCAACTGCACGACCTGGCAGTGGACAAGTGCACCGGCACGATCAACGTGGTCAAGCAGATCACACCGGCCGACACCACCGGCGAAGACGTGACCGGCTCGGTTCCGGCCGGCCCGGGGTGGACCTTCGCTGCCTCCACCACCACACCGGGAGTCACCGGTCTGCCCGACTCCCGGACCACCACCGCCGACGGCACCGGCACGGTCACCTTCACCCCCGGCTACGGCGCCAACCCCTCTGCTGACGTCACGGTGGACGAGGTCCAGCACCCCGGATACCAGCTGGTCACCCAGGGCGGCCAGAACGCGGTGTGCACCGACCTCGACACCGGCCGGCGCGTACCGGTGGAGAACACCGCGTCCGCGGCCGGCCCCGGCTTCACCGTCGACGCTCCCCGCCAGGACGCGATCACCTGCACCGTCTACAACCGGCCCGCGGAGGACGACGGCGAAGCCGACCTGACCGTCGACAAGGAGTGGGACGTCGACGGGCACCTCTACCCCGAGGGCACCCAACCCGACGGCCTCGACGCCCAGCTCACCCTCACCGGCCCCGACACCGCGTCACCGACACCGCAGCCTTGGGGCGTCGCCCGCCCCGGCTACACAGTGGGCGACCAGGTGACGATCGGTGAACAGGTCCACCTGGGCAACGACGCCTGCACGCTCACCCGCTCCGAAATCACCGAGATCGACGGCACGCCCGTGGACCTGCCCTTGCCGTACGAGACCACCCTCACGGCACACCACCAGCACGCCACCGTCACGAACACCGTGACCTGCTGCCCACCCGATGACGGCGGCGAGCACGGCGGCTACGGGAGCAGCAGCGACACGCACGGCGCAGACGGCCGCCATGGCGTGACCGTCGCCCGCGGGCACCGCGCCACCCTGGACCGCCCCGGCCGCTGACCGGCCGGCCCACCCCTGCGCACCACCATTCCAGCGCCCGCCTGCATCCCAGTCTCAGCGGACGGTTCCCCGACCCATGCTGGTTCGCGCGCGTACCCGAGGGAGGAGATCCCGACGTGGGCCACACCCGCTACGTGCGGGCCGCGTTCGCGGCTGCCGACGAAGCGGTCTGCGACGCCCTGGCCCGCGGCTGGCTGCCGGGCGAGCGGGTCGCGGTCGTCCACGCCGCGACCCGGGCCGACCTCAGCGCCTGCTCACCTGCGGCGACGCCACCGACGTCATTGTGACCGCCGCCGACGTGGGTTTCGACGGCGAAGAGATGCGGCTCGGGGCGTCGGTGGGGATCTACGACCGGCCCGCGCAGGAAGTCTGTCGTCCCTTCCAAAAGGGCACACGAGGGTTCGTCCTGGGCGAGGGGGCCGCGGCAGAATCTATGAGCACCCCGGTCACCAGACTGAATTTTCCGTGGGGGTCGGCGCCAGCCCGCCCCGGCGCCGCAGCGATGCCTGCTCCTGATCCGTCAACCGGACGTGGCACCGGCGCCGCGCCGAACCGCCGCGCCCGCGTTCCACGACGACGGCCGGTGACTTCGGCGGGTCATAGCGCTCGACCCGGTCGACCGAAGCCCCGGGGCTTGCAGGTCAGGACTTCAGCGCGACCTCGTGGCTGGACTCGGTGGGCAGCACCCGGCCGCGGCAGCCGCCCAGGATCCTGCTCATCGCGATCTTCTCCGCCGAGGTGATCCACAGCTTGTACTTCGTCTTCACCGCGACCTGCCGTGCCACGTACTCGCACCGGAATCCGGCCGCTGCCTGCGGCAGCCAACCGCTGGCGTCGTCGTCGCCCTTGTCGTCGTTCGCCGGGCCGTCCGCGGCGGTCAGGTTCAGCGGATCGTTGGCCAACTGCTCGCGCACCGGCTTCGACAGCGCCTTCGCGCCGGTCTGCCAGGCATTGCCGAGCGCCACCATAGGGTCGATCCGCACCGCCGGACTCGTCTTCCGGCCCCGGGTGAAGCGGATCGTCCGGCCGGTGCAGGGGTCCTTCAGGACACCGGACTCGACCTCGCACCTGCCCTCGAGCTTCACCTCGGTGAGATCACGCCGCAGGATGTCGTCCCTCGTCTCGCAGCCGTTGTGGCCGCCGGACGCGCCTTGGCAGTCGGACGCGCCTTGGCCGTCGGTCCACGCCGCGCCGAAGTCGGCGATCCGGTCGTAGCCGGAGATCGGCCCGTCCGGCTTCACCGCGAGCTTCGCCAGCGCCCCCAGCGCCGACCCGCTGCTGATGGAGCGGGCGACACCCGCGCTCCGCGCGGGCACCTTCCCGTTCGCGCTATCGGACCTCGGCTGGCAGCCCGCCAGCACCAGCCTCGCCAGACGAGTGCGCAAGGACGGATCTAGGACGGATCCAGGACGGAAGCTCTTAGCCTCGATTAGCAGGGTGACAGTCGGTCGGGCCGCCTGGTGGCCGGGCCACGGCCCCGCACGGCATCCGAGCGGGATGCATCACCCATCGCCGGATACTGACAACTATGAGGACTGGGAGAAACACTCAATGGCTCGTGTGATCAAGGCTCTCGGCGCGCTTGTGTTGGCTGGGGCATCGATCCTCGGCGCGTCCTCGCAGGCGTCTGCGGATCCGAATCCGAACGTTCACGACTCCAACCCGCAGATGGCCACGCTGATCACCCAGTACCACGCGGGGGTCTACAGCTCCCCCCGGGCGGACTCCAAAAAGATCGACGGCCTCATCCTCGCGCCGGGGCAGCAAGCTTACGTGGACTGCTGGGTGTCCGGCGGCACCGTCGGCACCACCGGCGACGTCTGGTACCGCACCTCGGGGATCATGGTGAACGGCACCTACCTCGATGTATATACCTCTTCCGGGGGCCCCGGCTGGACCTACGGGCCGTACGTGGATGGTGACCAGAGGTTCTGGATGTCGCCTGGTGGTCTGCCCCACTGCTAGTGCCGCATCAGGCAACGTTCGCCTGATCCGAGCCGAGATCCTGATCCGCGCGCTGGACCGGCGCCCCGGTAGCGAGTCCGACGACCAGCAGTCCTGAACCCTGGCTGCGCCGCGCAACCGACTGCGTCACGCCGCCCACGGCGGGCCCGGCATCGCGGTCACAGGCTGGCCCGTTCGGCGGGGGGGGGGGCTGCTGCACGATCGGGTGACATCTGAACTGGCTTGTCCTGTAGGGCAGGTGGGAAGGATGTCGCTGTGCCCAAGCCTTATTCCGAAGAGTTCCGCCAGGACGTCGTGCGGGTCGCGAGGAACCGCGGTCCGGGTGTGACGGTCGAGCAGGTGGCCACCGACTTCGGCGTCCATCCGATGACGCTGTTCAAGTGGATGCGCCGTGCGGACGTCGACGAGGGGACAAAAACCGGAACGTCCAGCCAGGAGAGCGCGGAACTGCGGGAGGCACGTCGGCGTATCAAGCTGCTGGAGCAGGAGAACGAGGTCCTGCGCCGGGCCGCGGCCTACCTTTCCCAGGCGCATCTGCCGGGAAAAGGATCTACCCGCTCGTGAAGGAGCTGGCCGGAGACGGTGTTCCCGTCACGGTCACGTGCCGGGTCCTGAAGCTCGCCAGAGCGCCCTACTACCGATGGCTTGACCAACCGGTCACCGGTGCCGAGTTCATGACGGCCGCTCGCGCGAACGCGCTGTTCGATGCCTATCGCGAGGACCCGGAGTTCGGCTACCGCTTCCTGGCCGACGAAGCCCGTTCCGTGGGAGCCGGCATGGCGGACCGGACCGCGTGGCGGATCTGCCGGGACAACCGCTGGTGGAGCGTGTTCGGCAAGAAGCGGGGCAAGGGCAAGAAGGCCGGACCGCCCGTTCACGACGACCTCGTCCGCCGCGACTTCACCGCAAGTGCGCCGAACCGGCTCTGGCTCACCGACATCACCGAACACGCCACGGGAGAAGGAAAGCTTTATCTCTGTGCGGTCAAGGACGTCTTCAGCAAGAGGATCGTGGGCTACTCCATCGACTCACGGATGAAGTCCCGCCTGGCCGTCGCCGCCCTGGACAACGCGGTGGCCCGACGTGAAAACGTCGCCGGATGTGTTGTCCGCAGCGACCGAGGATCCCAGTTCCGTTCCAGGAAATACGTCCGAGCACTGGATCGGCATCGCATGGCCGGATCGATTGGGAGGGTTGGGGCAGCCGGGGACAACGCCGCCATGGAGTCCTTCTTCAGCCTCCTGCAGAAGAACGTCCTCGACCGACGCACCTGGGCCACCCGCGAAGAACTGCGGATCGCGATCGTGACCTGGACAAGCCGCCCTCGGTCGGCTCACACCCGTCGAATACGAGACCGTCATGACCACACCGGCCCTTCAGGCCGCGTGACCCAATCTGTCACCCAACGCTGCAGCAGACCCCAGGCAGACTGCATTGCCTGGGGTCGTGCCGTGCCCCGATGCAGTATGAGTTCAGAGCTACGGCTGGAGGCTCGCTTGACCAGGGAACAGCTAATTGCTCAGCACGAGCTTGCAGGCCCGCTGCCGAGGCGTTGGGCACACTCTCAGGGCGTTGCAGCACGCGCTGGGACGCTAGCCGAGATCGTCGGCGACCGCGCAGCGCTCATCAATTCGGCGGCGGTGCTGCATGACGTCGGGTACGCACCTCGGCTGGTGGTCACCGGGTTTCATCCGTTGGACGGGGCGCGGTTTCTGCGGGATGAGCATGGGGTTGATGAGCGGGTGACGCGCTTGGTCGCGAACCATTCGTTCGCGTTGTTGGAGGCGGAGGAGCGAGGGCTGCGGGGGGTGTTGGAGGCGGAGTTTCCGCTGTTGGAGGACCAGTTGCTGGTGGATGCGCTGGTGTACTGCGACATGACGACGACGCCTGACGGAGAGCCGACGACCGCGCGGGAGCGGGTCGCGGAGATCGTCGGACGGTACGGAGCCGACAGCATCGTGGGGCGGTTCATTCGGCGTGCGGAGCCGGAGATCTACGCGGCCGTGGCACGGATCGAGGTGGCGCTCTCCGCGGCTCAGGCGAGGTAGGGGTAGGTGCCGGCGAGGTAGTCGCCGATCTGCTGGCGCATGCTGGCGTGGATGTCGTACGCGTCCATATCGTCGGGCTGGACCCAACGGACGCCGTCGGCCTCGTCGTTGATGGTCGGTTCGCCGCCGACGGGGCGGCCGATGTAGGTGTTCTCGTATTGCTGGCGGATCTCGCCGTCGGTGTAGGCGACGATGTGCTTGGGGTTGGTGTAGACGCCGAGGAAGCCGGTGATTTCGGCGATGATGCCGGTCTCTTCGAGGCATTCGCGGATCGCGCACTGGGCGGCGGTTTCGCCGATGTCCTGGGCTCCGCCGGGCAGGGCCCATTGGCCGGTGTCGCGGCGGCGTTGGAGGAGGATCGCGCCGGAGTCGTCGACGACCAGGAGGTTGCTGGCGGGGATGAGGGTGTTGGCCTTGGGGGCGTTCGGGTCGTTGTAGTACTCAGTCCTGCCCATGCGCGGGACTCCCTTCCTGGTCGGGCGTCCAGGGGCGGGCGCCGGCCCAGACGGCGTCGAAGCTGTGAGCGTACGTGTCGAACCAGCCGTTGGTCTCTGCCCACTTGAGGTGGAGGACGGGGTTGGCGCTGGCGGGCTGGCCGTAGATGTGCGGGTTGGCCAGCAGGGTGTCGTCGTAGCGGAAGAGCGAGGTGTAGAGCGTGGTGTCGTGCAGCCGCACCTCGCATCCGGCCACCGTTAACAGCGAGCGGTAGTAGGTGAGGGAGGCGCGGATTTTGGCGGCAAGGGTGTCGCCGATGCCTTCTTCGTGGCCCCGGATGGAGACGGCTTGGCCGCTCGGGTCGCCGAAGCACAGCCGTACGCGGACGCCGTCGGCGGCGCGAGCGGCGAGCATGCGGGCGACGTGCGGGTTGCTCTGGGCGAAGAACGTGCCGGAGAAGACGAGCACGTCGATCTGTTCCTGGGCCTGTTGGAGCAGACCAAGCCACGTCTCGCGCGGGACGCTGGCCCGGTTCGGGTACGTGCGGAGTAGCTCCGTGTCCTGGGCACCGACTGCTGGCCTACTCAGGATCTGCGGGGCGGGCCAGAGGAAGGTCTCCTCCACGCGGAGGTGCTGGGCGACGCGGTGGCGGTGCCGGGGGTGGGGGATGCGTCCGCCGAGCCATCGGCCGACGGTCTTGGGTCCACTTCGCACGCTTCGGCGAGCAACTCGGGCGTGACACCACGCTGGGCGAGTACGGAGTGAAGTCGCTCGTTCACAGAAGCCATACAAGTGCAGGGTGCGGCAGGTGAGCAAGCCCGATTGGTTGGACGTCGGCGGAATCGGCCGTTCCCGCGTGGCACCTACGCTGGCCGTATGGCGCTCATCGTCCTGTGGGACATCGACCACACGCTCATCGACAACGCCGGTGTGAGCAAGGAGATTTACGCCGCCGCGTACGAGGCCGTGACGGGAAGCCGTCCAGTTGAGGCGGCCGTCACCGAGGGGCGTACGGACCGCCTGATCATGCGGGACATGTTCGGCCGGAACGGTGTGGCCGAGCCCGCGTGGCCGGACTTCGAAGCCGCGCTGATCCGCGCGGGAGCGGAACGGCTTGGAGCGCTCCAAGCCCGGGGAACAGCGCTGCCAGGAGTGCAGGACGTACTCAAAGCCGCTGCCGCACAACCTGGTTGGGTCTCCTCGGTACTGACCGGCAACATCGCCGCCAACGCCCGCGTGAAGCTCTCGGCCTTCGGCCTGGACGCGCTCCTGGACCTGCCGGTCGGGGCGTACGGCGCCGACGCCGAGGAGCGTCCACACATGGTGGACGTCGCCCGTCGCCGCGTTCAGCGCGACCGCGGCCTCCCCGCCGGCTCCCCCGTCGTGCTGGTGGGCGACACGCCCCGGGACGTCGAGTCCGCCCTGGCCTCGGGTGCGCACATCATCGCCGTGGCCACCGGTGTCGACAGCCCCACCGCACTCGAAGCCGCCGGCGCCCCCGTCGTCCTGCCCGACCTGGCGGACACCGACCGCGTCCTTCGCCTCCTGGAGGACATCGCG
Source organism: Streptomyces sp. NPDC093221 (assembly GCF_044753885.1). Lineage (NCBI taxonomy): Bacteria > Bacillati > Actinomycetota > Actinomycetes > Kitasatosporales > Streptomycetaceae > Streptomyces > Streptomyces sp. NPDC093221. Next base: position 770,051 of record NZ_JBIVOA010000001.1, on the reverse strand, counting down.
CGGGCCTGAAAACGTCCCAGGACGTCCTGGGCGCGTCCCTTTACGCGGTGACGCGGTCCCGTGCAGCCCGGCCACGATCAGGGCCTCAACCCAGGCACCACGCCCAGGGAGGTCACCATGATCACGGAGATCACCGGCATCAAGACGATCCGGATGCTCTACCTGCAACTGCTCTACCGCTGCAATTTCGCCTGCCAGCACTGCTTCCACGGCGAACGCCTCCAGCACGCCGACGCGTTCACGCTCGAAGAGGCCATCACGCTGATGCGGCTGATGCACAAGGAGTACGGCACCGAGGCCGTCAACCTGCTCGGCGGCGAGCCGTTCGTCTACAAGGACCTGCCCGAGGTCGTCCGTTACGCCAAGCAGGAACTGGGCCTGCACGTGGAGATCTGCACCAACGGCTACCGCATCGAGCGCCGCCTCACCGAGATCGCCCCGCACCTGGATCTGTTGCGGATCTCGCTGGAGGGCAACGGCGCCACCAACGACGCCATCCGCAAGTTCGGCAGCTACCAGGGAGCCCTGTCCGCCCTGGCCCACGCCCGCGACCTCGGCATCCCCACCGGCGCCACCATGACCGTCAACGCCCGCAACATCGACGAGGTGCTGCCGCTCGCCCGCACCCTCCAGGACTACGGCGCCCGGCAGTTGAAGCTCCACCACCTGCGTCCGGTCGGCAACGCCGCCCATCACCCCGAACTCCTCATCAGCGGCACCGCCGCGTACGGCCGCCTGCGCGATCAGCTCCGCACCGCCGACGACCTCACCATCGAGGTCATCGTGGACGAGGACCTGTCGGAAGACGGCGCACCCGAGGTCTGCGAACCGCTCAGCGGCACCGCCGCCATCCCCCGGATCGAGGCCGACCCGCGCGGCGCCCTCACGATGTCGTGCAAGGCGGTCGGCAAGGATGCGCATGCCTTCTGGTACGACAAGGAAGCCGGGCACGTCGTCCACCGCCCCTCCGCCACCGACGAACTCGCCCTCGCCGTGCCCGGCGTGGTCTACGCCCGTGCCTGACCAGCCGCTCTTCGAGAGCCTCGAAGGATTACGCGGCACCGGGAAGTCCACCGTCGCACCGCTGCTCGCCGCAGCCCGCAGGGCGGTCTTGGTCCCCACCGTGCCCGCGCTCTACCTGTCGCTGCGCCGGGAGATCGACGCTCGGGACAACGTTGAAGCCCGCATGGCCTTCTACCTCTCCGCCCTCTTCACCGCCACCGACGACATCCGCCGGCACCTGTCCGCCGGCACTCCGGTCGTCGTGGACAGCTACTTCGCCCGCTGCCTGGCCAACCACCGCGCCTTCGGCTCCCGCCTCGGCATCACCCTTCCGCCGAACCTGCCGGAGCCCGTCACGTACAGCCTCGTGTGCGATGAGACCGAACGCCGACGCAGACTCGCCGCCCGCCACAAGCCGACCTCACGCTGGGACGGCCTCGCCGAAGAGGTCGCCGAGCAGATCACCCACGCCTACGCCCCCTTCCCGATGCACCGCGTGAACACCACGGGCCGCACGCCCGAACAGGTCGTCCACGCCATCCTCGACGTCACTGCCCAAGGAGCCAGCGGTGCAGACCCTGAGCCGGTGGGAGCACACCCTCACCTTCTTCCCCCAGTTCCGCGCGGCCCTGTCGGAACACGCTGGCTCTGACGCCACCGTGCTGGTGATCGGAGCGAGCGACGGCAGGCTGGTCCTGCCGCTGGCGGCAGCCGGCCACCGTGTTACTGCGATCGAACGAGATCCGGTCGCTCTTCGGGGTGGTCTCGTCAGCCTGCCCGACGGCACCGAGGCCCACGCCCCGGGCCTGACCGGGCGGATTCAGCAGGAAGGACTGGCCGATCGCGTGGACATCGTGGAAGGGGACTTCCTCGACGCCGGTCTGCCCGCCGACGCGCAGTACGACGCCGTTTGGACGAGCTGTTCCTGGCATTACAGTGCCAACCACCACCGGCCCCTGGCCGACTTCATCACCCGCATGCAGGGCCTGGTGCGCGTCCACGGTCTGTTCGGCGCCGAGTTCATGATGCCCGTCACGGCCCGGCACCATCTCACCGAGCACTACACGTCCCCCGAGAAGCTCAGCCCGCTCTTCTCCGACGGATGGAACATCCAACTGACTCTGAGATCAGGCCAGTACGTCGAACGTCCGCACATCGGTCAGCCCCACCTGCACACCCATCGCATGGGCCTGCTCCTGGCGACCCGCACCTCTCCCGTGACCTCTGAAAGGGCATGAAGCGATCATGAAGCACGAGTACGAAGCGAAGTTCCTCGCCGTCGACGTCGCCGGACTCCAAGCCAAGCTCGCGGCCCTCGGCGCGGTACAGGCGTTCCCCCGTACCCTGCTCACCAGGAAGATCTTCGAGAGCGACGTCCTCGACGGCTCCCAATGGGTACGCCTCCGCCACGAAGGCACCCGCACGACCCTCACCCTCAAGCAGGTCACCGACGCCACGTCCATCCACGGCACCACCGAAATCGAGACCGAGGTCGGCGACCTCCACGCCATGGCCGAGATCCTCACCAACCTCGGCCTGCACGAAGTCCGTTACCAGGAAAACTTCCGCGAGGAATGGCAGCTCGGCGACGTCGCCTTCGACTTCGACACCTGGCCCGACCTCCCCACCTTCCTGGAGATCGAAGGCCCCGACGAACCCTCCGTCCGCGACGCCGCAGCCCGCCTCGACCTCGACTACGCGAACGCCCGCTTCGGCAGCGTCGACGCCATCTACAAAAGCGAAGCCGATCGCGACATCCTCGCCGAACCGACCCTCCTCTTCTCGGACGCCGGGAAGAACGGCGAGCCCGCGACGGCCTCGCAACGTCAGTGATTGCCGGAGCACAGCCGTGCTGACGGAACTCTCCCTCCAGCATCGCGTCATCCCCGGGATCGCCGCCTTCGCCCGCGGCGGCCTCCCGGAACCAGCGACGACCGACGACGGGAATGACTGGACCGACGGCTACTGCTGGCTGTTCTGCGGCCAGCAGTGGACCCGCGTCCTGTGGATCGGCCCGGCGAACGTCACCGGAGCCCAGGCACCGATGTACGCCTGCGGCCCCTGCATCAACGAACTCCAGGAACGGGTCTGGCAGGCAATCCTTCTCACCGACGGCCCGGCGCAGCCCGGTTCAGTCCCACCGCCGGAGCCGGGACGCTCGCCAGTGAGGGCCGGTGGCGCGCGGCACCGACGTCGCCGGGCTTGACTTGGCATCGGTTCGCCTGGCCCGGATGGAACGGCTGCGGTCAGGTCCGCTGAGCAGTCCTTCTCTCGGAGGGGTCCACCGCATGGTGGACCCCTCCCAGCTTCGCCCAGGAGGACGGCTCCTGGCTGCACCCCGGCAAGGTCACCGACCTCTTCGAGCGGCCCGTGGCCGCCTCCGGCCTGCCACCGGTCCGGCTGCACGACCTCCGCCACGGCGCCGCCACCCTCATGCTCGCCGCCGGCGTCGACGTGAAGGTCGTCTCCGACACCCTCGGGCACAGCGACACCCGCATCACGCGCGACATCTACCAGAGCGTCCTCCCCCAGGTCGGCAGAAGCGCCGCCGAAGCCACCGCCAAGCTCGTCTCCCTCCAGCGCAAGGCCGAGACGGAGCAGGCGCGGAAGACCGCGAAGAAGACCAAGGAAGCCCAGGCCAGGGCCAAGAAGAAGGCCAAGCGGAAGAAGCCCAAAACCTAGATCCAAAAGCGCTCCGCTCACGCATCGCTCACGCAAGCCGTCCAGCGCCGTCTGAGCGGCCTGACGCGGCGGGCCCCCGGACAAGGAAAAACCCCAGGTCACGGCGAGTGAGTCCTGGGGTTCTTCGGAGCCGCCTTCGGGATTCGAACCCGAGACCTACGCATTACGAGTTGTCCGATCTTGATCCGCTGCCGTCCGCAGAAGTCCGTTTCAGCAGTTCAGACCGCTAACGGACCTCTGCGGACGACAGCGGATCAACGCGGACGGTACGGCAATCGAGACCACAACTGAGACCCCGCCGCACTCTGGGATGCCAGCCCCGCCGATAGGGTGCGGAAGAGGTCTGGCTGCAAGAAATGTAGTCCCCGTAGGTATCCGGGCGTATCGGGTTGAACCGGCTACACGTGTGCGCCTTCGGTGACACCCTAGGATGGCCGTCAGCCGTCAGCCAGTGAGGGGAACATGTCGGGGACCGATCCAAATCAGGCTTCCTCCGGCTTGGGGTCTCCCACCAGCGCGGGCGCGTCCCAACCGGCGCAAGCCCCAGCGTCTCCCACCAGCGCGGGCGCGTCCCAACCGGCGCAAGCCCCAGCGTCTCCCACTCGTCATTGGTCAGTAGCCTGGATGTCCGCCGTCGGCAATGTCCTCGACCCGGATGGCGTCGACTCTCCGCGCGGAACGCGTACGCGTCGGCTAGCGATCATCTTCTTTGTTGCAGTGCTGGCTACGCTCTTTTCTTGGTTCTCTTCATTCGGGCTGGACTACCTATCCGCGCCGACTTCGGCGCGGCGTGAAAAATCGGTGCAGGACGAACTAGATGGTAAAAACCCGCCTTTCACTTTTAATGTGCGGTCCGAGGATTCCGATGGATCCATTTTTCCGGGTGCAATAGTATTCGATCATGTGCTCAATTCGGAAGACGTCGAAATCCTCAAAAAGACGAACTTAGACGCAGATAATTCAGAACGCAAGATTATGTCGGTAGTGCACGCAAATAATGGCACATTCCTGTCGGCTGAAAGTTCACATCACGGCTATTCTTCGCCTTTCTTTCTCGATTTCTTCAGCGACAGGGATAGCTCCCTGTCCATAGTCGCCATGAAAGCCGTCGATGTCCATTGCTCCCCTGCAAAGGCGGCAGCCGTACTGGTCATCCGACCGAGAGGAGGAGGGGCAGTCCCAGGAATAATGTTTGATTTGCCTCGCGGCAACTTGCCCGTCTCTGTGGCTCCAGATAAAAATTATGGTAAGCCCTTCTTTGATCACCAAAAAATCGACCTGGGAAATGGGGCGACTCCAGGCGCGCTGCGCGTACAATCCGTAGCCGAACGTTCTGATTGCACTTGGAAAATTCAGGTGACTCACAGTGATTCGAGCGGGCTACATACATCCATTCTTCTTGACCATAAAAAACCCTTCAAAACGCTTGGTATCCCTTTGCGTTCTCAGCAAGAATTCATCCTTGATGATGCGGAGCATTTCGAGGACTGCAATCGGAACGCTAAACTCCGCGCGGATTGCGACTACATATGGTGAAAATGAGGTCCCGGTAAGCTCACAGGTGAGTGGGATCCAGGCATAGGACCAGTTCAGATCAGAACGCAAAACGGCTGCCCTGAACTCGCAGGGGCCGCCGTTTTCACTTCGCGCGGTTACTGCACTGGGAGGAATCCCGGCTTCGAGCGACCGAGGTCGTGTAAACGGGTGAGGTACTCCTGCGCTGCGGGCTCGCTCGCGTACCGCTCCTTGACGACGGCAGCGAGTTCCCGGCTCACCATGAGAAGCGACGGTACCGACTGCCGGTCGCCAACGAGCGCCCGTTGCCCGTAGGCCAGCGCTTGATCTAGGTCGCCCTCTCGCGCTGCTGCCACGCCGAGAGTTATGCGGGCCTCGGAGTTGCGCATCGGGGAGTGCTCCGCGTCGTCAAACTCCATGCCGAGGCGGAGGACTTCCTCAGCCAGCGTTCGGGCCATTCGGTCTTCGCCCAATAGCCGATAGCAATCCATGCTGTAGAAGTCGAATTTCGCCGGGTCCACGACGAAATGGTTGTCCAGGTTATCAGGATGCGGCATCCCTTCGAGAATCCGGCGGCCACGATCGAGGGATACTTCTGTCTGACGACGGTCACCAATGCGAGCCCATGCTTTCGCCTCTTGTGCGGCGAGCTGAACAGCGACTCCGTGATTTGGTGCGATGAGAGCCCCCGCTTGCGAGGCAGCGATGACGCCTCGGTAGTCGCCCGTAGTGAGAGCGAACCACGCGCGCATTTCGTAAGCCCATCCCTGGATCTCAGCGTTCTCCGCTTCGTGGGCCAAAGAGAGCGCGGCGCGGCGCGTGGACTCGGCTGCGCGCCGATCGCCACTGTCGTATTCGACGCAGCCAACAAGCAGTGCGAGCCAACCGGAGAGGGTCAGAACCTCGCGGTGCTGGGCGAGCGTGAGCCTCTGCTCTTGAAGCTGCCCGACGCGGCGAAGCCATGCGCGACCCTCGACAATGAGTTGTTCACTGGGAAGGAACGCGTATTCGGAGCACAATCTGTCGGCAGTGATGCGCAGAGCTTCGATTGTGGCGTTATCGACATCGGAAGCTTGCAGGCGACTGACGATTTCCAGAGTTTCCATGCCGCTGACAGATGCAATCTCTGCATTCGCGTCGCGCTTCCCCTTCAGGGGGAACAGCGCATGAGTCACGGTTCCGAACATCGCCGCGATGATCGGCTGGTAGAAAGCGCCCGGCGTTGCCGTGCCGGCCTCCCAGCGCTTCCACTGACGGAGCATGTTCGCGTCGTCCGGCAGGTCTTTGGGCGCATGCGCTCGCAGCGCGCGGACGGCTTCTGTCTGAGACCAGTCACGTGATTCCCGCTCGGCAACCATGCGCCGTGCCCACGACGGTCGATCGTCGCTCATTAGCCCTCCTCCGGGTGCCTGCTCCGATCTGACTACAGGGCACCTGGTGACAGTCAAGGTGACAAGCCGGTGACACCAGAGGTGTCCGCGCTGTCCCTGCTGTGACCAGGTGATGTCACTGTGCGTACGGCCATCCGTCTTCCATTGTGATGAGTGTTCAAGCGTCGTTGGAGTCGGCTCTCGCCTCCAGCTTGGCCACTCGCTCAGTCAGCTTCTGGATCTCGGAACGGAGGACATCAATGGACCCGCTCAGGTCTCTGCGGTCGGCTGCATTGGGGTTCCCGGTGCCGTTCGAGCCTACGGCGAAGTGTCCCCGGTTGGGGACGGGGATGATCAAGCCCTCTGCCCTAAGGGTGGCGAGGCTCTTCTTCACCGTCTCTTCGGCAACTCCGAAGTCCGCGGCGAGCGCCTTGATCGAAGGCAGCTTCTCGTCAGGCGCGTATGTGCCTGCCTTTAGTTTCTCGCGCAGCGCTTCCGCCACCTGCACTGACGGCAGTTGCGGGCCGTCCTTCGCAATCGTCATGCGATCCAGCGTAGGCGACCCCGCACTAGTCCACGCTGCCCGATGTCTTGCCAAGCTGGTGCACACTAGTGCACGCTAGTTCATGAAGCGCCCGGCGGACCCGGTGACAGGGGTCCCATGGAAGCGCCTGGACCTTGAGAACTGAACAGTGAACTTGTGACGGGTGAGAGTCCCGTTCCCGTGACGACCGGGTGAGGTTCGTCGGCAGCGGTGCCGCGCGTCGGCGTGGCACGCACCGCTCATCGGCTCTGGGAAACGCCCCTCGCGGGTGCCACCCGATGTGAGCTGCCCTGCTGCGTGCCAGGCAGAGACATGGCGCAACCAAGCCCCGGACCCGGCGTGACGCTGCCGGATCGAATCCGGCCCGGGGTACTCCCACCCATGAACGGCGCGCGGCCACGGAGGTGCAACTCCGTGGCCGCTGTTTGGGCCGTTCCCACCGTCTAAGGAGTGCACGACCCATGAGAAGTATCGTCGCTGGTCATGTGGCTGTCACGGCCACTGAGTTTGTGGAACTCGCGCTCGGTACCCCGCTGGATCTGTGGCTGGGTGTTGAGGGTGAGAGCGGGATGGAGCGGGCGGCGCGACTCGCGGCGGCCGGCGACATCCTCGCGGACGACCCCGGTCTTCCCGACCGGGCGACCCGCATTGCTGCCGAGGCGATCGAGGCGTTCGCGCCGCACCTGTTCAACGCCGTCCCGCTGTCCCGGCCCGCCGGCCGCGGTTGGCGCTCCCGCAAGGGGGTGGCGGCGTGAGTGCCCCGGACCTGACGCGGTCCGCGGTGGCGGAGCGTACGGGCGTGAACTTGGATGCGGCTCGCGCTGATGTGAAGGCGGAGATCGCCCGTACGGACGCGAAGGTGTCGCTGTTGCTGGCGTTCGTCGGCGCTCTGTTGGCGGGGGTGTGGACGGTCGGCTCCGGCCGTCACCTGCCGCCGGTTGCCGCGGTGTCTGGCGGTGCGGGTGTGGGGGTGCTGGTGGTCGTGGCCGGTGTGCTGCTGCGGGCGGCGCGTCCGAGCCTGGGTGGTGTCGGTGCGGTGGGTTTCCCGCGCTGGGCCACGCTCAGCGCGGCGGAGATCCGCACGGAGCTGGCCGGGGATGACCGGTCCGAGCACATAGCGGCGCTCTCGCGGGTCGCGGTGAACAAGTTCGTCCACCTGCGGCGTGCGGTCGACCTGACGTGCGTTGCCGGTGTGCTGCTGCTTCTCGCCGCGGTGTTCGTGGTCGGGGGTGCGGCATGAGCGCGCCGGAGGTGCCGCCGCTGTCGCTCGGGGACCGGGTTCTTCTGGTGGCTGCGACTGTGTTCGGTGTCGGGGTGGGCGGGGTCGGTCTGGCCCTGTCCTTCGACACCGTGTCCGCGGCCGGTGCCCGGTGGGGGTTCGCCACGCCGCAGATGCTTCCGCTGGCCATCGACCTGGCCATCCCGGTCTTCACGATCGTGAACCTGCTGTTGATCCGGATGGACATGCCCCTTGCCTGGGTGCGGTTTGTGCCCTGGGCGTTGACGCTGGTGACGTGCTGGCTGAACATCGCCGCGGGAACGTCGGTATCCGCCCGGGTCGCGCACGGCACGATGCCGCTGCTGTGGGTGGTGCTCTCCGAGGTCGCAGCCCACGTGTACGCGGCGCGGATCGGTGCGGTGACCGGCCGGCGGATGGAGAAGATCCGCCGCTCACGCTGGCTGTTGGCTCCGGTCAGCACGTTCTGCCTGTGGCGGCGGATGACGCTGTGGGAGATCACCTCCTACAGCGAGGCGCTGGCCCGGGAGCGGGAGCGGCAGTTGGTCCGCGCGGACCTGCGGCAGGAGCACGGGCGGCGGTGGCGGTCCAGGACCGAGCGCCGGACCCGGGTGCTGCTCAGGCTCGGCGAGCTGGCCCCGGCCGCTGCTGCCATGCCCGAGCCTGACGCGGCTCCGGCCGCACATGTGCCGCTGGTAGCGCCGAAGCCGACCCGTACCCGGAACACCAAGCCGCAGGCCAAGACCACCACCGGCCGCCGGACCCTGGGTGTGGTGCTGGCTGAGGCGCGGCAGGTGACCGAGGCGTGGCCGGTTGAGGAGCTGACGGCCGACCGGATCCGGCAGGCCGTGAGTTGCGGCGCCGGGCCCGCCCGTGCGGTCCGCGACACCCTGCGAGCCGAACGCGCCACCGTCCCGGCCTCCGAGGCGGTGGCGGCATGAGGCGCCCGCTGTTGCTGGATCTGTTCTGCTGCGCCGGCGGCGCGGGCACCGGTTATCACCGGGCGGGGTTCGATGTTCACGGCGTGGACATCGCGCAGCGGCCGAACTACCCGTTCCCGATGCACCGCGGCGACGCGCTCGCTCACCTCGCGTACCTGATCACGACCGGCGAGATCGTGCGGTACGCGATGGTGCACGCCTCCCCGCCGTGCCAGGACAAGTGCACGTTGACCGTGGGCACCAACCGGTCCCGCGGTTGGGGCGGCACCCATGAGGATCTGGTGGCACCGACTCGGGTCCTGTTGGAGCGGACCGGGTTGCCGTACGTGATGGAGCAACCCAACGGTAGGGCGAGGATCCGCAAGGACATCACGCTGTGCGGGGAGATGTTCGGCCTCGGCGTGATCCGGCACCGCAACTTCGAGCTTGGCGGCTGGACCGCCGTCCGGGCTGCGCACCTGCCGCACCGCGGCAGGGTCTCGGGCTATCGCCACGGCAAGAAGTACGACGGCCCTTACGTCGCCGCGTACGGCAGCGGTGGCGGCAAACCCACCATCCCGCAGTTGCAGCGGGCCATGGGCATCACGTGGACCGATGTCCGTGAGGAGTTGACCGAGGCGATCCCGCCCGCCTACGGCGAGTGGATCGGCACGGCGTTCCTCACCGCCCGCACCGACACCCTGCCGGCCCTGGGGATGGTGGCGTGATGTCCCCGACGTTCGGCCAGTGCTACGACCCGACCGGCACCACGTGGGGCATCCCCACGTTCCCGTGGCGGCTGGCACCGGAGGACTTGGCGACCCGCAGGCAGCTTCGGGCGAAGGGCTTGCGGCCGGGTGGACAGCCGATCGCAGCGCAGATCATGTGCCGCTCGCGGCGACGTAAGGCGGGTTACGCGGTCGCCTACCTCTACCGGATCGATCTGGCCCTGCCGGTTCGTCCGATGACGCCGGCCAAGTGGTCCGCGCATGCTGCGGCGATGCTCGCGCGGCGGACCTGCCCGCAGTGCCGTACCGATGCCGGATACGTCATACCCGGCTCGCTCGGCTGCTGCGTGTCCTGCGCCTATCCCGACGAACAGTGCGCCGCCTGACGCTACGGCGTCCGTGCCGGAAGCCCGGCGAGCTGTGAAGTGGTGGCCATCGCCCGGATTCGAACCGGGATCTACCCATCGGGTGAACCCGCGTGGGGCGTCCTGCCGTTGGACCACGAATGGCCACCATCCGCAGCGTATGCGCACGGTCCCTGACCGCGCCTGTCCATTTCCCCACGGGCCCGGCCGCCCACCTCTCACAGCGATCGGCCGGGCCCGCTCCACCTCCCGCAGTACGGAAGGAAGTTCAGTGAATCACCCCGAGAACGATGACAACGAGCGCGACCTGTTCGCGCGGTTAGAGGCCGACCTGTCGGCCGACTTCACCCCCGCCGCCGGTGCCGACTTTGGGGCCGATGTGGTGGATCTCGACACGGCCCGGTCGGCCCGCGAGTCGGCCGACCCGGACCTGTCCGAGTCGGGTACCGCGTCGCCCGACCGGTCGGGCGACCCGACCAAGCGCATGGTGGTCGACTCCCCGGTGCCGGTCGGCCCGGGATACCTGGGCCGGCTGATGGGCGCCAAGCGCCGGGACACCCTCCCGGTGTGGCTGCGATCCACGACCGAGTTCCGCACTGCGGCCCGCTGGGCCACGGGGCACTACGCGCACCTTGCCGCCTACCACGGGCTTCGCTCCCCGTACTACGCCGGGCGGTTGGCGTTGCAGTCCCCGCGCGGCGCCGCCCGCTTCGTGGGCGGGTCGGTGCGGTGGCTGGCCGACCGTGAGGGAGAGCCGGTCCGGCTCGCCGCGGTCCGGCGTGAGGACGCGGGCGAGTACCTGAAGCTGTCGCGGCAGCGGGACGGCCGGGTGCGGCTCCGCACCGTGGTCGGCGTACTGGCGGCCGTGGTCGGGTTGGGGTCGGCTCTGGCGCTGTGGGTGCTCGCCCCGGCGTGGCTGCTGTCGGTGTCGGTCGGCGCGCTGGTGCTCGCTTTGGGGGCGGCCGGCACCCGGGCCGACGCACCCGTCATCACCCGCGCTGTGGAGTTGCCGAACTCCCCGAAGCTCACCAGCGACATCGTCCTCCGCGCCCTCGGTGCCCTCGGCATTCCGGCGATCAACCAGGCGCAGGGCAAGGGCCGTGACGGTTTCGCGTTCACCGCCCCGATCACCCGCGACGGCCCCGGCTGGCGTGCGGAAGGTGATCTCCCGTACGGGGTGACGGTCACCGATGTGATCGAGCGCCGCGACCGGCTCGCCTCCGGGCTTCGCCGGCCGCTGGGGTGCGTGTGGCCCGAAGCGGTGGCAGATGAGCACACTGGACGGCTGGTGATGTGGGTCGGGGATCAGGACATGTCCACTGCCCGCAAGCCCGCCTGGCCCCTGCTGAAGGCCGGTTCGGTGGACTTGTTCAAGCCTGTCGCGTTCGGCACTGACCAGCGCGGGCGCTGGGTGGAGATCACCCTGATGTACATCGCGGCCGTCATCGGGGCGATCCCGCGGATGGGCAAGACGTTCCTGCTGCGGTTGCTGCTGCTCATCGCCGCGCTGGATGTGCGGGCTGAGCTGCACACCTACGACCTGAAGGGGACCGGCGACCTGGACCCGGTCGGGGAGCGCGTGAGTCACCGGCACCGCGCGGGGGACGATGATGAGGACATCGAGTACGCGCTGGCGGACCTGCGGGAACTGCGCGAGGAACTGCGGCGCAGGGCGAAGGTGATCCGTTCCCTGCCGCGGGACATCTGCCCCGAGTCGAAGGTGACCTCCGACCTGGCGAACAAGCCGTCGCTTGGTCTGCACCCGGTCGTGGTCGGGGTGGATGAGTGCCAGGTGTGGTTCGAGCACCCCAAGCACGGGGCGGAGTTCGAGGAGATCTGCACCGACCTGGTCAAGCGCGGCCCGGCGACCGGGATCGTGCTGCTGCTGGCCACGCAGCGCCCGGACGCCAAAGCCCTGCCCACCGGCATCTCCGCGAACGCCTCGGCCCGGTTCTGCCTGAAGGTCATGGGCCAGTTGGAGAACGACATGGTGCTCGGCACGTCGTCGTACAAGCGGGGCATCCGGGCGACGATGTTCTCGTGGAAGGACAAGGGCATCCACTACTTCGTGGGTGAAGGCTCGGACGCCCGGATCGTGTCCTCCGTCTATGTGGACGCGCCCACCGCCGAGACGATCGGTCTGCGGGCCCGCAGGCTCCGCGAGGTCGCGGGGACGCTGTCGGGTCACGCGCTCGGGGAAGCCTTCGACACCCCGCCCACCAGTGGTTTCGACCTGCTCCGCGACATCCTTGCCGTGGTGCCGGCCGAAGAGCCCAAGGTGTGGTCCGAGACCGTGGTCGCCCGGCTCGCCGACCTGCGCCCCGAGGTCTACGGCGGCTGGGACCCCGAAGGACTCGCCGCAGCACTCAAGCCGCACGGCGTCCCCACAGTCCAGGTGTGGGGCAAGACCGAGGCGGGCAAGGGTGCCAACCGGCGCGGTATCGACCGCTCCCGCATCCTCACCGCTGTTGCGGAGCGTGACGGAAACCAGGACGCGGGCTAGCCGTGTTCGCCGCTAGACCTAGCGGCACACCCCGCTAGGTCTAGCGGCACCGCTAGCGCCCCATCCGGCCGCTGATCAGGTTCCTAGCCTCTAGCGGCCCACCTGCGAAAACCCCGTCAAAGCCCTGAAAGGGCCCGTCATGACCCCCGTACTCGCCGCTATAGCTCTCATCCTACTCTTCACGCTCGGTTACGTAGCACTCTGTGCCGGGCAGCCGTTCGCCCGCTGCCGCAAGTGCTCCGGACTCGGCTTCGCCCTGACCACCACCCGCTCCGGCAAGCCCAAGCGCGGCAAGCACTGCCGCCGCTGCGACGGCCACGGCATCCGCATCCGCGCCGGCCGCCACGCCTACAACGCCTGGCGCCGCACCTACGACCGCGGCACGACTGCGGACCAACCCACCACCCACGCAAGCCCGTTCACCTCGAACCGGGGAGACCGCACATGATTCTGTCCGTCTCCGCCGTGCTGCTCTTCGGCACCGGCACCGCCCTGGCCATCCGCTACAAGTCCACCAGCTTCGGCGCCGCCCTGGTGGTGTTCCTCTTCGGCTTCTACGCCGCAGCCACCGGAGCCGCCGCCCCCATCACCGACATCGTCAACGCCACCGCACAGGCCATCGGCCAGATGCGCTGACCCCGCAGGAGGGCACCACCATGAACGAGCCCTTCACCACCCCGCCCGGTGCCAACACCCCCATCACCTACCGGCACTGGGCCGCCGGCCTCGCCCCCAAGGCCGTGCCCGCGCTGGCGACCTCTACCGTGCTGGCGCTGGCGCGGATCTGGAATGCCAACGGCGCGCAGCACTCGATCGGGGACGCGTCCGTGATGGGGGTCCTCGCGGTGGGTGCCGCGTTCGCGGGGAACGCGCTCGCCCGCGGTAACAACGGCGAACCGGTCGCTGCCGCGGTCGGCTTCACCGCGTCCGGCACCTTCGCGCTCACTGGAGTCGCCGCGTACAGCGACGGCTTGCCTTTGCCGTTGCTGCTGTGGTCCGTCGCCACCGTGCTGGCCTACGTGCTGGCCTACCGGCACTGGCGCACCGACCACCGCGACACCACGGCATACGACCGGGCCACCAGCGACCGGCGCGAAACACAGCACCACGTCGAAACCGTCGAAGTCATCCGCGCCCGCGCCGCCGTGGAAACCGCCCGCGCCGGAGGCGACTACGCCACCGCACTCGCCGCAGCCCTCACCGCCCGCGCCGCGATGCCCGGCTACGACCCTGCCGCGCTCACCGCGGCCGGACTGCCCGAACTGCCCACCGCCGATCTGTCCAGGGGGAACCCTTGCTGAACTATCACAACGCACACCAGCCCTACATCGCCGCTGTGGTCAGTGCCCTGACGGCCGCGGGGATCGGCGTCACCGACTGGTTCGCCGACCCCAACGACCCCCGCGACGCCTGCATCACCCTCGCCACCTATGCCACCGAACCCCACTACCCCGGCGAGACGATCGTTCTGACCTGGACCGAGGAAGCGGGCTGGCTCATCGGAGGCGGCCAGCCCAACGAACTCCTTGACTGGGTGGGCGAACTCGACACCCGCGACGTGCTGCCCACACCGCAGCAGGTCGTCGTCATCGCCCAGACCGCTTTCACCGCGCCGACCCGGACGCTGCACGGCCTGGCACCCGTCTACCGCGAGTTTGTCGACGACAACGACGGCTTCGAACAGCGCCTCGCCTCCTACGACACTCACCCCGACGCCTGACTTCACCCGGAACGGCCGCTCTCTCGGCAAAAGACCGCGGCCGTTCCGGCTCCTCCGCTCCACTACCAAGGAACAGGAGTAGTCCCAGCATGACCCAACACCCTGCCCGCGCGCTGCTGTCCGCAGCATTAAGTGCTGCCGAACGCGGCTGGCCCGTCATACCGCTTCGCCCCGGCCGCAAGTACCCCGCCCTGCACGGCGGAACTGCCTGCCCCCGGACCGGCGACTGCACCAATGGGCACCGCAAGTTCGAGCAACGCGCCACCACCGACGCCGCCCGCATCCACCGATGCTGGAACAGCGGCCCGTACAACGTCGGGATTGCCACCGGCCCGGCCGGATTGCTGGTGGTGGACCTCGACACCCTCAAGGCCATGGACTCACCGGACACGCCTGACGGCGCGCAATCCTTCCTGGCGCTCTGCGAGCGCGCCGGACAGGCCGTCCCCCTCACCCGCCGCATCCGGACCCCGAGCGGTGGTGAGCACCTGTACTTCACCACCCCGCCCGGGGTCCGCCTGTCCAGCACCAAAGGCACACTCGCACCGATGATCGACACCCGCGCATGGGGCGGACAGGTCGTCGCCTCGGGAAGCATCACCCCTCAGGGCCTGTACGCGGTGTCAGACGACGCTCCCGTTGCAGCACTGCCCCACTGGCTCCACAGCGCCCTGACGGTCCATCAGAAGCCCACCACGACACCGATCCGGCACGCTGTCGCCCGGAACACCGGCCGTCTCGCCGCAACGGTGCTGGAACGCGAAACGGCATCCGTCGCCGCGACCGGCGAAGGATCACGTAACAGCGAACTGCTGCGCGCGGTGCGGGCCGTGGGCAGATTCGTGGCATGGGGCGACCTCGACCGCACCGCTGTGGAAGCGGCTTTTCAGGCGGGGGGCGAGTCGACGGGTCTGCCGGCGTCCGAGTGCCGCGCCACCATCCGCTCCGCTCTGGATTGGTCGATTCGCACCGCCCGGCCGCGGGAGACCACATGAGCACCCCGGAACCCCGCCGCCGCCTGAAAAGCCTCACGTCCACCCCCGCCCGCGCCCGCCCCGCCAAACCGGCATCGGCGTCCACCGGGGGTGATGCGCCGAAGGTCGCCGCCGAAGGCGTCCCTTCAGCCCTTGTCACTGGCCCGAGCCCGGCCCGTGAACCCCAGGTGATCGGGTGGCTTCACATCGTGCTGCCCACGAGCTGGCGCAAGGAGCCCCGGGCCACGTCGCATTGCGGCTGCGGACGCCACATCACCGCCCGCGGCCATGACGACGTGATCGCCCTGGTCACTGCTCACGCCGAACACCGCACCCTGTGCACGCTGCACACCGCATCCGAACGGAGGCAGGCAGCATGAACGACAACGGCGCCGAATTGCTGGACGAGGTCGAAGCCTTCCACCGCCGGTTCAACGTCTTCCCCCTCGAAGCCGCCTACGTGGCCGTGGCGTTGTGGGACGCGCACGCGCACCTGATCGACGCGTTCGACTCCACTCCCCGCATCGCGTTCCTCTCCCCCGAACCGGGATCCGGGAAATCCCGGGCGCTGGAGGTCATGGAGACCCTGGTCCCCAACCGGATGATGGCCGCCGACGCCACCGCCAACGCCATGTTCCGGGCGGTGTCCGCCACCGAGACCCGTCCGACGATCCTCTTCGATGAGGTGGACGCGGTGTTCGGGCCCAAAGCGGGAGGCGACGAACAGCTCCGGGCGTTCATCAACGCCGGACACCGCCGCGGCGCCGGAACCTGGCGCTGCGTCGGCGACGGCTCGAACCAGACACCCACGGAATTCCCGTCGTTCTGCGCGCTGGCCATGGCCGGACTCGGCTCGCTCCCCGACACGATCCTCACCCGCTCGGTCATCATCCGCATGCGCCGCCGGGCGCCGAACGAGGTCGTGGAGCCGTGGCGCAAGCGCCTGCACGAACCGCAAGGGCACGTGTTGCGCGATCGGCTGAGCAAGTGG
Organism: Streptomyces sp. NPDC093221; assembly: GCF_044753885.1. Lineage (NCBI taxonomy): Bacteria > Bacillati > Actinomycetota > Actinomycetes > Kitasatosporales > Streptomycetaceae > Streptomyces > Streptomyces sp. NPDC093221. Next base: position 753,500 of record NZ_JBIVOA010000001.1, on the reverse strand, counting down.
GCGGGGAGCGTCCGCAAGGTTGTTGACGGGGCGTTTCCCGAGATGCCTGAGGGTGTCACCGACCGGCCGGCCGATGTGTGGGAGCCGCTGCTTGCCGTCGCGGACGCGGTCGGAGGGCACTGGCCCGAGCGGGCCCGCGCAGCGTGCCTGGAACTGGTCACCGCCGCACGACAGGACGACAAAGCCAGCCTCGGCATCAAGCTCCTCACCGACCTGCGCGACCACGTGTTCAACGGCGCCGACCGCATGCCCACCGCGCACATCCTCATCAGCCTCAACACGCTGGACGAGTCGCCGTGGGCCGACACCGCCGGCAGGCCGCTGGACGCACGGGGCTTGGCGAAGCGGCTCGGGGAGTACGTCACCGCCGACAACACCCCGGTCAAAGCACGCAACATCAAGACCGGCGACGGGGTGGTCAAGGGCTACTACGCCCACGATCTCGCCGACGCGTGGAGCCGGTACTGCCCTCCCACCCCCGAAACATCCGCTACCTCCGCTACCTGATCTTCAAAACACCCCCTGAGCTGCACGGACGCGGTAGCGGATACGCCCCGGCTATCCGCTACCCATCCGCTACCAGCACCCCGCATCCGCTACCCGGCACCGCCACCGGTAGCGGACGCATCCGCTACCGCTACCCCCATCCGCTACCTGATCAAGCCCCTGACCAGGGCGGTAGCGGAGGTAGCGGCAGTAGCGGACTTGACGGGAGGGGGAGCCCTCCCCGCTCACCTAGGAGCCACCTACATGAGCACCGCCACCGCGCCGATACCCCGTCTCCTCTACCGCCCCGAAGATGCAGCCGAAGCCCTGTCGTTGGGCCGTTCCACCATCTACGAGCTGATGGCGGACGGCGCGCTGCGATTCGTCAAGTGCGGGCGCTCCCGTCGCATCCACCACAGCGAATTGGAGCGCTTCGCCGCAAGCCTCACCGACCAACCCCACTGAATAGACCGCGAAGAGGCGGCCCGACGCAACGGCCCGCCTCTTCGCGTCGGAGGAACCGTGAGCCCACGCAAAGCCAACATGGAGTCGTCCATCTACGAGGGAAACGACGGCTGGTGGCACGGCCGCGTCACCATGGGCGTCAAGAGCGACGGCAGTCCCGACCGCCGCCACCGCAGGGCCAAGACCGAGCCTGAAATCAAGCGCAAGGTCAAGGAACTGGAGACCCTGCGCGACAAAGGACATGCTCCGAAGGCAGGTCGAAAGCCCACCGTTCAGAGGTGGATGGAGACCTACCTCACCGACATTGCCAGCTTGACTCTCAAGCCCCGTTCTCTGGACGACTATTGGTCCAAGACGCGCAACGACATCATTCCCGGAATCGGGCAGCACCGGCTCGACAAGCTCGGTCCGGAACACCTTGAGCACATGTACCGGGTGATGCTCGACGCCGGACACGCCCCGTCTCACGTGCTCAAGGTGCATCGCATCCTGTCGCGGGCCCTCAAGATTGCCCACCGCCGCCGCCTCATTGCCGAAAACGTGGCCACACTCGTTGACCCACCAACCGTGGATGAGACCGAGGCGAACCCGTTCACCATCGAAGAGGCGAAATCCTTCCTCGCCGCGGCGACCAAACGCGACACGTTCATGCGCTGGGTGGTCGGGGTCGGCATGGGCTTCCGGCAGGGCGAATCCCTTGGTCTGCGGTGGCAATACGTGGACCTCGACAACGAGCTGTTCCACCCGCAATGGCAACTCCAGCGGCTCACGTGGCGTCACGGCTGTACGGACCCGCACGAATGCGGTACTCGGCTGCACCGATTCGGTCCCTGCCTGCCGGACTGCGCGACTCACAAGGGCTACAAGCGGGGGTGCCCGAAGCCGTGCACCAAGACGTGCACGGGGCACGCAAGCGCCTGCCCGGAGCGCAAGGACGGAGGTCTCCGCTTCACCCGTCCCAAGACGAAGAAGAGCCGGAATCAGGTGCCGATCCCGCCTCCTTTCATTCCCTACCTGCGCACGCACAAGGAACAGCAGGAGGCAATGAAGGCCGCCGCGGGCGAAGCCTGGCAGGAGTGCGGTGCGGTGTTCACCCGGCCGGACGGCCGGCCGCTGGACCCGCGCGCGGACTGGGAGGAGTTCAAGGAGCTTCTTGCCGAGGCAGGGATCGACGACCGGCGGCTTTACGACGGAAGCCGCCACACCGCCGGCACGATCCTCAACGAGCTGGGCGTGGACATCGTGACCATCATGGAGATCCTGCGGCACACGCAGATCAGTCAGACCCGCCGCTACGTCAAGGGCAGGTCGTACCTCTCGAAGGACGCAATGGGCCGCATGGGCGACACCTTCATGCCGCAGGTCGCGGCCCCTACTGAGACCAGAACTGAGACCGCAGACAGCAAATCGGCGCGCGCGCAGCGGCGGCGGCGCATCCGGTGAAGGCAAAAGCCCCAGGTCACGGCGAGTGAGTCCTGGGGCTTTCGCGGAGCCGCCTTCGGGATTCGAACCCGAGACCTACGCATTACGAGTGCGTTGCTCTGGCCAACTGAGCTAAGGCGGCGCGCTGCGCCTTGATGCCAAGGGTGGCAGGCGCAGCGGCGCCAAGTCTACAGGGTTCCGGGGGGTGGTTCGGACCGTTGGGGGATCAAGGGGGGTGCAGGTCAGGGGTTAGGTGCACTTCTGGTCTTTGGGGGGGACGGTGTCGTCGAGGAGGTAGGCGTTGACGGCGGTGTCGATGCAGTCGGAGCCGCGGGCGTAGGCGGTGTGGCCGTCGCCGTCGTAGGTGAGGAGGTGGCCGGAGGAGAGCTGGGAGGCGAGGGAGACGGCCCAGGCGTACGGGGTGGCGGGGTCGCGGATGGTGCCGACGACGAGGATCGGGGCGGCGCCCTTGGCCTCGATGCGCTGGGCGTGGCCGGTGGACGGCAGGGGCCAGTAGCCGCAGATGAGGGAGGACCAGGCCAGGGTCGTACCGAAGTGCGGGGAGGCGGCGCGGAAGGAGGGGAGGGCGCGTTCGACGTCGGCCGGGGAGGACAGGGCCGGGGGCAGGTCGAGGCAGTTGACGGCGGCGTTGGCGTACATCAGATTGCTGTACTTGCCCTTGTCGTCGCGCTCGTAGTAGCTGTCGGAGAGCTTGAGCAGCGGGCCGCCGTCATCCTTGAGGGCGCTGGCCAGGGCCCCGCGCAGGGTCGGCCAGGCGCCCTCGTCGTACATCGCGGCGATGACGCCGGTCGTGCCGAGGGCCTCGGTGAGCGGGCGGCTGGTGCCGGTGGAGAGCGGGTGGCTGTCCAGGGAGGCGAAGAACGCGTCGAGGTGCTTGCCCGCGTCGTCGGTGGACGTCGTGCCGAGCGGGCAGTCGGAGCGTTTGACGCAGTCCGCCGCGAACGCCTTGAAGGCGACCTCGAAGCCGCCGGCCTGGGCGCGGCTGCTCTCCAGCGCGCCGACGGAGGGGTCCATGGCGCCGTCGAGGACGAGACGGCCGACGCGCTGCGGGAAGAGCCCGGCGTAGGTGGCCCCGAGGAAGGTGCCGTACGACTTTCCGACGTACGTCAGTTTCTGGTCGCCGAGCAGCGCGCGCAGGATGTCCATGTCGCGGGCGGACTCGACGGTCGAGACGTGGCCGAGGATCTTGGCGGAACGCTTCTCGCAGCCGTTGGCGAAGCCGCGGTCGGCGGTGACGAGCTTGTTGACCTCGGCGTTGTCGTCGGGCGTGGTGTCGACGGCCGTGAACGCGTCCATCTGCGGGTCGCTGAGGCATTCGACGGGCTCACTGCGGGCGACGCCGCGCGGGTCGACGGCCGCCATGTCGTACCGGGAGGTGACCGCGGTCGGGTAGCCGAGGGCCGCGTACTGGAGGTAGTCGATCGCCGAGCCGCCGGGGCCGCCGGGGTTGACCAGCAGCGAGCCGAGCCGTTTGCCGGGGCCTGTCGCCTTCTTGCGGGCGACGGCGAGCTTGAGGTCGTCGGCGGTGACGGGGTGCGCGTAGTCCAGCGGGACCTTCATGGTCGAGCACTGGAAGCCGGGGACGCCGCAGTCGTGCCACGACAGCTTCTGTCCGTAGTACGGCGCCAGGTCCGCGGGGCTCTCGGACGGCAGCGGTTTGAGCGAGGTGGTGGCGGGGACCGGCGACGACGCCGCGGCCTTGTGCCCGCCCCCCTCTGAGGTGCATGCGGACAGCAGCAGTCCGGTCACCGCGATCACGGTGGCCGGGATGCGGAGCAGGCGCTTGGAGTGCATCGGCGGCTCGGATCCTCCCGTCGGGTGCTTGCGAGCGTATCGGCCGGGGGGCGGGGACAGACGCTCAAGCTGTCCCCTTACGAGTGATACGCACGATTATGAGCGTTTGAGGGGGGTGGGGGTGGGCGCCGCCCCGGTCGCGGCGTGGGCTTCCGGTACGGCTGTCGCGTGACGGGCCTTCGATACGGCCGAGGCGGCTTTACGGCTCGGCCCCTCCAGCTTCTCCGTCAGATACCCCGCGACCAGTGCGTACATCTCGCGCCGCACCCGTACGCCGTCGATGATCCGGACCTGGTCGCCGCGCGGGCGCAGGGCGGCGCGCAGGCGCAACGCCGAGGCGCGCGGGGCCAGTTCGCCGGTGGTGGCGGCCAGGAGCAGGGCCGGATGCGGGCCCGCTGCCGGGGCGAGCGGCGGATACGTACCGGAGATCCCGGCGGCGGCGCGGTACCGGCCCGGGTGGCTCAGCGCCTCGTGCACCGCGCAGGGCGCCTGCGCGCCGAGGCCGATGACGGCGTGCGCGCCGCTCGCGGGCAGCGCGCGGAAGTGGCGGGCGGCCTCCGCCAGGACGGCGACCGGGTCCTGACCGCAGTCGCGCGGCATGACCAGCAGGAACGGATTGGCCAGGCCGCGCTTGGCCTGTACGGCGAAGCCCTCGAAGAGGTCGGGGGCGCCGGTGGCGGGCAGGTGCGCGAGGACGACGGGGTACGCGAGGCTCGCCGCGCCCGTCGACTCGTAACGCGGCGGCAGCCAGACGCGGATGCCGTCGCGCAGTTCCATCAGGGTGCCGCCCGCCGGGTGGCCGACCGTACGCATCTCGGGCGCCGGCGGGGCGGGGGCGGGGGTACGGCTGGGGGCGGGCGGCACGGTGGCCGTGGCCTCGGCCGACTCCCCGGCGGGGGCCCGGTCGGCGCGGCCGGTGTCGCGGGAGTCGCTGAGCAGCGGCACGGCGAGCGACAGGGCGGTGAGCGCCGCGACCCCGGCCGCCCCCGCGCGCAGGGCGGTGCCGAGGCGGTCGGCGGGCAGTTCGTACGGCCGCCCGGCGCGCTCTGACCACCAGTGCCGCAAGGCGCGGTGGGCCAGCAGTACGGCGGCGGCGGTCGCCGCGAGCAGCAGGACGGACAGGACGACGTCGGCCACGGCGGAACCCCTCGGGTGCGGGTGCGCTCCCGCTGGGACGGTGCGGCCGGGTACGGGGGCTGGTCCTCGGGCCGGGGCCTTGGACCAGGTTCTTGTGCCTGGGCCTGGGCCTTGGTGTTGGACCGGGGCCTTGGGCCGGACCCTTGGGCCTGGTCGGGTCCTCGGGTCGGTCCTCGGGGTGGGATGCCCCCCGGGGCGGTTGGTGATTCCGTACGGCGGCGGAAGCGCGGGAACGCTGTCTGCACCTTGCAACGGCTGCGGGCCATGGGGTGGGAGACGTTACGGGGGCGGGGGCGGGATCACCCGGACGGACCAAGGGGGTGGCCTTCCGGCGGATGAGCTCCGGACCGCCGGGGTGCCCTTCCGGCGGACGAACTTTCTGGCCGCCGGGACCCTTCCGGAGGACGAACCCCGGACCGCCGGGGACCCTTCCGGAGGACGGATCCCGAGCCGTTGCTCGGCCCTCAGCCCGCTCGTAGCGCCAGGGTCATGGCCTCCACCGCCAGCAGCGGGGCGACGTTACGGTCCAGGGCGTCGCGGCAGGCGAGCACGGCCTCGATCCTGCGCAGGCTGTTCTCCGGCCGGGACGACGACGCGATCTGCTCGATGCCCTCGCGGACCTCGGTGTTCGCGATGCCGACCGCCGAGCCGAGCTGCAACGACAGCACGTCGCGGTAGAAACCGGCGAGGTCGGTGAGCGCGAGGTCGAGGGTGTCGCGCTGCGTACGCGTCGAACGCCGCTTCTGCCGGTCCGCCAACTCCTTCATCGCGCCCGCCGTGCCGCGCGGCATCCGGCTGCCCGCGCCCGCCGCCGCGCCGAGGGCCGCCCGCATCTCCTCGGTCTCCTTGCCGTCGACCTCCTCCGCGACCGCCTTCGCGTCCTCCTGCGCCGCGTCCACCAACTCCTGCGCCGCGCGCAGGCACCCGCCGATGTCCGCGACCCGCAGCGGTACGCGCAGCACCGCGGCGCGGCGGGACCGTGCCGACTCGTCCGTCGCCAGCCGCCTCGCACGCCCTATGTGGCCCTGGGTCGCCCGCGCGACCCGCTCCGCCAGCGCCGGGTCGATGCCGTCGCGCCGCATCAGTACGTCCGCGACCGCCTCGGCCGACGGCGTACGCAGGCTCAGCAGCCTGCACCGCGAACGGATCGTCGGCAGCGCGTCCTCCACCGACGGCGCGCACAGCAGCCACACCGTGCGGGGGGCGGGCTCCTCGACGGCTTTCAGCAGTACGTTGCCCGCGCCTTCCGTCAGGCGGTCCGCGTCCTCCATGACGATGACCTGCCAGCGGCCTCCGGCCGGGGACAGCGCGGCGCGCCGCACCAGGTCACGGGTCTCTTTGACGCCGATGGAGAGGAGGTCCGTGCGGACGAATTCCACGTCGGCGTGGGTGCCGACGGCCGTGGTGTGGCAGCCGTCGCAGAAGCCGCAGCCGGGGGCGGCGCCGAGGGCTCGGTCGGGGCTGACGCATTGGAGTGCGGCGGCGAAGGCTCTGGCGGCGGTGGATCGGCCCGAGCCGGGGGGGCCGGTGAACAGCCAGGCGTGCGTCATTCTTGACGCCTCGGGTTGTGGACGGCCTTCTTCGTGGGCCGTCACCAAGGCGTTTGCGTCTGCCGCCGCCGCTGATAGCTCCGCGACTACGCGCTGCTGGCCGACGACGTCGTCCCATACCGTCATGTCGACCTCCCTTCGCCTTGTCCCCGTCGGTTCCCCGAGGACCATTCTGCGTCACCCCACTGACAGGGGTGGGCGCCTTTGCGGTGCCTGGGCCTTCCCACCCGCCCACCCGTGCGGGTGCTTTCTTCGTCTGCGGGTGCCGCTTGTGCCTGGTCGGTCCCGGCCCGGGGCACCTCCTCGGGCGACGAACCTGCGGCCACCTGCGCCTGCTTCTGCCCCTGCCCGTTCGTCCCCCTGCGGGGGCACCCCGCACCGACCCCTCCGGTCCATCGGCGCCCGCCTGTCCGCTGTAGCTGAGGAGGGAGGGGTGGCAGGGGGTGCGGCCCCTGCGCGACCGACCGTCCACCCGGGGCGGGAGGAGGGGGCGGGTGGGGTGCCGGACCTGTACGCCAGACGGTCCGTGGGGGTGGCCGGGCAGGGGGGTGGGTGGGCTCGGGTACGCCGGCGTCCGACGGTCCACTGTGGTGGCGGAGGAGGGGGTGGGTGGGAGCCCGACCCCTGCGCCACCCGACCTCCCGGCGGGGCGGCGGAAGGGGGTGGGGGGAGGTGCGGGAGGTGCGTGGTCGACGCCCCGGCGGCCGACGGCCGACGGGGCGTGCGGGACCTGCGGGGCGTCCGGGTGGGGGTAACCGCAGGGGGCGTAGTTGGGCGCTTGGGGAAGGGCCCGAGCTCCGCGGCCCACCGGGAGGGGCCACCGGCGCAGGGCGGCACGCTGAAAAGACCCCCTAACCTCCCCGGCCACCCCCACCGGACCGTCGGACGCCGACGTACCGGGAGGGGACGGGCCGGGGTGCCCCCGCAGAAATGCGGTGACAAGAAGGGCACCGGATACGCGGGACCAGGTAGCCGCATTTCGAGGAGGTGCCCCGGACCGGCACCGACCCAGGCACAAGCGGCACCCGCAGACGAAGAAAGCACCCGCACGGGTGGGCGGGCGGGAAAAGGAGAACGCGACGTCAGAGGGAGAGGCGCTGGACGCCGGAAGAGAGGGCGCGGGGATCAGTGGGAGTGGCGGGATCGGTCCAGCACGACCCCCGCCGCGCAAGCAGCCGCCGCAGCCAGACCTCAGTGGCGACAAGGTCGCCCAACCCGTCGAGATCCGCCGGCACCCCACCCCCGTCCGCGACAGCGACCAGCGCGGAGCGCACCACGCGAGCGTCGATGAGCCCGGCATCGGCAAGCAGCGGCGCGTCAAAAAGGTCCAGAAGGTCGTCCAGCGCCAAGCGCAACCCCGTGCGGGCCGCCGCGGCAGCGGTGGAGTGGGAGTTGGCGCCCCACCCCGGCGGCAGGTCACGGACCCCGGCGCCTTCGAGGACGTCGCGCAGGACGTCGGCCCGGGCGCCGGGCCGTACGCGAAGGGCGCCGGGCAGCGCCCGGCAGGCCCGGACGACCTGGTTGTCGAGGAAGGGCGCGTGCAGCCGCTGGCTGGGCACCGCCGCGGCCTGCTCGAAGGCGCGGAAATCCGCGGCGGTACGCGCCAGCACGGCGCGGGCGCGCCGCTCCCCCGGCCGGTCCATCGGCCACGGCCGCCGCGCGGCGTCCTGGAGGCGTACCGACACCTCGGCCAGCGCCTCCCCGGTGAGCCAGCGGGCGGCGGGCCCCGGCCGTACCCAGGTCATCGCGGCGAGGGACGCGGCCAGCGGCCCACTGCCGGCGGAGCCGAACTCGTGTCGCTGGAGCCGCGCCGCCGCGTCCTCCACACCCTGTTGATACGGGGTGCGGGCCAGCCGCCGGGCGGCGCGGTAGACGGTGATCGGCACGGTGAAGGGCACGAGCGCGGGGTGCCCGAGGGCCCCGTCGGCGCGGGTGAGCGCGGCCACCGGCCGTACGAGGTGGCGGCGGCGCCGGTCCATCAGGAGGTCGGCGAGCCGCGCGGGATGCGCGTCGAGGACCTGCCGGGCGCCGTATCCGATGAGGTGGTCGGCGCCGCCCGCGGCGAGCCGCCGGCGGTTGCGTTCGGCGTCGACGAGGGAGGGGGCGGGCTCGTCGGTGAGCGCGCCGCCGCCGAGGTCGGCGTACGGCAGCGCCTCGGGGCCGCCGGGGACGACGACGTGCCGCAGCCGCGGGTCGGCGCCCATGATCCGCGCCCGCTCCAACTGCGCTTCCCTGGAGTGGAGTCCGCCGCCCGAGGGCTCCCCGCCGGAGGACCCCGGAGGTCCGCCGCCCGCGAGGTCGTTGAAGGTGACGGCGAGCAGCCGCTCCCCCGCGAGGGAGCCGGGCGCGCCGGGCAGCATGCCGGGGTTGCCGGGCAGCCCGGCGGCGAGCAGCGCGAGCGTGGCGGAGGCGCTGCCGCCGGAGAGGTCGGCGCCGATGCCGGGCGCGGGCCCGTCCCCGGGGTCGGGTACGAAGCGGGCCTGGGAGAGCCTGGCGCGTACGGCGTCGACGAGCGCGTCCCGTATGCCCTCGACGGCCGCGGTGGCGTCGGCGTTGTTGGTGGGCTGGTGGCCGACGGCCAGCGAGGTGGTCTGTTCGTAGCCGCTGATCTCCGGGGCACCGTCGCGCAGGATGAGCGCGTGGCCGGGCGGGACGCGGCGGACGCCGAGGTACGGGGTGCCGTCGCCGAGCGCTTCGGGCGAGTCGGGGCAGGCGAGGAGCGCGGCGAGGTGGGTGACGTCGAGCCCGGCCTCGATGAGGTCGGCGAGCGGGAGGGCGGCGGTCGCGTACGCCGTACCGCCCGCCCAACGGGTGTGGAAGACCGGCCTGGCCCCGGCGAGGTCGCCCAACACGGTGATGCGGCGGCCGAGTTGGAGTACGGCGGTGTAACTGCCCGACCAGGCCGTCAGATGGCGCAGCGCGCCGCCGCGGGCGGCGACCAGGCCGAGCCGCAACTCGGCGTCGCTGGCGCCGCATCGGCCGAGTACGGCGAGCCGGGCGACGGTGTGCGGGGCGCCCCCGCCGTGCCCGTTGCCATGGGAGCCGTTGCTGTGGGAGCCGTTCGAACCGCCGCCGCCCCGGGCGCCGTTGCGGTACGCGCCGCCGTCGCCGTACGCGGCACCCGCCCCGCCGTACGTGTCGCCGTAACCGTCCCCGTAGGCCGCGCCCGCGGAGCCGTACGCCGCACCTTTGCCGCCGCCGAAGGCGTACGCGGCGCCGCCGCCCGGATCGGCCTGGACGACACGGACCTCGTCGGGCCGCCAGTCACCGACGGCCCACAGCGGATCCGGTTCCGACCACAGGAGTTGGGCACCGACGGGCAGGAGCGTACGGGTCCTGCTGCCGGGAACGGGACCCGCGGTGGCACTGCTCCACCCCACCAACCACCGCATCGCCGCCTCCACAGGCTGTGGACAGCCGGTACGCGGGGGGCCGCTCTGCCGCCGCCCCACTGCTCTACCGCTTCGCTGCCACGTCTGACGTCCGAAAGACCATGCTGCCACGTGAAGGCGCGCAAAGCGGCGCATGGGTGCACCAAGGAGCGCCGGGTCGCGCGCTGAGGGCAGCCGCGAGGCGAGTGTGAAACACGCATCAGCCGAAACGTCTGATTCGCGCCAAAGTCTGCGGCACATGCCGGAGTTGATATGCCGGAAAGCCACGTACGCGACCAGGGACCGGTTGAGGACCGTTCGAGGTCGGCATGCGGGACATTAAGGGCACGTTCCGGCGCGGGCGGGGGCGGTGAATGTGGTGAAGGAGACAGTGGTGAGGGCCGTGGAGAAGGTGTGGAGCAGGTGTGGACCGCTGGTGGAGCACCTCCCGCGGACGCCGGGCGGCGCGGGCGGGGCCGGGCGCGGGCGCGCCGTCGCGGAGAGGCTTCGGCGCAAGGGGAGGTCCACGGCCCGGGAGGGCGCTGACGCACCTCCCGGGCCGGTCCGCCGCCCGCGGGGATTGTGGCAACGGAACCCCCTGGCCCGCCGTACCACCGCCATAGCCGCCTGCCGGGGCCGCGGGCCGACCCACGGACCCTATGCAAGCGCCGCCGTCCCGGACGGCACAGAGCGCACGGCCGGGCGCACGGCCACATATACCGGGAGCACGGTCCAATGAGGTGGCGAGTAAGGGGCAGGAATCTCGCCATCCGGGACGAGACTCTTAACGGTCGGGATGCGGCGAACTACGCTGGGTGTACCCGGTTCGCACACGTACGCGCGGCTCGGGTGTCCGGCGCATGCGCCGCACCGGCCGCCGAGCGGTCACCGCGGTGGCTGAATCGGGCTCCAGGGGAGGGTGACCCCCGTACCCCACGACAAGACCAGGCCGGCCGGCCTGCCCCCCAGCGGCATCACGAGGTGAACCGCAGTGAACAGAGAACACCGCGGGCCGAACGAGAAGCTCGGCACCCTTCTCGCTCTGGCGGGCATCAGCAACGCCGGACTGGCCCGCAGGGTCAACGACTTGGGCGCCCAACGCGGCCTGACCCTGCGTTATGACAAGACGTCGGTCGCCCGGTGGGTGGCCAAGGGCATGGTTCCGCAGGGCGCCGCGCCGCATCTGATCGCGGCGGCGATAGGCGCCAAGCTCGGCCGTCCCGTGCCGCTGCACGAGATCGGTCTGGCCGACGCGGACCCGGCGCCCGAGGTCGGCCTCGCCTTCCCGCGCGATGTCGGCGAGGCGGTGAAATCGGCCACCGATCTGTGGCGGTTGGATCTCGCCGGACGGCGCGGACCCGGCGGCACCGGCATCTGGCAGAGCTTGGCCGGATCTTTCGCAGTGAGCGCTTACGTGACCCCCGCGTCGCGCTGGTTGATCACCCCCGCGGACGCCACCGTGGCCCGCGACGCGCCCGCGCCGGGCATGAACCACGTCGGTCACAACGACGTGACCAAGCTCCGCGAAGCCGCCGAGGACGCCCGCCGCTGGGACTCCAAGTACGGTGGCGGCGACTGGCGTTCGGGCATGGTCCCGGAGTGCCTGCGGGTCGAGGCGGCGCCCCTGCTGCTCGGTTCCTACAGCGACGACGTGGGCCGCGCGCTGTTCGGCGCGACCGCCGAACTCACCCGTCTCGCCGGGTGGATGGCCTTCGACACCGGCCAACAGGAGGCCGCCCAGCGGTATTACATCCAGGCGCTGCGGATGGCCCGCGCCGCCGCCGACGTACCGCTCGGCGGTTACGTGCTCGCCTCGATGTCGCTCCAGGCCACGTACCGCAACTTCTCCGACGAGGGCGTCGACCTCGCCCAGGCCGCGCTGGAGCGCAACCGCGGTCTGGCGACCGCCCGCACGATGAGCTTCTTCCACCTCGTGGAGGCCCGCGCGCACGCCAAGGCGGGCGAGGCCGCCGCCTGCGGGGCCTCGCTGGCCGCCGCGGAGGCGTTACTCGAGCGCTCCCGCGAGGGCGACGCCGACCCGCAGTGGCTCGGCTTCTACTCCTACGACCGGCTCGCCGCCGACGCCGCCGAGTGCTACCGCGACCTGCGCGTCCCGCGCCAGGTGCAGCGCTTCACCGAGCAGGCCCTCGCCCGCCCCACCGAGGAGTTCGTCCGCTCCCACGGCCTGCGCCTGGTCGTCTCCGCCGTCGCCGAACTGGAGTCCGGGAACCTGGACGCCGCGTGCGCCGCGGGCACCAAGGCCGTCGAGGTCGCGGGGCGCATCTCCTCGGCCCGCACCACGGAGTACGTCCGCGACCTGCTGCACCGCCTGGAGCCGTACAACGACGAGCCGCGGGTGCTGGAGCTGCGGGAGCGGGCCAGGCCCTTGCTCGCGGCCCCGGCGTAAACGATTCAGCCGGGCGGGACGGCAGGCGCGGGCGGGCGGACCGGCGGCGCGGGCGGGCGGACCGGCGGCGCGGATGCGCCAGCAGCGCGGGAAGGTCGGCAGCACGGGCGTAGCGGCGGCGCGGGTGTGCCAGAAGCGAATTCCGGGCCGTCCGGCGGTTTCCGGCCGGTACGGCGTTTGAGGAGCGGGCCGCCGGGCTATGAGGGCCCCACAGGCAGGAGGCGTCATGACCCGCAGCACCGCACCCGCCTCCCGCCCGGAGGATGTCCTTGTCGTGGGCGCGGGCATCATCGGCCTCTCCACCGCCTACGCGCTCACCCGCGCCTCCCCCGGCATCCGCGTCACCGTCCTGGAGAAGGAACCGGGCCCCGCGCGCCACCAGACCGGCCGCAACAGCGGAGTGATCCACAGCGGCATCTACTACCGCCCCGGCTCCCTCAAAGCCCAGTACGCGCTGGCGGGTTCGGCCGAGATCGGCAAATTCTGCGCCGAGCACGGCATCCCGCACGAGACCACCGGCAAGCTCATCGTCGCCACCGCCCAGGCCGAACTCCCGCGGCTGCACGCCCTGGTCCAGCGGGGCCGCGAACACGGCATCCCAGTGCGGGAGTTGGGCCCGGCCCAGATCGCCGAGTACGAGCCGAAGGTCGCGGGGCTGGCCGCCATCCACGTCGCCACCACCGGCATCTGCGACTTCCGCGAGGTCGCCGCCACCCTGGCCCGGCTGGCCGGGGACGCGGGCTGCCGGGTCCGCTACGGCGAGCGGGTCCGTACGATCGAGCGCCGCGCCGACGGCCTGGTCGCCGTCCGCAGCAGCGACGCCGAGGGCCGCCCGCGCCCCGAGATCCGTACGAAAGTGCTGGTCAACTGCGCGGGGCTGCACAGCGACCGGATCGCGGAGCTGGCCGGGGACGACCCGGGCATGCGGATCGTGCCCTTCCGCGGCGAGTTCTACGAGCTGATCCCGGTCCGCCGCGGGCTGGTGCGCGGTCTTGTCTACCCGGTGCCCGACCCGGACTTCCCCTTCCTCGGCGTCCACCTGACCCGCGATGTGCACGGCGGCGTCCACCTCGGTCCGAACGCGGTGCCCGCGCTCGCCCGCGAGGGCTACCGGCGCGGCACCGTGGGGCTGCGCGACCTCGCCGCGACCGCCCGCTTCCCCGGCACCTGGCGGATCGCCCGCCGCCACTGGCGCCAGGAGGCGGGCGAGATCCACCGCTCGCTGTCCAAGCGCGCCTTCACCGCCGACGCCCGCCGCCTGCTGCCCGCGCTGCGCCCCGGCGACCTCGTCCCGGCCCCCGCCGGAGTCCGCGCCCAGGCCGTACTCCCCGACGGGACCCTCGTCGACGACTTCCTCTTCGCCGGGACCGCCCCCTTCGTCCACGTCCTCAACGCCCCCTCCCCCGCCGCCACCGCCTCGCTCCCGATCGGCCGCGAGGTTGCCCGCCGGGCCCTGGAGGCCCTGCGCGCCGCGTAGCCCCGCGGACGGCGTTCACGGTTCGCGCCTGCGCCCCCGGCCGCCGTACGGCCCCGGACCTGGCCTTACGCGGCGCGTCCGCGCACCGGTACGTGAGCCCGTACGCCGCTGGCAGCCGCTCCGGGGGCCGCGGGCGCCCCGTAGAATCGACGGCATTGTGTCCACGTCACCCACTCCCCCCGCCACGCGTACGAGCGCGCCCGCCGTACGCGAGACCGATGCCGCAGCCCTAGCCGTAGCCGTCGCCGTAGCGGAATCCGTCACGGAAGCCGACGCCGAAGCCGTCACGGAAGCCGACACGGAAGCCGTTGCCGGAAAGGCCGTCTCCGGCGTCGGCAAGCAGCAGCGCTTTCCCAGCGGGCCCGCGCCCGATCCGGCGGGGTCGCGGGAGGAGCACCGGATCAGGTCGTTCCATGCCCGGCGGGGGCGGATCACGCAGGCGCAGGCCGCGGCGATCGAGCGGCACTGGGAGGCGTGGGGGGTGGAGCTGGACGGCGCGCCGCTGGATCCGGGCGCGCTCTTCGGCGACTCCGAGCCGCCCCTGGTGCTGGAGATCGGCTTCGGGATGGGGGACGCCACCGCCGCGATGGCGGCGGCGGACCCGGCGACCGGCATCCTGGCCGTCGATGTGCACACCCCCGGCCAGGGGAATCTGCTGGCGCTCGCCGACCGCCTCGGCCTGACGAACGTCCGGGTGGCCAACGGCGACGCCGTCGTCCTGCTGCGGGACATGCTGCCGCCCGCCTCGCTCGCGGGCCTGCGCGTGTACTTCCCCGACCCCTGGCCGAAGGCCAAGCACCACAAGCGGCGGCTGATCCAGCCGGACTTCCTGGCCATGGTGCTGCCCCTGCTGCGGCCCGGCGCGGTCGTGCACTGCGCGACGGACTGGGAGCCGTACGCCGAGCAGATGCTGGAGGTGCTGGCGGCGGAGCCGGGGCTGGCGAACCGGTACCCGGCGGAAGGTTTCGCCCCCCGGCCGGACTTCCGGCCGATGACGAAGTTCGAGCGGCAGGGGCTGGCGAAGGGGCACGTCGTACGCGACCTGCTGTTCACCCGTATCTGAGGGAGGCGGCGGGGGGTATCCTGCGCAGGCGCGTGGGGCGCGACGTGCGTACGGGCGCGGGGCGCGACCGGCGTACGGGCACGGGGCGCGTACGGGCGCGGGGGACGTCCGGCGTACGCGACCGGCGCGCGCTCCGGGAACCGTCTCCTGGCCCGCCCCTGGTCTCGTCCCTGGCCCCGTCCCTGGCCCGGTCCCTGAGCCGCCGCCGGAACCGCCCCTGACCCGCCCGTTCGGGCCGGGCAGCGGCGGTCACCTGCGCGAACCGATGCCGACGCACCCTCGCGTACGGCCGCCCGGCCCCCGTACTGTCGACGGGTGTCCATGTTTTCGCACCCGGCTGCCGGGGCCGCGGGTCCTCAGGAGGCCGCTGCCCTGCCCGTGTCGGGGCCGCCGCCCGGGTCCGCCGCGCCGGGACCGCAGTCCGGGACCGCCGGATCGGGCTTCGACGGATCAGGTTCCGCCGGATCGAGTTGCGACGTATCCGGTCGCGACGTATCCGGTCCCGACGCGTCGGAGGCCGCACCCGCCGGGCCGCCGCCCGGATTCGCGCCCGCGCCCGCTCCCGAGACCTGGCAGTACGCGCCCCGCCGTCCGTTCTGGGAGAGCCGGGCGGTCCGTACGGGCGCGCTGTTCACGGCACTGGCCGTCTGCGGTGTGATCATCCTCGCGGTCGTGCGCCAGCACATAGGCACCGAGAGCTTCCTGGTCGGCCTGGTGCTGGCCGTCCTGCCGGTGCCGTTGCTGGTCTGGGCGTTCCTGTGGCTCGACCACGTGGCGCCGAGCCCCTGGCAGAACGTGGTCTTCGCCTTCTCCTGGGGCGCGTGCGCGGCGACCCTCGTCGCGCTGTTCGCCAACGAGTACGGCGCCAAGCTGATCGCCACGACCTTCTCCGCGACTCCGACGCAGACCGACCACTGGGGTGCGACCTTCGTCGCGCCGCTGGTGGAGGAGACGGCGAAGGGCGCCGCGCTCCTGCTGCTCTTCCTCTTCCGGCGCCGTCACATCGAGTCCGTCGTGGACGGCATCGTGCTGGCGGGGCTGGCCGCGACCGGCTTCGCCTTCACCGAGAACATCCTGTACATCGGCTCGGCCTTCGGCGAGGACAAGGCGCTCGGCTCCTCCGTACTCGACTCGGCGACCGCCGCGACCTTCTTCGTCCGCGTCCTGATGACGCCCTTCGCGCACCCGCTCTTCACGGCGATGACCGGCATCGGTTTCGCCATCGCCGCCACCAGCCGCCCGCGCAGTGTGTGGCGCTGGCTCGCGCCGCTCGGCGGCTGGCTGCTCGCGATGGTGCTGCACGGCCTGTGGAACAGCTCCTCGATGCTCTCGCCCGTCGGCTTCCTGACCGTCTACGTGGCCGTCATGATCCCGGTCTTCGGCCTCGTCGTCTGGCTCGCCTTCTGGGCCCGCGCCCGCGAGTTGCGCACCATCCGCACCAACCTCCCCGTCTACGCCGCCGCCGGCTGGCTGACGCTCCCCGAGCCGACCGCCCTGGCCTCGATGAAGGCCCGCAGCCAGGCCCGCGACACCGCGCGCCGCTACTACGGCGAGAGCGGGGCGCGCGCGGTACGCGACTACACCGCCTTCGCCACGCACCTCGCCTTCCTGCGCGCGGCGGCCACCCGCGGCATGCCCGCGCCGGACTTCACCGCGCGCGAAGCCGAACTCCTCCATCACCTCTGGCAGCGCAAGTCCCTGGTGCGAATCCCGCTCGCCCAGGCCGCGACGCCGCACCTCCCGCCCGCCGCCTGGGCGGCACCCTTCCCGCATCCGCGCCAGGCCCCGATGTGGGGTCCCCGGCCGTGGGACGGCCAGGCACCCGGCCAGTGGGGTGCGCCCGGCGGATGGCACGCGCAGGCGCCGGGCACGTGGGGCGCCCCCGGACCCGGCAAGCACCGATAATCTCCGCACCTCGCGCCCACCGCGTCGCCCTAGCCTCCACCACGGCTCGCACCGCGCCCGCATTGCCCTCGATCGCGGCGAGTTGTCACCCAGTCCGCGAGCCTGCGCAAGAGCCTGGCTCCAGCGACTCGGCCCGCGAGGCGTCGAACACCGTAGCCGCCCTGCTGTGCGGCACGCGGGACGACGAGCGCATCGAGCGGCGGAACCTCTACGTGCTGCTCTCCAAGAAGATCAAGCGCGTCCTGGTGACGCGGCTGCGGGCCGACTCCGACGAGGTCCAGACATACGAGGACGCCGGGCTGCGGTCCATCGCGCTCGACCGGGCGATGCCGTCCGGATCCCGCGGGACTTCTCGCTCGCGGGCTTCGACGACGTGCCCTTGGCCTCGTACACCACACCGGGGAGCACGACGGTGAGCCAGTACGTCGAGGCCATCGCGGCGGCGCCGACGGACTGAGGGCCGTCACGGCCGCAGAGCCTCGCGGTCCGGCCGTACAACAGGCGACTCCGTGCAAGGAATTGGGAGGTGAAGAGTGCCATGACGTGGCGCGCCGGAAAAGAAGGACGGCTCGAGAGGGGCGACCGCTGCCCTGACGGTGAACGGACCTGATTCCAGGCCGCGGATGTCAGGGAACGCACGGCGTAAAGCGGTATAGGCCGCTGGCCCGCAGACCGCCGTGCGTCTGTATTCGCCACCGCCTGGTCACACGCAGAAGTAGGCTTGAGTCGCACAAAGGAGCTCGACGGGGGACTCTGGGACGCCGTTGACCCGCAGCCGGCTCGGAGCGGCCTTGAGAATTCAGGACGCTCAAGGTCCAGGGGAGACGCAGGAGTAGTTGCCGTATGGAGGCAGGGTGGGTAGCGCCCGAGGGGTCCTGGGCGTCTTCTGAGAGCCGGCGGCGGAATATGCAGGCCGTACGGAGCCGGGATACCGGGCCTGAGTGGCTGGTCCGGCGCCTGGTCCACGCGCGGGGGCTGCGCTACCGCGTCTCGGCTCGCCCCCTGCCGGACCTCCGCCGGACAGCCGACCTGGTGTTCCGGCCGGCGAAGGTCGCCGTCTTCATCGACGGCTGCTACTGGCACGGCTGCCCTGAGCACTACGTCTCGCCGAAGACCAACGCGGGCTATTGGTCGGAGAAGGTCGCCAAGAACATGGCGCGGGACCAGGACACGAACGAGCGCCTCACCGATGCCGGTTGGACGGTGCTGCGTTTCTGGGAGCACGAGTCACCGGATGCCTGCGCGCTCACGATCGCCGCTGAGGTCGACAAGCGCCGGGCACGGCGTAGCTGACGGAACCCTGGATGTCCCCGCCCACGAGCGCGGGACGCGTCTTCCGCGCCTGCGTGGGGCGGCTGGGCTGAGAGTGGTGTAGTAATGCGCTCTGGCCGGAGTCGTCGCGGGGCCGGAAAGCGGGTCGCGCCACAGGGAAGTTGGGCATCTTTTGGGGACCTCGGAGAACGAGCAAGGGCATGAGACGCGGGCGGCGGAGCGGCTGATTTTGTTTTCGGACGCGGTGGTGGCGATCGCCATCACGTTGCTCGCGTTGGAGTTGCCGGTGCCGGAGGGGCACGATGTGTCGGAGTTCTGGCACTCGGTGCGGGCGGATGACGGGCATTACCTGGCGTTTTTGATCAGTTTCGTGGTGATCGCGATGGCGTGGGGCGAGCACCACAGGGTGTTCAGGACGGCGCTGCGGGTCGATACGCGGTTGCGGAAGATCAACATGGTGTGGCTGATGATGATCATCCTGAATCCGTTCGCGACGAAGATGCTGATCGAGGAGGGGCACGACACCGTCGCCACGCATGCGCTGCGGTGGGGTTTCTACGCGCTGTTGCAGGTGCTGGCGAATGTCACGCTGCTCGCCCTGACGTATTACCTGAAGACGCTGAACCCCGCGGGAACGGGCGCCGGGGTGGACGGGAACGAGGGGTCGTACGGGGTCATCGTCGGGTTCGGTCTGTCCATTCCGGTGTTCTTTGCGACGACGCACGCGTGGGTGCTGTGGATTCTCGGTCCGCTGCTGGCCCGGCGGGTGTACCGGCGTTTCTGGGGGCGGGGCGACCGGGAGTTGCGCGGCGCGTGAGGGCGCGGGCGGCGGCGGCCAGGAGGACGAGGGCGGCGAGGGCGAAGACGGCGCTGCCCGTCAGGGCGAGGGACAGGGGGACGTCGAGGGTCGGGGACTGCGTGAAGCCGACCCAGGCGTAGGTGAGGACGGCGCCCGCGGCGAGCGCGAAGCGGTGGGCGGCGGACCACGCCGGGCTGCGGGACCAGCGGAGCGCGAGGCACACGAAGGCGGCGACGGCCAGCAGCCACAGCGCGGGGTCGGTCCAGTCGGGGACGCCGGAGGGGAGCAGGCCGCCGCGCGCCCAGTAGAGGGACGTGGCGGTGAAGGCCGCGGCGCCGACGTGCCAGGGGCGGGGCGTACGGGCCGTCGGGCGGGTCGCCGGGCGGGCGGGGAGCGTGAAGGCCAGCGCGATCAGTACGAGAATGACGGCGCCGCAGCCGATGAGCCGCGCGGGCGAGGCCATGAAGTGCTCGCTGTGCTGCTGCGCGACGGCGAGGAAGAGCGAGTCGGCGACGAAGGCCGTGGCGACCAGCGGCAGGCCGATGTTGCCCAGCCACGGCCGGATCTCCCGTCCCGCGCGCCCGCCGCCCCACGCGAAGGTCTCCACGATCGCGATCGGCACGCACACGCTCCAGACCGTGTGGATCGACAGCACGTCCTCGATCATCCCGACGCTCGTCCCGAGGAACGGCACGTACGTCCCCGCGTACGCGCCCGCCATGTCGAACCCGCCGTAGTGCGGATTCCACAGCATCTGGTCGATCGGCCCCTCCTCGACCAGGGCGTATGCCGCCGCGAGCACGATCATCGTCGGCCAGCCCCGGCCGAGGCGCCGCGCGCACTCGCGGATCAGTACGGCGCCGCCGCCGTACATCGGCGCGAGGATCAGGACGGACGGCAGCGCGGTGACCGGCTGGTTGCCGAGCAGGAACTCCCCGATCAGGGGAGAGAGGAAGAAGAGGGCCACCGCGAGCCGGAGACGGTGATACGGGCGCCGGTCGTGCAGGCGCCGGTCGGCCGGGCGCGGGTCGGCCGGCGGCCGGTACGCGGATACGGTCCGGGGGTCGGATACGGTCCCCGGCCGGGAGTCGGCCCCAGGTTCGGATACGGTCACCCGGCCAGCCTCGGCCCCCGGGTCCGGGGCGGAAGCGGCGGCCCGCGGCAAAGACGTCCGTACTGCGTCATCGGAAGGCATACCTCCGACGCTAGGCACCCGCCTCGTTCACGGCCTCGGCCGACCGGCCAGACCCGCGGTCCGACCGGCCAGACCCGTCAACCCACCGACCGGCCCGTGCCGTACACCCACCGAGCGGCCCCGTACACCCACCGGCCCGCATCCCCGCCGGAGGCGCTACGGGACGGGACCGCCGCGAGCACCGCCCCCTCACTCCTCCCCCGCGTCATGCGCCAGCAACGCGAGCTGAATCCGGTTCTCGACCCCGGCCTTCCCCAGCGCGCTGGACAGATGCGCCTTGACCGTCCCGACCGACACATGCAGCCGCGCGCCGATCTCGGTGTTGGAGAGCCCTTCGGCGACGGCCCGGGCGACGTCGCGCTCGCGCTCGGAGAGGTCGGCGAGCCGCTGCCGGGCGGCGTCGGCGCGGGAAGAGGACCCGGTAGCCGCGTGGGCGATGAGGGCACGGGCGGCGGACGGCGACAGGACGGGTTCGCCGCGAGCCGCCCGGCGTACGGCCTCGACGATCTCCTCCGGCTCGGTGTGCTTGAGCAGATAGCCCGCCGCGCCCGCGCGTACCGCCTCCAGGACGGTGTCCTCGGCGCCGAAGGTGGTCAGCACGATGACCTGGGGCGCGGGGTCGCGCCCGGTGAGGGCGCGGGTGGCGGTGATGCCGTCCATGACCGGCATGCGGATGTCCATGAGGACGACGTCGGGACCGTGCTGCCGTACGGCCCCGGGTACGGCAGCGCCGTCCCCCACCTCGCCGACGACCTCGATGCCGTCGGCGCCGCGCAGCATCATCTTCAGCCCGGCGCGCACCAGCGGGTCGTCGTCGACCAGAAGTACCCGGATCATGCCGTCGCCCCTCACGCCTCGCCCTTCCCCCGCTGCCGGGGATCACGCGCTGATGTCGCGGGCCACGGTAGCCGTACCCGTACGGTGAACACGCCGTCAGCGCGGCCGTGTTCGAGGGTCCCGCCGTCCAGGGCGACGCGCTCGCCGAGGCCCACGAGACCGGTGCCGGAACCGGGGATCGGGCGCGGCGGCCCCGAAGTCGCCTCGTACGCCTGCGGGTTGGTCACCTCGACGGTGAGGTCCGCGCCGG
The DNA here is from genome assembly GCF_044753885.1 of Streptomyces sp. NPDC093221. NCBI lineage: Bacteria > Bacillati > Actinomycetota > Actinomycetes > Kitasatosporales > Streptomycetaceae > Streptomyces > Streptomyces sp. NPDC093221. Next base: position 732,049 of record NZ_JBIVOA010000001.1, on the reverse strand, counting down.
GCGCGCCGCTCAGCCGTACGGTCACGGGTGAACCGGCCGCGTGCTTACGGGCGTTGGTCAGCGCTTCCTGCACCGCGCGGTAGGCGGTGCGCTGGGCCTGCGGGCGCAGGTCGGACGCGAGCGCGGCGTCCACGTCGTCGTGGAACTGCACGTCCTGGCCGGCCGCCCGCGCCTCGCCCACCAGTACGGCCACGTCCGCGAGCCGTGGCTGCGGCGCGGCCGTGCCCTCGTCCTCCGTCCGCAGCACGAGCAGCACTTCCCGCAACTCCTCCAGCGCCTGATGGGCGTTGTCCCGGATGACGCGGGCACTCTCCTCGATCTCTGCGGCGTCCAGCGCGGGGCCGCCGGCGCTCCTCGTCCGGTACGCCAGCGCGCCCGCGTGCACGGACAGCAGCGAGATGCGGTGCGCCAGCACATCGTGCATCTCCCGTGCGATGGCGGTCCGTTCGGCGCGGCGGGTGTCGGCGAGCCGCCGCGCGTGGTCGGCGCGCTCGCGTACCGCGTCCTCCCGCAGCCGGACGAGGAGTTGGCGTCGGCTGCGCAGGGCGCTGCCCGAGGCGAAGGAGACGAGGTAGTACGCCACCGAGAAGGCCGCCGCCGTCCAGTCGGTGCCGTGCGGGTCCGACAGCAGCAGCGCGTCCGGCACCGACGCGGCCACGAACAGTCCGAGCACCGGCAGCGAACGGCGCAGCGGCTCGTACAGCGCCAGGCTCGCCGTGATCACCATCCCGGCGCCGAACACGCTGTTGGACAGCGCCAACGCGGGTACGGCCAGCAGCGCCACGGCCATCGGGTACCGCCTGCGCCACCACAGCGACACGCACGCGAGCGCGCCGAGCGGCAGGTCGACCGCCTGGATCCACACCGGCCGGTCCTCGTGCTGCGCCGCGATGCCGTAGACCACCATGCCGACCAGTACGGCGAAGCAGAGCGCGGCCGCGTCCACGGCCCAGTCGCGGGGCGTACGGCCCTCCGGGCGGCCCTCGGTACGGCCCTCCGTACGGAGGTCGGCGTCGGTCATTCCCCGAGGGTAGGGGCGGCGGGGGTCTCGCCCGGGGAACCGTCCCCTGTCCGCCCTCGGGTGCCGGACGGCGGGGCGTGGTCGACGGGTGGGCGCTCATTGCCGCTGGGGCTGGTCCTCAAACGCCGGACGGGCTGATTCATGGCTTCTGGCACACCGCCAGCCTCGGCCTCCGTCCCCAAACGCCGGACAGGCTGATTCATGGCCTCTGGCACACCGCCAACCCCGGCTCCCGTCCCCAAACGCCGGACAGGCTCATTCATGGCCTCTGGCACACCGCCAACCCCGGCCTCCGTCCCCAAACGCCGGACAGGCTCATTCATGGCCTCTGGCACACCGCCAACCCCGGCTCCCGTCCCCAAACGCCGGACAGGCTCACTCACCGCTTCTGGCACAGCGCCAGCCTCGGCTCCCGTCCCCAAACACCGGACAGGGCGACTCGCCGCCTCTGGTCGCGGACCCCCTCGCGGCGGCGGCGGACGAGGGGCGGTTAGCCTCGGAGGCAAGGCTTCGGGGTTTGTGCGTGAGGAGGAGGACGGGATGGCTGGGGTTCCGGCGAGTGTGGTGGCGGCGGGCGGGCTGATCGGCGGCTACGGGGTGGCCCGGTGGACGCGGAAGCGGGCCCTTGGGGGCGTGGCCCTCGCGGCGGCGGGCACGCTCGCGGCCCGCGAGTGGCACGCGCGCTCGGGACCGGCGGTCGCCACGACGCTGACCACCGTCTACGTGGCCGCTTTCGCGGGTTCGCACCCTCTCGCCCGCAAGCTCGGCGCCTGGCCCGCCGTCTTCACCGTCGCCGGTGGCGTGGCCGCCGCGTCCTGGGCCGTGACGGGCCGACGCGGCTGAGAGCCGCGCGTATGAACGCCGAGGCGGGCGCCCCGTCCAGGGCGGTCGCGGGCCGACGCCGACATCGCCGTCGCCCCTGAGACCACGCCCCCGCCGTGACGGGCCCGCGCGGCTGAGAGCCGCGTGTTTGAATGCCGCGCATGGACGACGACGATGTCACGAGCGGCGGCGGGGCCGTCGGTTCCGGGTCGGCGCGGATATGGATCGGCGCGATCCCGTCGGTGGATCCGGACGGCGTGGAAGTGATTCTGGACCTCGATCTGGACTCGCCCGACCCGGCGGAGCGGATGATCCGTCTGCTGCTGAACCGGGGGCACGAGGGCGAGGAAGGCGTCTTCTATCTGCTGCCGGACGACCTCTCGGCGCGTTATGAGCGGATCGGCGAGCGGTTGGCCGTGACGGTGCTGTCGCACCGCGCGGTGCTGGACGCCGATCTGGGCGAGACGGACGAGTTGCGGACGCACCTCGCCGGGCTGGCCCGCGATCCGCTCGACGCCGACCGTCTGGTCCTGCTGCGGGGCGAGATCGTCACCGACTTCGTACCGGCGGTCCAGGACGACGGCGCGCAGCCGTTGCTCGTCATCGAGCACACCGATGCCGCCGCCACGCTGGCGGATGTCCTGCGCCAGTTCGACGAGGGCGAGACGGGTATCGCCGTGCTGTCGGCGACGCTGGACCGGAAGGGCTGACCGAGCGAGCCGCATGCCAACGGCCCTGGCGTCGGGGGGGAGCGCCAGGGCCGTCGGGGTTAACCGGAGGAGCGGTCCCGGGTGGAGCGGGACCGTCCCAGATGGTTCAGACGGCGATGTCGTGGGCGCGGAGCCAGACGGCCGGGTCGATGGGGGCGGCCCCGGCGGCGGGGCGAACCTCCAGGTGGAGGTGGGGGCTGGTGACGTTGCCGGTGGCGCCGACGCGCCCGATGGTGTCGCCGGTGATGACCTCGCCGGAGGTGACGACCATGGTGGAGAGGTGGCAGTACCACAGCTCGGTGCCGTCATCGAGGGTGAGGATCACGCGGTAGCCGTACGAGCCCGCCCACCCGGCCGAGGTGACCGTACCGGTGTGGATGGCGTGCACCGGGGTGCCGGTGGGAGCGGCGAAGTCCTGGCCGGAGTGGGTGTTGGCCCACAGGGAACTGGCCTCGCCGAAGCTGTCGGTGAGCGTGTACGAGGCGAGCGGCTTGAGGTACGAGACCGCGAGGTGGGCCAGGCGCTCGGACTCGGCCTTGGCGGCGGCCTCGGCATCGGCCTTGGCCTGTGCTTCCGCCGCGGCCTTCGCGGCGGCGGCCTGCTCGCGTACCTTCTGCGCGGCGGCTTCGCGGGCGGCCTGCTGGGCCGCCGCCTTCTCGGCCGCCTCGCGCTCGGCCCGCGCGGCGGCGTCCCGCTGCCGCGTGGCCTCGTCGATGATGCGGGCGCGCAGGACCTCACCGGGGTCGGTGGGCACGGGGGCGGCGGACGGCGCGACGTCGACGGAGGAGGCGGCCACGACGGCGGTCGGAGCCGTGGTCGAAACCGGCGCCAAGTCCGTGGCCGGAACCAAGTCCGTAGCCGGAGCCAAGTCGGGGTCCGGAGCCAAGTCTGTTGCCGGAGCCAAGTCCGTGGCCGTATCGGCGGCCGTGCTCACGGAGGTGTCGGGGGCCGACACCTCCCGTACCGCCGCGCCGAAGAAGTCACCGGCCGCCGCCGAGACGCCGGGGGAACCGGCGGGCGAGACCCCTGTCGAACTCGGGGGCAGGTCAGTGGAGTCGGGGAGTTCCGGCAGGTCCGGGACCGCTATGGGCGCGGGTACGGCGTCGGCCGCGACGGCCACGCCCCCGGCCCCTACGGCGGCCATCGCGGCGACGCCGAGGACGGTCGAGCCACGGGCCACGGAGCCGACGGAGCGCTGGCGCGGAAGCCGGTGACGGTTCGCGCCCTGAACGCCGTACGCTCCGTATCCGCCCTGCGCGCCCGCGGCACCGGCGTCGCCCTGGGCCGCGACGTACGCGGCGGCTTCGGCAGGGGCAGAGACACAGGCAGAGACAGAAGCAGAAGCAGTGGCTTCGGCAGAGGCGGCGGAATCCCCTGGAGAATTCCAGTCGTCCCACTCGCCGGGGGGATCGGCCGCTGGGGCCGCCGGGGCGGGAGCGTAGGCAGGCTGGTTGGACGCCACGCGGGCGCACTCCTTTCCTTCCTTGTCGCCTACCGGGTTAGCTGACGGGTTCGGAGCAGGAAGGTCTCCTACGGGCCTGGATGCTGCCCGATTCACCCCATTGGACCCCTCCCGTACGCCAGGGTGTGGCGAGCAGGAGGGCGGGTCCCCGGTTCCCGCGGACGGGATTCGGCAAGCGCGCGGTGCCGCCTCTGTGGCGGTGGTGACAACCGCGCTGCGTTATCGAACGTTAATAGAGCCGGGGTCGTTTTCCAAGCCGAATCAAAGAGTTGACGTCGGGAACCAAACGGTCACGGAGTGCGTGATACGGGTAAACCCGGCACCGGATGTGGCCGGGTAGTGATGTGAGTGTGTGTCAGTTGTTATGCACAGGGGGACGGTTCGATTACGTACGGTCAGGGCGCGGCGCCGATTCCGTGTGCACGGCTGTGTACGGCGTCGACCGACGGCCGGGGTCCGGCAGCCAAGCAACGGGCGGCGACGGGGCCGCCGCGGTCTCGCCACCGGTGTGGACCTCTGCCAATTCGCGAATCGCTTGGCAGGTCACGCACCCGGACCCCACCATGAGCAGGCCCCGTACTTCTGTCATGCACTCGTCCTCTCCATGACGCCCAAGGGAGCTTTTCATGGCACGCCCCAGCGACCCCCAAGTACCCGCGCCGTCAAGCCCGTTGAGCCCGGCCGGTGAATCCGGCCAGGTTGGGCGCGAAGTCGACGCCACGGGCACGCCCGGCGTGACGTCCACGGGTACGTCCGGGGGCACGCCCGGCGTGACGTCCACGGGTACGTCCGGGGGCACGCTCGGGGTTACGTCCTCGGGTACGTCCGGGGCCGTGTCCGGGGTCCCGGTCCCGTCCGGGGTCGTCTCCGGCGCCGAACCCACCGGCTCACCCGGGCGCATACCCGGCGCCCCCGCCGGGGTCCCGCTCGCGGCGGAGACGCCCACCCGGCGCTCGCTGCTGCGCGGCACCCTCGCCTTCGGGGCCGCCGTCACCGTCGGCGTCACGGCGGACCTGACGTCCGGGATCGGCCGCGCGTCGGCCGCCACCGTGGACTACCCGTCGGCCTCCTGGACCCCGGCCAGTTCCGGCAACTACACGGCGTCCAACCGTACTTCGACCTACCCGATCAACCTCGTGGTGATCCACGTCACCCAGGAGTCCTTCACCGACACCATCAGCCTCTTCCAGGACCCCTCCCACGCGGCGGCGGCCCACTACGTCGTCCGCTCGGGCGACGGCGCCATCGCCCAGTGCGTCCGCGAGCGCGATGTCGCCTGGCACGCGGGCAACTGGGACTACAACACCCGCAGCATCGGCATCGAGCACGAGGGCTGGGTCGACCAGCCCGCCTACTTCACCACCGCGATGTACCACTCCTCGGCCGCCCTCACCGCCGAGATCTGCGACAAGTACGGCATCCCCAAGGACCGCGACCACATCATCGGCCACGTCCAGGTCCCCGGCACCGACCACACCGACCCCGGACCCAACTGGGACTGGGTCCGCTACATCCGCCTGGTCAACGGCACCTGACGCCTCCGGCGCGGAATCGGCGCGGATTCGGCGCGGATTCGGCGCGGATTCGGGGGACGGTGCCCGAGCGCACGGCGGCCTTCACCTCGTGGACGTGGCCGCGTCCAGGGGAGGCAGGAGGTCGCCGTGGTGGAGGCGGAGGAGCCGGTCGTGGGCGGGGGTGAAGAGCGCGCGGCCGGTGTCCGGCGGTACGTCGCCGGGGGCGGCCGGCGGGGGGAGTGCGGTGGCCGGGAGGGACGTGTGGCCCGTCGCGCGCAGGAGGCGGGCGAGTGCCTCTTCGCGCGCGGGGCCCGCGAGTTCCTCGTCGGTGATCACGCAGACCGCCGGGTGGCGGAGGAGCCACTGGCTCCGGCGGGCCTCGTGCATGCCGGGGAAGCCGGGGTCGGTCAGCGCGAGGGTGATGCGGGCGTCCAGGGTCGGCAGGGCGGTGAGGATGTCGCGGTAGACGAGGTGTTCCGGCAGGGAGCCCACCTGGCCCTCGGGCCGGGTGAGGGCGCGGATCTGGCTGATGATCCGGTCGCGGATGTCCCGGTGGTGGAAGACGATCGGCGGCCGTCCGCCGGAGTGCCAGACGCGCAGAAGGTCGGCGTCGGCCCGGCGCAGGTCCAGGCCGGTGACGTACCAACAGCCCCTGCCCGGCAGCAGATCGAGCAGTTCGGCGGCGGGCAGCCGGGCCAGCCGGGCTTCGGCGCCGGGGTCCACAGGTGAGCCGTGCGTGACCGGCTGGCCCAGGCGCGTCCACCACACCCGCCACAGGGCGCTGACCGCCTCGTGAAAAGCGGGCTCCGCATTCGGGTTCGGACTCGGATTCGGGTTCAGCAGGCGGGCGGCCCTCTCGGGACCGTAGGCGGCCGTGAGCAGCGAATACACCTCGCCAGGACCGGGCTGCCGCGGCCCGGCCGACTGATCTCCGCTCATCGTGCCGAGCGAGGCATACCCGAGCGCGCCGGTGATCCCGGCCACCACCGGCGTCCCACTGCCCGGCAAAGACACGACGATCAAGTGGGCAGCGGACATGTAACTCTCCGAAGAAGTCGGGGCGGGCCGGGCTTGATGCCCGGCGATGAGCGCGCCATGGCGGGGGTACGTGGGCGCGTGGCGCTCACGGCCACGGGGCCCGGTCGCGGGTACGTGACCACCCGCGTGTGGCCGACCGGTATGCGGGCCGCACGGGAGTACGTTGCGCGTGGTGCACGCGGGTGCGCGGCCAAACGGTGGGTCGCCACCCGCGAGGGGCCACCCGTACGCGAGTCACACCGACGTACGTAGCGCGTGGTGCCCGCGCCCGCACCCGCGCGGCTGGTGCGGCCGTCCGATCGGAGCCACCCTGGGCGTGGCGCGCACGCACGCGTAAGGCCGCCGGGACACGGCCAGGCGTGCGGCGCACGGGGACGCGCGGGGCGAGGGGCGGTCGGCCGCCCGGGCGGACGGGACGGCCACGGACGGCGCGGGGGTACGCGGTCGGCGGTGTGGCGGTCACGCCGGAGTAGGTGGCGATCGGCGGTCGGCCGCCGGGTCAACGGAGCCGACCGGGCCGCCCGGCGTAAGGAGAAGGTCTTCGTATACGTGGTGGCGGCGGGCCGCGACGCGGTCGTGGAGCAGGGCGGCGGCGCGGGCGGGTTCTCCGGCGTCCGCGAGGGCGCGGGCGAGGGTGTCGTGGATGATCTCGCGCTCCACGCGCACCCCGCCGATCCGGTCCGCCGCCTCGCCCAGGTCGGCGAGGAGGTCGGCCGCCGCCCGGGGGCGGCCCGCGGTGATCTCCGCCAACGCCCGTACCACCGGTGCCAGTACGTCGCGGAACTCCGTGCGCGGGTCGGCGGCGGCGCGGCGGGCCAGGGCGTGCAGGTCGTCGGTCGCGGCCTCCACGGCCAGGGCGAGGGCGAGGTTGAAGGTGTGGAAGACCTCCGCCATGCCGCCCGGTCCGGCCAGCAACTCCCGTACGTGCGCGGGGTCGTTGCGCCCGGCCGGTTCCTGTCCGGCCAGCAGCAGGCGCCAGTTGGTCGCGGCCCGCATGCCGACGTCGGACCTGGACAGGGCCGCGTCCGCGCGGCGACGGGCGTCGGCGAAGTCGCCGCAGGCGATGGAGTGGAGCGCGGCGTGCCAGGTGAGATGGCGCGACTGCACCGCGCGCGGGTCCGCCGCGAGCCACGCGTCGAGGAATTCCGTGCCCGCCCGCCCGGTGCCCAACTCGTGCTCGGCGTGGGCGAGAGCGTGGGCGGCGACACCCGAGCGCGGGCAGATTTCCAGGGCGCGTACCGCGAGGCGGTGGGCGTCGCGTACCCGCCCCTGCTCGGCGCGGGCGGCGGCCAGCCAGCTCGTCCAGGGCCAGTTGGCGGGGCCCGCGAGGGCGGCCTGTTCCTCGACGAGGGCTTCGCCCCGCGCGCGTCCGGCCGGGTCCGCGTCCGCGGCGAAGGCGCCGAGCATGAGCCCGGCGACCTCGTCGGCCGGCCACCGGGCGAAGTGCCCCACCAAGTGGTCCGCGGTGAGCGCGTACTGCCGGTGCGTGAAGAGGAACACGCCGTACACCACGCTCGCCTCGCGCTCGCCGGCCGCCTGCGCGTCGCGGTACGCGACGGCCAACTCCGCCTTCAGCTCCGCGTCGCCGAGACCGTCGCCGGTCGCCAGGGTGAGCAGCGCACGGGCCAGGCCGCAGTCCGGTTCCGAGGCCGCCCACCGGCGGAGCGACGGCAGCGCCTGCCCGCTGAGGGCGAGCAGTTCGGCCACCGCCCGGTCGCCGGGCGCGGCACTCGCGGCCACACCCGTACCGACACCCGGCGCAGCGCACGTACCCACGCCCGTACCAACGCCCGCCACCGTAACCACCGTTGTGCCCGCCGTTGCCGTCATCCGACCGGTCGCCGCTCGCCGCTCCGCCGCTCCCGCCCGGGTCAGACGGACGACATGAAGACGGCGGTGCAGACGATCCCGCTGCCGCCGCAGTGGTTGCGCGGCAGGCTGAGCGGCAGACCGGTCTGGTTGCCGCCGCCCACCCCGCTGCCCGCGACCGTCGCGCCCGCCGACCGTACGCCGTGGTCCTGGTTGACGCAGGCGTTGCCGAACACCGCGTCGCCGACCCCGAGGACGCTCGCGTGCGCGACACCGGCCGGAAGCAGCGCCGCTCCCGCGACCGCGCCCAGCACGGCGGCCCGCGCGCCCAGCTTGCCCACGCCGCCGACCATGTCCCGCACCTCTGCGCCCATCACGTTCCTCCTTGGTCCGGGACCGAGTCCCGCCGCTGATACCGCCCATGCCCGCCGCATATTCGCGGGGCCACACCCTGGTCAACGAGCCACCGCCGGAACTGACACGCAGCGGCGGCGATCACGGAACACCCCGAAGGACGCTCGTCGGGCCTCGGCGGCGCGGGCCTGAAATCCAGCGGGCCAACGGCTCAGCGGCTCAGCGCCCTAGCGACTCAGCGCCCTAGCGACATCAGCGGCTCAACGTGATGACCGGAATCGTGCGCCCCGCACGCTGCTGGAAGTCCGCGAAGAAGGGCGCCGCGCGCAACTGCTGCGCCCAGAGCCGGTCGCGTTCCGCGCCCTCGGTGATGGTGGCCGTGACGTCGAAGGACTCGGTGCCGACCTCGACGTGGGCGGCGGGGTCGGCGCGGAGGTTGTAGAACCAGTTGGGGTGAGTGGGACGGCCCCCGTTGGCGGCGAAGACGACGAGGTCCGGGCCGTCCGTGGCGTAGGCCATCGGGGAGGTGAGGCGGCGGCCGGTACGGGCGCCGGTGGTGGTGAGGAGCAGCAGAGGGAGACCTCCGCCGCCCAACTGGCCTCCGTTGGCGCGGAATTGGTCAATGATTAACTGATTGCGCTCGACTCGCTCTGACACCGGCCCGGTCCTCCAGGATGTCGCCGACGCCCCCGTTGGGCGTTACGCCGGGTCCGAACCTACCCGCACCGACACGTCCGCCGTGGGCCGTACGGCCGACGGCCTCGTATCGGCTACGACCACGTGTCCGCGTCGCCGCCGACCCACTGGATCAGGTCGGTCTCCTCGACCTCTATGTCGTCCAGACCGGCGCGGCGGAGGAATTCGACGAGGTCGGCTATGCGGTGGGCGCGGCCCACGTCGGTGCCGCGGATGGTGACCCGCCGCCCGCCGCCGGGGCCCGGCGGGTGCACGGTGATCGGCGGAGTGTCCATGACACCAGCCTGCCCCGCCTGCCCCGGGTCCGCACCCCGGATCAGCCGCGACCCGACCGGCCCGGCCCGCCGCCCGACCCCGGACCCGGCTCCCGCCCCGATTCCGCGCCCGATTCCAAACCCGATTCCGCGCCCGGTTCCGGTCCCGGCTCCCGCCCCGCGCCCCCTGCGGCCTCGTCCGCCAGTCCGTCCAGCACCGGCAGCCCCGCGACCAGCAGCCCCCTGCCGTACGACCGCCGCCCGCCCGCCTCCAGCAGGCGCCACAGGCCGGGGTTGGCCGCGAGCACGCGCGGGTCGAAGGCGGCGCGCCCGCCCTCGGCGTCGATGAGGAGGAGCCGGGGGGTGCGGCCGGGGAAGAGGTGGATACGGACCAGGCGGTCGGTACGGACGCGGTGGCCGCGCAGCACGCCCCGCACCCGGAGCCAGCCGTCACCCGCCGTGACCAGGGGCGGACACAGCGCCCCGAAGACGGCGGCGGCCAGCGCGGTCCAGAACGCGGCCCGCACGGGGTCGAGGGTGCCCAGCGCCCAGTCCGCCGCGGTCAGCGCGGCGAGCAGGCCGCCCGCCACCCCGAGGGCGACCCGGAATCCGGCGCGCCACCCGTGGTCGTACGCCGTCGCGGGCCGATGGACGCGCACCTGACCGGGCAGCCGCCCGTACGCGGATACGTGCGCTGATACGTGCGCGGCGCCGCGCGGGCGCGGGCGTCCGTACGCCGAACCGGGCCCGTACCCGGCCGCGGGCCCGTACCCGTGCCCGGCCGCGGGCGCGTGCCCGGCCGACACCGGGGAAGCCCCCGACCGCGCCGTCTCGACCGCCTCGCCGTATCCCATGTCTCCGACGCTACGAGCGTCCGGCGGCCCCGTACCGACCGCTGACGTGGCCCTGACGCCCCCGCCCGCGGTCTTGACGCGACCCTGACGCCACGCCGCCGCGCCCCCCGCGGCCCCGACGCCAGCCCGCCGCGCCCACACGACCGCGACCCCGCGACCCCGCGACCCCGACGCCAGCCCGCCGCCGCCGCTCACCCGGCTGCCGTAATCGTTCGCGCGCCGCCCCGCTGACCTGCGGCGCGGCCGTACACCCCGGCAGAGCCCGGCAGGACACGGCCTGCGCCGTCAAGACGGTGTCAACGTGGCCGTCCGCCGCGCCAGGGAAGCGTTAACAGCGCCGGACGGGCCCCGGTCAGGCCGTCTCATGAGCGATGTCCTTCCGTTCACCTCTCCACACGATCCGGGGTTCTCGCCCATGTCCGATGTTGTCTTCGTCCTCGTGACGGTCGCGGTGTTCGCCGTGCTCGCCCTGGTGGTCAAGGGGGTCGAGAAGCTGTGAGCGCCGAGAACGTCGTCGGCCTCGTCGTGGCTGCCTGCCTGCTCGTCTACCTCGTGCTGGCCCTGATCTTCCCGGAGAAGTTCTAGTGAACGACACTCTCGCGGGCTGGCTCCAGATCACCGTCCTGATCGCGGCACTGGCGCTGTCCTACCGCCCGCTGGGCGACTACATCGCCCGCATCCTCACCACCGCCAAGCACCTGCGCGTCGAGCGCGGCATCTACCGGCTCGGCGGCGTCGACGGCGACGCGGACCAGAAGTGGTCGGCGTATCTGCGGGGCGTGCTGGCGTTCTCCGTGGTGTCCGTGCTCTTCCTCTACGCCTTCCAGCGGCTTCAGAACCACCTGTTGCTGTCACTGGGCTTCGCGCCGGTCAAGGCCGACCAGGCGTTCAACACGGCCGCCTCGTTCGTGACGAACACCAACTGGCAGTCGTACTCGGGCGAGGTGACGATGGGTCACCTGGTCCAGATGACGGGTCTGGCGGTGCAGAACTTCGTGTCGGCCGCCGTCGGCATCGCCGTGGTCGCCGCCCTCATCCGCGGCTTCACGCGCCGCAGGACGGACCGGGTCGGCAACTTCTGGGTGGACCTGACGCGGATCGTCGTACGGCTGCTGGTGCCGATGGCGTTCGTCTTCGCGATCGTGCTGGTCGCGGCGGGCGCGGTGCAGAATCTGCACGGCGTCCACGAGATCACCACACTGATCGGCGACAAGCAGTCGATCACCGGCGGTCCCGTGGCCTCGCAGGAGGTCATCAAGGAACTGGGCACCAACGGCGGCGGGTTCTACAACGCCAACTCCGCCCACCCCTTCGAGAACCCCAACGGGATCTCCAACATTCTGGAGATCTACCTGCTGTTGGTGATCTCCTTCTCGCTGCCGCGCACCTTCGGCAAGATGGTCGGCGACCACCGCCAGGGGTACGCGATCCTCGCCGTGATGGGTCTGATCTGGGCCGCGTCGGTGGCGCTCATCACCGTCAACGAGCTGCACAGCGTGAGCAGTTCGGCCGGTCACGCGGCGGGCGGGATGATGGAGGGCAAGGAACAGCGGTTCGGGATCTGGGCGTCGACGCTCTTCGCGGCCTCGACCACGCTGACCTCGACCGGCGCCGTCAACTCCTTCCACGACTCGTTCTCGCCGGGCGGCGGCGGCATGACGATCTTCAACATGATGCTCGGTGAGATCGCGCCCGGCGGTACCGGCTCCGGTCTCTACGGCATCCTGATCCTCGCGGTCATCGCGGTGTTCGTGGCCGGGCTGATGGTCGGCCGCACGCCGGAGTACCTGGGCAAGAAGCTCGGCGCGCGCGAGATGAAATTCGCGTCGCTGTACATCCTGGCCACGCCCGCGGTCGTCCTGATCGGCACCGGTACGGCGATGGCGCTGCCCGGCGAGCGCGCCGCGATGCTCAACTCCGGTCCGCACGGCTTCTCCGAGGTGCTGTACGCCTTCACCTCGGCCGCCAACAACAACGGCTCGGCGTTCGCGGGCCTCAGCGTCAACACCGAGTGGTACAACACCGCGCTCGGTCTGGCGATGCTCTTCGGCCGCTTCCTGCCGATGATCTTCGTGCTGGCGCTGGCCGGTTCGCTCGCCGGACAGCAGCCGGTGCCCGTCACCGCGGGCACGCTGCCCACCCATCGGCCGCAGTTCGTCGGCCTGCTCACGGCCGTGATCATCGTGGTCGTCGGCCTCACCTACTTCCCCGCACTCTCGCTGGGCCCGCTCGCGGAAGGTCTGCACTGATGTCCGTCACCACTGACAGGCCGCCGTCCCCCTCGGGGGGCCACGGCGCCGCGGCGGCGCAGCCGTCGCACCGGATCTCCGGCGGGCTGCTCGATCCCAAGCAGTTGCTGATCTCGCTGCCCGACGCGTGCCGCAAGCTCGACCCGCGTGTCATGGCCAGGAACCCGGTCATGTTCGTGGTCGAGGCGGGCGCGGTGCTGACCACGCTCTCCGCGATCAAGGACCCGAGCATCTTCGCCTGGGTGATCACCGCGTGGCTCTGGCTGACCGCCGTCTTCGCCAATCTGGCGGAGGCCGTCGCCGAGGGCCGCGGCAAGGCGCAGGCGGAGACGCTGCGGCGTACGAAGACCGAGACGGTGGCGCGTCGGCTGGCCAACTGGAGTCACGGGCAGGGCACTTCCGCCGCGGGGTCCGCGGGGGCGGTCGCCGAGGAGCCCGTGCCCGCCGCCGAACTCCGGCTCGGCGACCACGTGGTGGTCGAGGCCGGGCAGATCATCCCCGGCGACGGTGACGTCGTCGAGGGCATCGCGTCGGTGGACGAGTCCGCGATCACCGGTGAATCGGCTCCCGTCATCCGGGAGTCGGGCGGTGACCGGTCGGCGGTGACGGGCGGCACCCGCGTGCTGTCCGACCGTATCGTCGTCAAGATCACCTCCAAGCCGGGCGAGACGTTCATCGACCGGATGATCGCCCTGGTCGAGGGCGCGTCACGGCAGAAGACGCCGAACGAGATCGCGCTGAACATCCTGCTGGCCTCGCTGACCGTCGTGTTCCTGCTGGCCGTCGTCACGCTCCAGCCGATGGCGATCTACGCGGGCGCCGAGCAGTCCATCGTGATCCTCGTCGCGCTGGTCGTGGCGCTCATCCCGACCACCATCGGGGCGCTGCTGTCAGCGATCGGCATCGCGGGCATGGACCGGCTGGTGCAGCGCAATGTGCTGGCCATGTCGGGCAGGGCCGTCGAGGCGGCGGGCGACGTCAACACCCTGCTGCTGGACAAGACCGGCACCATCACCCTCGGCAACCGGCAGGCCGCCGAGTTCCTGCCGCTGGGCGGCGCCGACATCGGCCGGCTGGCCGACGCGGCGCAGCTCTCGTCGCTGTCGGACGAGACGCCCGAGGGACGGTCCGTCGTGGTGCTCGCCAAGGAGCGGTACGCGCTGCGCGCGCGGGCCGAAGGGGAGCTGCCGCACGCGGAGTTCGTGCCGTTCACGGCGCAGACCCGGATGAGCGGCGTCGACCTCGTCGAGGACGGCGGCCAGCGGTCGCTGCGCAAGGGCGCGGCCTCCGCCGTCATCCGGTGGATCCGCGACGCGGGCGGACAGCCGGGCCCCGAGGTCGGCGAGATCGTGGACGGCATCTCGGCGAGCGGCGGCACACCGCTGGTCGTCGGCGAGATCGTGCACCGCGACGGCGGGACGACCGCGACCGTGCTCGGCGTGATCCACCTCAAGGACGTCGTCAAGGCCGGGATGCGCGAACGCTTCGCGGAGCTGCGGACGATGGGCATCCGCACGGTGATGATCACCGGCGACAACCCGATGACGGCCAAGGCCATCGCGGAGGAGGCGGGCGTGGACGACTTCCTCGCCGAGGCCACCCCCGAGGACAAGATGGCGCTCATCAAGCGTGAGCAGGCGGGCGGCAAGCTCGTCGCGATGACCGGCGACGGTACGAACGACGCGCCCGCGCTCGCGCAGGCCGACGTCGGCGTGGCCATGAACACCGGCACCTCGGCCGCCAAGGAGGCCGGGAACATGGTGGACCTGGACTCCAACCCGACCAAGCTGATCGAGATCGTCGAGATCGGCAAGCAACTGCTCATCACCCGTGGCGCGTTGACGACCTTCTCGATCGCCAACGACGTGGCGAAGTACTTCGCGATCATCCCCGCGATGTTCACCGTCGCCTATCCGGGCCTGGACAAGCTCAACGTCATGGGCCTGCACAGCCCGCAGTCGGCCATCGCCTCCGCGATCATCTTCAACGCGCTGATCATCGTCGCGCTGATCCCGCTCGCGCTGCGCGGTGTCCGCTACCGGCCGTCGTCCGCCGCCGCCCTGCTCAACCGCAACATCTGGGTCTACGGACTCGGCGGCCTCGCCCTGCCGTTCATCGGCATCAAACTCATCGACCTGATCATCCAGTTCATCCCCGGACTGCGCTGACCGCCGCCTCCGGGCGAGCGACACCTCTTCACGAAAGGAAGGTGCGACACGATGTTCACGTTCCACTCCAGCGCGGTCCGCAGGCACCTCTCGGCGCTCCGCGTCCTGCTGCTGATGACCGTGATCGCGGGGATCGTCTACCCGCTGGCCGTCACGGGCGTCGCCCAAGTCGCCTTCAGCGACCGGGCGAACGGCTCCGAAGTCACGCAGAACGGCCAGGTCGTCGGGTCCCGGCAGATCGGGCAGAGCTTCGACCTGCCGAAGAAGAACCCCGACGACGCCGACGAGGCGGCCCGTCCGGACCCCAAGTGGTTCCAGCCGCGCCCGTCGGCCGGCGGCTACGACCCGCTGGCCTCGGGCGCGTCCAACCTCGGCCCCAACGACCCGGGCCTGGTCAAGACGATCGAGCAGCGCCGCAAGGACGTCGCCGCCTTCGACGGTGTCGACCCGGCCTCGGTCCCGGTCGACGCGGTGACCGCCTCCGGCTCCGGCCTGGACCCGGACATCTCGCCCGCGTACGCGTACGAGCAGGTGAACCGGGTCGCCAAGGCCCGCGGGCTCTCCGCGGACGCGGTACGCGAGCTGGTGGCCGACCATGTGTCGGGGCGCGAGCTGGGCTTTCTCGGCCAGAAGCACGTCAATGTCCTCGACCTCAATCGCGCGTTGGCGTCGCGGCACTGAACCCGTGGCGATCGGCGTACAGAGATCCGTATCGAGATCCGTACCGAGATCCGCGGAGAGATCCTTCCGGGTATTTCCCGGGTGCGCCGTCAGCCCTCCGGTATACGCTTCCGCCGAAACGGATGCGCGTGCCGGGGGGCTTTCGCATTCTCGGGGCAGGGGGGAGGGCCATGACGGACCGGCTCAGTGTGCGGAGCGTTCTCGGGCGGGTCGAGGCCATTGAGGACTGGCTGCTGACCTCGGAGGAATGGGGTGCGGTGGGGGCCGCGCTGGACGCGTTGAGTACGGCGCTGGCGGACGGGAGCGAGGAGGGCGTGCGCGACGCGCTCGGCGCGCTCCAGAGGCTGGAGGAGTCGCGGCGCGCGCTGGCGCGTCCCGGCCCGGTGAAGTCCTTCATCCCGCAGCGGCAGCGCGAGCAGCGCAACATCCTGGTGCGGCGGCTCACGTTGGACCTGAGCAGCGAGGACCGGGGCCCGGCGGCCGGGCCTTCGACGGGCGGCGGCCCCTCGTCGACCGGCCCCGCCGCCTGATGCGCGGCATCGTCAAACCGGCCCTGCTCATCGCCTGCTTCGCCCCCACCGCTTCCGCCGACGACGAATCCGCACACGCCTATCTCAACGATCTCTGGCAGGCGTGCCGAGCGCTCGGCATGACATCGCCGATTACCGGACTTCCGTTTCACGCGGCCCGCTTACCGGCCATTCCCGGCCATACGAAGGACCTGGAAATCCTCGCGGCGGCCGAACGCGGCGGCGCGACCTCCGTTCACTCCGCCTTCGTCTTCGCGGAACACGACAGCGTTGGCCTGATCGCGCTGCTCGCCCCGAATGACACCCATTCCGGCCTCGAACAGTGGAATGACCTGCTGACCGAATGGAACACGGCGGTCGCGAGCACCGGACGGCCGGGCGCCGGGCCCCCGCCGGACGGAATCCTCGGCGAATTCCGCGTCTTCGAGGCATTGCGCCGGCGCACTGTCGGCGTGAACGACCAGACGGTGTGCGAGGAGATACGCCGGTACGGCCCGCCGGTGCCGGGACCGGGTTCCGTCAGCGGTACGGGGTCGGTCAGCGGTACGGGTTCGGGCGGCACGGGTTTCGGCGCTACGGCCTCGGGCTCGGGCCGCGACGGCGCCTGGTGGCGCGGCTTCGACCGTACCGACGACGGCTTCGACGTGTGGCGGCCCGAGGAGGACCCGGCGCACGACGCCGTCTCCCACCTCTACGTGCTCGCCCCGGCCGCGCTGGAGGCCGAGTTGGACGCCTGGGCCTGGGCCGTGGACGGCGAGAGCGGACTGCGGCCGCTGACCCGCTATCTGCTGCACGCCTCGAAACTGCGGTACGAGGCACGGCAGTACGCGGCCGACGAGCCGGTGCACGTACGGGTGGAAGTGAGTGAGCGTCATACGCGCGAGCTGCTACGGGAGTTGGAGCCCGCGGCTTCCGGGCAGCCGATCGCGCTCGGCCGGGTGCTGCGCGCGGCGGCGCTGCTGGACGGGACGCAGCTCGGCGCGCAGGGCATGACGTGGACGATCACCGGGCTGCGGCAGTTGAGCCGTACGGTCGCCATCGCCGCCGCCAACATGCGCATCCACGCGCCCGTCGTCCACCGCCGGGGCCCGGGCGCGTCCTGGCCCGAGGCCGACCTCGCGGCGGCCGAGGCGCTGATCGCGCAGGCCGAGAGCGACCAGGTGTATCTGGAGACGACGCGCGAACGCGCCGAGGCGGCACGGGCGTTGGCGACCACCATCGTGGACCGCGCCTTCGACGACCGGCGCGGGAAGCTGACGCTCATCCAGGGCTCGGTGCTGGGCGCGGCGGCCACCGCGCTCGCCGCCGTCCAGTCGTTCTCGTACCACGTACCGCTCTCCCGCTTCCTCCAGTCCCCCACCATCGCCGTGCTCACCGCGCTCGCCCTGGCGCTGCCGCTGACCGTGCTGCGCTGGGCGGGGGTCAGGGCGACCACCTCGTACGCGTGGCTGGTCAGTTGGGCGGCCGGGCTGGTCGGCGCGTCCCTGTGCTGGCTGGTGACCGTCCTGGTCCGCCGCCACCTCGATCTCGGACCGCTCCCCGTCGCCGTGACACTGCCCTGCGCCGTGGTGTCGGGGCTGATCGCGTACGGCGCATCCCGCTGGCTCACCCGACGGCACTGAGGTTTCCCATGACATCCGCGTCACCCTCCCCAGAAGGCGCCTTAGGCCCGGCGTCCCGCCCCGCCCCCGCCCCCGGCGGCCGATCCGCCTCCTCCGCCATCCGCGCCTTCGTCGAGACGCTGGACGTCGAGGACCTGATCACCCGCTTCGACGTCGACTTCGACATCCCCATGCGCCAGTCCGACGCCGTCGGCATGCTGCGGCTCGCGTCCCGCCCCGCCCCCGCCCCCGGCGGCGGCACGCGGACGACCGCGCGGCGCGTCGGCGCGTACTGGTGCGAGATCGTCCGGGCGGACATGGCGTACGAGCCGCTGACCGGCCTGCAGCTCATCGACGCGTCCAGGGCCGACGCCGAGGGGCTCCTGGCGCGCCTGGCGCAGGCGCCCGACGAGTTCGCCTCCTACGCGGTGGCCCGCTGGTACGACGGCGTCGGCCGTATCCGGTACCGGCTGGGCGACTTCACCCCGGCCAGGATCGCCTTCGGTACGGCCGTGCGCACGGCTGTGACGGCCGGGCTGTGGTGGGTGCTGCCCGACCTGCGGAGCAATCAGGCGCGCGCCGCCTTCGAGGAGCGCAGCCAGACCGCGCGCGACCGCCCGGGAGGCACCGACGCGCACGGTCTCGTACCGGAGCTGGAGGCGCTGTGCGCCGATGTCCGCGCCGGTCTGGCGGAGTTCGGGATCGCACTGCCCACCTCGCCCGACGCGCCGCCCCGGCACCGGGAGTTCCTGCGCGGCTACGCGAACGCCCTGCACAATCTGGCGACGGCGGTACGGCAGGACGGCGACGCGGGCCGGGCGCTGGAGGTCATCGGCGAGTCGCTGGTCGTCAGTCGGGCCCTCGGCGACTCCTACCGGGTCGCCCAGTCGGCGAATCTGAGCGCGCAGTGCGACCCCGCGAACGCCGTCGCGTACTACGAGGACCTGCTCGACCAGCCCTGGGCGCGCGGTGCCCGGATCGCCCGGCAGAATCTCGCGATCAGGAGGGGCGGCCCCGAGGGGCTGGCCGAACTGGCGGCGCTGCTGGACGAGTTGGAGCAGGACGACAGCGGTATCGGCCGGCAGACCGGGATGGACGTCGACTTCTACGCGTACACGGTGCGCGGCTACGCGCGGGTGGCGGGGCAGCTCCCCGAGGACAGCCGTCCCGCCGACGTCCTTGACCGCCGTCTGACGATGGCCAGGACCGTACGCGGCGCGGTCGCGCTGCCGGTCTACAAGCGGGCCTACGCGCGGCACATGCGGCCCGCGTACCTCCAGGCCATCGCGGCGCGGGTCGAGACGGGCGACGGGTCGCGGGAGAATCTGGAGCAGATCCTGTCGCTGGTCGAGGAGTCCTCGGGGCGTGAACTGCTCGACCTGCTCGGCTCCTCACGGCCGCCGCTGCTCGCGCCGCCGACGGACCGTCAGGCGGGGGCCGAGGCAGGCGAGTCCGGGGCGGAGCCGCCGCCTGGCACGGGGCGGCGCGCCGCTCCCGGCACCCTGGCGGACGAGGAGGCGGAGCGGCTGCGGACGCTGATCGTGCGGCGCGAGCAGGAGTACGAGGAGTGGTTCCTCCAGCACCCGCTCACCTCGGTCACGCACGACGAGGACATCGCCCACCAGCTCGTGCAGTACACCCTCAACCACCAAGGGTCCTGTGTGGTGCGGTACTTCAGCTACGTGGCGCCGGACGGGGTGCGCCGCGACGGCGGCGCGGGTGCCGCCGTCGCGGACCGGCTCGGGGTCATGGTGTGCCGCGACGGCCTGCTGACGCTGCTGCCCGCCGTCCCGTACGACGACGTGACCGCGCTGGCGCGGGAGGTGACCGCCGACCTGGAGGCGGGCGCGCCCGGCGCCGAGACCTGCCACCGGATCTGGGACCTGCTGATCGCGCCGGTCTGGGAACACGCCACGCGCGGCGGCCCGTTGACGCATCTCACGATCGTCCCGACCGACGACCTCTTCGCGATGCCGCTGCATGTCGCGACCGAGCGCGGCGACGCCCGGCCGCTGGCGGCGCGCGTACCGCTGTCGCACTCGGTGAGCGTCGCGGCCTTCGTGACCCGTGGACGGCACCTGCTCAAGCGGCAGTTGGCGGAGCGGGACGACGATCTGGCGGCGCTGCTGGTGACCGACGCGCACGCGACGGGCCGCGAGGTCGTCGGCACCGGCTGGCCGCCGGACCACATCGTGCTGGCCGGTGACGTCTTCGGCGGCTTCCCCGACCCCACGACGGCCCCCGGCGCCGCGCAGCGGCACCCGGCCGACTGGTCGGGGGTGGCGGCGCTCGTGGAGTGCAAGCCCGAGTTCTTCGTCTACGCCGGGCACGGCACGTACGTGGACACCGCCGAGGGCGCGGGGCCGCTGCTCAACCTCGGCCAGGAGGACGTCCTCACGCAGTTCGACCTCGCCCTGCACCTGAGCCTGCCGCGCAACAAGCTGACCGTGCTCGGCGCGTGCCTCGCGGGCCAGGGCATGCGCTCGGACGGCGGCGACGTCCTGGGCTTCATGCGGTCGCTGATGGTCAGCGGCGCGGGCGCGATCGGCGTCCCGCTGTGGAAGGTCCTCGACACCACGATGGTCGCCACCGTGCGCGCCCTGCTGCGCGAGAGCCGCCGCGTGCTGGGCCCCGGTCCGGCCGGCACCGGCGTCTTCGACGTGGTCGAGGCCCTGCACCGGCACTACCGGCAGGACATCGAGACGTACGACGGGCTCGCCGCGCGCGTCGAACGCCTGCCGCTGGCGCTGTACTTGTGAATCTATGATCGGGCCAGGCGACGGCCGGCAGGCCGCCGATCACCGACGACGGGGCAGGAGACGGGGATGGGCATCGCCGAGGACGAGACGTCGGAGAGCGGTTCCAGCGGCGCGGAGGGGTCCGCCTCCGCCGCCGACAGGGCCGACGCCGCTCGGGAGGCCGACCGGGTCCGGGAGGCCGACCGGGGCCCTGAGGCCGACCGGGTCCGTGAGCGGCGCCGCGCCCGGCTGGCGGCGTACGACGAACTGCGCGCCCTGCGTCCCGAGTTGTTCGAGAATCCGCCCGGTGCGGCCGTCGAGATCCTGCTCGACAGCGCGGACCAGGACGAAGTGACCCGGCGGACGGCCGAGTCGGCGGTCGCCTGCGGCCTGTCGGAGGACGTCGGGGACATCGGCGTGGTCTACCGGGACCCGTATCTGCGGCTGGTCCGCGACGCGGTCCGGTTCAGGAGCGGACGGCTCGGCACGTACATCCGCGCGGTGGGCGACACCGCGATCGGCGGGGCCGCCGCGCTGCCGGTGCTCAGCGACGGGCGGATCGTCCTGCTCCACCACTTCCGGCACGCCACCCGCGCCTGGCACTGGGAGATCCCGCGCGGCTTCGGCGACGCGGGCGAGGGCGGCGAGGCGACCGCGCGGCGCGAGGCCCGCGAGGAGCTGGGCTGCGAGGTGCGCGAGGTCGTGCACCTCGGCGCCTTCGTCTCCGACTCCGGACTCAGCTCGATCGCCGACCAGTTGTACCTCGCGCGCGTCGACGCGGACGACTTCAGCGAGGAGCCGGACGAGGGCGCGCTGGAGGAGGGCATCGCCCGGAGGCTGGCGCTGACCCCCGAGGCGTTCCACACCATGCTGGTGGACGGCGCGATCTCGGACGGTTACACGCTGTCGGCGTACGGACTCGCCACGGCGCGCGGGCTGTTGGAGCGGCCGGGCGGCTGACGCGTACGTACCCGTGACGCATGAGGCAGGGCGTGACCTGAGGCATCCGCTGTGACAGGCGGTGAGCGATGTCACCGGCGGAGTGCGCCCGGCGCGAGCCCTTGCGCGTACGCCCTCTGGTGGAGCGGCATTTCCCGTTCCGCTTGCGCGGACACCGCGAGTGACGGTGGACTGTACGCCTGCCCCGCCACGACCACCCGGAGGGCTCATGCCGACGTCTCGCGGTCTCGACGTCTCGTCGTACCAGGGCAATCAGGACTGGAAGTCCCTGGCCCGGAGCGGCATCACCTTCGCCTTCGCCAAAGCGAGCGAGGGCGAGCACACCAAGGACAGCGCTTTCGCCACGCACATCGCGGGCATCATCGGCGCCGGACTCGTGCCGGGCGCCTACCACTTCGGCTGGCCGAACCAGAACGCGGCCACGGAGGCCGCCAATTACGTCGGCGCCGTGAAGTCCCATGCCAGAAAAGGCTTCCTGCACGTCCTGGACCTGGAGCGCCGTTCGGACGGCGCCAACTACTCGGGCCGTACCGCCGCCCAGATCCGCGCCTACGCGCAGACCTGGATCACCGCCGTACAGAAGGCGTTCCCCGGACAGCGCGTCGGCGTCTACACCTCCGCCGACGACATCGCGGCCAAGCACCTGCCCGCCAATTCGGCCTTCCTCTGGTACCCGGCGTATCCGGCGGGCGCCATGTCGTACGCCGACGCGGAGAAGCGCGCGCAGCCGTCGCCGTCCGGACTGCGCCCGCTGTTCTGGCAGTTCACCAGCACTCCCACCGACCGAAATCTCGCCTATCTCTCCCCCGCCGCCCTGCGCGCGTGGGCGAGCGGCACCCCGGAGGACGACATGCCCGATCCCAAGGACCTGTGGGCCTACAAGGGCCAGATCAACGGCAAGGCCGACCCGCACGACGCGTACAGCTATCTGCGCGGCACCAACGCCGACGTGAAGACGCTGATCACGCGCGTGACCGCGCT
The DNA here is from genome assembly GCF_044753885.1 of Streptomyces sp. NPDC093221. Taxonomy (NCBI): domain Bacteria; kingdom Bacillati; phylum Actinomycetota; class Actinomycetes; order Kitasatosporales; family Streptomycetaceae; genus Streptomyces; species Streptomyces sp. NPDC093221. Next base: position 709,607 of record NZ_JBIVOA010000001.1, on the reverse strand, counting down.
GACCGCCACCGTCAACACCCTCGCGCAGGCGCTGGCCACCGCGAATCCGGCGCTGGACACGGACACCCTGGTGTCGAAGGTGCACCAGGCCATCGACGACGCGGTGGCGGCGGACGCGGTCCCGGAGTAGCCCCCGGCGGCCCCGCCCCTCGGGCCGCCGCTGCCACTTGTCCCGATTCGGTGTCCCGTAACGGCGCTTTGTGGGGCCCGAGTTGCGCGCGGGGTCCTCCGCCAGGTATCCACAAGCGGTGATGCTGCGGGGGAAGGTGACACCATGGCCATGGCTGGACTGACGGCTGCCTGGAAGCGGTCCGCGCCGGGACGGCTGTGGAAGCAGGCCACCCACATAGAGTTGATGCACCGTTCGATGGGCTTCGCCGCGCTCGGCTTCGTCACGCTGATGCCGCTGCTGGTCGTGGTCGCCGCCGCGACGCCGTGGGAGAACCGGCCCGGCTTCGCGCAGTGGGTCGTCGACGGCATGGGTCTGAACGCGGACGGTTCGCACAGCGTCCGCAGCCTGTTCGCGGCGCCGCGCAACATCCTGAGCGCCACCAGCGCGTGGAGCCTGGCCTCGCTCGCCTACTTCGGCCTCACCTTCGTGGCGAGCGTCGAGACCGGCTACCGCAAGATCTGGGACCTGCCGTCCGGGCCCTGGCACCGCGACGTGCGGCGCGCGGTGTGGCTCGCGGTGCTCACCGCCTATCTGTTCTGCGAGTCGCAGAGCGCCGCGCTCATGGGCAGCGGGCTGCTGCGCGGCGGCGTACGCATCGTCCTCACCTTCGTCCTCGGCGTCGTCTTCTTCGCCTGGGGCCAGCGCTTCCTGCTCGGCGGCGGCGTGGACGTCCGCACCGCCCTGCCCGGCGCCGTGTTCACCATGCTCGGCCTCGCGGGCCTCCGGCTCTTCTCGCACCTCTTCTTCGCCCCGATGATCGTCTCCAACGCCGTCACATACGGCCCCGTCGGGACCGTGCTCACCGTCGTCACCTGGCTGGTCGGCGTCGGCTTCGTCGTCTTCGGCGGCGCGCTGCTCGGGCGCCATGTGCGGGACGGGCGGATGCTGCGGCAGGGCGGCGAGATTCCCCGGCCGCAGCGGCCGGAAGGGTGGTACGAGGAGCCGAAGGAGACGGCGCCCGGTGTGCTGTGGCGGTCGGACGGGTCGGGCGGGACGATCGACTGACGCGGGGTCGGGGGCCGGGGGCCTTGGGGGGAGCTTGGGCGGGACCTATTACGTGGGGCCTCGCGCCGCCCCTGGAGGGGGCTCAGCTCGCCGCTGTGGCCGTCTCTCCGAGGAGCGGTGCCGGCGGGACGGCGTCCCGGGCGGCGGTGCGCAGGGCGGCGCTGCGGGCGCCGTCGATGCCGGTGAGGACGCGTACGGGCTCGGGGAGCGGCGCCGCGGGCTCCAGAAGCGCCGCGGGCTCCAGAAGCGGTGCGGGCTCCAGAAGCGGTGCGGGCTCCAGAAGCGGTGCGGGCTCCGGGAGTTGGATGGCCGCCGCCATCTCCGTCGCGCTCTCCGTGATCGCGATCCGCCCGCCGAGCCGTGGCGCCGGAAGCGCGCCCGCGTCACCGCGCAGCAGCAGCCGTACCGCCGACCACGGCAGGTTCACCCCGGTGAAGGCGGTCTGGAAAATGCCCGCCGAGGCACGGGGGTTGGCCTCAAGAAGCACCGGTCGCCCCATGCGGTACCGGAGTTGGACGTTGGACAGATACGCGAGCCGGAAGTGCCCGACCAGCCGCCGAGCGATGGCGACGAGCGCGGGATCGTCCAGCAGCAGCCGGTAACGCCCCTGCTTGGAGCGGGCGATGCCGGTGAGCATGGCGCCGCCCGGAGCCGACAGGCAGTCCACGCTGACCTCGGGCCCGTCCAGATACGGCATCACCAGGAATTCGGGTACGGCCTCGCCCTCGTCCGCCGCCCGCTTCAGCGCGCCCGCCACCGAGGCCACCGACGCCAGCGGTACGGGCGCGGCCAGCAGATCCTTGAGCCGCAGCGGCCGGTCCTCCAGGATGCGGAAGCCGAACGCCGAGAACTCACCGGCGGGTTTGACGCAAATCCGTTCCCCGGTCTCCCCCAACTCCCCGACCGCCGCCCGGAACCCCTCGGCGTCCGACACCACGCGCCACGGCGGCACCGGCACCCCGGCCGCCCGCGCGGCCTCGTACGTACGGCCCTTGCTCGTCAGCACGTCGACCGCCTCGGGCGGTGAACACATCAGCCGCGTGCCGACCGCCGCGAATTCCTCCGCCCGCCCGGCGAGCGCCGCCAGCCGTCTGGGCGGGATGAGCACGTCGATCGCGTGCCGCCGGCAGAATTCGACCGCGAAGGCGGCGTATTCGTCGTCGCCGACGTACCGCGGCTCCGACTCCCCCACATCGCACGCCGCGAGCGCCGGCGCGTCCCGCAGCACATTGGTCCCGTAGATCCGTACGTCCACCGCGTCCGGGTTGTCGCGCAGCATCCCCATCACCTGGGTCGTGGCCACCCCCGCGCTGCTGAGCCATATCCGAAGTGCTATCGCGATACTCCTTCGCCCTCCGTGCGAACCCCCCAGAGCCCGCCGTCCGACCATGCGGGCGCGAGCCGCCGACGGCCCTGGAACCCCGAGGCCGCGCGCCTTTCCCCGATCATGTGTGAGCGCACCTTAACCCCGGACTGTGACGCCCACATTTCCCACCCGCTTCAACTCGCCAACATCACCGGCCGGGACGGCGGCGCGCCGTCGCTCACCAGGCCGTGGCGAGCCAGGCGGTGACGGCCGCGAGGGCGATGAGGGCGATGTTGAGGCCGGTGACCCTGGCCTCGCCGCGGGAGAGGTGGAGGGCGGTGGCCAGCACCTGGAGGACGAGGAAGCCGAGCGCGGCGACCAGCGCGAGGACGGGGGCGACGCCGGTGAGCGGCGGGAGCAGCAGCCCTGCGGCGCCCAGGATCTCGACGGCGCCGACGGCGCGGACCGCGGGCATCGGGACGGTGTCGACCCAGCCCATCATGGGCGCGAGCCGCTCCTTGCTCTGCGCGGTCTTCTTGCCGCCCGCGTAGAGGTAGAAGACCGCGAGCAGCCCGGCCAGAATCCAGTAGGCGGTCTCCATGGGTGCGTCCTCCGTCATGGTTACGACTTGTAAGTAAGCACATGATCGGTGACTATGGAGGCGCTTACAAAAGGCACATGGGTGTGCCTTACGCACACGGACCGGCCGCGGTGCCGGCTGTTGTACGACGGTCTGTGTGCTCCGGGCTTGTGCTGTGGGCTTGTGCTGTGGGCTTGCGTTGTGGGCTTGCGCTGTGTGACCGACGGGGGGCGCCGATGTCGAAGTACCGCCACTCCTGCCTCATCCGCGGCGACGGCGGCCGTGCGATCCGGGGCATCCTCGACCGTGTCGGCGACAAGTGGACGCTGCTGGTCGTCGCCACCCTCGACGGCGAGCGCCTGCGTTTCACCGAGCTCCAGCAGCGCGTCCCCGGCATCTCCCAGCGCATGCTCACCCGCACCCTGCGCCACCTCGAACGCGACGGGCTGGTCTCCCGCACCGTCTACGCCGAGGTCCCGCCCCGCGTCGAGTACGAGCTGACCCCGCGGGGCCGCACGCTCATCGCCCCCGCCGTGGCCCTGGCCGAGTGGGCGGTCGACAACAATCCGGCGATCGAACAGAGCCAGGCCACGTACGACGCCGCTGCCCGCCAACCCTGAGGACGGTTCCGCATGAAGCGTGCTTACGACGACGAACGGCTCGCCCGCTCCTACGAGTCGGGCAACGAGATGCCCGACGACGCCCTGCGCGCGTGGGTCGGCCTGATCGGCTCCTACGTCGACCGCCCGGCGCCCGACGTGCTCGAAGTCGGCTCGGGGACCGGGATGTTCGCGGCGGCGATGGCCCGGTGGATCGACGGCGCGAGCGTCCTGGGCGTGGACGCCTCCGAGGCCATGCTGTCCGAGGCCCGGCGGCACCACCCGCACCCGTCGGTGCGGTACGCGCACGGCACCGCCGAAGCGCTGCCCGCCGGCGACGACGCCTTCGACCTCGCCCTGCTCTCCCGGGTGATCCACCACTTCCCCGACCGCACCGCCGCCGCCCGCGAACTCGCCCGCGTCCTGCGCCCCGGCGGCTCGGTCGTCGTCCGCACCACGTTCAAGGAGCGCCTGGACGCCGTCGTCTACGACTACTGGCCGCCCCTGCGCGCCACCGACGCCCTCCGCTTCCCCGCCGAGGACGACGTCACGGCCGAATTCACCGCCGCCGGCTTCGACTTGCGCGAGATCCGCTCCTTCGTCCAGCCCGTGACCCGCAGCCTGCGCGACTACCACGCCCGTATGACGACCCAACCCCAGTCGAAATTCGCCCTGTTGACGCCGACCCAGTTCGCGTCCGGCCTCGACCGACTGGCCGCGGCGGCGGACCGCGAGCCGTACGACGAACCGGCCCCGGTCGACGAGCGCTACGACGTGGCCGTCTTCACGCTCCGGTGAGCGCGGGCCGGGTGGGGGACGTCGCATGCGTGACCGCGTAGGCGTGACGTCGTATGAGTGAACTGGTCGACCGGGTCGACGAGCAGGACCGCGTCCTGGCGGTCGTCGACCGGGCGGAGGCGATCCGTGAGGGCTGGCTGCACCGCGTGGCCACCATCGTGTGCCGCGACCCGGCCGGGCGCTTCCTCGTGCACCGCCGCCCGCGCGACTCCTCGCGCTTCCCCGACCAGTACAACTGGCTCCTCGGCGGCGCCGCCGACGTCGGCGAGTCGTACGAACAGGCGGCGGCCCGCGAGCTGTTGGAGGAGCTGGGCGTGCGGGCCGCGCCCCGCTTCGTCCTCAAGTTCCGCTGCGCCGGGGCCATCAGCCCCTACTGGCTCGGCATCCACGAGACCGTCGTCACCACGGCGATCCGGCCCGACCCGTACGAAGTCCCCTGGCACACCTGGCTGACCGCTTCCGAACTCGAATCCCTCGCCCGGGGCCCGGAGTTCGTGCCCGACGGACGCGAGGCGTTCATCCGCTACCGCGCCGTGGGCGGCGGAACGCCTGGCATGTGACGCTTCCCGTACGACGACGGTTTCCCCCCAATTCCCGCCAACGCCCCCTGCCCCCGCCCCCGTCTTGAAGCGGGCCCGTCCCCGAGCCCGAGCCCCGAGCCCCGAGCGGCAGATTCCACGCCGGCCGCACGGACCGGTGCGACCTGTCGGGCTGGGCTCCACGCTTGTTACTCGGGCGACGCCGTTGATCCCGCGCGCTACGGTGCCCAGGTGGACGAAGAGGTGACCATCAAGCTGTCGCGTGACCAGGCGTTCGTGCTGTCCCACTGGCTCTACGAGGTGGAGGGCTCCGGCGCTCTCGACACCATCGTGAACGACCGAGCGGTCTGGTCTCCGCTGCACGCCATCTCGGGCACGCTCGAAAAGACTCTCGTAGAACTCTTCATGCCCGACTACAACCTCAGGCTGGACCAAGCCAGACAGCGGCTGGTCGAAGCGATGTACGGCGCCTCGGACGAGGAGCCCGAGACCGACGCCAACGCCTAGCCCTTCCACTCGAAGCCCGTCCGCGAAGTTCCACCGCACCCGCGCGCCACAAGGCCAGCCCCCTTGCCCGGCCGTCGCTTTGCCCGGTACTCGTCAGCGTGACGTGAAGTCGCCCTGAACAGCGGCCCGACAGTCCCGGATCTGGGATGCTGAGGGCGATCGAGAGGGGCCGCAGCGATGCAGTGGAAGATCCACGGGGAACGTCCGATCTACGAGAACCCTTGGGTGAACGTGTGGTTGGTCGATGTCGAGCAGCCGGACGGGCGGCGGTGGGAGCACCATGTGCTCAAGCTGCGGCACCTGGCAGTGGCAGCCGTGGTGAACAGCGAGAAGCAGGTGCTGATGATGTGGCGCCACCGCTTCATCACGGACTCCTGGGCCTGGGAACTGCCCATGGGTCTGGTGGAACCCGGCGAGACCCCGGCCGAGGCCGCCGCCCGCGAGGTGATGGAGGAGACCGGTTGGCGCACCGGCGAGATGACGCCCCTGATCTACGCCCAGCCGGCGAACGGGATCACCGACTCGGAGCACTTCGTCTTCCGCGCCGACGCGGTGGAGTACGCCGGTCCGCCGACCGAACTCAACGAGTCCGACCGGCTTGAGTGGGTCCCGTTGTCCACGTTGCGCGGCATGATCGACCGCCGCGAAATCGTCAGCAGCGGAACACTCGTGGGAGTCCTTTACCTGCTGCTGGACGAGGCCGGACTCTAGTCAGCCCGCTGCCCCGCCAGCCTGGCGTCCAGTTCCGCGACTGGCCGAAACGTGCGGAATGGTGTGAGCAGGCGACGGAAGTCCCGCAAATGTGAGGTCACACGGGGCGAGTCGATGGTCGCGGACAGGTTCAGGGCGTCACTGGCCGCTTGGCATGCCTCCTCCACCAGGCCGCGTTGTAACCGGGTCCTCGCCAGCCAGAAGGAATGGAAGGCCCGGCCGCGCAGATTGGTCTCCGGCTCATCGCGCAGCGCCTCCGCGATCAACGGCTCGGCGGCATCCACGTCCCCGAGTTGCCCGAGCGCGATGCCGATGTCCACGGTGAGCTTGGTCCGGTCGAAGTAACTCACCCAAGGTGGGTCGTCGTCCGCGGATCCGACCTGCCCGAACTGCAACTGCGCTTCGGCGATGGCCGCGTGGGTCGCCGGCCGGTCGCGTGCGCTGGTGCGGCTTCGGGCGGGGACACAAACTCGGCCATACCGCCCGGGAGGTCCCAACCCGGCTTGTAGGTGGGCTTCACGAGCAGGACCCGGCCTTCCTCATCGCGCAGGAGAACGTCGGCGGAGACCCGTTTACGGGCCTGCGTGGCATTGCCCTCGGCGAGATAGGCGTTCCAGGCTTCGGGGTCGGCGGGGCTCGGCTTCATGGGGGCGGTCCCTCCGCAGGGTGCGCGAGTCAGGTCGGCGACTGTTGCTTACCCCTCCCCTCCGAAGTGCCACAGGGGTGGCGTGGAGTTCTCCGGGCGGGTGGAGATCAGGAGCGCGCGCAGGTCACGGCGTTGGGTGCCGGGCAGTCCGAGGGCTTCGGTGAGGCGGCGGAAGGTCGTATGAGTGACGCCCCGGGCCCGGGCCGCTGCCGCGATGTGGGCGACGCGGGCCAGGACGGCGGCATCGTCGAACGCCACGGACGTCCGGTCGGAGAGCCGTTGGGCCTTGGCGCGCTCGTAGTCGATCTCCGAGAAGCCGCAGACCTCGCGGCTGTGCCGCTCGGCTTCAGCCAGGCTCGTCGTGGTGCGGACCGCGCGAGCCAGTGCGTTGCGCTCGGCCGCCTTCCTCAAGTCGGCCTCGTAGACGGCCGGTCCCTCGTCGGTGAGCGGGACGGGGAGTCCGGAGTCCCGGATTTCGCAGAGGCCGCGAATGCCTCGGGCTGTGGCGGCCAGCATCGCGGTGGCCTCGGAGGGATGCCACTCCAGTACGGCGCTGACGGGCTCGACCTGCTCGGCCGTAAGCGTATGAACGCGAGAGCCCACGCGATCGCGCAGGACATCGGCCGGGATCTCGCCGTCGAGACCGGGTCCGGCCACCAACAGGCGGATCGGCACGTCGGCCCGAGCGCAGGCTGCGAGAGAGAGCGCGTCCCCGAGCGGACTCTTCAACCCGGTCTCGTCACCGCGCGCGAGGATGTCGCCCCCGACGTCCAGGAGATCGACGGTCGACGGTGAGAACTCCGCGATCAGCTCGTCCAGTTGACGTGTCATGCCCTCGACGCCGTGATGCGGGTCCAAGAGAGCGAACGTGTAGGTCAGCTCCGCCGCGAGCCGCGGCAGCGTGGAACCGGCGGGCGTGACGGGCCTGGCGTCGGCGGGAACCGCCCGGACGCTATGCGTAAGCCGCCGAAGGCCCCTGAAATCCGCCGCCCCGCGGGGCCCCGGCACGGGGTCGACGATCAGACGGTCCCACGCGTACGTGAGGATCACGGCAGGCTCGTCACCTCCATAGAGGGCGGCGTCCACCACTGCGGCGGCGACCGCGTCGCCCCCGCCGCCGGCTGCCACGATCAAGCGCGTCATGCGGCCAGCGTACGAGCCTCGGGGGTTGGCCACTCACCTATAGTGGCCAGAGGTAATAGCCACTTGTGGACAAGAGGAGGCGTGATGCCGCAGATCGAGGAGGCTCAGCCGAAGTACCTCCAGATCGCGCACCACATCCGCGACCAGATCTTGCGCGGCGACTTGCGGCCCGGAGACGAGGTGCCCTCGGAACGGCAGCTCGCGGCCTCGTGGAACGTGTCCCGCCCAACAGCCGCCCGCTCGCTGGAGGCGTTGAGCAGTCAGGGTCTGGTCGAGAAGCGGCAGGGTTCGGGCACGTACGTGCGGGGTCTCGAAGTCAACCGGCGGGCGCGGGAGTTGTACGGACGGGCGCGTCAGACCGGGCACATCTACACACCCGGCGAATACGCCGTGATCACCATGGCCGCGTGGTCGCAGGCCCCGGATCATGTCGCGACGGCGCTGGGGCTGACGAACGACCGCAGAGTCGTCCAGCGTCGGCGCGTGACCAACAACGAGACCGGGCCGATCACGCTGTCCACGTCCTGGTTCGCGGCCGACGTCGGGCAGCAGGCCCCGAAGCTCCTGAATCCGGAACGCATCCGGGAAGGAACGCTCCTGTACGTCGAGCGCGCTACGGGTCGGCGGGGAAGCTACGCGGAGGACCGGATGTGCGCCCGCGCGGCGACGGACGAGGAGGCCGCGGACCTGGGGCTGGAGGCGGCGTCGGCGGTTCTCGTCGTACATCACGTCGTCTATGACGCACAGGACCGGCCCTTGGAGTTCGCCGAGGCCACGTACCCGCCCGACCGGTGGGCGTTCGAGCAGGGCTACGAACTGACCTGACGTACGCCACCGTGTGTGCCGAACCACTTGCGCACCGCAAGTGGCTAATGCCACTATCCACTAAGTGGCTAAGGCCACTTGTGCGGAACTCGCGCCGAGCGCCGCCTTGGCCGAATCGGCATGCGTAAAGGAGCACACCCGATGAATGACGTCACAGCTGATCCCCACGGCTCCGACACAAGCCCGGAGCCGAACGGGACGATGACGCTCTATCCCGTCCCGGAGTCCGTGGGTCGGGCGCGTCGTTGGTTCCGGCACTTCGTCGAACCCCACGGACTCGCGTGTTCCGTTGACGACTGCGTTCTGATGATCTCGGAGCTGGTCACCAACGCGGTCCTCTACGGCGAGTCAGAAGACGCATGGCGTGTACGAATCGAGTGGTGGCGCGAGAGGACAGACCTTCGCGTCGAGGTGCACAACCCGGGATCGCCCTTCAAGGTGCAGTTGCTCAAGCGCCCGGCGATTCTGGAGGATTCGGAGCATGGCCGCGGCCTGTGGCTGGTGGACGCCCTGTCGGATTCCTGGCAGGTGAGGCCAAGTCAGTACGGCGGAACAGCCGTTTCGTTCACCATGGCCGACGCCTGGCCGTCCGAGGGCGCGGCCGTGACCGAGCCACGCTCCTCCGCATCACCGGGAGCCGTGGGCGAGCCTGACACCTGTGCCGGGCGCCGGCCCGCGCCGTGGACCGCGCCAGGGACGTGGACCATCGCCACCGAGGGCGGCGCCGTGGTGTCCGGGTACCTTCCCGAATGGGCCGAGGACGACCCCACCGAGGTCGGCGTGCCGCCGGATCTGCTCCCGTCGCTGCTGGCGCAGATCAACCACCGGAGCCTCTTCGAAGGCCCCATGCTGCCGCTGGCCGCCCCGGACGTATGGGACGGAGTGGAGGAAGACGCAGTCTTCGAGGGGAGCATCGACTGCGATCCGTACGACGAGGACCCCCGCCTCCGCATGCCGGTGGTCAACCTTCATGTCGCCGTCGGACGTTGGATTCCGGCCCTGGACCCGCAGGGGCTGGCCGAGGTCACCGCGAAGTTACGAGCGCACGCCGACTTCCTCGACACGAAGGTGCGCCCCGCGCTCATCGCCGCCCGCGAGGACTGGGCCGCCCACCATCCGGATTAACCGCTCGCTTACCCGTGGAGGTCGTCATGACCGCATACCCGCGCGTCAGCCAGACACCGCGCCTCGTCGCCAGTCCGTTCCTCGGCCAGTACCTGCTCGTCCAGCCCGGTCACGCGGCGGGCATACGCATCCCCGAAGTCCGTTACGAGGAGCTGCGGGGCGTCACCGCCAACGGTCGCCCACGATCGACGGCGCGGCGAACCCGCTGGCGACCCAGGCGTACGACCACCTGCGGCCCCGGAGCGTCTTCACCGGCTGCAACGCGGGACACACGTTCTTTCACGTCGACCCGCACGGCATCGCGTCGATCTGCAAGGTCGGCCGCGATCCGAGCGTGAACCTCATCGCCGAGGGCGTCGAAGCCCTCCCCCGGCTCGGCGCGATCGCCGAGTCCCTACAGCTCCGCACCGGTGGCTGCTCCGGCTGTACGAAGACCGGCGCGTGCCGTACGTGTCGGCCGCTGGCCAAGCTCTACCAGGAGGCGGGGGACCGCAGAGTTCTCTACTGCCAACACGGAGGTTATGGATCATGACACCACCAACCGCAGCACCGGCCCCGCCGCGCGAACTGGTGATGGTCGCCATCGGCCTGCGACCGCCTGCCGAACCGAGGGGCGTTTTGCCGGTACCGCTGACCGTCGCTCCGATCGGCGACGACGAGTTCCAGATCATCGCCGACCTTGACGAAGCGGCCGAAGGAGCAGAGTGCTCGTGCTCGGCAGGCGACGATCAACCGTACTAACCCCAGAGGAGATGCCCACCCCCCATTCCCCCCGCAGCCAAGGAACCGCGCGTCGTGTCCATGTCCCGTATCCCCTTCGAGCAGCTTCCCGCCGACGTCCGCCAGGCTGTCGCCGACAAGACCGGCTTCCTGCGCCAGGCGGTGACCGCGCCCGGCGGCATGAACTCCGGCCTCGGCTGCGTGCTCGACACGGACAGCGGCCCCGTCTTCGTGAAGGGCATCCGGGCCGACCATCCGCAGGTCGGTGCGCAGCGCCGTGAGGCGGCGGTGGCCGCGCACCTGCCCGCCTCCTGCCCGCACCTGTACTGGCACCTGGAGCTGGACGGCTGGAGCCTCCTCGGCTACGAGGTCATCGACGGCCGCCACGCCGACTACGCGCCCGGCTCTCCCGACCTGCCGCTCGTGGAAGCGGCGCTCGCCGAACTGCAAGGGATCACCGCACCGGCGGACGTCGAGATCAAACAGGCCGTCGACCGGTGGGCGCAGTACGCGCCGCCAGGCACCGTTCAGCACTTCGACGGTGACGCGCTGCTGCACACGGACTTCGCCCCGGACAACGTCCTGATCGCCGGAGGGCGGGCGCGGCTCGTCGACTGGGCGTGGCCGACGCGCGGCGCCGCCTGGATCGACCCGGGCGCCCTGGCCCTGCGTCTCATGGAGGCTGGCCACCCGGCCGAGGCCGCGATCGAATTCGCCACCCGCTTCCCGTCCTGGCGCAGCGCGGCGCCCGAGGCCCTCGCGGCGTTCGGCACGGCGACCGCGACTCTGTGGCGGGAGATCGCCGAACAGGACGCCAGGCCGTGGAAAAGGGCGATGGCGCAGCACGCGACGACGCTGGCACGCAGGCTCGCACGCGACGGTGCCCCGGCCGCTTCGAGCGGCCGGGGCACCGTGAATCCGCAGGTCAGCGCCTCGTCACGAGACCTGACCCCGTAGGCCCTGTGGGACTTGAACCCACAAACCAATGGATTAAAAGTCCTGGCCAGAGCGTGCCGGGTGGTTGTGAGCGGTAGGCCGCCATCCGAAACCCGCTGGTCAGTTGGACCGAGTCTTCTGTTCAGTCCACTCCGCAGCGCCTGGTGCCAGCGCGTCCGCTCACGCATCGCTCACGCACGGCGGCACCTTGAAGACCGAGGACTGGACCGTAGACAGCGATCCGGCATATGTGGCGTCACAACGCACAGATCGGACGATCAAGTCTCCAACCAAAGCATATGATACATCGTCAGAGATAGATCAGAGGGGGTCTCCATGCCAGCGAACGACAAGCAGCAGGATGAGTCAGCCTTCGAGGCTGACGTTCTGCGGATATCCCGCGCGCTCTTCGCCCCGGAGAATGAGTTCCAGGGCTCGACCTATATCGGCAACGCAGAACGTGACGGCGTCTTCATCGGACCGGACTCTGTCGTGATCGTCGAGTGCACGGTCTCCCGGCGTAAGGAAAAAGCGGAGAAAGACGGCAAGAAGCTCGACGAGGCGTGCGCAGCTATGAACCGTCAGTATCCGTTCAAATCCGTCAGGGGCTTCTTCGTCACTAGCGAGGAACCTCACGCCGATCAACGCAGAGTCATCAACAGGTTTGGTCCACACCTGGTTGCCTGCAGCTTCGCCCAATTGCGGAGCCAACTGGTTGACTCGCTGCGGTATCTCGAGCTACGCAACTCTTACCCGTTCGGTAGCGCACGCGAGCCAAGCAGCGGCGATTACGGAGACCTCAAACCCTACATCGCGGTCGACCCGGTGGAGAGCGGTACTGGCACGCCATTCTCGGTCGATCGCGTGATGCAACAAGTGAAGGACGGCAGGTCCGTTCTCCTGTCCGGTGATTACGGTACGGGCAAGAGCATGTTCCTGCGCGAACTATTCCAGCTCCTGGCCAGGGCCCATCGCCGAGATAGGTTCGGGACCTTCCCGATCCTCCTTAACCTGCGCGATCACCAAGGCCAGGTCTATCCCATCGAGGCACTGGAACGCCACGCCCGCTCGATTGGGTTTCCGGCCCCCTCACAGTTGGTCCGCGCGTGGCGTTCGGGTGACGTAACACTCATCCTGGATGGCTTCGACGAAATTGCCACGCCTGGTTGGATCGGCAAGACATCGGCGATGCGTGACATCCGCCGCCGCTCCGTTGAGCTCGTGCGCAGGTTCTGTGATGAGTCGCGCGCCTCGACCTCGGTCGTCCTTGCGGGACGGATGCACTTTTTCGACAGCGAGCGCGAGATGCGCGGAGCGCTAAATGCCCGAGCCAACTCCCTCTTTCTCATGGCGGGCGAACCAACGGAAAAACAGGCGAAGGAGATACTCGCCGCCTACGGATGGCACGACGCGCTCCCGAGCTGGCTACCCTCACGCCCGCTGCTGCTGAGCTACCTCGGCTCGTCGGACACGCTTCAGGAATCCATCGAGGGTACGTTTGGCCGCTCGGCAGGCGAGGGCTGGGACCTGATGCTGGACCGCATCGCCGAACGAGAGGCCAGTATGGAGGTAGGGATAGATGGATTCACCATCCGTAAAGTGCTGGAACGGCTCGCCACCCAGGCGCGGCGCTCCACAGACGGGCTAGGGCCAATCTCACAGGATGAGTTGACATCCGTCTTCCATTCCGTGTGCGGTTACGCGCCGGACGAGGGTTCGTACCAACTCTTGCAACGACTCCCCGGCCTCGGGGCCATGGACAGCGTCGATGGTTCCCGGAGCTTCGTTGATGTCTCCCTCGCCGATGCAGCCCGCGCGGGAGATGTCGTGACCTGTCTACTCGACCCCAATATGGAAACCCCGCTGCTGGAAATGACAGGCAGTGTCGCCTGCCTCGACGAGGTCGGCGTAGACGTGGCCGCCGTACGACTGGAGCGGGAGGACATCACAGGTTCCGGGCGCGCTTACTCGTCTGCCAGCGCCCTCCGACGTCGGGGGACCGCTGACGCCGTAATCGCAGATCTTACCCGAGTGGCAATCCGGCTCTGGCCCGGAGACACGCCCCGCACACCAATCTCTCTCCACGGGATCGAGCTCCGTGGCTTCTCTCTGTCAGCTGAGGCCACGGGCTATGACTGGCTCAGCTTCCATGACTGCGTCATCCAGGAACTGGACCTCACTGATCACGACGGGTATCCGCTCCCGCATTTCCAGAGCTGCCTCATTGGTCAGATGACCGGTGTAGCCGACTGGTCGGCCCTCCAGAAAGACTGCTTCGTTAAATGCGAGGTGGCCCAGTTCGACGCGCAGATCTCGACAGCAAAGGGGATTCTCGCACTTAAGATGACACCGATAAACAAGGTCCTGCTCACCATATTGAAGAAGATCTACGCCCAGCGAGGCACTGGGCGGAAGGATTCCGCCCTTTTCCGAGGGCTTGACGACGCGCACCGGGCCCTCGTCCCGGAGGCGCTCCGGCAGCTCACGGCAGCTGGACTCATCGCCCCCGCCAAGTCCAGCGGCAACCGGATCTATCTCCCGGTCCGTGGCATGACTAGCCGGGTTTGGCGCATCCTTCAAGCCCCCCAGGCGAGCACCGATAGCATCCTCAACTGAGTCTTGACCAACCCATGGGCGTCCCGTCGTGGAGGAATTCTGGGATTGCACATGTTAGGGCCATGAGTGACCTTTGGAAGCGGTGGCGCAGACGGAGACCCAGCGCATCAGCCGCATGTCCCACGGTAAAGAAGTGGAGGTCACCGAGTTCGTCGTCGCTGGGACTTAGGGCGCTTATGCGGTCTGCACTTAGGACTCCACCGTCGAAGATGAAGGCGAGTTGGTCGTCCCAGGGGCCGTGGGGTGGGACCCAGTCGACGACGAGGAGGCCGTGGAGGGTGACATCGAGGCCGAGTTCCTCCTTGAGTTCGCGGCGGGCTGCGTCGTCGGGGGATTCGTTGGCCTCGGCCATGCCGCCCGGGAGGTCCCAGCCGGGTTTGTAGGTGGGCTTCACCAGGAGGACGCGGCCCTGCTCGTCGCGGAGGAGGACGTCCGCGGAAACGCGTTTGCGGGCCTGGGTGGCGTTGCCTTCGGCGAGGTAGGCGTTCCAGGCTTCGGGGTCGGCGGGGGTGGGCCTCATGGGGTGGCGCCTTTGCTGGGCGGGGGAACGATGTCGGCGAGTAAGAGCATTCTCGCCCGACGCGTTTCGTCAAAACGCTGCAGCAGAGCGCGGACCGAAGAATGACTGCGGTGGACGGCGAGCGCCGCGTGGAGACCGTCGAGCTGGCGGAGCACGCGGATCGAGCCGAGGTTGGGGTCAGCGGCGAGCACCTCGTGGCCGACCGCGACGGCGGCTTCAAGGTCGTCGCAACGCAGGTGCAGGTCCGCCAGAGTGATACGGCTCAGGGCCAGCGACCGCGCGCGGTTCGACTCCCGCAGGTGAATGGCGTGTTCGGCACGCGTGCGGGCCTCATCGTGGCGTCGGAGGTCGCTCAGTACGAGGGCGGATTCGAGCGCCAGCGCTGCGGCATCGAAGGGGCTGAGCCAGGGTCGCTCCGCTTCCGAAGCACTGTCGAGAACTTCCTCGGCGCGGCCGAGCGCCCGCAGCGCCGGAGTGGGCTGGCCGGCGGCAGCCAGGGCACGCGCGGACATCGCGTGGAGGCGAGCGATCAGGGTGGGGACGATCGGCCCGGCTTCCGCCAGGTCGAGTCCGGTCTGCGCCCAGTGCACGGCTGCTGCCGGGTCCCCGGTCTGGAGGGCGAGATGGCTGGTGCTCGCCGCGATGCTGGCCGCGAGCGGTGTGTCACCGGAGGCGTGAGCGAGGGGCAGAGCGCGGGTGAAGTGGCGCCCGGCCACAGCGTCCTGGCCCGAGTCGTGGGCCATCCATCCCGCCATCTCCGTGAGCACAGCCGCCACCGCGAAGACCTGCGCCGTACCGTCGGCATCGACCAGCCGCGGGCCGATGTTGTCCCGTAAGTGCCGGAGCACGGCACTGTAGAGACGCCCCCCTCCGGCCTGACGGTCGGCGGTGCGGAAGGCGTCCATGGCGGCCATGTCGTCGCCATCCGGAAAGGGCTCGC
Organism: Streptomyces sp. NPDC093221; assembly: GCF_044753885.1. Taxonomy (NCBI): domain Bacteria; kingdom Bacillati; phylum Actinomycetota; class Actinomycetes; order Kitasatosporales; family Streptomycetaceae; genus Streptomyces; species Streptomyces sp. NPDC093221. Next base: position 693,919 of record NZ_JBIVOA010000001.1, on the reverse strand, counting down.
TCACACAGTTGGGCGACGAAGGAGAGGCAGGCTCCCAGGGCCGCTTCGCCAGGCCGAGCAGGTGACCGGGAATCTGGAAGGCGTCGGCGATCTGCTCGAAGATGGCCAGCTTTTCAACCCTGCTCTTGCCGTTCATGTAGTCGTAGAGTCGGCCTTGGGTGATGTCGACGGCCGCGGCAATGCGTCGAGTGCTGATGCCACGGTGGTTGAGCAGTCGGAACAGCGTGCCCATGTCCCGCTCCGCGCAGGCGGCGAGCAGCCGCCGGTCGGCGAGAAGTCCCGCGACGATCTCGCGCGGTTCGCGCTCCGCAACGGTCACGAGCACCTTCTTCCGTACCGGTCTGGTCCGAGGCTACGGCCCGCATCCGCCCCCTGACTCCAACTTGGGGTCACGCGCTGGAGTCTCTTGCGTGCGGCACGCAGTCGTGTACTGAGGGTGCTCCGTTGCTCCTGGTGACGCAACGGTGCGTCGTCAATCCCTCCGTCACGCTTCTGAGAGGTCAAGCACCATGCCCAGCACCGTACTTCCGCGTCATCGCGGCCGACTTCACGTGCAGGGCCGCACATGATGGCCGGCCATCGCGCGAGCCCATTCGGATTCCGGGTCGAAGCCGAGTCCGAGGCGGTGCCCGACGCTCGGCGCAAGATCGCTGCGCTGGTGCGGAGTTGGGACATACCTCTGGCGGACGGGGCGTACGAGGACCTGGAACTGCTGTCGACGGAACTGATCACGAACGCCATCCGCTACAGCCGAGCCCCGTGCGCGGTGGCCGTGCGATGGACCGGGGTACGGATCCGGGTCGAGGTCACCGATTCGGACCCGGCTCGCCCGCGACCACGCCACGGTTCGGTGGACGCCGAGGACGGGCGGGGCCTGCTCCTGGTGGAGGCTCTGTCCGCTGTGTGGGGAAGCAGTCCTGATCCGGCGGGCAAGGTCGTCTGGTTCGAGGTCGGGCCGGATGACCACCACAGCCTCGCGGCGGCGTCACGGCATCAGCCGCAACCGTGGAGCACGCCGGGGCTGTGGAGGATCACCACCACCGACGGCTCTGCGACCTCCGGTTACCTGCCCGCGTGGGCCGAGGACGACCCGTCGGAGGTTGGGGTGCCTTCCGACCAACTCCCGTCCCGCCTCGCACACATCAACCACCGGAATTTCTTCGAGGGCCTGATGATGCCGATCGTCGCGCCGGACCACTGGGACGGAGCCGAGGAGGACGCCGTCCTGGAGGGAAGCATCGACTGCGACCCGTACGACGAGGACCCGCACCTCCGAGTGCCAGTCGTCAACCTCCAGGTCTGCGTGGGGCGCTGGATCCTCGGCCTGGACCCGCCGGGAGTCGCCGAGGCCGCCGCGAAGCTCCGCGCCCACGCCAACTTCCTCGACGAGAAGGTACGCCCCGCGCTCATCGCCGCCCGCGAGGACTGGGCCGCCCACCAACCGTCAGCCCAGCATCGCTCGCCAGCCTCAGGTCCGCCGGGCCGCACATAACCCGCACACTCGGCGCCCCGGCCCTTCCCCTTCCCTGTTGGCGCGGCTGTGCGAGCGCCCATGGAGAGCCGCCGGCGCCAGTGGACGTCATCGGTTACCGGACCCCGGACTGCACGACGTCACGCCTTCAGGGTGCCGAGGAGGTTCCAGCAGTCACGGGCGAACCAGAAGCCTTATCGATTCCCCAGATCAGGAGGACAGCATCATGACCACAGCCCCGCAGATCGACAGTGGTGTCGAGTCACGCACTCGGGACCCGAAGGAACTCCTCAACGCCGTCCAGCCGCACATCGCGCACCTGACCGTCAATATCCGCGACAGCGGCATGACGCTCTGGGACCGCGAGATCGCCCTCCTGCTGCGTGACCACACCATGGTCCGCGACATGGCCGAACGGATCCTCGGCAACGCCGTCATGTACACCCTCGCCTGCATCGAGCACCCCGAGGTGCACCTCGGGGTCGGCAAACTCGTCGACATCGGCGTCCACCAACTCATCCTCGACACGCCTGTCTGGTTCGCCCTCTGCGATCTCTACAACGGCGGGCGGTACAAGCACCACGCTCCGTTCATCGAGCGCCGCAGCGACGGACTGTGCCTGCGCACCGCCGACTTCCTCACCTCGATCGGCTTCGAGATCGACACCGAGCTGTGGGCGATCGACGGCACGGACTGCTCGCCGTGCGACAACAAGGTCCCCGACAGCCACTGAACCGAACGGTGCCCCGCTCGTCCGGTGCCTGCGGGCATCATGGGGCGGGGCGCCGCCTTCTTCGGCAAGCAGAGGACAGATATGCCTGCGCAACACGACATCGTCGCCGAGACCGAACTGTGGGACACCTACGCCCGCGCTGCTTTCAAGGACGAAGCCGAGCCGGTCTTCCACTGGACGCAGTACGCCGGACACGGCCCCGGCCCTGAGCTCCTGGGCGACCCCGGCAGCGTCCTGGAGATCGGCTGCGGCACCGGACGCGCGCTCGCGCACCTGGCGCAGAGCGGCGTGAAGGCCACGGGCGTGGACCTGTCTCCGGTGATGGTCGAGAAGATCTCTGAGCGCTGGGCCCCGTCGGGAGCGCAGTTCCACTGCGCCGAAGTGCTGGATTACCTCGGCTCCACCGCGGAGACCTACGACGCGGTGTACTCGATCTTCGGCGCGGCCTGGTTCGCCGACCCGTCGAAGCTCTTCCCCCTCGTCCGCCGCCGGCTCAATCCCGGCGGGACCTTCGTCTTCTCCCAGCCACCCGCGATCCCGGGCGCCTACGGCCCACAGGGCATGTACAAGGGTGGCTTCGCGGGGAAGGCCATGTTCACCTACCGCTACAGCTACCGCCCGCCCGTATGGGAACGCCTGCTGGCCCGGGCCGGTTTCACCGATGCCCAAGCCCGCGTCCTCGACGCCCCCGAACCCGACCACATCGGTACGCTCCTGGTCCGCGCCCAGGCGTGACGCCGGGCCCAGCCCACGTCGCCCCCGCCGAACGGCCGGAGCCTTTCGCTGTGCGCGGCCGGATTGCCCTTTGTGGACGTCCCCGATCTCATCGTCGGCTCCAGGGACAGCGCAGACGGGGCATTCGTCGCGCGCATCCGGACCGAGCAAGTTCAACGCCCCGTTGATCGAGCATGGAGGAGGTTTGCGAAGGAAAGGGGAGGCTCCGGAACGGTACCCCTGGACGCAGGTCGGTATCAGCGAACGTCGCTACTACAAGCTATTGCCGCTGTTCGCTCAGAAGGTCAACGGCCGCTACGAGTACGAACTCGACGACGTGGTGACACGCATGAAGGGCCGCCTTAACCGGGCAGACGACGCGCGGGCCGTGCGAGCAGCCGCCCTCGATGTCCTCCGGTCCCACGGATTCAACGAAGAGGCCGCGCGCAAATGGCGGCAGCGACACCGACCTGAGCAGGCTGTAGACGCCTGGCCGCGCCGTCGGCGGCCAAAGGAGCTGTAGGTACCCGTCGCGGTGCGGTACAGCCGTCACCTGTCCTCACCGCGGCAGTGCCCCGCGTGGCTGCGGCCACGACAACCTCGCCGTCGCGCTCCCGCTCACGCACGGCCCCCGCACGCCGGTGCCCCGGCCGCCATCAGGCGACCGGGGCACTATAACCGCAGGTCAGCGCCTCGTCACGAGACCTGACCCTGTAGGCCCTGTGGGACTTGAACCCACAACCAATGGATTAAAAGTCCACTGCTCTGCCAATTGAGCTAAGGGCCCGCTCCCCGCAGCATAGCTGGGACCTGCGGGGGAGGCCGAACCGGTTAGGGCCTGTCCGGCGGATCATGGGCGGTCCAGGCGGCGCCTGGCGCCGGACAGGCCCTAGGGCTGGGGGGTGTCCGTGGGGCGGCGGAGGAACCAGTGGCGGGCGGAGACGAGCCACCAGGTGGTGGCGAAGCCGAGGACGACGAGGACGGCGATGGGGGCGTAGTTGAAGGTCTTCCAGGTGATGGGAGAGAGCTGGGGGAGCATGAAGAGGACGGTGATGAGGGCGACCCAGGCGACGGCGACGACGCCGATGGGGCGGGACCAGCGGCCGAGGTGCCAGGGGCCGGGCTCGAAGGCGGGGCCTTTGCGGAGGCGGAGCAGGGTGGGGATGACGTAGGCGATGTAGAGGCCGATGACGGCGATCGAGGTGACGGCGGCGTAGGCGGTGGCGTTGATGAGGTACGGCAGGCCGAGGCAGAGCGCGCCGGCCGCGGCGAGCCAGACGGCGGCGACGGGGGTACGGGTGCGCGGGCTGACGGTGCGCCAGACGCGCGAGTAGGGCAGCGCGCCGTCGCGTGAAAAGGCGTAGATCATACGGCTGTTGGCGGTCACGGACGCCATGCCGCAGAAGAGCTGGGCGCCGATGACGACGAGCAGCAGGAGTTTGCCGCTGGTCGCGCCGAGCGCGTCGAGCAGGATCTGCGCGGGCGGCGCGCCGGTCGGTGAGCCCAACTCGGCGTCGTACGACTGGATCGCGAAGGTGAAGCCGAGCAACAGCACGAAGCCCGCGATCCAGGACGTCCAGATGGAACGGACGATGCCGCGCGGACCGGCGGTGGCGGCGTCGTGCGTCTCCTCGGTCATGTGCGCGGAGGCGTCGTACCCGGTGAATGTGTACTGCGCCATCAGCAAGCCGATCAGCACCACGTAAATGCCGCTGCCGAAGCCGGTGTTGTTCACGTAGTGCGTGAACACGAAGCTCGCCGACCGGTGGTGGTCGGGCACGAAGGCGAGCGCGCCGACGATCAGGCCGACGCCGAGCACGTGCCACCAGACGCTGACGTTGTTCAGGACGGCGACGATCCGTACGCCGAAGGTGTTGAGCAGGCCGTGCAGGAGCAGGATCGCGGCGTAGAGCAGGATCGTCCGGCCGGGGCTGACGCGGAAGTCGAACTGGAGGTTCAGATACGCGCCCAGGAACGACGCCGCGCCGAAGTCGATGCCCGCGGTGACGGCGACCTGGCCGAGGACGTTGAACCAGCCGGTGAACCACGCCCACGCGGCGGCGCTGCGCTCCGGGGCCAGCCGGTGCGCCCAGAAGTACAGGCCCGCGGACGTCGGGTACGCCGAACAGATCTCGGCCATCGCCAGCCCGACGACCAGCGTCATCAGGCCGACCCCGACCCAGCCCCAGGTGATCAGGGCCGGGCCGCCGGTGTTCATCCCGAACAGGTACAGCGTCAGACAGCCGGACAGCACCGAGATGATCGTGAACGAGACCGCGTAGTTCGAGAACGCCGACATCCGGCGCGCCAGATTCTGCGTGTAGCCGAGCTGCGCGAGCCGCTCCTCGTCCGACACGGACGAGGAAACGGGAGAGGTAACGGACGAGGAAACGGGGGCCGCGGAGACAGGGACGTCCTCAGGTGTCATGCCCCAGGCTTCCCGCACCCAGGGCATGACATGCACACGCCCTCAGAAGAGCCGCCCGTACCCGTTCCACCCCGTCCCGACCCGCACCCGCGCGCCGAACTGCCCGTTCGCCGTCGCCGCGTACCGCCACAGCCCGCCCGCCGCGTCCCGCGCCAGCAGATCCGCGCGACCGTCCCGGTTCAGGTCACCGGGGCCGACGAGGACGTTGTACGTGTTCCAGCCCGAGCCGATCCGCACCCGCGCCTTCAGGCCGCCCGTGCCGTCGCCGTCGTACCGCCACAGCACGCCGGACGTGTCCCGCGCGACGATGTCGCCGACGCCGTCGCCCGTCAGGTCGCCCGTCCCGACGATCGCCGAGAAGATCCCGAATCCGTGCCCGATCCTGACCCGGGTCCTGAAGGAGCCCGCGCCGTTGTCCGCGTAGAGGTAGAGATCGCCGCCGGGCGTACGCGCGAGCAGGTCGGAGCGGCCGTCGCCGGTCAGATCACCGGGCGAGAGAAGGGAGTTGTAGATGTTCCAGCCGGATCCGATCAGCTTGGACGGCTGGGACCGCAGGAAGGAGCCCTCGCAACCACCCGGATAGGAACGCAGTTGACCGTCGCTGGTGCGCACCAGCAGATTGCCGCAGCCGTTGTCGTCCAGGTCGTCGAAGGCGAGATACGCGGCGGTGGTCGGCCAGCCGTGGTCGGCGGTCCGGGGCGACAACAGGCCGCCGGAACCATTGCCCACGTACAGCCGCAGAACGCCGCCCGGGGTGAGGCCGACGACTCCGCCGTCGGCTCCGGAGGTGAGGGCGTGGTGGTTGGGGCTGGAACGGGCGACCCCGACCATGCCGGAGGCCGTGGTGCCGGGGCTCAGGCCGTTGGCCGGGGTGGCGGTCAGCGTCCAGCGGTAGGTGCCGTCCGGGGCGTACGCGCCCTTGGCGTTCTTGCCGTCCCAGTTCGCGAAGACCTCCGCGCGGGCCGCCCCGCCGGTGACGGTCGCGAAGAGCGCGCCGGTCGCCGCGTTGCGGAAGTCGATCTTCCACCCGGAGGTGGCACCGCTGAGCACCCACCAGCCCTGCCATCGGCTGTTCGCCTGCCGCGGCCTGACCGGCAGATCGACCTGCGACCAGAGGGCGTTGAGCGCCGACGGGGCGATCCCCGCGGAAATCAGGTGAATTGACGCGTCGGGGGCCGTATACGCGATCCCGCCGCGGTACTTGTCCACCGTCCACGAGAGTCCGCGGTCACCGCCGGGCGCCTTCGGGTCGGCGGGCAGCTCGGCCACGACACGCGTCTTCCCCGCGCCCGACGTGCCCGACCGCACGTCGGTGAGCGTGAGTTGGTCACCGGAGTGGCGTACGACGAAGCCGTCGCCGAGCAGGGCGGGTCCCGCGGGTACGGCGACGGACTTCTTCGCCGTACGGTCGTACACACCGGCCGGACCGCTCGCGCCGCAGGACCAGTACAACAGGCGTCCCAGCGCCTGCACTTCCTTGATCGCGCAGGGCGCGTCGGTGGTGAGCGAGGACGGCGCGGCCGGCCCCGTCGAGTCGTTGCTCCGCAGATCCGTCGAGGTGAGCTGCCCCTTGGCGGCGGTCGCACTCCACAGGATGTCGCCCCACAGCGCCGCCGGGACGGTCGGCCGGGAGATGACCACCTTCCGGTATCCGGGCGAGATGACGTACTGACGGCCGTTGGAGCCACCGTTGTAGAGCGTGAATCTCTCCGACGCGTCCACGATCCGGCCGCCGGTCGCGGCGACCTGGACGCCGTAGAACCCGCCGCCGCTCATGACGTCGACCACGTCACCGCCGACACCGCCGACACTGTCGCGGATGTAGGCGGTGCCCTGCCCTTCGCTGCCCGCGACCAGGCTGACCGCGCAGTGGCCCGGCGCGCCGCAGGTGGAGACCGGGCTCGGTTCCACGACGGTGTGCGGGGGCCCGGTGACGGGCTGCGGGACCGCTCCCGTCCCCTCGTCCTGTGCGTAGAAACGCGCTCCGGGGACGGCACCCGTCCAGTCCGGCATGCCCTCCATGAAGCTCAGACGGCCTCGGGCCAGCGCGAGCCCGTACCGTACCGGCTTCTCGACCTCGTGGTGGAACAGCGTGACGGGGGCAGCCCCGGACGGCGCGAAACGGTAGGAGTTCCAGTGGTCCGAGTCGGCGCCGCCGCTCACGACCGTGCCGCCGTCCTGCGACGCGGTCGGGGCCGCGGCGTCCGGCAGCGGCTGGGTGACCGGGCCGCCGTCCAGCGGCACCGAGTACAGCGGGTCGGCCCGGCCGTCGTTCCAGACCGAGGCCTTGCGGACGGCGAGCAGCGCGGTGTCGGACAGGGTGACGGCGTACGTGGTGGTGTCGGCGTGCGCCTCGGGCGGCAGGGCGACCGTACGGGGCGCGGCCTGCGGGTCGTCCAGGGAGTAGTACGTCAGAACACCGGCGCTGTACCAGCCGAAGGAACGCGTGTTGCTGAATTTGGGGACGCCCGCGGGTGGCTCCATCGTGCGGACGACGGCGCCGGTCGTGAGGTCCAGGACGCTGAGGCTCATCTGGCCCGCGACCGTGGTGGCGACCACGACGCGCGTCGCGCGCTCGCCGCGCAGCAGCGTGGCGGTGTACGTGGCGCCCGTGGGCAGCCCGGTCAGCGGGCGCTCGGTGAAGGCGGTCGCGTCCCCGGCAACGGTCAGCAGGTGGACGGTCTGGCCGGTGACGGTGGTGCCGTCGGTGTCGTCCGTCGTCGTGATCACGGCCCACCCGTCGGGCGTGCCGATCGCGCTGCGGTAGGTGTGGCCGGGCGGCAGCGCGAAGTCGACGGCGGTGCCGGCCGCCGGGTCGAGCAGCCGCACGCCCTTCCGGAGGTTCGTGCTGGCGTACCGTTCCGCGCCGCCGGGCAGGAGCACGAGATTGGTGCCCCCGCTGCCGAGCGTCCGCGGCGCCCCGGTCCCGTACGGCACCCACTGGTCGACGCCGCCGAACACCCTCAGGTAGCCGGTGGCGCCGGACGAGACGACCCATTCCTCGGCGAGCACGGGCTTGTTCACCGGCGGCACGACCACGTCGTACGGCGCCGGTTCCGCCGCGGCGGCCGGCCCCGCGCCCGTGAACGGTGCCGCGCCCGCCGCGAGGGCGAGCGATATCGCGACGGCGACGCCGCCGCGGACAAGGGTGCGCTTGGCCACCCGTTCCTCCTGCTGATCCCTGAGGAAGGCGTCCGCAGCGGACGCCTGATGAAGCCCGGAGCACTGGCGAAGAAGCGCGGAGTACGGGCGAAGAGGCGCGGAGCACAGGCGAAGAAGCGCGGCTCCGCGCCGCGGGCCGGGTCTCAGAACAGGGACTTGTACGTCTGCCACCCCGTGCCGATCTTCACCCGCGCGCCGAACTGCCCGGTGCCCGTACCGGAGTAGCGCCACAGCACGCCCGCCGCGTCACGGGCGACGAGGTCGGCGCGGCCGTCTCCGGTGATGTCGCCGACGCCGACGAGGGCGTTGTAGACGTTCCAGCCGGAGCCGATTTTGACGCGCGGCTTGAACGTGCCCGCGCCCGTGGCGTCGTAGCGCCACAGCACACCCGCCGCGTCACGGGCGAGCAGATCGGCGAGGCCGTCACCGGTCACATCCTGGGCGCCGACCAGCAGGTTGTACGTGTTCCAGCCGGACCCGATCCTCACCCGCGCCGTGAACACGCCGGCGGCCGTGCCGTCGTACCGCCACAGGACGCCCGCGGCGTCCCGCCCGAGCAGGTCGGGGCGGCCGTCGCCGGTCAGATCGCCGGGCGAGACAAGGGAGTTGTACGTGTTCCAGCCCGACCCGATCACCCTGCGCGACAGTGCGGGTGTGAGCGCCGCGCCGCACTTGTCGTCGTAACGCGTGAGCTGACCGGCGGAGTTGCGCACCAGCAGGTCGTTGCACCGGTTGCCGGTCAGGTCGTTGACCGCGACGAGCGTGGACGACATCGGCCAGCCCGCCCCCTGCGGGCCGGAACCCCCGCTGACGGAACCGGTGCCCGTACCCGTCCTGATGTCGAGCCGGCCGGCCGAGGTCACCGCGAGCAGGTCGCCGACGCCGTCGCGCGTGTAGTCCCGCGGCTCGGCGCTCCCGCCGTGGACGGCCACGGTGCCGGTGCTCGTGGTGACCGGCACGAGCGCGTCCCGGGTCCACAGGCTCAGTGTCCAGATGTAGTCGCCGGTCACGGGCACGGCGCCGCTGTCCCTGGCACCGTCCCAGGTCAGGGAGACGGTGTCCCGGGCGGTGCCGCGGAACGTACGGACGACCGCGGACACCCCCTTCTTCCTCAGCTCCACCGTCCAGTGGGTGATCGGCCCCGTGAGGTCCCACCGCGGTGTCCACGGGGCGTAGTACACCTCCATGAGCGGCTCGTTCCTGGTCGTCAGCACCGTGGTCGCGGTCCTCGGCAGACCGGACGGGACGACGTGGGTCGTGCCGTCGGCGTCCGTGTAGGCGAGGAAGCCGCGGAATTTGTCGAGCGTCCAGACGACGCCGCGGTCGTCCGGGTAGGCGTTCGCGGGGAGATCCGCGATCGTGCGGTCGACGGCGGTGCCGCCGCGGACGTCGGTCAGGGTGAGCCGGCCGTCGGTGTGCCGCAGGACGTAACCGTCGCCGAGCAGGGCGTTGCCCGCTGGTACGCGGACGGACTTCTTCGTGTCGAGGTCGTGGACACCCGCGGGGCCGTTCGTGCCGCAGGACCAGTAGAGCCAGCGGCCCAGTACCTGGATCTCCCGCGGTACGCACGGCACGTCCGTCGTCACCGTTCCGGTCACGCCGCCGGTGAGGAGGTCGGTCGTGATGAACCGCCCCGCCGTCGCCGTGGCCGACCACATCGTGTCCCCCCACAGCGTGGCGGTGGTGATCGGGCCCGAGGAGGTGACCTGGCCCTCCGCGAGATTCACGACGTACTGCTTGCCGTTGGAGCCGCTCTCGTACAGCACGTACTGGTTGCCGGCCGCGACGATCCGGCCGCCGCTGGAGTCGAGAAGGACTCCCGACGGGGCGTCCACCGCCTTCACGTAATCGTGCCCTGTGGTGTAGTCCACTTCGATAGCACCGGTGCCGGTCGTGCCCCCGCCGTCGGCGAGCGGCACGCAGCGGGCCTGACCGCCGCAGCGCGGGATGGCGTCGTCCATCGGCGTGCCCGAATTGAGCGGCTGCGGCTCGCTGAACAGACCGGGAGTCAGATTGTCGCCCACGTCGGCGGTGTACGTGCGCGAGGTGACGGACGTGCCGGGCGCGGTCTGGACGAAGGTGAGCCGGCCGCGGGCGAGCGAGAGGCCGATCCGCTCGGGGGTGTACGTCGTGAACCGGCCCAGGACGGTGAGGGGACCGTCGACCGCAGGTATCCGGTAGGTGGCCCAGCCGCCGGAACCGTCGCTCCCCTCGGCATAGGAGCCGCCGTCCGAGGCCACACCGGGCTGACCCGCGTCGTCGAGCAGTACGCGCGCGGGTCCGCCGTCGAGCGGCACGGAGTACAGCGGGTCCCGCCTGCTGTCCTGGATGGTGGCATCCACGTGCACGGCGAGCAGGGCGTCGCCGGTGAGCTTGGTGACGAATTCGGTGGTGTCGCCGCCGGGCACCGTAAGGCGCCGCGGTGCGGCCTGCGGGTCCGCGATCGGCCGCAGTTCGGCCGTGCCGTGGGCGTACCAGCCGAAGGACACGTCGTTGATCAGCGGCAGCCGGGAAATGGAAGCGGCCTCGGGCAGCGGTTGCGAGGACACCAAGGTGCCGGTGGCGAAGTCGATCAGGCCGAGCCGGTGGTCGTCTCCGAGGGAGTAACCCACCGCCAGGCGCGACTGGTTGTTGCGCCAGCCGTCCAGCCCGGTGACGCCCGTCGTGGGCCAGCCGGTCACCGGGCGTTCGGAGAGTTGGCCGTCGGCGGCCGGGGCGAGCAGATGGAGGACTTGCGAGGTGACGTGGCCGCCCGAATCCGTGGCGAGTGTCCGGCTGAGGATCGTCCATCCGGTGCCGTTGGGGAAGAAGGCGAGCGGCGAGTACGCGGGCGGGACCGGGTACTGCGTCCACTTCCCCGAGGCGAGGTCGTAGATTCGCACGAGGTGGTCCAGCGCGGGCAGCACGCCCAGCACTTCGGTGCCGTCGGGTCCCGGCAGCGGCCGGGGGGCGTTGCGCAGCACGCCGAGGTCGCGGGTCACGACGCCGTCGAAGGAGTGCCAGGTGTAGCTGAACGACACAGCGCTGTGGTCGGTGCGTTGGACGTACCCGGTGGCGCCGACGCCGGTCACCGGTCCCCCGGCGGGGCCCGTGGTCCCGATCGGCGCGATGGCCGGGTTCTGCGCCGTGTCGGCCGCCGCGCTGCCCGGCAGCGGTCCGAGCCCGAGACCGGCGGTCAGGACGGCGGCGACCACCGCGAGCACCCCGCGCCGCGGCCATCCCAGACGGCGTGACATCCGGTTCCCTCCCCAGGGCATACGCTCCGCCCCCCGGCAGAGTCGGCAGAGCTTAGCAACCGGCTACGCGGACGGGCCCGCCCGGTGTGAAGTGATCACACCGGGCGGGCCCGTTCTGCGGCTGAGCGGTCAGCGGTCAGCCGTTGCGCTTCCAGCGGGGCTTGCGGTCGTAGGAGGAGCCGGCGGCCGGGGCGGCGCCGGGGGCGCGGCGGTCGTCACGGTTGCCGTACGAGGGACGCGAGTCGCGGTCGCCGTAGGAGGGGCGGCTGTCGCGGCGGTCGTACGAGGACGACGTGGACGGACGGCTGCTGTCGCGGCGGTCGCGGTTGAAGGGGCGGTCGCGGTCGTCGCGGCTGTTGTACGCGGGACGGCGGTCGTCACGGTTGCCGTACGAGGGGCGCGAGTCGCGGCTGTCGCGGCTGGTGTACGGGGTGGACGGACGGCCGCTGCGCTCGCCGTACGAGGGGCGGGAGTCACGACGGTCGTCGCCGCGGCGGTCGTCACGGTTGCCGTAGGACGGACGGCTGTCACGGCGGTCGTCGCGGTTGCCGTCACGGTTGCCGTACGACGGACGGGAGTCGCGGTTGCCGTCGCGGTTGCCGTACGACGGGCGGCTGTCACGGCGGTCGTCGCGGTTGCCGTACGAGGGACGGTCGTCACGGTTGCCGTACGACGGGCGGCTGTCGCGACGGTCGTCACGGTTGCCGTACGAGGGACGGGAGTCGCGGTTGCCGTAGGACGAACGGTCGTTGCGGCGGTCGAAGTTGCCGCGGTCGTCGCGGCGGTCCTCGCGCTGCTCCGGCACGGGGGCCGGGGCGGCGGCGGCCAACGCGGCGGCCTCGGCGGCGAGTTCGGCGGCCTTGGCGGCCACCGCCTCCTCCGGGTCCTCACCCCGCTCGCGGGCCGAACGGGCGGTGAGGCGGTCGGCCTCCTCGCGCAGTTCGGTCGCGCGGCGCTGGAGCCGCTCCAACTGACGCGTGACGTCGGCGACTTCGCGCTCCGCCTGGAGAGCGGCGTTCTGTACGGCGTCGGCCTGGACGTCGGTCAGCGAGCGCGCGCCGGTGATCTTGGCGACGTCCTCGTCGAAGACGCCCGCGCCGCCGATGATGTGGCGCGAGGCGTCGACGCCCGCGTCCTCCATCAGCCGGAAGATCTGCTTGCGCTGGTGCGGCAGGGCGAGCGAGACGACCGTGCCGGACTCGCCCGCGCGGGCGGTACGGCCCGAGCGGTGCAGGTAGTCCTTGTGGTCGGCGGCCGGGTCGACGTTGAGCACCAGGCCGATGCCGTCGACGTGGATGCCGCGGGCGGCGACGTCGGTGGCGACCAGGACGTTGACCTGACCGGCCTTGAAGTCCTCAAGGGTGCGGGTACGGGCGCCCTGGGTCATGCCGCCGTGCAGCGCGTCGGCCCGGACACCGGCCTCGATGAGCTGCTCGGCGACGCGGTCGGCGCCCATCTGGGTGCGGACGAAGATGATCGTGCGGCCCTTGCGGGCGGCGATGGCGGCGGTGACCGGCGCCTTGTCCTTCGGCTTCACGACGAGCACGTGGTGGCTCATGGTGGTGACGGCGCCCTGGGCGGCGTCCACCTCGTGGGTGACCGGGTCGACCAGGTAGCGCCGGACGAGGCTGTCGATCTCGTTCTCCAGCGTCGCGGAGAACAGCAGGCGCTGGCCGCCCGCCGGGATGAGGTCGAGGATCTCGGTGACCTCGGGGAGGAAGCCCATGTCGGCCATCTGGTCGGCCTCGTCGAGGACCGCGATCTGCACCTGGTCGAGCACGGCGGAGCCGCGGTTGATCAGGTCGCGCAGCCGGCCGGGGGTGGCGACGAGGACGTCGACGCCGCGGTCCAGCGCGTAGATCTGGTTCTGCATGGACGTGCCGCCGCAGACGACCTTCATCTTCAGGCCGAGGACGTCGCCGTACGGCTGGAGCGCGTCGGCCACCTGCATGGCCAGCTCGCGGGTCGGGGTGAGGATGACGCCGCGGGGGCGCTTGCGCTCGGTGTGGCCGCCGGACAGCAGGGTCAGCAGCGGCAGGCCGAAGGAGAGCGTCTTGCCGGAGCCGGTACGGCCGCGGCCCAGGATGTCCCGGCCCGCCAGCGCGTCCGGGATGGTCGCGGCCTGGATCGGGAAGGGGGTGGTGACGCCGTTCTGCGCGAGCTTGCGGACGATGCCGTCGGCGAGGCCGAGGTCGGCGAAGGTCACGGTGGGCTCGGCGTCGGTGTCGTCCTCGGCGTCGGCCTCGGTGTCCGCGTCGATGACGTCGGTGATGCCGGTGGTGATGCCGGTGTCGAGGACGTCGGTCGCGTCGTCGGCGCCGGTGATGTCGGTGATGTCGGTGTTCTCTGCGGTGTCGGCGGTGGTGATGTCCACCACGTCCGCTACGGCGAGGATCTCGTCGTTCTCGGGCATGACGGAACGGTCGGCACTGTCAATGGACATGCTGAAGCTAAACCTCTCGGAGACTTACGGCACGCGCCAGCTCCGTAGGTTGCTTACAACCGCCTCGATGCGGTCAGCCACAGGAGAAAAGGAACGCGCCACGCGGCGCACATCGGATCAGGCGCCAGGCAGTGGGATCAAACGATCTACCAGCATACGCATCTGCCGGCGCCTTTGCCAATCGCCTTTCGGACGGGGCGCTGACCAGCGGCGATACCGCCACGATGCGGTCAGCGGTCGCGGCGGTCCCCGCGCCGTTCGGCGCTCGGGTCGGGCGACCCGCTGGGGTCGGAGCTGGGGCTGGCGGTCGGCGGGTCGGTGGTCGGCGGCGCGGTCGGCGCGTCCGTCGTCGGCTGGCCGGTCGGCTGGGAGGCCGTCGGCGAGGGCTGGGCGGTCGGCTGCGGCGCCGAGGTGCCGTCGGAGGCGGTCGGTACGCCGCCGGGTCCTGCCGGGCCGCCGCCCGCGCCGCCCGCCCGGGCCGTCGCGGGGGCCCGCGTGTCGCCGGGCGAGGCCGTACCGGTGACGGACGGGGACGGGGACATCGGGCCGCCGCCGCGGTGCGGGTCGCCCGCGCCCTGCGGGACCCGCGAACCGTCCGCGACGGTCCCCGCGCTCACGCCGGGCGCGTGCTTCGGCGCCTTGGGGTCGGACTCGCTCCCCGCGCTCACGCACGCCGCGACCCCGGCGGCCACCAGCGTGACGAGGACGGCGGACCGCAGCCCCGTACGGACGGCTCGGGCCCGGTCGCGGCGGGGGTCGCGGGGGCGGTCTGGGGCAGGGAGCACGTGTACGCACCTCGGGCTCGGTACAGGCGGACGCGTACGGTCGTACGGTCGTCGTACCGCCGCACGTCCGTACGCACCGGTCGGCGGTCGGATCGCCGTGTCCAACGCCGCGCCTCCCGCCAGGACACGCCCCGCGTCCCTGGCGTCACCCGTGGCGCGCAGCCGCGCCGCCGCCCGCGGCCGTCAGCGCGAAAGGGCCCCCGAAACCGTCACCCGTACCCCAGGGCGTGCAGCCGCTCGTCGTCGATGCCGAAGTGGTGGGCGATCTCGTGCACGACGGTCACCTCCGTCTCGGCGACGACCTCCTCGCGCGTGGCGCACATCCGCAGCGTCGGGCCCCGGTAGACGGTGATCCGGTCCGGCAGCACCCCGGCGTACCACTCGCCGCGCTCGGTCAGCGGCGTCCCCTCGTACAGCCCGAGCAGGTCCGGCTCCCCCGGCGCGGGCTCGTCCTCCACGAAGACCGCCACGTTGTCCATCAGCCGGGTCAGCTCGCCGGGAATCCGGTCGAGCGCCTCCCCGACCAGCTCTTCGAACTCCTCACGCGTCATCTCCAGCACGCTGCCCATTGTCCGCCACCCCGCCGCGAAAAGCGTTTTGGCGAACCCCCGGCCCATCCCATATGCTGCACCCGTCCCCGACGTGCGCCTCGGCGCCCACGGTCGGCCATCCAGCCCTCATCGTCTAGTGGCCCAGGACGCCGCCCTTTCAAGGCGGTAGCACGGGTTCGAATCCCGTTGGGGGCACCACAGATCTCGGTCCGACGAGTCCGGCCCCGGCGCGATGTGCGTCGGGGCCGGGCTCGGTTCGGGGAGGGGGCGGGTGAGGGGCGGGGGTCAGCCGCGGGCTACGGCGATTTTGCCGGCCAGGCGTTCGCCGGACTCGTAGACCATGTAGGGGACGCCGTTCTCGGTGCCGAAGCTGGGGGCGGCGCTGCGGCCGTTGTCGGGGGCTCCGTCGGAGGAGTTGAAGAAGACGCCGAGGTGCTTGCGGAGGCTGAAGTCGTTGCCGACCTCGGTGATCATCAGGTCGCCGCCGTGCGCCTTGTCCTTGTTGTAGGTGACGTACGCGCTGCCGTCGCGGGTGAGCAGGTGGGGGCCGCCGACGTCGCCCGCGCCGACGTCGGTGTGGCGGATGAGGGGCGTCTGGGAGAAGGTCCAGTTGCGGGCGTCCGCCGACCAGCCCCAGCCGATGTCACGGTGGTTGGTGGTGTTGTTCAGCATGAACAGCATGACGAAGTGGGCGTTCTTCGCGGGGAGTTCGTGGGCGAAGACCCGGGCGTAGGAGGTCTCGGTGGTGCCGGACGGCAGCATCGAGGTCGACAGGACCACCTTGTCGTACGTGAAGTGGATGCCGTCCTTGGACCGGGCGAGCCGGGTCGTGGTGTTCTCGCCGTGGAAGTAGAGCCACATCTCCTTGGCGCCTTCGACCCATATGACGTGCGGCGACGAGACATGGCTGACCGAGTAGTGGGGCGACCACGTGCGGGAGACGACCGGGTTGCCCGCGTACTCCGTGAACGGGCCCTCGATGTGGTCGCCGTAGGCGAGGCAGACGCCGCCGGGGGCGTCGTGCGGCGCGTAGTAGAGGTAGTAGCGGCCGAGCGGCGCGGTGAGGCGGCCGACCGTGCCGCGTATGCACGGGAAGATGATCTCGCCGGTCGGGTTGTACGCGAGCTGAGACGGCGTCAGAAGGGTCTTGACGTAACGGTAGTCGGGGAATCCGCCGGGGGTGGCGGCCGAGGCCGTCGCCGTGCCCGCCGTCGTGCCCACGGCGAGGGCGGCGGAGGTGGCGACGGCCCCGCGCAGGATGACGCGACGGCTCGGGCTCTGCGGACTCTGCGGGTTCTGCTGCTCTGACATGGGGAACTCCGTCCCGGAGGGATGTCGGAAAGGGCAGAAGTACGGGAAGTACGGGAAGCGGGAAGTACGGGACGTACGAAGGAACGCGGACGAGCCGCTCAGAGGTACTGCACGGCCGTGACGCAGAAGCCGCCGAGCGCGACGCACCAGACGTACGGCAGCGTGCGGACCATCACCGTCTGCGGGGTGACGCCCGCGTACTGAGCGGCCCAGACCGTCTGCGTACTGGTCGGGTCGGCGACGCCGAAGACCTGGTTGTACGAGGTGGTCAGGCCGAGGACGGCGATCGCCGGGTACACGCCCGCGGCGATCAGGACCCCGGCGATGCCCGCGCCGAGACCGAACACGTTCAGCGGCCCGCGGTAGAGGCACAGCGGCACGAGCACGGTGAAGACCAGGACGAACAGCACGGCGTTCTGCGGGCTGACGGCCTTCACGAGCGGTTCGAGCGCGTCGACCGCGCCGGGCAGTTTCACCGCCGCCAGCAGGATGCCGATGGAGATGAAGAGCGTGATCGGCGGCGCCGCGACCTCGAATCCGGCGTAGAGCGTACGCAGCAGCCGCTTGTTCATCTCGCGCGGCCGGGTGGTGGTGACCAGGGCGTAGAGCACGCCCGCCAGCAGCGACGGGATGATCGCGATGTCGAAGCCGAGCGCGAGGATCAGCGGCACGGCGGGGGTGAACAGCGCGTACCAGGGCGCGTCGCCGAGCTGCTTGCGGCGCGTGCCGGAGTTCGGCCCGGGCCGCTCGGCCACCGACTTGAGGGACCAGGAGTGCTCGACGCCCTTGCGGCGGTTCTCGATCAGGACGAAGAGGACCGCGGCGACCAGCGCGAACGGGAACAGCTTGATCATGAAGCCGCGCACGGTGTGCACGGGCAGTTCGAGCGCCGTGGAGAAGAACTGCCAGACGGGCAGTTCGAACGGCATGCCGGCGGCGATGCCCATCAGGATCGTGCCCGCGGCGGTGGCCTTGGGGATGCCGACGGCGATCATCGCGGGGATGCCGATGATGCCCGCGAGCATCGCGGCGGGCGCCGAGCCGGTGACCGTGCCGACCAGCGTGGAGACGGCCAGCACGCCGAGCGCGACCACCACGGGCCGGTCGCCGCCGAATTCGACGATCTTGCGGACGAGGGTGCCCGCGATGCCCGTCTCGTCCAGCAGCTTGCCGAGCCACGACCCGAGCAGGATCGCGATCATGGTGGCGGCCAGCGCCGGGGCGCCCTCCTGGAGCACCGTGTCCAGCACGCTGTTCTTGCCGGTCAGCGGCGCCCCGGAGACCAGGGCGATGGCGACGGCCAGCAGGATGAGTGCGAAGGCCGTGGGGAGCTTGCGGGTGAGCATCGCGGCGACACCCGCCGCCATGATCAGCAGAATGACGACACCCATGGCGTCACTTCTCTCTTCCGTGCGGTGTGCGTCTCCGCGGGGTCCGTGTTTGCGGGGTACGTGTTTGCGGGGTGGTCGCCACAGGGGCGCGTGTCTGCGAGGTACGTGCCTGCCCAGCGGTCGCCACAGAGGCGCCTGCCCGCGAGGTACGCGACTCCGGCGCAGTGCCCGGCGACGCGGTCACCCACTCGGCGAGCGCCGCCGTCAGCAGCAGCGGACTGCGGCCGAGACCGCAGACCGTACGGGCGTACGCGTGCGCCGCGATCTCGTCGGCGCCGGCGACGTGCCCGTACCAGCGGCGGCTGCCGAGCCGCAGCACGACATGGCCGAGCGCGCGCCTCAACTCGGCCTTGGCCGGCCCGTGGTGGAGCCGCGCGTGCGCGGCCTCGTGGGCGACGGCCGCGGCGCGGACGGAACCGGCCGGGTACCAGTCGCGCCAGCCGAGCCGCTCCGCGAGGCCGTCGGCCGCCGCGATCGTGTCGGTGAACAGCTCGATGGCGTCGGGCCACGAGGTGTAGCGCGCCAACAGGCCCATTTCCAGGCCGCCGTCGCTCTCCACGACGTCCGCCGCGCAGGCGACGGGTGCGAGCGCGGCACCGAACTCGGCCGCCGCGCGGGCCCATTGACGCAGCAGCGCGGGGTCGCGGCCCTCGTGGGTCGGGGTGCCCGCGAGCAGCCGCACGCCGAACTCGACGTCGTCCAGGTCGGCGAGGCGGCGCAGCGCGGCCAGGTCGGGCGTACGGGTCAGGACGGATGCCGTCATGTCCGTGCCTCCACAACGGCCACCACCGGCTCGTCGGCAGCGCGGCTGCTCAGTTCGCTGCGGGCGAGCGCGAGCAGCGACTGCGGTTCCACGACGCCCGACAGGTCGGAGATCCGGGACCCGATGAGCAGCCGCAGCGCGGGCGCGCGGACCCCGCCGTCGCCGTACGAGGTGACCTCGTCCACGAGCGTGGCGAGGACTTGGGGCGCGGCGCCCGCCGTGGTGGTCTCGACGCGGGCGTCGGGCGAGTGCAGCCGGACCACTCCGTCGGCGTCCACGACCCGCACGGGGTGGCGGGTGGCGCGGTACCGGCGGCGCAGCTCCGTGCCGTACACGGTGTGCGAGGGCGTGCCCGCGAGCACCCGCACCTCGGCGGGGTCGGCCTTGAGGCTGGCGGCGGCGGCGCGCAGCCGTTCCCCGTCGTCGGCGCGGTGGGCCCGGTCCTGGGTACGCAGTTCGGTGGCGCCGGTGGCGACCGCGCGTACGGTGCTGGTCTGCGGGTCGACGGTGACCTCGACCTCGACGCCGTCGGCGGCGGCGCCCTGGGCGACGACCGCGCGTTCCGCCTCGGCCCGTACGGCCAGGATCTGTTCCTGTCCGGCGCCCGGGATGATCCGCTCGATCTGCTCGCGGACCAGCGCGAGGGCGACTCCGATGGGGCTGATGACCTCGCTGTGGGCGGCGATCCTGCCCTCGCGTTCGCAGACGACGGCCAGGTGCGGTGTCACGGACGCGGCGCCGCCGCCCCCGCCGACCAGGACGGCGTTGTCCTTGTCCAGGCGGTACTCGGAGATCAGGGTGTCGACCACGGCCTTCACCTGGGCCGTACCGGCGTCGAGCACCTGGGTCGCGGCGGTGGCGACGTCCACGCCGAGCGCGGCGGCCAGCGGCGCCAGCGCGGCCTTGGCCGTCTCCTGGTCCGAGCGGGCGAAGTCGCCCTCGGGGACCCGGCCGAGCGCGTTGGCCGCGCAGGTCATGGTGATCGCGAACCGGCCGCCCGCGGCGTCGAGGACCGCGTAGTCGGCGGGGTCGTCGGCGAGCGGGCTGACCGTGGCGAGCGCGGCGTCGCGCAGGTCGTCGGGGTCGGCGAAGCAGGCGTACGGCAGGCCCGCGATGTGGGCGCTGCGCGGTCCGACCGCGGTGACCTTCCGGCCGGAGCCGCCGGTCCCGCCGGAGCCGCCCGTCCCGCCGGAGCCGCCGGAGCCGCCGGTCCTGCCCGTACCGCCCGTACCGCCCGTACCGCCGCTGATCCTGACCATGGACCCGCCGCCGACGCCGACCGTCCGCACGTCGAGCGCGGACAGATAGGACGTCTTGCCGAGGATCGTGGCGTGCCGGACGGCGACCTTGCCGCGCCGTACGACGCTGATGTCGGTCGAGGTGCCGCCGGTCTCCAGGAACAGGCCCTCGCTGATCCGCTCCTGCATCAGGGCGCCCGCGACGCCGGCCGCGGGTCCCGACAGGACGGTCAGCAGCGGCCTGCGCCGCATCTCGTCCAGCGACATCACGCCGCCGTCGCAGCGCATCACCATGAGCGGGGACGTGACGCCCGCCTTGGTGATGGCCGCGTCGACCAGGTCGGCGGTGGCGAGCATGCGCGGCAGGATCGCGGCGTTGACCACGGCGGTACGGGTCCGCTTCTGGAGCCCGTACAGCGAGGTGATCCCGTGGGCCGCCGTCATCGGCAGGCCCTTGCCGCGGGCCGCTTCGAGCACGGCCTCCTCGCCCTCGGGGCGGTCGACGCTGAACGGCTGGCTGGCGACGAGGACTTCGGCGCCTTCCCGTACGACCTCGTCGACGGCCCTGCGCACATCGGCCGCGTCGTCGGGGTCGGCGACATGGGCGTAGTGCAGCGGGAGCCGCTTGCCGGGGGTGAGTTCGAGGTTGCGGAAGGACGCGAGCCGACGGGTGAACGCGGCCCCCGGACCCGTACCGATGCCGATCAGGCCGACGGTGGCGACGTCACCCTCCAGGAGGGCGTTGGTAGCCTGGGTCGTACCGTGGGCCAGGAAGGCGACGTCCTCAGGGGCGTTCCCGGTCTGCTCCAGCAGGCGGTCGAGCGCTTCGACGATGCCGTGGGCTACGCCGTCCTCGTGGTGGTGGCTGGTGGGCACTTTCACCTGCCCCCGGAGTTCGAGGGTCGCGGCGTCTACGGCCACGGCGTCGGTGAAGGTCCCGCCCACGTCGATGCCGACGCGGATACGGTGGGTGGTCATGGTCTGGGCACCTCCTTGTGCAGTGTTGGCGAATACGCGGGCGGTGGGCCGGGCGGGGCAGGTGGAGCTGCTTCCGTCCGGCCGTTCTCCCTTGGGGGCGGCAGGTCCCGCTCAGTAGCCGCGCACGTCGGGCCAGTGGCGCTGGATCCCGGCGCGGTCGAGCACGGCGGCGAACGCGTCGAACCGCTTGTCCTCGGCCTGGACCCGGTGCGGTTCCACGCCTTCGGCGAGGCAGTGGGCGGCGAGGGCACCGGCGACCTCGCCGATGTTCCACTCCACCGGGTGCAGCCGGTAGCAGCCGTTGGTGATGTGGGTGGTGCCGATGTTCTTGCCCGCGGGCAGCAGATTGCGGACCCTGCGCGGGATGAGCGCGCCGAGCGGGATCTCGAACGGCACGGAGCCGATGTCGATGTAGTTGTCACCTCCGGTGGACGGGTGCAGGTCGATGCGGTAGCCGCCGACGCCGACCGAGTCGCGGTACGTGGTGCCGCCGTGCGGGCCGACGAGGTCGATCGCGAGGTCCTGCTCGGTGATGGTGGTGACGGCCTTGATCCGGCGGGACTCGCGGACGTACGGCGCCTTGGCCAGGCCGTCCGCGGTGCCGGTGATGTCGGGGCGGAGCCTGAGGCCGGGGAAGCCCTTGCCGCCGTCGGCGCGCGGCGCCTCGGTCTGGAGCCAGTACAGGACGGACAGCGACAGCTGCCGCGCCTCGGCCACGGCCTGGGCCGAGGTCTCGGGGCCCGCGCCGATCAGCGGCTTGAGCCAGTAGTCGTTGAGCGGCCAGTTGACGAGCGTGATGTCGGAGTCGAAGGCGCCGGGCCGGTGCAACCGGCGGGCCAGAATGCGGCGGAAGCCCCACAGCTCCTTGTCGCCCGCGTCCTCCGACTGGTCGGCGTTGACGTCGAGCGGGTCGAGGTCGGGGTTGGGGACGAAGGTGCGCGGCACCGCTTCGAGCGTGCGCGGGTCGGGGGCGAGGAAGCCGAGCAGCGGGCCCGGCCAGAAGTCGGGGCGGTAGTCCCGCCAGAACTCGTAGTCGGCGGGCTTGTCGATGGTGTGGTCCTCGCCCTCGTGGTGCGAGAGCGCGAAGCACACCGTGATGCCCTGCTGGTTGAGCGGGTCGGCGGTCTCCGGGGCGTGCGGCTCGCCGAATTCGTCGCGCGACTCGGCGCCGACGGCGTGTTCGACACCGGCCAGCTCCAGCAGTTCGCCGGTCTCGGTCGCGTCGATCACGTACCGCGCCGCGATGGTGCGGCGGCTGCCGTCGCGCAGGCTCTCCACCGTGACGGACCGTACGGTGTCGTCCTCGGCCGCCGCCGCGACCGGGCGGTGCTCGGTCAGCAGCGTGAGGCGGCCGGACGCGAGGTGCGGCGCGAGCATCGACTCCAGCACGGCGAGGCCGACGCGCGGCTCGTGGCAGAGCTTGCTGACCCGTCCGGCGCCGGGGTTCAGCTCGGTGAGGGCCAGCGCCTCCGAGCGCATCGGGTACCACTGGCGGTAGTACGACCTGATGGATTCCCGCAGGTGGCGGTACGAGGCGGTGGTGCCGAACTGTTCCACCCACGGGTGCTCGTCCGGCGGGACGGCCTGCGAGGTGAGCTGGCCGCCGATCCAGTCGGTCTCCTCGGTCAGTACGACGCCGCGCCCGGCGCGGCACGCGGCGAGTGCCGCCGCCACGCCGCCGAGGCCGCCGCCGACGATGAGAATGTCCGGTCCGGGTTTCACGAGTCTCCTTGAGGTGGTGCGTACCGCCTGCGGCGGTGCTGTCGAAAGATTGCGCGGTGCGTCGGATGACGGCTCTGCCCGGTACCCCGGTCCCTCCGGCGTCCGGTTCGCCGAGGATGCCCTACGGCCACGTGCCCTGACGCCGACCGGCCGCGGGGCCCTCACCCGTTAAGGGCTCCGCCCCCAAAGGCCCCGGCCCCCCGGGACGTGGGCTCGCGGCGAGCGGGGCGCCGAGCACCGGGCCACCGGCGCGAGGGCCCACGGCGAGCAGGCCGCCGAGCACCGGCTCCCCGGCGCGTGGGCTCGCGGCGAGCGGGCCGCCGAGCACCGGCTCCCCGGCGCGTGGGCTCGCGGCGAGCGGGCCGCCGAGCACCGGCTCCCCGGCGCGTGGGCTCGCGGCGAGCGGGCCGCC
>NZ_JBIVOA010000001.1:0-670483 GCF_044753885.1 Streptomyces sp. NPDC093221 | reverse complement strand
CCGAGCACCGGCTCCCCGGCGCGTGGGCTCGCGGGCGGCGGGCAGGGCGGGTGGGGGGTCATGGGCGTGGGTCCCGGGGCCGCGCCGGAGGCGGTCCCGCGCTGGCGCCCGGCCGGAAGGGGCAGGCCACCAGCGGCTCGGTGGCCGCCGCGATGTCCTCGCCCGCCACGAGGGCGGCCAGCATGCGGACGGCCGCGGCGCCCAACTCCGGCCGGGGGATGTCGAATCCGGTGGGCACCGGCTCGCCCGCGAGGTCGGGCGGCGGGCTGCCGAGCAGGGCGAGCGAGGCGTCGCGCGGGGCCTCGATCCCGGCGGCGCGGGCGGCGCCGCGCAGGGCCCGCCACGCGCTGCCGGTGTCGGTCTCCTCGGCGACGAACGCGGTGACGCCCTCGGCGAGCCAGCCGCGCAGCCGCTCGGGCGTCAGCTCGCGCTCGGGCGCCGCCGAGCGGAAGACGGCCGCGGGGCCGCCGGGCAGCCCGGCCGCCTCCAGGCCCTTGAGGAAGCCGTGTTCACGGTCGGTCGACGCGGGCGCCTCGTCGTCCTCGCGTACGAGCACGATCCGGCGGTGGCCGAGCTCCGCGAGCCGGGCCACGACCTCACGGGTGGCGTTGACGTAGTCCGCGCCGACCCAGGGCAGGCCCTCCAGCTCGTCCCTGCGGCCGATGTGGACCACGGGGAAGCCGTCGCCGACCAGGCGGCTCAGCTCCTGCGCGGGCGCGTGACGGCCGAGGAAGAGACAGCCGTCCGCCAGCCGGACCCGGCTCAGCGCCTCGGGTCCGGCGGCCCCCGCGCCGCCGGAACTGGAGCCGGTGAAGAGCACCAGGTCGTAGCCGCGCGCGGCGGCCTCCTGCTCGACGCCCACCAGGAACGGGTAGTACGAGTGCTGCACGTCGGTGGGGAAGGTCGCGGTGAAGCTGAAGACGCCCAGCAGGTCGTTGCGGGCGGCGGCCAGCCTGCGGGCGGCCGGGTCGGGGACGTATCCGAGGCTGCGCGCGGCGTCGAGCACCTTGCGCCGGGTCTCCTCCGAGATCGCGACACCCTCCCGCTTGCCGCCGAGCACCAGCGAGACCGTGGCCTGCGAGACGCCCGCGAGCCGCGCGACCTCCGCCTGGCGCGGCCGTGACGTGCGCCCGGTCGGCGAGGGCGCCCGGCCCGGCCGGGATCGCTTCCTGGGTTCGTCCACCTGTGCTCCTCCTTCGTTAATGCGCATTAGTAATGCGCATTAACGAGCACTGTGGACCTTGCCACGCGTCACGTCAAGAGGATGGACCGCATTTTCCGGCCACGCCCGCGCGCCCCGCCGACCTGTGGTTATCGTCGGAAGCGCCGTCTTGGGTGGCGGGAAACCTTGTCCCGCTGGGGCCGCGGCGCCTCATCGGCGGCCGACGGCGTCACCGTCCCCCCGGCCGCTCAGGGAGCGGCCGGGCGGGACACATCCGCGCGGAACGTATCGGCGCGGGAGGGTATCGGCGCGGGAACCTGCACCGGCCGAGGACGTACGAGCCAAGGACGTACGAGTCGAGGACGTACGAGCCGAGGACGTACGAGCCGTTACGGCTTGTACGCCACTCCCCCGTACATCGCGACCTGCGAGTCGTCGACCGTGCCCTCGGCGGCCGGGTCCGGGCGCCAGTTGTGGACGAGGGTGACACCGGGCTCGACCAGGTCGAGGCCCGCGAAGAAGGGCAGCACCTCGGCGTGGGTCCGGTTGCGGGCGGGCATGCCGCGCTTGGTGTACTCGGCGACGACACCCCCGATCGGCTTCGGGCTGGAGTCGGTGGTGACCGTGGAGATCGCCAGGTAGCTGCCGGACGGCAGGATGTCCACGTACTGCTTGACCAGGTCGTACGCCTTCTGGTCGTCCGTGACGAACTGGAGCACGGCGATGATCGACAGGGCGACCGGCCGGGACAGGTCCAGGGTCTCGGCCAGCTCGGCCGAGCCCAGGATCGCCGCCGGGTCCTTCATGTCCGCGTGGATGTAGGCGGTACGGCCCTCGGGCGTGCTGGTCAGCCGGGCGCCCGCGTGGGCCAGCACGATCGGGTCGTTGTCCATGTAGACCACGCGCGCGCTCGGGGTGACGCCCTGCGCGACCTCGTGGAGATTCGGCGAGGTCGGAATGCCGGTGCCGATGTCCAGGAACTGGTCGATGCCCTGCTCGGCCATGAAGCGGACGGCCCGGTGCATGAATTTACGGTTCTCACGCATCGATATCCGCAGACTGGGCCAGCCGCTCAGCATCTGCTCGGCGGCCTCGCGGTCCAGCGGGTAGTTGTCCTTGCCGCCGAGAATGTAGTCGTACACGCGTGCCGAGTGCGCGACGCTCGTGTCGATCTCGGGCGGCTCGTAGTTCGCAGGCCGCCGCGTCCAGGCCATGTCGTCGGGCATCCGCTGTTCCTCCTGAGTACGCCTGCGTTAAGTAAGTGATGAGCGTCAGGAAACCGGGAGGCTGGCCTGTCCAGCCTCCCAGCCCTGGGAGAAGACGTCGAGTTCGATCTGCGTGAAGATCAGCGCGGGACCTTCCGGATCAGTGGACTGGCGGACCGCGTAACGGCCGTCGGGAAGCCTGCGGACCTCCACGCAACTGCCGCCGTTGCTCCCGCTCCACGGCTTGTGCCAGCCTTCCGCTCCCAGCGTGAGAACAGCGTTGTGTATGCGATTCACTGGCCTAGAGCTCCTTGCGAATGGCACCGAGGAATTCTCCGGTGCGTTGTACTGGCAGGGCGTGGGCGCACATACGGTCCAGGGCTTCCTGGAACGTCGTGACATCGTCGTACTCGTCGAGATAGACCGCACCGACGAGATTCTCGACATAGACGATGTCGGAGATCTCCTCGTGCGGGAATCGGAAGATGTGGAACGACCCGTACATGCCCTCGTGCGCGCAGATGCCGAAAGGCATCACCTGAAGCTTGATGTTCGGCTGTTCGGCCGCTTCGATGAGGCGGTCGATCTGGGCCCGCATGATCTCGGCGGGCACCATGGGACGGCGGAACACGGTCTCGTCCATGACCACCCACAATTCGGGCGGATTCGCGGAGGTGAGCAGTTGCTGCCGCTGTTTGCGGACGGCGACCCGGCGCTCGACCTCCTGGGCGGCCTTCTCCTCCGCGTCGTGGAGGCCGGCCCGCAGCACGGTCAGCGCGTATTCCTCGGTCTGGAGCAGGCCGGGGATGTAGTGGGGTTCGTAGGCCCGGATGAGGCTGGCCTCTTCCTCCAGGCTGACGTAGCCGCTGAACCAGGTGGGCAGGGCGTCCCGGTAACGGTGCCACCAGCCGGGCTGGTTGGCCTCGCGGACGAGGGCGAGGAAGGTCCTGGCCTCATCGCCCGGGACGCCGTACTCCTCCAGCAGCGTCTTGACGTAGGGGAGCTTCCACTTGCCCTTGGCCAGCTCCATGCGTCGGATCGTCAGAGGAGCCACGTCGAGGACGACGGCGGCGTCCTCGAACGACTTCCCGGCGGCGACCCGCAGGTCGCGCAATCGTCTGCCGAGCACCATCAGCCGAACGGTCGAGCCGCCCGACGACTGCGCAGCGGTCACGCCCCGGCTCCTCTCACCGAGTCCATGGGAGAAGTGTGCCACCCCCTCAGTGATATCCACACCTCGATTGCCTTCTCGGTGAAATTATCAAGATTAACCTTGCCCACTGAGCGCGTCGGGGCGCATAGTGGCCAGGTGACCACGTTCACGCACACGCGATGGAGAGGAATCTCCGCTGTGGGTTCACCTACCACCGATACCGTGAGTTCCCGTCTGACTACTCCCGGCATTGGCTCCGCTTCCCGTACGCCCCGCCCCCGTGCCGACGGCTGCACATTCGAACTGCTGGCATGCGGCGCGTCGGTTTCCGAGGCCCGGCGCCGTGCGCGCGCATATCTGACCGCGCGCGGATGCGGGCTGGACGCCTGCGATACGGCCGCTCTGTTGGTGAGTGAACTCGTCACCAATGCCGTGCGTCATACGACGAGCCCGACCGTCATCTGTTCCGTCCGGCGGGACGGCGTACGAGTCCGTATCGAGGTCGAGGACCACGGAAACGTCGGCGAGGGCCCGGTGATGCGCGACAGCGGCACCCATGAGGTCAACGGCCGCGGGCTGCTGCTGGTGGACGCGGTGTGCGACGAGTGGGAAGTGGCTCCGGGCCGCGACGGCATCGGCCGGATCGTGCGCGCGGTGTTCCGCGACGAGACGGTCTGACGGCGTCGCCCTCGCCTGCTCACCGGCACCCCGCTCCGCCCGCTCACCGAAAAGGACCACCTCGGGGGTCTGCTACGCTGATCCAGCGACGTGCCCCTGTCCCAGCGTGATCCTGCGGTCACTTTCTGGTCCCGGATCAGCGGCGGACAAGCGGTACGGAGCATCCGAGATCCTGTGCGAGAATTATCCCGCACAAGCTTGGTCCTGTGGAGCAGTTTGGAGTGCTCGCCACCCTGTCAAGGTGGAGGCCGCGGGTTCAAATCCCGTCAGGACCGCTGCGGCTGGGTAGCTCAGTTGGTACGAGCGACCGCCTGAAAAGCGGTAGGTCGCCGGTTCGACCCCGGCCCCAGCCACCGCACGACGTAGGCCCCGTCTCCGGACGGGGCCTACGTCGTTCCCGTGCGCCATGCGCCCCACCGTCACCGTGCGTACCGCCGCGGGGAAATGCGTTCGCCGCGCGCCCGCCGCAGATGCGATCCTGGACCGCGTATGTCTACCCAACCCACCTCCGCTGATCTCGCCGAACGGCTGCCGTCGCTGACTTTGCGCGACGAGCAGCGGCTCGGCCGCCGACTCGACGGCGCCCGCCGTATCCGCAAGCCGGAGGCGCGGGCCGCGGTGCTGGCCGAGATCGCCGCCGAGATGGACAAGGGCGAGGCGAGGCTGGCGGCCCGCCGCGCCGCCGTGCCGAGGATCAGCTATCCCGAGGCGCTGCCGGTCAGCCAGAAGAAGGACGACATCCTGGCGGCGATCCGCGACCACCAGGTGGTGATCGTCGCGGGCGAGACCGGCTCGGGCAAGACGACGCAGATCCCGAAGATCTGCCTGGAGCTGGGCCGCGGGGTGCGCGGCCTGATCGGCCACACCCAGCCGCGCCGGATCGCGGCCCGTACCGTCGCCGAGCGCGTGGCGGAGGAGCTGGCGACACCGCTCGGGGAGGCGGTCGGCTGGAAGGTCCGCTTCACCGACCAGGTCGGCGACTCCACGCTGGTCAAGCTGATGACCGACGGCATCATGCTCGCCGAGATCCAGACCGACCGCGAGCTGCGCGCGTACGACACGATCATCATCGACGAGGCGCACGAGCGCAGCCTCAACATCGACTTCATCCTCGGCTACCTGGCCCAACTCCTGCCGCGCCGCCCGGACCTGAAGGTGATCATCACCTCGGCGACGATCGACCCGCAGCGCTTCTCCCGGCACTTCGGGGACGCGCCGGTGGTCGAGGTCAGCGGCCGGACGTATCCGGTGGAGGTCCGCTACCGGCCGCTGGCCGACGAGGGCGCGGACGGTGACGAGGGGGCCGACGACCGCGACCAGATCACCGCGATCTGCGACGCGGTCGACGAACTCCAGGCCGAGGGGCCGGGCGACATCCTGGTCTTCCTCTCCGGCGAGCGCGAGATCCGCGACACCGCGGACGCGCTGACCAAGAAGAACCTGCGCTCGACCGAGGTGCTGCCGCTGTACGCGCGGCTGTCGTCGGCCGAGCAGCACCGCGTGTTCCAGCAGCACAGCGGGCGCCGCGTCGTGCTGGCCACGAACGTCGCCGAGACGTCGCTGACCGTCCCCGGCATCCGGTACGTGATCGACCCCGGCACCGCCCGGATCTCCCGCTACAGCCACCGCACCAAGGTGCAGCGGCTGCCGATCGAGCGGATCAGCCAGGCCAGCGCCAACCAGCGCAAGGGCCGCTGCGGCCGTACGTCGGACGGCGTCTGCATCCGGCTGTACGACGAGGACGACTTCCTGTCCCGGCCGGAGTTCACCGACGCCGAGATCCTGCGCACCAACCTGGCCTCGGTCATCCTCCAGATGACGGCGGCCGGGCTCGGCGACATCGCGCGCTTCCCCTTCATTGACCCGCCGGACAGCCGGAACATCAAGGACGGTGTCCAACTCCTCGAAGAGCTGGGCGCGTTGGACCCCAAGGAGAAGGACCCGCGCAAGCGGCTGACCCCGCTGGGCCGCAAGCTCTCGCAGCTCCCGGTGGACCCGCGGCTCGCCCGTATGGTGCTGGAGGCCGACCGCAACGGGTGCGCGCGCGAGGTCATGGTGATCGCGGCGGCGCTGTCCATCCAGGACCCGCGCGAACGCCCCGCGGACAAGCAGACGCAGGCCGACCAGCAGCACGCCCGCTTCCGCGACGAGACCAGCGACTTCCTGTCCTTCCTCAGCCTGTGGGGCTATGTCCGCGACCGGCAGAAGGACCTGTCCTCGTCGGCCTTCCGCCGCATGTGCCGCTCGGAGTTCCTGAACTACCTGCGCATCCGCGAGTGGCAGGACATCTACAGCCAGCTCCGTACGGTCGCCAAGTCCCTGGGCATCACGGTCACCGAGCCCAGGTCCGAGGACGACGCGGCCGATCCGGTACGGGTCCACCAGTCGTTGCTGGCGGGGCTGTTGTCGCACCTGGGGCTCAAGGACACCGACAAGAACGAGTACTTGGGCGCCCGCAGCGCGAAATTCGCCGTCTTCCCCGGCTCGGCGCTGTTCAAGAAGCCGCCGCGCTGGATCATGTCGGCCGAGTTGGTGGAGACCTCCCGGCTGTGGGCGCGGGTCAACGCGCGGATCGAGCCGGAGTGGGTGGAGCCGCTGGCCCAGCACCTGGTCAAGCGCACCTACAGCGAGCCGCACTGGGAGAAGGACCAGGCGGCCGTGATGGCGTACGAGCGCGTCACCCTCTACGGCGTCCCGCTGGTCGCCCAGCGCAAGGTCACCTACGGCCGGATCGACCCCGAGGTCTCCCGCGAGCTGTTCATCCGCAACGCGCTGGTCGAGGGCGACTGGCGCACCCACCACCAGTTCTTCCACGACAACCGCAAACTCCTCGGCGAGGTCGAGGAGTTGGAGCACCGCGCCCGGCGCCGCGACATCCTCGTGGACGACGAGACGCTCTTCGACTTCTACGACGCGCGGCTGCCGGAGGACGTCGTCTCCGGCGCCCACTTCGACTCCTGGTGGAAGCAGAAGCGGCGCGAAGAGCCGGAGTTGCTGAACTTCGAGCACTCCATGCTGATCAACGAGAACGCGGAGGCCGTCACCAAGGACGACTACCCGGACTCCTGGCGGCAGGGCGCGCTCAAATTCCGCGTCACGTACCAGTTCGAACCGGGCGCCGACGCCGACGGCGTCACCGTCCACATCCCGCTCCAGGTCCTCAACCAGGTCTCGGCCGACGGCTTCGACTGGCAGATCCCGGGCCTGCGCGAGGAGGTCGTCACCGAGCTGATCCGCTCGCTGCCCAAGGCGATCCGCCGGCATTACGTCCCCGCGCCGAACTACGCCAAGAAGTTCCTGGAGCGCGCGGTCGCCGGGCCCGACCCCCTGCCGTCCGTGCTGGCGCGGGAGTTGCAGAAGATGGTCGGGGTGCCGGTCACCGGGGAGGACTTCGACCTCGGCAAGGTGCCCGAGCATCTGAAGATCACCTTCCGGGTGGTGGACGAGCGGCGCCGCAAGCTCGCCGAGGACAAGGACCTGGACGCGCTGCGGCTGCGGCTGAAGCCGAAGACGCGGGAGGCGATCACCAGGGCCTTCGAGTCGGCCTCCGACCCCGCGCTGGCCTCGGTCCAGCAGCGCACCGGGCTCACCGACTGGACGATCGGCGCGCTGCCGCGCACCTTCGAGGCGCGGCGCGCGGGCCAGCCCGTCAAGGCGTTCCCGGCGCTCGTCGACGAGGGCGCCACCGTGGCCGTACGGCTCTTCGACACCGAGCCGGAGCAGGCAGCGGCGATGTGGCGGGGCACACGGCGGCTGATCCTGCTCAACGTGCCGGTGAATCCGGCGAAGTTCGCCGCGGACAAGCTGTCCAACCAGCAGAAGCTGGCGCTCTCGCGCAATCCGCACGGCAGCGTGCAGGCGCTCTTCGAGGACTGCGCGACCGCCGCCGCCGACCGGCTGATCGCCGACCACGGCGGGCCCGCGTGGGACGAGGAGTCCTTCCGCAAGCTGTACGACGCGGTCCGCGCCGATCTGGTCGAGCTGACCTCGCGCAGCGTCCAGCGGGTCCAGCAGGTGCTGGCCGCCTGGCAGTCCTGCGAGCGGCGCCTGAAGGACACCACGAGCCTCGCGCTGGTCGCCAACCTCCAGGACGTACGGGAGCAGCTCGCGGGCCTGGTGCACGCCGGTTTCGTGACCGAGGCGGGGCTCAAGCGGCTGCCCGACCTGATGCGGTATCTGGTCGGCGTCGACCGCCGCCTCCAGCAGATGCCGACGGGGGTCCAGCGGGACACCACGCGAATGGAGAAGGTCCGGGAGATCCAGGCCGAGTACGGCGAGCTGCTGGCCGCCCAGCCGGCCGGGCGGCCGGTGCCGGCCGCGGTGCGGGACATCCGCTGGATGATCGAGGAGCTGCGCGTCAGCTACTTCGCGCACGCGCTGGGCACGGCGTTCCCGGTCTCCGACAAACGCGTCTTCAAGGCCCTCGACGACGCCTGGGCCTGACCGCCCCGCACCGCCCGGCCGCCCCCCGGCAACGAGTTCGACCCCACCCCCTGACCTGCTGTACAGTCTGTCTCGCAGCCGAGCCCAACAGGCTGTGACACCAGGTCCTGTGGAGCAGTTTGGAGTGCTCGCCACCCTGTCAAGGTGGAGGCCGCGGGTTCAAATCCCGTCAGGACCGCCGTACCGTCTGCCACTAGACCCGCACCTGCTCAGGTGCGGGTCTTTTCGCTGTCCCCGCAGACCGCACCACAGTACGTCGCAAGGCCCGTGCCTCCTCAAGGTGCGGGCCCTTTCGCTGTCCCCCGAAGCCGCGCCCGCTACGGCCTCCTCGTACCGCCGCGGGCGGGGCACCGGCGTCGGCGCGGAGAGCGCTCTCGGCCTACTCCCTCCGCACCGGGGGGAGTTCATTAGCGCACGGGGATCAAGATCCACAAGAGCCCGGCGTGTGACGGGAGTCACGGAAACCCGTTTCGGGAGTGGGGAACTCGACGCCCTCCGGAAGGCTCTCGATTTAATATGTGCAATTGCACCTCCCTGGGGACGACTCCGGCGCTAGCACGCAACCGCCCCCAGGACCCCACAGACCACGCCCCCGGCGCGCACGGAACGCCCACAAACCGCCCGCGCGGCCCCACATGACCCCGCGCCGCCCCGGCGCCGCCCCGGGCCGCCGCGGGCACGAAAAAGACCGCATCGGACCCGGCGGAGTCCGATGCGGTCTTGGTGAAGCTGGGTGGAGCTGGTAGAGCTCGTAGCTCCCTCCGGCGTCCCTGATGGGGGCAGGTGGCCTTCGGGCCGGGCGACGTATGGGGTGGGGGCCCCGTTAGCCGCCCAAAAGGGCTGTCAGGCCTCGCTGCGCTGCTGCGGAATGCCCGCCAACAGCGCGCGGACCTCCGCCTCGCGGTAGCGGCGGTGCCCGCCGAGCGTGCGGATGGATGTGAGCTTGCCGGCCTTTGCCCAGCGCGTGACCGTCTTCGGGTCGACGCGGAACATGGTGGCGACCTCAGCAGGGGTTAGCAACGGCTCGGCATCAGGGGTGCGAGCGGTCATGAGCGGCCTCCTCGAGAGAACCGAACCAACGCGGTTCTTTCCTCTAAATTCTGCACCTTGACCCACGTTGCCCGAAATGGCAGACGCGGGCCGAGTCGGTAATAGGACGAACGGCTTGTCCTCGGCACTACAACTACACCATCCGTCCAGCCTCGTCGGCCAAACCGATGGAATTGCCCTCTCAGGTGTTCAAGCTCGGCGGAAGCCGATGGACCATGCCATAGCGGACAGTCACACCAACGTGACGATCAGTCACAACCTGATCATCTGCCCCATCCCCACCTTCGAAACGAGTCCGAGGAGGACCCGATGTCCCATTTTGACACGAGACATGGTGATGCAGGCAAGAGTCCGCTTACGTGCTCTCCGTCACGCTTGGGCCATTACCGCCGCTCTCGATGCCAAAAGGCAAGCTGAGAGGCGGAAGAGACACAACGAGACAACAGAGGACCCGCGAACCCTGCGCCGAAGGTCACATCGGCCCATGCGTCGAACGCGGAGTCGATGCCAGGGCCAGAGCTTCGGCGCACATTCCGCCGGAGTCCCGACCGTGACCCGCGTCACGTCCCGCCTGCCCTCAACTGGAGAACTGAAGCTCCCTGACCGCCCGCCACCGGTCGGTCAGCCGCTCGTACGCCACCCCGGCCGCCGCCGAGTCCCCGGCCCGCAGCGCGGCGAGCCCCTCGGCCACATCGGCCGCCGAGCGGTCCTCCGCGAGCGTGTCCTGGCCCATCACGTGCACCAGGCCGCCGTAGTCCAGCTCGACCAGCGAGCGCGGGTGGAACTCCTCGAGCCAGCGCCCCACATCGATCAGCCCGTCGATCAACGGGCCCTCGTCCAGGGCGTCCTTGAGCACCCGCAGCGCCCGCGCGACCCGCCGCCTGGCCTGGACCATGGGCGTGCGGTACCGCAGCAGCGGCTCCTTCGACTCCCCCGCGCCCGACGGCTCGTACTCCCGCTCGTCGTCCCCGACGAGGGCGAACCAGCGCACCGGCACGTGCCAGGTGGCCGAGCGGATCCACGGCCGGGCGTCCGGATTCCGCTCCCGCCAGCTCTCGTGGTCGGCGGCGGCCTGCCGGCGTACGACCGGCGGCAGCATCGCGTCCAGCACCGGCTCGGGCAGCAGCTCCCCCACGTTCTCCAGAGCGAGCCAGCCGCGCAGCCGGGTGCGCCAGGGGCAGATGTGGGTGACGCCGGAGACCACGGCCACGAAGGCGTCGCCGCTCTCGTGCACCGGGACGGCCACCGGGGGCACCGGCAGGAGGTCGGCCAGGGACTGCCGTAGCTCGTCCTGAGCGGTACGCGTCAGCCCGGCCGACGCATACCGGTACCAGTGGGTGCGTTCGGGCTCTGGAAAGGCCGCCAGGGGCTCGTAGACCCGCAAATAGGCCGCGTACGGGACCAGTACCGGTGAACCGCCCACACCCGCTCCCTCGTCACGGCCTTGATGCTCCGATCGTCCCACGCGACCCCCCGCCCCGGAGGTGATCCCGGCCACTGTGAAAAACCGTCGCGGGATCACCGGAAACCCACACATGTACGCGGTCCCATGATCGCCCGCCCAGGGCCTACCCTTCTGCATATCCGGCCTCCCGCCACCCGCACGGGGAGCCGGAGGCCAGCAAGGCCAACCGGGTTCGCCCGGAAAAACTGGACTATGGGAGTCACCACCGTGACCGACGTACGACAGACCGACCGCTCCTCGTCAGTCGAGTCGACCGGCTCCACCGCGTCGACCGTCCTCGCCAAACTGTTCCGATCGGAACAGGGCGGGCACGAGCAGGTCGTCCTGTGCCAGGACCGCGCAACCGGCCTCAAGGCCGTCATCGCGCTCCACTCGACCGCCCTGGGCCCGGCCCTCGGCGGCACCCGCTTCCACGCCTACGCCTCCGACGAGGAGGCCGTCGAGGACGCGCTCAACCTCTCCCGCGGCATGTCGTACAAGAACGCGCTCGCCGGGCTCGACCACGGCGGCGGCAAGGCCGTCGTCATCGGCGACCCCGACACGCTCAAGACCGAGGAACTGCTGCTCGCCTACGGCCGGTTCGTGGCCTCGCTCGGCGGCCGGTACGTCACGGCGTGCGACGTCGGCACGTATGTCGCGGACATGGACGTCGTGGCCCGCGAGAACCGCTGGACGACCGGCCGCTCGCCGGAGAACGGCGGCGCCGGCGACTCCTCCGTACTCACCGCCTTCGGTGTCTTCCAGGGCATGCGCGCCGCCGCGAAGACCCAGTGGGGCGAGCCGACGCTGCGTGGCCGCCGGGTCGGCGTGGCCGGCGTCGGCAAGGTCGGCCACCACCTGGTGGAGCACCTGCTGGAGGACGGCGCCGAGGTCGTGATCACCGATGTCCGCGCGGACGCCGTCGACCGGATCGTCGCCCGTCACCCGCGGGTCACCTCGGTGAGCGACGCGCAGGTGCTGGTGCGCACCCCGCTCGACGTGTACGCGCCCTGCGCGCTCGGCGGCGCCCTGGACGACGCGACGGTCGCCGCGCTGACCGCCACGGTGGTCTGCGGCGCGGCCAACAACCAGCTCGCCCATCCCGGAGTCGAGAAGGACCTCGCCGACCGCGGCATCCTCTACGCGCCGGACTACGTGGTGAACGCCGGTGGCGTGATCCAGGTCGCGGACGAGCTGCACGGTTTTGATTTTGACCGCGCGAAGACCAAGGCCACGAAGATCTACGACACGACTCTGGCCATTTTCGACCGGGCCAGGACCGACGGCGTCCCCCCGGCCGTGGCCGCGGACAGGCTCGCGGAACAGCGGATCGCGGACCGTACACCGGCTTCGGAATGGCTGCGTCCGGAGGGGTCCGCGTGACCGACAGCACGGCCCGATAGCAAGTTCGCGCTAGAAGAAGGTAAAATCGGCCCTGACCAGGCAGAACAGGGCCGTGAACGACCCCTGTTCCGACGCGTGTCGTGCGGGCGACGTACCGTGCGGCGTCGGAAGCAGGTACCGTTGTGGGCCTACGGACCGGTCTCTCTCCGGGGAGGCCGCTCCGAATCATGAACGCGTGTCAAGACTCGGGGCCGCTGAGCCCCGCCGTTAAGGGGGTCGAGCCATGGGGCGCGGCCGGGCCAAGGCCAAGCAGACGAAGGTCGCCCGCCAGCTGAAGTACAACAGCGGCGGCACGGATCTCTCACGTCTGGCCGACGAGCTGGGCGCATCGTCACCGCTTCCGGTCAATCCGGAGCCTGTCGAGGACGATGACGACGAGGATGACGACCCGTACGCACAGTACGCGGATCGCTACAACAACGACGGGGACGAGGACGACGAGTCCGAGTCATCCCCCCAGCGCCGTCACGCTTGACACCTGTCACGTAGACGCACATCACCGCATGTCACGTCGGCCCGGTCCGGGGTCCCGCCCCGGACCGGGTTTCGTCGTCGGCTCGTCGGCGCTGAGGACCCCACCGCTCTACCGCGCGTAGTCGCCGGTCAGTTCGACGGCCGCCGTGCCGCTTTCGCGTGCCGTGATCTCGCCGCTCACCCAGGCCCCTACGCCCCGGTCGGCGAGGGTCGCGAGCGCGACGTCCACGGACTCCTGCGGCAGGACGGCGATCATGCCGACGCCCATGTTCAGCGTCTTCTCCAGCTCCAGGCGCTCGACCCCGCCCAGCTCCCCGACCAGTCCGAAGACCGGCGCGGGCTCCCAGGTGGAGCGGTCGACGGTGGCCCGCAGGTGGTCGGGGACGACCCGCGCCAGGTTGTTGGCGAGCCCGCCGCCGGTGATGTGCGAGAAGGCGTGCACCTCGGTGGTACGGGTCAGCGCCAGGCAGTCCAGCGAGTAGATCTTCGTCGGCTCCAGCAGCTCCTCACCGAGCGTGCGGCCGAACTCCGGCACCTGCCGGTCCAGCGACCAGCCCGCCCGGTCGAACAGCACGTGCCGGACCAGGCTGTAGCCGTTGGAGTGCAGCCCCGACGACTCGATGGCGACGACCGCGTCACCGGGCCGGATCAGGTCCGCGCCCAGCACTTGGTCGGCCTCGACCACTCCGGTGCCCGCGCCCGCCACGTCGAAGTCGTCCGCGGCCAGCAGCCCCGGGTGCTCGGCGGTCTCGCCGCCGACCAGCGCGCAGCCCGCGAGCACACAGCCCTCGGCGATGCCCTTGACGATGGCCGCGACCCGCTCGGGGTAGACCTTGCCGACGCAGATGTAGTCGGTCATGAACAGCGGTTCCGCGCCGCACACCACGAGGTCGTCCACGACCATGCCGACCAGGTCGTGGCCGATCGTGTCGTAGACGCCCATACGGCGGGCGATGTCCACCTTGGTGCCGACGCCGTCGGTCGCGGAGGCGAGCAGCGGGCGCTCGTACCGCTTGAGCGCGGAGGCGTCGAAGAGTCCGGCGAAGCCGCCGAGCCCGCCGACCACCTCGGGGCGGGTGGCCTTGCGGACCCACTCCTTCATCAGGTGGACGGCACGGTCGCCGGCCTCGATGTCGACGCCCGCGGAGGCGTAGCTGGCACCGGAGAAGTCAGCGCCGGTGGAGGCGGCGCCGGTTGACTCAGACATAGCTGGGGAACCTTCGTGTCGTTCGTGCGGAGGGCTGCGTGGCTGCCGCGGAGCCTACG
The DNA here is from genome assembly GCF_044753885.1 of Streptomyces sp. NPDC093221. Taxonomy (NCBI): domain Bacteria; kingdom Bacillati; phylum Actinomycetota; class Actinomycetes; order Kitasatosporales; family Streptomycetaceae; genus Streptomyces; species Streptomyces sp. NPDC093221. The sequence goes on along the minus strand of NZ_JBIVOA010000001.1, from coordinate 656,204 downwards.
GGCGGCGGAGCGCGTCCGCGGCGTCCGCGCCACCGGCCAGTTCGGTCTCCAGCAACTGCTTGCCCAGCAGCTCCGGGTCGGGCAGGTCCATCGGGTACACGCCGTCGAAGCAGGCGCGGCAGAGGTTGTCCTTGGGGATGGTGGTCGCCTCGACCATGGCGTCGATGGAGATGTACGCGAGTGAGTCCGCGCCCAGCGAGGTGCCGATCTCGTCCACGGTCATGCCGTTGGCGATCAGTTCGGCGCGGGTGGCGAAGTCGATGCCGAAGAAGCAGGGCCACTTCACGGGCGGCGACGAGATCCGTACGTGCACCTCGGCGGCGCCCGCCTCGCGGAGCATCCGGACCAGGGCGCGCTGGGTGTTGCCGCGGACGATCGAGTCGTCCACGACCACCAGGCGCTTGCCGCGGATGACTTCCTTGAGCGGATTGAGCTTGAGCCGGATGCCGAGCTGCCTGATGGTCTGCGACGGCTGGATGAACGTACGGCCGACGTAGCTGTTCTTGACCAGCCCGGAGCCGTACGGGATACCGCTGGCCTCGGCGTACCCGACGGCGGCCGGGGTGCCGGACTCCGGCGTCGGTATCACCAGGTCGGCGTCGACCGGGGCCTCCTTGGCGAGACGGCGGCCCATCTCGACGCGGGAGAGGTAGACGTTGCGCCCGGCGATGTCGGTGTCGGGGCGGGCGAGGTAGACGTACTCGAAGACGCAGCCCTTGGGGGCGGCCTCGGCGAAGCGGGAGGTGCGCAGGCCGTTCTCGTCGATGGCGATCAGCTCGCCGGGCTCGATCTCCCGGACGAAGCTGGCGCCGCAGATGTCGAGGGCGGCGGTCTCGGAGGCGACGACCCAGCCGCGCTCCAGCCGGCCGAGGACCAGCGGGCGGATGCCCTGGAGGTCGCGGGCCGCGTACAGGGTGTGCTCGTCCATGAAGACGAGGCTGAAGGCGCCCTTGACCTGCGGCAGCACCTTCGTGGCGGCCTGCTCGACGGAGAGCGGGTTGCCCTCGTCGTCGACCTGGCCCGCGAGCAGCGCGGTGACCAGGTCGGTGTCGTTGGTGGCGGCGACCTTGGTGGCCCGCCCCGGGCCCTGCGGGAGGGAGGCGACCAGTTCGGCCAGCTCGGCCGTGTTGACCAGATTGCCGTTGTGCCCGAGGGCGATGGAGCCCTGGGCGGTGGCGCGGAAGGTGGGCTGCGCGTTCTCCCACACGGAGGCGCCGGTGGTCGAGTAGCGGGCGTGGCCGACGGCGATGTGGCCGGTCAGCGAGCCGAGAGAGGTCTCGTCGAAGACCTGGGAGACCAGGCCCATGTCCTTGAAGACCAGAATCTGGGAGCCGTTGCTCACTGCGATGCCCGCGGACTCCTGACCGCGGTGCTGCAGGGCATACAGCCCGAAATAGGTGAGTTTGGCGACCTCTTCACCGGGGGCCCAGACACCGAAAACGCCGCAGGCGTCCTGGGGGCCCTTCTCACCGGGGAGCAGGTCGTGGCTGAGTCGTCCATCACCACGAGGCACGTTCACGAGTCTAGGGCAGGATTGCCCATCGTCCGAACGGGCGACCCTTGCATCTCCAGGTTCTATGCGCGTAGTGCCTTGCGGGGCAAGGGCATGTGACGTGGGCCCCGCCGTTCGGGTGCCACCGGTCCGGGCGGGGCAGCTCCGGGCGCCCCCAGGTCCGGGGGCCGGGTCGGCTCCGGGTGCCGCCGGTCCCGGGGGCCGGGTCGTCGTCCGGTGGGGAGGTCAGCCCAGGACGGGGAGGTACGCGTCCAGGTCGGCGCGCTCGCCGCTGGCGCTCACGGTCGCGGCGTCCACTTCCCGCGCCCAGGTCGTACGGCCGGTCGCCAGCCGGAGCCAGGTCAGCGGATCGGTCTCCACGACGTTCGGCGGCGTGCCCCGGGTGTGCCGCGGGCCCTCGACGCACTGCACCGCCGCGTACGGCGGGACGCGGACCTCCACGGAATTGCCCGGCGCCTTGGCGGCGAGCGCGTCCGCGAGCAGCCGGACGACGGCCGCGACGGCGTGCCGGTCCAGCGGCACGTCCACGCCGGTCGCCCGCGCCAGGTCGTCGCTGTGCACCACCAGCTCCACGAGCCGCGTCACGGTGAAGTCCAGCGCCCGCATCCCGCCGAACACGTCCGGCACCACCAGATCCGTCCGCAGCGCCCGCTCCCTGCACCCGGCCAGTTCCTCGGCCGCCGCCGCCATCGCCTCGGCCGGGTCCCCCATGGCCGCGGCGGCCTCCTTGGTCGTGGCGTCCAGCCGGTCGGCGATCCCGGCCGTCGAGACGGCCCAGGTGTCCAGGTCGGTCAGCTGCCCTTTCCCGGCGGGCACGGCTTCGGCCACGTAACGCGGCAGCACCACGGTCTGCCGTACGACATGCGCGACGAGCGTCCGTACGTCCCAGCCGGGCAGCCCGCTCTCCCGCTGGAGCCGCTCCCCCGTCAGGGCGCTCACGGCCGACCGGAGATGCCCCGCCTGCGCGGTGAGCGCCCCCCACGTCCGGTCGGGCTCATACGTCCGCGCGCGTCGGCGCCGTTCAACGGGCATGCGCCCGAGGTTATACGGGCCCACTGACAGCGACGGTCACGGGCGGGACGGGGCCGGGAGGGCGGGCATGAGGGCGAGACGGCGGGCGAGGGCGCTGACCTGTTGGGGGCCGAGAGCGAAGGCGTACCGCTTGAGGGCGAAGGTGGCGGCGTCCTTCATGTCCGCCTCGGCGAGACCGGCGACGAGGTCGGCCAGGATGGGCGGGCTGCTCTCGGTGAGGGAGCGGCTGGCGATGACCGCGTTGACGCACTCCGGCAGGGAGTGGTCGTGCAGGGCGACGAGCCACCTCACCAGGTAGGTGCCTGTCGCCACGTAGTGCTGGCGGGACAGGGCGGTGCGGACCTGCTCGCCGTATCCGGCGGCCCACAGCGCGGCGGTGGCGTAGACGCGCGCTTCGAGGGCGACGGTCGGACCGACCAGACGGCTCACCTCGGCGACCGACAGCTCGCTGTCGCCGTCCCGCTCCTTGGCGGCGAGCGCGGCCAGCACGGCCCTCTCGACGCCGAACGCCTCCGCGTTGTCGATGAGGAAGAGCAGCCGCCTCGCGGCTCCCATCGGGTCGGCGCGGATCTGGAAGCGGAACAGCGTGACCAGGGCGGTCGGGTCGTCGGCGGCGCGCAGCGCCTCCAGGACCTCCAGGAAGTCCTCGTCCGGCAGGAGCGCGACCGAGGCGAGGAAGTCCTCGTAGTCGCCCGGCGCTGCCAGCAGACCGCTGAGGAGCCGGAGCCGGTCGGCGACCGGGCGGCTGTTGACGGCCGTGACCAGTTGGGCGCGGTCCCGCTCCCGGCCCGGCCCGAACGACGCGAGCAGCGCCGCGATCTCCTCGGGCGAGCGGGTCAGGGCGGTGGCGAGCAGCCGGTTGGCGTCCACCGGCCAGCCCATGTCGCGCAGCGCCTCCACGAAGTAGGGGGTCGTCTCGACGGGATGTGTGAAAGCGGCGGCGCGCATCAGGTGGCGTACGCCGTCCGCGTGGCCGCTCTCGCGGAGGGCGTCGGCCAGCTCCACGACGGCAGGGGCGTCGTACGACTCGGCGGCTGCCGCGAGCGCGATCAGCGCGCGGCCCTCCATGCCCGCGCTCCACAGCGCCTCGCACAACTCGGCCAGCCCGGCGGGTGTTTCGGCCTCCGTGACGGCGGTGTCGAGCAGGGTGGTCGCGAATCCCTGGAGCAGGACGATCCGCGCGTCCGCCGTCTCGGGCGGCCGGCCCCCGGTCCGCTCCTCCTCCCGCTCCTCGTCCACCGCCTTCAGGACGCGGATGAGGTCGACCGGCGACCTTCGGACGACGACCGCCGCGGCCCGCACGTACAGCTCGAACGCCTTCTGCCGACGGCCCATCGTCAGCAGCGCGTCCGCGAACCGTACGGCCTCCTCGTCCGACTCGGTGGTGGCCTCGGCCAGGACGCGGTCGGCGTCGGCGTCCAGCTCCGCGGACCACAGGGCGCCGAGCAGGCCGAGGACGTACTCGGTGTACGCGTTCTCCGCGACCGTCCTGGACAGCAGCCGGTCCGCCTCGGCCGGGTATCCGGCGGCGCGCAGCGCCCGCACCGTGCCCACGACGATTTCGGGGATCTGGGTGGTCACCACCTCGATCAGCCCGTGCGGGGCCTCTTCCGCGCCGTCCACGGCGTACAGCGCCTCCAGGCACTCCACGACCGCCTGCGGGCCTCGCGCGGCGACTTCCTGGAAGGGGATGCCCCAACTGTCCCCGTTCAGAAGGGCGACGAGCGCCGCGACCTCCTGCGGGGGCCGCAACGCGCCCGCGAGGCGCAGCAGTTCCCGGGCGTGCGCGCGTCCGCCTTCGGTCTGCCCCAACCGCACGTACTCCCTCGCGAGGGCGCGGGGCTTTCCTCGCAGCGCCTCCTTCAGGTCGTTCGGGATCGTGAGGGCGGGCGGGGCGGGCTTCGGGCCCGGCAGCGTCTCGGACGGCGGCGGCGCCGCGTGCGCCGCCCCGTACCGGTTGCGGGCGATGGCCAGCGTGCGGCCGGTGTTGCTCAGCCGCTGCTGCGGCAACGGCCGTCCCTTGGCGAGGAGTTCGCCGCGCAGCCGCTCGTAGACGCTGGTGACCTCGATCAGGGAGTCGCCGCCGGGCAGGCCCTGGTCGAGGAGGCGGATCAGCTCGCCGGTGAAGGCGGTGTAGGTCTCGCCGGGCGGGGCGAGCGCCTTGCGGGTGGCGGCGCTCGCGGTGAGGAGGTACGACCCGGCGATACGGGTCTGCTCGGCCATCTCGACCGGCGCGTTCGCCGCGCCGCCGCCGCTCATGCCGCCGACGAGCGCGCCGCCGCTGTAGCAGCAGTCGAGGATCACGATGCGGTTCGCGTCCCGTCGGGCGGTGAGGACTTCGCGGCGCACGGAGTCGAAACCGACGGAGGTGTAGGGGCGTTGGGGGTCGGTGGACGGCAGCGTCAGCAGCAGGCCGTCGGCGTCGCTGAGGCCGTGGCCCGCGTAGTACACGAGCAGCGTGTCCTCGGTCCTGCGGGCCGCGTCGTGGACCGCGTCCAGCACCTCGCCCGGCGACGCGGGTTCCGGGACCCGTACGCAGCGGTCGGGCGGCAGGCCCCAGACGGTGGGGTCTTCGAGCAACTCCCCTAAGCGGGCGAGGTTGTTCGCGACGGCCGGCAGGTCGTCGAGGCCCGGGTCGGCGAAGGTCGAGGAGCCGATGAGGACGGCGTACGAGCGGAGCGGGTCGGCGAGTTCCACGGCCCTACTCCACCTCGGGCGGCCCCGCGGGCGGCTGCTGCGGCTCCGCGAGGACGGCCAGCAGGCGGCGTACGGCCTCTTCGGAACCGTCCTGCCCCGACACGGTCACGGTCAGCCCGTCGGATTCACGGGTGAAGGTGAAGCCCGATCCCGGCGGGCGCGGCGCCCGCGACTTCCACCAACCGGCGTACACCACGGCGAGGTTGGCGAGGGCCACGGCGTGCGTGAGCACGAGGTCGATGACCTCGACGGGGCCCATCTCCCCGGCCTTACCGCCGGTCCGCGTCGCCAGCCGGACCTCGTCGGGACCGTCCTCGTCGGTGCGCAGCCACTCGGACAGCTCCCGCAGCTCAGCGGCCCCGTCCTCGTCCACCGCCGCAATACTCAACCGCACTACCGCCACCCCCCGGCGTCCGTTCCCGCGCCCACCAGAACACGGTCTCACCGGATCGTGTCACAGCCGGGCGCGCGCCCGGCACCGGTTCGCCACAAGTGAGCCGGTCGGCCGGTGCGGACGCGCGCCGCGGGCGGGCCGGCGGGGCCGGACGCCGGCCGACCGCGACCCGGCCCGGTGTCCTTCCGCCCCCGGTTCACACACCTGACACGACGCCGTCACACTCGGCGGAATACCTGGTCAGGAGCGCGGGGTTCTCACCACCATGACTGTAGGAGTGACACTCCACGCGTCCGAGGCGGCGAACCAGGTCGACGCCACCGTAGAACTCGCCCGTGAGGCCGCGGCCCACGGCCTGCGCTCGGCCTGGTTCGGGCAGACCTTCGGCGCCGACTCGCCGCAGCTCGCCGCGATCGTCGGACGTGAGGTGCCCGGCCTCCACGTCGGCACCTCCGCGATCCCGGTCTTCGGGCGGCACCCGCTGCTGGTCTCCAGCCAGGCCCAGACCGCCCAGGCGGCCACGCACGGCCGCTACCACCTCGGGCTCGCGCTCGGCACCAAGCTGCTGACCGAGGCCGGATTCGGCATCCCCTTCGAGCGGCCCGTGGCCCGCCTGCGCGAATTCCTCACCGCCCTGCGGCAGTTGACGCAGACCGGCGCCGCCGACTTCCACGGCGAACTGCTCACCGCCGCCACCCCGGTTCCCGCGCGCGTGCCGGGCGCCGAGGGCGGTGTTCCGCTGCTGGTCGCCGCGATGGGGCCGCAGGCCCTGCGCGTCAGCGGGGAACTGGCCGACGGCATCCTGCCCTACCTGGCCGGGCCGCGCGCCCTGAGCGAGCACATCGTCCCGGCCGTCACCGCGGCGGCGCGGGCGGCGGGCCGCCCCGCGCCCCGGATCGTGGCCCTGGTGTCCGGCGTGGTGACGGACGACGTCGACACGGTCCGGGCGAAGGCCACCGAGCAACTGGCCTTCTACGAGCAGATCCCCTCCTACGCGCGCGCCATCGAACTCTCCGGCGGCCGGCGCGCCTCCGACGTCGCGGTCATCGGCGACGAGGAGACGGTCGCGGCCGAGGTACGGCGCTACCGGGACGCCGGCGCGACCGAGGTGGTGTTCTCGGGCACCGACATCGCGGGCGAGGCGGACCGCCTGCGCACCTGGACGCTCCTCGGCGAACTGGCGGGCTGACCACGCCACTTCACCGGGCGGGCGTCGTTATTCGCCGTCGTCAGTCGCCGTCATCTGTCGCCGTCATCAGTCGCCCAGGAGGTCCAGGTCGGCCTTGGTGATCGTGGTGGTGAGCAGAAGGTCGGTGATGAGGTTGTGGTTGAGCGCGTTGCCGACCGGCGGGGGCACCTCGTGTTCGAGGAGGCCGCGGATGTCGGTCTCGCGGTGGAGACGGCGGCGGAGCTTGGCGACGACGTGGGCCGCGCGTTTGGCGCTCCAGGGGTCGGCGGGGTGGAGGTCGGTGAGTTCGTAGGCGACCTGGGACCAGGTGAGGGGCTGGGGCTGGGGGTCGTTGCGGAGGTAGCGCTGGGCGAGGCAGGTGAGGACCAGCTTCTCCTCGTCGGTGAGGTCGCGGGTCTCGCGGTCGCTGGTCTCGCGCTCGTGGGCGACGGAGGCCGAGCCCCGGACGGCGGCGCCGGGCTGCGGGCCGGCGGAGGCGATCCGGACCTCCAGCAGGTGCTCCTGGCGCGGGGCGACGATGAAGAGCGGGGTGTAGCCGGTGCTCAACTCGGCCTGGTCGCCGCCGAGTACGAGACGTGAACCGGGAAAGCGGATCGGCAGCTTGCCCGTGTTGCCGAGGGTCCAGCGGGAGTGCGCGTAGGCGATGATCCCCTGGCGGCGGCTGACGCACGCGTCGCCCGTGCCGACGCAGACGTGGACGTCCAGCTCGTTGCGGCCGAACATCACGGCGAAGTCCGCGTCCGGGGCGACACTCATGCCGCCGCTCGGGCCGAGCACGAAGAGCGTGCCGGGCGCGGCGGCGGGAATTCCCCGGCTGAGGCTGCCGATGTCCTTGGGCAGGAAGCTGACTTTGCTCACCATGGTGAATGCCTTTCTCCTCGGCCGGGGGCGCACACGCTAACCGTCGAGCCCCGGGAGGGGTCCCGGCAGGGAACTGGACCCGCCCCCCGCGATGTCGGTGGGATACGTCGGACCGAACGGCGTTTTGGTGGGAGCGCGTTGGTCGAACACCGCGCTGCCGTCCAGCAGGATGCGGCAGTGCGCCGTGCCCGAGCCGAGGGTGAGCCTGATCTCCCAGCCGACGGAGCCCGCGACCCCCGGCACCTCGACCGTCCTGCGCCAGGGCAGCTTCTGCGGCTTCCTGCTCCTGGTCACCTTGCCGTTGACGGCGTACGAGACCGTCGTCAGGGTGCCGGTCCCCGTGACCTCGAAGACCAGGGAGACCGGCTTCGCCGAGGGCGTGGGGGCCGTGGGGGCCGCCGTGGCCGTGGGGGTGGCGCCCGCGCGCGAACGCGTGGGCGTCGTACGCGACTTCCCGTCACCGCCCGGTCCCTCACCGGACGACGAGCCGTCCGAGTGCGTGGCCAGCACCGCCGCCGTGGCCCCGGCCACGGCCACGACGGCCGCCGCCACGCCGCCCAGCAGGACGCGGCGCCGCCCCGGCCCGGTTGACGGCGGCGAGAGGCCGGGCGGGTTGTCGGCGGCGCTCGCGTTCGCGTCGATGGCCGTGACGACCTGCGGCGGGAGCCAGTGGACGGCGGGGACCGCGCTCTCGTCCGGCGCCGGGGCGAGCCGTTGGACCAGCGCGGCGGCGGTCGGGCGCGCGGCGGCGTCGGGCCGTCGGCAGTCGGCGACGAGGGCACGCAGCGCGTCCGTACCGCCGCCGTCCTCGACCCCGCCGTCGGCGCTCCCGTACGCGTACGCCAGCGTCGCGCCCAACGAGTAGACGTCGCTCGGCGGACCGGCCGCGCCCGCGACCTGCTCCGGGGACATGAAGCCCCAAGAGCCCGCGTGGCCGGACGCGTTGACCGATACGTGGCCGGGTCCGGGCGGCGTCCCGGGCGGCGCGGGCGGGGCCGTCGTCGCGATGCCGAAGTCGATCAGCCGGGGGCCGTCGGCCGTCAGCAGGACGTTCGCCGGCTTGACGTCGAGGTGGGCGACCCCGTTGCGGTGGAGGTCGGCGAGGGCTTCGGCGAGACCGGCGGCGAGGCGGCGGACAGAGGCGGCCGGGAGCGGGCCGAAGCGCTCGACGGTGTCGCGCAGGGAGAGCGACGGCAGGAATTCGGTGGCCATCCAGGGCGTGGCGGCGTCGGGGTCCGTGCCGAGGACGGAGGGGCTGTGGACGCCGCCCGCGGCGGAGTTGGCGGCGATCTCACGCCGGAACCGTTCGCGGTACGGGAGTTCGCGGGCGAGGTCGGCGTGCATGACCTTGACGGCGACGGACCGGCCGCCCCGGGAACGGGCCAGGTAGACGGTGGCCATGCCGCCCGTGCCGATGCGCGCCAGGGTCCGGTACGGGCCGACCGTACCGGGGTCGCCGGGTTCAAGCCGCAGCATTCGGGGCTCCGTTCGGTGACCCACTCGGTGTGACGCTCGGCGCTCCACCCGGTGTGGCGGTCGGTGTCACGCCGCCTGACGTCGCGCCCGGCGTTCCGCTCCGGATTCCGCCCGGCGTTCCGTTCCGGATTCCGTCCGGCGGGCTGACCGCGTCGAGGTAGCCGTCCCGTGTGCCCAGGACGACGAGCCCGCCGACTGCCAGCGCTCCCCACGCCGGATCGGCGGAGGCGCCGGGTTCGTTCATCGCGTCGGCGCCGTAGGTCCACAGGACGCTGCCGTCTGCGGCGTCGAGGGCGTAGACGACGGAGTCGGTCGTACCGACCCACAGCGTGCCGCCCGACAGGCCGATCGCCGTCGACTCGCCGTACGGACTCGCCGTGTCCTGGCCCATGCGGCGCGACCAGACCTCCGCGCCCGTACTGGCCCGCAGCGCGCGGATGTGGCCGTCGACGTCGTCGGCGAAGAGCAGGCCGCCGCCGGTGCGGCGGTACGAACTCCGCGTGTCCACCGTCTTGTTCCACGCGGCCTTGCCGGTGGCGGAGTGGAGAGCGAACAGGTTGCCGTACGCGTCGTGGGTGAACACGAAGCCGTCGCCGCCGATGACGGTGTCCATCGGCTGGTCCGCCAGCTTGTGCGTCCAGCGGACGCGGCCGGTGGTCGCGGACAGGGCGGTGATCGCGTTGGTGCCCCGCGCGGTGCTCTCGACCAGGACGAGCCCGGCGCCCGCCGTGGCGTACTGCCCTTCCACGGTCGTACGCCAGATGACCTTGCCGCTCTTGGCGTCGAACGCCGTCACCGCGTCGCCGCCCGTGACGCAGACCATCGAGCCGGTGGCCGCCGCGCCCCACACGAAGTTCATGAGCGGCACCCGGTAGGTCCACAGGGTGGCGCCCGAGGCCGGGTCGAGGGCGCGCAGCGTGGAGGTGTCGTTCTCGCGCTCGTCGATCACGAACGCGGCGCCGTCGCCGACGGTGATCTTGGATGCCTGAGTGGCGAAGTCGATGGGTCGCGACCAGAGTTGCCTCCCGGTGCGCGCGTCGAGGGCGCGGGCCACGGCGGTGCCCGTGTCGTTCGCCGTGAGGAGGACGTCGCCGGTGGCGTAGATGTCGGGGTAGCCCTGCCCGTTGGCGGGCACCTTGGTCTTCCACCGCGAGGTGGCTTCCGGGGGGTCGGTGGGGGACGGCGGCGAGGCCGGGCCGCTCGACGGCTTCGGCCCGACGGACGCCCGGCCCTTGCCGGACGGCCCGGGGCCCGGGTCCGAGCCGGTGCCCCGTACGGCCAGTACGACCCCTGCCGTGACGGGTACGGCGGCGACGGCGGCCACCGTCAGCAGCAGTGTGCGGCGGCTCGGGTCGCGGAGGGTGCCGGGTGGCTTCGGGGGCCCGGGCGGCAGCGGCGGCGGACCGGCGGCCGGGTCGGCCGTCGTCTGGCCCGGCGCCACGGCCTGCGGTCCCGGCGCTCCTTCGGGCCGCACCCGCCCCGGCGTCGGGGCGTACGGCGGCGGCTCCGCTCCCGTCATCCGCCGGTCCACCGCCTCGGCCATCGGCGGCGGCAGCCACCGCGTGCCCTGCACGGACGCCTCCGGCTCGCCGAGCCGTTCCAACAGGGCGGCGGCGCTGGGGCGTTCGCCGGGCTCGCGGCGCAGGCAGGACGCGACGAGGGCCCGCAGCCCCCGATCCGTCACCCCGGTGAGATCCGTCCGCGCGCGCCGTACCCGTTCCAGCGTGGCCGCCCGGTCGCCGTCGCCGAAGGGCTCCCGCCCGGTCGCCGCGAACACCAGCACCGCGCCGAGCGCGAAGATGTCGCTGTCGGAGCCCGCGAGCCCGCCGGACGCCTGTTCGGGCGACATGAAGCCCGGCGTGCCGAGCAGCGCGCCGGGGGCGGTGATCGACGTGGCGCCGTCGGGGCGGGCGATCCCGAAGTCGATCACGCGGGGGCCGCCCACCGTGAGCATGATGTTCTCCGGCTTGAGGTCCCGGTGCGCGAGGCCCGCGCGGTGGATGTCCACCAGCGCCTCGGCCAGGGCCGCCGCCAACAGGCGTACGGCGGCGGGCGGCAGACCGCCGTACGCGCCGACCGCCTCCCGCAGCGACAGGCCCGGCAGGTACTCGGTCACCAGCCACGGCACGGCGGCGTCCGCGTCGGCGTCCAGCAGCGGCGCGGTGAACGCCCCCGTCACCGTACGGGCCGCCGCCACCTCCCTGCGAAAGCGCGCCCGATAGCGCGCGTCCCGCGCGAACCCGGCCTTGACGACCTTGACCGCCACCGCGCGCCCGCCCGGCGAACGCCCCAGGTACACCACGCCCATTCCGCCCGCGCCCAGTCGCGCCAGCAGCCGATGACCCCCGATCTGCTCCGGGTCCTCCGGTTGTAGCGGCTCCACGGCGCTCATTCCTTCTCGGCCGCCGGGGCGGGAGTCACAGGAGCACCAATTGTCGCCTTGTGCGGGGCGGGGATCGCGGGGTCCTCACAAGGACTTCACAGCACGTTCTAGAGGGGGCGGGAGCGGGTGCTTCAACGCGTCCGGTCAGTGGCGGACTTCGCTTGCCAGTGGGCCAGCCGCTCGCGTACGAGAAGGAGGTCGCGATGCTCGGGGTCGAGCACCTTGACCATGTCGTCCAGCACCGACGTGAGAACGGTGACAGCGGCGGCGGCGCTCCTGTCCACGCCGAGCCAGTTGGCAAGCCTGGCACGGAGGAGGAAGGTGTGCGGATGCTCGGGGCCGAGGACCCGCGCGTAGTCCTCGTACAGCGCCTCGTACGCGGCCACGGCACCGGACGGAGCACCCGCTCTGCCCTGCCATTCGGCGAGGTGCCCACGGATGGCGAGCGTCTGATCGTGATCGGGGCCGAGCACCCGCGTGGCGTCCGCCAGGAGTTCGACGTACGTCGCGACGGCCGAGGACGGATCGCCTGTGCCGCCTTCCTGGTGAGCGAGGTCGCTGCGGATGGCGAACGTGAGTGGATCGTCGGGGCTCACCTTCAGATGCGGGCTCTCCAGCCACTCCCCGAGCGCGGCGGCGGCCGTACCGTCTCCCGCCCGCCCGTACCAGTTGGCGAGGACGGCACGGTTGAACAAGGTGTGCCGGTGGGCGGGGCCCAAAAGCGTGTGCGACACGCGTACGACGTTCGCGTAGTAGGCGATGGCATCGGAGACTTGGCCCGCCATTCCCAGCGACCTGCCGTAGCGGTGCAGCACGACGTGCGACGCGGGCTCGTACAGCGCCTTCTCCGCGACCCCGATCACGGCGGCCGTGTTCGCCCGCAGCGACTGCGCCAGTTCGGTGTCCCGCTCGACCTCGGGCCAGGCTTCCACCAACCCGTCGGCGGCCACCCGCGCCAGCGCGTCCTGTTCCGCCTCGGTCAAGGTGTCGCGCACCGCGCGCTGGACGAGGCGGTGGACGCGGACGGCGCGGTGCGGGGTACGGGGGCTGTGGTCGAGGAGGCTGAGGCGGTGGAGGACGCGGAGGGCGCGGACGGCGTCGTCGGAGGAGACCGTGTCCTGGGAAGGGGCTTCTTGGGCGAGCCAGTTGAGCGCCGGGGCGCCGGTGAGGACGGCCTCGGGGATGCCGTTGGGGTCGAGCATCGAGACGAGTTGGAGCATGGGGCGGGCGAGGCCGACCGGGGCGTGGTGGTCGGCGCGGTCGAGCGACAGGGTCCAGGCGGCGGCGACGCCGGTGGTCTGGTCGTCGGGCAGGGCGGTGGGGCGCAGGTCGGCGAGGCGCTGGGCGCGGTCGGCGAGGCGGGCGCGGTAGGTCGCGCAGGTGATTCCGGCGTCCACGACGTACGCCGTGGCCTGGGACATGGCGAGCGGCAGCCAGCCCAATGCGCTGCCCAGGGCCATGAGTTCGCGCAGCGGCTCGCGGTCGTGGGCGGCGAGGGCGGCGGTCAGATAGCCCTCGCTCTCCTCTTCGGTGAAGACGCCGACGGTGACCTGTCTACGGCCCCGGCCGGTGAGGGCGGCGTCGCGGCTGCGGGTGGTGACGACCGTACGGCCGGTGGGACTGTCGGGCGGCCACAGGCCGGTGAGGTCGGCGGGGTCGGTGACGTCGTCCAGGACGACGAGCCAACGCGGCGCTTCCGGGGCGGGTTTGGGCTCAAGCCACGCCAGGAAGGCGCGGGCGGCGCGCTCGGGGTCCTCGCGGTCCGCCCCGAGCAGCGACTGCGCGGCCTCCGCGAGGCCGTCCACCACCGCCTGGCGGCTGGTCGCCGTGACCCACACCAGCAGGTCGAGGCGGCCGGACCGCCACGCGTCCCGGGCGTGCCGCGCGGCGAGTTGGGTCTTGCCCACGCCGCCCATGCCGGTGAGGACCTGGCCGACCACGGCCGTACCGGCGTCGGTGAGCGCCGCGTCCAGGGCGCCGACGGCCGCGCGGTCCTGGAAGCAGTCCGCCTCGCGCGGGACGACGCCGATCTGTACGGGCCAGGCGGCGGGCGGGCGCGGGGGCGGGTGGTGGTGCTGGTGGAGTCCGCCGTGGACGGTGTGGGCCGCGACGGAACCGTCAACGGCCCTTATCGTGACGGCCGTTGGCGTCCTCGTGGGCTCTTCGGGTGGAGCGCCGGGTGCGCTCAGCCCTGTGGCGGACCCGGCACCTGAGGGTCCGGCGCCGGGGGGTTCCCGATCGTCACGTCACCCATCCGTACGGCGGCGGCCGAGCCGCCGTCCGCGCGGATCTCGACGTTCCCTCCGATGGCGACGCCGTCGCCTTCCGCCGAGGCCGTCGCGGGCGTCAACGCCCGTACCTCGTCAACGACGCGGCGCAGCGCCTCCGCCAACTCCCCGTCCTGCTCGACCGCTTCGTCCAGCGCGTCGGTCAGGCGACGGCGCGTCCTGGCGGACACCTCCCCGGCGTCCGCCTCCCGTGCCGCCCGTTCCAGCGCCGGGTCCTCCCCCAGCGCACCGGAGACCAGCGTGTGCAGCCGGTCCATTCCGGCGTCCAGACCCCGGTCCACCTCCGCGTCCGCCCGCCCCGCCACCCGCCGCGCCTTGGCCACCAGCCACGCGCACACGTACCCGATCGCAATCTCCACACCGGTCACTCTTCGACGGTAGCCCCAACTCCCGTGCCGCCGCACCGAAAGCGGCGGCACCACCGGGGCGCGGCGGGCGGCCCCGTGAACTTCGCCGCCCTCACCCACGACGTGCCCCGCCATGGGCCGCGACCCACCCCCGCCGGGCCGCCAGCCCGAAAACAACCGCATCTGCCCCACTGGGGCCGGTTCTCAAAGGCGCACCAACCCCGTGGCCGGTCGCGCAGTTCCCCGCGCCCCTCAAAAGACCGGCCCACCGCCCGGACAAAAGACAGTCCGCCCCGTCAGGGGCGCGAGGACCTGCGCGAGCAACCCACCACCGTCCGGTGGTCCGGGCACAACCGAACTGCCCCGCCGGGGCGGCCGGTGACCTGCGGGAGCGTCATGGCTGAGCGCGCCCACGCGGCGGCAGCCGCACATCAAACACAGCCCCGCGCCCCTCAAAAGACCGGCTCACCGCCCGCACAGGCCCTCGCGGATGAGGACGAGGGTCGCTGGCCTTGCGCAAGGCGGGGCATTTCAGGGGCGCGAGGAACTGCGCGAGCAACCCACCACCGGCCGGTGGTCCGGGAACAACCGAACTGCCCCGCCCGGGGCGGGTGGTGACCTGCGGGAGCGTGGTGGGTGAGCGCGCCCACGCGGAACGGCGCCGTCAGGCGCCGACGGTGCCGTCGATGGCCTCGCGGAGCAGATCGGCGTGGCCGTTGTGACGGGCGTATTCGAGGATGACGTGCTGCATGACCAGGCGGAGCGAAACGTCCTCGTCGTGGCGGGAGTTGTGGACGACGAGGTCGAGGGTGGGGGCGGCGCCCTCGATGCGGCGGGAGTGGGCGACCTCGGCGTGCCAGGCGGAGAAGGCTTCGTCGCGGGTGGAGCCGGAGGCGTCGTACGCCTCCTGGAAGTCGCCGGTGGCGGACCAGACGAGAGGGATGTCCTCGCCGTCGATGATCCGACGGAACCAGGCGCGTTCGACCTCGGCCATGTGCCGGACGAGCCCGAGCAGGCTGAGGGTGGACGGCGGCATGGAACAGCGGCGCAGTTCGTCGTCGGTGAGGCCGTCGCACTTCATGGCAAGGGTCTCGCGGTGGTAGTCGAGGAAGCCTCGCAGCGTCTCGCGCTCACCGCCCGTGGTCGGCGGGCCGGTGCGCGGGTCGGGGGTCTCGGTCTGCTCTGAGGTCACGGTCCATTCTGACCGGCCCCCGGCCCCCCGGCCCCCCGGCACCTCTGTGCCCGCGGCACCGGGAGGCGGTCATCCCCGAGTGGCGAACGGTCTCAGCACTCCCGCAGGCCGGGCGCCGGGTCCTGGCCGGTGTAGAGGTCGACGGCCGGGACGTTGCCCCAGGCGCCGTTGTCGAGCTGCGTCCAGTACCAGATGTCGTTCTGGCCCGCGTGCGGGTCGCCGTGGCCCCAGCAGACGAACCAGTTGAAGCCGGTGGTCAGGGTGCCGCGGGTCGCCGAGCGGTAAGAGCGGTCCGCGAAGCCCCTGGCCCCGACCTTGTTGCCGCAGTACAGACGGCCGTCGGAGCGGACACCGCACTCGGCGGCCGGCCTGACCTTCTCCTTCGCCGGAGCGGCGGCGGCGGCCGTGGCCGAGGCCCCGCCGGTCATGGCGAGACCCGCCGTCATCACGGCGGCGGACAGCAGCACGGCGATGTTCTTACGTGTGATCACTGCACATTCCCCTCGTTTCGTGCGCCAACGTGCGAGCGCGCGAAACGATCATGGGTGACGGCGCACAGCCCCGAGCACCGCCATACGGGTGGATCCGGCACATGCCGTCTTATGACGCCTCCGGCAATTGCCACGACGCCCGATTCCCGTAAAACGTCAAGCCGTTCGTCAGACCGTTAAGACCATCGCCGGTCCACGCCACACCGCACAGATGCCCCGGCCGCGTCATCGCGGCCGGGGCACCCGGTGGACTTTTCCGTCACATCAGCGGAACGCTCAGGCGAGCAGCGCCGGAATCGTCCCCTCGTGCGCGGCGCGCAGTTCGCCCAGCGGAATGCTGAACTCCCCCTGCACGTCGATCTCGTCGCCGTCGATGACGCCGATCCGCGCCGCCGGAAGCCCCCGCGCCCCGCACATGTCGGTGAAGCGCAGTTCCTCGGAGCGCGGCACCGCGACGACGGCGCGGCCCGCGGACTCGGAGAACAGGAACGTGAAGGCGTCCAGACCGTCCGGGACGACCAGCCGCGCGCCGTGCCCGCCGCGCAGGCAGGACTCGGTGACCGCCTGGACGAGACCGCCGTCGCTGAGGTCGTGGGCGGCGTCGATCATGCCGTCGCGCGACGCGGAGATCAGGATCTCGCCGAGCAGCCGCTCGCGGTCCAGGTCGACGGCGGGCGGCAGACCGCCGAGGTGGTCGTGGACGACCTGCGACCAGGCCGAGCCGCCGAACTCCTCGCGGGTGTCACCGAGCAGGTAGATCAGGTGGCCCTCGTCCTTGAAGGCCATCGGCGTACGCCGGTTGACGTCGTCGATCACGCCGAGCACCGCGACCACCGGGGTCGGGTGGATCGCCACGTCGCCGGTCTGGTTGTACAGCGACACATTGCCGCCGGTCACCGGGGTGCCGAGCTGGAGGCAGCCGTCGGCGAGACCGCGGGTGGCCTCGGCGAACTGCCACATCACGGCCGGGTCCTCGGGCGAGCCGAAGTTCAGGCAATCCGAGATGGCCAGCGGCTTGGCCCCGGAGGCGGCGACATTGCGGTACGCCTCCGCGAGCGCCAACTGCGCGCCCGTGTACGGGTCGAGCTTCGCGAAGCGGCCGTTGCCGTCGGTGGCGATGGCCACGCCGAGGTCGGTCTCCTCGTCGATCCGGATCATGCCGGAGTCCTCGGGCTGCGCCAGCACCGTGTTGCCCTGCACGAAGCGGTCGTACTGGTCGGTGACCCACGCCTTGGACGCCTGGTTCGGCGAGCCGACCAGCTTGAGCACCTGCTCGCGCAGTTCGGCGGAGGTACCGGGCCTCGGCAGCTTCCCCGCGTCGTCGGCCTGGAGCGCGTCCTGCCAGTCCGGCCGGGCGTACGGGCGGTGGTACGTCGGCCCGTCGTGCGCGACCGAGCGCGGCGGCACGTCCACGATCTGCTCGCCGTGCCAGAAGATCTCCAGTTGCGAGCCCTCGGTCACCTCACCGATGACGGTGGCGATGACGTCCCACTTCTCGCAGATCGCCAGGAAGCGCTCGACCTTGTCGGGCTCGACGATCGCGCACATGCGCTCCTGCGACTCGCTCATGAGGATTTCCTCGGGCGAGAGCGTCGCGTCGCGCAGCGGCACGGTGTCCAGTTCGACGCGCATGCCGCCGGAGCCGGCCGAGGCCAGCTCGCTGGTGGCGCAGGACAGGCCCGCGCCGCCGAGGTCCTGGATGCCCGCGACCAGTTGCTCGCGGAAGATCTCCAGGGTGCACTCGATGAGCAGCTTCTCCTGGAAGGGGTCGCCGACCTGGACGGCGGGGCGGCGGGACGGGCCGGTCGAGTCGAAGGTCTCGCTGGCCAGCACCGAGACGCCGCCGATGCCGTCGCCGCCGGTCCTGGCGCCGTACAGGATCACCTTGTTGCCGGGGCCCGACGCCTGCGCGAGGTGGATGTCCTCGTGCTTCATGACGCCCACGCACAGCGCGTTGACCAGCGGATTGCCCTGGTAGCAGGGGTCGAAGACGACCTCGCCGCCGATGTTGGGCAGGCCGAGGCAGTTTCCGTAGCCGCCGACGCCCGAGACGATGCCGGGCAGGACGCGCCGGGTGTCGGGGTGGTCGGCCGCGCCGAACCGCAGCGGGTCCATCACGGCGACCGGCCGCGCGCCCATCGCGAGGATGTCGCGGACGATGCCGCCGACGCCGGTGGCCGCGCCCTGGTAGGGCTCGATGTACGACGGGTGGTTGTGCGACTCGATCTTGAAGGTGACGGCGTAGCCCTGGCCGACGTCCACGACGCCCGCGTTCTCACCGATGCCGACGAGCAGCGCGTCGGTCTGCGGGGCCTTCTCGCCGAACTGCTTCAGGTGCACCTTGCTCGACTTGTACGAGCAGTGCTCCGACCACATGACCGAGTACATCGCCAGTTCCGCGCCGGTCGGGCGGCGGCCCAGGATCTCGCGGATCCGGGCGTACTCGTCCTCCTTGAGGCCGAGTTCCTTCCACGGCTGCCCGGCCTCGGGCGTCTCGGCGGCGTGCTTGACGGTATCGAGGGTCATGCGGAGACCAACTTCTTCAGGACCGAGGTGAAGAATCCGAGGCCGTCGGTGCGGCCGGTGCCGATCAGCGGCTCGACGGCGTGCTCGGGGTGCGGCATGAGGCCGACGACATTGCCCGCGGCATTGCTGATGCCCGCGATGTCACGGAGCGACCCGTTCGGATTGCCGTCCAGATAGCGGAAGACCACCCGGCCCTCGGCTTCCAGTTCGTCCAGCACCCGCTCGGCGGCGGTGTAGCGGCCGTCGATGTTCTTCAGCGGGATGGAGATCTCCTGGCCGTCCGCGTACTGCGACGTCCAGGCGGTGGCGCTGGTCTCGACCCGCAGCTTCTGGTCGCGGCAGACGAAGTGGAGGTGGTTGTTGCGCAGCATCGCGCCTGGCAGCAGATGCGACTCGGTGAGCACCTGGAACCCATTGCAGATGCCGAGAACCGGCATTCCGGCCTTCGCCTGTTCGATGATCGTTTCCATCACCGGCGAGAAACGCGAGATCGCGCCGGCCCGCAGATAGTCGCCGTACGAGAAGCCGCCCGGCAGAACCACCGCGTCGACCTGCTGGAGATCCTTGTCACGGTGCCACAGCGGTACGGCTTCGGCGCCCGCGACCCGGACGGCGCGCTGTGTGTCACGGTCGTCGAGCGTGCCGGGGAATGTGACGACGCCAACGCGCGCAGTCACGACTCCACCTTTACGGCGAAGTCCTCGATCACGGTGTTCGCGAGAAAGGTTTCCGCCATCTCGCGAATGCGGGCGAGGGCGGCGTCGTCGACCGGCCCCTCGACCTCTAGTTCAAAGCGCTTTCCCTGGCGGACGTCGGAGATCCCGTCGAAGCCCAGGCGCGGCAGTGCTCGCTGCACCGCCTGGCCCTGGGGGTCGAGGATCTCCGGCTTGAGCATGACGTCGACTACGACGCGTGCCACTTGCACTCCCGGTGGTGTGGTGCGTGAGGTTCTCTCAGCGTACCCGGTGCGAAAATCTACGCGAGTAGATATGAACGCGACCCCTAGCGCACCCCTAGATCACTGATCACGTTTATGTATCGGCCGCCGAAATGCTTGGGGAAACCCGTAGGTGAAACATAGGGTCCCGATTACGAAGCGGCACCCGGGGGAATTAACAGGTGTCACGATGTATCACGCGGTGCCCATTTCGTGGCATCGTACAAATGAAAACTTGTCGACACTCGACTTGTCGGCCCACCCGTGACACCGGGGCCCGGCGTCCGGTCGCGACCGTTCCCGCTCGCGACCGCCACGACACACGGGCCGCGTGCGATCGCCGGGCCCCGGCAAGGCCGATGGCGTACGAAAGGACCACATCCCTATGGCGCAACGCGTACTGGTCACCCTCGCCGACGACCTGGACGGCGGAGAAGCGGCGGAAACCATCGCATTCGGCGTCGACGGTCAGTGGTACGAGATCGACCTCTCGTCCCAGAACGCGGACAAGCTGCGCAATGACCTGGCTCCTTACGTGGAGGCCGGCCGCCGCCGCACCCTTTCGGGCCGCGCCTACAAGCGCACGCCGATCGCCCCGACCCCGGCCACCGTCCGCGCCTGGGCGCAGTCGAACGGCTTCGAGGTCCCGGCCCGCGGGCGCATCCCCAAGAAGGTCTACGAAGCGTTCAACAAGGCCAGTTGACGGTTCCGCGACAACTCACTGACAACCGCCGGGCGAACGGGCGGGGGCGGTGGTGCCGACTGGACAGCCACCCCCACCCTTCCGCTAGTGTGTGGAGCACGCCGAGGGCAGGGCCGGAAAGGCCAGGTCAGCGGAGGTCACGCGGGTGTAGCTCAGTAGCAGAGCGCCCCCCTTCCAGGGGGGAGGGGCAGTGTGCAATTCCTGTCGCCCGCTCTGGTCGCTCCGGCCGGTCCTATGGATCGGGTAGAGTGGCCGCAGCAATGCGGACGTGGCTCAGTTGGTAGAGCATCACCTTGCCAAGGTGAGGGTCGCGAGTTCGAATCTCGTCGTCCGCTCCAGCGTCACGAAGGCCCCGGTCACCACGACCGGGGCCTTCGTCGTATCCGGGCGTCCGCTCGGCGCGTCACGGGGCGGCGGGATATATCGGTTTCTAATGGCCGCGTCCGATCGGGTACAGTGTCTGCACGGCCTGCGGACGTGGCTCAGTTGGTAGAGCATCACCTTGCCAAGGTGAGGGTCGCGAGTTCGAATCTCGTCGTCCGCTCCAGCATCGCGAAGGCCCCGGTCACCACGACCGGGGCCTTCGTCGTCTCTCCGCTTCCGCGCCGGGGTGCTACGACCAGGCGGTGCCGGTGAGGCGCTCGTACGCCTCCACGTAGCGGGCGCGGGACTGCTCGACGACCTCGGCGGGCAGGCCGGGCGGCGGCTCCTCGCCGTTGCGGTCCCAGCCCAGCGCCGGGTCGGTGAGGTGGTCGCGGACGAACTGCTTGTCGAAGGACGGCTGCGCGTGGCCCGGCTCCCACAGGTCGGCCGGCCAGAAGCGGGACGAGTCGGGGGTCAGCACCTCGTCGGCGATGACCAGCGTGCCCTGTTCGTCGTAACCGAACTCGAACTTCGTGTCGGCCAGGATGATGCCCCGCTCGCGCGCGATGTCGCGGGCCCTGCCGTAGACGGCCAGCGTGGTCTGCCGGAGCAGCGCCGCGGTCTCGGCGCCGACCTCGCGGGCGACCTCCTCGTACGACACGTTCTCGTCGTGCTCGCCGACCTCGGCCTTGGTGGCGGGGGTGAAGATCGGCGCGGGCAGCTCGGAGCCGTCCACCAGGCCCTCGGGGAGCGCGAGGCCGCACACCGTACGGTCCCGGTTGTACTCGACCAGGCCGGAGCCGGTCAGATAGCCGCGTGCGACGCACTCGACCGGCACCATGCGCAGCGAACGGCACACCATGGTGCGGCCCGCCCACTGCGCGGGGGCGCCCTCGGGCAGCTCGGTGGAGATCACGTGGTTGGGCACGATGTCGGCGAGCAGGTCGAACCACCACAGCGAGAGCTGCGTGAGAATCCGGCCCTTGTCGGGGATCTCGGTGGGCAGTACCCAGTCGTAGACGGAGGTGCGGTCGCTGGCGACCATCACCAGGTCGCCCTCCGCGTTCTGGTACAGATCGCGCACCTTGCCGGTGTGCAGATGTACCAGTCCCGGCACCTGGACAGGTTCGGGTTTCTCGACGAATCCGGACACGGGTCGTCCTCCCCACTCGGCGGTTCAGCTCCCGATTCTCGCTTATCGGGACAGCTGGAGCGCGCGGGGGCTCCTCCTTTCGCCGCCCGCTCGCCTCCGGCGGCTAGGACCCGGCGCGCCGCCTCCGGCTCGCAGGCTCCGGCGGACCCACCCCTCAGTCGTGCTTGCAGATGCGGTCGAGGAGGTTGGCGGTGGCGCGCTGGACGCGCGGGTCGACGTGGTTGGGGCGGTCGAGCGCCGGGGACCAGGCGAAGGTGCCGGAGGCGAAGACGTACGCGCCGCTGGGGGCCTGGTAGAGCGAGGTTTCCTGGTGGCAGCGGCGGCCGTCGGTGGACTCGTACGGCGAGTGGGCCAGCAGGATGCGCTCGATGCTCTCGGGCAGCGGGGCGCGCGGGTAGTAGCGGTCGGCCTCGCCCGCGACCAGGCCGTCGATCTCGTCGCCCTCGGTGGCGCCGGTGGCCTCCCACAGCCAGTGCTCGGCGTTGCGGACGACGAGCGGCGACGGCTGGGGGACGCGGCCCGCGTACTGCACGCCGAGCACGAGCTGTTCCGGCTCGCCGAGGTCGCGCCAGAGCGCGGTGCGGCCCTTGTTGTCGCCGCGGCGCTTGCGGCAGCTCAGCAGCCGGTCCGCGTCCCCGGCCGGGGACGCGGCCAGCTCGACCTGCCAGTACATGGTGTTGGCCGACAGGAAGACCAGCGAGGTGCCCGCGTCGCGCGCGGTCTCGGCGGCCCGGCGCATCGGCTTGGACCAGTACTCGTCGTGGCCGGGGAAGACCAGGCCGCGGTAGCGCGTGGGGTCGATACGGCCCGCGTGCAGGTCGCGGGCGTCGGCGTACGCGAGGTCGTAGCCGTAGCGCTCGGCGAAGCGTACGAAGTCGTAGGCGTGGCCGATGTGCAGCGGGAGCCCGGCGCCCGCGTAGGGGCGGTCGAAGGAGACGGTGGTGGCGGCCTGTTCCTCGCCGAGGAGCTGCCCCTTCTCGTCCCACGCGTGGTACAGGCTGGCGCCGGTCCTGCCGTCCTCGGGGTAGAGGTTGTACGCCTGCCAGGTCACGTCGGGCATCAGCAGGAGCAGGTCCGCCTCGTGGGTGGCGCGGACGGTGAAGGGGACGTGGCTGCGGTAGCCGTCGGCGGTGGTGAGGACGGCCACGTACGCGCCGGTGTTCCAGTACGTGGGGATCTGCAACCGCCAGGACTGCCACCAGTGGTGGCAGGAAACCGTCCTTCCGGCGGCCAGCGGCGCGGGCTGGACGATGCCGGACAGCCGGGGGCTCGCGGACATCTTCGCGGCGCCGTCGCCGCCGTAGTGGCCGATCCGGTAGACGTCGACCGTGAACTCCTGCGGCGGGTCCACGGTGATCCGGAAGTCGATGGCCTCGCCGGGCACGACGGATCCCGCGGAGGCGAAGCCCTTGATCTGACGGCGTACGTCGTCGGCGGTACGCGGTCCGGGGAAGCGCGGGCGGTGCGCGGCGTCGCCGCTGCTCACGGCCAGGTCGACGTACCAGGGGACGACCTGGCCGTCGTCGTCCAGGTACTGGGAGGCGCCGCGCAGCCAGGGCAGCGGGCCCTGGCCGAAGGGGTCGGAGACCCCGTGGGCATGCGCTCCGGACTCCCACCGTCGGATCTGGTCCGTACTCATCGAAGCCCCTCCCTCACCCGATCCCCGGCCGCGCCGGCTCCCGCGGTTCCCCGCTCCACCCGTGGTTCACCCATGCGGTGCAATAGTGCGGCGCACATACCCAGCACATCACAGAAAGCACCGCACCGGTTACCGTTCGTGGTGAATTATCGGAACGGATCGGGCGACGAGTGAAGCAGATTCGGTCAACCGGCGTGTGGTGAACGTCACATGACCCAGGTCAAGAGGTCGCGCCGCGCGCTCCGAGCGGTCGGGAGCGGGCGGTACGGGCCAGAAGCCGGGCGGGTTCCGCGCCGTGTGGCGCGCCGCGGGGCGGTGCGCGAGGCGGTGCCGGGCGGTGTGCGGTCGTGGCCGAAACGCGTCGCCCCCGGACGGCGCTCGCGCGGGGGCGACGTGGCGCTTGTCACATTGGTTGATCATGACGGCGCGTCACGTCGGTTGGTCACGACGGCGCGTCACGTCGGTCGATCACGACGTCGGGTCACGCCCGTCGATCACGACGGCGCAATACGTCGGTTGATCACACCAGCCGGATCGGCTTGTCGGGGCGGACGCCGACGGCCCTGAGCCAGGAGCGCAGCGGTGCCGCGTCGCCGTTCTCGACCAGGCGGAGCACCGGCCAGGTCAGATCGGCCCGGCGGGCGCCGCCGACGAGCAGCGTGGGGCCGTCCAGCCAGTCCAGGCCCGCGTCAGCGCCCGCGGTGTCCACGGCGGCGCAGCAGACGACGGCGGTGACGTGGTCGGTCAGCAGCTCACGGCCGGTGCGGGGCGGCAGCAACGGGGAGACGGGCACGGGGGTTTCCTCCGTACCGCCGCCCGTTCCGCCACCGTTTCCGCCGCCGGTTCCGCCGCCGCCCTTGGCGTTCTCGGCCGTCGCGGCGTGCCGAGCCGCCTCGTCGCGGGCGGCGAGCGCGCCGATCCTGGCGGCCAGCTCCTCGCTGCCGCCGCGTGAGAGCCGGTCGATGACGCGGGTGAGGGTGGCGCGGCCCGGCTCGTCGGCGAGCGCGGCGGCGGCCCGTTCCGCCGCCGAGGTGCGGGCGGCGGCGGTCGGCCCGGTCATGGCCCGGTCGCCGAGGAGCAGGCCGCTGCGGCGCCCGCCGCCGATCGCGGCCGGTCCTTCGTCCTCTTCCTCGGCCGCGGCGGCGATGCCGGGCTCCGGCGGCGGCACCTCGTCCAGGACGCGTATCAACCGGGCGGCCTCGGTGCGCCAGATGCGGTCGACGACCTCGTCCGGATAGCCGTTCCAGCTCACCGGCGCCCAGTCGGGGCCGGGCCGCTGCGGGCCCGCGTGGAAGAGCCGGGCGGCCAGCAGCGAGACGGCCTCGTCCATCGCGCCGGGCTCCTCCAGGAGATCACAGGCCGGGCGTTCGCCCAGCCGGGTCTCGAAGCCGTCGGCGAGCCGGTCGCGCCGGGACAGCTCGGTGAGCGCGGCGACCACCCCGGCGTCCAGCCGGGACGGCCAGCGGCCCATCCGCCAGGCGGGCAGCGCGACGCGGGTGAGCAGCCGGTCCCAGCCCGCGTAGGCCAGGCCCACCTGTTCCTGGGCGACGATCCGCAGCCCGTAGTCGACGGCCTGCGCGCGCTCGGAGGCGGAGGCGGCGACGCCCCGCTCCATCTCGGCGACATGGACACGGCAGCCGTTCAGCAGCAGCCGGACCGTCCAGCCGAGGACGCCGAACACCGGTCGCAGCAGCACAGTGCCCTCGCGGCCGTGCGCGGCGACTCCGGCCGCCGCGTCGAGGCCGCGCACGAAGCGGCGGGCGGCCGCTATCTCCGGATCGGCGGCGGGTCCCGTGCCCGCCACCACGGGCGCGAGCAGCGCGCGCAGCTCCGCGATCCGCATCCACCACATGAAGGGCGAGCCGATCACCAGCACGGGCGCGGTCCGCCTGCCCTCTTCCCTGGCGGCCTTCCTGGCCTTGCGGCCCGCGGGCCGGTCGGCCCTGCGCTCCTCCAGCCAGCTGTCGCAGTCCGGCGTCAGCTCTATCGCCGACGGCGCGGGCACCTCCATCCGCTCCGCCAGGTCGCGGACCATCCGGTAGAGGTCGGGCGCGGCGGTCTCGGCCACCGGCACCGCGGGACTGACCGCGGGCCTGGCCCGTACGATCACCGCCGCGACAGCCGCCGCGACCAGCAGCACCACCAGCGCGCCACCGGTCATCCCCCAGCGCACACCGTCCCAGCGCGAGCCGATCCGGCCGGTCGCGCCGCCCGCGTGCAGGACGACGGCGACGGCGGCGGGCAGCAGGGCCGCGCCGAGCGCGGCGCCCCGGACCCGGAGCACCGCCAGGGCACGGGAGCGCGCGACCGCCTCACCTGCTTCTCCGGCCATCGGCGACTCACCCCCTGCGCTGTGGTGACCGCCCCGATGGCGGCCTCCCCCCACTGTCGCACCGCCCACGGACATCGCAATGGCCGTACGGCTGATTGCCGCAATGTCCCGCAGTGCGCTTTCGGGGCACCCTAGTTCGGCGCCGGGAAGGAGTCAGCCTTATGGCCGAGTCATCACTCCTTGGAGTGGCTTTGGTCAGAGACCGGCCGCTTTCGCGGCGATGTCCGTACGGTGGTGACCACCGTCAAGACCGATCCGGTCGACCGCGCGGTAGGCCCGGTCACGGGCCTTGGCGAGGTCGGAACCGGTCGCGGTGACCGACAGCACCCGCCCGCCCGCGCTGACGATCCGCCCGTCGTCCTCCCGGGTGCCCGCGTGCAGGACGTACGCGTGCTCGTCCTTCTCGGCGACGTCCGCGAGCCCGGAGATCGGGTCGCCGGTGCGCGGGGTGTCCGGGTAGTTGTACGAGGCGATGACCACGGTCACCGCCGCGCCGTCGCTCCAGCGCAGCCGCGGGAAGGCGGCGAGCTGCCCGGTGGCCGCGGCCCGCAGCAGTCCGGCCAGCGGCGTCTTGAGCCGGGCGAGTACGACCTGCGTCTCGGGGTCGCCGAAGCGCGCGTTGAACTCGATGACCCGCACACCGCGCGAGGTGATGGCGAGACCGGCGTAGAGCAGGCCCGCGAAGGGCGTGCCCCGGCGGCGCAGTTCGTCCACGGTCGGCTGGAGCACGGTCCGCTCGACCTCGTCGACGAGCTTGGGGTCGGCCCACGGCAGCGGCGAATAGGCGCCCATACCGCCGGTGTTGGGGCCCTCGTCGTCGTCCAGCGCCCGCTTGAAGTCCTGCGCGGGCTGGAGCGGTACGACCGTCTCGCCGTCGGTGACCGCGAACAGCGACACCTCGGGGCCGTCGAGGAACTCCTCGATGACCACCCGGTCGCAGCTCAGCGCGTGCGCGCGGGCGGTGGCCAGGTCGCCGGTGACGACCACGCCCTTGCCCGCCGCGAGCCCGTCGTCCTTGACGACATAGGGCGCGCCGAAGGCGTCGAGCGCCACATCGACCTCGTCGGCCGTCGTGCAGACGTAACTGCGCGCGGTCGGCACCCCGGCCGCCGCCATCACGTCCTTGGCGAACGCCTTGGAGCCCTCCAGCTCCGCGGCCCGCGCCGACGGGCCGAAGCAGTCGATGCCGCTGGCCCGTACCGCGTCGGCGACCCCGGCGACCAGCGGGGCCTCGGGCCCCACGATCACGAAGTCGGCGCCGAGGGAGACGGCGAGTTCTGCGACGGCCGCGCCGTCGAGGGCGTCGACCTGGTGCAGCTCGGCGACCTCGCCGATTCCGGCGTTGCCGGGCGCGCAGTGCAGCGAGGTGACGTCGGGGTCGAGCGAGAGGGAGCGGCACAGGGCGTGTTCGCGGGCGCCGCCGCCGATGACAAGGACCTTCACGCGCACCAGGGTAGTGGGCCGCGGGGCGGCGGGCCGCCCTCACTCTTTCGAGCGACCGCATTCATCGGCCTATACCTGATCACGCTGCCCGTATGGGCGGATATCCGGAGATCGCTACCCCGCGCTCAGCCGTTCGGCGGTAAGAAGAGTGCTTCACCACCGGGCCGGACATCCGGCGCCGAAAGCCGCATATGAGGTCCACGAGGGGCCCTTGGGGCCATACGAGGGAGCGTGCAGTGAGCCAGCCGGACATGTTTCCCGAGGAAGCACCTCGGGACGAGCCTCAGCGGCGGGCGCTGCACCATCAGCACGAGGACCTGCGGGCGCTGCCGTTCCCGCTCGGCGACTGGGGCGAGCCCGCGGAACGCCTGGCGGAGCTGTACCGCTGGGCCGAGACGGGCGCCCTGCGCACCGCCGACTGGTACCTCGACGACCGCGTCCGCAAGCGCCGCGGCGCCCGCGCTCTGCGTCTGGGCGCCGTCCTCTTCGGCACCGCCGGCGCCGCCCTGCCGCTGGTGGAGCTGACCGGCACCGCGGACACCAGCGCGAGCTGGGGCTATCTCGCGCTGCTCCTGGCGGGTGTCTGCCTCGGCACCGACCGCCTCTTCGGCCTGACCTCGGGGTGGATGCGCGACGTCGCCACCGCCCAGGCCGTCCAGCGCCGCCTGGAGTCCCTGCGCTTCGACTGGGCCTCCGAGAGCGTCCGCGAGGTCCTCGGCCCCACCGAGGGCACCGCCGCCGAGGCCGCGGAACGCTGTCTGGCCATCCTGCGCCGCTTCTGCGACGACCTGGCCGACCTCGTCCGGATGGAGACGTCCGACTGGATCGTCGAATTCGGCGGCCACACCTCCGGCGCTCCGCTGCGCACCCAGTCCGCCGCCTGGTGGCCGAGCCGCCAGGAGCCGTCGCCGGGTCCGCGCCTGGCGCACCCGAGCACGCGCCCCAACATGCCGCGCCAACGGCCGCCGGAGAGCCCGAGGTAGCCGGGGGCGGCTCGCCAACTGGCCGGGGCGGCCGGGTGCGGCTCGCCAGGCAGCGCGGTGCGGCTCGCCAAGGAGCCCGGTGCGGCTCGCCAAGGAGCCCGGTGCGATTAGCTGAAGACGATCATCGAGCCCTGGCCCAGGCTCCGCGTCGCCGCCGCGTGCAGGCCGAGCCACACGTGGTGTTCCCGCGCGAACGGCCCGTTGCCCACGACCGGTGAGACGGCCGGCTCCTCAAGAGTGGTGTGGTGTTCGGGCGGCGCGGGCGGCAGCGGCGGGTTGGCGGGGTCGATGCCGATGACGGGGGCCACGAATTCGAGTTCGCGCAGCAGCCCGTGACTGGAGCCGAGGGGGCCGCCGCCTTCGAGGAGTTCGTCGTTGACGACGGGCTGGGGGAAGTCGAGGGGGACGTACGCGCCCGCGTGGTCGTAGTGCCAGACCAGGTGCGACCGCTGGGCGGTGGCCTCGAACATCTCCAGGAGCTGTTCGTAGTCGCCGCCGAGGGCGTCGACCGGGGTGACCTCGAGCCCCTGGAGGCTGAGCAGATAGGCGCGGCGCAGGAAGTGCAGGGCGTCGTAGTCGAAGCACGCGATCGGGCCGACGTCGCCCGACAGGCCCGGCATGTAGTTGTAGACGGGGACGGGCGGCTGTCCGGCGTCGTTCAATGCCTTGTCGTATCGGGCGAGTTCCTCGGAGAAGGGGTTTTCCGGGCTGTGGCAGAGCACGTCCACGAGGGGCACCAGCCACAAGTCGCAGGCCACGAACACTCCATCCGGTCGGGGGCGTACAGCCTAAAACGCCCGTGCCGGTCGCGTCATGGCCGGGCGGGGACGAGCTTTTCGATGAGGGCGCTGGTGTGGTCGCTGTGCTCCAGGGTGAGCTGCCGGGCGGTCGCGGTGTCGCGGGCGGCGACGGCGTCCACGAGGGCGACGTGGTCGGACCAGCAGACCCCGGCGGTGTCGTGCAGGGCGCGCAGGTGGGGGACGGCGTAGATCCAGGTCTGGGTGCGCACGCGGTCGAGGAATTCGCAGATGTGCGGGTTGCCGCCGAGGGCGGTCAACTCGCGCCAGAAGCGCAGGTCGCAGCCGATGAGGATGTCGAGGACACCGGAGCGGGCGGCGCGGGCGGCGGCTTCGGCGCGGCGCCGCACGGACGCGATGGCGTCGGGCGGCACGTCGCCCATGCCGACCTCGGCCATCCGCCGGAAGGACGCCTCGACGACGAAGAGCCGCGCTTCGGTGAGGGTGCGGAAGTCCTGTGCGGTGAAACGGCGGACCTGGAAGCCGCGGTGCTGCTCGACTTCGAGGAGTCCCTGTGCCGCGAGGTCGACCAGGGCCTCGCGGACGGGGGTCGCGGAGACGCCGTACAGCTCGGCGATCTCCTTGACGGTGAAGTGGCGGCCGGCCTGGAGCCGTCCGGTCAGCACCTCGTCGCGCAGGGCGTCGGCGATCTGCTGGCGCAGACTGCTGCGCCGCACAGGCGATACGCCGCCGTCCGGCATGCCGTCTCCTTCGTCGTCCTTGTGCGTCGCGCGCGCCCACGTACTCCGGTGATTCGTACGTTCGTACGCGCGGGTGACTGCCGCACACGATATGCGAAGCCCGTACGCGTATGCGCGGCGAGCGGAACGGGGAACACCTCTGACCCCCTGCCGTTCATACGCTTATTCTTCGCCGTACGGGTGGGCGGCGGCGCGGTGCCGGGACGGAGCCGCACAGTGCGGAGCGGGACGGGGAAGAGCGACGATGGACGAGCTGAGGTCCGGCGATCCGCGGTCGATCGGCGCGTACCGCCTCCTGGGCAGGCTCGGGGTGGGCGGGATGGGCATCGTCTACCTGGCGCGTTCCGAGCGCGGGCGCACGGTGGCGGTGAAGCTGGTCCGCGACGAACTGGCGTCCCAGGAGGAATTCCGCACCCGTTTCCGCCGTGAGGTGCAGGCCGCACGCCGGGTGGGCGGGAAGTGGACCGCGCCGGTGCTGGACGCCGACACCGAGGCCGAGGTCCCGTGGGTGGCGACCGGTTATGTGGCGGGGCCCTCGCTCAGCCAGGTGGTCAAGGAGTACGGTCCGCTGCCGGAGCGTTCGGTGCGGGTGCTCGCCTCCGGGCTCGCGCACGCGCTGCGCGACATCCACGCCGCCGGTCTGGTGCACCGCGATCTCAAACCCTCGAACGTGATGATCACCATCGACGGTCCGCGGGTGATCGACTTCGGAATCGCGCGCGCCCTGGAGACGGTCGTCGACGGCGGCTCCCTCACCTATACCGGCGCCATGGTGGGCTCCCCCGGTTTCATGTCGCCCGAGCAGGTGCGCGGCGACCGGGTGACGCCCGCCTGCGACATCTTCTGCCTCGGCTCGGTGCTGGCCTACGCGTCGACCGGTCTCCAGCCGTTCGGCGCGGCGGCCAGCGGTGTGCACGCCCAGATGTTCCGGATCGTGCAGGAGCCGCCCGACCTGGACGAAGTGCCCGACGGGCTGCGCGAGTTGGTGGCCGCCTGCCTGGTGAAGGAGCCCGAGGAGCGGCCCTCGCTGGCGCGGGTGCTGGAGCGGCTGGGCGAGGCGGACGGCGGGAGCCACGACAGCGCGGCGCAGGACTCGACCGCCGAGCCGTGGCTGTCCGGCGCGATCGTGGCGCAGCTCGGACGGCACGCGGTGCGGCTGCTGGAGGTGGAGGCGGCGGCGGAGTCCCCCACGCCCACGGAGCTGGACGTGGGGGTCGTGGCCGCGGGCGGACCGGGCGCCCCCACGCCGACACGGGCGGACCCCGGCCACCTCTCGGGCACCGGCGCGCGCACCGACGGCGCGACCCCGGTCAGGCAACCGCCGCCGACCGCGTACTCACCGACCTACAGCTCGTACGCGCCCCCGGCCGGTGCGGCACCGGCCGGTCCGACGCCGCCCCCGCCGACGTACACGCAACCGCAGGCGGCAGGGCCGGACGCGGGCGGGCCGCGCAAGACGCGGCGCGGGCCGCTGATCGCGGCGATCGTCGCCCTGGTGGTCGTCGCGGGCGGCGTGACCGCGTACATCGCGGGCCAGGGGGGCACGAAGAACACGGCCGATCCGGACCCCGGTGTGAGCACACCCACCGGTCCGACATCCCCGCCGGTCTCGGGTCCCGCGCGGACGTCGCCGGGCCAGGCGGACCCCGCGAACGCGGCGGTGCCCAGCGGCATGGTCGGCACCTGGCGGACCTCCTTCACCAGTGACGACGCGGGCGACAACACCCGGACGCTGACGGTGAAGGCGGACGGCTCCGTGGAACTGTCGGGCGACAGCGCCTCCTACGCCTGCTTCTGGTCCATGCACGTCGTCTCGGTGGGCCCGCCGGTCGAGTTGAGCCCGTCGCAGGTGGTGACGGGGACGCCCGCGTCCTCGTGCAGCCCCGGCGACGGCACCACGCTCACCCTGGTGGACGACACCCATCTGCGCCGCGACAACCTCGACACGAGCAAGGCGCCGCTGACGTACACCAAGGTCGACCGCTGACCGCGTACGGACACAGGTAAGCCCCGCTCACCTGTGTGGGCGGGGCTTACCTACGGAACCGGAACCGGGGCCTGGGCCTGGGCCTGGGACCTGGGGCCGTTCTAGAGGAACGAGTTGATCTCGATCGTCTCGGTACGGCCGGGGCCGACGCCGATCGCGGAGATCGGCGCGCCCGACATCTCCTCCAGCGCCTTCACGTACGCCTGCGCGTTCTTCGGCAGGTCGGAGAGCGACTTGGCCTTGCTGATGTCCTCCGTCCAGCCGGGCAGGTACTCGTAGACCGGCTTGGCGTGGTGGAAGTCGGACTGGCTGTAGGGCAGTTCCTCGACCCGGCGGCCGTCGATCTCGTACGCGACGCAGACCGGGATCTGCTCCCAGCCGGTGAGGATGTCCAGCTTGGTGAGGAAGAAGTCGGTGAGGCCGTTGACCCGGGTCGCGTAACGGGCGATGACCGCGTCGAACCAGCCGCAGCGCCGGTTGCGCCCGGTGGTGACGCCGAACTCGTGGCCCACGGTGCGCAGTCGCTCGCCGTCCGCGTCGAACAGCTCGGTGGGGAACGGTCCGGAGCCCACACGCGTGGTGTAGGCCTTGAGGATGCCGATCACCCGGCTGATCTTCGTGGGGCCGATACCGCTGCCGGTGCAGGCGCCGCCGGACGTCGGGTTGGACGACGTGACGAAGGGGTACGTGCCGTGGTCGACGTCGAGGAGCGTGCCCTGGCCGCCCTCCATCAGGACGACCTTGCCCTCGTCGAGCGCGTTGTTGAGGATCAGGGTCGTGTCGGCGACGTAGCTCCTGATCTGCTCCGCGTAGCCGAGGTACTCCTCGACGACCTGGGCGGTGCTGATCGCGCGCCGGTTGAAGAGCTTGACCAGCACCTGGTTCTTCTCGCTGAGCGCCGCGTCGACCTTCTGCTGGAGGATCGATTCGTCGAACAGGTCCTGGATGCGGATGCCCACCCGGTTGATCTTGTCGGCGTAGGCCGGGCCGATGCCGCGCCCGGTGGTGCCGATCTTGCGGTTGCCGAGGAACCGCTCCGTCACCTTGTCGATGGTCTGGTGATACGGCGTGATCAGGTGCGCGTTACCGCTGATCAGGAGCTTGGACGTGTCGACACCGCGCTCGTTCAGCCCGCTCAGCTCGGAGAGCAGGACCGCCGGGTCGACGACGACACCGTTCCCAATGACCGGGGTGCACCCCGGTGACAGGATTCCGGAGGGGAGGAGATGCAGTGCGTACTTCTGGTCGCCGACGACGACCGTGTGGCCGGCGTTGTTGCCGCCCTGGTATCGCACCACATAGTCCACGGAGCCACCGAGCAGGTCGGTGGCCTTCCCCTTGCCCTCGTCACCCCACTGAGCACCGAGCAGCACAAGTGCGGGCACAGGCGTACACCCCTTCCGGGCGGGGCATGTCCAACGTGCAGAGAGCCGTCGAACCTGCCCCGGAATAGACGAAGCCCCTGACGCAAAGGCGCAAGGGGCTCTTGCACCGAGATTTTACCTGAGGAAGGACCAAGGTGTCGGCCGTGTCTCCTGGGCATCCTCCCCCGGACTCCGACCGGGGGCACCCCCTGCTCCTGGTCATCGACCCCGCGGCACGCGCGGTCGACGGCGAATCCGTGCGGATCGCCAAAGACGTCCTGTGCGCGGGCGCGTACTCCGTAAAAGTTTGCGTCCCGGATTCCGCGGAGGAGGCGGAGCGCGCGCTGGCGCACCGCGGTCGCCGTCACCCTGTGGTGCTCGGCGACGACGCGGCGCTGCTGCGGATGGTGCGCGCGCTGCACCGCGACCGCACGCTCGGGGAGGCGCCGGTCGCGCTGGTGCCGATCGGGCCGCGGTCCGCGCTGGCCCGCGGCCTCGGGGTGCCGGGCCAGGTGCTGGCGGCGGCGCGGGCGGTGCTCGACGGCGTCGAGCGGGAGCTCGACCTGCTGGTCGACGAGAGCGGCGGGATCGTGCTCGGCACGCTGAGCATCCCGTGCGGCACCCCGGTCTCGCAGACCGCCGCGCACTGGTGGACGCCGGTCGAGAAGACCGCCCGCTCCCTGGTCCGCACCCTCACCGCGCCGATCCCGGTCAACGGTCAGCAGCCGCGGCAACGGCTGCGCGTGGAGGCCGACGGTGTGCTGCTGGCCGATCTGGACCAGCCGGTGCAGGAGATCTCGGTCCGCACCTCGCCGTCGGGCGTGGCGGAGGTCTTCGTCCGTCGTACGGAGGGCGCGGAGCACGTACGCGCGCAGGCGCGGACCATCACCGTCTCGGGCCGGGACTTCCGCTACCGCGCGGACTCCGCCGTCACCGGGCCGGTGCGCAGCCGTACGTGGACGGTGGAGCGGTCGGCGTGGCGGCTGACGGTGCCGCGCTGAGGGCGGCAGGAGCGTTTCAGCGGGCCGCGCGTCACATCGTGGCCTTGCGCTCCCGCCAGCGGTCCATCATCGCGCCGAGCTCCCTTTGCAGGAAGTCGAAGAAGGCGGCGGTCTCGGCGAGCCGCTGACCCGCGTCCGTCTCCTCGCCGACGGTGTCTATTCCGGTGCGCAAGGTGTTCTCCCAGCGGGCGAGGACGCCGCTGCGGCTGGTGAACGTCTCGTACCACTGGTCGTGGTGCACCCGGTACAGCTCGCGGCGCGAGCCGGGGTCGCGCTCGCGGTGCACCATGCCGACCTGGGCGAGGTAGCGCACGGCGCCGGAGACCGCGGCCGGGCTGACCTGGAGCCTTTCGCTCAGCTCGGCGGAGCTGAGCGCGCCGTTCTCGGACACGAGCAGCGCGGAGAAGACCCGGGCTGCCATCCGCTGCATTCCGGCCTCGACCATCTCGGCGGCGAAGCGCTCGATGAAGGTCAGCACCTCCGCAGGTCTCTCCTCGTCCCGCGGGTCCGCCATGGCCGCCGCCTCCCTCGTCCGATCCGATCACGTCACGCTGAGTGAAGTTTATCCGCTTCGTCATCTTCACAAATTTCTGAATGTACTGTAGCTTCACAAGCATGACGGACGCAATCACGGTGGCCGGGCTCCGCAAGACCTTCGGCCGCACACACGCACTCGACGGACTCGACCTGTCCGTCCGCACCGGCGAGGTGCACGGCTTCCTGGGTCCCAACGGGGCGGGGAAGTCCACCACGATCCGCGTCCTGCTCGGCCTGATCAGAGCCGACGGCGGCGAGGCCCGGCTGCTCGGCGGCGACCCGTGGCGGGACGCGGTGGCCCTGCACCGGCGGATCGCCTACGTGCCGGGCGATGTCACGCTGTGGCCCAATCTCAGCGGCGGCGAGATCATCGACCTCTTCGGCAGACTGCGCGGCGGAGGCGGCGGGGGCGCTGTCCGCGGCCGGTGGCGCGGGCGCGGGGAGACCGGCGAGCGGGGCGACGGCGGTGCCGCGAGCCGGAAACGGGAACTGCTCGACCGGTTCGAGCTGGATCCGACGAAAAAGGGCGGCGCGTATTCGAAGGGCAACCGGCAGAAGGTCGCCCTGGTCGCCGCCTTCGCCTCGGACGCCGACCTGCTGATCCTGGACGAGCCGACCTCGGGACTCGACCCGCTGATGGAAGAGGTCTTCCAGGGCTGCGTGGAGCAGGCCAGGGACCGCGGGGCGACCGTGCTGCTGTCCAGCCACATCCTCAGCGAGGTCGAGGCGCTCTGCGACCGGGTCAGCATCATCCGCCAGGGCCGCACCGTGGAGACCGGCGCCCTCGGCGAGCTGCGCCATCTGACCCGCACCAGCGTCACCGCGGAGCTGGCCGCCCCACCGCGCGGCCTCGACGAACTGCCCGGCGTGCACGACGTGGACGTCAGCGGGCACCACGTCACCCTCCAGGCCGACACCGACAAGCTCGACGCCCTGCTGCGCGCCCTCGCCGACACCGGCGTCCGCAGCCTCACCAGCCGCCCGCCCACCCTGGAGGAGCTGTTCCGCAGGCACTACGAGGACCCGGACGCCGACGGTCACGCGTCGGCTGCCGAGGGCCGGGCCGGTACGCCGTCCGGACCCGACAGGCCGTCCGCGACCGGTACGCCCGCATCCGGACCCGACGGGACGACCGCATCCGGTACGCCGTCCGGACCCGACAGACCGTCCGCATCCGGTACGCCGTCCGCGACCGGTCCGCGTAAGGCGACGCCCCGATGAGCGGCTTCGCGGGCACCGGCGCCCTCACCCAACTGGCCCTGCGCCGCGACCGGCTGATGATCCCGGCCTGGCTGTACGTGCTGGCCGCG
This sequence comes from Streptomyces sp. NPDC093221, assembly GCF_044753885.1. Taxonomy (NCBI): domain Bacteria; kingdom Bacillati; phylum Actinomycetota; class Actinomycetes; order Kitasatosporales; family Streptomycetaceae; genus Streptomyces; species Streptomyces sp. NPDC093221. Next base: position 620,565 of record NZ_JBIVOA010000001.1, on the reverse strand, counting down.
TCCGTCATCGGCACCGCCGCCTCCTTCCGCACGCTCTACGGCGACCAGGCCGAACGCGCGGACCTCGCGCGCAGCACCAACGCCAGCGCGCCGCTGCGCGCGCTCTTCGGACCCATCTACGACTGGGACACGATCGGCGCGCTCACCGGCTGGCGGATGGGCGTGCTCGGCGCGTCCCTCACCGGGCTGATGAGCATGCTGATCGTCGTCCGGCACACCCGTGAGGAAGAGGAGACCGGCCGCCAGGACATGCTCGGCGCGACCATGGTCGACCGCCGGGCCCCGCTCACCGCCGCCCTGTCGGCCGCCGCGACCGCCGACGTCGCCATCGCCCTGGTCGTCCTGTGCGGCATGACCGTGCTCGGCCAGAGCCTGACGGGCTCGGTCGCGCTCGCCCTCGCCCTCGCGGTCGGCGGCATGATGTTCGCCGGGGTCGCCGCGGTGACCGCCCAGGTCACCGAGACCGCGCGGCTCGCCAAGGGTGTCGCGGGAGCCGTGCTCGGCGGCGCCTTCCTGCTGCGCGCCGCCGGGGACGCCGCGACCACCGACTCCTCCTCGCCCCTGGTGTGGATCTCGCCGCTGGGCTGGCTCGAACACCTCCATCCGTACGCCGACGAGGCGTGGTGGGTGCTGCTGCCCGCCGCCGCCTTCGCCGCACTGACCTGCGGCGCCGCGTACGCGCTGGTCGCCCGCCGGGACACCGGGGCCGGTCTGCTGCCCGCCCGTCCGGGACCCGCGCGGGCGGCCCGTTCGCTGAACGGACCCCTCGCCCTGGCCTGGCGATTGCAGCGCGGCACCCTGTACGCGTGGGCCGCGGGCCTGGCGGTCGCGGGCGGGGTCTACGGCTCGGTCACCGACTCCGTCGGGGACCTGATCGGCGGCAACGGCCAGGTGGACGACATCTTCCAGCGGATGGGCGGCCACCAGGGCCTGACCGACGCGTTCCTGTCGACCGCGATGGGCCTGCTCGGCATCATGGCCGCCGTCTTCGCCGTGCAGAGCGTGCTGCGGCTGCGCACCGAGGAGACCGGGCAGGGCGCGGAGGCCGTGCTCGCCCAGTCGGTCGGCAGGGTGCGCTGGGCCGCGAGCCACCTCGTCCACGCGCTGCTCGGCACGGTCGTCCTGCTGGCCACCGGCGGCCTGCTGATGGGCCTGGCCTACGGCGGCGCCATCGACGACATCGGCGGGCAGGTCCCCCGGCTGATCGGGGCGGCCGTCGCGCAGGCGCCCGCCGTGTGGGTGCTGATCGGGCTCGGCACCCTGCTGTTCGGCCTGCTCCCGAGGGCGTCCACGGCCGCCTGGGGCCTGCTCGGGCTCTTCGTGATGATGGGCCAGCTCGGCCCGGTGCTGCGGCTGCCGCAGCCGCTGCTCGACCTGTCGCCGTTCACCCACGTGCCGAAGCTGCCCGGCGGCGAGATCACCGCGACGCCGTACGCCTGGCTGATACTCGTGGCCGCCGGGACCCTCGCGGCCGGCCTGGCCGGGCTTCGCCGCCGCGACCTCGTCACCGGCTGACCCGCGGCGATCCGCGCAGGGGGCCGTGCGCGCGGGCCGGCCGTACGGTCCCGCGCGCGGCTGCCCGCACGGTCCTCCGCCCGTCCGCCCCACGGCCCTGCGCGCGGTCCCGCGCCGTCACCAGGTGACCAGCAGCTCCTCCGGTCCGCGGATCACATAGCCGGGGCTCCAGGCGGGCTCGGCGACCAGCCGCAGGCCGGGCGCCTGGCGCAGGAAGGTGCCGAAGGACGCGCCGAGTTCGAGGCGGGCCAGCGGGGCGCCGAGGCAGTAGTGGATGCCCGCGCCGAAGCTGACATGCCGGTTGTCGGCGGCGGGGCGGGTGACGTCGAAGCGGTCGGGGTCGGTGAAGCGGGCCGGGTCGCGGTTGGCGGAGCCGAAGAGCAGGGCGACCTCGGAGCCGCGCGGGATGACCGTGCCGCCGACCTCGATGTCGTCCAGCACCCAGCGTTCGAACATCTGCAAGGGGGTGTCGTAGCGCAGCATCTCGTCCACGCCGTCCCGCAGCCGGTCGGGGGCGTCGTAGAGGAGTTGGAGCTGGTCGGGGTGGTGGAAGAGGGTGAGCCAGCCGATGGTGGTGGTGTTGACCGTGGCCTCGTGGCCCGCGTTCAGCAGCAGCACGATGGTGGAGATCATCTCCTGCTCGCTGAGCACGTCCCCGTCCTCGCGGGCCGCGATCAGCGCGCTGATCAGGTCCTCGCCGGGGTCGGTGCGCCGGGCGGCGATGAGTTCGTGCAGATACGCGGAGAACTCCTCGCTGGCGGTGACCGCGCGGCGGGCGCTCTCCTCGGTGGGGTTCAGCTCGAACATCCCGGTGATCGCCGCCGACCAGGGCCGCAGCAGACCGCGGTCGGCGGCCGGGATGCCCAGCATCTCGGCGATGACCGCGACCGGCAGCGGCTCGGCGACCCGGGAGAGCAGGTCGCCGCCGCCGTCGGCGTGCAGGGAGGTGATGAGTCCGGCGGCCAGGCGCTCGACGGTGGGGGCCAGATTCTCCACCGTGCGCGGGGTGAAGGCCTTGGCGACCAGGCGGCGGATGCGGGAGTGCGCGGGGGCTTCGAGGTCCAGCATCCCGTTGCCGTTGAGCGTGGTGAACGGCTCGTGCTCGGCGGGCGGTGCCTGGCGGCCGAACTCCTCGTGGGTGAAGCGGTGCAGGTAGGTGCGGCCCAGACGGCGGTCGCGCAGCAGGGCGTTGACGTCGTCGTAGTGCGGGATGAGCCACTGCCTGGTCGGCTCGAACCAGTGCGCGCGGCCGGCCGCGCGCAGGGCCTCGTAGGCCGGGTAGGGGTCGGCGACGAAGGAGGGCGACCAGGGCTCGAAGGCGGGTCCGGACGAAGGGGCGGCGGGTGACGCGGGAGGGGTGGGTGTCATGGCAGATCGATGAGTCCGTGTTCGCGTAGGTAGGCCAGCTGGGCCTGGACGGAGAGCTCGGCGGCGGGCCACAGGGAGCGGTCGACGTCGGCGTAGACATGGGCGACGACGTCGGCGGCGGTGAGCAGCCCCGACTCGACAGCGGTCTCGACCTGGGCGAGCCGGTGCGCGCGGTGGGCGAGGTAGTACTCGACGGCGCCGCGGGCGTCGGTGAGCACGGGGCCGTGCCCGGGCAGCACGGTGTCCACCCCGCCGTCGACCGTCAGGGCCTGGAGCCGCCGCAGCGAGTCCAGGTAGTCGCCGAGCCGCCCGTCGGGGTGCGCGACCACGGTGGTGCCGCGGCCCAGCACGGTGTCGCCGGTCAGGACGGCGCCGTCGGCCGGGAGGTGGAAGGAGAGCGAGTCGGCGGTGTGGCCGGGTGTGGAGACGACCTGGAGTTCCAGGCCGCCGGTGGTGACGGTGTCGCCCGCGGCCAGGCCCTCGTCGCCGAGCCGCAGCGCCGGGTCCAGGGCCCGTACGCGGGTGCCGGTCAGTTCGGCGAAGCGGGCCGCGCCCTCCGCGTGGTCGGGGTGGCCGTGGGTGAGCAGGGTGAGGGCGACGCGCTTGCCCGCCCGCTCGGCGACCTCCACCACGTGGGCGAGGTGGCCCTCGTCCAGCGGGCCGGGGTCGATGACGACGGCCAGCGGTGAGTCGGGTTCTGCCACGATCCAGGTGTTGGTGCCGTCCAGGGTCATCGCCGAGGGGTTGGGCGCCAGCACGCACAGGGCGCGGGCGGTGGCCCGGCCGCCGATGGTGGCCCGCGGCTCGCCGGGTGGCTTCGCGGCGGTCATCGGCCCGCTCCCTCGTCCTGGGCCCGGTCCTGAGCCGGGTCCGGGTCCCGGCCCTGACCCTGGATTTGGCCCTGGCCCCGGTCCGGCAGCGGACCCGCCGTGCCCGGGATGAAGCGGGTGAACTCGTCGTGTCCCGGCCAGGTCAGGACGACGTCGCCGTGCTCGTCGAGGGCGGCGCGGGCCAGGACCGGGGTGAGGTCCCGGTCACCCGCGGCGGTGAGCGCGTCCGCGGCCGAGGCGTACGGCAGCAGGTCGCGCAGCGTGGTGACGGTCGGCGGCAGCATGCTCAGCTCGCCGCGGTCGTAGCCCGCGACGGCCTCGGCGGGCGGCAGCCACACGGTGTGGTCCGCCTCGCCCGACACGTCCCGCGTGCGCTGCCCGGCCGGGAGGGTGGCGAGGAAGAACCAGGTGTCGTAGCGGCGCTCCTCGAACTCCGGGGTGATCCAGCGGGCCCAGGGGCCGAGCAGGTCGGAGCGCAGGACGAGTTCGCGGCGGGCCAGGAAGTCGGCGAAGGACAGGTGGTGAGCGGCCAGCGCGGCCCGGTCCGCCTCCCAGTCCGCCCCGGTGATGTCGGCGACGACGGTCTCGGGGTCGGGCCCGGCGAGCAGCACCCCCGACTCCTCGAAGGTCTCCCGCACCGCCGCGCACACCACGGCCTGCGCGACCGCCTCGCTCGCCCCCAGCGCCGCCGCCCACGCCTCCAGCGACGGCCCGGCCCACCCCACGGGACGCTCGTCGCGCGGGTCCACGCCGCCGCCCGGATACGCGTACGCGCCCCCGGCGAAGGCCATGGAGGCGCGTCTGCGCAGCATGTGGACGGCCGGTCCGCCGGCGTCGGTGTCCCGCAGCAGCAGTACGGTCGCCGCCCGCCGCGGCGTGACGGGGACCAGTTCCCCGCTCGTCAGCGCCCGGATGCGGTCCGGCCACGAGGCGGAGAACATCTGTCCGTCGGTCCTGGTCATGGGCGGGATGCTACGTCCATCCGGCGCGATGTTCGAGAGCCGCCGCCCGCGGGGACCTCCCCGCGACGTTCGAGAGCCGCCGCCCGCAGGGGCCTCCCCCGCGGGCCGCGGACAGGCGGACTCAGTCCGTCAGCTCGACCTGGACCTCGACCTCGACCGGGGCGTCCAGCGGGAGGACGGCCACGCCGACGGCGCTGCGCGCGTGCACGCCCTTCTCACCGAGGACCTCGCCGAGCAGTTCGCTGGCGCCGTTGATCACACCGGGCTGGCCGGTGAAGTCGGGGGCGGAGGCGACGAAGCCGACGACCTTGACCACACGGGCGATCCGGTCGAGGTCACCGATGACCGAGCGGACGGCGGCCAGCGCGTTGAGCGCGCAGATGCGGGCCAGGTCCTTCGCCTCGTCGGCGGTGACCTCGGCGCCGACCTTGCCGGTCAGCGCGAGCTTGCCCTCGACCATGGGGAGCTGCCCCGAGGTGAAGACGTACCGCCCGGAGATCACCGCGGGCTGGTAGGCCGCCAGCGGCGGGACCACGTCCGGCAGCGTCAGCCCCAGCTCCGCGAGCCGCGCGTCGACGGCGCCGCTCACGCCGCCTTCTCCCGCTTGAAGTACGCCACGAGCTGCTCGGGGCTCATCCCCGGCACGACCTGCACCAGTTCCCAGCCGTCCTCGCCCCACGTGTCGAGGATCTGCTTCGTCGCGTGCACGAGCAGCGGCACGGTCGCGTATTCCCACTTCTTCGCCATACGGCGACTGTAGTGCCTCCCCGGCGGCCGTCCGGCACGGCGCTCCCCGACCGGCGGGGACCGTACGCGGACCACCCGCGGGCCACTGCCGCGCCCCCCGTTCGGCCCCGCGCCGCCGCCCCGGATCGACACCCGGCGGTCATCGCGCCGTCACCCCAACCGCACGGCCGCCCGAGTACGTGGTGCCTTCAGTGGTTAGGCTCGCAAGGTGAGCCCTCAACAGTCTTCCGCCGTCAGGCTCCACATCGTGACGGGCAAGGGCGGCACGGGAAAGACCACGGTCGCCGCCGCGCTGTCCCTCGCGCTCGCGTCCGAGGGACGGCGTGTGCTGCTGGCCGAGGTGGAGGAGCGGCAGGGCATCGCCCAGCTCTTCGAAACCGAGGCGCTGCCGTACCAGGAGCGGAAAATCGCTTCCGCACCCGGCGGCGGCGAGGTGCACGCGCTGGCCATCGACGCCGAGCTGGCGATGCTGGACTACCTGGACATGTTCTACAAGCTCGGCCGCGCCGGGCGCGCGCTCAAGAAGCTCGGCGCGATCGACTTCGCCACCACCGTCGCCCCCGGGCTGCGGGACGTGCTGCTGACCGGCAAGGTCTGCGAGGCCGTCCGCCGCAAGGACAAGGCGGGCTGGCCGGTGTACGACGCGGTGGTGCTCGACGCCCCGCCCACCGGGCGGATCACCCGCTTCCTCAACGTCAACGACGAGGTCGCCGGGCTGGCCCGGATGGGCCCCATACACAACCAGGCGCAGACCGTGATGCGCGTGATGAAGTCCCCGCAGACCGCCGTCCACCTGGTGACGCTCCTGGAGGAGATGCCGGTCCAGGAGACGATGGACGGCGTCGCGGACCTGCGCTCCGCCGGGCTGCCGGTGGGCGCCGTCATCGTCAACATGGTGCGCCCCGTCCTCCTGGAGGACGCCGCCCTCGCCCAGGTCACCGACCTCCCGGCGGGCGGCAGCGGTGGCGGCGTCGGCAAGCGGCGCACGGCCGTCGCCAAGGCGCTGTCCCAGGCCGGGCTCGGCGGCGCCCGGCGCGGCGGGGTCGCCGAGCGGCTGGTCGACCCGCTGCTCGCCCAGGCGTACGAGCACGCCGAGCGGGTGGTCCTGGAGCGCGAGCAGCGCGCCGAGATCGGCGGACTCGGCCTTCCCGTACGGGAGTTGGAGCTGATCGGCGAGGGCGTGGACCTCGGCGGGCTCTACCGGCTGGCCGACAGCCTGCGCAAGCAGGCCGTGCCGGGCTTCGGCGGCACCTTCGCCAAGGACGGCGCCCGCGGAGAATCCGCCGCTCACCCGGACGAAGACACCGACACCGGAGACGAGGCCTGACCCATGAGCCTGGAGAGCCCCGTGCTGGAGATCGACCCGCTGCTCGACGACCCCAAGACGCGGATCATCGTGTGCTGCGGTTCCGGCGGTGTCGGCAAGACGACGACCGCCGCGTCCCTGGGCGTACGCGCGGCCGAGCGCGGCCGTACGGCCGTCGTACTCACGATCGACCCGGCGCGGCGGCTGGCCCAGTCCATGGGCCTGACCGAACTGGACAACACTCCGCGCGAGGTGGCCGGAATCGATCGGTCCGCCGGCGGTTCGCTGCACGCGATGATGCTGGACATGAAGCGGACCTTCGACGAGGTCGTGGTCCAGCACTCCGATCAGGAGCGGGCCCGCGCGATCCTGGAGAACCCCTTCTACCAGTCCCTGTCGGCCGGTTTCGCGGGCACGCAGGAGTACATGGCGATGGAGAAGCTGGGCCAGCTCAGGGCCCAGGACGCCTGGGACCTGATCATCGTCGACACCCCGCCGAGCCGCAGCGCGCTGGACTTCCTGGACGCGCCCAAGCGGCTCGGCTCCTTCCTCGACGGCAAGTTCATCAAGCTGCTGATGGCCCCGGCCAAGGTCGGCGGCCGGGCCGGGGTGAAATTCCTCAACATCGGGATGTCGATGATGACCGGCACCCTCAGCAAGGTGATGGGCGCCGGGCTGCTGCGCGACGTGCAGACCTTCGTGGCCGCCATGGACACCATGTTCGGCGGCTTCAGGACCCGCGCCGACGCCACGTACCGGCTGCTCCAGGCGCCGGGCACGGCCTTCCTGGTGGTCGCCGCCCCGGAGCGGGACGCCCTTCGGGAGGCGGCCTACTTCGTGGAACGCCTGGCGGCCGAGGACATGCCGCTCGCCGGTCTCGTCCTCAACCGCGTCCACGGCAGCGGCGCCGCGCACCTCACCGCGGAGCGGGCGCTGGCCGCCGCCGAGGCCCTGGAGGAGGCGCTGGAAGAAAATCTTGCGGACGGCGGCATTGTGGATCATCCGACCGGGAAGGCTGACTCCCAGCGGGCCTCCGCGTCCAGTCAGGCAAGCACCGCCGGCAGCTCGAGCGCCAGCGGCTCAGGCACGTCCAGCACAGCGAGCACGGGCAGCACAGCGAGCACGTCCAGCACAGCGAGCACGTCCAGCACAGCGACCGCGGCCGGTACCGAACGGCTGGCCGCCGGATTGCTGCGCCTCCATGCCGAACGCATGCAGGTGGTCGCGCGTGAACGACGCACGCGCGACCGCTTTGTGTCCGTCCACCCGGAGGTGCCCATGGTGGACGTGACAGCGCTGCCCGGTGACGTACACGATCTGACCGGGTTGCGGGCGATCGGCGAGCAGTTGGCGGACGGTCGGCCCGCGGCCGCGTAGTGGTGCGAGGTCGGACCGCGCGGTGAGGCGGGGCCGGACCACGTACGTGATGGTGCGGTTCTGACCGGTCGTCAGCCCGCGGCGGCGTAGTCGTCCTCGTCGTCGAGCGGGATGAGGCCGGTGCTGCGCTCGTACTCGGTGCGTGCCGTCTCCAGCAGTCTGCGCCACGAGGTCACCATGGGGCGCCGTCGCAGCAGCGCACGGCGTTCACGCTCGGTCATACCCCCCCACACGCCGAACTCCACCCGGTTGTCGAGCGCGTCCGCCAGGCACTCGGTCCGCACCGGGCAGCCGGTGCACACCGCCTTGGCCCTGTTCTGAGCCGCGCCCTGGACGAACAGCTCGTCCGGATCTGTGGTCCTGCACGCCGCCTGCGTGCTCCAGTCGGTTACCCAGCTACTCATGCTGGCGCCGTCCTCTCCCGAATCGAGGCTCCCCCACGGCGGCAAGCGGCATATTCACCGTTGCCAGTTGAGGACGTTACGGAAGGTAGGCGCGGCGCAACAGCCCTTTCCGGCCCAATCTTGCATGGCCCGAACGGACTATGCGTGCGCGGGAGATCACCCAACGGAGTGAGGCGGGCTTATGTGGCACCAATATCGGACTTAAGAGGCGAAGTAGCACACATCGTCTCGCCATAAGGGACAAGTCCCTCGGCATATGCCGAATTTCGGGCAGTTCTCATCACTCACAAGAGTGACGAAGGAAGGCAGGAACGCGCCCGACGATCGCGCCCTGTCCGTTACAGAGTAGGCGAACAGTTGGGCGCACGTCCGGGGAATCGCAACGTAGGCTGCCTCCATGGCACACAAGCGATCGGGCGGGGGGCTGAGCACAGCCCAGCAGGCCGCCAAGTTCCTCGGCGTCAGCGTGCTCTCCGGCGTGGTCCTCGCGGGCATCGCGCTGCCCGCCGTGGGCGCGCTCGGCCTGTCGGCCAAGGGCACCGCGGCCGGCTTCGACGACCTGCCGGGCGAGCTGAAGACCCCGCCGCTCAGCCAGGCGTCGAAGATCCTGGACGCGCACGGCGGCCTGATCGCCACGGTCTACTCGCGCGACCGCACCGTCGTCCCGATCGAGGACATGAGCCCCAATGTCCTCAGCGCCATCGTCGCCATCGAGGACTCGCGCTTCTACGAGCACGGCGCGCTCGACCCCAAGGGCATCCTGCGCGCGCTCAGCAACAACGCGTCGGAGGGCGGCACCCAGGGTGCCTCGACCCTGACGCAGCAGTACGTGAAGAACGTCTTCGTGGAGGAGGCGGGCGACGACCCCAACAAGGTCGCCCTCGCCACCCAGCAGACGATCGGCCGCAAGATCAAGGAAATGAAGTACGCGATCCAGGTCGAGAAGGAACTCGGCAAGAAGAAGATCCTGGAGAACTACCTCAACATCACCTTCTTCGGCGAGCAGGCGTACGGCGTCGAGGCGGCCTCGCAGCGGTATTTCAGCAAGCACGCCAAGAACCTGTCGCTCACCGAGGCCGCGCTGCTGGCGGGCCTGGTCCAGTCGCCGAGCCGCTACGACCCGATCAACGACGAGCAGGAAGCCCTCAAGCGCCGCAATACGGTGCTGGCACGCATGGCGCAGCTCAAGGACATCACCCCTGAGCAGTCCGCCACCGCGCAGAAGGCGCCGCTCGGCCTGAAGGTCAGCTCGCCGAAGAACGGCTGCATCACCGCCGTCAACGGCGCGGGCTTCTTCTGCGACTACGTGCGCAACACCTTCCTCACCAACGCCGCCTTCGGCAAGACGAAGGAGGAGCGCGCCAAGACCTGGGACACCGGCGGTCTGACCATCAAGACCACGCTCGACCCCAAGGCGCAGGCGGGTGTGCTGGACGGCATCAGCAAGCACGTCTACAAGAGCGACGCCATCGCCGCCGCCGTCACCCTGGTGGAGCCCGGCACCGGCAAGATCGTCGCGATGGGCCAGAGCAAGCCGTACGGCTTCGGCAAGAACGAGACGCAGATCAACTTCTCGGTCAACGCCAACATGGGCGGCGGCCAGGGCTTCCAGAACGGTTCGACGTTCAAGCCGATCACGGCCGCCGCGGCGCTCGAAGCGGGCTACAAGCCGGACCAGTCGGAGCCGTCGCCGAACAAGATGACGTACCCCGACGTCACGACCTGCGACAACAACACGATCCACGGCACCGACGAGACGGGCAACGAGGACCCGTCCGAGGTGGGCCCGTACCAGATGCCCGAGGCGCTGAAGAAGTCGATCAACACCTACTTCCTCCAGCTCGAGAGCCAGACCGGGCTCTGCCCGATCGTCAACATGGCGACCAAGCTGGGCCTCAACCGCGCCGACGGCAAGCCGCTGAACCAGATCGCCTCGCTCACCCTCGGCACCAACGAGGTGTCGCCGCTCAATGTGGCCGCCGCGTACGCCGCCTTCGCCAACCGCGGCGTCTACTGCACGCCGATCGCCATCCAGTCCGTGACGGCGGCGGGCGGCAAGAAGCTGACGGTGCCCAAGTCGCTCTGCTCGCAGGCGATGTCGCAGAACACGGCCGACACCATCAACACGATGCTCAAGGGCGTCGTCGACGACGGTACGGGCGAGGCGGCCAACCTGGACGACGGCCGGGACACCGCCGGTAAGACCGGTACGACCGACGACCGGTGGGCGGCCTGGTTCGCCGGCTACACGCCGAACATGGCGGCGGCCGTATGGATGGGTGACCCCAAGCACTCCAAGAAGATGAAGAACATCACCATCGGCGGCAAGTACTACCCGCTGGTGTACGGCGCCGACGGCCCCGCCCCCATCTGGAAGGACGCCGTCTCCGCGTCCCTGGAGGGCAAGCCGGTGCTCAGCTTCGTGACGGTGCCGCTCAACATCCAGGACAAGGGCAAGAACCCCCCGGCGTCGCCCGATCCGAACAACCCGGGCAACGCCACCAACACCGACAACAAGCACAAGGGCCGCGGCCACGGCCCCGGCGGCGTCACCACGATGGGCACGACCACCGGCGCCATCACGGCGGGCGCCGCCGGCGGCGGCACCAACGGCGGTACGACGACGGGTACGACCGTGGGCGCGACCGGTGCCAACGGCGCCACCAACGGCAGCCCCAACCCCTTCCCGACCTTCCCCGGCCTGACCACAGGCGGCGGGAACGGCCGGGCGGGGGGTACGACGGGGGCGACGTAGGGGTCGACGCGGGCCGATGCGGGCCGACGCAGGTCGACGCAGGTCGACGCAGGTGTGAGGCGTCGGCCCGCGCATAAGTGACGTCGTAAGGGGCGCCCTCCTGGGAGGGCGCCCCTTACGCGTGAGGTCTTTTGATGAGTGCGCGGATCAGCCCGCGAGCTGGCGCTTCACCTCGGCGGCGACCCGGCCGCCCTCCGCGAGCCCGGCCACCTTCGGGTTGACGATCTTCATGACGGCGCCCATGGCGCGCGGTCCCTCGGCCCCCGACTCGGCGATGGCGTCCCGCACGATCGCGGTCAGCTCCTCGTCCCCGAGCTGCTTGGGCAGGTACTCCGCCAGCACCTCGCCCTCGGCGCGCTCCCGCTCCGCCGACTCCGCCCGGCCGCCCTGCGCGAAGGCCTCGGCCGCCTCCCGCCGCTTCTTCGCCTCGCGCGTGATCACCTTCAGCACCTCGTCGTCGGAGAGGGTGCGCGCGGTGGTGCCCGCGACCTCCTCCTTCGTGATGGCCGTGAGGGTGAGCCGGAGCGTGGCGGAGCGCAGTTCGTCGCGTCCCTTGATCGCCTTGGTGAGGTCGTCGTGCAGTCGCTGCTTGAGCGTGGTGGTCATACGCCGAGTTTCGCATCCCTGCGGGGCGGTCGCGCCGCATATACGAGGGAGGTGGGGGGCGACTGCCCGTCGGGGGGCTGTGCGGCTGGCCGTGGCAGGGTGCGCCGTGGCTGAAGGGCGCCCGGCTGAAGGGGGCTCCTGTCTGAAGGGTGCGCCCGGCTGAAGGGCGCCCGTTTGAAGGGTGCGCCCGGCTGAAGGGTGCGCCCGGCACCGGTCGAGGGGCCTTGGCGCGCGTACGGCCCGGACTCTGACACGATGGACGTATGCGCGCGCGATACGGAATTCCCCTCGGTGTGACGGCGGCCGGCGCGGCCGGCCTGGCGTACGCGGCCGGTTTCGAGGCGCGGTCCTTCCGCCTGCGCCGCGTCGACATCCCGGTGCTGCCCGAGGGCATGCGCCCGATCCGTATCCTCCAGGTCTCCGACATCCACATGGTGTCGGGCCAGAACAAGAAGCGCCGCTGGCTCCAGTCGCTGGCGGGCCTGCGCCCCGACCTGGTCGTCAACACCGGGGACAATCTGTCGGACCCCACCGCCGTACCCGAAGTCCTGGACGCGCTGGGCCCGTTGATGCAGTTCCCCGGCACGTACGTCTTCGGGTCGAACGACTACTACGGCCCCAAGTTCCGTAATCCCGCCCGGTACTTGGTGGAGAAGGCACGCGGCCAGCACGGTCTGAACGGCAAGGACCGCGCCGCGCACGGCGTCCTGCGCAACCCCTGGGGCGAGCTGCGCGACGCGTTCGACGCGGCGGGCTGGGTCGGCCTGAGCAACTCCCGCGGGCAGCTCAAGCTCGACCACGGCCCCGTGCTCGGCCTCACCGGCCTGGACGACCCGCACATCAAGCGCGACCGCTACGCCGCGGTCGCGGGCGGCCCCGACCCGGACACCGACTTCAATCTGGCGGTCGTCCACGCGCCCTATCTGCGCGTCCTGGACGCCTTCACCTCCGACCGCTACCCGCTGATCCTCGCCGGGCACACCCACGGCGGCCAGATCTGCGTCCCCTTCTACGGCGCGCTGGTCACCAACTGCGACCTCGACACCGACCGCGTCAAGGGCCTGTCCACCCATACGGCCACCGGCTCCACGTCCTACCTGCACGTCTCCGCGGGCTGCGGCGCCAACCGCTTCACCCCGGTCCGTATCGCCTGCCCGCCCGAGGCGACACTCCTGACGCTCACCAGCCGCTGACCCGTCCCGCCGTCCGCCGTCTCGTACGGTGAGGCATGCCTGCAATCCCCCGTTCGTACGTGGCGGCCTTCCGGCTGCTGATCGCGGCAGCGGCGGTGACGGGAATCACCATCGAGTGCGCGCACTTCCCGCCGCTGCGGGTCTTCACGTACTTCACGGTCCTCACCAACGCGGCGATCGCGCTGACCTTCGCCTGGTCCGCGTACCGCACCTGGACCCGGCGTCCTCCGATCCCCCCGCTGATCCACGGCGCCGTCCTGCTCTGCATCGTGATCACCGGCCTCGTCTACCACCTCGTCCTCGCCAATGAAGCGAGCGACTTCTCCGAGTCCGAGGCCCTGGGCGCCCGCACCGGCGCCCTGGCCTTCTCCAACCAGCTCCTCCACACCGTGACCCCCCTCACGGTCGTCCTCGACTGGCTCCTGCTCACCGCCCCCGGCCGCTTCCCCTGGCGCTACGCCGGCCAATGGCTCCTGCTCCCCCTCGCCTACTTCGCCTTCGCCCTCATCCGCGGCCCCTTCTCCGGCTACCCCTATCCCTTCCTCGACGTCGACACCCGCGGCTACCCCGCCACCCTCCTCACCGCCCTCCTCCTCGCCCTCGCCTTCGCCGCTCTCTCCCTCCTCCTGATCCTCCTCGACCACCACCGCCCCGCCCCCCGAAGAAACCGGATTTCGCCCTCAGCCCCCCGTCCGCTAAAGTAAACCCCGTTGCACCGGGGTGTGGCGCAGCTTGGTAGCGCGCTTCGTTCGGGACGAAGAGGCCGTGGGTTCAAATCCCGCCACCCCGACGGTAAAGCAGCAGGTCAGGGCCCCAGACTCGATGAGTCTGGGGCCCTGGTTCGTACTGAGTGTCAAAGTGAGTGCCTACGGTTTTGGATCACGTCGGAAGATGTGGTCCATCGCGATGGCTCCGGTCTGGATGACCGGCCGGATCTGCTTCCGGTAGACCTCCTCAGTGACGGCCGTGCTGGAGTGCCCCACCAGCCGGGAGATCTCCTCCAGCGGGACGCCGTTGTCAGAGAGCAGCGAGACGAAGCTGTGCCGGAGCTCCCGGGGCGTCCAGTCGGCAGCGTCGATCCCCTCAGCCTTGCTGAGAGCCGCCCTGAACGCCCGGCGTACGTGGGAGGCGTCCTGCTCCTTTCCGACTGCGCTGGCGAAGACCAGGCCGTGTTCCTCCCAGGCCTCGCCGGCCGCGAGCCGGTCCCAGCCCTGGTCTTCCCAGTGCTGCCACAGCGCCTCTACACAGCGCATGGGCAGAGCGATGGTGCGCCGAGACTTCCTGGTCTTTGTATCTCCCCCGGACCGCACGGACCGCCACACGGCCATGTAGGGCGGGATCGGCGGATTCGCTGTTGGGTCTCCCTTCAGAAAGACGTGATCCCAGGTGAGCGCCCGCAGTTCCTCGGTCCGTGCGCCGGTGAGCAGCGAGACGACGATGTACGCGTGCATGTGAGTGCGGGCCGCTGCGGTGAGTACAGCTTCGGCTTGGGCGAACGTCAGCGCCTTAGACGGCCGTCCGGGCTGCCCCTTGGGGACTTGGCACAGCTCCACGACGTTGCGCTTGACCTTGTCGCGCGCCATGGCCCTTTTGACGGCACGGTTCAGGCAGGAGTGAACGCTTTGCAGGGTGCGGGTACTGAGCACTTTGGCCTTCTCGGCAAGCCACTTGTCCACGTCTTCGGCGCTCAGGTCTCGGAGCTTCCGAGCGCCGAGGGAAGGGATCACGTGATTCCGGCTGAGGCCAGAGGCGGTCTCAACGGTCTTGTCGTCCCGGCCTGCCAACCCGAACATGAGCCAGTCCCGTACCGCGTTCTCCACCGTGTAGCCGGTGGGTGCGATAGCGAGACCGTCCTCGTAGTCCCGCAGAACTTCCTTCAGCTTGTTCTTGGCCTCGGTCTTGGTCCGACCGCTGCCACGGCGCATGATGCGCTTTCCACTCGCGTCGTAGCCGAGCGAGGCGGCAGCAATCCAACGCTGCCGCTTCTCGCTCCAGTACAGGCCACCGTCGCCGTGAGCGCGACGCTTGGTCATTTCTCTCCCTGCGCTTCGCGCTCCAGTAGAGCGACGTATTCGGCGACGGCGGACTGCGGAACGAGCCGGGTGCGGCCTTCCTTCACGGTGCGGAGACGACCAGCACGGATCAACTCGTAGATACGGCTGCGGCTCAGCCGGAGGACGCGCGGCAAGTCCTCCACTCGGTAGAGCACGGGGTCACCGAGTGAACCGCGCTCCGGAATGGCGAGCGTCACGACGTCCTCCTCAGCGTGTCGGGACCGGACAGCCCGGACAGTTCCTCTTCGAGGTGTCCGGGAAGTTCCCGCTGCTCAGCGGGGTCAGCCGGACAGTCGGACAGCGCGGACGTCTCCGGGGTGGCTGCTGTCCGGCTGCCTGTGTCCGGGAAGTACCGCCCGCCGGCGTCCCTGGTGAGCTGGCCCGCGTCGGCCATACGCGAGCAGGTGCGGCGCACGGTGTCCGCGTCGACGTCGGGCATTGCTTTGACTGGACGCCTTGAGAGGAGGCGCGATGGCGTCGAAGTGGCGAGAACTCGCGGACCGTCTTGCCGACGAGATTCGGAACGGCGACTACAGCCTGGTCAGCCGTTGCCGCACATCCGCACGCTGGTGGAAGCGGGTGAGGGCTCGAAGTCGACCGTTCACATGGCATACAAGGCGCTGGAAGCGGAAGGACTCGTCACGTCATCGCGGGGGCACGGCACGGTCGTACGTCAGCAGACGCCGTTGAAGCGGCTCGGCATCGCGCGCTACGACAAGGCCAAGTGGCGCGATGGGGATGAGGTGGCGTTCATCGCCGACCGCGTGGCCTCCGGCCGGCCGTACCACCGCGGCGAGCAGACCCAGACCGTCAGCCGAATCGAGGGAAGTGCGCTCGTCACCAACGCGCTCGGACTGCCGGAGGGTGCCCAGGTCTACGCCCGAGCGCGGCTCGTCAAGGAAGGCGACCAACCGACCCACACGCTGACCAGCTACTACCGCCCCGAGCACGTCGAGGGCACGCGCATCGTTGATCCGACTCCGGGGCCCGCCGGCCGCGGCGGCGGCTTCCGCGTGTTGTACGACGCGGGATACGAGATCGACCACATGCGAGAACGGATCTTCGCCCGTCTGCCCACCCCGGACGAGGTGGACCTGTTGAAGCTGCCGGCCGGTGAGCCCGTAGTAGAGCTGCACCGCACCACGTACACAGCAGACGGCACTGTCGTGGAGTTCGCCCTAGGCGTCCATGCCGCATCCCGCTTCGCTTGGGAATACGACTTCAAAGTGCCCGACTCAGCCCAGGACGGAGACCCCGCGTGACCCTCTCACCGGAAGTCCGCGCAGACGCCCTGATCCTCTGGGACTACCTCCAGATGCACCACGAGCCGCGCCTGTGCTCGGTGGCCATCGCCCTCGGCAGCCACGACCTGGGCGTCGCAGACAGCGCGGCCGACATGTACCACCGCAGCTTCGGCCCCCTGATCGTCATTGCCAGCGCCACCAGCCGCACGACCGAAGCCAAGATGCCCCGCGGCGAGGCGGCCCACTACCGCGACCGCGCCCTCGAACTCGGCGTCCCAGACTCCGCAATCCTCGTAGAACCTCGCGCCCGCAACACCGGCGAGAACATCACGTTCTCCCGAGAGCTCCTGGAAGTCGCCGGCGTGGACGTCACCTCAGTCCTCCTGGTCAGCAAGCCTTACGAAGAGCGCCGCGCCTACGCTACGGCTCGCAAAATTTGGCCCTCCGTCGAATTCACCTGCGCATCCGCACAACGGACCTTTGACGAATACATGGCTTCCATCCAAGACGAGCACCTGGTCATCGACATGACGGTGGGTGCCCTTCAACGCTTTCTGATCTATCCCAAGCAAGGTCTCATGACCCACCAAGAGGTGCCCCCAGCCGTTGCGGCTGCTTACAAGCACCTGTGCTCGGGCGGCTTCACGAGCCGCCTAGTTCCCTGCGAAGCTCAAGCCAATTGAGCGATGGCCCGGTGCTCTACCTGTCCGACGGTCCGGTTGCTTCTTTGACCTGCGAAGGCAACCCGGACAACGCCACGCACGGCTGTCCGGGCTGTCCGGACAGCCCGGACAGCCCGGACAAGATAGCTAGACCAAACGCACGGGTGCGCACCATGGCGACTCAACATAGTTTCTCTATTTCTTCAAAGCTCACGCGCGCCCGGCGGAGCGGCCGGGCGCGCAGTCACTCCTGTCTCCGCCGGCTCTGCATGGCCAGCGCCGCGCGCGCCCGCGGGTGGGTTGGCCTGCAGCATGAGGTGATAGCTCATGGCCGAGGCCAGAGACGTGCCTCTGGCGGGGGCGCTCAGGCTCCAGGATGGACCAAGCCCCACCGGTGACCGCACGAGCGTCGCGAGATCGGTGCGGCACTCCCATCCCACCTGCCATCGCCCCAGGGCAAGCCGAGCGGGCGGATCCACAGACTAAGCCTTTGACGCTGAGGGCTTATTATCCCGACGAGCATCAATAACGACGACCGAGGGGTCGTCGCGGATTCCAAGTTCGCTTAGGACCCTTGCCGTCTTTTCTTGGTCTTCAGGCGTATAGCACAGGATCACCTTGACCGACGTTCGGGTTCCATTAGCGGCCTCATATATCTCCACTTGTCGTTCCAAATTCCGGGCAAGCGAAGAGTTCGACGCCAGCTTAAACTCGATGAGAGATTTATCCCCCGCCCCATAGGAAACCTTGAAATCCACAGGCCCTCTTCCATTGTTCGGCTCTCGATTCACATCGAATTCCGTATAGCACCAGATCAAGCCGAAAAATAGTTGAACCTCGGTTTCCTTTGAGAATCCCTCGCCTGCTCTATTTATCAGCCGGTACCCGTCCTTGTTTTCGATGTAGTCCTTGAAACACAGAACTCTTTCCAGGGCTTCTTCATAACTAGTCCACGGCTTCTCATAAAAGTCAGTCTTTGCTTGAAGATCCGGAACCGCCCGCTTTACCTGCGCCACCAAAACATTGTGCGTGTCGTCTGTTTTCGCCTTACTGATGGCGCGAGCTTCATCCCCTTCTTGCTCCTTGAGTCCAATGTACAAATCCACTAGTTCGGGAAACTCCTTGATTATGCGGTCGATCGCAACATTTCGATCCTTGACAGTTTGCTTTTTGTAGAAGACGCGGGCAAAGTAGTTGTTCACCTGCGCTCTCGTTTGATCGTCTTCGATGGCCGCCGGTAGCGTCTTGAATCGCCTAAGGAGGTCTTCTCGACTAATCCAGGTGTCGTCACGAGTAAGCATGTCCGTGGGCGTCAAAATAAGAAAATCATTGCGCAGATCCGGCAAAAAATATGTCCGCGTTTCCCAAGTCTCTGTTGCATAGTTGAATGCAGATCGCGGCACCGCGAAAAGGCTACAATCTTCGTCACGCATGTATTCCCGCGCAAATATCTCAGTATAGCGCAAAAGGTAGTGTTTGATCAGGTTTGTAGTGAAGTCACTGACACAGTCGCGCCCGACGCGCGGTCCTACCAGAGCAAGCTTTTCCAAATGCGTACTGACCCCTCGCTCATTCCCTACGTTGCCCAGAATATCACCAAGGGATTTGTTCAAGGACTCGGCAAAAGTCCTACCTAGCGCATGCCCATTATTGCCGAAAAGGGTGAATCCGAGCCAGTTCTGCTTCACCTCCTTGAAGTGATACCAATTCTTAATTTCTCCAGAAGAGAGTCCGGCCCTCGATTTTTTCTGAAGGAACTGAAGATAGATGACAATTTGATCGTGCAGGGCTTGATACTCGGATTTTTTGCTCGTGAATAGAAGGAATGGGTCGATGAACATAGGAAGGTCGGAGACAATGCAGATATCGAATGCCCCGTAGTCGGTTAGGATTTTTGATGAAATACCAAAGTGCTCGGAGAAGTAGATCCTCGGCTCAATCATCGATCCGTCGCTTTCCGTCGACCAGCGGTCACCTGTCACCATTGTATGCCCGACTTAAGGGTCAAGCCTGGTCTTCTACGGACTTGCGGCCCGTTACAGCAACGTCATACTGAGCATTGGGTATTTTGGCCACAGGCGCTGATACAAAGACTTACTAGTTGTGCTCGCCCCGTGCCAGGTCAGGCGGTCAATCAGGCGGTCGCGTCGGCCCCTCAAGGGCCGCCGCCTGCAGCTCAGACACCCAACTGCCCCTAGATCAAACGGGCCAAGCTCAGGTTTTCGCGGATCTGGATCACCCGTCAGTGCTGTCTACTACTCTCATAGAGATGGTTGGTCTGGTTCTGTGCGGGGGGTACATGATGGGTGGTCGGTTGCGTGTTGGGCAGGTCTATCGCTACGCGAGCAGCAAAGACCCGAAGCCAACGACGATCGACGGATACCCCAACTTCCATCACGTCACTCACTCTCCGGAGCGGGCCCGGGCCTTGCTGGAGGCTGGCATCAATGGCATGGCGAAGGTCCAGACGCGAAGCGGCGTGCGCCGGCCGGTGATTCTCATCAGGTCGAGTCCCTGGAAGGCCGGCAGCGACCAGACGCCGTGGCACGACATGTTCGACATGGATAACGGGCACGTCCGCTACTTCGGTGATCACAAGCCAACCACAACGGTTGCACCCGGCAGGACCACTGGCAATGCGGCGCTGCTCGATGCCTTCAACGGACACCAGGCGCACACCCCTGAGGAGCGCGCAGCCGCCGTCCCGTTGCTGCTATTCCGCGCGGCCACGCGCAGTGGCAAGGTCAAGGGACATGTCGAGTTCTGTGGGTTGGGCGTCATCGAGCGGGCCGAGCGCCTGGTGCAGTGGGGCGGCAGCCAGCACACAACGTTCACGAACTACGTGTACGACATCGCTCTCATCGACCTCACCGACGAGGACGACAAGGTCGCCTGGGAGTGGATCGACGCCCGTAGGAACAAATCCATGAGCGACGCGGCGTCAGTGGAACTTGCGCCCCGGGCTTGGCGCGAGTGGGTCAAGCACGGAAGCTCATCGCTGCCTAGGCTCCGGCGGCGGGTCGCCCGTGCCAAGGTGACAAAGGTGGCTGATCAGCGGCCCACTCCGGGCAGTACCGTGGCCAAGGACTTGGAGTTGATCTACAAGTACTTTGACGGGCGCAAGCATGATTTCGAAGCCGTAGCCTCCGCAGTTGCATCCCGTGTTCTGCGCGGCGCTGGCAACAGCTACGTCGAGGGGTGGCTGACGCGACGATCCGGTGACGGAGGAGCCGACTTCGTAGGGCGACTCGACATCGGCAGCGGATTGGCTGGGACCAGCCTCGTCGTTCTCGGACAGGCAAAATGCGTCAAACTCGACAATCTAGTGACGGCCGAACAGATCGCTCGCGTGGTGGCCAGGCTTCGACGCGGCTGGATCGGCGTGTACGTCACGACCGGAGCCTATTCCGTACCCGCGCAGACCGAGATGGTGGAAGACCAGTACCCGATCGTCCTCATCAACGGAACGGATCTAGCTCACGAACTCAGAAGCATGGCCCGGGATGACCATGGTGGAGACCTCGAAGCCTGCCTCGAACACATCCTGACCGTGCGAGAGAGCGCGGTCACGAACCGGCGCCCTGAGGAAATCCTGCTGGGGTAGCTTCCTATTGGGCACGCGGCCTAATTGTGGACCTCTGTGGCACGCTAGTGAGCTCTCATACCTTTGAACAGCAGTAATACTGGGGACGCACGGGTCTTCGGAGCCGTGTACGTGGAACCGTCTGCGGCCGGAAGTAGCGACCGACTGCGTGTCTAACTGCGCTACAACGGCCCCGGACTCCAGTGGACTTCCGCGGACGCTAGTGGACTGTTCACCCAGGTAAACCGCAGTGCAGGCACAGCTCACACGGCTGCCCTAACTGCTTCGGGACGAAGAGGCCGTGGGTTCAAATCCCGCCACCCCGACTGGTGACACTGCACGTGAGGGGCGGTCTTCCGATTTCGGAAGACTGCCCCTCACGGCGTTTGCGGGGGGCCTTGGGAGAAGATCGTGGTCGGGGCCGCCCTACCCTCCGCCGAGCTGCGGCGCTGTCACGCGGTCGCGGCCGGAGCGACGGGCCCATGGACGAAGCCACGTCCCCGGCGTCCGGTGCCATGGATCAGCCACTCGCGGGGCGCCTGAGTACATCGCATGCGAGTCCGGCTCGATCCTGACCGCCGCCGCTCGATCGAGGCAGAAAGCCAGCCGAATAGTGCACGGCCTCGGGTCTCTCCGCTGTCCGGGCCACCACATGGGGCTTCAGGACTGGGAAGCCGGAGCGTCGTACCGCAGGTCCCTGCGCAAGTACGGCGAGCAGGAAGTTCTGAACAAGCTACGGCAACGCTGGTTCGACGAGATCTTCACCTCTGACCGGGCCGTCCACTTCTTCGTCGGGAACATCGCGGCCCACCCCAAGACGTTCATGCTCCTGGGCCTGTTCTACCCGCAGCGGCGCGTCGTGGAATACGTCCAGGACGGCCTCTTCAGCTTGTGAGCCGAACGCACGGCAGATGAACTGTTCGAGGGCGAGCGAGCCGGCCCGCCGCCGGGGAGGCCGACGACGGGCCGACACTGTGCTACCTGCGCCGACGACGCCGAGGGACGCGATCGCAGGGTTAGACACACCACCCCCACCCATTCAACCGCAATGGGGTGGGGTGGCCTGTCGGAGCGGCGGGCCATGGTCCAACGAAACGGCCACGAGATGGGGCCGTCATCCCGCCCCAGCGCATTCGTCGACCAATGCGCAAAGCCGACGAATGAGGCTCAGATAGGAGGGAGTTGGGTCCGTGTCGCTCTGCATATGAGGCGCATCCTGGAGCCACTGCTGCCACGAGCCGCCCGGACCCAAGAAGCGGTCTGCTTGATCAGCTGCCAGATTCAGGTCGATGAACCGGAGAGCGGCCATGACCACAGCCTGGTCGTACGCGAGGTCAGGGCGGCGGAGGTAGCGATCGAGGTAGGCGGCGAGCAGCTCAGCGTCACGCGCCGTACCGAAACTGGCCAGGGTCACGCTATAGGCCAGCCCAGTGCAGCAGACCTCGCTGGCCAGCAGGAGATTGCCAAGGTGTTCCCGGAACTCGGTTCGACGAGAGACAGCTACGAACCAAGCAGCAGTTCTGCGCTCTCGCCAGCCGCCCTCAAGAAGAATGGCGATCTCGTCCGCGTTGATGAGTCTCGCGTCCTCGCAGAGATCTCGCATGAATCGGTCATACTCAGGATCTTGCATGCGCAGCAGAGCGCCGCCGAGTTTCAGGTACCGCCGTTCGGGCGTGACATAGCGGCGAACGAGAGCCAGCAGCTCGGCATCGTCATGGGCATGGCGTATCACACGGCCGATCTTGCCGTGCACGCACTAATCGAGGCCAGTCAATTCCATGCGGTTCTGGTCCACGGAAGGCGACGACCTACGCACCTCGCCACGTGCCGTCGGCTGAGTGACCTCCGACGCGCTGGAAGAGTCGGCCGTCCGGCCCGGTGCCCAACTGGCGACCCTGCCCGCCGGGTCTTTCCGGGAGGATGACCGCACGGCGGCATTGTCAGGCCAGCCTCACGACATGGCACCGTTCACATCGACCGTGAGGCGGAACCGGCTCTCGTGAGCGGAACGCCCGCGCCATCACAGCGGATCAGGATGAGGTCCCGGTCCCGGTCTCGTCACGGCGACGGAGAGGCTGGGGATTCGAGCTCCGCCGTTCCCCGCTCGGAGGGCGGCAGTTCAGGGGTGTTCCGGGCCAGCCTGGGGGGAAACCCGGTGGAGGATTTCAACTGCCTCTGCTCGTACCGGACTTCACTGAGAGGCGTTGCCCGGTGAGAGCTCAGCAGCGCGTCGAGCGCCGCGGCCGGGGAGCCGGGGTTCATTTCCCCGGGCGGGGATGCCGGGCCGGATGAACTGCGTCTCCAGGCCCATGAGTTCACCCCAGCGGACACCGGTGTAGCCCTTGGTGACGACGGCGACGAACTCGTCGTCGCGTCCGGTCAGCAGCGCGGCGCGCTCGGCGATGAGCAGGATGCCGAGCGCGTTTGTGATCACCTTCTCCGGCCCACGGTTGCGCGACCGCCCGGCCCCCTTGACGCGTCCCCTGCGCCGCGCGGCCGGGTCCGTCTCGCGCAGCCCGTCGTCCACGGCGTCACCGACGATCAGGTGCAGGGTGCTGCGCCAGGTCGTCAGGGTGGCGGCCGCATAGCCTCGCTCTTGGCGTTCCCACTGCTCGACGTGGTGCCGGTTGATCTCGCCGACCTGACGGACGGCAAGGTGCTGGCCTCGGTCGGGGCGAGCGGCCGTTCCTCTCGGACCGGGTGATTGCTCAGGCTGACGAAGCGTCAGCGCATCGCTTTACGAGCCTGGTTGAGGACCCAGCGGCGCGCGACTGGCGAATGCATGAGCCCTCCTCTCTCGGCTGTTCGGCGCGGCGGTCAGGTGGCGGAGGTGCTGTTGTACCTCGTCGTCACGGCGGTGGGGAAGCGTATTCAGGTGCGACTTTCCCTGGTCGGGCGACTGCGCCGGGACGTTGGCACGGAATCGCGGACGCATCCCGGCGGACCGTGACGAGAAGTCGGTTGAGCGCCAGGACCCCGGCTCGGCATACTCGCGCGATGACCGACGATGCGCCTTCCGAGGCAGCCGAGGGCTGGTGGGACGAGCCCTGGTACCGGGTCCGCACGGATCGCTTCGTGGCGTCCTTCCTGCCGAGTGCGGGCGAGGATCTGGACGCGGTGTGCAACGTCGACGTCGAGGTCCGCCTCACTGACGGCTCACGCTGGAGCGCGACCGTATTTACCGTCGCCGAGGTGCAGCGCCTGATGGAAAGGTGGGCCCCAGACCGGTGAGGAGGCGGGAGGTCGCTATTTCTGGTGCTCGGACGGGCTGATCGTCCGCGAGGCCGGCACCGCCAATATGACCGAGGCGATCAGCGGCGTACTCGACGAAGGCGACTTCGAGCAAATCCTCCGGCGACTGGAGGACGAGTAATCGCCTTATGACTGCGCCGTGGTGGCCTGGGCCTTCCGGCACACCGACGCCGGGCTACGGGCCCTCCGCTCCTGGCCGGTAGTTCGGATTCGGCTGGAAGTCACCGTAGATCTTCCCGAGTGCGTTGACCTGCCACGCTCCGATGATGGCCTCGGGGGGGGCACGTCCCCGTTCGGGTCGTCGACCATCTCCCCGTCGATCTCGTAGACCCAGCCTCCAGGATTGGCCCTGGCCTCGTCGACCAACTCCGGCGGAAATTCCCGCTGGCCGGCCCGTTTTCCGCTGAACATCCCCATGCCCCACCCCTACCCGGCGCCAGGAGCTATGGACACCAGATCGCCCGCCCGAACCGCCTGGACCTGCTGTCCCCGTAAGCTGCGGGCCAGGGCAACAGCCTTCCGTACGGGGCGGTCGGTGTGAAGCTGAAAGGTGAACCGCATGAGCGGCGTGCCTGAGCACCCGGAGCTGTGGGCCTTCCTCGCATCGCTGGCCCCGGGCGCGACGCTGTCCGGCACCGTCGCGGTGATCGAGCCGTTCGGGGTCTTCGTAGCCCTTGACGACGGCCCCAGCCACCCGCTCTTCCCCGGCGTCGGGTTCATCACCTACCCCGAACTTTCCCGGCAGTCCTTCGACGAGGCAACCGAGGTTGTCCAGGTCGGGCAGCGGGTGACGTGCGAATTCCTCCAGTTCGACACGTGGAACCTGGAGGCCAGGCTGTCACTGCGTGCGATGCAGCCGGACCCCTTCCAGGGGTTCGCCGACCGCGTCGTGGTGGGGCAGGAACTGCGCGGCGAGGTGACCAAGGTGGTGCCGTTCGGCGCCTTCGTCCGGGTCGACGGGATCGAGGGAATCGAGGGGTTCGTTCACCGGGAACACCTCATTGCAGGGCCCGAGGAGGTGCTGTCGGGCGTCGTCCGCATCGGCGAGGAGATGACGCTCGTCGTCACCGAGGTCGACAGGACCCGCCGCCGGCTATCTCTCTCCCGACAGGGACCGATCACGGACAGCTGATCACGTGCAGTAGAACAGCGACATGGATGCCGCACTCCTCGAACAGTTGCTGAACGATGCCTTCGACAGCGCAGTGGTGCATCACGGCTACACCAGCTACATGCGGGACTACGAGGTCATTGTTCACATGACGGCAGATCCCCGCACCGGCATCGAACCGGCCTACGTGCGGTACCTCTTCAAGTACTGCGTCGAAGCCCGCTGCCAGACGACGGTGCAGCCGGAGACCTGGCGTTCCTCGCTGGACGAGCGCCTCATCGACTACGAGACAGGCGTCGACCTCGATGGATACGTCTGGGGCGTGAAGTGGCACGCCCTCTACCCGGGCGCCACCGTCCTCTCCGAGTCCGAGACCGCACGTCGTTGGAAGCAGAGCATCGGGATCGACTTCCATGAGGTCTGCATCGAGACCAACGCCCACCGTCTCACCCTGGTCTTCTCAGATCTGCAGGTCAGCGAGCTGCCGGTGGGTTACGCGCCCTTCACCACGGAGTGACCCGCCGGACCGTGATCCCGCGGGGCGCCAGGACCATACGGGAATCGGCGTCGCAGGCCCATCCGGGAAAAGGGTGTACCGTCCGCTCCCACCGCCGGGCGCAGCTCGGACCGCTGACCGAGGGAGGACGCCGTGTACTCGCTTCACGCCGACGTCGGCTTCCTCGTTCTCGGGAGGAACGTTCCGCCTGATCGCAAGTCGCCCAAGAGCAGTCGATCTTGGGCGAACCGCGTGGTACGTTCTGTCACCGACGAACTCAATAGGGTGACCCCGGCAGCGCGCCAACGCTCCGGGGTCCGGCACAAGGAGTCCAAGCTCCCCATGCAGATTCATCGTAGCCGCCATACGCGCGGCTTCACGGTCCTGCCCAACGCGTTGTTGCAGGACCGGCGGCTGTCCTACACCGCCCGCGGCCTGCTGGCCGACCTCCTCTCCCGCCCCGACGGCTGGCGCGAGGACGGCCGCCACATGGCCGACACCAGTCCGCAGGGCCGCATCGCCGTGGCAAAGGCCCTGCGCGAGCTGACCGCAGCCGGGTACTACCGCGTCGAACGGGTACGCCGCCCGGACGGCACTTTCGTCAGCGAAAGTCACGTGTACGACACCCCGCACACCGCGTACGCGACTGCCCAGGTGGTGCCGAGTGCCGTACTCCCGGGCTCCGGTCGACCGGCCGACGGCGCGCGTGACGCCCACCCCGTAAAGGACCGTGGGAAAGAACCCACCCTTCCCGTCCGGCGCGTGGCCCTGGGCGGGCGGCGCGAGACCACGCCCGCACCCCCAAGTCCGGCACTCGCCGAGGCGGCAGCAGTGCTCCACACGGTGACCTCGGCTGAGCCCCGCCTACGCCTCGGCGCGGCAGAGGCCATGACGCTCGCGCCGCTGGTGGGGCCCTGGCTGGAGCGTGGCCTGGGTCCGCGTGATCTCGGCTTCGCCCTGCTGGGCGGCCTGCCCGAACGCGTCCACAGCGCGTCTGCCCTCCTGCGCGACCGTCTGACCCGCAAGCTGCCCCCAACCGTCAAACCGGCGGCCGTATCGTCGCGGCCCCGCCGGTACGAGTGCTCGGCGTGTGCGCGCCCGACTCCGTACGACGGCATCTGCCGCACCTGCGCAGGCGCGGACGCCGTGCCGCCCGACGCCGTCGACGAGCGCGCCCGTACCGCCGCCCGGGGCCGCGCCCTGGTCCGCGCCGCCCTCAGCGACCGTCACCCGCGCCCGCTGGCCGGCGCGAGAGCCTGACCTCGTCTTTCGCGGCTGCCGCCGCTCCGCGCCCGTCCCAGTCCCGACGCGCGCCCCTCCCCCGACCCACCGGGTGATGCCGCCTGCCCGCGCTGACGCGCGCGCCGCGCCGCCCACCTCCACATCCGATGAGCTGGCCGCCGTCATCGCCCACGCCCACCCGGATTCCAGCCAGGTGAGCCGCGCCGCCGCCCGCGAGGCGATCCAGGCAGCGGGCTGTCCGCCGGCAACGACCACATCGCCCAAGACCAGCCTGCGTCGCCCAAGGGCTGAGCCGACGAAGGCGGTGGGGGTACTCGTAGATCCGGCGCAACCAGCCCCCGAGCGCCCGCACCGCCGACCCTCCCAACGCCCCGGAGCCGCCCACAGGAGAAACGCCCCACGCCGACGTCGCGGCCCGTGCCACCTGGACCTCCACTGCCCTCGCAGCGTGCCAACAGGAGGAGGTAATTCGCCCAGCTTCGACGCGACCGGCCGGTAGCGTGACGCCGTGACTAAGGAAGGGCGGCTCTACGAGTACGTGGGGCCGCCGGAGCTGAAGGCCCGCGTAGTGTCCGGCGACGAGGGCCAGAGGATCCGTACCTCCGAAGATCTGTCCAGGTGGCTCTCCACCCAGGGGCTGGAGGAGTCGGCGGAACCCTTCACCTTCGTGGTGGGCGTTGACGGCCTGCTGCGCCTGGCGCCCCGCCGCAGCGAACACGTGTCATGTTCCGGCGCACAACCGGTGCTCAGCGCAGGCGAAATGACCTTCGCCCAGACCCTCGGAGAGTGGGTGGTCACCGAAATCAGCAACCAATCGACGGGATACTGCCCGGATCTCGCCTCATGGCGTGCCGTCACTGCCGCTCTTATCCGTATCGGCGTCGCGCACCCGGACGGCTTCACTCACGGTGTCGTGTTCCGGCGTTGTCCTGGCTGCGGGCAGGTCAACATCGTGCGGGAAGAGGACTTCGTCTGCGTCTTCTGCGAGTCGATCCTCCCCCAACATTGGAACGTGGACGGTGACGGCATCGACTGATCTGCTCGCAAAGGCTCTTACCCGCCGCGTCCGATAGCCCTAGGCCCCAGCTTCCAGGGTCAAACCGCGGTGCGCTCGATCGACCCTCAGTCGACAATCCCCTCATGGACCCGATCGATGCCGCACGCGCCGATGTCGAAGAACACCACCCCGGCGCACGGGCAGCTTTCCTCGGCGGCAGCGTCATCACGGATCGGCGTACGGCGACCTCCGACCTGGACGTCGTCGTCCTGCCGGACGGCGAGCCGGCACCCTACCGGTTGACCATTCACCGGCACACCGGATAGTGCTCCGCGTCGCGGACCACCTTGTCCAGCTGCGCCGCGAAGTGGTTGTCTGCCAACCCGCCTTCAAGTACGTCCTTCCGCGGAACACATGCCTTCCCTAAAGCCGCCAGGCTCGCTGCCATGCCCCTCCTTGCCCCCCCCAACAGCGTGCGCATTGCGTCACGCTTTGACTACGCGTCAGGTTCGGGTCAACGGCGGCGCTTAAGCCGTGAACTCCAACTGCTCGTAACGGAGTTGAGCATCAGCCGAGACCCTAGGGAGGCTTGGGTGCCCCGCCTCGGCCTTGATGCCGACAGCGCGCTCGGCCTGCTGACCGGCGGTACCCGAGCGAACCTGGCACCGCGTACGAGCCAGTGCCCGCCAGGGCTCGCGATCCAAGTCCACTGCCGCCCGGCCAGCCGGCAACGATGCCTATGTCAGGCCTGGACACGATGGGCCGGGCGGCTGAGGTGCTCCATGACGATCTGGTGGGCGCGCCAGCCGTCGGGGAATTTGGGCGGGACGTCGAGGTGGACGGGCTGGGTGGAGGGGTGGCGGTCGAGGAGGTCGGTGATGCCTGCGCGGGCGAAGACCAGGCAGGCGTGGCGGTGGCGGGACAGCAGGACGCAGAGGCGCCCGGTCTCCAGGTGGAAGGCGCTGGCGTCGACGCGGCCCGAGAGAGGGTGCCAGACGAGGGTGACGTCGAATTCGCGGCCCTGGAGGCGGTTGGCGGTGTCGACGGTGACGCCGACAAGCTGCGGATGGGCGAGGAGACGGCTTCGTACGGCCTCGGCCTGGTCGTTGTGCGAGACGCCGATCGCGATGCGGGACGGGAGCAGGGTCCGGCCCTCCGGCGCCTGCTCACAGAATGTGGTGGTGCCGCGGGTCAGCAGTCGTAGGGCGGATTCCGCGAGGGCGTCGGCGAGTTCGCGGTCCGTGCGCAGCGTCTGCCGGGCGGGCAGCTCGTAGTAGCCCCAGCCGGTTTCGGCGGCGGCGTCGAGGGCGAGGTCGACCGGCGTCCGGCCGAGCGTCGGCAGGAGTGCCATGTGCCGGTCGTCCGGGCCGGTCCCCGCGTCGAAGCTGGTGAAGGGGTAGAAGGCCCGTCGGGTCAGTTCGGCGGCCGAAGCTGGCAGCCGCCAGGAGACGGGCAGGGCGTGCAGCGCCGTCGTCGGGTTGTGGGCAAGCGTCACGTCCACCGCGTTGTTCAGCGGATTCCAGCTGAGTCCGTGCCACCGTTCGGTCGCCACGGTGCTGAAGGGGTCCAACTGGCCGGGGTCACCGACGAACAGGGCCTTGTCGAAGAGGCCCGCGCAGGCGAGGAGAGCGTCGGAGCGCATCTGGTACGCCTCGTCGATGATGGCGAGCGGCCAGTGACCGTGGTCGTCGGTTATCCACGCCCACTTCGCCGCCGTCGCGATGATGACGGGCGGGCGGGTCTCGAAGTCGGCCATCCTGCGGGCGCCCATGACTCTGCCGAGGGCGACGAGCCGCGGAGCCAGAGATCCGCTGCTCTTGAGGAGCCGGCCCACCGTCAGCGCCGGATGGCTCTCGACGAGACGCTGGGCCAGATCGTCGACCTGCTCGTTCGTCTGGGCGACGATCATCACCTCGTGCCCCTGCGCGACGAGATGGGCGGCCGCCCGGACCACGAGCGTGGACTTTCCTGCCCCGGGCGGCGAGTCGACGACGAGCCCGCGGGACGTGCCGGCCGCGAGTTGGTCGATGCCGGCCAGGATTGATCGGACGGCGTCATCGGCCCGTTCACCGGGCGTAAGGGACGCAGATGCTGCCGTCGTCATTCCCAGACCTCATTGGCGTCGTCGTCGGTGGGCCGGTGGGGAGGCGGCGGACCGCCGTGCGTCCAGGGCGTGGCCTCGTCATCGGGGAGTGCGGCGGGCATGCTGAAGAAGGACACGGAGGTGTAGCAGACCTCCTCGCCCAGCGCGGGTACGGAACCCGGCGGCGCGGGCGGCCGTTGGGAACGGCCCATGCCTTTGCTCAGCTCCAGGTCGATCTCGTACGGCCCGTCGCCCTCACCTCGGATCGCCAGGACGGTGGCCTCCTGGGCCTGGCGGGCGGGACTCCGGACTTCGTCGCCGACACGGAACCGTCCTGGCCCCGGCACCGACAGCGTGATCATCGGGCGCAGCGAAACCCTGTTGGCTTTGCTGAGCACCGTCCGGTCCGGATCGCCACCGGTCACCGTACCCACCACCGCCTCGCCGGTCAGTTCGTATTCGGCCATCACCAGCGGGTCGTCCAGCGCGCGTTCGGCGTCGAACCGATTGGCTGCGTCCTCCAGTCGCGCGAGGCGACGGGCGGCGCCGGAGGCATGGTCACGCCGGGCCTGGGGCAGTCCGCCCGATGCGAGGTACTCGGCGAAGTAGGTGAAACGGTCGCGGTCGTTCTGCCAGCGGGCGGCGAGCTTACCGGCGGGGGGCACGCTCCTGAGGAGGTCCAGGGCCCGCCACATCAGGTCCCACGTGGGAAGGAGTTGTGGCAGCAGCTGGGCTTCGAGCTGCCGTACGGCGGCGGCGCGGCGGCGCGAGTCGTCCGCCTTGTCGACCGCAGCGTAGAGATCGACAAGGATACGGTCGAACTCGGGGTCGGTCGCGGGCCCCGCCGGTGGGACGTTGGCCGGGTCTTCCGCCCAGCGGGCCGCCGTGGGTCCGTCCCACCCTTTGGGCGGATCGATCCAGCCCATGAGCGCCGGCAGATGAGCATCCTCGACCGGGCTCTGTCCCGTTGCCCAGTGTGCGGAAAGGACGCGGGTAAGGGCGAGTTCCAGGCTGGAAGTGGCGAATTCGGCCTGGTCCGCGAACCACGTCAGCCACTGGCCCAGTCGCGGCACTCCGGGATCGACCGCGTACGGGCCCTCGGTGCGACGGAATCGGGTGGACCGTCCGAGCAGACGGAGGAAGGCTGCGGCGCCGGGGTTGGGCACCACAAGCTGCGGAGCGTCGGTGCACCTCACGCGCTGTTCCTTCTTGGCTCCGCGGCCCGCCTCGTAGGTCTCGGTGTCGGCAGTGAAGTCGTCCAGGTAGGGAAGAAGCAGTGCGGCGAACTCGGCCGTGAGCCGAAAGCGGTCGGTGCGGTTCTTGGGCTGCGGAGCGACGAGAAGTCTCGGTTCCCCGCGGTCCGCGCCAACCAGCGCTGCGAGGGGTGCGCACGCCTCTCCGGCGAGTCCGAGGGGGATGACGACGAACGGCCGGTCGGCGATGTGGGTGTGCCGTACGGAGGTGATGGGCACCGCACGCCGGTCGGCGGCGGCCTGAAGCGTGGCGATGACGCCGAGAGTGCTCATGCGGCGCCTCCGCCGAGTCGCCGGATCCGAAGATCAGCCGCGGTCCTGAGCAGTGCCACAACCTCTTCCTGCGCCTCCGAAATGTGCCCTTCGCCGTGGGCGAGAGCATGCGCGGCGGCGGTGCTCTCAAGCCCGGGAAGGCTGTCACGGACCGTACTGCCGAGATGGGCGGGGTCGCCGTCGCCCACCGCCGAGTCCCGGCAGTATCGCGAGAGTTCGCACATGTCGAGACAGCGCGGGCCGTAGAGATGCGGAAGTTCCTCGACGGTGTCGAGCAGTTGCGAGACCCTGGCCGCCGGACGGCCACCGTCCACGGAAAGGTCGAGGGTGGCACCGGGAGAAAGAGTCGCGGCCCGCGCTTCGACCGACGCCAGGCGTGTCAGCTGGTGCTGTACGGCGTCGAGTTGCTGCCGCAGGTCGACCAGTTTGCCGTACGGCCGGTTGCTGAAGTCCTTCGGCAGGACCAAGAGGAAGCGGTCGGAGACCAGGTCGGCCGCCACGTCCACGCTTCGGAGCGTCTCGCGCAGGGCGAGGACGTAGACGGCGGCTTGCTTGGCGGCCTCCGCGACCTTCCCGGGATCCGCCTGTCCGTCCACGGCGGCGAAGGACCTGATGAGTACGACATAGAGCTGGTCGTCGATGCGGTGGCTGACAGCGTCGGGCTCCAGGTGGGCGGTGGTGCCCGCCACGTCCAGGGTCAGGATGGGGTGGTCGAGGATCAGCCGGGATTCGCGGTCCTGTGCGATCGCGCGGAGAAGATTTCTCGTTTCCGCCGCCCGCGGCGCCGCGTCCTCGTTGCCACCGACCGAATTGAGGTCCGCCACACCCGCTTCCGCCACGGGGACTCCCAGCTCGGACCGCAGGAGGGTGATCAACTCGGCGTATCCGTACGCCTTGAGCTGGTCGGCGAAGGTGCGCTGGCGAGTGATGGCGAGCGGGGACTGGCCGAAGGGGGCCGGATTCCCGAGCCGGCGGGCCAGCTTCATCTTGTCGACGCCCGCAGCGTCGATCACCGCACGGCGTTCACATCCGGGATTGACGGTCAAGGCAGTGATCTTGCGGGCCGAATACGGCTGTCGCGGCTCGTTTCCACGGAGCCGGTTGAGTAACCCTGGACCGGTCGGGGGTGGGGTCGGTGTCGCCATGTACCTCTCTCAGACACAGTGCACGGAGGGCCACCGCACGGTGGACCCCCTCCCGGCGATCGGGATCGGGCACAGGAGAGGCGGCGGGACTCGTTCTCACCGGCCGCTCCGAAGCGGGTCATCAATTCTCGGAGCCGGAATCGGCCTTGTCGACACCGCCCACTCTGGCGGCACCGAACAACAGACGTGCTGGATCGGTCAATTGCTCGCGGGCACGCGCGGCGGCGGCCCGCCTCGTCGCGTCGTCCGCGTCGGCATGGACCGCGGTTTCCGCCTCCGCCGCCTCCACCACACGGGTCGCGTCCGGGCGGCCGAACCCCTCGTAGGCGCCCGGGATGTTCAGAGCGAACCTCCTCAGCAACGCCCAGGCAGGGAGAGTCGGTTGATGGCCGGCTCGTTCAATCCGTGCCACCTGCTCGCCTACACGTTTGGCGTGCGTCAGAAAGTCGACCCGCGGGCCGAGGGGGCCGGAGATCCGCTGCTCCAACGACCATGTCGACACCGCGAGCAGGCCCCGCACCGGGGTGAACCGGTCGTGTGTCAATGCCGGGCAGATGTAGTACGGCCGCGCGAACGGCTGCGCCACGAAGGAGCGTTCCTCGTCCCGCCGCAGGGAGCCCAATCGGGCGGTGACCACGGGTTCGGACAGGAAGGCCGCGTGCGTGGCGGCGATCAGTTTGGGGCCCGCCGGGGCATCGAGGATGGTCAGGGCCTGGTGGGCCTGTTCGCGGATCGGGACGGACGTCGATGACTGAGGTGCGCCGCCGGACGGAGGAGGCTCGGCCTCGACGGCATAGAGGCCGCCCGGCTCACTGAGTTCCTCGCCCTCGTCCACGACTCTCGTGTACTCCGCCAGCACGGCGCGGAGCTTGTCACGCAGGCGCTTGGCCTCGTCTTTCTCCCCGCGTCGGTTCGATTCGCTGATGGCGGTGCGGTACTCCACCATCCGCGCTTCCAGCTCTTCCAACGATGCGGTCATGACGGCAGACTACCGCGCTCCCAGTCGATGCTTCAAGATTCCAGTAGTTCCAATAATTTGCGTTAATTCGCGGGAAGTGGTTTGCTGGTTCCATCGGCTGCTCCGGCAGGTCCTCTTGGCAGGGCTCGAGCACCGGTACAGCTCCCTCCTGGTCTCAGCGCGCCCGGCCCCGTGGCCGTCGCCCCCGACGCCGAGTTGTCGGCGTACGACCCGCATGCCAGCACCGCCATCCCGCAGGAGCAGTACAGCCATGTCTCGATTCGTCCCTGAACCGGTTCCTCCCTCCATCGCCACGTCCAACCGGACCCTCTACCGGCTGACCGGTGTCGAGCCCACCGTCGAGGCCATGCTCGACTGCATCCCCGCGGACAAGCTCGATGACATGGGTGCGGAGATCCAGGTCCTCAGCCACTACGACGTCCCCGCCATCGCACTGTGCGGCAGTTTCGCCAAGGAAGAGTCGACCTGGTGCGCCGGCTTCTCGCGCCTCACCGGGTGGGAGGTGCGCGAGCCGTCGCGGCGCGGGGCGGCGCTCATCATGCTCGCCGTCGACGGCGAGGTCTACGTCGTCACCTTCGGCGACGGCTTCCGGCTCGTGCCCGGCGAGTTCAAGGACCGGCGGTTCGGACTGCGGTTCGTGATTCGCAGCGTCGACCCCGACGACATCCGGGCGGCCGTCTCCCGTACGCCGGGTCAGGGCCGCACCGACATCTCGATGCTCCCGGGCGGGGCACCGATCGGTGTCCTCGCGCTGGACACCTTCACGAAGCTCGTGGACAAGCTCACCGGCCGCTTGAACCGGCCTGAGCTGACGGTCGCGCTCAGCGGTGACGGGCGCGTGCGCAGCGCCGAGGGCGGCAGCGGTCTGCGGCTCCCCTACGGTGCCGACCCCGCCGCGCTGATCAGCGACATCCGCATCATCGCCAAGGTCTCCAGGGAGGAACTCCCGCTCCCGGAACTGGAGTTCGTGGAGTCCGTGACGCCTGTCCAGGAGCAGGAAATGATCGCCTCGCTCAATCTCGCGCTCGACGCCGCCCTCGGCACTCTCGGCGGAGTGCGCGCCACCGCGACCGTGCCCAGTGACAGCCTGGACGACATGGACCAGGTCCGCGCCGTCGGCGTCCGGTTCGGCACCCGCGAGGACCGGCACTTCAGCGACGCCTTCGACCTCGACTACGTTCTCGGGAGGCTGCGGTTCCACCGTCCCGGCCACCGCTTCCCAGCGCTCGAGGACGGCCAGGTCACGCTGTACTCGGACGACCGCGCCCGGCCCGGTGACATCATCCGTACCGACCCGCTGGCACTGTGGATCGAGGCCGATCTGCTGCTGGACGACGGTCGGCGCTTCGTCTTCCTGGAAGCTCGGTGGCACGAATTCGACCAGGCGTATCTGGGGGGCCTGGCCATCACCACCCGACGCGTCATCACCCCGACCCCTTCGGTCGACCTGCCGCCCTGGCGGGACGGCGACGACGAGCATGCCTACAACAAGAGCGTCCAGCGCGAACGTCCCGGCTTCCTCTGCCTCGACCGGAAGAACGTCCGCACGCCGCTGCACCGGAAGAACGGTGTCGAGGTGTGCGACCTGCTCGCCCCTGACAACACCCTGGTGATGGTCAAGCGCGCCAGCGGCTCGGACGCGCTCAGCCACCTGTTCAGCCAGGGCATCGTGGCCGTGGAGGCACTGCTCAACCAGCCCGAAGCACGGGCCGGCTTCGCGGCCAAGGTCGAGGAGCTGGGCGACGGCCGTCGCCTCCCCGAGGGCTTCCTCCCCCACCGGGTGGTCTTCGCGATCCTCCTCAAGGGGCACGACGCCCTGACCGTCGACACCCTGTACCCCTTCGCCCAGGTCGCCCTGGCCCACGCGGCGCGCACGCTCCGGTCGTACGGCGTGGAGGTGGAGGTCGTCGGCATCCCGCCGGAGGGGGAGGCGGACGCCGGGCAGCAGGCGGCGTGATGCGCGTGCGGTCGGGCGTCCGGGTGCCTACCCGGGCGCCCGACCGCGCACGCGCGGCAGAGCGCTTTCCGATTCCGCATACCCGCACCCTGGCCAAGGAGGATCCGGCAGCATGACCGTCGTGATGAAGCAGGCGAATCCGTGGGAGACCGCGGCCACGTTCGACAGGACCGCGTTGGCAGAGGTCGAAGCAGCCGCCGAGGATGAGCGCAAACAGGTGCTGGCCCAGTTCCCCTTGGAGGAGTGGGCCACCCTGCCGTTGTCGCGCTACGCCTTGGGGCAACCGACGTCGTCTGGGAGCGCGCCGACGTACTGCCGACTGATGGAGTTCGGCACTCCGCACCTGGGCAGCATCAAAGGCGGCAGCGCCGCGAAGCACATCATGTATCACCACAGGTCGGGTGAGTGGCGCCTTGCGGCTCCGCTACGCGGAATGGAGCCGGAGAGCGCTTGGACGACACTGCGCGAGCAGTTCGTCCGGGCCTTCGAAGCTGTCGCCGCAGAGGACTTCGACGCGCTGGACGACCTGGATGCGCTGCGGTTCGGACCGACATTGGTCACCAAATCGCTGGCCACCTACTTCCCGCAGCATTTTCTGCCCATCTACGCCGGTGAGCACCTGCGTAATTTCGTCGTGCTGCTCGGTGGCTCGGTGCAGAGCGGCGCGCCGGCCTGGCACAGCAATCGTCGCCTTCTCGAGCTCGTACGAGAGCGAGAGGAGTTCGACGGGTGGACCGGACACCAGGTCATGCACTTCCTCTACGAGTACTTTGATCCGCGCCCGCGCCAACGCGCCATTTGGAAGATCGCCCCTGGTGAGCGCGGCCGGCTCTGGGACGAATTTCGCGACGGTGAGACGGTGCGCGTCGGGTGGGACGAAGTCGGCGACCTCGGCCAGTACCAGAGCGACACGGAACTCAAGAAAGCTCTCGACGAGCAGTGGCCACGCACCAGCGGCGGCAGCCTCACGCTCGCCCGCCGTCTCCTCGCCTTCCGCGATCTGGAGGCCGGGGACCGGATCGTGGCCAATCGCGGCACGGA
Source organism: Streptomyces sp. NPDC093221 (assembly GCF_044753885.1). Lineage (NCBI taxonomy): Bacteria > Bacillati > Actinomycetota > Actinomycetes > Kitasatosporales > Streptomycetaceae > Streptomyces > Streptomyces sp. NPDC093221. The sequence goes on along the minus strand of NZ_JBIVOA010000001.1, from coordinate 584,130 downwards.
CGAGATCCTCGCCACCGGAACGGTGAGCGGAAGCTACCGCTACGACAACGACTTGCCGGAGTACCAGCATCTCGTACCGGTCACCTGGGACGACTCGCACGCGCAGAAACTGCCGAAGCCGCAGCACGGCTGGCGCTCCACGTTCGCCAAGGTCGACCCGTCGTTGTTCGCTCGAATCACCAACGGGTCGGCCGGTCTCGGAAGCCCGGAGACGAACCGTTCACCCGATACCGATAGGGCACCAGCCACACTGCCCGAGGACGTGGAAGCGGTTCTTGAGGCACTGAACCGCAAAGGCCAGGTGATCCTGCACGGACCGCCCGGCACCGGCAAGACGCGCCTCGCGCTCGGCGCCGCACTCGCTCTGACCGGCTACGCCGACGCCCTCGCGGGGACGCCGGATCAGCGTGCCGCCGCGCAGCGCGAGATACTGCAGAGCCGTCGCGTTCACATGGTGACCTTCCACCCCTCATACGGCTACGAGGACTTCATCGAGGGCTTCAAACCCGATCTGAGTGCGACAGGTCCGGGACTGACGCTGGCGCTCACCGACGGCGTCTTCCACAGCCTGTGCGCCAAAGCGGACGCCCATCCCGACGAGACCGTTCTGCTCATCATCGACGAGATCAACCGTGGCGATCTCCCGCGCATCTTCGGCGAGTTGGTGACACTCCTCGAACTCGACAAGCGAGGCATGCCGATCGACCTCTCCGTAAGCGGGCGCAGCTTCTCCGTACCGCCGAACATACGGATCATCGGGACCATGAACACGGCGGATCGCAGCATCAGCCACCTGGACGCGGCCGTACGTCGCCGATTCGCCTTCCTGCCGGTCGGCCCCGACCCAGAGGCCGTGTCCGGTGCTGTCGGTCCACTGGACCTCGCGCAGTTCTTCGAGGCCCTCAACACCCGCATCAGCCAACACCTTGATGGCGATCACCAGATAGGTCACGCCTATCTCTTGCGTGACGACGAGCCCATCGCCACTGAGGACGACCTGGCTGCCGCTTTCCACCACGACGTGATCCCCCTTCTCGAGGACTACTGTCTGGGACAGGCTGACCTGCTGCACCGCATTCTCGGCGGTCTGGTGGACGCCGACACCGGACGCGCGGCACTGATGTCACCGCAGGATCTCCCCAACGCGCTGGCCACCGAGTTCACCACCGGCGTGCCCGATACAGATGCCTGATCTCGCCGCGGTCCGACTGGGGGAATACGAGCCGACGGGGCTGCGAACCGAACATCTCACGCCTCGCGACGTCGACCGTCTACAGGTCCTTCAGGAGCGCCGCTGCCTCACCCTCGACCGCGGACCCGCCGGGTGGCGGCTCAAGGCCGACGCGACAGTCGGCGTCCTGGCGCTGGACCACGTGCGCCTGGTCATCGAGCCGAAGTTCGCCATATCCGGTGAGCGGCTCATGACGTGGCTCGCCTACGCCCTCGACGCGCCGACACCCCTTACGACAACAACACGGCGCTGGTCCACCGGGCCTGACGGTTACGCCGACCTCGTAGCGGCGGCTCTGCTGGAACAGTGCCAGCGGCTGCTGAGAGAGGGCCTGCGTCACGGCTACGTGCGGCACCAGAGCATTGAGCCCGTCCTGCGCGGACGTCTGGACTTCGCGAAGCAGATCTCGCGACGCTATGGACAGCTGGACCAACTCCACATCCGCACCTTCGATCGCGAGACGGACATCTGGGACAACCGGGTTCTGGGTACGGCCCTGCGGGCCGCCCTTGCGCTGGTGTCCGACTCGCACGTGGCACGCGAACTCCGGTCCACCGCCTCTGCGTTTCCGCAGGCCGCGACACCTGGCGCCGCTCTCCGCGCGCTGGACCGCGTCCGGTACACGCGGCTGAACTCCCGCTACCGCGCTGCTCACACCTGGGCTCGACTGCTCCTGCGCGGAGGCGGCGTCACCGATCTCCTCACCGATCTCGGCACCTCGGCGGAGGGCCTGCTGCTCCGAATGCCCGCCCTCTGGGAAGCCGTCGTCCGCCGACTGACCGCCGACGCTGCTTCCCGGCTCGGGGGCTGCTCCATCACGGCCACAGGCAGAACCGGCATCACCGTCCGCGGAGATCTCGGCAGCCCATCGCGCTTCCGGCCCGATGTCCTGCTCAGCCTCCCGGGACCCGACACGACAGCGCCCTCCGTTCTACCGGTGGACGCCAAGTACAAGCGATACGACCGCCACGGTGTCAGCGCGGGCGACGTTCATCAGCTCCTCACTTACAGTGCCGGCTACGCCTCGGCCGACTGTCCGCGCTCCGTGATCGTCCACCCTCAAACCGCTAGTCACGCTCATCGCACACTCCAGGTCCGCGGCCCAGACGGCCTGCTCGGTGTCGTCCAGGTCCTCGGCGTCGGCACGAGCGCGCACCCTGAAGAGGCAGCACAGTGGATCGCCTCAACCCTGGCTCGGGATCAGAGGATGACCGCCCGCTGAGCGCACGGGAAGCGGAACGGTCAGTGCGCCGCCGGACGGCTGAGTACCCTTGAACCCATCGTCATCGCGGCCCGACGGGCTTCCGCTCCACTCAGGTGGAGTCTCGAAGGACATGCCCCCACCCGCACGAGTCATTTCGTGCTGCCTGGGGGAAATCCTTGCTGTTCCGCGCGTCAGCCAGGACGGTCGCCGTCATGGCGCTCGACGGCTCGCTCTTCCTGCACCTCACCGAACAGTTCGTCCACATGCACGGATACCGCCCCGGAGCCTCCGAGGTTCGCTCGTGGGAACGCAGCATCCCGGCACTGGCCTCGGCTCTCGGTGACGCCGGTCTCGATGACATCGAAGTGATGCTGGAGTACGCCCTGCCGCTGAACAGCAAGCGCGCCGACGCCGTACTCGCCGGAGTGCATCCGGTCACCGGGGAGCCGTCCTACGTCGTGGTCGAGCTGAAGCAGTGGAGCCACGCAGAGCCGCACGAGGACGATCCGCTGCTCTGCCACATCGACGCCTACGCGCAGCCCGTACTCAACCCGATCGAGCAGGTGCGCCGCTACTGCGAGTACCTGGTCAACTTCAACGGCGCCCTCGCGGAGCACCCGAAACGGGTCAGCGGGGTGGCGTACCTCCACAACGCAACGGAGTTCGGCATGAGCGGGCTGCGGGAGATCGAGACCGACGATCGGGGTCAGCTCTTCACCGCCGAGACCCGAGGCTCGTTCCTCGACCACCTCCGCACCAGGCTGAGCGACAAGCATCCGGGGGCACGGGCGGCCGACGAACTGCTGGCAGGCAAGGCGGCGCCGTCCAAGCAACTCATGGCGTTGGCTGCGCAGGAGGTGCGGGAGCGCGAGCAGTTCGTTCTGCTCGACGAGCAGCAGGTCGCGTATCGGATGGTCCTGAACGCGGTCCGCAAGGCGAAGCAGTCCGACCACAAGGAGGTCGTAGTTGTCACCGGCGGGCCGGGCACCGGCAAGAGCGTCATCGCGCTGTCCGTTCTCGGTGAGCTGTACCGGCAGGGCGTCCCGGCACTGCACGCCACCGGCTCCAAGTCGTTTACCCAGACCATGCGGAAGGTGGCCGGCGCGCGCAAGCGCGAGGTGCAGGATCTCTTCAAGTTCTTCAACGGCTTCATGACGGCCGAGAAGAACTCCCTCGACGTGCTGATCTGCGACGAGGCCCACCGCATCCGGGAGACCTCGGCCAACCGCTTCACCTCTGCCGCCCACCGGACGGGCCGACCGCAGATTGACGAACTCATCGACGTGGCCCGGGTCCCGGTCTTCCTCCTGGACGAACACCAGGTAGTACGGCCTGGCGAAATGGGGACGGTCGCCGAGATCAAGGCAGCCGCGACCCGCAAGGGGGTCGAGTGTTCCGTCGTCCGTCTGGAGAGCCAGTACCGCTGCGGCGGCAGTGACGCCTATCTGCGGTGGGTCGTGCGCCTCCTCGGCCTGGAGCCAGGTGGTCCGGTCGCCTGGGAGCCCGACGACCGCATGCAGCTCCAGGTCGCCGGGAGCCCGGAGGAGATGGAGGCGTTCCTCCAGGACCGGCGCGGCGAGCGCTACGGCGCCCGCATGACCGCGGGCTACTGCTGGCCCTGGTCCGAGGCGAAGCCCGGGCAGCCACTGCCGGCGGACGTGGTGATCGGCGACTGGGCCCGCCCCTGGAACCTCAAGGGCGAGCGCGCCATCTCCGGGGCCCCGCCGTCCGCACTGTGGGCCACCGACCCGGCCGGCTTCGGCCAGATCGGCTGCGTCTACACCGCGCAAGGCTTCGAGTACGACTGGTCCGGCGTCATCATCGGCCCCGACTTCGTCTGGCGCGGCGACCGCTGGGTCACCGACCGTACGAAGTCCAAGGACCCGGTCTTCAAGAAGTCCACGCCGGACACCGACGTGGACCGCCTGATCCGCAACACCTACAAGGTCCTCCTCACGCGCGGCATGGTCGGCACCGTGGTGTACTCAACCGACCCGGAGAGCCAGGACAAGCTGCGCGAGCTGGCCGGCGCGAAGCAGAGCGTCGCCTCGGTCTGAGACAGCGGAGGGCTAACTGCGGCGTTTGTACTCGGGCGGCAGCTGGGGCCCTTCAGCGGTGAGGCTCGCCTGAGCGCCGTCGAAGTTCTGCAGACCGATGGTGCCGGGAATGAGCCTGCGCAGCGCATTGTGCGTTTCCGGGTCAACCGCGTAGACCACGGTACCGACGACGCCGCGGGTGAGGAGCACGTGATAAGCGTTCCGGATGCACCGGTGAACGATCGCGTCGTCGACCGGGCCACGGAAGCCGGGATCGTGGGAAGCGGTCCGATCCACCCTGAACTTCCCGTTGCGGAAGAGCAGGTCGGGGCCGATGATGACGCCGTTCCAGTCGTATTCAAAGGTCTGCGCGGTGTAAACGCAGCCAATCTGGTCGATGCCACGGCGGTCGGTCGACCACAGATCGGACCTCGGTGCGCTCGAAACGCTGTGCTGAGGCTTCACGTTCCACGGCCGGCGCCAGTTCCCGATGTGCACGTCATCAATGAGTTGTTCTCCGACCGGGTTGCTCCACGGCCAGCAGAAGCCCGCGGTGATGCGCGCAGTCGACCCCTCGAGGTGGCGTTCGCGGATGAATCGCTCCATCTGCTCGGGGGAGTCGGCGACCGTGAGTGTCATCCGTCCGTCCGGTCGCCAGGTCACGGGATCGGATCCGCTCAGCCCCAACAGCTGCTGCACCCAGCCTTGGTACTTTTTGCTACCGCCCGCCCGAAACGTTCCCTCCAGATCGGTCATTTCAACCGCATAACCGTTTTCTTCGGCAAGCTCTCGGAGATAGTCGGCTGTGCCCACCTCATCGGGGCGGATCGACTGATGGTCATCAAGGAGGAAGATCGGCACTTTGGCGACCCTGATCAGGTCCAAAGCCTGCGGCCGCTCGTCGTCCCGGAGCTCTTTCGGCGTCCAGCGGTAGGTCGAACTGCGCCGCATGCGGTGTGCCTCATCGCAGATCAAGACATCGATGCTGTCCGGCCGATTGTCGCTGAAGCTGTTGAAGTACCTGAAGAGCCGGCGAGCCGCGTCGAGCATGCGCTTCTGCTCCCCGCGACGTGCCGTGCTCAGCATGATCTCGCGCAGGGTCTCCGTGTACGCATGGGATCCGCTGGCAAGCACGGCCTCACAGCCTTTGAGCCCGAGCGCACGTTGCAGTTCCAGGGCAACGGCACTCTTCCCGCTGCCCGGGCCGCCCCGCAGGATGTACACGCGTTTGTCGCCCGGATCGAGGGCAGGGTTGGGGGCCGCGTCCGGGTCGTAGAACAATCCGACATTGAAGCGCGTGAGGGGGGCAGTCTTCTCAAGATGCCGGATGATCAGGTCGAATGCGAGGTACTGCTCGTCGAGGAGGGTGAGGCCCCCTCCGGTGACGGACCGCTGGCGCGCCACGTCGGTGACCTTCAGCAAAGGCTCACGACGGGCGTGCTCCAGCGCTTCCGCCGCTCGCTTCCCAGACGCGGCGGCGAATCGTGAGGTCAGGACTCGCCGGAAGCGGTCCAAGTCGTCAAGAGTGTAGAGAAAACCGTGATCGCTCTCGTCCAGGTCGAAAAGGGCCTCCACGTCCGCGTCCCGCGCGTTGTGGAGCAGTGCCACGCCAAACAAACGGTCATCGCCCTCTCGAAGATGAGGGAGATAGCGCATCATGTACTCGCAGTAGCGCTGGACCTGCCGCACCGGGTGGAGCTTGTTCTTCCCATCTCCGAACCCGAGGTCGACAGCAATCGGACACCGAGGGTCCACCGTCGCGTGACGTACCTGCTTCAGCTCAATCGCGAGGTAGGAGTCCGTTCCCGTGCTGGGCTGCCGACCGCACAACACCAGGTCGACTGCGGAATTGGTGTGCGGCAGGTCGACCTCGACCTGCACTTCTACTTCGTCAAGGCCCAGGTCCAGCAGAGCTTTGACGACCACGGGAATGCTGTTGTCCCAGGACGCGAGATCGCCCGGAGAAGGCGGTCGCCCCTTGGCGTCGGAATGTTCCTTGATCAGCATCTCCGTGAGAGGCAGATGCGCTGATCCCGCCTCGGCAATGATGAGGCTGCCGAGTTCGGCTGCGGACAGTTGCAGAAGCACGAAGGTTCCCCAGGCACGAGATCACTCGTGCGGGTGGGGGCATGTCCTTCGTGACTCCACCGGAGCAGAGCGGAAGCCCGTCGGGCCGCAATGACAATCCGTAGATTAACCGGGATTGCGGCATGGGGAGGGCGGACCCCCGGAGAGGCCCGCCCGCCGCCCGGCTCAGCCGAGACGGTGCACCGCGGCCTGCACCAACATCCATAGCAGGTTCGAGCCAACGCTCACCGCGATGCCCATCAGGACTTCACGGACCCAGATGCGATGTTTGGGCTTTCGCTCGACGACAGCCATGAGAAACGCGCCCCCTTCGGTCACGACCGGTGACGGTTGCCGGATGGCTCCCGCCGGGAGCGCACCCTGAGGCGTCGTCACCGAACCAAAGGATCGGTGTTTCCGCAGGCCACATAGCGTACTTCCTCCGAAGAGGACACGCGGCGCAGAGCCACGCTAGCGTACGACCGGGCGTCTTGGAGAAGGAGTTACTGACCCAGAGTCAGTGGGGTCAGCGGTGCGGCTTGTCAGCTACGGCCTCTTCACGCCCCGTACCCGGTCAATTGCGCCGCTACGAAGCTCAGGTGCTGGCTGTGTCCGACCCGAATCCACGTTTCCGCGTTGCCCGTGCCGTTCGAGCCGTCGCCGTACGCGCAGGCGTCCAGCCAGCGTTCGCCGTCGCTCGCCCCGGACCGGAAGGCTTCCGCCTGGGCCACCTGGCGGGCCCCCGCCCGTACCCGATCGGCACGGTACGGACCCCTGGTGGGGACTGGGGCGACAAGGAAGGTCTCGGGTGCGGTGTAGCGCAGCAGGCCCCACGCTGGGCCGAACCTGTCTGCCGAGGGGATGTTGGCGCTGAGTGCGTGTTCGGTCGAGTAGTCGCCATAGAGCAGGTGACCCGGGAAATCGGGACGCGACGCATGGACTAGGTGGGCTATCTTCCGGTCGTGCCGCGGAATGACAATCGGCAAGTTGCCGGCAATGGGTCCCAGCTGCCGCGGAAACCCGCCAGCTGCGAGAACAACCCTGCGCCAGGGCAGGAGACCGCCGAGTAGGTCCAGCGCGGCGAGAGCGGTCTTGCTGGCATCAGCGGCGTCCATGACCGGACCGAGGTCCAGGAGCAAATCGAGCTGTGACGGAGGCAGGCACACCCGGCCGACGAGGTCGAGAAGGCCGGTTGAGCGTGCCTCCTCGTCCATTGCCCACGGTTCGTCCAGCAGGATGCGGATCCCCAGCCCGCGCCCGGTGGAGAAGGCGAGATCCGCGGTGTACCGCTGCAGAATGGGATTCCTTTCGGGCCCCGTGACCAAGCACAGGCCACCTTCGGTCGCCAGACGGGCCAGCCCGATCGCGGATGCCTCGACGAGCCGTTCGACATGTACGGCGTCGACCCAACCGACAGCCCACGGAGTTTCCTTGAGAAAGGCGTCTACGCGCCCCGCAAGCCAGCGGTCGAGGGCCGTGGGGTCGTCGTCAGGATCGGCCACGCGGCGGTCCCCTCGCAGACGTTCAGGGCCGATGCGTGGCACGACCGTCCACAAGGGAGCGATGAGCCGGCGAACATCGGCGTCCAGCCCTCCGTACGCCCGCCAAGCGTCGCGTCGCACAGGCAGAAAAGGGACGTAGACCGGATCCACCATCGCAGCTCCCCGTCGACACGCCACGTCGCAGTACGGATGAACCACCCTCGTTACAAGGGTGAACTGCAAGCTCCGGCGGGTGATAGAAGGCCTTTCAGGCCACGAGCGGCACAAGCGATGGCATGGCAGCAGACTGGTGCGCTCTGTGGAGACCGCGTCGTCGTCGTGAAACTCTGACGCTCGGCGTTCCGGCGCCCCTCGCGAATCGTCAGGACGTACTTCAGAGGTCGGCCCAACCGAGCGGTCAGAAGCCGTATTCACTGGGAGCCATATGGGAGCCGATTGGCTCCCCGAGACCCCGCGAGGCCAACCCGAGGCCATCCAGGCCAACCCTCTGACCAGCAACAATGCCAAATGTCCAGCTAGCGACCTTGGTTCGACCGGGTTCGGGACGAAGTGGTCGTGGGTTCAAATCCCGCCGCTGCGACTGGTGAAACTGCAGTTGGGAGGCGGGTCTTCCGATGCGGGCGTGATTCCGGTGCGCTGTTCGACGGCGAGGGGGTGGTCGGTGGGTTCGAGCTTGATGAAGGGGCGGGTGCCGAGCGGCCGGGTGTGGGCGTTGGTCTTGAGGTCGGTGGTGCTCTCGGGATAGAGGGACAGCTCGGTGCTGAGCCAGCCGAAGTACGGCTTCTCGGCCTCGCGGCCCTCGGTGTCTCACAGGTCGACGGCGCGGGTGAAACTGTCCTTGCTCAGGGAGACCCAGACGCCCCACGAGAAGACGTCCTCGCCGCCGATCACGGGTATCTCGATCAGGCCCTTGATGAAGAAGTGCTGGCCCCTGATGACGCACTGGTCCGACGACAGCATGCTGTTCGTATCGGCCTCGAAGGCGGGGTCCCAGACGTCCGGGGCGGGGGTCGAGTAGCTCATGGGGAGCTCCGCGTGATGGTTTCCGCAGCACGAACACGTGAAGCCGAGATCGTCAGACATGGCGGGATCCTAGTGGTCACGAAGCGCGAGGCCGCACCCCGAGGTTTCGGGCCCGCGCCCCGGGGATTCCCGTTGCCCGTACGCATCGCCGGGCGCGTACGGGTGGATCGGTTCCGTGCCGGAAGCCGCCGTCCCGCGAGACCTCGGGGCCGGGCGCGGGCCGAGCCGAGCCGAGCGTGGGACGTGGGACGTGGCGGGAGGGCGGCGGAATCCGTACGTTCCGGCGGTCAGCGTTTGGAGCGGACCAGGCCGGCGTCGTAGGCGAGGATGACGGCTTGGATGCGGTCGCGGGCGCCGATCTTGGCGAGGACGCGGCCGACGTGTTTTTTGACGGTGGACTCGGAGAGGACCAGGTGGCGGGCGATCTCGGAGTTGGTCCAGCCGTTGCCGATGGCGACGAGGACTTCGCGTTCGCGGGCGCTGAGTTCGCGGAGTCGGGGGTCCTGGGCGGCCGGGGAGTCGGGCGGGGTGAGGACGTGGTGGGCGTGGGCGTCGAGGAGGCGGCGGGTGAGGCTGGGGGCGACGACGGCGTCACCGGTGGCCACGGCCTGGATGCCCGAGACGAGTTCCTCGGGGCCCGCGTCCTTGAGGAGGAAGCCGCTGGCCCCGGCGCGCAGGCCCTCGTAGGCGTACTCGTCGAGGTCGAAGGTGGTCACGATGAGGACGCGGGTACGGCCGCCGGCCGCGATGATCTGGCGGGTGGCCTCCAGCCCGTCCATGCCGGGCATGCGGATGTCCATGAGGACGACATCGGGGCGCAGTTCGGCGGCCATGCGGACGGCCTCGGCGCCGTGGGTGGCCTCGCCGACGGGGGTCACGCCGGGGCTGCCCTCGAGGAGCATGCGCAGGCCGAAGCGCTGCATGGGCTGGTCGTCGACGATCAGCACGGAGGTGGTCATGGCAGGTGGCTTTCCGCCTTGTGGTCGGTGGGGTCGACGGTCGCGTCGAGCTGGACGTCGACGGTCCATCCGGGCTGGTCGGTGGTGGGGCCGATGGTGACCGTACCGCCGTACAGGGCGACGCGCTGGCGGATGCCGACGAGGCCGTGGCCGTGCTCGTCGTCCCCGGTGGCGGGCGCCGCGGGGCCGGCGGCGTGCGACGGGGGGCCGGTGTCGGTGACGCGGATGCGTACCGTCCCCGCGTCGGCGGTCACGGTGACCTGCGAGGCGGTGGCCGTACCGGCGTGCTTGAGGGTGTTGGTCAGGGCTTCCTGGACGATGCGGTAGACGGTGAGTTGCAGGCCCTCGCCCAGTTTGGCGAGTTCGCCCGTGGTGCGGTACGTGACCGCGAGGCCCGCCGCGCGGACCCGTGCGAGGAGCATGTCGAGGTCGCCGATGCCCGGTTGCGGTCTGAGCCGCCGGTCCGCGGCGTCGTCGTCCCCGCGCAGGACGCCGAGCACGCGGCGCAGTTCGCCCAGCGCCTGCCGCCCGGTGTCGCCGACCATGCGCAGGACCGGGGTCGAGCTCTCGTTGTTGCGGGCGGCGAGCGTCGAGGCGCCGTCGGCGAGGGTGACCATGACGGAGAGGTTGTGGCCGACGATGTCGTGCATCTCGCGGGCGATACGGGTGCGTTCGGCGGCGGCGGTGAGCCTCGCGCGCTGGTCCCGTTCGACCTCCAGGCGCCGGGCGCGGTCCTCCAGCGCGGTCAGGTACAACCTGCGGGTCCGCAGGGTCAGACCGGTGGCGACGGCGGCGGTCACCAGTCCGAGGAGGAAGAAGAGGACGAGGAACTCGCTGCCCGCGGGCTCCAGGGCGAAGACGTCGACCACGTTCGCGGCGGCGGCCACGGCGGTGGCCCAGCCCAGCACGCGCGGGGAGCTGTGCCGGGCGACATTGTGCAGGGCGATGAGCGGGCTGAACGAGGCGACGAGCCCGGCGTCCATCGCGGACTGGACGAGGAAGGCGGCGATCGTCACGACCAGCACGGTGGCCGGGGCGCGGCGGCGCCACCACAGCGGCAGGACGAGCGCGGCGAACAGCACGTAGAGGGTGGCGGTCGACGGCGCCCCGTGCGCGTCGGCCGCCGCGACGGCCGCGGGCGCGCCGCCGGAGAGCAGGTTGGGCAGGCAGACGCCCGCGAAGAGCAGGACGACCGCGGTGTCCAGCAGCCAGGGGTGCCGCCGGTCGTACTCCCGCAGGAGGCCGCTGGCTTGCAGCATGAGGTTCAGGACCGGGTGCCCCAGGGCGGCCTCGGGACCGAGGGACGGCACCGGCGTCCCCCGGTCCGGGGCGGCGAAGGCGGTTCGGGGGTCGCGGTCGGAGAATCCGGCCCCGGGGCCCCGGTCCCGGGCGGAGACCTCGACGCGGGGGTTCCGCCTCCTGGCCAGAAACCCGACTCTGAGATCCCGCCTCCCGGCCAGGAACCACGCCCTGACATCCCGGCCACGAGCCGAAAGCCCGTCCCTGACATCCCGGCCCCGCGCCGAAAGCCCGTCCCTGACATCCCGGCCCCGGGCCGCGATCGTGGCCCTGAAGTCCCGGTCCCGGTGCATAAGCCTCATTGTCACCGCTGGTGACCCTTCCGACGAACGGTCGGCCGCCGCGACGATCAGACGTCGGACCGCTTCAGCCGGATGGCTGCGGCGCCCAGGGCCACCGCCACCCAGGCGGCGAAGACGGCGAGTCCCGCGCCGGGCGACAGGGAGTCCGACGCCTTGTGCAGGGCGTAGATCGCCGAGCCCGCGTTGCCGGGGGTGTACCGCTCGACCGCGTTCTGGAGCGAGTCGGGCAGCAGCGCGGTCAGGCCGGGCAGCAGCATCAGCAGGCCGACCAGGGCGGCGATGCTCCCGGAGGCGGAGCGGATCAGCGTCCCCAGGGCCACGCCGAACACGGCGAACAGCGCGAGGTAGACACCGGCGCCGACCAGGCCGCGCAGCACGCCCTCGTCGCCCAGGGACAGCGCGATGTCGTCGCCGCGCAGGCTCGCCGCGCCCAGGCCGAAGGTGACCACGGCGGCGACCGCGGTGAGGACCAGGACCAGCGAGCCGATCACGGCGCTCTTCGACGCCAGGACCGGCCACCGGCGCGGCACCGCCACGTAGGTCGAACGGACCATACCGGTGCTGTACTCGCCCGCGGACATCATCACCCCGAGCACGCCGACGATCAGGCCGGTGACGCCCGCGCCCGTCAGCGCGAGGCCGACCGGGTCGTCGGGCGTCCCGGTCGCGTCGGCGCCGGGGGGACGGTAGACGGCGGCGGCGATCACGCCGAAGGCGACGAGTACGGCGACCGAGGCCCCCAGGGTGATCCAACTGGAGCGCAGCGAAAGGAACTTGCTCAGCTCCGAGCGCAGGACGCGGCGGCCGGTCACCCCCTGCCCGTCCCGGTCGGCGCGTACGGCGACGGCGGTCGTGTCGGTGGTCATCAGGCGGCCTTCCGCTCGGTGCCCGCGGGGTCGCTGTGGTACTCCACGGAGTCATGGGTGAGGCGCATGAAGGCCGTCTCCAACGAGACGGTCTGCGGGGCCAGTTCGTACAGCGCGATCCCGCAGTGCGCGGCGACCGTACCGATGTCGCGGGCCGCCCAGCCGTGGACGAGCAACTCCTCGTCGGAGGAGGACGTGATGGTGACGCCCGGCGCGGCCAGCGCGTCCCGCAGCCGGGCGGCCTCGCCGCTGACGACCCGCACCCCGCCGCCGCCGGCCTGGTGCGTGAAGTCCTTGAGCGAGGTGTCGGCGAGGAGCCGTCCGCGCCCGATGACCACGAGGTGATCGGCGATCAGCTCCATCTCGCTCATCAGGTGCGAGGAGAGCATCACGGCCCGGCCCTCGGCGGCCAGCCCGGTCAGCAGATTGCGCACCCACAGCACGCCCTCGGGGTCGAGGCCGTTGACCGGCTCGTCGAGCATGACGGCCTCGGGGTCGCCGAGCAGGGCGGCGGCGATGCCGAGCCGCTGGCCCATGCCGAGCGAGAACGCGCCCACCCGCTTGCCCGCCACGCTGCCGAGTCCCGCCAGTTCGATGACCTCGTCCACCCGGCCGCGCGGAATGCCGTGCGTGAGCGCGAGCGCCTTGAGGTGCCCGAACGCGCTGCGCCCCGGGTGGACCCCCTTGGCGTCGAGCAGGACACCGATCTGGCGCAACGGCGCCCGGTGCCGGGCGTACGGGCGGCCCCCGACGGTCGCCGAGCCCCGGGTCGGGGCGTCCAGGCCGACGATCATGCGCATCGTCGTCGACTTCCCCGCACCGTTCGGCCCGAGGAAGCCCGTCACCTCACCGGGCTTCACGGAGAACGACAGCCGGTCGACCACCGTCTTGTCCCCGTACCGCTTCGTCAGTTCACGCACTTCGATCATCGGCCTCTGGTCCCCTGGTCCTCTCACGTCCCGCGCGCACGCCTCGCGTACGGAACTCACGCGCTCACCGCGTTCGCAGCAGTCGTCGCACTCATCGCGCTCGTCGCGCTCGTCACACTCATCGCACTCGTCGCGCTCCTCGCACTCGTCGAGAACGCGGCGCGACCCGCACCTTCGACGTTACGAGGGCGGGCGGGGCGATCCCTGGAACCGTGGGAGACCCTTCGGCACGGCACTGGTACCGCGGTACCAGTGCGCTCTCATCACCCAGAACGACGGGCGGCGCTCACGGCGTGACGAGGGGGAAGTCCGGGTCCGGGGTGGCGAGGAGGGAGAGGAGGCGGGAGAGGGTGTCGGGGGTGCCCTCGGTGGTGACGTTGTCGAGGTTCCGGGTTGCGAGGGCGGTGAGGAGCTGGGCTTGGGTGAGGGTCAGGGTGAGGTCCGCGGTGGTGGCGGTGGGGGCGCCGGGAGTGGACCGGTAGGTGAGGGCGCCGTTGGACAGGGTCAGGCGCCAGGTGCGGCGGTGGTCGGTGACGTGCCAGTCCATCGTCAGCCGGGTGTCCCAGGCGCGGGGGCCGTCGACGCGGACGGCGAGGGAGTCGATGAGCTGGTCGACGGTGAGGGCCATGGCCATCTCGGGGTTGGCGGTGTCGAGGCGGACCTTGGCGAGGCGGCCGCGCAGCTCCATGGCGCCGGTGAGGTAGAAGTTGCGCCAGGTGCCGTTCTCCGCGCCCTGGCCGAGGCGGTCGTAGACGGCGGCCAGCGCCTCGCGCGCGCCCCGGTGTCCGGGCTCGGCGAACACGGCGTGGTTGAGGAGCGTGGCGGCGAACCGCAGGTCGTCGGCGTCGGCGTACTCCCGGCCCTTGGCCACGAGGGCGTCGGTGCCGCCGTAGTCGGCGGCGAAGCGGCGGGCCTGCTCGACCGGCGGGTGCTCCCACAGGTGGGCCGGGTTGCCGTCGAACCAGCCCATGTAGCGCTGGTAGACCGCCTTGACGTTGTGCGAGACCGAGCCGTAGTAGCCGCGGGCCGCCCACGTACGTTCCAGAGCGGGCGGGAGGGTGAGCTCCTCGGCGATCTCCGGGCCGGTCAGGCCCTGGTTGATGAGCCGCAGGGTCTGGTCGTGGAGGTAGGAGTAGAGGTCGCGCTGCCCGGTGAGGAACGCGGTGATCTCCTCCTGGCCCCAGGTGGGCCAGTGGTGCGAGGCGAAGACGACGTCCGCCTTGCCCTCGAACATCGCCAGGGCCTCGGAGAGGTAGTGCGCCCAGATCCGGGGGTCGCGGACGACCGCGCCGCGCAGGGTCAGCACATTGTGCAGCGTGTGGGTGGCGTTCTCGGCCATGCACAGGGCCCGGTGGTCGGGGAAGAGGAAGTTCATCTCCGAGGGGGCCTCGGTGCCGGGGGTGAGCTGGAAGGCGATGCGTACGCCGTCGACCGTCTCCTCCTGCCCGGTGCTGGTGATGTGCACCGTCGGCGGCACCAGGCTGATCGTGCCGGTCGAGGTCGTCGCGCCGAGACCGGCGCCGATCTGGCCCGCCGGTCCCTTGGGCAGCTCCGCCCCGTACATGTAGACCGCGCGGCGGGTCATCGCGGTGCCCGCGTACACGTTCTCCGCGACCGCGTGCTCCAGGAATCCGGCCGGGGCCAGGACCGGGATGTCCTGCTCGGTGCCGTGCGGGACGATGGCGCGCGAGCCGCCGAAGTGGTCGCCGTGGGAGTGGGTGTAGACCAATCCGGTGACCGGGCGGTCGCCGCGGTGCTCGCGGTACAGCGCCAGGGCCGCCGCCGCGGTCTCCGTCGAGATCAGCGGGTCGATGACGACGACGCCGCGCTCCCCCTCGACCAGGGTCATGTTCGACAGGTCGAACCCCCTGACCTGGTAGATCCCCCGCGTGACCTCGTACAGGCCGTACCGGGCGCAGAGCTGCCCCTGCCGCCACAGCGACGGATTCGCGGTCGGCGGGCACTGCGCCGCCGTCATGAACGCGTACGCCCCGCAGTCCCACACCACCGACCCGTCCTCGGCCGTCACCGCGGTGGACGCGGGCGCGGCGACGAAGCCGCGGTCGGCGTTCGCGAAGTCCCGGACGTCGTCGAAAGGGAGGTCAGCCATGAGACGAGGCTAGGGCGCTATGCGGCTTTTGTCCTCAGGGCGCCGAGGTGAATCGCTGAGGTGAGCGCCGAGGTGAATCGCCGAGGTGAACGCCGAGGTGAGCAGGGGGCGGCGGCCCGGCGGCGCGAGCGGTCAGAGACCGGCCGTGCGGGGCGGGGCGGGGCGGGGTCAGAGACCGGCCGTGCGGGGCGGGACGCGGAGCGCCAGCAGGGCGGTGTCGTCGCTCGCCCACCCACCGCTGTGGTCGTCGAGGACGCGGCCGATCCGCTGGACGACGGAAGGGGCGTCCATGCCGTGGCAGGCGGCGAGGGCGGCGGCGAGATTCTCCTCGCCGAACAGCGGCCGCGGGGCTCCCGGGACGATGGGGCGGGGACGGGCCTCGGTGGCGCCGTCGGTGTAGAGCAGAAGCGTGTCGCCGGGCGCGAGCCGGAAGCGGACGTCGGTGAGGTGCACGTCGGGCAGGACGCCCAGCAGGCTGCCGCGGCGGCCCGACTCCTGGACGCGGCCGTCGGCGCGCAGGATCAGGGCGGGCGGGTGCCCGGCGGTGCACAGGCGGCCGGACACGCCGGTGGCGGTGGTACGGAAGGTGGCGTGCACGGCGGTCAGGAACCGGCCGTCCGTGCGCTGGTCGAGCAGCGCGGAATTGAGGTGGTCGAGGACCACGGCGGGCGACAGGTGCTGCGTGGCCTGCGCGCGCAGGGTGTACCGGGCCAGCGCCGTGACCTTGGCGGCCTCCGGGCCCTTCCCGCACACGTCGCCCATCGTGGCGCACCACCAGGGGCCGCGGGCCTGGAAGAGGTCGTAGAAGTCGCCGACGACCATGCCGCCGTCCGCCGGGGTGTACGAGGCGGCGGCGTCCAGACCGGAGACCGTCGGCAGGACGGGCGGCAGGAAACTGTCCTGGAGGCTGCGTACGAGGTCGGTGGTCGCGGCCAGCGCGGTGCGCGCCGTCTCCAGCGAGGTCCGCAGATTGATCTCGTTGCCGACCGCCCGCGCGAGGGTGGCCAGCGTGGCCAGTTCCGTGGGGCGCCAGGCGTGCGGGCGGTCGTCGATCACGCACATGCTGCCCAGCACCTCGCCGCCCGGTCCGAGGATCGGGTAACCCGCCCACGCGCCGATCTTCATCGGCTGTACGGAGGGGTGGTCGCGGGTGCGCGGGTCGGTGGCCGCGTCCTCGACGGCGAAGGGCTCGCCGTCCAGGCCGACCAGGAAGTAGCAGAAGCTCTCCCGCACCGGATTCTGCCGCCCCGCGATCTCCGTGATGTCGACCCCGACGCACGACTTCCAGAACGAGCGGCGCTCGTCGACCAGCGTGATGAACGCCCGTGAGCAGCCGGTCACCGCACCGGCCAGGGCCGCCAGGTCCTCGAACTCCGGCTCGGGACCGGTGTCCAGCAGGCCGGTCGCCGCCACCGCGGCCAGCCGCCTCGGATCGTCGAGCGCGGCGGGCAGCCCGTCCGCCCGCAGCCCGCCCCGGAAAGCCACACCCTGCATCGCAGCGCCCTCCCGGACGATCCCGGCCACCCGCGACCGGGGGCCAGAGAGGAGCCGCCGCGCACACCGACGGACGCCAAACATTTGACGTATGGCAACAATAACCACGGACGGGGGCGGGGAGCGGTCGGGCGGGCCACATTCTCCCGCCGCGGGAGGCCGGGCGGCGGCGGGGAGCCGGGCACGCCACGGCCACGGGCACCGCGACGCCGAGTGGTGTGATCGTGAGCACAGGGGCCGCGGGCGCGGCCGGTGCCTGGTCGGGGCGCGGTCGGTGCCTGGTCGGGGCCTGATCCGGGCCTGAACCCGGAGCGGCCGGTGGCTGGTCCGGGCCCGGTCGGGGAGGCCGGGCGTCGGGGGCGGGCGTAGAGACGTACCGCGGGGGCGTACGTACGCGGGCACGTACGCCCCTCCCGCCGCGGCCGGGCCCCGCGTACCGGCGTCTCGATGCACCCGGCCGCCCACCCGCCCGAGGCCGGGCCGGGCTCAGCCCGGAAGCGTCCACGCCTGGTTCGCGCCCCCGTTGCAGTCCCAGAGTTCCACGAGGGCGCCGTTGGCGGTGGCGGCCCCGGCGATGTCGAGGCAGCCGCCCAGCGCGCGGACCGCGCCGCCCGCGCCGGGAGTGACCGTCCACTTCTGCGCGGCCGTGCCGTTGCGGGTGTAGAGCTGGACGGCCGTGCCGTTCGCGGTGCCGCTGTTCGCGATGTCGACGCACTTGCCGGGGATGCCGGAGGTGATCGCGCCCGCCGTCGTGACGCGGGCCCGGCGCCTCACGCACGGGCCCACGGCGGCGACCTCAGTGCCGCTGCGTCGGGAACCGTCCGCACAGCCAGTTGCCCGGCTCCGCCGGGTCGTCGCTGATCCAGAACTGGCGCCACAGCAAGGTGAATTCCTCGCGGCTGAGGTGGCCGTCCCCGTTGAGGTCGAGGAGTTCGAAGACGCCGGTCATGTCGACGGGCCGGCCGTTCCAGGTCTCCACGAGCGTGCGGTGCTCCTCCGGGGAGATGACGCCGTCACCGTTGGCGTCCACGGCCTCGAACACGGTGTCGGCGGTGGCGACGACGTCCGCGATCATCGTGGGCAACCGGTCGACGAGCGCGAGCAGTTCACCCCAGTCGACCGCGCCGTCACCATTGGTGTCGCCGGTCTCCAGCAGCGCCGCCCACCAGCCCATCAGCAGCGTCTCGACGCGTGCGCGCAACTCGGTGCCCGGCGCCACCGCGGGCAGCCGGTTCCAGCGGGCGACGAGCGCCCTGAAGTCCTCCTCGCGCAGGTAGCCGTCACCGTCGGCGTCGAACGCGCCGAACATCCCCCTGAGCTTCTGCTCCTGAAACGCGCTGGCCATGAGCGGTCCCCCTCGACCTCGACCCGAACCACGAAGCACCCGTGCCCGCCGCCGCGCGGCGACAGCGGGCAACGATCAACGGTAGGCCGGGACGCGCTCGCGCCACCACAAGCACATATGTATGGACATTCACCCTTTGGGGCCAGCGGTGCCCCCGCCCCCAACGCCCGTCCGCCGCGCGGCAGTCGGCCCCTGACGGATGCGCGAAGACGCCGGACGGACGCGTCCGCTCCGCGGCCCCCACCTGGCACCTCACCGCCTGCGGGGTCCTCGCCAACACCTAGGGCGGGTCCGGCGGTCGACTAGCCGACGCCGTCGATGACCGGCGGTGAGAGCGTGGCGATCTCGCGGTCGAAGAAGTCGCCGAAGGGCTCGCCCCGCGCGTAGAGCGACGCGAACCCCGCCCTGGTCTCCGCGATCAGGGCGGGTTCCGCGTACCTCCTGGCCCCGTCCGCGTTTCCCTCGTCGTCGTACTGCACCTCGTACATCACCACGTCACGGGGAATTCGACGACTCGGAGCCGCCGCTGCGCGACGCCCAACTCCTCCGCCTCGGCGAATTACCGGGCGTAGGCCGGACGCCTTTCCTCGATGAGCGCGAGTGCTTCTTCCCAGCGCCCAGCGGCGAATGCCTCCCAGCTCGCGAAACCGCGTTCCTGGAAATGCTGGCCGCGTTCCAGCTTGTCCTGGCTCCTGACGCCGCTTTTGAGGATCCGGAAGATTTCCTCGTGGTAGGCGGGCCGGGCGAGGCGTTCGAAGGTGCCGTTGGGAAAGGAGTCAAACACTGGGAATGTCCGGTTTCGCCGCGATCAGCATGTTTCTCGGGATGACGACGAGTCGCTCGTCGGAGCCGACCGAGACCCCGGCGGGCAGATTCCGCCCGAGGGAGGCCGTCAGATCCCGGCCGATGACGGCGATGTCGCCGTTCTCCAGCTCCCAGATGTCGGGGCAGTCGGGGGTGTCGGTCGTATTCCCCAGCTCCTGAGGTGATTTACCGAGGCGCTTTAAGAATGTGGTGTCGGGATTTGCTTCCCATGGTCTGGTCATGGTTGCCCCCAGGATCGGCTGCGTACTGTCGTACCGCGTGCGGATCGTACCCGCATCGGCGTCACTACAGCCGGAGCGTACCCGATAACCAGCCGTCTGGCATATGCCACGACGGCGGCGACCGCCTTCGGATGCCTATCGCAATTCGACTCCCGGTGCAATAATGATCCACACCGGACGTGACCGGTCCTCGAATTGGCTCAAAGCCAATATGATCAGATTATTGAATGGTAGGGGGAGCTGTGGATCCGGAACTCGCGGTGCTCACGCGGACCGCCGGAGCCCCCGTGGTCGCCCCGATGGCGACCGACGCCTGGCGGACCACGACCACGCGTCACCGCGTCCTGGCACAAGGGCGCCGCGCCCGGACCGGCCGCTTCCGGACCGGCCGCGTGGCATCCGCTGACGCTGCGCTCTCGGTCCAGCATCCTGGCCGCGCTCGGCGCCGCGGAACTGACCGCGGAGGACGGACGCACGGGCCTGCTGTCGCTGCCGGGGCAGTGCGCGGAACACCTCGGCGTCGACCACACCGTCTCCGTGGGGGCCCGCCACAACCACGCCTGGGCGCTCTTCCAGTTGGGCCGCCTCGAGGAAGCCGACAGCGAGATCGGCGAGGTGACCGAGACCTATCTGCACCGCTTCGGCCCCGACTACCCCATCGCCCTCGCCGCCCGCCAGCTCCAGGCCCGCACCCGCACCGCGCTCGGTCACACCGACGAAGGCATCGCGCTCATGGACGACGTCGTCGCGCGCCGCGCCCAGAGCCTCGGCCAGGACCACCCCTTCACCGTCGCGAGCCGTGACCTCCTGCGGAGGCTGCGCGCCGAGCGTCCGTAGACGCGTCACGCTTGGACGACGGGCGTGACGCTGCCCAGCCAGAGGGTGTCGCGGGCGCGGGTCATGGCGACGAAGAGCTGGCTGCGGCCGAGTTCGCGGCGCTCGCGCTCGGTCTCGGAGAGCCCTTCGGCGCCGGTCAGCAGGGAGGTGTCGTACCGCGGAAGGTAGACGCGTTTGAACTCAAGTCCCTTGGCGCGCCGGTAGCTTCCGAGCTTGACGCCCTCGACGGCGTGACCGGCGTAGCGCTCCAGCGGGCAGACCGGGAGGCCGGAAGCCGTGAGGAGGTCGCGGTAGCGGCCGATGGCCCGTACGGAGGGGCAGAGCACGGCGGAGTCGGCCCGCTCGGCGGGGGTCAGGGCCAACAGCGCTTCCAGCAGGGCCCGGTCGTGGTCCTCGACGGTCGGCCGGTCCACGCGCCGCACCTGGCCGTCGTGGTAGGTCAGGTCGACTTCCCTGGCGCCGGAGCTGCGTACGCCGTCGATGTCCTCGAAGGCGTCGTCGGCGACCACCGCGAGGGCCGCGTCGAGGATGTTCTTGCTGTTGCGGTAGTTGGTGCTGAGCACCTGCCCGCGCTCGCCGCGGATGTCGATGCCCGCGTCGGAGAGCCGGAATCCGCCGGGGTAGACGGCCTGCTGCCCGTCCCCGACGAGCAGCAGGCCGTTGGGAGCGTCGCCGATCAGGGCGTGCAGCAGCTTGACCCCGACGAGGGTCAGGTCCTGGACCTCGTCGACGATGACGGCCGCGTACGGCGCGGCCTCGGTGGAGCTGCTCGCCTCGGCGAGCGCGAGGGTCAGCACGTCGTTGAAGTCGTGCACACCGCGTTGGACGCGCAGCGACTCGTACGCCTCGTAGAGTCCCCAGACCGCCTGCCGGTGGGGCCTTCGCAGGCCCACCCGACGGCGGCGGCGCGGCAGGACGGCGTATTCCTCGAAGGAGGTGATCCCGCGGCCCTTGATGACGTAGTCGATCTCGTCCTTCCAGTAGCGCGGCAGCGGGTCGAGTTCGGTCAGCGGGCTGTCGCGTCCCGCGTGCGTCCAGGCGAGGCTGAAGGCCGTCTCGGCCTTGTCCCCGTTCAGATTCACCGGCACACCGCGGTCCTGCGTGTACTGCTGCGCCCACGAGTGCAGGCTGCGGAACTCCACCCGGTCGGCGACCGCGGGGGACATCGCGTGCAGGAACGTCTCCTGCACGCGCGGGAGGTTGCTGGCGAAGGTCACGTACAGGACGCGTCCCGTGGTGCGTTGGGCGAGGTAGGACGCGCGGTGCAGACCGACGACGGTCTTGCCCGTACCGGCGGGTCCGCTGATACGGGCGGGGCCGGACCAGTTGCGGCGGACGAGGGCCACCTGGTCCTGGGCGAGGAAGGTCATCCACTGCTCGATCGGTGCCCGCATGGCGGCGTCCAACGCGGCCTCGCGCATGCCGTCGAGGTCGAACAGCCCTGCGGCGAGCTGCTCTTGGCGTCCGGAGCGCGGCGCGGTGGACGGCGCTGTGGCCGACGCTGTGGCGGGCTCGGTGACGGGCTCTGTGGCGGGCTCTGTGACCGGCTCTGTGACCGGCTCGGTGGCCGGCTCTGTGGCCGGCTCTGTGGCCGGCTCCATGACCGGCCCTGTGACCGGCTCCGTGACGGACGATCCCTCGTACTCGGGGAACACCCGCCCCAGGTGGTCGGCTATGACGCGCACCGAGGCGGCGTTGAGCCGGTGACGCTCCGCCAGCAGATACGGACCGACCTCCCGCTCCCCCAGGAGCCGGATTCTCCCCAGCGCGGTGTCCACGCGCTTGTCGGCGAAGACCATCAGCGGCCGGACCGCGACCGGGGACATCCCCAACGAGGCGACCGCCGTCTCGGCGGTCTTGGTCACCGCCGAGAGCTTGCGCGCGTGCTCGTCCCTCACCTCACCGCCCGCGAGGAGCCGGCCGTCCTCCACCTCCGGGTCCGCGCGCCAGTTCTTGACGTCCACGACGAAGACACCGGCGGGCCCGACCAGCAGCATGTCCACGTTCGCGGACCGCGTACCCGGCCACCGCCGGTCCACCAGAAGCCGCCAGCCGCGCTCGGTCAGCACCAACAACTGTGCGCTGACCCGCTGTTCGCCCTCGCTCGCGCTCTCCCACTGCCGCGCCTGCCGCCGCGCCGCCTGCCACTGCTCCCGCAGCAACCGCTCCTGCCGACGCGCCTCTTGAGCCCGCCGCGAAGCCGATCCCCCCGCCGCCATGGCCCACCCCCTCCCACGTAGCGCGACGATCATAGGACGCTCCGCTACGAAGCGGCAGGGGGCGTCGGCCGGGGCGAAGTGCGGCCGGACCGGCGGCGCGTCGGCAATTCCGGCGCCTCCGTAGTCGTCTCTCGGCCTCAGAGGTCGGCCGTCTGCTGCTGCTCCACGGGGCCGGGGGGCTGGGCGGGGATGCCGGGCGCGCGGTCGTTCTGGAGGAGCCAGAGGTCGTGGAAGAGGCCGGGGGTGTCGCGGAGTTGGGCGAAGGTGCCGTACTGGACGAGGCGGCCCTGGTCGAGGACGGCGATCTTGTCGGCGACGGTGACATTGGTGAGGCGGTGGGTGACCAGGACGACCGCGCGGTCGGCGGCGAGGGTGCGCAGGCCGGTGAAGATGCGGTGTTCGGCGCGGGGGTCGAGGGCGGCGGTGGGTTCGTCGAGGACGAGGAGATCGGCGTCGCGGTGGAAGGCGCGGGCGAGGGCGACGCGTTGCCACTGGCCGCCGGAGAGTTCCTGGCCGCCCCACCACTCGCGGGCCAGGAGGGTGTCCAGGCCCGAGCGCAGGGACGTGACGACCTCGTCGGCGCCGGAGGCGTGAGCGGCCGTATCAACCGCCTTGTGCGGGTGGTCGGTTCGGGGCTGGCCCAGCGTGATGTTGTCGCGGGCGGTCAGCGGCCACTTCGCGTACTCCTGGGGTACGACGGCCACGCGTGACCAGGCGGCGTGCGCGTCCAGGGTGCGGGTGTCGGCGCCGTCCCAGACGACGGCGCCGCGGTCGGGGAGGTAGAGGGCGGACAGGAGTTTGCTGAGGGTGGTCTTGCCCGAGCCGTTCTCGCCGACCAGGGCGAGGACTTCGCCGCGCCGCACGTCGAGGCTGACATCGAGCAGGGCGGGCCGGTCGGCGTGCGGGTAGGTGTACGTGAGGCGGTCGGCGCGTACGACGGCCGGGCCGGTCGGTACGGTCTCGCCGCGGGCGATCCGGTGGCCACCGGCCTCGTCCAGAAAATCTGACCAGTCGTCAAGGTACATCCCGGTACGGAAGATGATGGCGCCGTAGCCGATGATGCCGCGCAGTCCTGAAGCGACCGTGCGCAGTGCGAACGTCGCCGTGCCCGCGGACGCGACGGACACGCGGCCGGTGCTGATCAGGAAGAGCAGCGCCGCCCAGACCGCTCCGGCCGCGACTCCCCCGGCCAGGCTCCCGACGAGCGACATCTTCGCCGCGCGCCAGGCGGCCCGGTCGGTCGCGGCGTCCACCCGCGCTCCGGCCGCCCGGTACTTGCCGAGCAGGAAGTCGGCCATCGTGCCGGAACGGATCTGGTCGGCGTGCTGCTTGTCGACCAGATTCCACCGCAGGACGCTCAGCAGGCGGCGGTCCTTCATCGTCTCCAGCGACGCGAGGTAGTTCAGCCGCGCCCCCCGTACGCCCGCGATGGCCTGCGGCAGCGCGGCCAGGACGAGCAGCGGCAGCAACACCGGGTGGACGCTGGTCAGTACGGCCGCGGCGGCGATCAACGATGCGGCGGCGGCGAGGATGTTCTGGGACTGGTTGAGCATGTCCTGCGAGACCTCGACGCCCCGGTCGGCCGCGTCCCAGCGGTCGTTGTAGCCGGGGTGGTCGTACGCGGTCAGCTCCGCGTGGGTCGCCGCGTCCAGCAGCCGCAGCTCCGCCTCGCGCGAGATCCGCGGGGCCAGGCGCGTGGACAGACCGGTGATCGCGATGCCGAGCACCGCCCGTACGCCCGCCGCCGAGGCCAACAGGGCCAGGGAGGGCGCGGCTTGGCGGAGCCGTTCGTCGATGTGGCCCGACGCGATGACGGCCGTGATCGTGCCGGTCACCGCCAGCAGGCCGAGCGCTTCCAGCACGCCGGACAGGACCTGGCAGGCGAGCAGCGCGGTGACCGCCTTGCGGTCCACGTGCCAGGCCATGCCGAGCGCCCGGCGCACCAGTTGGGGCAGTCGGCGGGCCATGGCGCGCAGCGTGATCGCGTAACCGGCCTCCTCGCTGCGGTCGCCCGGAAACGTCAGGCGCAACTCCTCGTCGGGTACGGCCTTTTCGTCGTCGCCGACAGCAGCGGTGCGCGCCGTGGATGTGGCCGTGGGGGGCTGGCCGGTCGTCGGAGGCTCTTCGGTCGTCGGGGGTTCGGTCATCGGTGTACGCCCTTCGCCGTGACGTGGCGGTCGGCACCGGACCGGCTCGGCGGAAGGAGGACGAAGGCACCGGCTCGGCCCGCCCGGCTCGCCCCGACGCGACGCGGCCCACCAGTCTGCTCCAACCGCCCCGCCGCCACCCCGCGCTCGCGAAGCCCCGGTCGGCGCAAGGACGCAGCCGCCGCCTCGACGGCGTACGCCGGTCCGCTACGGCCCGCGCCGTCCGCCGCGAAAGCGCCCGGCCGTCGAGGCGGCACCGCGCCTGTGGCGAGTTCGGGCGGCTGATTGGGGGGAAGGAGCGGGGGCACGTGTTCTGGCATGGACCACAGTGCGGGTGAAGCGGGGGGACCGGCGTTCGTGCTGGGGGGCGGCGGGGCCCTCGGGGCGTACGAAGTGGGCATGCTCAAGGCCCTGTTCGCGCAGGGGGTGAAGCCGGGGATGGTGCTCGGGACCTCCGTCGGGGCGATCAACGGGGCCGCCGTGGCCGCCGAGCCGTCGCAGACCGCCGTCGGCCGGCTGATCGAGCTGTGGACGGGGCTGGGCAAGGCCGGGGTGTTCGCCGGTTCGCTGATGGGCCGCGTGAGCACCGCCGTGCGGAGCCGTACGCACCTCTACACCCCGGCGCCGCTGGTCGACCTTCTCCGTGAGCACGTACAGGTCGCGCTCATCGAGGAGTTGGAGGTGCCCTTCCAGTGCGTGGCGGCGAGCATCGAGAACGCCGCCGAGCACTGGTTCGACCGCGGCCCGCTGATCGAGGCGGTGCTCGCCTCGTCGGCCGTGCCCGGACTGCTGCCGCCGGTCGACGTCGACGGCGAGCACTTCGTGGACGGCGGCCTCGTCAACAGCATCCCGGTGGGCAGGGCCGTCGCCCTGGGCGCGCGCGAGATCTACGTCCTCCAGGTCGGCCGCATCGAACGGCCGCTGACGCCGCCGAAGTTGCCGTGGGACGTCGCCATGGTCGCCTTCGAGATCGCCCGCAGGCACCGGTTCGCCCGCGACATGGCCGACCTGCCGTCGGACGTGACCGTGCACGTACTGCCCAGCGGGGCGGCGTCCGGTGAAGCGGCCGGGGCGCTGGGCCAGTTGCGGCACCGGGCCTTCGGGCAGACGGCGGACCGTATCGAGCGGGCCTACGCCGCGTCGTCGCGGTATCTGGAGAGCGCGCTCGACGGGGCCGCCCCCAAGTCCCGTGTCCCGGAGGGCTCCGGCGCCGAGGACCCGCACTCCGCCGAGGGTCCGGCGTGACGGGCCTCGACTCGGGCCTGAACGCGGGGCCGGGTCCGGCGGGTTCAGGCACGGGTCCAGCTACGGGTCCAGCGAGCACGGGCCCGGCGGGTTCAGATACGGACGCGCTCGCGAGCGCCGACCCGGCCGCGCGGGTCCGGCCGTCGACCCGTACCCGTACCGCTGCCGCTGCCGCGGGCGCCGCGCTGGTCACGGCCGCCCGGCGTACGGTCACCACCGCGCTCGTGGTCGCGCTGATACCGGTGGCCGCGGCGCTCCTCATCACCGTGACCGTACTCAGCGCGCCCGTGTCGATCCCGTCGCGCGGCGCGTGGCGGCCCACGCGTATGGCCGGATTCCTGCTCGTCTACCTCGTCGTGGACCTCACGGGAGTGCTGGCGGCCTCCGCGCTCTTCCTGCACCACCCCCGGGCGGACCGGGACCGGCGGGCGGCCGAGGCGTTCGCGCTCCTCGCGCGGCTGCTGGCCGTACTGCGCAAGGTGGCGGACCGGCTGTTCCGCCTGGAGGTGGAGATGACGCCCGCGCTGCCCGTGGGCGACCGGCCGCCGGACGTACCGCTCGTGGTGTTCGTCCGGCACGCGGGTGTCGGCGATTCGTTCCTGCTCCTCCAGACGCTGCTCACCGACGTACGCCTGCTGCCGCACACCGTGCTGAAGGGCGTCCTGCGCGCCGATCCGTGCCTCGACGTCCTGCTCGGCCGGGTCCCGCACTGCTTCCTGCCCCCCGCGCACGGCACCGCCGAGGACGCGATCACCGAACTGGCGGCGGGGCTGCGGTCGCGCGACGCGCTCGTGATCTTCCCCGAGGGCGGCAACTTCACCCCGCGCCGCCACCGCCGCGCCATCGCCAGCCTGCGCCGCCTCGGCCAGTACCGGCGCGCGGCCCGCGCGGCCCGGCTGCGGTACGTGCTGCCGCCGCGGGACGCCGGAAGCCTCGCCGTACTGGCCGCCGCGCCCACCGCCGAGGTGGTCTTCGTCGTCCACTCCGGCCTCGACGTCATCGCGTCCGCGCGCGCCGCCTGGGACTTCCTGCCGTTCCGCCGCCCGGTGCGGGTCCACTGGTGGCGGATACCGGCGGCCGAGGTCCCGGTCGGGGACGCGGCGCGCAGCGAGTGGCTGCTCGGGCAGTGGGAGCGGATGGACCGGTGGACGGCGGAGCAGGCGGTCGCGGCGACGCCGCACGTATAGAGGGCGCGCGTACGGCGGTTCGTGTGCGGGGGTCGCGCGTGCGGCGGCTCTCGTGCGGGGGTCGCGCGGTGCGGCGGCTCGCGCACCGGGGCTCACGCGTACAGGGGCTCACGCGGAGAGCCGGGGGCCGTGCGGCGATCCGTACGGCCCCCGGCCCCAGTGCCCTCAAGAGCGCAGTCTCACAAGGTGCGTTCGAGGCGGTCCGCGACCAGCTTCACGAAGCGGGAGGGGTCGGGGAGTTCGGCGCCCTCGGCCAACAGGGCGAGCTGGTGGACGAGTTCGGTGGTCTCTTCGAGGGCGGGGTCGTCGGGACGCTCGGCGTGGGTGCGGTTGAGGCCGACGACCAGCGGGTGCTTGGGGTTGAGTTCGAGAATCCGCTTGGCGTGCGGGATCTCCTGGCCCATGGCGCGGTAGATGTTCTCCAGCGCCGGTGACACGTCGTTGGTGTCCGAGACGACGCAGGCGGGCGAGACGGTGAGCCGCGAGGAGAGGCGTACGTCCTTGACCTGCTCGCTCAGCAGTTCCGTCATACGGGCGAGCAGGCCCGCGAACTCCTCCTGCTGCTTCTCCCGTTCGGTCCCCGCCTCCTGCTTCTCCTCCTCCGTGCCGAGGTCGACCTCGCCCTTGGCGACGGAGCGGAACTGCTTGCCGCCGAACTCCGGTGCCGTGTCGACCCAGACCTCGTCCACGGGGTCGGTCAGCAGCAGCACCTCGATGCCGCGGGCCTGGAACGCCTCCATGTGCGGGGAGTTCTCGACGGCCTGCCGCGATTCGCCGGTGACGTAGAAGATGTGCTCCTGGCCGTCCTTCATCCGCTCGACGTACTGCGCGAGCGTCGTCGGCGCGTCCTTGTCGTGCGTGCTGGCGAAGGAGCTGACGCCGAGGATCGCGTCACGGTTCTCGAAGTCGCCGAGCAGTCCCTCCTTCAGGACGCGGCCGAACTCCCGCCAGAATGTGGCGTATTGCTCGGGCCGCGCGGCCATCATGTCCTTGACCGTCGACAGCACCTTCTTCGCCAGCCGCCGGTGCATCAGCTCGATCTGGCGGTCCTGCTGGAGGATCTCGCGCGACACGTTCAGCGAGAGGTCCTGCGCGTCGACGACTCCCTTGACGAAGCGGAGGTACGGCGGCATCAGCGCTTCGCAGTCGTCCATGATGAAGACGCGCTTCACGTAGAGCTGGACGCCGCGCTTGTAGTCGCGCATGAACAGGTCCTGCGGCGCGTGCGCCGGGATGAACAGCAGCGCCTGGTACTCGAAGGTGCCTTCCGCGTGGAGGCGGATGATCTCCAGCGGGTCGTTCCAGTCGTGGCTGATGTGCTTGTACAGCTCGTGGTAGTCGGCGTCGCTGACCTCGTCGCGGGAGCGGGCCCACAGGGCCTTCATGGAGTTCAGCGTTTCGAGCCGGGGCTCGGGCTTGGGAGCCGCCGCGTCAGTACCGTCCTCGGCGTCGCCTTCGGCGTCGGTGTCGGTGTCGGTGTCGGTGTCGGTATCGGCGTCGCCTCCGGGCGCGGGCTCCGCGGCCATCCTGATCGGCCAGGTGATGAAGTCCGAGTACCGCTTGACGATTTCCTTGATCTTCCACGGCGAGGTGTAGTCGTACAGCCGGTCCTCGGCGTCCTCCGGCTTCAGCCGCAGCACGATCGCCGTCCCCTGCGGGGCGTCCTCGACGGACTCCACGGTGTACGTCCCCTCACCGCTGGACGCCCACCGCGTGCCCTCGGTCTCCCCCGCGCGCCGCGTCAGCAGCGTGACCTCGTCCGCCACCATGAAGCTCGCGTAGAACCCGACCCCGAACTGCCCGATCAGGCCCTCTGCGGCGCCCGCGCCCTCGGCCTCCTTCAGCTCCCGCAGGAACTTCGCCGTCCCCGAGTTGGCGATCGTCCCGATGAGCTGGACCACTTCCTCCCGGGACATCCCGATCCCGTTGTCCCGCACGGTGAGCGTACGGGCCTCCCGGTCCACCTCCAGCCCGATGTGCAGGTCCGACACGTCCACGTCCAACTCGCTGTCCCGCAGCGCTTCGAGCCGCAGCTTGTCCAACGCGTCCGAGGCGTTGGACACCAACTCGCGCAGGAACACGTCCTTGTTGGAGTAGATCGAGTGGATCATCATCTGCAGAAGCTGACGCGCTTCCACCTGGAACTCGAACGTCTCGGTCGGCATGGTCCGCTGTTCCTTCTCACATCACCGGCTGACAGGCACTGACCGCAGCACTGTAGATGAGCCCCCGCCGCCCGCACGTCAGCCTTCGCGGCCCGCGATGAGTTTCCGCCTCGCCGCCGGTCCTACCTGGTGAACGCCCGCGGACGTCCCCGGCCGGGGCGCGCCACCGAAAGCTGCTGAACAGGCGGTATCCACGATGGACAAGCGATTCACCGCGACCCTGCGGAAAAGCCCGAACAAGGGCGGCTGGACCTATGTCGTCTGGCCCGAGTCCGCCGCCTTCTTCGGCACCCGCGGCCTCGTCAAGGTCCGCGGCACGATCGACGGCCACCCCTTCCAGAGCTCCTTCATGGCCCTCGGCGACGGCACCCACAAACTCCCCGTCACCGCCGAGCTGCGCAAAGCCATCGGCAAACAAGAGGGCGACACCGTCACGGTCCACCTCCAAGAGCGCCTCCCCTCCTAGCCCCGCCCCGCCCCCAAAAAACCACAAGGCGGGCACCCGAACGGTGCGAGAGGGGTGCCGAGTTGACGGACCTGCGCGCTCGCGGTCGCGCGCCGCTATGACGTATGCGCGCCGCCCGCGATCGCGGCTCTGACGACGGTGGCGGTGTCGAAGGCGTCGCCCAGGGAGCACAGCACGTCGCCGTCTATCGCGTGCAGTTCGAGGCGGTGGACCTGACGCGTCGTGCCGCCCTGGCCGATGGCGACGGAGTCCTCGCGCTCGACGACGCGGATGTCCGGCCAGGGGTGGACGTCGATCCGGGCCGGGCGGGTGATGACGATGCCGCCGTCGAAGACGTGCAGCCGCGGGATGCGGTTGTCGCGGCGCTTCTCGTAACGGAACGCGGTGATCGGCAGCGCGAGGGCGAGGACGAGGAAGGTGACGCCGATCGAGGTGACCACCGGGTTGTACGGGTGGAGGACCAGGCCGATGCCGGGCGCGAGCAGGACGACCGCGAGGCCGAAGGCGACGCAGCCGACGTCACCGCCGCCGAGCGCGTGGACGGCGCGGGACT
This sequence comes from Streptomyces sp. NPDC093221, assembly GCF_044753885.1. Classification (NCBI taxonomy): domain Bacteria; kingdom Bacillati; phylum Actinomycetota; class Actinomycetes; order Kitasatosporales; family Streptomycetaceae; genus Streptomyces; species Streptomyces sp. NPDC093221. The sequence goes on along the minus strand of NZ_JBIVOA010000001.1, from coordinate 553,898 downwards.
CGCCGAAGCCGTGCCGTTGGGCGAGTCGGGCGACTTCGCGCAGGGTGGCCGGGCCGTTCGTCCCCGCCGCGTTCCGCGAACCGCCGCCCGTATCCGTATCCGTACCCGTATTCGTACCGGCTGCCGCTCCCGTGTCCGTCATCGCCCCGCCGCCTCTCCCCCGCGCGCGGCCGCGTACCAACGGCCGTGCCTCTCCTGCTCCTTACCCGCGGGCGGGGGTGCCGTACCTCCACCTAGGAGGTACGGCTGCCTGTACGGCTACGCGTACGCCTATACGGCCGCGGCGCGCGGCTCGCGCCACATCGGCCACATGTGAGGCCCGTCCGGGAGGTCGATCGTGCGGCCGGTGAAGACGAAGCCGAGCCGCTCGTACAGGCCGCGGCTGCGCTCGCTGCTGGCCTCCAGATACGCGGACAGGCCGTCGCGGTCGCAGCGTTCGAGGACGGCGGAGATCAGTTCGGTGCCGCGGCTCTGGCCCTGCAACTCCGCGTCCACGGCGATGAGCAGCAGGTATTCGTGGGCGGGGCCCGTGGGGTGGCCCTCGCCGAGGATGCGGGCGATCTGCTCGACACGCTCGTTGTCCGGGTCGACCGCCTCGCGGAATGCGGCGGGGTCGTCGTCGTCCGCGTGCGCCTGGGCGTCCTCGGGCGCGTCGGTGGTCGCGGGTATCGACATCCACAGGGCGACCGCCTTGCCGTCCTCCGTCATGTCGACGTAGCCGTCGGCGAGTACCTGGTCGGCGAAGGCGCCCATCAACGACGCGTGCTTGCGCAGCCGGTGCTCCGGGTCGGGGAAGACCCAGCTACTCACGGGGTCGTTCCTGAACACCTTGTCCAGCACCCCGACCACGACCTCCCGGTCGTCCGCCCCGGCCCTCCGGATCGCCACACCCATCGCCCTGTCCGCCCTTCACGTCGTCGTCCTGTGTCGTCTCACGTCGTCGGTGCGCGCTGCACCACACGCGTCTGATCAACTGATCTTGCGCGTACGGCGGTTGCAGCCTAGAGGGTGCGGCCCGGTGTGTCCGGGCGTGCCGGGGAAGAGGGCGGAGACGGTCCTTCCCCGCGGGGCCGGAGCTTCAGACCGTACGCACCTGGACGACGGCGTACGTCCCGCTCGTACGCCAAGCCGCGCCGTTCGCCGCGCTGTTGGCGTCGAGCGCGGCGACCGTACCGGCGTCGAGGCCGACGATCACATCGGACTTGAGGGTGCGCAGGGCGGCCAACGGACTCGGGAAGTAACCGGTGGGCAGGGAGAATGCGGTCGTAGGGGGCCACAGGCGGTCGCCCACCAGGCGGCGGTAGTTGAGATCGCCCTTGAGCACCGTCAGTGTGGCGCGGCCCAGTTCCGCCCGCAGATCGGCGGGCATGTCGGCGTACGGCAGCGGCGCGCAGGCGAACGGGTGCGCGCGGACGACGAGTCGGCCGGTGCCCAGCGCCGACCACAGCCGCGCGCCCGTCTCCCGCGCTCTGCGGCCCGGTGCCTGCCCGATCCGGCGCAGGCAGTCGACGACGTCCGAGGTCGTCGCGTCCGAGACGAAGTACGGGTACGGCTTCACGTGCAGGACCGCGGTGGCGGCGCGGCCGGTGTGCAGGAGATGGTCGATCAGGATCAGGTCGGGGATCAGCTCGCGGCCCGCGTTGTCGGCGATCACGGTCACCGCCGCGGTGCCGGGCGGGGCGGCGGCGAGGTGCCGCCAGAGGGCCGCGCTGTCGTCGGCGAGGAGGTCGTCGGAGGGGGTGCTTGGGGGGGCGTGGGTGGGGGACGCGTGCGCGGAGGACGTGTTCGTGGAGGACGCGTTCGGGGAGGACGCTTCCGCCGTAGGAGCTTCTGCCGAAGGCGCTTTCGTGGAGGACGCGTTCGCCGTAGACCCGTGCGCCGTAGGCCCGTTCGCGGAGATGCGGAAGCCGAGGTCCGCGCGGTTGCCCCACAGGGCGCCTTGGAGGACGGCGCGGTCCCGGTCGTCGGGGGCGAGGTCGTCGAGCGCGTCGAGGGCGGCCAGTTCGTCGGCGACCTCGGGCCCGGTCAACTCGGCGCGCTTGAACGGCGCGAAGGGGTCGACGCCCTGCCACGGCCCCGGCCCGAAGTAGCCGACCGCGTCCAGCAGCCTGCGGTAGAAGTAGCTCTCGGCCCACAGGAAGGGCACCTCGTACCACGACGCACGGCCGACGTACGCCTCCGCGCCCCATTCGGCCCACCGTCGGACGTCGTCGGCGCGGGAGTCGGTGCCGGTGTGGGTCGACAGCGGGCCGATCGGCGGGCCCGAGGTCGCGTCGGCCGAGGCGGGCGCGGCCGTCTCCTCCGCGAGCGCGTCGAGTGCGCGGCGCTGCTCGGGCGGGTACGGGAAGGCGTCCGCGACCTGCCTGATCAACGCCGGGTGGCGGTCGGCCAGCACGCTCCTGGCGAAGGAGCCGGGCGTACCGCTCATGACGACGGGGGCGGCGGGGGCCGCGGGGTCTGACAGGCCGGCGGGGTCTGACAGGCCGGACGGGCCGGATTCGGGCGGGACGTCTCCTGTTTCGCGCACCGTTCAAGAATGGCAGGGGGTGGGGCTGGCCCCACCCCCGACCGGCCGGGCTGCCGGATGCCGCGAGAGGGGTGCCGAGCGGGATCGTCTAGGTATCAGGACGGAACGGTCCCCACCGCGATGATTCGAGGCCAGCGATGACCGCCAGCACATTCCCCCACGCCACTCAGAGCGCCGCCGCTCAGGCATCCGCCACTCAGACCGCCGCCGCTCAGGTGTCCGCCGCGCAGGCATCCGCCACTCAGGCCGCCGCTGCTCAGGCGTCCACCGCGCAGCCGCACTCCTCTCCTCCCGCCGCCGCGTCGCAGGCCCGGCCCGGCCTGCTGGCGGCTCCGGACGCCGGGCATCCCGCGTACGGTTCGCCCGCGAAGGGTCCAGGACCCGGCCGCGTCCCGCCCGGCTTCTGGCGCGCGCCCTTCTCCGCCGTCACCTTCCGCGAGGTCGGTTACGCGCTCACATCGCTGCCGATCGCCATCGCCGGATTCGTCTTCGCCGTCACGTTGTTCGCCCTCGGCACCAGCCTCGTCCTCACCGCGATCGGGGTGCCCGTCCTGGCCGCGATGCTGACCGGGGCCCGCGCGCTCGGCGGCGCCGAACGCGCCCGCGCCGGGAGCCGGCTCTCCCTCCGCGTCGGCGAGCCCGCCCCTGTACCCGCGCCCCGTACCCCCGGCCGCTGGGCCGCCATGACCGCCAGGCTCCGCGACGCCTCGGCCTGGAAGGCCCTCCTCTTCCAGGTCCTCATGTTCCCCTGGCGCATCGCGAGTTCCGTCCTCACCCTGACCTTCCTCGTCACCGGCTGGACCGTCGCCCTCTACCCCGCCTACGCCTGGGTCTTCCCCCGTTACGTCGACTGGCCCGGCTACCGCCTCTTCGAGTACACCTCCGGCGGCGTCCACCACGCCTACTACCTCTCCTCCCCCCTCCAGATCGCCGGCGCCTCCCTCCTCGGCGTCCTCCTCGTCTTCCTCACCCCGCCCCTCGTCCGCGCCCTCACCGCCGTCGACCGCGCCGCAATCCGCTCCCTGCTGTCGTAGGGCGGGGCCCGCACCCGCGCGAAATGAGGGACCGCACTCCGCAGAAGGGCCGTCATACTGGGCGCCTGGCCAGACGGGGGACGCGAGGAGGCGGCTGGGCGTGCACGGCCCGAACGACACGAGCGGCACGAGCGATACGAACGGCACAATCGATACGAGCGCCTCGCACGGCTCCAACGGCTCCAACGGCTCCAACGGCACAGCGACAGGCGCCGACGCGAAAGCGACCCGCATCGGAAGCTACGTCGTCGTTCGCAAGCTCGGCGAAGGCGGAATGGGCCTGGTGTACCTGGCCCGTTCGCGGGGAGGCCGCCACGTGGCGGTAAAGGTGGCGCGGCCGGAACTGGCCGCGGACCCGTCCTTCAGGGAGCGCTTCCGCGCCGAGGTCGCCGCGGCGCGCATGGTGGGCGGTTTCCATACGGCGCCGGTGGTGGATGCGGACCCGGACGCGGAGGCCCCGTGGCTGGCGACGGCGTACGTGCAAGGTCCGACGCTCGGCCAACTGCTCGCCGCGCGGGGCCCGATGGGCGAGGAACAGCTCAAGGCGCTGGGCGCCGCGCTCGCCGAGGCGCTGGAGGCGATCCACCGCTGCGGTCTGGTGCATCGCGATCTCAAACCAGGCAACATCATCATGGCCGAAGACGGCCCGCGCGTACTGGACTTCGGCATCTCACGCGCCGTCGAGAACACCCGGATCACCACCACGGGCACCTCCTTCGGCACCCCCGGCTTCCTCGCCCCCGAGCAGGCCGAGGGCCGTGACGTGGACGGCGCCGCCGACATCTTCGCGCTCGGCGCGGTCCTGGTGGCCGCCGCGGGCGGCAGCGCCTTCGGCGGCGGCACGCCGGTCGCCCTGATGTACCGCTCCGTGCACCACGAGGCCGACGTCTCCGCCGTCCCGGAGGCGATCCGCCCGATGGTCGCGGCCTGCCTCACGAAGGAGCCGTCCCACCGCCCGAGCACGGACCAACTCCTCGACTGGTTCGGCGATTCGGGTACGGCCGAGGCGGGTACGGGCGACGCCCCGCACCGCACCGGGGACGCGGCCCCCCGTACCTCGGACCCGCGGACTCCCGTACCCCCGCCTCCTCCGGCCGCCGCCAACCCGTACGCCTCAGGGGCCGTTCCGCCGCCTCCCTCGTACGCGCCCGGCGTCCCCGGTCCGTCGATCCCGACGTCGACCCCGCCGTCGAACCCGCCGTTGACCTCGCTGGCCACGGCCTACCCGGCGCATTCGCCCGCCCCGGTCCCGGGCGTCCCGGCCTGGTCGCCGGAGGACGACGTGCCCGAATTCCTGGCGATGGACCGGAAGAACGCACTACTTGCGGACGATTACGGCATCTCCCTCGGCGAGAACGGCCAGACCGTCGACCTCCCCTGGCCGATGATCCGTTTCGCCGAGTGCGTCGTGGAGGACCACGAATCCGTGTTCCGGATGGCCGTCGTCCTGACGAACGGCACTATCCGCACCGGCCGCGTGTCCAGCCGCAGCCTGGCCGAACTGACCGAGTGGGCCATGCGGTTCACCCTGGTGCGCGACCGCTACCTGCGCCAGTAGCCGGCTCCCAGGCCGCAGCGGTGAGCCGCGCGGGTGCCAACTCCGTATCCAGCGAGGGCGCGAAGGCCCGGCCCCTCCGCGTCCACGACGGCGCGGAGCCGCGCGCGCCGACCCGACCCGGAAGCCGGACGCGTATCCGACGCGGACCGGCGACCGCCCGAAATGCCCCGCCACGCACCGCTTGTCACGCACGCTTGGCGTGTAAGCCGACCGTTTCCGGGGTCGGACGGGCAAGCGAGGCGAGGGAGACGGCCATGGGCGAGGCGGCGCGGGACACGGGGCCGGGCACGGCAGCGGGCGCGGGTACGGGCTCCGGCACGGGCTCGGGCTCCGCCGAAGGCTCGGGCACGGGATCAGGCGCCGATTCCGGCACGGGCTCCGGCGAGGGCTCCGGCACCGGCTCCGGCACCGGCTCCGGCACCGGCTCCGGTACGGGCACGGCCGCGGGCAGGATCGTCGTCGGGGTCGACGGCTCGGAACCGTCGCTCAAGGCGCTGCGCTGGGCCGCGCGGCAGGCGGCCCTGACCGGCGCCGCGCTGGAAGCGGTCATCGCGTGGGAGATGCCGTCGGCGTACGGCTGGGCCGGGCTGCCGGGGCTGCCCGACGACGTCGATCTGGAGGCCAACGCGGACCAGATCCTGGCGCGGGCCGTCGAGGCGGCCCTCACGCCGGAACAGGCAGCGACCGTCACCCGCCGTACCGTGCTCGGCAACCCGGCCCAGGCCATCCTCGACAGCGGTGAGGGCGCCGACCTGATCGTGGTGGGCGTGCGCGGCCACGGCACCTTCCGCTCCACCCTCCTCGGCTCGGTCAGCCACACGGTCACCGTGCACGCCTCGTGCCCCGTCGTGGTCGTACGCGGCACGGCGGGCACGGCCCCCGCGGGCGGCGCGTCGTAGCGGCGGGGCGATGATCCGCGGCGGCCGGGGCACGGAGTTATCCACAGGCTGTGAAGAGTGGGTGCCCGAATGTGGTCGGGGCGGAGCATCATGGGGGCATGAACGAGATCACCGGATCCCCGGCGGGGTCCATGCCGGAGTGGGAGAAGCGCTTTCGGGCGCCGCGGGTCGGGCTGCCCGAGTGGGCCGAGGACGCCCCGGACCGCAGCCTGTTCGTGTCGAACGTGACAGGGACGTACGAGCTGTACGCCTGGGACCGGACCACGGGCGAGCGACGGCAGGTCACCGACCGGCCGAACGGGACGACGGACGGCACGCTGAGCCGGGACGGCGCGTGGGTGTGGTGGTTCTCGGACACGGACGGGGACGAGTTCGGGATATGGATGCGGCAGCCCTTCGCGGGCGGTGAGGACGTACCGGCGGCGCCCGGCCTGGAGGCGTCCTACCCGGCCGGTCTCGCGCTGGGCCCCGGCGGCCTGGCCGTGGTCGGACGGTCCACCGACGACGAGGGCACGTCGGTGTACGTGGTGCGGCCGGACAGCGAGCCGGTCGAGGTCTACCGGCACGCGGAGTCGGCGAGCGTCGGCGACCTCTCGGAGGACGGCACGCTGGTCGTGATCGAGCACACCGAGCACGGCGACGCGATGCACAGCGCGCTGCGGGTGCTGTCGGTCGCGGACGGCTCGACGGTCGCGGAGCTGGACGACACCGACGGCGGCCGGGCCGAGCTGGGCCTGGACTGCCTGGGATTCGCCCCCGTCGTCGGCGACACCCGCCTCCTGGTCGGACACCAGCGGTCCGGCCGCTGGCTGCCGATGATCTGGGACACCGCGACCGGCGTGGAGACGCGGCTGGCCATAGACCTGCCCGGTGACGTGCACGCCGAGTGGTATCCGGACGGCTCGGCGCTGCTGGTCGTCCACGACTACCAGGCGCGCGGCGAGATGTTCCGGTACGACCTGGCGGCCGGCACCCTGGCACGGCTCGACACCCCGCCGGGTTCGGTCAGCGGCGCCACCGCCCGGCCCGACGGGACGGTGGAGTACCTGTGGTCGTCGGCGCAGCGCCCGCCCGCGGTGCGGTCCACGACCGGCGCCGTCGTGCTGGAGGCGCCGGGGCTGCGGGCGCCGGATTCGGTGCCGGTGGAGGACGCGTGGGTGGAGGGTCCCGGCGGCCGGATCCACGCGCTGGTCCAGAAGCCGGTCGGCGAGGGGCCGTTCCCGACCGTGTTCGAGATCCACGGCGGTCCCACCTGGCACGACTCGGACTCCTTCGCGGCGGGTCCCGCGGCCTGGGTCGACCACGGCTTCGCGGTGGTCCGGGTCAACTACCGCGGTTCGACCGGTTACGGCCGGGAGTGGACGGACGCGCTCAAGCACCGCGTCGGCCTGATCGAGCTGGAGGACATCGCGGCGGTCCGCGAGTGGGCCGTGTCCTCGGGCCTCGCCGACCCGCGGCGGCTGGTCCTGTCCGGCGGCTCCTGGGGCGGCTATCTGACCCTGCTGGGCCTCGGCACCCAGCCGGAGGCGTGGACGGTGGGCATAGCGGCGGTCCCGGTCGCCGACTACGTGGCCGCGTACGCCGACGAGATGGAGGCCCTCAAGTCCCTGGACCGCACCTTCTTCGGCGGCTCCCCCGAGGAGGTCCCCGACCGCTTCGAGGCGTCCTCCCCGCTCACCTACGTCGAGCGGGTCGCCGCCCCCGTCTACATCAGCGCGGGCATGAACGACCCGCGCTGCCCGATACGCCAGATCGACAACTACGTCGAGCGGCTGCGGGAGCTGGACAAGCCGCACGAGGTGTACCGCTACGACGCGGGGCACGGTTCGCTGGTCGTGGAGGAGCGGATCAAGCAGGTCCGTCTGGAACTGGCCTTCGCGCTGAAACACGCGGGCGGGTAGGCGGCAGGGCGGTAGGGGGCCGGTGGCCGACCGGGGTTGGACCAGCGCGGGTCCGACCCCGGGCCAGCCCCGGGCCTCCGGCCGGGCGAGCGGGCGGATGCGCGTACGGCCGGACGGCTGGACACGCGCCTCGGCGTACGAAAGGCGTCCGGACAGTCAGCCGGGCCAGCGCACGGCTGGACATGCGGCCAGGGCGCGCCTCGGCGTACGGCTCCAGGCGTCGGCAGACGCAGACGCGCTGGCCACAGCGTCCGCCCGGTCCGCGCCGGAGGCGTCCGGCCCTAGGCGTCGGCGGACGCAGACGCGGTGACCACAGCGTCCGGCCGGTCCGCGCCGGAGGCGTCCGGCCCTAGGCGTCGGCGGACGCAGACGCGGTGATCACAGCGTCCGCCCGGTCCGCGCCGGAGGCGTCCGGCTCTGATTCCGCCTTCGGCGCGGACCCCGGCTCGTCGTCACCGTCGTCGGGGACGAGACCCAGCGCGGCGTCGGCGCGTGTCTCGGCCTCGCGGCGGGCCAGTCGGAACCACATGAAGACGACGAAGCCCGCGAAGACGAACCACTCACCGGTGTAGCCGAGGTTCTGGAACGCCTTGATGTCCAGGCCGCTGTTGGGGGCCGCCGCCGGGGGCACCGCCTTCAGCGGCGCGGCGGGGTCGCTCGCGGTGATCCAGCCGCTGTAGACGGGGTAGGGCAGCACATTGACCAGCGAGGCGGCGCTGATCATGCCGAGCTGTCCGGAGGGCAGCGCGCCGTTGGACTGCACGCCGTCGGTGCCGGTGCTCTCCGGGTACTGGAGGGCACCGGTCACGGTGACCTCGCCGGTCGGCGCGGCCGGTACGGCACCGGTACGCGCGGCGGAGGAGGCGTCGCCCGGCAGCCAGCCGCGGACGACGGGCAGGGCGGCGCCGTCCGCGCCGACCCGCAGGGGGGTCAGTACGTAGTAGCCGTCGTGGCCGTCGAGGGTGCGGCCGGGGACCAGGAGCTGATGGGAGGAGTCGTAGCGGCCGGTCGCGCTGACCGAACGACCCGAGGCGCCGTCGGGCACCTGGGTGCGCGGCTGCGGCAGCAGTGTCGCCAACGGCACCGCCGCCTCGGCGACGGCCTTGCCCTGGGCGTGCTCGGCGCTCTTGTGGGAGTCGACCCGCAGCTCGAACCGGCTCAACTGCCAACTGCCCATGAAGACGCAGAACGGCACGGCGAGCAGCGACAGCACGCTGACCGCCAGCCAGCGCGGGGTGAGCAGGAACCGGTACACACCACAACGGTACGGGGGGCCGTTCGCGGCCCCGCAACCGGGGACCCGCACCGGCCCGGAGCCGACGCCGGGCGCGCGGCCAGGCGCAGGGCGCGGCCCCCGGTGACCAGGAGCGCCGGTCCTGGTCCCGCGAGGTGCGGGGAGGGGGTCCGGGGAGAGTTCCCCGAAGTCCCCGAAGTACCCGAAGTCGCCGAAGTACCCGCAGTGCCCGGAGGCCCTACGAGCCGGAGCCGGTCGCTCCCGAGTCGGTTCCGGTGCCGCCGCTCGTCCCCGTACCGGGGGTGGTGTTGCCGCTGGTGGTGCCGGGGAGCGCGGCCGTCGTGTAGAGGGTGCCCGCGCAGGCGTTCTGGATGACGGGGCCGTCGACGACGGGGGCGCCCGCGGCCGGGGTGTGGTTGAGGGCGACGCTGCCGGGGGGCGGGCTGGTCGGCGGGTCACCGCTGCCCAGCTGGGTGGAGGCGCCGTTGCTGCCGCTGCCACTGCCCGTGCCGGTGCCCGGGTCGGAGCCGGTGGGGCCGCCGGTGGTCGCGGGGTCGCTCGACGTCGGCGTGGGTGTCGGGGTGGTCGGCGGCGTGGTGGGCGTCGTGGGGCAACCGCCGGTGCCGTTGCCCGCGGGGATCCACGCGAACTGCACCTCGTAGGTGTCGCCCGGTGCGAGCACCACGGGTCCGTCGACGCCGGAGGGCAGCCTGCTCGCCGGGTCGCCCGGGGTGTGGCCGACGACCTGGATACGGGAGGGGTCGGCCGAGCCCTCGGCGAGGACCTGCACCTGCCCGCTGCCGGGGACCGTACAGGGGACGCCGGAGACGTTGGCGACGCGGAACCAGCCGTAGACGCGGCCGGAGGAGTCCGGGGAGTCGGCGGAGCTGGTGCCCTGGCCGAGCTGGACGCTGGAGCAGTCGGGCGCGGAGACCGCCGCCGAGTCCGAGGGGGTGGTGGTCGCGGGCGGCGGATCGTCGGTGGGGCTCTTCGTCGAGGTGCCCGCGCCGCCGGTGCCGGTGGCCGCCTGGCCCGAGGAGGGGCCGCCCGCCCAGTAGTTGGTGTGGCCGTCCTGGCCGGGGGCGGAGGCGTGGGTGCTGGAGACGTTCGCCGGGAGGGCGTTGGTGCTGCTGGAGGTGTCGGCGGCGTGGATCAGCGCGGGCACCGCCATGCCGGCCAGGACCACGGCCGCGGCGGCACCGGCCAGCGCCTGCCGACGGTGCTGCCTGCGGGCCGGGACCGCGCGCCGCAGGTGGTCGAGCGCCTCGGGGGACGCCTCTATGCCCTGGACGGCGTTGTGCAGCAGCGCCCGCAGCGCCGCCTCCTCCGGGGTGTGCTCGACGCCGTCGGCACTGTCGAGGTCGAGTTCGAGACTGGCGAAGTCGAAGCCGCCGTCGAGGCCGAAGAGGCCGTCGGCACCGGAGCCGTAGCCGGACGCACTGTCGGAGCCCGAGGCGGAAGTGCGGTCGGAGCCGGAGCCCGAGGCGGAAGCGCCGTCCGAGCCAGAGGCGTCAGCGGCGTCGGGGGAGCCGAAGCCCAGGTCGCGGCCCCGGCCCTCGCCGTGGTCCGCGCCCTTGCCCTGGTCCTGATCCTGGTTCTTGTTCTGGTCTTCCATACCGTGCGCGTCGTCGGGGGTGGTCATGCCGTCGCCTCCATCGCGACGCGCAGCGCCGCGATGCCTCGCGAACCGTACGCCTTCACCGAGCCCAGGGAGATACCCAGGGTCTCGGCGACCTGCGCCTCGGTCATGTCGGCGAAGTATCGCAGCACCAGCACCTCGCGCTGCCTGCGCTGAAGCGTACGCATCGCGGCCTTGAGCTGGTCGCGCTCCAGGATCTCGTACGCGCCCTCCTCCGCGCTCGCCATGTCGGGCATCGGCTTGGAGAGCAGCTTCAGGCCCAGGATGCGGCGGCGCAGGGCGGAGCGGGAGAGGTTGACGACCGTCTGGCGCAGATAGGCCAGGGTCTTCTCCGGCTCGCGGACCCGGCTGCGGGCGGAGTGCACCCGGATGAACGCCTCCTGGACCACGTCCTCGCAGGAGGCCGTGTCGTCCAGCAGCAGCGCGGCGAGGCCGAGCAGTGAACGGTAGTGCGCGCGGTAGGTCTCGGTGAGGTGGTCGACCGTGGTGCCTACTGCCATCGCCGAGTCAGAGTCCTCGCCTTCCGCGGCCGTGACCCGCACGACCGGCCAGGGCGCGATCACCGGGATGCCACCGGAGAGCGCACCGGACGCCGACGTGCGTGGACGCGGCAGCCGGGGCGGCGTGATCGTCCCGTGCCGTCCGAATGCCGTCTCGATACCCAGTGCCTCCGCCACGACTGTTGGACACGCATCCCCCCCTCAGGGTTGTACGCGCAAGACACGCCGCTCGACGGAGCGTCAAATATCCCCATGCGTACCAGCTCTTCCTCAACGCCCTGTTTGCACCGACGCTTCCCCCCGGACCACGCTCGGTGTGCAGCACCTTAGGGACCAGACCATAGGGCAGTGCGCTGACACAAAGACGCTCCCCCGAGCGAGTCGGTTCCCGCGGGGGAATGCAAAGTCTCCAACGTTCGGGTACGTGAGTTCAAGTGGTCCAGACCAGCAACTTCGTCCCCGGGCACATTGCCGAGGACGCGCCCGAGCGGCCTCAGACGGCGATGTCCGCCGCCACCACCTCGGCGATCTGGACGGCGTTCAGCGCCGCGCCCTTGCGCAGATTGTCGCCGCAGACGAACAGTTCGAGGGCGCACGGGTCGTCGAGCGAGCGCCGTACGCGCCCCACCCACGTGGGATCGGTGCCGACCGCGTCCGCGGGCGTCGGGAACTCACCCTGCCCCGGGTCGTCGGAGACCACGACACCCGGCGCGTTCCGCAGGATCTCGTGCGCCCGCGCGACCGTCACCTCGTTCTCGAACCGCGCGTGCACCGACAGCGAGTGGGTCGTGATCACCGGCACCCGTACGCAGGTCGCCGTGGCCCGCAGACGGGGCAGCCCGAGGATCTTGCGCGACTCGTTGCGTACCTTCATCTCCTCCGACGACCAGCCGTCGTCGCCCGCGAGCGAGCCCGCCCACGGCACCACATTGAGCGCCAGCGGCGCCGCGAACGGCCCGAAGTCGCCCACCGTGCGGCGCAGATCGCCCGCCTGCGTGCCCGCCTCCGTCCCCGCGACCTTCGTCATCTGGTCGCGCAGCGCCGCGATCCCGGCCTGCCCGGCGCCCGAGGCCGCCTGGTACGACGAGACGATCAGTTCGGTCAGTCCGAACTCGGCGTGCAGCGCGCCGACCGCCACGATCATCGACAGCGTCGTGCAGTTGGGATTGGCGACGATGCCGCGCGGGCGCATCCGTACCGCGTGCGCGTTGACCTCGGGCACCACCAGCGGCACCTCGTCGTCCATCCGGAAGGCGCCAGAATTGTCCACCACGACCACGCCCTTGGCCGCCGCGATCGGCGCCCACCGCGCGGCCACCTCGTCGGGCACGTCGAAGAGCGCGACATCGATCCCGTCGAAGGCCGCCTCGTCGAGCGCGACGACCTCCGCCTCGGTGCCGCGCACCGGCAGCAGCCGCCCGGCCGAGCGCGCGGACGCGACCAGCCGGATCTCCCCCCACACGTCCTGGCGCGTGCTGAGGAGTTCGCGCACCACCGTGCCGACCGCTCCCGTCGCCCCCACCACGGCGAGCGACGGTCGCGGCGCGGCGCTCATCGCCCGGTCCCTCCGTAGACGACCGCTTCGTCGCTGTCGCTGTCCAGGCCGAACGCCGAGTGCACGGCCTGCACGGCGGGCTTCACGTCGTCGACCCGGGTCACCACCGAGATACGGATCTCGGATGTCGAGATCAGCTCGATGTTGACGCCCGCGTTGGACAGCGCCTCGAAGAAGGTCGCCGTGACACCGGGGTTGGTCTTCATGCCCGCGCCGACCAGCGAGATCTTGCCGATCTGGTCGTCGTAGCGCAGCGAGTCGAAGGCGATGACCGTCTGCGCCTTGGTCAGCGCCGCCATCGCCTTCTGGCCCTCGGCCTTGGGGAGCGTGAAGGAGATGTCGGTGAGCGCGGTGGCCGCGGCCGACACGTTCTGGACGATCATGTCGATGTTGATCTCGGCGTCCGCGATGGCCCGGAAGATCGTCGCCGCCTCGCCCGGCTTGTCCGGCACGCCGACCACCGTGATCTTGGCCTCGGACGTGTCGTGCGAGACGCCGGAGATGATCGCCTGCTCCATCGGACTGTCTCCCTGTGCTGACTCGTACGCGGCACGCGCTTGCTGCGGTCGCGGAAGGTTCGCGGGCCGTTCGCTGCTCACCCAGGTGCCGGGCAGCCCGGAGAACGACGACCGTACGTGGATCGGGATGTTGTAGCGGCGCGCGTACTCCACACACCGGTGCAGCAGCACCTTGGAGCCGGAACTGGCCAGCTCCAGCATGTCCTCGAAGGCGATCCAGTCCATCTTGCGGGCCTTCTTGACCACCCGCGGGTCGGCCGTGAAGACGCCGTCGACGTCCGTGTAGATCTCGCACACCTCGGCGTCCAGCGCCGCCGCCAGCGCCACCGCGGTGGTGTCCGAGCCGCCGCGCCCGAGCGTGGTGATGTCCTTCTTGTCCTGCGAGACGCCCTGGAATCCGGCGACGATCGCGATGTTGCCCTCGTCAAGCGCCGTACGGATACGGCCGGGCGTGACGTCGATGATCCGCGCCTTGTTGTGCACCGAGTCGGTGATCACCCCGGCCTGGCTGCCGGTGAACGACTGCGCCTCGTGCCCGAGGTTCTTGATCGCCATCGCCAGCAGCGCCATCGAGATGCGCTCACCGGCGGTCAGCAGCATGTCGAACTCGCGCCCCGCGGGAATCGGTGACACCTGCTCCGCGAGATCGATCAGCTCGTCCGTCGTGTCACCCATCGCGGACACCACGACGACCACTTGGTGGCCCGCCTTCTTGGTGTCGACGATCCGTCGGGCGACGCGCTTGATGCCTTCGGCATCGGCGACGGAGGAGCCGCCGTACTTCTGCACGACAAGGCCCACGTGCGCTCCTCGCTCAGGGATTCCCAGGGGGTGCCGGGGGATTTCCAGGGGTTGTTGCGGTCGGCCCAGTTTAACGAGCAGGCACGATCCGCCCCGCACGTATCGCATGGTGAGATACGTCGCCCGAGGCGTGATCAGCCGCAAGTTTTACGGCCGGAGGCGCGGGGGCGTCCTACGTCGCCGGGCGCAGCCCCAGCGTCCCCAGCTCGGCCTCCATGACCTTGCCCGCCTCCTCGGCCAGCTCCTCCTCGTCGTCCCCGTCGCCGCCGGTGTCCAGGCCGTCCAGCTCGTCCAGCGGGCTGTCCAGCCGTACGTGGGCCACGAGCGACTGGAGCGCGCGCAGGCTGGCACTGGCCGTGGAGCCCCAGTTGGACAGATACGAGAACTGCCACCACCACAGCGCCTCGGAGATCCTCCCGGCCCTGAAGTGCGCGAGGCCGTGTGTGAGATCGGCCACGACATCGGCCATGTCGTCGGAGATACGGCAGGCCACCGGCGTCGACCGCGGCACGTACGGGTCGAAGACCTCGGAGTAGACGTCGATCGGTTCGAGGAGCGCCGCGAGCCGCTGCCGCAGGTCGTCCTCGTCTGGCTCGGGACCGACGTCCGGCTCGTACCGCTCGTCCGGGACGATGTCCTCGTGCGCGCCGAGCCGGCCGCCGGCCAGCAGGAGCTGCGAGACCTCCAGCAGCAGGTACGGGACCGCGCTGTCCGGATCGTCGCCCTTGGCGACCTCGCGGACCGAGAGGATGAAGCTCTCGATCTGGTCCGCGATCTGTACGGCGAACTCGTCCGGTTCCTGCTCCTTGCCCGCCACGTCCTGTGCCCGACCCCGCATCTGGTCCTGCTTCTGCTTCCGGTCCTGCCTCTGGCCCTGCGCCTGAGCCTGCTTCTGGCCCTGGTCCTGGTCCTGCTTCTTCGTCACGGTCTCAGACATCCAGCAACCGCCTCCCTTCGAAGGCCCGCCCCAGCGTGACCTCGTCCGCGTACTCCAAGTCACCGCCCACAGGGAGGCCGCTGGCCAGTCGCGTGACCCGCAGTCCCATGGGCTTCACCATCCGGGCCAGGTACGTCGCTGTCGCCTCGCCCTCCAGATTCGGGTCCGTCGCGAGGATCAGCTCGGTGACGGTGCCGTCCGCGAGACGGCTCAGCAGCTCCCTTATCCGCAGGTCGTCGGGGCCGACGCCCTCGATCGGGCTGATCGCGCCGCCGAGCACGTGGTACTTCCCGCGGAACTCGCGGGTCCGCTCGACCGCCACCACGTCCTTCGGCTCCTCGACCACACAGATCACCGAGGGGTCGCGGCGCGGGTCACGGCAGACCCGGCACTGCTCGTCCTGCGCGACATTGCCGCACACCCCGCAGAACCGCACCTTCGCCTTCACCTCGGACAGCACGTGCGCGAGGCGCCGTACGTCCGCCGGATCGGCCTGAAGGATGTGGAAGGCGATCCGCTGGGCGCTCTTGGGACCCACGCCGGGCAGCCTGCCCAGTTCGTCGATCAGGTCCTGGACCACGCCTTCGTACACGCCGACGAGCCTTCCTCACGGTTTCCGCGGTTCTCCGGTGGGGTTTCCGGAGGGGTCAGAACGGGAGGCCGGGCATGCCGCCCAGCCCCTGGGCGAGCGGGCCGAGCTTGGCCTGCTGGATCGCCTGCGCCGCCTCGTTCGCGTTGTGCACCGCGGCGACCACCAGATCGGCGAGCGTCTCGGTGTCGTCGGGGTCGACCGCCTTGGGGTCGATGACCAGGCCGCGCAGCTCACCGGCGCCGGTCACCTTCGCGGTGACCAGGCCGCCGCCCGCGGAGCCCTCGACCTCGGTCTCGGCCAGCTCCTGCTGGGCCGTGGCGAGGTCCTGCTGCATCTTCTGGGCCTGCTGGAGCAGCGCCTGCATGTTCGGCTGACCACCGGGAATCACGGTTTCACTCCTGACTGGCGTCTGCGGTGCGGTGCCACCTTTTTCGTGACAGGGCGAGCCTACGTGTTCGTACGGCCCAGCGCCCTACGCCGTACGGAGGATCGGAACCGGGCGGAGACCACCCGACGGGAGTACAACGCGTCCACCAGCGGTGGGGTGCCCGAATCCGGTGGTGAACTCGGCCGGGGACGGGTCGGGTCGTGGGCCGAGTCCTGGGCCGAGTCCTGGGCCGCGGACGAGGTCGGGCCCCGCGCCGTGCACCCGCGCCGTGCCCTGTGCGCCGCGCCCTCAGTCGTGCGCGATCTCCTCTATGACCGTGGCGCCCAGCTCCCGCACGAAGAGGTCGTGGCCGCTGAGCGCGGAGTCGACGAGATCCGGGTCGTCGTCCTCGGGGACGTCGTCCTCCAGCGGAGGCGGCATGTCGTCCATGGGGGGCGGCCCGGACTGGTAGGACGCGGACGGTGCCTGGGACGAGGAGTGGGACTGGTACTGGCCTTGGCCCGGCCCCTGGTCGTGCCCGTATCCCTGTCCCTGGCCCTGGGACGAAGGGGGTCCGGCCTGGAAGTCCGGTCTCGGGGCGCCCTGGGGCCGGTCCTGCCCCTGGCGACCGGCCGGCGGCTGCGGCGGGCCCGAGGGGCGGGGGGCGCCACCGCCGCCTCCGTAACCGCCGCCTCCGCCCTGCCCGCCCGCGCTCCCGGCGCCGCCGCCCCCGTTCGGGGCCACGATGGCCTCGATCTTCCACTGCACGCCGAGCGCGTCGCTGATGGCGGCCTTGAGTACGTCCTCGCTGCCGCTGTTCGCGAAGCTGTTGCGGGCGCCGGGGTTGTCGAAGCCGACCTGGAGGGTCTCCCCGTCGAAGCCCGCCACCTGGGCGTTGTTGAACAGCAGCATCCAGGTCAGGCGGCGGCGGTTCTTGACCGCCTCCAGGATGTCCGGCCACATCTGGCGCACCCGGCTGGGGTCGCCGAGCGAGGCGGTCGGGGCGGGGGCCTGCGCCTGGGTCTGGGCCTGGGCCGGTGGGGTCTGCGGCGCGGCGGGCGGGGGCGCCTGAGCCGGGGGCTGCGCCGGGGTCGGGGGCTGCGGCTGGCCGGGCGAGGCGGCGGACGGCCAGGCGCCGGGGCGCTGGGCGGGGGGTGCCTGGGCGGGGGGCGGCGGCACGGGCGGTGCGGCGGGCGCGGCGGGCGCGGCGGCGGGTGCCTCTGAGGGTACGTACGCGGGTACGGCGGGGGCCGGGGGCTGGGCCTGCGGTTGGACCTGGTGCGAGGGCGGTGCCTGGGCGGGGGCGTACGCCGTACCGTTCTCGCCCGAGGTACGGCCGCCGCCGAGTGCGGCCCTGGCGGCGGCGGGTCCGACGGCCTGCGGCGCGCCCGCAGCCGGACCCGTACCCGTGCCCGTACCCGTACCGCTGGACGGGCCGCCGCCCTGGGCGAATCCGGCGGACACCCCGGCGGCGACGCCGCGCTCCAGCCGTTCCAGGCGGGCCTGCAACGAGCGCTCGTCCTCGTAGGCGGCGGGCAGCAGCACGCGGGCGCAGATCAGCTCCAGTTGGAGGCGGGGCGAGGTGGCGCCGCGCATCTCCGTCAACCCCGTATTGACCAGGTCGGCGGCGCGGCTCAGCTCGGCGGCGCCCAGCACGGAGGCTTGCGCCTGCATCCGCTCCACCACGTCGCGCGGCGCGTCGATGAGGCCCTTGTCCACGGCGTCCGGGACGGCCGCGATGATCACCAGGTCCCGTAGCCGTTCCAGCAGGTCGGCGACGAAACGGCGCGGGTCGTGCCCGCCCTCGATCACCCGGTCGACGATCTCGAAGACCGCCGCCCCGTCCCCCGCGGCGATCCCGTCCACCACCTCGTCGAGCAGCGCGGCGTCCGTGTAGCCGAGCAGCGCGGTCGCCATGGCGTACGTCACGCCGTCGGCCGCCGCGCCCGCCAGCAACTGGTCCATGACCGACATCGAGTCACGTACCGACCCGGCCCCGGCCCGTACGACCAGCGGATACACCCCGTCCTCCACGGCGATGGCCTCGCGCTCGCACACCTGCGCCAGGTAGTCGCGCAGCGTGCCGGGCGGCACCAGCCGGAACGGATAGTGGTGCGTACGCGACCGGATCGTGCCGATGACCTTCTCCGGCTCGGTGGTCGCGAAGATGAACTTCAGGTGCTCCGGGGGCTCCTCGACCACCTTCAGCAGGGCGTTGAAGCCCTGCGGGCTGACCATGTGGGCCTCGTCGATGATGTAAATCTTGTACCGACTGCTGGCCGGGCTGAAGAACGCCTTCTCCCGCAGATCACGGGCGTCGTCCACACCGCCGTGCGACGCCGCGTCGATCTCGATCACGTCGATCGACCCCGCGCCGCCCCGCGCCAGGTCCACGCACGACTGGCACACCCCGCACGGCGTCGGCGTCGGCCCCTGCTCGCAGTTCAGGCACCGCGCCAGGATCCGCGCGCTCGTCGTCTTCCCGCAGCCTCGCGGCCCGCTGAACAGATACGCGTGATTGACCCGGTTGTTCCGCAGCGCCTGCTGCAACGGGTCAGTGACGTGCTCCTGTCCGATGACCTCGGCGAAGGACTCGGGACGGTAGCGGCGGTACAGAGCAAGGGACACGCCTACGAGGTTATCCGGGCCCACCGACATCCGGCCCCGTCATCCCCGCCGGCCCACGCAAAGACCCCCCACGCACCCGCCAGAGCCCACCTACCCTTGCTGCCTTCCGGCCCTGGGGGAGTTCAGCGAGATAGCGCCACGTGAGGGGCTGCCGCCCACCCTACCCGATCCCCCACCCCCCCATCGAGTTCGCAACCACCCCCCCACGCCCTGTACTGTTCCTCCCGGAGGATTCGCCTAGTGGCCTAGGGCGCACGCTTGGAAAGCGTGTTGGGGGCAACCCCTCACGAGTTCGAATCTCGTATCCTCCGCACCCGCCCACCAGGGCAGACGTCGGCCCGGACAGCACCGCTGTCCGGGCCGACGGCGTTACAGGGTTGCAGTTTGGGTTGCAGTTGCCGCGATCAGGGCGCGATGGCAACTCTGTGGGAGAGGGCTGCAGCTCTCTCGCCAAGACGATCTACATGCCTGAACCATGGCCCGCAGCTTCCGCCCGACCGCCCTGCGGAGCGATGGACCATATTTGAGATTGCCCGCGCCTTCCACTTCTTGATCAGACGACTGTCCGTTGGATAGGCTCCATCGATACGGTGTGTGACGCACAGGGAACATCCTGTGTGCAGCCACCGGCGCAGGGGGGTGGGCTGTGCCTGACTCGATAGCCGTGCCGACGGGTGTCCAGCCAATCAGCTTCGACGTGCACGCAGTCCGCGGGGGAAGCCCCGGCGGAGCCCGCGACGACTTCGAAACGATGGTCGCTCAGCTTGCCGCCGCGACCACTCCAAACGTACGGTCCGTTGCTGCGAACCCGGGTGACTGGGGTATCGACGCCTTCGCCGGAAACCTCGGCGGAGCGATCACAGTGTGGCAGTCCAAGTACTTCATGCCGGTCACCACTAAGAAGCACGTGCAGCAGGTCACAGACTCACTCGACAACGTGCTGAAGGCAGCCGTCAAGAACGGCCACACCATTGCCAGCTGGATTCTGTGTATCCCCTCCAGCATGGACGGCCCCATGGCGGCATGGTGGGACACGTGGACGAAGGCAAGGGAGAAGGAACACAGCCTCGTCATCCAGCTTTGGGACGAGACCGCCCTCCGGAAGAAGCTGCTTAGCCCCGAAGGCGACGACGTGCGTCGCGGCTTCTACGAGACGTACGCCCAGGCCGCCCCCGCCCCCGTGGAGCAGCTTCGGCTGGTACTCGAGGTCGAGGACGACAAGGCAGCCGCCCTTGGCTCTGCCTTGTTCATTCGGCAGATGGCCGAGGCTGGCCACGTGGAGCTGGACTCGGCCAAGAGACAGTTCTTCAATGCCGATTTGGTCGCTCGCGAGATCGCGCACAAGGATGTTCCGGCGGAGGTGGCGGCACTCAGTTCCGCCAATGCGACGCTCCACGGGCTATGGGAGATCCAGTTCAACGAATGCGCGGTGGAGGACGCGCTTCGGCTCCACACCCGTGTCTGGCGGGACGTACGCAACGAGCACGACAAACTGCCGAAGTTGCTCCGTCTTGAGTTGGTGCACAGCTGGGGGCTTGTCCACCGGCTCGTGGACAACCGCAAGGCGGGCTGGGTCAAACACTGGCGCCAAGTCGCCGCCGAGCACTCTGACAGCTGACCGCCGTCGCCTGACCTGTTAGACCTACGAGGAGTTCGCTGTGGATGCACACAGGCCGGTGGTGATGCCGGAGGACGAGGTGACCTTCCGGCTGGCGCAGCTGCTGCTTCTTCTCGACGCTGTCGCCGGACAGGACGCGAAGGGGGCGAGTCTGGAGCGCATCGGCTACTACGACTTCCTGTCGGCGAATCCCTTCCTCGTCGTCGATTCCGACGGCCGGGAGGGCAATATACTCAGGCTGGCCGGATTCGATCCGCAGGCGCTCTCGTACGCGTCCTCCTCGCAGCGCTTCACCAGTCGACGCGAGCGCATCCGACACGATCTCGGACTGCTCGTGGCTTACGGGTGTTGCGAGGTCCACCACCGCAACGGCGCCTTCGCCTATTCGATCAGCAACCGCGGTCGGGAACTCGGGGCTCGCTTCACCGCCACCTACGCCGCGTCGTTCACCACTGCTGCGTCCATCGTCGTGCGTAGCCTCCGCAAGCTCAGCGACAAGGCGCTGCGGGAACAGACCGCACTGTGGCTGCGGCCGGATGGAAAAGGCGGTCCCGGTGCCGCGCTCCTCAGCGTGCTGGGACCTGGACCGCAGGCACCTGACATGCCCTGGGAGGGATGACAACCATGCAGCCTCTACCTGGGATCCGGATCCGACGCCTGCGCCTTGCTGGCGTCAGCCGAAACTATGACGTCGATTTCACGCACGACCAGCGGGTGCGAGCCCTTTCCGTGGTGGCCGGGGCATTCAGCTCGGGCAAGACCGCGGTGTTGGAGTTCATCGCCTATGGCCTCGGTGGGAAGCGCCATCCACGCCATCCTGAAGTGCTGCGGAAGGTCCGTTCCTGCCTTCTGGAAGTCGAGCTGTCCGGAGAACCACACGTCATCGAGCGGCCCGTCGGGGAGCCGTCGAAGGTCGCCTACGTACGCCGAGGGACGCTGGACAGTCCGCCGCTTTCCAAACCTGAGAGCAGGACCATCGACCCGGCGGGAGCGCCCGAGAGCCTCTCCGCGCTGCTGCTGGGGCACTGCAAGCTTGAAGGCGTCCAGTTGCGGGAGGCCCCCTCCAGCCGTGAGTCCCGGACTGACCCGCTGAGCATCCGCGACCTCATGAACCTCGCGTTCCTTCCCAACGAGCGGGTCGCATCCAAGAACTTTCTGTTCGAGAACGAGTACATGAAGAAGCACAAGCTGAAGCAGGTGGTCGACGTCGTCTTCGGCGTTCACGACGACCGCGCCGTCGAGCTTGGGCAACGCATCAAGGAACTGGGCGCCCGACTCACCCAGGCACGCTCCGAGCTCGCCGCAGCACGGGCGTTCGTCGACGAGCAGGACGTTCCCACGGTCGGCGCGCTGATCGCTGAGCAATACGAAGGCGAGCTGCGGGAGCTGACCGAGCAGCTACGGGTCCTCGACGAGGCAGCGCAAGCCGGCACCACCTTCGCCGGGCGTCTGCGCCGTGAGCACCAGCAAGCTGCCCAGCGCGCCCGGCGAGCCGCCGGCGTGGTACGTGACTGCGAGACGCAACTCACCCGGATGATGCCGCTGCGGGCGCAATACGCGGACGACCTCGTCAAGCTCAATATGCTGGCCGAAGCGCAGCGCCTGTTCGACCCCCTCAGCGTCACGACCTGCCCGGCGTGCCTGAATCGGCTGCCCGCCCCCCCGTCGGTAGAGAACGGCTCGTGCAGTTTGTGCAGCCACGAGCTACCCGACGACGACGGCCACCTGACGCTCGGCACCGCCACAGCCGAGCACTCATCGGATGAAGGGCGGCTGAACGTCGCGGCCGAGGTCAGGGCCACCAAGGCCCGTTTGAAGGAGATCACTGCCTACATCGAGGGCCTGGACAGCTCGCTTGCCTCGATGAAGCTCCAGGCAGAAGACGCCGCACTCGACGAAGAACGTGCCGCCGCCGCGGTCGACGAGGCCACTTCGCCCACCGTCACCCCGTTCCTCGCCGCTCGCGACGACCTTCAGCGTCGGCGCGAGGAAGTCCTCCGTCATCTCCAGCACGCCGAGAACGCGACGAAGCTTCAGGCTGGCTTGGAGAAGCGCGCCGCGCTCGTGGAGCGGCATGAGGTACAGATCGAACGCCTGCGGGAGGAACGCGACCGGCTGGGAGATGCCGCCCAGGACAGGGACCTGGTCGTCGGCCGAATCAGCAGCCGATACAGCGACCTCCTGCGGCAGTGGCGCTACCCGAAACTCAGCCAGCCGATGATCGACACCAACCTGGTT
The DNA here is from genome assembly GCF_044753885.1 of Streptomyces sp. NPDC093221. Classification (NCBI taxonomy): domain Bacteria; kingdom Bacillati; phylum Actinomycetota; class Actinomycetes; order Kitasatosporales; family Streptomycetaceae; genus Streptomyces; species Streptomyces sp. NPDC093221. Next base: position 531,352 of record NZ_JBIVOA010000001.1, on the reverse strand, counting down.
CCTCACGTGCGCGGCGACTCCTACCGCGAGGCATCATCCGGCGCCCGAACCCTCCTGACCCTAGCCTGGCAGCTGGCCGTCTTCGAGGTGGCCGTCGAAACATCGGCCGCCCACCCCGGCTTCCTCATGATCGACAGCCCGCAGAAGAACCTGGGCCACGGCGCCACCCGGGACGCGGTAATCGCAGACGCGATCGCCATCGACGACTTCTACCGTCACCTGAGCAGCTGGCTGGCTGAACAGGGAGCCGGCGCCCAGGTGATCATCGTCGACAACAGTCCGCCCGTGCTCGTGGAAGAGAACGTCGTGGTCCGGTACAGCCGCAACGAGGATCGACCCCCCTACGGGCTGATTGACGACGAGACCACTACAGACGAAGGCAGCCCCGAATAGCCTCCTCACCCCGCCCCGGCCATCCGTCCGCCTGTCTCTGCGTCTGCTGCGGCGTTGGTGATCAGCCGCCAGGGGTCTCGGGGCGGGACTCGTAGGGAGCCCAACCCAGGTTGGTCCGAATGCTGACGCATTCCGGCCGACCTGGGCTGGGCGGGCGCTCAGGCGACGGGTGGCATCTCCGGCAGCGGCCAAAGGAGTCCGCCGATCTTGTCCGCGGTATCCGTGAGGACGCGGTTGGTGAGGTGTTGGTAGCGGCGGCGCATGCGGGCGGACTGGCCGGGCTCCCAGCCCATGATCGCGTCCACGACGGTGTCCGGGACGCCGAGGATAAGCAGGATGGTGCCTGCGGTGTGGCGGGCGTCGTGCAGTCGGCCATCGCGGAGACCGGCGGCCTCCAGCAGCTCCTTCCACTTGTGATGGTCCGTGTTGGGGTTGAGAGGCTCGCCGGTCGGTGACGTGAAGACGTAGCCCTTCTCCAACCAGAGGTCGCGGGCAATGAAGCGCTCTCGGCCCTGTTCGTCGCGGTGTTGCGCGAGGAGCTTCATCAGTTCGTCGGGGACGCCGACGGGGCGCCGTCCGGCGCGGGACTTGGTCTCCTTGGTCTCCCGCCGGATGTTGATCTTCTGTGGGCAATATCCGGGCTTGCGCCCGCACGTGTCGCCGCAGCCGTGCTGGTAGCGGGGCCGCAGCCGACCGCGGTGGACGACGAGCACTCCGAGGTCGAAGTCGACGTCCGTCCACTTCAGGCCGAGCACCTCGCCCTGCCGGAGGCCGAGCGCCAGGGCGATGACCCACCGCGCGGCGTTCCGCTGGCGGCCGGCCACCTCCAGGAGACGCTGCACTTCCTCCACCGTGTACGGCACCACCTCGTCCTCGACCAAGCGTGGGGCCTTGGCGATGGTGGCGGGGTTCTCGATGAGGTGGCGGCGACGCTTGGCCTCGTTGAGGGCGGCGCGGACGGTGCGGTGTGCCTGGTGGGCGGTTCCGGCTGAACTGCCGTTGTCCTGCATCTTCTTGTAGAAGCGCTCCAGGTGCTCGGGCTCCAGCTTCGTCAGGCGGTGCGCGCCCAGGCCGGGTATGAGGTGGTGGTAGACCGCGACGCGGTAGCCGTCGATGGTGTTCTCGGAGACGTGCAGGGCCGCGATGTTCTCGACCCAATGGGTCAGCCAGGACTCGATAGTCCAGGTCTGGCCGGCCTTGCGGACGCGGCCGGCATCGCGCTCCTTCTCGAGTTCGCGGACGGCCTTGGTGGTCTCGGCTCGGGTCTTGCGCTTGACGTGGCGGCGGTCGGGCTTGCCGTTGTCCTTGATGCCGACGGTGACGTAGCCGTGCCACTTCCCGTCCTTGCCGAGGTAGATCGATGAGGCGCCGTTGGGCTGCCGGGACTTTGTCATGTCCGCCCTCCTCAGGCCGCGAGAGCGACGGTCGAGCGGGTGAGCCGGGTGTGGGCGGCCACGTACTCGTTCAGCGCCTCGGCCGGGATACGGCGCAGGCGGCCTATGGTCACGGACGGGATCTCACCGGAGGTGAGGAGCGCGTACATCGTGGTCCGGCCGACGCTCAGGCGCCGGGCGGCTTCCTCGACGGTGAGCGCGACCAGCGTGGGGTCGTACGCGGTCGATGTGCTGGCGTGCAGGATGCGCGGAAGGTCTTGCTGGCCGACGCCGATGGCGTCCGCCAGCAAGGCAATGGACGTGGGTGTTGCAGGCATGGGGTTCCTCTCGGCGGCGCGGGGCAACGCGCTGCCGTGCTGACTGGTGGGATGGGCGGTGGATGAAGCGATCCCGCGTGCCTGATCCTCGGCGTTGGTAGCGCCGAGGACCGATGCGGGTGTGGCGAGGCCGGGCCGGTGGGAATGGCTTTGGGCCTGGCGGCGAGGGTGGGCGGCCGATGGGGCCGTGCCAGTGGGAGGTGACCTCCTACTGGCCGTCGGACGGGCCCTCGCGCAGCGGGTCCCAGGTCGAGTTGGGGGCGGGGTACCACTCGGGTCCGGTGTCCTGGCCGACGTTCACTCCCTGGGCTGCGAGGCGGTCGGCGATCTCGTCGTACTCGCGCTCGGCCTCTTCGAGCCGGGCTCTGGCGCCCTGCTCGATGTCGTGGGCGGTCTTCCACTCCTGCTCGGCCTTCTGGACGCGGTAGCCGGCCTCCTGCAGTTCGTAGTCCGGCTCGTCGGGGCCGGCGACTGCTTCGGTCATGAAGTGGGCGGCGGGGACGCTGAGGGCCTTGGCCAGGCCGACGACCTCGTCGAAGCGCAGCAGGCGGGTGCCGTTCTCGATCTTGGCGATCTGGGTCTGGTGGAACTTGAACCCGAGCCGGGTCATGCGCTCGGCCAGGTCCTCCTGGGACAGGCGCGCGGCCTTGCGCAGGACCTTCATGTTGTGCGCCACCAGGGCCTCGCCCTCCAGGGGCGTGTAGCGGTGCGCGTGCGGACTGGACATGTCGGCCTCCCTCCGGCCCGGTCTCGACGCGCCGGGATGGAATAAAACGATACCGCATGAAGAACCCATGCCACAAGCGGTTGGGCCGTTCGTTATGGAATCGTGACCACCTCTGACCAGCCGACATGCTGGAATCGCATGCTCTAAGAATGCCAGGAGCGCTTGACTGGCGGGCGGGCGCCGTGATATCAATGTTCTCATCCCGCATTGGGATCCCAACCTGGAGGAGGTTGAGTGCCTGTCGAGACTGGCGCTGCACAGCACAAAGCCCCCGGCGCTACCAACACCGGGGGCCTGACGGAAACCACGCCACCGCCCATCCCAGGACAGTCAGCCAACGGCGGACCAGGTTGCCCCCCGGAACCCGCCGAGCAAGGAGTCTCCGTGAACGAGAATACTGCCTCCAGCCACGAACCCGCAGCCCCAAGCCCCATCCCACTGGCCAGCACCTGGCCACCCGTCGCACAGCCCGGCGGAGGCCACAGGCCACCCCAACCCGACGCCGTATCCCCGCTCCCTGCCCCCGTGCAGGCATCCGCACCGGACCGGACGGAGGAGCCGACCGGCCCGCCGGAGATACCCGACGCCGCGCCGAACGAGGGCGACGAACTGCTCAGGCGGCTGCGGGCGCTGATCGCCAGGTTCGTGGTCCTGCCCTCCGAGGCGGCGCTCGACGCCACCACGCTGTGGGTCGCCGCATCCCATCTCCAGGCTGCCTGGCAGCACGCCCCGCGCCTTGCGGTGGTGGGACCGGCCAAGCGGTGCGGAAAGTCCCGCCTGCTGGACGTGCTCGCCGAGACCGTCCACAGCCCGGTCCTGACCGTCAACTCCACACCGGCCGCGGTCTTCCGCTCGATCACCGAAGAGCCGCCCACCCTGCTCGTGGACGAAGCCGACACCATCTTCGGCAGCCCGAAGGTGGCCGAGAAGAACGAGGAGATGCGCGGCCTGCTCAACGCCGGGCACCAGCGCGACCGCTACGTCCTGCGCGTGGTCGGCAACGACCACACCCCGCACCGCTTCCACACCTTCGCCATGGCCGCCATCGCCGGCATCGGCGACCTCCCCGACACGATCATGGACCGCTCCATCGTGATCCGGATGCGCCGCCGCGCCGAAGGCGAACGCGTCTCCCCGTACCGCACCAAACGCGACAGCCCCGCCCTGCGCACCATGCGCACCGAACTCGCCCGCTGGACCAAACCCCTGGCCGACCAGGCCCTGCACCTGGAACCAGTGATGCCGGTCGAAGACCGCGCCGCCGACACCTGGGAACCGCTGGTCATCATCGCCGACCTCGCAGGCGGCCCATGGCCCGAGCGGGCCCGGCAGGCATGCACACGCCTCGTCACCGCCGAGGCCGAATCCGAGGACGACCAGCCCAGCAACGCCCGCATCCTCGCCGACATCCGCCGGATCTTCCACGCCAAGGGCGAGCAGGAACACCTGAGCACCGACGAGATCCTGTTCGCGCTCAACAGCGACCCGGAAGCCCCCTGGGCCGAGTACGGGCGCGGCGGCCTGACACCGCGCGGCCTTGGCGCGATGCTCCGCGAATACGGCATCAGCTCCGGCAACGTGCGCGTCGGCGACATCCAGCGCAAGGGCTACACGCACAGCAAGTTCACCGACGCCTGGAAGCGCTACTGCCCCGCCGTCCACCCCCTCGGCAGACCAGAGACCGACGCGAGCTGACCGGCCCCTCGTCCCCTGCCGACCCACGCACGGTCGGCAGGGACCAGCCGGAGCCGCACATCCGTCTTCTGCCGTCCCAGCCGTCCCACTCGGCAACCCGCAGGTCAACGGCCTGGAAACGGGACGGCTATCCGTCCCAAGACGGATGACGATCCGTCCCGACGCCTCGGCAGCCGCCACCGCGAGCCGAACCGTCGGCTCCCGTGGCCGCGTCCGTGTGCCGTCCCGAACGGCAGCCGCACGCCCTGCCGTACTGCCCCTGACCTGCGGTTGCAACGGCAAGACGGCAAATACGGCACACCGTGCCCACCCCCGCAGACCTCCTCCGCAAGGACACCTTCACCATGCCTGACACCGTCATACCCACCCCCAGCCCCGCAGAGCCGACCGCTCGACACCGAGCCACCTGGTGGGACCGCGCCGCGATCATCCTGCTCGGCCTCGCCAGCTGCGCCCTGTCCTTCGACGCCCTGCGGCAGATGGCCACCGCCGTCCACGTCCGCCCCCACCTGACCTACCTGTTCCCCATCGTGATCGACGGCTTCATCGCCTACGGCGTCCGCGCCCTGCTCGTCCTGCGCGAAGCCCCCATGGCGGCCCGCCTGTACGCCTGGACCCTCTTCATCGCCGCCACCGCCGCCAGCATCTGGGCCAACGGCCTGCATGCCCTCGATCTCAACCAGCCCGGCACCACCACGCTCCGCCTCGGCGACACGACCGTCGCCATCCTGTCCGCCATCGCGCCCCTCGCCCTGGCCGGAGCCACCCACCTCCACATCCTGATCACCCGCTACGGCGGCACCGCCCCTGCCCGCACCCCAGTGGACGGAATCACCGCACCGGTTCTGTACCGGCCGCAGACGTACGCCCCGCCGGCGGCCGAGCAGGCGCTGCCCGCGCCGAGCGCCGAGGCGGGAGCGACAGCCAGCCGCACCCTCGCGGGCGTCGATCGGGACAGTGCCGCAGGAGGCGTCGTGGCGTCCGGAACACCGCAGTACGAGCCCACCGGCGTAGACGAGGACCGGGACGAGGATTCCGCACCGCGCGCCCACAAACAGGGCGGACGCCCACCGATGGCACCGCTGGAACGACTGGCTGAGGTGATCGCCGCCGCCCACCCGGACCCCGACGCGATCACGCGCGACAGCGCCCGCAAGTCCCTCACCGAAGCCGATCTAGGCGCCGGAACCGACCGGCTGGCCGAGGCCATCGCTCTGGTCCGCAGCAACGCCCAGGCCCGCCAGCACCCCGACCGTCCGGAAGAACCAGAAACCCGTCGCCGCCCCGTCCTGAACCCATCCGGACAGCCAAAGCCCACGCGAACCGAATAGTCCGGCGCGGCTGCCGACACCTGGCAGCCGCGCCCTCACTGGCCCTTATCCCAGAACACCGGTCTGGCCGAATCGTCGGCGACGACGAACATCGCCACCACCAACGACCCGCGAACGGACCCACCTCGTGCGCAACCCCTTCCGCGCCAAACCCGACCCCGACACCGACCCCGTCAACCCACAGGACAAGACCTCGGAAGAGACCCCCATCGCCCCGGTAATCTCCTTGCGGCGAATGGGTGTTGGCCCGGGGCACGACAACGGCGGAGCAAGCTGGAGCAATGTCCACATCGCCGGAGGCGACGCGGACATTGCGCTTGACCCCGCCCCGGCGGGCGTGGCCCCTGGCCGCGCCCAGCGGGGCACGGTCGGGGAAGGGGAGGCCGAGCGCGGCCTCCCTCCAGGACAGGATCACGACGCCGACGATCCCGAGCGCTTCGCGCCGACCCTCACCCCCGACGCCTTCGTCCACCGCCGTGTCGCCGCGCTCGACATCCCCGCGCTGTCGGTCGATACCGACAAGCTCGTCACGAGCCGTCGGCCGTTGAGCGAGATCCTGTACCGACCGCGCAGCGGCACCAAGCGCGACATCCAACTGACCGCCTCCGCCGAGGCGGCCGAGCGGGAGTTCATCGACCTCGCCGCCAAAGCGGCCAAGCGGTCACGGTCGGCCTTCCTCATGGACGCCGCGTTGACCTTCGCCCACGCCTACCTCGGCGAACAGCGCCCCGACGGCGTCCCCGCGCTGCCTTCCCCCCACGCTCTCCAGGACCTGACCCGCCTGTGCGGGCAACTGCTCCGCGAGATCCACCGCGTAGGCGTGAACCTCAACCAGATCGCCCGCGCCATCAACACCGGCACCTGGCCCGACCGCACCGACGACGTCCTGGCCGAGGTCTACGCTCTGGCCCGCGCCGCCCGCCTGGCCCTCGAACACGTCGTCTCGGGGTGCCGCCATGGTGCCTGACGTCTCCACCGGTTCCCGCAGCCGCGGACTGCTGTCCTACCTCTACGGCCCCGGCCGCCGCGACGAACACACCGACCCCCACATCGTCGCCGCGTTCGCCATGCCCGGCATCCCCGACCCCGGCCGCGCTCCCCTGGACCAGCACCACGCCCTGCTCAGCGAACTGGCCGACTACCTCGACCAGCCCGTGCGCGTACGCGAACAGCGCACCGGCAAGAAGGTCCCCCAACACGTGTGGCACTGCCCCGTGCGCACCGCTCCCGGCGACCGCTACCTGACCGACGAGGAATGGGCCGAGGTAGCCCGCCGCATCGTGCACGCCACCGGCATCGCGCCCGACGGCGACGACGCCGCCTGTCGGTGGATCGCCGTACGCCACGCCGAGGACCACATCCACATCATGGCCACCACCGTCCGCGAGGACGGCCGCCGCCCCCGCACCAACCGCGACGGCCAACGCGCCCAAGCCGAGTGCCGCAAAATCGAAGCCGAACTCGGCCTGCGGCGCCTCAAGTCCGGCGACTTCACCGGAGCCCCCATGCCCACCAGCGCCGAGCAGGCCAAGGCACTGCGAGCGGGCAACACCGAGACAGCACGGGAATGGCTGCGCGGCCAGGCATACGCCGCAGCGGCAGCCGCACGCGACGAAACCGAATACTTCTCCACGCTCAGCACCCTCGGCATCAAGGTCAAATACCGGCTGGGGCCGCAGACCGGCGACGTCACCGGCTACAGCCTGGCCGCCCCCGACGACACCAACAGCCCAGGCGAACCCGTCTACTTCAGCGGCTCCGCCCTCGCCCCCGACCTGTCCATCAACCGCCTGCGCGAACGCCTCGCCGCCCACGACGCCACCGACCAGCCCACCGTCGGCACCACCAACACCGGCCCGTGGCACCAGGCCGACACCGTCCTGCGCAGCCTCCGCACCGGTCTTTTCAACCAGGAAACCACCGGCGGCCAGGAGCAGGACGGCGTGGTGCAGGCGCAGGCAGCGGCGTTCGGTGAACTCCTCCACAACGCTGCCGCCACCACACCTTCCCGCATCCGGGCCGAACTGCGAGCAGCAGCAGCCGAGTTCAACCGTGCCAACCGCTCCGCCATCCGCGCAGAACACCAGAGCGCAGCAGCCCTGCGCACCGCCGCCAAGGAACTGCTCCACACCCTGGGCTCGGGCAAGGACGACAGCGCAGTGGCGGGCATGCTGTCCACCGCCGTAGCCGTACTCATCCTCCTCGCCCGCTGGAACGAGGCCCGAAGCCACCAACGACAGGCCGCAGCAGCCCGCGAGACCCTCGTCCACCTCCAGGCCGCCTACCGGCAAGCCGCCGACCCGGTACTGGCCAGCCTCGCCTCTCGCACACCCAGCCTCCAGACCGCCCAGCGCTACGCCACCGACCTGCGCGCCGCCTTCCCCGACCACGCCACCCGCATCCTCGCCGACCCCGCCTGGCCCGCCCTGGCCACCACCCTCGCCAAAGCCGAAAGCGCCGGCCACAACCCCCGCCACGTCCTCACCGCGATAGCCGAACAACGCGAACTCGACACCGCCGACCACCCCGCCGAAGTCCTCAACTGGCGCCTCCACCACCACACCACCCAACTCCGCACCGCCCGCATCCGAGCCGCCACAATCCGCCCCTATCGCAGCATCACCACAGGCACAGCACCCGCAGACACGACAAGCAGCGCACCCCCGCGTACCGCGCAAGCAGACCATGAGACCCCAACGAAGCGACGATGACGGAGCACCTGCTCTCTTTCCCGGCGCACTCTTCGGCCTCCCAGGGCACCGTGCTGGTGAACACCGGGTTGACCAGGTGTGGACTTGCTGCCCAACCGCACGGCAGAACCCTTCGACGCATGGCTCTGTGCTCATCCCGGCATCGAGTGCATCCGCCGGCGCCAGGTCGCCACATGCACTCGCGCGATCCGCGAGGTTGCCCCGCAGTCCTTGGAGGTCGCCGACCGCTGGCACCTGTTACAGAACTTGTCCGCAGTTGTTGAGAAGACCTGCTACCAACACCGCGCCTACCTGCTCAAACGCGCGAACCCGTGCTCCTGGAACTGCACGACCGCGGCTGCCGAGGAAGCCGCCAGATCTCAGTCGCCGGGCAGGTGCATCTCGGAGTGCTTCCGGCTGGGCAGTTCAGTACTGAAACGGATCAGGGCATCCGCGCAGGCGGAGAGCAACATGCGCGGGTAGGAACGCCCTCGTCTTTTCATAAAGGCCCGAAAGCGCATTGATCTCAAGTTGCTCAACCAGCAGATCGTAGAGATCGAGCAACTTGATAACGTCACCTACCGCGTAATGCATCTGACTTTCCGTCAAATTAGCCGCAATCCAGTCCGTGAAACGCGTACGCTTGTCTAATTCGAGACCGAAGTGCCTTCGCATCAGATAAGCGAGCGAAAATTCATCAGCCGGGGCAAACGGATGGAGAATCTTGGCCGCAATTTTTGTACATGCGATGTTATTCGGCGCAACACCCCACCTGTGGGCCATGAATGAGAGATCAAACGGCGCGTGGTGAAAGACCTTTAATGGCCAGGCGTCTGCCAGTAGATGAGCCAGTAGAGGCGGAGTTTTTCCTGCAACATTAGTGACAATCACGGCGCCAACGGACGGCGAATACAGTTGACACGTACCAATCTGTGCAACTTTTGGCTCAAGGCCGTTCGTCTCAATATCCCACGCAATCCTCTCAGCAGTAGCAAAATCCATGTAGGTGTTCGTATCTATGTCTCCTTCAAATACCCGCACTCGACCGAATTCCCCCACGTCACGGATAGATTTTTGCGCCTGCACTTAGGACTCCTTCCAGGTCATCCTTAAAGAACGCATATAAGGTTCCGCCGCTTCGGCATTGAAGGGTCGGCACAGTCCCGCTCCGACTATCCTTGTGGTGGTAAAAGGTAACCACAAAGTGATCATCAATCCGATATGCGGTGAACACGTGGAACGCGGACGACGTATAGATCTCAACTCGTCCAGTACCGGCGTTTCCGTCTAATGCCTTGTACCCACTTACGGCCTCATCAATCTTACGCTGAACTTCCAGGTCACTTAGATTGAAACGCTTGGCTAACAGTTGAACACACGCCAAGTCGGCGACGTCAGGAAGGCAAATCCTAATTTTAGCATCACTGCGCGCAGCGAGGTTGGTGAGCCTCACTTGATGAGTGTTACGCCAAGTCGTCGCCCAGGCGGCAAATACGTCCAGATTTCTTGCAGACCCAAGCAAGCCATCCCAGTCAACCGCTTTTCTATAGTCCACACCGATGGCTTCTAGTCCAGTCGAATCGACGTCGCTTTTTAGATGCACCACCTCAAGCATTTCTTGAAAGAAGGAGCGCCGCCCAGCCAGCTCCCACAACGTTGTCAGGGCGACGGACGCGATTACTAGTCCCCCGAGCTGATTGGAGAGGTTCCCCATAGTGTGGTGCTTCTCGAACCAGCTAGTGCCGGACAGATAGAGCAAGAAGAGCCCAAAGATCAACGCAACAGCCGAGATCAGCAAGTACTTGAGACTCGTGACCCGCTGGTAGGGGTTGGCTGTGCTCATGCGGCTGTCCTCCCATCGCCTCTGACGTTAGCCCCTACCACTGACACTCAGGAGCTCCCGTCGACATCGTGCGCGTGACTGTATCTGTTGACTTCCAGGTGCGAGCCCTACTTACCAACATTCGTCGTAGCTTCTAGGCAACCCCAATGGGTGAACCGCAGCACCTCGCGACCTCGACGGCAGGTCGGAGATGGAAGATCTGCCTGTAGTGCCAAGCCCAAGCCCGTGCTATTTGGATCTTGAGCAACACGAATCACGAACCGACTTGTGGGAACGCCGGCGAGGACCTGTCCTCGCTCAAGGCTGTCTCACGGTTCGTCACCGGTCCTCGCCAAGCCGCCTTTTGGTGGGGGCTGGGGCTGGTGGGATGGCTGGACTCGGACCGGGACCGGCCCGATCTCGCCAGGGCACTGCACAATCTCGACATCCAAGCCCCCGCCAGTGCCTCACCGGGCACGATGTTCAGGGTCGCCGACGTGCGAAGTTGCGACTATGCCTGCGAGCCGCCAGCGCCCACCCCAGTCACAACACGTCCGCAGGCACAACGCCTGCGGATCGAAGGGCATCACGCCTCCTCGCATCGAGCGGGCAGCCCGCAAATTCACGGCAAAGCGATGCTGACGGAGCGCCTGCTCCACGCCCCCGCAACGCCGTTCAGCTTTTCTACCAACCGACTGTGCCTCGTGAGCTCAACCCAGAGTGTCAGTGCCCGGTGATACCTGTAGCGCGTGGAAGATACGTTGTCGGGCGCGATAGCCCTCCTGCGCGAAGCCTTTCCGGTAGAGGTCCGGCACTCCCCCATGGGCTGGGGGACTCTCCAGGCATGGGAGCGTACGAACGGCGTCGTGTTGCCCGAGCCGTATCGGACCTTTGTGGCCGAGGTCGCAAACGGCACCGACGACGGTCCGCCCGATGAGGGTGGCCTGCTGCCCGTCGGCGGGAAACCGGACATCTGGTCCGTGTGGGAGGCGGACTGCTGGATGAGCCCCGAGCCGTTCGACGGCACCGCCGCACGGGTGCCCGGCATCGCCTTCCCCCTCACCAAGGAGTGGCAATGGGAATACGACTACTCCGACGACCCCCTCCACTCGTCACTGCTCCACGAGACCTACCTGCACGGCTCGGCGCTGCTGGGCAAAGGCAGACCAGGCGCGTTCTGGACCCTGGTGGTGGCCGGGCCGCAACGCGGCCAGGTCTGGTGGCTCAGGGACGGATGCGCCGCGCCCTACGCCGACCCCCCGCCCCAACAGCGGGCGGGCGACTTCCTGACCTGGGTGAAGGACTGGCACGTCGGACAAGGCTGGTGGCGGACCGAGTAGCTGAGACACCCAGCTCGCGGTCTGGGCCGCCTCCTTGGTCCCGCTCTGGTTCTGTCCGTTCCGGATTCTGCTCCGAAGCACCAGGCCAGTGTCCAACTGCCAGTTGCGAAGCCCCTCGGAGTATGGGCAACTCAAGCAATTACGTCGCTGGCGTGACGCAGCCGAGCAACGCATCGAGCTGCGCCACAGTTTCGGCCGCGTCGGTGTGGTGGATGGTGCGGATGCCCAACGCCTCGGCCGGCGGCAGGTTGACCGCATGGTCGTCCACGAAGACGCATTCCTCACCCGTTAGTTGGAGCTGTCCCAGGGTGTGGAGGTAGATGCCGGGATCGGGCTTGCGTACGCCGAGTTGTTCGGACAGGACGATGGCGTCCCACTGCCCGTCCCACATGCCCAGTGCTTCGTAGGGATTGAAGGGGGTCAGGCCGAAACTGTTGGAGAGCATGGCGACTTTGATGCCGGCGGCGCGGGCGCGGCGGGCGGCGTCGACCATGCGGGGTTCGAGGTGGAGGTTGGCCAGGGCACGGCGCATGAGGTCGGTGGGGTCGATGCCGAGGATGCCGCCGATGACCTGGTTCCACTGTTCTTGCGTGGCCTCGCCGACCTCCAACGCCGCATAGACCGCTACGCCGTCGGGATGCTCGTTGAGCGCGCGGGTGTAGGCGCCGGGGGCCAGGCCCTCGCTGCGCTCGAAGGCTTCGCCGTTGAGCCGCATCCGGATGGTGAGGACGCCGCCGAAATCGAGAATCAGGCCGCGGTAGGTCATTGCTGGCTCCATCGGAGGTGACTCGCCCAGGGGGCACAGGGCTGGGGCACGCTGTTGCACGGATCGTAGCCGTCGGTCGATTGCCCTCGCCCTTCCGGGCCGGAGTCGTACCCTGGCGATGGAGGGCCGTAGCAACTGCCGTACAGGCGAGGGGACGTCAGCTCATGACTGTCGAGCAGGACTTCGGTATCGGTGCTCGTATCCGCTACTACCGCGAACGTCGGGGCCTGTCGCAGAAGGCCATGGCCGAGCTCGTGGGCAAGACGGAGAACTGGGCCTACAAGGTCGAGAAGGGCGTGCTGCCCATCGACCGCCTCTCGGTACTGATCGACCTCGCGCGAGTGCTGTACATCCGTGATCTGACCGACCTGACCGGGGGTGTCCTGACGGGCGCCGTATCGGGGTCGCAGACCGAGCACGAGGGTGTGCCCGCGATCCGCCGTGTGCTGGCATTGCCTTCCTCGCTGCTGCCATCCGGGATCGGCGAGGTGCCTGTGGACGAGTACCGGGCGGCCGTGGATGACGCGTGGCGGGTATACGAGACGCAGACCAAGGACCGCTACGCCGACATCGGCGGTCGGCTGCCGAATCTCCTGCGGCAGGGCTACGCGGCCGTGCGCGACGCCGAAGGCGAGGAGCAGGTGCGGCAGGCGGTGGCGCTGCTGATCTCGGTGTACGGCATGGCCCAGGTCTGGCTGCGGCGCGTCGGAGAGCCGGTGCAGGCCCGTATCGCCGCCGACCGGGGCGTTGCCCTCGCCGACCAGGTCGGGGATCCGGCACTGCTCGCGGCGGCCACGTGGAACCTGGCGTGCGTGCTCACCTCCACCGGCGATGTGGCCGACAGCGTCGCCCTGGCGCGCGAGACCATTGCGAGCTGCCGGCCGGGCGAGGACGCCTCGGCGGAGCACCTGTCCGCGTACGGGGCGCTTCACCTGTCGGCGGCCGTAGCCGCGGTGCGCGACCATCAAGGACCCGTGGCGTGGGACCTGTACCACGGCGCCGAGCGGGCGGCGGCGCGTCTCGGTCAGGACCGCAACGACTGGCACACCAGCTTCGGGCCGACGAACGTGGCCATGCACGCCGTGCACCTGCGGGCTGAGGAAGGCGACACGGTGGAGGCGCTGCGTGTGGCCGACAGCGTGGAGGACAACCCCGAGCTGCCGCTTGAGCGGCGCACCAGGTACTTGATCGAGGTCATGAACTGCAACCGCATCCAGCGTGACGACTTCGCCACCGTCTACATGCTCAAGCGAATCACCAGCCAGTCCCCCGAAGAGGTGGGTTTCTCGCCGCTGGTCCGGGAGGCGGTCGCGGACCTGCTCAAGCGGGAAAAGCCCATGTGGCGGCAGGATTTGAGGTCCGTGGCGCAGCACATCGGCATGACCGCGTAGAGAGTCGCCTGGAGATCGGCACGCTCTGACCCTGTGTCAGCCCTGATTTTTCCTCAGGGTCAGTCAGCGACGACGCTTTTACGGTAAGTGACATGACAGAACGTCACCTGCCGCTGAGTGGGAAGTTACGAGCCTGGCGCGTCGAACGCGCTCCCGGCGCAGCCGAGCTGACTCAGGCCGGACGCGTCGCCATCCCGGTCCTGCTCCGCCGGATCGGCAAGCGTGTCTCCGCCACCGCGACGGTGCTGGTACTCACCGCCGAAGAAGCCGAAGCGCTCTGCGGTGAACTGGTGGCGCTGCTGCACTCCGGCGGCCAGGAGGCTGCGTCATGACCCGGCCACGGCGGACCGCCGCCGACCGCGAACGCCGCCGAACCCTCCACTCGGCCGCCGCTGGCCTGCACCCGGCGGGCACAACCGTCGCCGATGCGTACCCGGATCCCGGCTGTGAAGATGTCGCGTCTCCTCCGCGCCCGGAGAGAGGAGACAACCTCATGACCCGCACACCGCACGCAGCGACGGATGCCACGCCTACAGCGCCCGTTCCGACCCTCGCCGAGCCCGTCTGCGACGAGTTCGCGGTACGTGTCTCCGGTGCCGCCGCCATGGACGGCACCCTTGAGCGGGACGTGGACGGCCGGTGGGTGGGGCGGCTTCGCCATATCAGCGCGGCCAAGGTGCGCCCCTGGGGCCTGAACTCGCTCATGGACGACGTTCAGTTGCTGGTGAGCGAGCTGGTGACCAATGCGCTGCGGTACGGCGAGGACGGCGAGATCGGGTTCCGCCTCGTGATCACCCTCCAGGGGGTGCTGATCGCGGTGAACGACGGGTCCGGCCGCCGCCCGCGGCTGAGTGTCGTTGACGAGGAGAGCGAGACCGGCCGCGGCCTTTTCCTCGTCGCCGCGATAGCCGACGACTGGGGAGTGAGCCCCGACGGCACGACCACGTGGTGCACATTGCGCGCCACGTCGGCCCGCCGGTGACGGCGCGGGTACGTCCACCCTTCTTCCGCATCCACGCAGAAAGCAACGCGCAATGAAGAACGCGAAGATCCTGTTCCCGGTCTGCGGCCGGACCGCCCGGCTCCCGGAACATCTCGTCCAGGAGACGCTGCGCGCGGCGAGGCCGTACGGGGCAGCCGAGGAGGCGGACGTCGAGCGGAACTTATGGTGCCACCTCCAAATCCACGACGACGGGGACCACTTCGCCCTCGTCTTCGATCTGAGGGGCGTGGACACCGGAGCCGTCTGGGCGCGTTGGGCGGACGGCAAGCCGGTCGCGGCGCTGGACGTCCGACCGGACTGCTCGTTCGTCGACCCCGAATCACACGAAGCCTGCTGCGAGTTCGCGTTCCACACAGGCGCCCACACCCATCAGCTCACCGATACGCCCGTGGATTCCTCGACGCCGGCGAAGGAGAGCGTGTCGTGACGGCAACCTCTGTGGCCCAGAGCCCGGCCATCGTCGCACCGCTCATCCAGCAACCCCCCGCAGCGCTCACCCCGCCCGGCCGTACCTGGTCCATCAGCACCACCGGCGGCTTCACGCTCACCGGATATCTGCCGCCGTGGGCCGACGAGGACCCCAGCGACACGGATGTCCCGCTGGAACGACTGTCCGTCACACTGATCGACCTCGCACACCGCCGGCCCTTCGCCGGGCAGAGGATGCGCGTCCACCACCCCGCACGCGCCGGTGACGACGGACAGGCCGACGAGAGCGAAGAGAGTCTCTTCGACGGCCACATCACCTGCTACCCGTACAGCGAGGAGCCCCGGGAGCGAGCCCCGCACGCCAACGTCCGGGTGGTGGAGGACTTCTGGTTGAACAACCTCACCCCCGAAGACCTCACCGACCTCGCCGCCCGACTCCGCGCACAAGCGGACCGCCTTGAGACAGAGCTCGTTCCGGTTCTCGAAGAAGCCCGCAACGACTGGTTCACCGCACACGAGGAGCCCGCCGGCACGGCGATACCGTCCCGACCGATCGGCACGTTCCGTCGCTAGCTGGCAACTCACCGTATTTCCATCGAAGGAGCTTCCTTTCATGACCGGTACGACCGTCGAACCTGACGAGGCCGTCCGCCTACGGAACAGCACCGTGGACACCCTCTGCGCGGAGGGGTGGATCACTTCTCCCGAAGTCGAGGCCGTGATGCGCGCCGTCCCCCGGCACGCATTTGCCCCCGAGGCGAACCTGGAGAAGGCATACGAGCCGTACGCGGCGGTGATCACCAAGACCGACGAGCACGGGGTGCAGCTCAGCTCCGTGTCGGCGCCGCAGATCCAGGCGCTGATGCTGGAGCAGGCTCAAGTCCGTTCAGGGATGCGGGTGTTGGAGATCGGGTCGGGCGGGCTGAACGCGGCCTATCTCGCTGAACTCGTCGGCAGGGACGGTGAGGTCACCACGGTGGACATCGACGCCGTCGTCACCGACCGGGCCAGTCGGCTGCTGGACGAGCACGGCTACAGCCGGGTCACCGTCGTCACGGCCGACGCCGCCCAGCCCATCCCCAACCTGGGGACGGTCGACGTCGTGATGGTGACCGTCGGCGCCTGGGACGTCCCGCCGACGTGGATCGACCAACTCAAGCCCGACGGCCGCCTGGTGGTGCCGCTGCGGATGCGCGGCCTGACCCGTTCCATTGCCTTCACCCGCGTCGGCGACCACCTGGAGAGCGAGTCCGCGAAGATCTGCGGCTTCGTGCCGATGCAGGGCTCCACCGCGCACAACGAGGAGCTACTGCTGGTCAACGGCACCCCCGAGATCGGACTGCGGTTCGACGACGGTCTGCCGTCCGACCCGAGCCTGCTCGACAACGCCGTGACGTTCCCGCGGTTCGAGATGTGGACCGGGGTGACCATCGGTGTGAGCGAACTCCTGGACACCCTCCAGATGCACCTGGCGATCGCCCTTCCCGGCTTCTGCGTCATGGCCGTTGACCCGGATCTCGACTCCGGCATCGTCGCCCCGGCCAACAAGGGCTTCTCCCTCGCCGCCATCGACGACCGGGGCCGTACCTTCGCTTACCTCACTACCCGCCGCACCGAGGACAACAAGCACGTCGAGTTCGGTGTGCACGCCCTCGGCCCCGACGCCGCCGCGTTCGCCGAGGCCGTAGCCGGTCACCTGCACGGCTGGGCCGACGAGCACCGTGGCGGCCCCGGCCCGGTCATCCGGGTCTACCCGGCTGGCACGCCCGGCGACCAGATCTCCGGCGACCGCGTCATCGACAAGGTCCACAGCCGGATCTCACTCTCCTGGCCCGCGCAGCGCTAGTCGCGAGCCAGGGTTCGCGCACCATCCCCAACCAACGCAAGGAAGGGCATCACCATGACCAGCGCCACTCTGGCCCCGGCCCCCACCTCGACAGTCCTGGACGAGGACTTCGCACCGCTCGACGTAAGGGTTGTCGTCGCCGCGCACCCGTTCGGCAAGCTCCAGTGCTCCACCGGTGACGGCTGCGGCAGCACCTGCTCGGGCGGTGCCTCCGCGTGCAGTTCCTTCGTGGAGGACCCGGCCTGATCCCCAGGCACATTCCTCAACCGGTGGGCCGGACCGTGTACGTGTCAGCCCGGCTCACCGGCCGCCCGCGCCCGTACCGGAAGGGAAACGCCATGGCCCGTCAACCGGGCGTCAGTTACCGCTGGCAGGGCCCCGCGATGCTCCGGGCCACCACCAGCCCCGGCCCCGCAGACTTGCCCTTGACGCTCGGCCTGGACGACGTGGCGGCCACCCGCGACTGGCTGCGCCGGGTCTGGCAGCAGCAGGCGTTCCGGGACGCCCTCAACGCGGCAACGCCCGTGCTGTCGGAAGCGGTTGAGGCCGTCGTCGGCGGGCGGGAGACCGGGTCCCGGCAGGTCCGTCGTACGGCACTGTCCACGATCGGCTACCTGCTGCGATGGCAGAACCGCCCCACCCCTCACGGCCTGTTCGCCGGCACCGCCACCGTGTCCGTCGGCGAATCGGCCCACGCCCTGTGGGGAGAGAAGCACAGGGTGCTGTTGCGCGCGGACGCCGAATGGGTCACTGACGTCATCCTGCGCCTCCAGGCCAACCCGGACCTGTTGAAGAGGCTCACGCTCGTCGCCAACAACACCGCCCGCCAGCGCGGCGACCGTCTCGTCGCCGTAGGGCCGCCAGCCGACGCACACGCCCACCTCATGGCCCCGATCGAGATATCCGTACGCCGCACCCGCCCGGTAGCCGCCACGGTCGAGGCCGCGCGGCACCCGATCGCCTACGAAGACCTGCGCGGACACCTGCGCACACTCTTCCCCCAGGCCGACACCGACCAGATCGACCGGCTCCTACGCGACCTGATCGAGCAGCAGCTCCTCCTCACCAACCTGTGGGCGCCGATGACCACCACGGACGCCTTCGGCCACCTGTGCACCGAGTTGGAGCGGGTGTCCGCGGACACCATCCCCGAACTCCACGACCTGGTGACGGCGTTGTACGAGATACGCGACGAGGTCGCCGCTTCGGCGCCGGTCCGCTTCACCCCGAGAATGCGCGCGCTGTCCCAGGCGACCCCGACACCGCTGGTCATCGACACCGCCCTCGACTGCGACGTGCAGATACCCGCCGGGGTCTTGGAAGAGGTGCAGGCCGCCGTCACCGCGCTCTACCGCACGACCTCCCAGCCGTACGGCTACCAGCACTGGCGCGACTACCACCGCCGTTTCCGCGCCCGCTACGGCGTCGGCGCCCTGGTGCCCGTCACGGACCTAGTGTCCGACAGCGGGCTCGGGCTTCCGGCCGGATACCTCGGCTCGGAACGCGGCCGACCGCCCAAGCTCCTCACCGACCGGGACGACGTGCTTCTCGCGCTCCTGCAACCCGTGTTGATGGAGGGCCGCAGCGAACTTGTCCTCACCGACAGGGCAATTGACGCCCTTGCGGACGCCGCTGGCACCGAGCCCCACTTCGTCCCCCGCGTCGAGACCGCCTTCGAGATCCACACGCCCTCCGCCACGGACCTCGCACGCGGCTCCTTCGAGATCGCGCTCACCGCCACCCCACGGCCGGGTAGCAGCATGGCCGGACGGTTCGCCCACCTCATGGACCCCGACGACCAGAGGGCCCTAGCCACCGGCTACTGCACCGACCCCGACGCGCTCACCGCGCAACTCAGCTTCCCGCCCCGCAAACGGCGCAACGAGAACGTGACCCGTACGCCCCGGCTCCTGTCCCACATCATCGCCGTGGGCGAGAACCCGTCCACCGACAGCGAGACGATCGGCCTCGACGACATCGCCGTCACCGCCGACGCCCGCCACTTCCACCTCGTCCAACGCTCCACCGGCCGCCGTCTGGACGTGCGCGTCCTGCACGCACTCGAAGCAGGCACCCAGACCCCGGCGTTGGCCCGGTTCCTCGCCGAAGTCGCCGGTGCTCGATACGCCGCCTACAAGCCGTTCGACTTCGGCGCCGCCGCCCGCCTGCCGTATCTGCCCCGCGTGCGGTACCGCCGTACGATCCTCGTCCCCGCCCGGTGGCTGCTCACGGCCGAAGAACTCCCCGCCCGTACCGCAGAACAGCACGCCTGGGACCGGGCGTTCGACGCATGGCGGGGACGGCTCCACGTCCCGGACGCCGTCAGCATGATCGAGCACGACCAGCGCCTTCCGCTGGACCTGACCCACCCGGTGCACCGCCGCCTGCTGCGATCCCAGCTCGATCAGAACGGGCGGTTGGAGTTGCGCGAGGCGCGCGGAGCAAGCGCGTACGGCTGGATCGGCCGCGCCCACGAGGTCTGGGTCTCCTTCCGGAACACCGAGCCGACTCCGTACGTCGAGGAAGGCGGCTTGTCACCGGCCGTCTTCTCCGGGCCGCCCCGTACGTCCCTTCCCGGTGCGGGCAGCGTGTTGTACGTCCGGTTGCACGCTCATCCCGGCCGCTACGACGAGATCCTGACCGAGCACCTTCCCGCCCTGCTCACTGCGGTCGGCGAGCCGCTGTGGTGGTTCACCCGGCACCGCGAGATGTCCCGCCCGGACGCCGACCAGTACCTCGACGTCGTCCTCCACCTCGCCTCCGGCACCTACGCCACGGCGGCCGAAGCCGTGCACGACTGGGCGGACGCCCTCCAACGAAGCGGCCTCGTCGCCGGTCTCACCCTGGCGGACTACCGGCCGCAGACCGGCCGGTTCGGGCACGGCGACGCGATTGGCGCCGCACACCGCGTGTTCGCCGCAGACTCCGCCGCCGCCCTCGCGCAGATCCACTTCGCCAGCCATACCGACACGGTCACCCCGCAGGCCCTCGCCGCCGCCAGCGCACTCGACCTCGTGCAGCACCTCGCGCTCTCCGAGGCCCAGGGCACGGGCTGGATTGTCGACCGACTACCGCAGGCCACAGGTCGCCTGGACCGTCGCCTGCGCGACCAAGTAGTTGACCTCACCTCGCCAGGCGGCCGGGATGCGCTGGGCATGCTACCCGGAGGCAACGCGGTCACCCGAGCGTGGCAGGCCCGCGCCGTCGCCCTGGACGCGTACCAACTCTGCCTGGCCGACGCCGACCCGCTCCGGGCCGCCCGCTCGCTGCTTCACCAGCACCACGTCCGGGCGCTGGGCGTGGACCCCACGGCCGAAGCCCTCACACTCCGCCTTGCTCGTACCGCCGCCCTGCGCCAGCAGAAGGCAGTCCGATGACGGCGACGACAACTAGCGCCTCCGAGATGGCGCTTCAGGTCGCCCGCGACTTGGCCGAGCCCGCGCCACCGCACCCGGACGAGCCCCGGGCCGTACAGTCCCTCGCCGACGGGGCCGCCGGAACTGCCCTGCTCCACATCGAGATGGCCAGCGGACACGCCCAGCCCTGGTCAGCAGCCCACCGCTGGATCACCGCCGCGGTGTCCGGCCAGGTCAGTGCCGCCGACACCACCGGCCTCTACCTCGGCGCACCGGCCATCGGCTTCCTGCTCAGCACGCCGCCCGCCGAGTACGATCACCTCTACGCCCAAGCCCGGCGCGCCGTGCACCAGCACGTCCTCGCACTCGCCCACCGCCGTACCGACGCCGCCTTCGCCCGTATCCGCCGCGGTGACCTGGCGGCCTTCGCCGAGTACGACACCTTCTACGGCCTGACCGGCATCGGCGCCTACCTGCTGCGCACCAATCCCGAAAGCGGAGCCCTCGAACGCGTCCTGCGCTACCTCGTCGCGCTGACCCGCCCGCTCGCTCCGAGAGATCGCGGCCTGCCCGGCTGGTGGGTCCGCCACGACCCCCACCGCGGCCACTCCCCACGCTTCCCCGGCGGACACGGCAACTTGGGCGCCGCTCACGGCATCACCGGCCCGCTCCTCCTGCTCGCCCAGGCACTACGGCGTGGGGCCGAAGTCCCCGGCCACCGCGACGCCATCCGGACCATCTGCGACCACTTCGACACCTGGCGCCAGGACACCGCCACCGGCCCGTGGTGGCCAGAACACCTCTCCCGCCGCAACCTCGAACGCCGCCACCCGCACCGACCTCGCGACGCCCGACCGAGCTGGTGCTACGGAACCACCGGCATCGCGCGGGCCGGACAACTCGCCGGAATCGCGCTGCGCGACACCAGCCTCCAGACCTTCTACGAAGACGCCCTCCACCGGGCCCTGAGCGATTCCGCCCAGCTCGCCAACGTCACCGACGCCGGCCTCTGCCACGGCTGGGCCGGCATCTACCAAACCGCCAGCCGCGCCGCCGCCGACGCCCTCGACCCGCGCCTGACCGAGCTGCCCCCCACGCTCGGCCGCGCACTCCTCGACCACACGCGGCTCGGCCCCACAGCGGCACCCGGTCTGCTGAACGGCGCCGCAGGCACAGCGCTTGCACTTTCCACCCTCGCCACCCAGGAACCCCCGAGCACCGGATGGGACGCATGCCTCCTGATCAACTGACCCAGCCCGGCCCCGCTGAACGCGCCGTGTTGGCCGTGCTCGCCGGGCGTCCGCTCACCGAAGCCGCCGCCGAGGCCCGCATGGACCCGGCGAACCTCTCCGACGCCCTCCAGGTCTTCCAACAAGCGGGCCGCGAAGCCCTCGCCCAGTACGCCGTACAACGCGAGTGGTGGCACGTCTACCTCCACTTCGCCGACTGGCAGAACGCCGACCGCACCTTCACCACCCACGTCCTCCCGCTGCTGCACGCCGCGGAGACCAACGGCACGCTCGACGGCTGGTGGTACACCCGCAAACACCCTTGCTGGCGCCTACGCCTCAAGACCACGACCCCCATAGACGACGGCCTCAACCGCCTCGTCGCCGAAGGCCACCTCCACCGCTGGTGGCCGGGCATCTACGAACCCGAAACAGCCGCCTTCGGCGGTCCTGCCAGCATGACCGCCGCACACACCCTCTTCATCGCCGACAGCCGCGAAATCCAGCAACTGCCCTTCCGCCAGGGCCTGCCTCTCGGCCCCCGCGAGCTATCCATCCTCCTGTGCACAACCCTCATGCGCGCCGCCGGCCTCGAATGGTACGAACAGGGCGACGTCTGGCACCACGTCATCACCACCGACCACCGCTCCAACATCACGGACATCCCCCGCGAAACCCTGAACGCGCGAGCAACCGAGATCCGATCCCTACTCCTAGCCGACACCAACTCCCTACTGAACCCGAGCGCCCCCTTGGCGCCCATCACCGAGTGGGTGGCAGCCTTCCACCAAGCAGGCTGCTCACTTGCAGAAGCAGTGCAACTCGGCACGCTAGACCGCGGATTGCGCCAAGTCCTCAGCTACCACGTGATCTTCCATTGGAACCGTCTCGGCCTCTCCCTAGGGGCGCAGAGCACGCTCGCGTGGGCAGCCCGAGCCGCCATCCTGGCGCGATAAGGCAGAGTGACAAGTTCGGCCAAGCGAGACGCGGAGGGCGACTCAGCCTCGAAACGCGCAACATCCTGGCCCGCCATGTCATCTTCCAGTGGAACCGCATGGGCTTCACCACACGCCAGCAAGCCGTTTGGGCACAATCAGTGCGGGGGGAAATCCTTGAAGACTACCCGTAGTTCGCCAAAACAGACGGTGGGGCGGATTGGCGAACTACCGGTAAGCAGAAATTCTGACGCGTCCCAGAAATTTCAGATCTCATGTCGGCTACGGATCAAGAACCTCGCTTCGTTATTGTTTGTTCCGTGAGGACGCGCAGGACACGGTCGGCATTGGACAGGGGGTATGCGGCCCAGTTGTGCGCCAGAGATACCGGGATAACTGCATCGTCATAGAGGCGACTTCCCATCTGGTCCAACACTTCGAGTGTTCTCTTCAGCGTGGGAAATCGGGCCGGGTCGTCGAATCCGGTGGACTTGTCTGTGGCGTAGGCCAGGCCCGCCGACGGGGGAACTGTGATGACCAGTAATTGACCATCTGCGGCATGGTAAAAGAACTTCCTACCATAGTAGGTCTCTGTGAGGCTCTGAACCCGAAGGACGTCTTCCATGTAACTGTCGTCCAATCGCATGAATGAGCGCGGCGGAACGGGAAGGGGACACTCAGCGACAGCGGAAGCCCGCTGGATTCCTTTGAAATGCTCGACGGGGTATCCGCTCTTGGCGATTCCGAGTACGACAGGGGGCTTTTGACCGCGATCTCGGCACCGTGCCCACAGAGCTTGCCAGCATCCCAGGATGCCGCGGAACATCCGAGCACTGTTACCGAAGACAGCTAGGTCGCCGTCGTACAGGAAGGCTGTCTGAGGCAGCAATTTAGGCCAGAGCTGCTCAAAGCTGAGGGCGACTCCAATCAAGACGAGGTGCTCGATGATGTCGCGTGCTCGGCCCAGGACCTCGCCGTTCGTAGTGTCTGGATGAAACTCCTCGTAGACGCGGAAGGTGTCGGTGGACCACAGGATTTGACTGCAGGAAGGGCATTGCCCCGGAGACTTCAGGGGGACGGCCAGTCCGGCTAGCCGCGCCTCTTTAGGATCATTCAACGAGCACTGGGTGTTGGGACACTTGGGCAGGGTCATCTCCCCCTGCTTTGCCGCTTCTGCATCCCTTGGTAGCCCGAAGCGCTGCACATCTCCCAGAACGTCAAGGAGGCTGCGGTTCTGCACCTGCGTAGTGGAGAACAGGTCGTACAGCTCGGCGCGAAAGGCTTGTGTAGGGTCCTTGAATTCGTCGTGTTCCAGGTAAGACCCCGGAAGGAAACCTGAGACCACCGAAGCCTCCATGGATTCGGCGATACGACTAGGGCTGACGAAAGGCCCTGAGTGCTTCAGCATGTGCTGCAGATCGATGAAGACGCCAGCGATCTGCAGGTACAAGACTCGCGTTGACGGGTACTGGTCGTACGCCTCTGCGTACTCGTGACCTGAGCCGTCGACGGCGACGACGTACCGGATCTCCGGCGCCGCAGGCTGATCGAGTCCTTCGGCGGTGCCCACCAGGTTACTGATGCGGTCGAAGTCGAGGTTGGCGTCCGGCTGACTGTAGTGCGCCAGCCTCTCTTTGATGCGCTCGTTCTCGACGGTGGGACCGTGGCCCATGCTCGACGCAGTCTCATAGCGGATCGCACCGCCTGGCAAACGTGTGCTGTAGGGCATCTCAGTCTCCCATCGGTTCGAAGAGCGAAGTGGCGGAAGACGGTCGCGCCGGAACGGTGCGCCGTGTCGTACGTGCCTGAGACTGGGGAGCAAACACGTCATCTGGATCCGGGCAGTCTTCGTATGTGTCCACCTCGGTTCCGACCTCAGGGGCGAAGTCGCGGCTTGCCTCAGTGTCGGGAAGGCCGCACTCATTACGGACGCCGTTCACCATCGCCAAGTCGAACTTGGTTACCTGAATCGGGAGGGTGTACGGCGACGAGTCGGTGCGCAACCGCACGAAACCCCGATCATCGGCAGTGAGGATTTGGTCCGCGAAGTCGCCGAAGTCGTAATAGTTCGCGAGCTTCTTCATCTCGCTGGCGTTGTTCATATAAGCGCAGACCCAGTTGGCCGTGTTGGAGAGGATCATCTCGTCGACGCTGGAAACCTCCTGCGTTGCGTAGATCATCCCGATCTTGTACTTGGCTGCTTCCTTTGCCAACCGTACGTAGGGATCGTTGTTGCTGGCAGCCTTGTTAAACTTGTCACGGTCGAGCAGACGATGGGCCTCTTCTAGGAAGACCTGCATCGGACGGGGAGGCTGCCCTTCTCGGAACCGGTGAGAGGCGCGCGCGAGCATCTCGTTGATCACGCGCTCTGCACATGTCTGCAGGACCTGCTCGGAGCCGCGGGACAGATCGACGATGACGAGACGTCCGCGAGCGAGGTCTCCGTAGATGGCGTGCGCAAAGTCTGCGCGGGAGTCGGCACCGTGGTAGGGCCGGATGCCTCGGAGCTCCTTGTAACCGTTGGCTCGGCCATTTGTAGCAAGCATGCCTACCATGCCATCGATACTCGGGTCCCCGTGGCCATCGATAGAGCTGTCGGAGACCCACATCTTGACGGGCTCGACTGCGGCCTTGGTGCGCGCTGCGGCAGCCGCCTTGGCGATTGTCAGGCTGGCCCTCTTGAGTTGTGCCGCATTTACTCGTATCACGTCTGAGCCGGTCAGTTCGAGGAGGGTGCGCAACTTCTCATTGGTCGGCAGTTCGCACGTCCAGCCGTTTGGTGCGTCCAGCCCCGCGTGAAGAAGGATGGCATAGTACATGGCCTTCACGGCCCGAAGTCGGTTCTCGTCACCGCGGCTCTCGGCATCGTTCACGGACCGGGTGGGGTCACAAGACAGGAAGTTCTGGATGTACTTCCTGTTATCGCCCTTCAAAAAGGACTCGATCAGGCTCCAGCAGCCGTCGATCTGTCCCTCGTCGAAAAAGTTCAGCGACAGAGGGCGGATGTTGCGGCTCCTGTCACGGTCAGTAGCACCAAGGCGGTAGATGCGGACGTTGTCGCCCAGTTGCGACAGGGCTGTCCCGTCCTGGCGGTTCGCGTAGGCATACTCTCCGGCGGGGTCAAAGATAAGCTGGCCGACGGTGACCCCAGCTTTGTAGGCGTACAGGTGGACGGCCGCGGCCAAGACCTTCATCGTGTTGGATTTACCGGCACGGGTCATCCCGAAGACGGCCGTCTTGTGCGCAACGAAATCCTTGGGGCGGACGCGGACGTTTACCTCGGTCGTCCTTCGTTCTGCCCGCGCGATCCACTCCCGGCGGCGAGCGGACGCGTAGCGCAGTTTCCCGATGACCATCGTGGCGTCGATATCAGGAAGATCAGCGTTCGGGGCGTCGTCCCCCTGTTGCTCGTCCTCCCGTTCTCCCATGGGCAACTCAACGTGATCGACCACCTGCTGCAGGCTGGAGCCGTGGGGCTTTGTGACGACGTAGCCGGCGGATGCGTAGACGGCATCCACATCTTTGCCGAAGACGAGGTCGCCCTTCTCGTCCTCCACGAAAGTCCCCAGGATGCGGCAGCGGAAGGCTGCTTGCTGCATAAGGCTGCGCGTGAGGACGTCGGCAGGGGCGGTTTCTTGACCGTCCCCACGGTAGTGGTTCGTGATTGTCCGGTCGGTGTCCTCTGCCCGCAGACGCGTGAGGTCGGACTGATTCGGCAGGGATGTCTCGCACACGACGCGCAGCAGAATGACCTCCCGGTCTGCTGCTGCGATGCCGGCGGTCTCCTTCGCCGAGTCCAAGCCACGCGGGTAGGCAAGGAGGAGGCAGTGCTGGGGAACACCGTGGGCACCATGAAGCCAGGCGTCGTTGGTTAGGACGCTCGCTTCCTTGTAGCCGAAGTTGAAGATCCCGCCGATCTTGACCGACTCCCGGAGGAGTTCGATGAGCACGGATTCTTCGGCTCCGGCCCCAGCGCCGAGCATGACCGCCGACATGGCTCTCCTTCACAGCACGCGTAGGCATCAACCAGTAGTGGTGGTGCCATCTCTCATCCTGTCAAAGGCCACTGACACATGGGGTGTTGTTTCGGACGAAGGATGCCAGAACGACCACTCAGGTGCCGCTGACGTGCTCCTGAGGGACTTCAGGAAGGTTCGTAATGATCAGTTCAGTGACCCCGCGTCGTTCGTGTCGATTGCAGTACAGTAGGTCGGTCGTGTGGAGGCGGGGCGCTCCTGCCGGCACAAGATCGGTCTGACACTGGTCCCCTGCTTGAGCAGAGGCGCGATACAGATCGACGATCTCTTCGTGGTAGTCATACGACAGGACCCATGGAGTTTGCAGACCCGTGAGCAGGTTGGCCAGCCGTTCGTGCTGGGGGCGCCCAAAGGACTTTCGGTAGAGCCGTCCACCCTTCTCCCAGAACGGCGGGTCGAAGTAATAGAGACGTTCATTTTCAGAGAAGTTCTTTTCGACCCAGCCCACAGTAGTACGTACGTCGGTCTGTCGGACTGCGGCGATGCGTCCCGTAGATGCCAACTCGCCGATTTGCCGAAGCCGGAGAATTATCTCATCCTTCGAAAATCTGCAATCGATCTTGTACTTGCTCTGTTGCTTCTGCCCGCCGATGGGTCCAGCCGTTCCATTCAAGATCCCCGAGTAACTGGTGCGATTTAGGAAGAGACAGGCGTACGCCTTCTCTCGCACCGTCTTTCCTGGATCTGCTCGAAGTCTGTGCCACTCTTCGAGGGTGACGTCGGCAGCGGCGATGTCGTCAACGAGCTTCTCGGTGTTGAAACAGGCTTGATGCCAGAAGGAATAAACGAGTGGATCAAGATCGGCGAGAACTACGCGCTCGACAAGCCCGGACGCAAGAAGGTGCAATGAGACTGCTCCCCCTCCAGCGAAGGGCTCCACAAAAATCCCCAGAGGAGACATGCCGTTCAACTTCAATAGGTCAACGAAAAACGGGACAAGCTGCCTTTTACCGCCGGGGTACCGGAGCGGGCTCAGCAGATCCGGATTCCTGCCTATTTTGCGACGGGGCGCTGCACTAGGTTCGGGCAGGTGTCCTAGGTTCATAGAGAGCTGAACGCCGTCCTCGGGGACCTGGACTCTAGGGTCAGTGGCCAGCGCCACGCGGCCTCCTCTGATCCTGTTGCCAACGCATGTACTGCGGTTACTGTAGTGGTCCAACTCGCCTGGGCTGAACCCAATCCGTGGTTTTTGATCAACGCCTACTGGTGAGGCGACAGGTTCCTCGCACACGCTGGGATGGGATCAGGCGATCCGGCGCTTCTTTCACCAAGTCGCTGCACGCCCCACACGGGGCGGGGATGGAACCGCATCGCCGAGGCCAGACCGTACCTCGCGGGCCTTCTAGATCCAACGCCGTTCCGTTGGTGGCTGTTGTAGCTCCGAACTTGATGGCGGCGTTTTAGCTGGTCAGGCATAGGGTCGGTGATTCGGTGGGAGTAGTGGCGTGTCGGATGTCGCTCGCTGTGGAGGCATGGATGCCGTCAGTTGTCGGACTGCTGGAACAGGACGAGTTGGCTTCTCGCCGTCGCGTGGACGGACTAGGGAGGAGGCCGACGGTATCCAGGCCGAACTGGTCGCGGACGAGGAGGAATGGCAGGAGTGGGCGGTCGCCCGCAGGCGGGTCGATGCGGTCCTGGCTCTCGGACCGGCACTGCTGATACGGAGGCCACCTCGGACCCGTTGGACACGGAAATGCCGTCGCCAGCCGGAATGGGGTCAAGCCGAGGTGGCAGGTGCCGGTGGCGTGAGGGCCTTGCCTGGTCGATGCTGTCGGTGGACTACCAGCCGATCGTGCAGGTGCTCGCGGACCGGTCACGGCTACGCTAAGGGCCTTCCACCTGCCAGGAGATGTCCGCGGCATTCGGGATGGACGTGGCGCCGGCGCGAGTGGAGGGTTTGCGCTCGAAAGCGAAGCGCCTGCTCGCGCGGCGATGGCTGGCCGAGCCCCGGCTCGGGCCGGTTCACGCTCTCCGCGGGTGCGGCCGGCCAAGGCCCCGGGTCATGAGCAGGATCATCGACCAGCAGACCATCGCCTCGGCGCTGGTGGTGCCGCGTTCCTAGTCGCGGGCCACGCGTCGGATACACATCAGCCACGTTCGTGCGCTCCACGATCCACCGCTTGGGCAGCAACACGAACCCACGCCGGTTGTCGCAGCCCTCACGGGTGCGGACCTGAGCGCGGAGCCGGTCGTGGAACTCCTGGACCAGTGCGTCGTCGCACCAACGGCGGAAGAACGCATGACACGTTCCCAGGGCGGGAAATCGGCGGGCATCGCCCGCCGATTGGCCAACGCTCACGTAAGCCACGGTCGCCCTCGTCCGTTTCCGTCGTCGTGTGGCCTCGCGCCTTCCACTGCAGGACGGACAAGGTCATCGACATTGGCGCGAACTTCCGCGACGAGCCTCCCAAGTTCGACCAGGGTGTCCTGGCCCAACAGCGAAGAGTTCGCCTCAAGCACCAACGCGATGCGTTCCCCAATGAGCTGAGGCGTGAGATCACTCGTCGCCCCCAGCTCCACCGGACCGTCCTCTTCCTCATCCACGACCCGGGCGTCGCACACCAGCCGAAGCTGCCCATCGCTGAGGAGCCTCGTGACCACAGCCGCCTTGAACCGCTTCTGCGCCTCCGCGCTGCTCATGGTCCTCCGCTGGTCGTCTGGAACAACGACGGCCTCCTGCAGGCCCCCTTCGACCTCGGGCCGACGGTCACTCTGGCGACCTCGTGTGACGCTGCTCCACTTCGCCTTTACAGACAGGGTCGCCCGGTCGTTCCACTTCATCTTCACTGCCGGGAGCGCGTGTTCAAACCACCACTTCCTCAAATGCGGAGCAGCCTTCTCCGCCAATCTGAGGCTGACCTGGACGAGCACCTCGGCGACGAACTCCGCGTTCTCTCGGCGCTCCTGCGCTCGCACTTCCGACTCGTAGTGGTCAAAGTCGGGCCAATCCTGTGGGTGCGCTGCCACCGGATTCGGCCCGTTCTGCTCCTTCAGGAAAAGCTCGGCGTTGCCCATCTGATCGGTGCCAGGGTCAGTAATGCCGCGGTGAGCGCCTTCGGTCTTCCTCGACCGCGCGAGACGGGCACCCTTCGGAACTCTGACGATAGCCTCGTACTCGTCGTACTCGTTGCTGTCCACGCCCCACCTTCAGTTTGCGGGATGCTCCGCGCCCGTCGCCCGCCCCGGCAGCCACAACCTCGACTCTGTCTGTTCGGCCTCTGGCCGTCCACCGGATCTCCAAATGTGCCTCTGAACCGGAGCCAAGCGGAGCGGGCGCGGCACCGTTGGATCCGCCGCAAGGCCGATGACGAGAGAGGGTGGCCGGGACACGGGAGGGTTGCAGTTCGGGTTGCCTTCGACTCCGTTCGCGGGGGTTCAACCAGGCCGACCGGCCACGCTACGTCGCAGCTCAGGACTCCAGCGAACCTGCCTGAACCGCCGGACGAACAGTTGGAAAGCGTGTTGGGGGCAACCCCTCACGAGTTCGAATCTCGTATCCTCCGCTGCTAGAAGGCCCGAGCCGCTTCGTCGGCTCGGGTCTTCTGCGTCCACAGTCTCAACCAAGCCCGCGGGGCTCTCGGAGGTCGATCCTCCTCCATCCTTGGCCACCTCCCAGATGAGACCACTGACCCGCTCGGCCACGTCGCGGAGGATGCCGGCGGTCACGTGCTGGTAGCGGGCAGCCATGGCGGTGGACGACCAGTCCCATGATCTGCATCACGACCCGCTCAGGGACGCTGAATATGAGTGGCGCCGTGCGGGCCGTGCGCCTGGCGTCATGGAGCCGCGAGGCCCGACCACCGGCAGGCCCATCGCCCGGTGTTCGGACCACTGGCGACAGACCCTGCCCGCGCCAGGGTGCCAACGCCCGGTTGAGGCGAACCCGGTACCCGGTCGACGGCCGGTAGTCCCTATGAACTGCGCGGGTTCTCGGCGAAGGTGTAGCCGTGAGCGGCTGCCAGCCGACTGGAGCTGGAGACATCGAGAAAGTGCAGCAGGCGCATCGCCTGAGCCCTCCTCTCTCTCCACCCGGGCATCGACCCAAGCTGGAAAAGAAGGAAGCCGACGACCAAGACCGTGACAAGATGATGACTTGCGATCACTCACAGTTCATTCATCTAATCCAGCAGCCAGAGCGGGGCTTTGATGGACGAGCGTGACGACAGCCCGACCGTTGATCAGTCCGCCGAGTCGTTCGCAGCGCAGGTCTCCTACTGGCGCGGGATGCACACCTTTCCAAGCGAGGGCTCGTCCGCAAGTTGAGCTTCGACCCATCATCTGTGAGCCATATGGTGTCCGGCCGACACAAGCCAACCGAGGACTTCGGGCGCCGCTCGGAGGTGCCCCTCAAAACGGGCAAGGCCATCTGGATGAACTGGCTGGACCAAGAAGCCGCCACGAGCCGAGCGGCCACAGCTCCGCCAGCCCCGCGCCGCCCCGAAGCTCTGGTCGCTCGCGTTCCCCACCGAGCTCAACCCACCGCACGCGGGGCACCACCCCCGTTCCCGTAGAGCAGTACCGACAGACAGGTCAGACTGGGCCTATGAGCCGTGAGCGCCATGGAGGACCAACCAAGGGCGTTCAGCGCAACGGCTGAAGGAGCCCCGCAACCACAGCATGCTCGTGAAGGGAAGTGCATGAACAGGGAATCGAGAAGCACTGTCCAGAAGGCGCTACAGCCCAGCTCGCCGGTCTCATTCACCCGGGCCAGTCACGAACACATCCAGCCCATGTTCGATGTGACGCAGGTGCTGTGCACAAGCTCAGTAGCTATGGGCTCATGGGACGTGCCCCCCTACGGCTACCTTCGCAACATCATCCTGGACGTGCAGGCGACCAGCGGTACGGGTACCGACGTCACAACTTCCGAGGACTCACCGTGGAATGTCATCTCGGAGATCGCGCTCCTCGATGTCAATGGCACCCCGGTGGTCGGACCTTTGGATGGCTACGACCTCTACCTCATTAACAAGTGGGGTGGGGCAACCGGTGAAAATTCAGACCCGAAGGCGTCACCTATGTATTCGGCGGTGGCATCTGCCAGCGGAAACTTTCGATTCTGTGTGCGCATTCCCGTGGAACTCTCATCCCATGACGCCCTGGGCGCACTACCAAATATGAATTCCGCCTCCCCGTGGAAGCTGCGCATAACCCTGGCTTCCGGCTCAACACTCTACGACACCGCCCCGAGCATCCTCCCGACTGTGCGGATTCGCGCACACGTGGAGGCGTGGGGCCAGCCCCTGCAGACGACTATCGTGCAGAACCCTCCGGCGATCGGCACCACATCGTATTGGTCCAAGAGCATCATCAATCTCGGCAGTGGCGTCAACACCTTACGCCTGCCGCGAATGGGTGCGCTCATTCGTAAGCTGCTGTTCGTATACCGCGACAGTAGTGGCTCCCGAGCCAACGGTGCCGGCCTCTTCCCAGACCCTTGCTCGATCCACCTGGACACGCTTCTACTCAAGACGTACGGCCGTGACGTGTGGCGTCACGAAATGTATCGAAAGACGAACTACTACCAGGCGGCAGAGTGCACGAACGGCCTCGATAACGGGGTTTTCGTAGAGGGCTACGGTTGCGACTTCGACGGCAAGATCGACGCCGAGCCACGGGACCAGTATCTCAGTACCACGCAGTCCACGCGTTACGAACTCTCCGGTTCGTTCACGGGAGCTGGTGTTTTGACCATCCTTACGAACGATGTGACGGTCCCTTCCGAATTTTTCGTGGGCTGATACCAAGGGACAGTTTACGAACCTCGACTCTGCAACGACCGGGGTTCTTATCGCGATCGGCGACTCGGTTATCCGTCAATCTGCTCATGAGCAGGTTCCATGCCGACGGTTGGCCGGCGAGGGCGGCCAAGGGTCCCAACTTCCGCAGCGCGCATCGGCCAGCGCCTCACCGTCTCCGACATTACGACCCGCCGCGCCATCGACGATGCCACCGTCCTGTGCCATTCCATCGTTCAGGCATTCCCCAGTGCCGTTGCCGGCGCCCAGATCCCACTCTGACCAGGGAGCAGTACGCCGTTCGGCAGTTGCAGTTCCAGTTGCGTTCACCCTCGTTCAGCACGGTCCGAGCGTCAGCTGCCGAGCTAATCCGTCGCAGGTCAGAACGCAGACGGACCTACCTGAACCCCCGGACGAACAGTTGGAAAGCGTGTTGGGGGCAACCCCTCACGAGTTCGAATCTCGTATCCTCCGCCAGTGCCTCACCGGGCACGACGTCGATGGCCCCCGCTGCTCGCAGCGGGGGCCATCGACGTGCGTGGTCTCAGTTCTGGTCTCAGTTGGCGTCCCGCACATGCGGCCGTGTGCTCAGTGACGGTCTCCTCCAGAGCGGCGACGACGCTGTTGTCGCGTGTGCTGATCAGCATGAAATCGTCGACGGTCCAATCCGCCTGGGGTCCAGCCGTGCTTGACGTGGGCGTAGAACGTCGCCATGCCTCGATGCGATGCGGCCAGGCACGGTACGGACAGATAGTCGCCGTCGCGATGTACGACTAGATCTACACCCAGCGACCTTGGAACGTGCCAGACGCCCTTAGCTGGGCTAGTGCTTTTGCCGTAGCGAGATCGGTGCCGAGAGCCGGCGCTGCTGCGTGCGGGAGGGCAGTGTTTGGGACCTGCCGACCACCAGGGTCGTGGTCTTGTGGGCTGTACGCAGCGCCACCCGAGCGACCGCACCGGCCCGCAGGAAGCGGGGCGAGGTCACGGGTCGGGGCGGCTATTGGTCAGCAACGCGGTGGCGTAGCTCGTGAACGTGGTGAGGAGGAGAACCGCGCGGTCAGTGCCTCCGGGGAGGAACGGCAGCACGATCAGCGCAGGGATCGAGGCGGTGGCGGCGATGAGAACGACCGGTGTGAGTAGCGCGACAAGCAGGACACGTTGCAGTGCGCCCAGCGGGCGGGTGGGCAGGGGCAGCATCATGTGCCGCTCTTCACGGCTGCCGGCATGGTGGCCTTCGCGCGTCGCGGGCGCATCCCCGCGACGAGACGGTATTGGTAGATCAGTGTCGTGCCGGTGGGCGACAGCGGGGTCTTGCGGTACGTCGCCCGGCGTTCGACGAGGCCGAGGCCGAGCAGTTTCTGCAGCCCCCGCAGATGCGTGTCCGGCGACCAGCCGTACCACTCGGGGGCCTTGTCGGCGGTGAAACTGGACCACTGCTTCTCCCGCGCGACGGTGAGGAACATGGCCAGGCCCGGGACGTCGATCACTTCGTCGTAGCCCTTGGTCCAGAACGCGTTGGGAATGTTGATGAACCGGTCGGCCGCGATCTTGCCGTCGGGGCGGGTGTACTCCAGGCCGGAACCGTCCTCGCGCAGCAGAGCGACGGTGATCATGGTGCTGCCCCGCGTGCGAGTGCACCGGATCAGACCACGGTCCTGCAGGCGCTGGAGTGTCCGCCACGCCGCCGTGCGGGCCGCCTGGTCCGTAGCGGCCACGTTTGTATCGAGCAACCGGGCCCAGACCGCGCTGTCGTGAGTGGTGTCGTAGACGCCGTTCTTCTCGTTCGGCGCGCTGCAGCAGGCGACGACGATCAGGAAGCCGCGCAGCCCGCGCAGGTCGCCCTTGGTGACGAACTCCTTCAGCGGCCCGTGCCGGCTCACGCCGCCCGACGGGGCCTGGACGAAGTCCTTCCGCACGGGCACGTGCTTGCGGACAGCGCGCTCCAGCATCGCCGTCCGGGTCTCCCGGCCGGTGACCTCCGGCGGCTGCTCATCCGCACTCTTCTTCGGTGGCGTTCTCATACCGCCGAACCCTGCCGTATCAACCGGCAGGATCCAAACGATCCAGCTCCGGACTGTGCGCACGCTCCAGCGGGTCCAATGTGAGTGCCATGATGCGAGATCAAGGTGAGAGAACACCTTGTGAGCAATATGAGAGGACACTAGTAGGCGCCGGAACGACTCAGCTTTCCGATCTGCACGGGCCGTCGGCGGTGACGGTACGCCAGGGCGCGCGAGGCCGACCACTTCACCTTCCCGCGGGGCGGGCTCCGAGGCGGCAGGTTAAGGACCGTGATTCACCCACGCACGGTGAGGCCTGAGCGGCCGCACGGGGGTGCACCAGGCCAGCGGGGGCACCTCCGGCAGCAACTGGGTACTGAACTTGATCGGACGATGTCAGGTGATTACCTGACAGGTGAGGGATGCGTCCAGTAAACGTGTGTACGTGAATGACTCCACGCCTGGCAGGCCCACCCCCGAGGACAGTGAGCCCACTTCCTTCGCTGAGAACGCGAGGAACCTGATCAAGAAGCACAGGGGGAAGATCCTCGCCGTAGGTGGCGCCATGGGTAGTGTGGTCCTGGCCGTCGTGGTCGCCGGTCTCGCCGAGGGGCGGGACGCCGAGGAGGCGGGGGATCAGGAGCCGGTATCCGACCCTGAAACCACGGACAAACGTCGATCCACCAGTAGCTATGACGTTGATCCCCACCTGCGGAAGCTCCCCGAGGGTCAGAACGCCAGCGAGGAAAAGAAGACGACGTACAAGGAGGAGACGGGGGATGACCTTCCTCCTGGCCAAACTTGGGTCCATGGGTGGTCTTTCTCGGGCGGCTCCCCGGAGGATGACGACCCCGGCGAAGTGGCGGCCTGAGAACGACGTCACCTTCGCGGAGACTAGGTTCACGGCCTACTCCCGTCGACGGTCTTGGAGTCCTGCCACCGGTGAGAGCGACGTCAGTCACGCTCGATGAACCAGCACCGCACCTTGCGCCGGCAGGAGCCGCAGCAACGCCGCCAATCTCCGGTTCTTCGGCCTGAATCACGGGAACGTCGTGGCAGGGGAGGCCAGTTAGGCGGTGGTGCAGGGAAAGCCCGTCATATGCCACCTCCTGGGACCGGCAGCCTCACTTGAGAATATGACGTGCATCACTCCGGGTAGCCTCTATTCGTTTGAGCCGACAGAACGGATGTTCACACTATTTCGCCTAACCACACGGCTAAGGAGGACACGGTGACTCGGCGAAAGGCCGTCGACCACGACGACCCGGCGACGCCGATCGAGCGACTGGACGTCAAACCGTCTGTACAGCGCAAGCTGTTCATGCTCAGCGGCAACGAGTGTGCCTGGGCGAAGTGTCGGCAAGTGCTGGTCCCCGCCGATGGCGGCTGGTTCGGCGAGATCGCGCACATCCGAGCCGCCGAGGAGGGTGGCCCCCGTGCCGACAAGACCATGACTAATAACGAGCGCCGGGCCTTTGAGAACCTGCTGCTGCTGTGCGCGAAGCACCACCAGCTCATCGACGACACCGAGACCCGTCACCGGTACAGTCGCACTTTCCTCGAAGGGGTTAAGCGGCGTCACGAAAGCCGCTATGAGCGGGCACTGGACGATTTCGGTCGCAATGAGCAGGAGTTTGTCGACCACACCCATGCCAACGTCGTCACGCACTGTTCGACGCTGCTGGGCTTCTATGGCACGGACTTCCTGACCGAGGAAGAGCGTCTCGATGACGTCCCCGCGATCAACAAGATCGCCGACCAGTTGGGCAGGGTGACCCTGGCCGCGCGCCAACTACTGTGCCTGGTAGTGGAGCACGACTCGCAGCTCGGTGTGGCTGAGGCTGCCAATCGCGGCGGTATCAGCAAGCAGAAGGTGCGCGACCTGGTGGACGAGCTGCAACGACTGAGCCTCGCCTACATCAACCCGACCCCAAGGAACGAACTCGACCCCGGAGAGGTGCGCGAGCGGATCATCGCCTACGACAGCGGCCACGACCACCCGGTATTCGATCATGAGTTCTGGCAGGGTCTTTGTACCTACGTCGCCGATCACCCCAGCATTACCTTGGACGACATCATCGTCGGCCTCGATTTCTCTCTCCTGGACTGACACGACGGGCGACGGCATCGAGCCGCAGGAGACGCCAGATGCCGCACGGATGGGGTTTGGTCCAGCGCTGGGCGGTTCGGCACAGGATCGAGGTTCCCGAGCTGAGTGCCTTGCGGCCGCATCGCGGTCGCCATACCCCATCAGAGCGGCTGGGCACGCCGCCTCCGCGCCATGGACTACTACATGCGCCGCGGCGACAGCTGGGATGACAACGCCTCAGCTGGCCTGACCTGCGGACGCCAGAGCCTCCCCCCCGAGTCGGTTGGCAGGCTCTGGCGTCCGCTGGCTGAGCCGCCTTTGTCCCATGCGCTGAACTGCATCTGCTCGTAGCGGGCGTCCGTACACGACGGCCAGGCGTGTAAGGCGCACGATCGAGGGGACGATCCACCAGTGGAAGCCGCAAGCGAGCGGGGCCAGTCCGCAGACCCACAGGAGTCTGGCTAGTCGACGCTGCTTGCTACTGAATGTGGCCTCCGCTTGAGCCCCAGAGCACCCCCTGCATCTTCTGCGCTGTGTCCTGGAGCAGCGGGTCCGTCACGTGCTGGTAGCGCTTGGCCATGGAGGCTGAGGACCAGCCCATGATCGACATGACGATCCGCTCGGGGACGCCAAGGAGCAGGAGGACCGTGGAGGCGGTGTGGCGGGCGTCGTGGAGGCGGGCGTCGCGGACGCCGGCTTCCTGGAGGAGTTCCTTCCAGTGGTGGTAGTCGGTGTTGGGGATGAGCGGCTCGCCGGTCGGTGAGGTGAAGACGTAGCCCTTCTCCGTCCAGAGCTGGCGGGCGGCGGCGCGCTCCCGTGCCTGGACGTCACGGTGTTGGCGGAGGAGCTTGGTCAGCTCGTCGGGGAGGCCGATCGACCGCTTGCCCGCACGGGACTTGGTGTCCTTGGTCTCGCGGCGGATCTGCGTGCGCTGGCGGCAGTATCCGGGCTTCCGGCCGCACTGCCCGCCGCAGCCGTGGGCGTACTTCGGCCGTAGCCGGCCCCTTCGGACGCGGATTACGCCGCCGTCGAGGTCGACGTCCGACCATTGGAGGCCGAGCACCTCGCCCTGGCGGAGGCCGAGGGCCAGGGCGATGACCCATCGGGCGGTGTTCCGCCGATTGCCTGCGGCCAGCAGGATGCGCTGCACCTCCTCGACCGAGTACGGCTCGATCTCCTCCTCTTCGAGGCGCGGCGCCTTGGCGATCTTGGCGACGTTCACCGTCAGGTGCCCTCGGCGGACGGCCTCGCCCAGCGCCACCCGCAGCGTCCGGTGGGCCTGGTGGGCGGTGGCGGGCTTGCTGCCGCCGTCCTGCATCTTCTTGTAGAAGCGCTCCAGGTGCTCCGGTTCCAGCTTGATGAGCCGGTGGGCGCCCAGTCCGGGTATGAGGTGGACGCGTACGGCGACCTCGTAGCCGGCGATGGTGTTCTCGGTGACGCTGATCGGGGCGATGTTCTCGATCCAGTGGGTGAGCCACATCTTGACCGTCCACGCCTGGCCGGGCTTGCGGACGGTGCCGCCGTCGCGCTGCCTCTCCAGTTCACGGACGAGCTTGGTGACCTCCGTGCGGGTCTTGCGGGAGACGTGGCGGCGGTCGGGGGTGCCGTCGTCCTTGATGCCGACGGTCACGCGGCCGTGCCACCGGCCGTCGTTGCCGAGGTAGATGGACGAGGCGCCGTTGGGCTGGCGGGTGTTGGCCATGTCCGTCCCCCTCAGGCCGCGGTGGTGAAGTCGAAGGCGTCGCCGGCCTGCCGGGCGAGGAATGATCCCAGCGCCTCGGCGGGTATGCGGCGGAGGCTGCCGATCTTCACGGATGGGATCTGGCCGGAGGAGACGTACTCGTACATCTTGGTGCGGCTGATGCCGATGCGGCGGGCGGCTTCGGCGACGGTGAGGGCGACGAGGGTGGGGTCGCCGTGGGAGCCGTCGCGGGCCGCGATAAGCGTTCGCAGATCGTCCTCGGGTACGCCGAGGAGGCGGGCGATCTGGGCGACCGGGAGGTCGTTGGAGTGCAAGGCGGAAACCTCTCTTGGCGAGGCGTTGGGGCGGCAACCCCGGCCTCGCCGGTCTTGATCGTTCGTGGGTACGGGCGGTTGTGCTGCTGTACGGCAGCGGTGGGACATGGCTGATCCGCCGGCGTTCGTAGCACCGGCGGAAGCAGGGTCGTGGGACTACGAGGCCGTGTCCTGGTCGGGGGCGTGGAGCCAGCTCTGCAGCTTGGGGGGAGCGCCACGGTGGTGGCGGAACTCGCCGTGGGAGGCGACGGCCATCTCGTGGGTAAGCAGAGCCTTGACCATGTCGTCCTGGTCGGGGTGGGCCTTGGTGTACGCGCGGAGCTCGGCCTGGACGGCGTCCATGGTCTTGCCCAAGGCGCGCCACTGCTTCCACTGCTCGACGTACTCCCCGACGAGTCTGCGGATCTGGGGGTTGGCGATGTGGCCGGGCGCGGCGGTGAGGTCGTCGAGGGTGATGTCGAAGACCTTGCAGAAGCCGAGGGCCTCGTCGAGGTTGACGCGGCGGCGCGGCTTGCCGCTTTCGATGCGCCAGACGGCGGACTGGTTGATCGGGTGGCCGGCCTCGGTCATGCGCTCAGCGAGCGTGACGGTGCTCCACCCCCGGACCTCGCGCTCCATCTTGACGCGCTGCGCGACGTGGTCCTCCGGCAGAGGGCGTTCGGGTCCTGCGGCTCGAAATGCTCCCTCCTCGGTCATCGCGTCCTCCTCCTTCGGTTCGGGCCGTCAGGCGACGGCACGGGCGGGGCCTCAAGTAGTAAAGCCCATTCGGGAGCGAAATGCAAGCTAGTCATACGGCAATGCTTCTGATATGCTCGTGTGACTCCTGGGGACAGGGGCGAACACGAAGGAGAGAACGAAGAAGCCCCCCGGCGCTACGAACGCCGAGGGGCTGAAGCAGAAACCTCAACAACCGCCCGTACCCACGAACGATCAAGACCGGCTGGCTGGGATTGCCGTCCCGCTGCCTGCCAGGTGAGGAGTTTCCGTGAACCAGCGTACGGCCCCGGGGCCGGATGCGCCATCGCGTCCGCCGACAGCGGCCCCGGCCGTGGACGAGCCGCCCAACGATCTGGTCGCCGAGCAGGCGGTTCTCGGCGCGTGCATGTTCCGGCACCAGGCCGTGGACGAGGTGCGCGCGCTGCTGGCGCCGGAGGACTTCTACCGGCCCGCGCACGAGACGATCTACCGGGCGATCCTCGCCCTTCGCGCCGAGGTGCACCCACCGACCCGATCGTGCTGGGCGACCTCCTCCTCGGCCGGGGCGACCTGAACCGCGTCGGCGGTACCTCGTATCTGCACGTACTGGCCAGCGCTCCGCCGACGGTCGCGAACGCCGAGCACTACGCCGAGATCGTCCGCCGCAAGGCCGACCTGCGCCGCCTGCGGGAGAACGGCATCCGCACGGTCCAGCGGGCCACCGAGCCCGGTGCCGATCCCGACGCTATACGCAGCGCCGCCGAGGCCGGACTTCGCGCCGAACGCGACCGCGCCCTCGCCTCCGGGGGCGGCCGACTGTCCCGGTACCTGGTCGACGGGTGGCGGTTCGTCACGGAGACAGGCGCCGACACCGACCCGCTGTGGGGGACCCGCGAGCAGACCGCCTGGTCCTCCGGCGAGAGCCTGATGATCGTCGGCCCGCCCGGCGTCGGGAAGACCACACTGGCCCATCAGGTGATCCTCGCCCGCCTCGGCCTCCAGGACACCGTCCTGAGCATGCCCGTCTCCCCCAGCGAGCGGGTGCTGTACCTGGCCATGGACCGGCCCAAGCAGATCGCCCACGCCATGGCCCGCCGTATCGCGCCCGAGCACGAGCCGGTTCTGCGCGACCGGCTCGCCGTCTGGCAGGGCCCGCTGCCCGCCACCCTCGACAAGGAGCCCGACCTCCTGGCCGACCTCGCCGCCGCCCACCAGGCCGACACCATCGTGATCGACAGCCTCAAGGACGCGGTCAGCACACTGGTCGACGACGCCCTCGCGGTCGCCTTCCACAACGCCCGCATGCGCGCCCTGCGCAACGGCGTCGAGATCATGGAGCTCCACCACCAGCGCAAGGCCACCGCCGATGCCCCGCGCGGCCAACGCCCCACCCTGGACCGGGTCTACGGCTCCACGTGGATCACCTCCGGCGCGGGCAGCGTGCTGTTCATCGCCGGGGAGGCGGGCGACCCCGCCGTCACCGTCCACCACCTCAAGACCCCGACCGGCGAGATCGGCCCGCTCCAGGTCATCCACGACCACGAGCGCGGCACCACCACGATCGAGCCCACCTTCGATCCGGTCGCCATCCTGCGCGCCCACCCCGGCGGACTCAGCACCCGCGACCTCGCCGTCGTCGTCAGCGGCCAGGCCAACCCGGACCGGTCGGCCGTGGAGAAGGCCAGGCGGCACCTGGAACGCCTCGTCAAGAGCGGCCTCGCCAGGAAGACCGAAGGCGCGGCAGGCGGCACCGGAGGCGGCCAGCAGGCCCGCTATCAGGTCTCCAACCTGCACATCGCCGTCGGCTGACCGCTCCCTCGCCGGGCTGCCCCGACCGTACACGGGAGCGTACACGCGGCCCTGTTAGGACCGGCCTGCGAAAAGCGTTCACAACCGTCCACGCCTGCCACGAAACCGCAGGTCAGACGATCACGCGACCGTACACGGCGAACACGCCGCCAGGCGTACACGCGCGGACCCCCCTTTAGAAGGGGGTTCGCGTGTACGCCCCCTCGCCGGAGCCCCGTGATCGCCCCCACGTCACCACCATGGAGAAACCCGCATGACCAAGCACACTGCCGAGCGGTACGCGCTCGTCGCCGCCGGGGCCGTCATCATCGTCCTCACCGCCGGCGGCTTCTGGCTCTCGTACGCCCACCTCGCCGAAGTCGCCGGACAGCACGGGCTGAGGAACTACCCAGCGCGCCAGTGGACCTGGCCCGCGACCCTGGACGCCTTCATCGTCGCGGGCGAGCTGCTGATGCTCCGCGCGGGCCTGCGCAAGGTCCCCGACTGGTGGGCGATCGCCCTGACGGCGACCGGGTCGGTCGGATCCATCGCGCTCAACGTGGCCGGCGTCAGCGGAACGGGAAGCACTTCCGCAGCCCCCGTCCTCGACTACGTGGTCGCCGCCGTCCCCCCGACTGCCGCGCTCCTAGCCTTCGGCGTCCTGATGCGGCAGATCCACCAACTCGTCGCCGAGCCCACCACTGCCACAACGCCCGTAACCGCACAGGCGACGGAACCACCGCCCACAGAGCCGCCATCCGCAGATCAAGAGCCCTCGCCGCGCGGTGGCCGCCCGGCGGACGCCACGGTCGACGAACTCGTCGAGATCGGCCGGGTGGCGATCGCCGAGCACGGACGCGCCTCCCGAGCCGTCGTCCACCAGGCCATACGCGACAAGGGCCTCAAGGTCGGCGGCCAGCGGCTGACGCAGGCGATGGGCGTCCTGCGGGCGGAACTCGGCACGGACCAGGACGATGACTGACCGCCCTGGCGACCGGAACAGAGCCGGGGTGGTCGGAACAGTTCCGACCACCCCGGTCCACCCACCGCTCACACTTCCGCGCGGCACTGACGCGAACCGGCCCGTCGCAGCCCTCGACCGCAGCCGACCGCACCGCCGCAGCCGGGGGATACGACCACCCGCACCCACCTTCCGGAGCACCAGCCATGACACCTACCCCGAACCCCGCAGAGACCGCACCCGGCCTGCCCACAGCGGAGACGAAGTCCCGTAACGTGAACGGCCTGTGGCGGCGTGCCTTCGGAAAGATGGCCCCTGGCGGAGCCAGTAGTAACCCGAGTCCGACTCGCGGCCGGTCTCGGGGGATCTCCGCCCCAGGGGTGGCGGAGATGGCCCAGCGCGAGGGCGCGCAGGGCCGGGAGGTCGGGGCCGCATCCGACCCGGACACGCTCCACGCCACCCAGCAAGCCGTCCTCGCCCCAGCGTCCGCCGAACCCGCCGCGCAAGGCGTGCAGCCCACGATCCGCCGCTTCACCGGCGACAAACGCACCGCCCGCGTCGGCCCCCTCCGCTTCACCCCCGACGAGCACGCGCTCCTCCAGGAGGCCGCCGCGGAGCACGGCTACAAGGGCGAATCCGGCTTCGCCGCCGATATCGTCCTCGCCTTCCTCACCGGCCGGTTCACCGCGAACCTGCCGCTGAGCGAGGACCGGTGCCGCACGCACGTCTTCCGCGCTCAGGTCCTGCGCGCCCTCAGCCGCATAGGCAACAACGTCAATCAAATCGCCCGTGCCCTGAACAGCGACTACACCCCACCCGAGATACGCGAGCACCTTGCCGAACTGCAGCGCCTGCTCGTCACCATCGCCGAAGCCCTCCGCCAGCCGGCCGACGAGGCGGAGGTGGGACGCCCGTGATCGCCGCCATCAAGCCCGCGGGTGCCAACACCCGCGGCCTGCTCGCCTACCTCTACGGCCCCGGCCGCCACGACGAACACCTCGACCCGCACATCGTGGCCGGCTTCGCCATGCTCGGCATGCCCGACCCCGGCCGTGACGAGAACGCCACCCTGACCGCCCTGGCTCGCCATCTCGACGCACCCGTCGCCCTGCGCAACAGCGAGTTCGGCAAGCCGGTCACCGACCACGTCTGGCACTGCCCCGTCCGCGCAGCCCCCGAGGACCGCTACCTGTCCGACGCGGAGTGGGGCGAGATCGCCCAGCGCATCGTCGCCGCAGCCGGGATCGCCCCGGAGGGTGACGACCTGGCCTGCCGCTGGATCGCCGTCCGTCACGCCGACGACCACATCCACATCCTCGCCACCACCGTCCGCGAAGACGGCCGACGCCCCAAACTCCACGACAGCGGCATCCGCGTCGGTACCGCATGCCGCGAGATCGAGAGGGACTACGGCCTGCGCCGCCTGAACAAGGGCGACCGCACGGCCACCCGCGCCCCAAGCCAGGCCGAGATGCACAAGGCCGCGCGCCTCGGGTGGGAACAGACCAGCCGCGCATGGCTCCAGGACCGCATCCGTGCTGCCATCCCCCACGCCACCACCGCCGAAGGACTCCTCGCCTACCTCGAAGCCTGCGACGTCATGGTCAAACCGCGCCGCGGTCCCTCCGGCGACCTCCTCGGCTACTCCGTCGGCCGCCCCGGCGACCTCAACAAGGAAGGCGAGCAGATCTACCACCCCGGCGGGAAGATCGCCCCCGACCTCACCCCTGCCCAAGCTGAAAGCACGCCTGGAAGCCGGCACCCCCGAGGAGTACCCCACCGCCCGCCGCAACCGGCCCGGCACCCCCTGGCAGCACGCCACCGAAGCCCTGGACACCTTCAGCTACGAGATCAGCGTTACCGGGGAGGGGGCCGACGCTCGTGGCCAGGCTCAGATCGCCGCCTTGGGTGAGTTGATCGAAGCCACCGCCCAGGCCGCCCCCGCGGAACTCCGTGCCGAACTCCGCACGGCAGCACGAGCCTTCGCCCACGCCCAGCGCTCCCAGATCCGCGCCGAACACCACACCGCCACCACACTGCGAGCAGCTGCACGCGACCTCGTCAACGCGGGCATGGGCAAGGACGGCAGCCCCCTCGCCGTCCTGCTCTCAGCCCTCATCTGGTCCGCCATCCTCGCCGAACGCTGGCACACCGCCCGAAGCCACGCCCA
Source organism: Streptomyces sp. NPDC093221 (assembly GCF_044753885.1). Lineage (NCBI taxonomy): Bacteria > Bacillati > Actinomycetota > Actinomycetes > Kitasatosporales > Streptomycetaceae > Streptomyces > Streptomyces sp. NPDC093221. Next base: position 487,193 of record NZ_JBIVOA010000001.1, on the reverse strand, counting down.
GCAGGCCGCCGCCGCCCACCGGACCGTCCAGCACCTCCAAGCCGCCCACGACCAGGCAGCCGCACCCCAGCTCACCGCCCTCGCCCAACGCCAGCCCAACCCCGACACCCGCGCCACCCTCGCCAACGACGTGCGCGCCGCCATCCCCGACCACGCCACCCGCATCCTCGCCGACCCCGACTGGCCCGCCCTCGCCACCGTCCTCGCCGACGCCGAAGCCGGCGGCCACAAGCCGCTCCAGCTCCTCAAAGAAGCCGCCGAGCAACGCGAACTCCATACCGCCTCCCAGCCAGCCCGCGTCCTCCTCGGCCGCATCCAGCACACCAACCGCAACCCCGCCCCGAACCGCCGCGCTGAGGCCGCCCGCCTGCGGTCCCCTGTGATCGGAACGTCCCGTGCCGTTCAGGCGGACACGCTTCCGCCCGCGGCTCCCAATCCGCAGTCCGAGGCTCCTGGGTGGCGCCGTGGACGGTGACGCATTCCGCTGACGCGTATTGCGCCCGCGTCAGCCCTCCAACACCTCGCCAAGCCGCGCGGGGGGCTGACCGGGAAGCACCTGCCGTAGACCGTCAGAACTGGATGTGCGCCCTCTTCGCCAGCTTCACCAGGCGGGGGTTGCTGCGTTTGTGGGCCGAGGTGAGGACGCGGAGGACTTCCTGCGAGGTGGGATGGACCTTCGCCATCTGGGGGGCGAGGACCCATGCCATCTCCAGGTCCTCCAGCGCGCCGTCCCGGTCGCCGAGGGCGAGGCGGGAGCGGGCGGTGTTCATGTGGAGGGGGCTGGTCCGGGTGGCCGGGAGGGAGACCCCGTCGCGCATGAGGTCCTCCATCGTGCTGATGGCGTCGCCGTGCCGGCGCAGGTCCCCGCTGGTTGCGATCACGTGGACCGCGGTGTTCTCGGGCCCGAACTGGATGCCACAGCGCTCGACGTCCTCGCTGAAGTCGTCCGCGACAGACCACGCGCGGCCGATGTGCTGGTCGGCGGTCCGCTTGTCCTGAAGGCGCCCGGCCAGCGTCAGGCCGCGCAGGTGGAGGATGCCCAGGGCGTACGTACGTCCCCGTCCCGTCGCGTTTCCCTCCGCCTCGACAATGGCGCGGTCCACGACCGCGAGGCCGTCCTCGAACTCGCCGTGGTTGAGGTAGATCCCGGCCTCGTCCCGGGCGGCCAGGGCGGCGGTCACCGGGTCGGACTGCTGTGCGGCCAGCTTCTGCTTGGTGACGGCGAGATCGGCCAGCGTCATCCAGCGGTGCCTGGCGGCCAACCAGTAGACGGAGGAGTACGCCTCCACCACCCATGCCCAGGCTTCCGGCGTACCCACCGCGTGCGCGTGGTTCTGCGCCCCGCAGACCAGCGCCGGCAGGTCGGTCAGCACCTTGTCGAGGTCGGCGCTGCTACGGGTACGGCCCATCGCGTCCAGGGCCGCCCTGACCTCCTCGCCGCTCATCTCGGGCTCGTGGGGGAGGTCGAATCTGCGCACCGCGCTGTTGAGGGCCTTCACCGAAGCCGCGGCGTCCAGCGGGACGGCCGTGGTGCCGAGCACCTCTTCGAGAGAGAGGTTCATGGCACGCGCGAGGGCGGCCGCGACGCCCTGCGTCAGCGTGCGCTCACCCCGCTCGATCTTGCCGAGCTGGGAGGTCGACACCCCCGCCGCCGCGGCCAACCGCGCCTGCCCCCAGCCCCGTTCCTTGCGGAGCCGGGAGACGTTGGCACCGGGCCCAGGAACTGCGATGACTGATCCCATGTCGCCAGTGTCCCTCTGATCGTCTTCCTTCCCAGCCATGCTCTCAGCCCATCCATACCCCCACCCCGGGCTTGTGCACTTCTTGTGCACTTTCGCCGATCGTTTCTGTCGTTGACTGATTACAGACAGCAGCGTTGCCCCGGTCGTCCCACAGACGCCGTGGCTGCCCGGAGACATCGGTGAAGGGTGTGGTCATGACCTCCAGCTCCCGCTTACACAGCGTGCTGGACCTGGCATGCGAACGGTCGGCCGTCCGTTACGCCAAGGGGCACGCCGACGCCGTCTTACGCGACTGGGGCCTGCCCGAAGACCTCGCGTACGACGCCCTCACCGTTGTCGCCGAACTGGCTTCCAACGCCGTACGCCACGCAGGCGCCGAGGCAAAGCCGTTCGCCCCCGACTGCGGACAACCGCACGTTCCCCGGTGCGAGTTGACCCTGTGGATCGCAGCCGACCGCCTGTGCATAGCCATGTACGACGAAAGCCCGCGCCCGCCTCTCCTGCGCCCGCCCTCCGCCGAGTCCGAGAACGGCCGGGGCCTGCAACTGGTGAACGGCCTCAGCGATGGCGCATGGGGCTACCAGCCGGCCGCACACCGTCCGGGGAAGGCCGTCTGGGCCCAACTCCCCGTCACGGCCGGCGTTCCGCCGGAACCCGCTCTGACCACCACCGGCAACCACGCGGTGACCGCGTGAGTACATCTCAGCACGCCGAGCCGCGCCGTCGCTCGGCCAGACCGCCTCCGGCCGCCTCGGCCGATCCGATCCGCACAGTGATCCACACCCACCTCCTAGGAATACGCCGTGACCACCGCCACCTCCAATTCCCCGACGGACCGCGACCCGGTGCCCAGCCGACCGCCCCTCTGCTCCGCGATGACGGTCCTGCCCGACCCCCTCGCCCGCACCGCCCTCGCCTGGGCCGGCGATCGCCACGGCATACCCGCCGACATCCGCGACCTGCGCTGCACCCTCGAACACCACACTGGCGGCCACCATTACGCCTTGGTCCACGATGTCGCCGAGAAAACGGCCGCGTGGAGCCGCTGGCTCCATGACAGCACCCCCGACACGCTGCTCGTCCTCCCCGACTGCCCCGCCTCCCACCCCGCCCACGGCGGCTGTGGCGAGTACGAAGGTCACCCCGGTGGTCACACCTGGCAGATTGACGACCCCCTGGAACCCCCGTTGCGCTCCGGTCGGTGAGACGAGTCACACCTCGTAACAGGCCGGTGCCACGCCTGCGTCCGACGCCGCACCCAAGCCAGCGCCTCGGGCCGGTGGCCGGTAACCACCTCCGCGGCGTGGTTGTCTCCATGCGCTCCGCACGTAGGCACTTGTCAGCAGCACCATCCGCACCCCCCAAAAAAACGAAAGGGAATTGGCATGAGCCCCAACATCACGCACACCACGAAGGCGCAGCCGGTGGCCGCAAGCACGACGACATCGGACGGCTTCGAACTGGACGTCACCCTGGTCGAGGTCGGCGATGTCGCAGGTCTGATCAGCCTGACGGACGACGGCTGCGGCTCGACCTGCGGCGCCTGCACCACCAACGTGGCCTGATCCCAGGCACTCGGTATCCGGCCGGTGTCTTCGTGTGCGAAGGCACCGGCCGCCCGTCTGGACCAGGAGGTCGTGATGGCTCCGAGCACCACCTTCCGTGCCGGGAGCACCGCGCTCGTCCGCGCGGTCGCTCGGCCGAGAGTCCCTGTCCCTCCAGTCCCTAGCCTCGATGACCCTTCTCCCCGCGGCATGGCTCTCCGGCTGGCGTGGTTGCGAGAGGTCTGGTCCGAGAGGCACGTTGCCGAGGCGCTGGAGCACGCGAGTCCGGCCCTCGCCTCCCAGGTGCGGGCCCTGTGCTCCTGCGAAGCCCCGGCCGACCGTGACGTGCGGCGCGCCGCCGCCTCGGTGGCCCGCTATGTACTGCGTGCCGAGCAGCGGGCAACTCCCTTCGGTCTGTTCGCCGGCGTCACCGCCGCCGCCATCGGGACAGGAGCAGGGGCGACGTGGGGTTCGGACCATACGGTCATCGCGCGGGCGAGCGCGGAGTGGCTGACGGCCGTCATCGAACGGCTGGAGTCATGTCCCGAGCTGCTGGAGCGACTTCCGGTGCTACTCAACAACACCGTGCAGGTACGCGGTGGACAGCTGGTTGTCCCGTACGAGTCCGACGTCCGCAGCGACCGGCGACGTGCGGTCGAGGCATCCATCGTGCTGACCGAACCGGTGCGGGTGATCCTGGACGCAGCAGCCCGCGAACCCATCTGCGCAGGTGTCCTCTCCGACAAGCTGGCCGCGGACTTCCCTGCGGCAGGTCCGGGCCGGGCGCAGCGGCTCGTGCAGGGACTGATCCACAACCACGTGCTGATCACCAGCCTGCACGCGCCGAGCACCGAGACCGACGCCCTGAACTACTTGCTGAGCCAGCTCGATGCCGTGAACGCCGACGCGGTCGCTCCGGTCACCGGTACGGTCCGCGAACTACGTACCGTGCGGGACGACCTGCGTAGCTGTGACTCGCCCGGCGGCCGGGCCCGCGCCGCCGCGCGGATGCGGTCCGTGGTTCCGGACCTCAACCGCCACCCCCTTGTCCTCGACATGCGCTTGGACGCGACGGTCGAGCTGCCGGAACAGGTCGCCCGCGAGGTCGAGCGCGCCGCCGGCGTTCTGGCCCGGGTCAGTGCCCTGCCGTACGGGACCACGGCATGGAAGGCGTACCAGCGCCGCTTCTACGAGAAGTACGGCATCGGCACGATGGTGCCGCTCACCGACGTCGTCGCCGACAGCGGCACCGGCTTCCCCGACGGATATCCAGGCGCCCAGACAGCCGGGCGCCGCTCCCGCCTCTCCGCGCGGGACGACACTCTGGTGCGGCTGGCGCAGGCCGCCGCCCTCGACGGCCGGGACGAAGTGGTCCTCACCGACGAGCTGATCGCCGCGATGGAACTGGGGCCGGAGCACCCCAGGGTGCCGCCGCACCTGGAGGTCGGCGTTCGGGTGCACGCTGCCGGTGCCGAGGAACTGCGACGCGGCCGGTTCCGGCTGGAAGTGGCGAGCGTGTCCCGCGGCGTCGGCGTCACCACAGGCCGATTCCTCAGCGTGCTGGCGCCCGAGGACCGCGAGCGGCTGGCGGCGGAGCTGGCCGACCTCCCGACCGCCGACGCCGGCACCGTCGTGGCCCAGTTGTCCTTCCCACCGCTGCACCCCGCCAGCGCACACGTCACGCGCGCTCCGCAGGTCCTGCCCACCGTGATCAGCGTCCAGGAGCACCGTGGCCCGACCGCCGACGTGCTCGGCCCGGCCGACCTGGCAGTGGCCTGCGACGGCCGCCGCATGTATCTGGCCGCGCCCGCACGCGGGCAGCGGATCGAGGCCGTAGGCATGCACGCGCTGAACCTGAAGGAACACACGCCGCCGCTGGTCCGCTTCCTCACCGAGCTGTCCCGCGCCCAGTGCGCGCAGGTCACCCTGTTCGACTGGGGCGCCGCGAACGCGATGCCGTTCCTGCCGCGGCTACGCTACGGCCGTACGGTGCTCGCCCCGGCACGGTGGCGGCTCGAAGCCGCCGAACTGCCCAGCCACGACTGCCCGCAAGGCCAGTGGGACACGGCCCTTGAGGACTGGCGGATCCGGCGGCGGATGCCGCTGCGGGTCCACCTGGCCGAAGGCGATCGACGCCTCCTCCTCCACCTCGATCACGCCGCGCACCGAACCCTGCTGCGCCGGCATCTGAACCGCGCCCCGTCGGCGGTCCTCGTGGAAGGGCCGGACGCCGACGCGTACGGCTGGTGCGACGGCCGCGCGCACGAGGTCGTCGTACCGCTCAAGGCGACCCGACCCCCGGCCTGGCCCACTCTGCCGATCCCCAGCCCGGACCGGGCCTTCTCTCCGGAACAGATCCAGACGCCCGGTCTCTCCTCGCTTCTGCTCGCCACCCTTTACGGAGACCTGCGCCGCCAGGACGTTCTCCTCGCCCAGTACGTCCCCGACCTGCTGGACCGGCTCGGCGGCCCGGCTTGGTGGTTCATCCGCTTTCGCGACCCCGCCCACCACCTGCGGCTGCGCATCGCGCTGCCCGATCCCGACGCCTTCGCCGAGACCGTCCGCACCGTCGGCACCTGGGCCAACGAGCTGCGCACAGCCGGACTGCTGTCGGACCTGCGCTTCCCCGCCTCCTACCGCGAGATGGGCCGCTGGGGATCGGGCTCAGCCTGGGACGCCGCCGAGGAGGTGTTCCGTACCGACTCGCGGGCCGTCGTCACCCAACTCGCCCAGCGCCAACGTCCGCCGCAACGCGCACTGGTGGCCGCGCACAGCATCGGCATCGCCACCGCGTTCCTCGGCAGCACCGAGGCCGCGATGCGGTGGCTGATCACCCACATCCCCTCCACCGGGCCCGCCCCGGTGCCGCGCCCACAATTCGCCGAGACCGTACGGCTGGCCGACCCGTCCAACGGTTGGGCGGCGCTGCACGACGTTACCGGTGGGCAGGCCACCGTGGAAGCGTGGGCCGACCGGGACACGGCGCTTGCCGCCTACCGCTCCCACCTCCCAGGGCCGGACACCCAAGGCATCCGCCTGGACGACGTCCTCTCCTCACTCCTGCACGTCCACTTCGTACGGCACGTCGCGGTCGACTTCCCGGAGGAGGAGATCTGCCTCTACCTCACCCGCGCCGCCGCCCTCGCCTGGTGCTCCCGGAGGGCACGGTGACCGATCCCCACGCGCTGAAAGTGGCGGACACCGTCGCCGACCTCCTGGCCGACCCCGACACCGCCCCGATGAGTCCGCGCACCATGACCACCGACCGGCAGCAGCTCGCGTACGGACCCCTGGGGATCGCGCTGCTGCACATCGAACGCGCCGCGGCCGGTCTGGGCCCGTGGCAGCGCGCCCACGCCTGGCTCGCCGCCGCCACCCAGCAGCCGTTCACCAGCGGACCCGACAGCCACCCCTTCTACGGCGCCCCGGCCCTCGCCCACGCCGTGGCCTGCGCAGCCGAGCACCAGGGCGGCCCTTATCAGCGCGCCCTCGCCGGCCTCGACGCGCAGATCGACCGCGATGTCCGTCGGCGCCTCGACACCGCGCATCGACGCATCGACGCCAGCGGCTTGCCTGAGCTGGCCGAGTTCGACGTGATCCGAGGACTCGCCGGCTACGGCGCCTTCCTTCTTCACCGCGACCCGCACGACCCCACCCTGAACAAGCTCCTCCACTATTGCGTCCGCCTCACCGAGCCGGTCGCCCACGACGGCGAGATTCTGCCCGGCTGGTGGACGACCTCCGGTCCCTCCGGCCGCCCGGACAAACGGTTCCCCGGCGGACACGCCAACAACGGCATGGCGCACGGCATCAGCGGAGTCCTCGCGCTGCTGGCTCTCGCCGCCCGGCGCGGCAACACTGTCGTCGGCCACCTCGAAGCGATCCGGACGATCCTGGCGTGGCTCGATCGGTGGCAGGAAGAGGGCGGTCCCGGCGTCGCCTGGCCGTTCTGGGTCACCCGTGCCGAACTCCGCAAGGGGCGTTCCGTCCCCTTCGCACCGCGCCGCCCCTCATGGTGCTACGGCACCGCCGGCCTCGCCCGTGCCCAGCAGCTCGCCGCCCTCACCCTCGGAGACGTACACCGCCAAGTCGAGGCGGAGGCAGCACTCGTGGCCGCCGTCACCGACTCCGCGCAGCTCAATGCCACCACGGACAACGGCCTGTGCCACGGTTTCGCCGGACTCGCGCACGTCGCGGCCCGTACCGCCGCCGACGCCCACCCTTCGACCGTCGCACAGCTCCGCGCCGCGATCCCGGCGCTCCTGAGCACGGTGTGTCCGCCGGGCACCGAACCCGCCACCGTGGCCAAGGCACTGATGCAGGACGAGAAAGCCGGTCCCGGGTTCCTCGACGGCGCCGCCGGTATAGCCCTGGCACTCCTCTCTCCCGCCACCACCAGCCCGCCCGCATCCACCTGGGACTCCTGCCTGCTCCTGGCCTGACCCCGCCGATCGAAGGACCCCCGGCCATGGACCCGTACCCCTGGCACCAGCACAACGTCGTCTTCACCGACCGCGAGAGCGGCAAGCACGCCATCACCGAACGCCTCGGCCCCGCCCTCTTCGCAGCCGAGGAAGCCGGGCAGCTCGACGGCTGGTGGTTCATGAACAAACAGCCCTGGCCGCTACGTTACCGGGCCGCGCAGCCGTCGCTGCTGGTCGAGTCGGTCCTGAGTGAACTCGCTGACGAGGGCGTGGTGAAGTCCTGTCCGCCCGGCATCTACGAGCCGGAGTCCATCGCCTTCGGCGGAGCCCTCGCCATGGGCGCCGCCCACGACCTTTTCCACGAGGACAGCCGACACCTGCTCACCTACCAGCCCGGCCCCGGGCGGCTGGGCCGTCGCGAGACCGCCGTCCTCTTGCTCAGCGCCCTGATGCGCGCCGCCAATCTCGACTGGTTCGAGCAGGGCGACGTGTGGACCAAGGCCGCCGTACTGCGACCGGCCACCGACTTCCCCCCGGAACGGGCCGCCGCCCTGATACCGGCGATGCGCACCCTGATGACCGTCGACGCGGGCAGCCTGTGCCGCCCGGACCGCCCGCTCGACGGGCACGCCGAGTGGGTGACCGCCTTCGAGCGGGCCGGAACGACGCTGGCCATCCTCGCCGTTGGGGGAGGGCTCTCGCGCGGTCTGCGCGCCGTCATCGCCCACCACGTGATCTTCCACGCCAACCGCGCAGGTCTCCTCCCGGACGACCAAAGCGCCCTGTTCACCACCGCACGAGAGGCAGTCATGGGATCGAGTGACACCACCGCGTCGTCCGTCGAGGGCACGCCCGAAACCACTAGCGTCGGGGCGGTGACCACCGACATGATCGCCACTGACGGGGCCGAGGCCGTACGACTCCGCAATGCCCTGGTCGACCAGATCCGCGCATCCGGCAACGCCCGCACGCCAGCCGTCGACACCGCCCTGCGTACCGTGCCTCGCCACCTGTTCGTGCCCGACGCGGCCCTCGAAGACGCCTACGCCAACAGCCCGGTCAACATCAAGTACGACACCGACGGCACGTCGATCTCCTGCGCCTCCCAGCCCGGAGTCGTCGCCCTCATGCTGGACCAGCTCGACGCCCGCCCCGGGGAACGCATCCTCGAACTCGGCGCCGGCACCGGCTACAACGCTGCCCTCCTCGCCCACCTCGTCGGCGAGACCGGCCACGTCACGACCATCGACGTCGACGACGACCTCGTGGAGGGCGCCCGCGCCCACCTGACCACCGCCGGGTTCAGCAACGTCGAGGCGCTGACCCGCGATGGCGCACTCGGCCACGCCGAAGGCGCTCCGTACGATCGGATCATCGCCACGGTAGGCGCGCACGGCGTCCCGCACGCCTGGCTCGACCAGCTCGCACCGGGCGGACGACTCGTCGTTCCCCAGCGCCTCAAGGGCAGCGTGTCGCGCTCCATGGCCTACGAGCAGCACGACGGCCGCTGGAACAGCGTCAGCAGCAAGATGAACACCTTCATGCCCCTGCGCCGCGGCATCGCCGACGACAACCGTCGCGTTATCCCCCTCAGCACGGACGGCACCGTACGGCTCCAGGCCCCCGCCGGCCAGCCCGTCGACGCCGAAGCCCTCGCCGGAGTGCTGGACCAGCCGCGCACCGAGGAGTGGACCGGCATGACCGTCCGGGCCATGGAGTCGCCGGAGTGGATGGAGCTGTTCGTCTCCTGCTCCCTGCCCTCCGGTCTGGTCCGGATGCTGTTCCCGGCCGACGCGAAGGGCACGCTGCTCACCGAGGACCCCTACCCGTCCTCCACCGCGGCCGTCGACAAGGGTGCCGTCACCTACCTCGCCCGCCGCCTGTCGAAGCAGACGAACTCCGAGGGCGGCAAGCTCTGGGAGTTCGGCGTCATCGGCCACGGCCCCGGCAGCGACGAGTTGGCCGCGAAGGTCGCCGACGCGCTCCGCACCTGGGACCGCGACTTCCGGGGCCGCGAGGCCACCTTCGAGATCCAGCGTCTCGACGCACCCGCGATCGAGCAGCGGCCGGGCCTGTTCGTCATCGACACCCCGCTGAACCGCATCGTCGTCGACTGGCGGTAACGCCGTCTCACGTTTTGGGGGGAGCCCGCAGGTGCAGCCGACGGGCTCCCCCGGCCCCTCCCCACCCCCTTCACCTGCAGGCGGACTCATGGACCCGCACGGCCCGATAGCCAAACGCTTCCCCCTCGTCGCCCGCTTCCGCCCCGCTTGCCTGCCGCTGCCCGACCGCGTGCGGGCACTGGCGGATCTGGCCAGCCGGGCCGCTGAGCAGAGCGACCAGGGCTTGGCCTCCACCGTCTTCAACCAGGCCGCCCTTCTCGCCTCCGACGTCGGCCTCCCCGACCTCGCCCGGTCGATGTGCCACCGCCACGCCAAGGCGTACCTGACCGCAGGCCCGCTGCCCGCCATGAGCGCCATACGCGGCCTGGAACCCCTGATCAACCTCGCCCGCCTACAGATCCGCGCCGGCCACCCCGATGAAGCCCGCCAACGCCTCCTCGACCTCTACGAAGCCGTGGGCACCGGCAGCCCGGCCACATTCGAGGGCATCACCGTCCCGGCCGATCTCACCCGCACCGACGAAGACCGACGCGAAGTCCACGCGTGGCTATGGCGCGTCCTCCTCGCCGACGGCACCCGCACCTTGACCACCACCGGCCGCTGGCAGGAAGCCCTCGCCCACATCGAGCACCACCACGGCATCGGCACCCGCATGCTCGACGGCCGCCAGGTCGCCGTCGTCGCCTCACTCACCGAAGGCGACACCGACCGTGCCGCCGAACTGCTCACCAGTACGGCACCTGGCGAACCGTGGGAGCAGCTCGTCACAGCCTGCCTGACCGCCCTCTACCGCCGCGACGCGGAGCAAGACCTCGACAACCACTTGTCCGACCTCGAGAACATGTACCTGGCCCAGGAAGTCGAGCCTGGGCTCACCGTCTTCGACATCCGCCTCGGCCTCACCGCCCTCGATGCGGTCGCGTCCACCGGCCATTCCGCAGCGCGCAGGCTCGTCGAAGACATTGCCCGCCGAACTGCGGATGCCCGTGACGGCTACGCAGCCCGCGAGTTCATCACGCATCCCCTCGCCACTATGCTGGCGACGCCCCGGCAGATCCAGGAATGCCGTGAACTGATCGGATCCTGCGCTCTCGGATCCGGTGCCCTCCCGGGCGGGCTCATCGATCTTTCGGCCGCGGTGGACACCGTCGGAGAGGTGCTCTCACAAGCAATCTTCGAGCAGCCAGGCCCAGTCATCTGAAGCGTGCCGCCGGAGCGCTTGCCAGGAAGGTGTCGATCGCATCAACAGCTTCGGTGAGGTGCCGGAAGACTCTCGCAGAGCGTCCTACGCGTCGCACACCGCGCGTCAAGGGCTCTCGCATATGCTTTTCACAGACGACAATGTCGGCATACCCGGCGGCACACGATAGATAGATCATATCTGTAAGGTCGTTGGGCCGCCACGTTGTGCCCTTGTTCAAGTGCCTCTGGTGCAGCGTCTCACGGAAAATCCCCAGCATCGGGTAGCCGTTGATGTCTCGGATAACATCCTTCATGAACCATTGCGGCAACTGTTCAAGCGGCAAACCTGCCGAGTACGACTCCTCGGCGAGCTCACGGCGCAGGTCCGACAACATAAGAATATCGATTACCTTGCGCTTCTGTTGAGAATCGCGCCCCTCTCCATCTAGCCAGTCGCTGAATCGCTGATTCGCCGCAGCCCAACCCGTGTCCGGCCCCGTTTCGAGCCGCTCTGCATCGAGCATGGTATCGATGTAAGCTACCGCCGAAGTCAGAGTCTCGACGGCCCGCACCTGTTCCGGGGGGAGATCTTTGGATGCCGAGTAGCCCTGCTTGCCTCGTATTGATGAATGGAGTGCATTCGGGTCAAGGGTGAAGACTGCCTCGGCCTGCACGCTGTCCGGCTTGGACAGCCGGAGGCGGAGACCGGCCTGAATTTCGTTTCGGCGAACCTGGGGGGGGTCGCGCATCTGCCAGCCGCGGCTGCACTGCAGTATCGTCAGCCCCAGTTCATACCGCTTGCGAGCATCAAAGCGCTTGGTTGTCTCGTAGTAATGGGCGGAGGATGCTGGCAGGACGAGACGCCCTTCCCTGAGCCACGTATCAAGCCGATCGGCCGCTTCGCGCAATTCTTTACTGACCTCATGGGCCCTGTGACGGGCATTGCTGAGAGCACTCCACTGATTTTGGTCCAGATAAACCACGAGGCGCCCCGCGAGTTGATCAAGGGCATCACCGATGGGTAGTTCGAAGAGAACCTCATCACCATATTGGGTCTCGACCAGAAGCGCGCCCAAAAACGGCGCCAGATGGATCTTCGACAGCACGCTGCTGGCCTCGAATGGTGACGACGACAAGGGGAACCTGGCTTCCTTGCCGTCCGACCGCGTGAAGACAATGAAATCGGCCTTCCGATCCATCGTGATCAGGATAAAGACCGGTTCCGTTTCAGTACTCATCGCACCATCGTCGACCATCGCGCTCGGGTAGTCCAGTCAATTGCGTGGACGCCGCATTGCTCCGACTCAGATGGTCAGCGGCAGTTCTGTGCACGCATACGCCTGTGTGCGCCCACAACTGATCCAAGTGGGTTCACGGCCAGCCGGGACAAGCAAGTCGCGGTTCCGTATGTGGGGCGGTATCGCGGAACTCGGCGAAGCCGGCCCTTCCAGGCCCTATTGCTCCTGCTCCTCGGTTCCCTCGGCGGTAGCGTCCTCGATACCGAGTTCCGGGCTCGGCTTCTCCTCAGGTGCGGCAGTGCGTCGGTACTGCGGGTGGTCGAGGTCCATCTGCTTCGCGGCGTGCAGGGGGACGGGGAAGCGGGAGCGGCCGTCCCAGAACTGGCTCTGGTGGCAGAGCTTCGCTGTGGTGATGGCGAGGGCTTCCTCGGAAACTCCGGCAGCGCAGGCGAGCGGGTAGATTTCGCTGGCCGTCATGGAGTACCAGTTCTGTGGCATCTCCCCCTTGCGGCGTTCCTCCTTCTTCTCGGAGAAGACGGAGGCCTTGGCATCCCAACGTGTGTACTTCGAACCCAGTCGGCCCGCCCCGTCCCCGTCGAAGGCTCGTGGGACGTTGCAGAGGATCCATGCAGGCGTGCCGAAGTCCGTGGTGACCTGGTAGAGCGTGGTCGCGGTGTCCTGCTCCACCGGCTCGCTGTCCTTGGCCTTGACAAGACGGGTGGTGCTCACAGGCTGCGGCACTTCTTCGCTGTCGATGTTGATGCGGATGACGGCCTGCGGCCTGTCATCGCGGCTCAGCGTGGTGCCAGGGAGCCAGTACCGGCTGGTGCCGTCACCGGGCGAACCTCCCTGTCGCATGTTCTGCAGCCCGTCCCACATACGGCGGGAGGCCTGCTCGTCCACGGTGACCACGTACGGGGTGCCGTCGAGTTCGTCGGCGAGGTCGGCGAGGGCGCGTTCCACTGTCTCGGCCGCGTCGTCCCAGCGCTGCCGGTAGGTCTTCTTATCTCCCGTTCCCTCCGGGTAGGCGCTGGCGTGGAAGGCCGGCTGGGCGAAGTGGTAGGGCTGCCATTCGGGGCGTGTAGAGCTCCACCCGAGCATGGTCCAGGTGCCACCGGTGGCTTGCGGAGGCACGAGGGCGGACGCGGTGATGACGACCTTGGGCTGGCCGAACTCCCCCTTGCGCCGGTTCTGCTGCCTTACGTGGATGCCGACGTGTGCGATGCGGTCGACCGGGTACCCCGCCTTCTCGGGCCGTAGGGCGTCTGCAATGCGGCCGTCGACGATGCCGAGTGACCGGTAGAGGTCGAGAAGGGCCATCTCGGCGGGGTGGTCCTTGGCCTTGGGCTTGAAGACGACACCCTTCTCGTCCTGGCCGCGGAGGTACTGGGTGGGGACGCCGAGGTCTCCGAGGATGTTCCTGGTCTGGGGCTTGGCGTCGAGATCGTCCAAGTCGATGCCCGCATACTCCTCAGCCACGGCCGACGTGGGAATCTCGGTCTCGCACCATGCCGCGACAAGCACCCCGTTCTGCGAGCGCATCGGTGCGCCGATGGCCGCCAGTGCGTCCCTGCGCCCGCGAGAGGGGCCGGGCTTGAGGAAGTCGGGCGCGTGGCGGAACTCTGCGACGATCTGGTCGCCGTGCAGCTGGAGTTCCTGGCCGTTCTCCGGGTCGAGCCCTTCGGGGTCGAGGTCGAAGCTCTTGCAGAAGGTGTCGAGCATCCGCAGCCGGGCATCGTCCTGGTACCAGAGGCAGATGATGCGCAGTTTCTTGAAGCCGGCGGCCTCGACTGAGGCGAAGATGGACTCCGGGGCGGGGAAGAGGGTGCCGCGCTTGCGGATCGGACCCAGTGTCTTGGGCTCCGGATGTGCCTCGCGCTCGGCCTTGCGGCGGAGGTACTCCGTCTTGGAGATGTTCTCCGGGTCCGTCGGCCGGTGCGGCAGGCTCATCCGCACCTCACGGGCCTCCAGTGGCACTGCATCGGTGTCGAAGACCTTGGTGAAGTGCTGGTGCAGGAGCCGCAGATGCTGCATGCCGGGACCGGTGCCGATGGGGAAGGAGAAGTTCTTCGGCAGGATGGGCCAGACCTGGCCGGGGTGCTCGCTGGGGAAGCGGGGCGGCTCCTTTCCCTCGGCTTTTGCCTTTGCCGCCTCGGCGAGCAGCTTCTGCTCCGCCTGCGACCGCTTGTCGATGGCGCGCAGGACGGAGTAGTCCATCTCCAGGCGGCCGAGGGCTTGCAGAGCCAAGCGGTTGATGGTGCGGGCGCCTCCGCGGCCGTTGAGGGTGACCTCAAGGAGCGGGTGGTCCTCGCCGGGCTGCTCGGCGAGGGCGGTGTTGGAGAAGACCAGGGAGGACGAGATCCGGGTTACCCGGGATGTCAGCAGCAGCACGGGGTTGGCGACGTTGGGCAGCGTCTTCAACTTGAGAGCCGTCCGGGAGAGGGCGTAGCGACCGCCCTGCTCGTTCGTCCAGGGGTCGTCGAAGGCGACCAGGCCGCCGGTGGTGTCGGGCCGCAGTTTGACGGTCCGGCTGTCGGAGATGGCCCAGGGCTCGGTGGCGAGCTGCTGGGAGAGCTGCCAGGCAACTGTGCGATAGAGCCAGTTGGGGGCCGTGGGCTGGGCGTCCTTCGTGGCCTGGAGGTAGTCGGCTAGCAAGTACTTGTGTTCGGGGGTGTCAGCGAACCGCTTGGCGAGTTCGGGAGGAGCGGTGAGGTCGATGGTGCTGACGTCCAGGCCCAGGGCGAGGTGGTAGGCGAGGGTGAACACACGGCGGAGCAGCTTGTCGTCGAGGGGGTGGAGGGAGGCGAGGAACGGAGCGCGGCGGTCGGGTTCGAAGTAGACGTAGCCGCCACTGGTCATGTTGAGGACGGTGGTGGCGATGGAGTAGGGGGCTTGGGCCGAGTCGTTCCTGAACTTTTTCTTGCAGAGCCTGTCGAAGTCGTCCCAGAGCTTCCAGGTCGCCTCGTCGAAGTGGCGCACGTGGACTCCGGCGTCGCTGACCAGTCCTGGGGTGCAGCGGAAGGCGAGGGTGTTCAGGTACTTGCCGGGTTCACGGTCCTGCTGGGTCACGTGACTCTTCCGTCTCTGCTCGCTCAGTTGCCCGGGTGGCCAGTGTCGTGGGATTCGATGCCGGCGTAGGAGAGGAAGGCGTTGAGCGCCTCCCCGTACAGGTCGTTCATGCGCTGCCGCACCTGCGGCGTCCATTGGGAGTGGATGCGCTTGAGGACGGTTTCCAGGTCGGCGCTCCATGTGTCCTCGTGGAAGGCGTAGTCGACCATGTGCAGAACGGCTTCGGTGCCGCCGCGGCGGGCGCGGCCGGCAAGCTGGATGAGGTCGACAATCATGCCAGCGACGACCTCCTCTTGGAGGGATTTGTGCATTGCCGTGAATTGGGGAGCGGTACGTAGTAGAAGCGCGAGACGGTCCCAGGCGGCGTCCCTGCCCTCGGTCAGGGTCTGCGAGAGGAGCGGGCTGCCGCCTGTCGGCAGGGCTCGCAGTCCGGCGGCGTTGATGCTGCCGTACATCTCGGCGGGGTCGTTGAGAAGGGCGAGAGGGCGCACACACAGATAGACGGAGCGGACTGCCGAGCGGGTGCCCTTGACGATGTTGAGCCCGCGGGCGATCAGCGACAACGGTACGACCAGGATCTTCCCGTGTTGAGGGAAGTCCTCGAACTCCTCGGCGGTCAGCCGTACAGCCACGTTCTCCCGGGGTAGCTCGGGGTTGGGGCTGTGCAGGTCCTCGGCTCTGACTGCCAAGCAGAGCCCTCCGTCATAGCGCCCGGCCCGGGCGATTCCCCGGGCGAGCCAGGCGCATTGCTCGTAGGAGTTGGCGACGACCAGGACGTGCGCTCGGTCCGGGTCCTTGGCAGCGGTGCGGTCGAGCTCGCGGTGGATGTATTGGTCGTACAGGTTGCTGCCCAGCTCGATAAGTGCGTCCTTCTTGCGGCTGGGGTGGGTGCCGGAGACCTTGATGGGGTCGCCGAAGAGAGGGTGCCCTTCGCCGTAGTCGATGCGGTGCTTCCGGGCCCGAATGGACTTGGCCTGGGCGTCGGTCATCCACCAGCGCACCGGGGCGTGCAGGTGCTCACGCACTGCCTGGGGGAAGTATGCGGTGGCCGACAGGCCCAGCACCGGCCGCTCGACGCCGGCCAGGATGAGCGAGACAATGCCGCCCAGTTCGGCGGTAAAGGTGTGCGGGTCGCCGGCAATGGTCTGGGCAACCAGGGCGGCGTTCTTCTCCTTGTCGTCGAGTCCGGTGACACGGTAGCCGGTGATCGCTCGGCCCAGCATGCCCAGCGGCAGGACGGAGGCGACAGCGCCGGACTGCAGATCCTTCGAGATGCGCTGGGCCGAGCGCAGGCCGGAGGAGCGGTAGTCGCGGGCCTTCTCCTGGAGGGCCGAGAGCGCTTCGTCCAGCTCGATCATGGCGGTCCTGGTGACCAGCAGGTTGATCGCCTGTGTCCGCTGGTGAGTGTCTTTGACGGCGTCCGCGAGGAGGCGGTGGAGTTCGAGCTTGACCGCATCCAGTAGGTGTTCGCCACGGGGCGCCACCAGTGCGCTGAGTTCGCTCCTGATCTCGTGCCAGTCGGGTTCGAGTAGGCTCGGTTGCCCGCTGAGCGGGTCGAGGCGCTGGTAGCGGGCGGGCATGAGCGCGTTGAGCCGCTGGAAGTACTCAACGGGGATGTCCGTCCCTTCCATAGCCACGGTTTCCGGCCACAGCAGCCGCAGGAGGGTACGGTCCCGTCCGCGGGCCAGGTGCCAGCGGGTGCTGGTCTGGTCCGGGATGCGGGCTTGGGCCCGGTCGTCCTCGGTGGCGTGCAGGCTGAGGGCGTTCTTGCAGATGCTCAGCAGCAGGAATTCGGCCATGAGCCGGACATGGCTGACGGCAGGCAGCAGGCTGTGCTCGTCGTCGATGCGCAGCCGCTTGGCGTCGGTGTCCATTTCCTGGGGTGCCGCCGACCAGTGCCGGCGTGAGTGCAGGACGATCTCACTGGCGCACTGGTCGACAGCTCGGGACTGGAACTGGTCGACCTCGTCGATCGCCACCGCGTGGCAGGTCCGCAAGGCGAACTCGGCTGCGGTCATGCTGCGAACGGGGCGGCCGTCCAGGTTGACGCCGATCTTCAGGTGGCCTTGCATGAAGACGTAGTGGTTCATGATGACGACGTTGGCGGTGGCCGCCTCGTAGACGGGGGTGTACTTCCCGCAGGTGGGGATCCAGGGGCAGGCTGCCGATCCGACGCCCTGACGGTGCAGGGACAGGCACGGTTCGCGTCCGGGCGGGTAGTCGCCGGTGGATTCGAGAAACGTCCTCTGGGCACATCCGTATGCCAGGGGATCGATGTCGCGTTCGGCTCGTTCGCCCCAGTCGCCCGGCGCGTCCACAGACTCGTTGATCAGCGAGGCGAGCTTGAGTGCCCGGTCGTGCATCCCGGAGGACGACATCAGGTGTGCGCACGTGGGCTCTTGCTCGATGATCCCGGACCGGTGCAGGTGGGCCAGGTCTTCGCGCACGTTCCAGGTCATGGCCAGGCATGCCTTGATGTCCGGCAGGACGATGGCGATGCGCAGGTCGTTGGCAGCGAACCAGGCAGCCATGACGCGAACCAGGACGCTCTTGCCAGTGCCGGTGGGTGCATTGAATATCTCCATGCCGCCGGCAGCCAGCGACAGGGCATCTTCCGGGGACACCGTGTCCGAGGTCTTCAGGACCTTAAAGAGCTGCCCGAGCGTGCTGTGCAGGTAGCGTTTGTTCTCCGGGAAGCGCAGGTCGATCTCTCGTGCCAGGCGCAGCAGTTCCGGCGTGGGGATGCGCAGGTCGGCTTGGTACGGCACGGTCGAGACGCTGGGGAGGCTGTCGTGGCCGAGAGCTTCGGTGAACTGGGGGTAGGTGGGGATCTGCAGCCGTCCGTGGACCTGGCCCACGTTCTTGACGAAGATCTCCGGGGTGAGCCATGTTCCCGGTCCGGCGAACTCCGGAGGCTTTGGGCGGGCGCTGGGGCGCCGGAACCGGCTGGTCATGCGGTCGACGTAGCCCAGTGGATCGCCGCCGAGCCTGGGGAACGCGGAATCCGCTGTGAAGGGGTCGGTGCCCACGAGATCGAAGGGGCCCATCACCGGTGCACTGCCGTCCCCGTCCGCCGTCAGCGGCGACAGCAGGGTGCGCGCCGCTACCGAGAAGGTGCGGACGTCGGCGAGTTCGCCGGGAGCGATCGAGCAGACCATGGCGATGCGCTGCTTCTCATCGTGAGGCAGTTCCTTCCAGCGGTCCCAAGCCCGGTACTTCCCCGAGACAAGGGATGCCGCCTCGGCGAACGGGGCCGCAGTTCGGGAGTCCCCGTCGATAACCCTGGGGAAGTAGTGGGCCGCGAGGGCCAGCGCCGTGTAGACGGCGGTCTCTGCGATCGGCACATCACTCATGTCCAGCTCACCCCAGCCTTCTCGCAGATCATCTCGCCGAACTCGGAGGCCGCAGCCACCCGCATGCTGTACTTTTCGCACACCCCCGACAGCAGCGGGACCTGGCGGGCACGGTAGTCGGGCACCACCAGCCACTCGGCACCACCGCGGTCGCCGTCCTGGGCATGGATCAGCTTGGCCAGCGTCGCCGCCGAGGTGTAGTCCTTCACGTCAACCTTGAACGGCACCTTCTTGCCCCGCTTTGGCCCGGCCTCGACCAGCAGGTCGTAAGCATCGAGCCCTGGCCACAGCTTCACCTTGAGGCCGCGATCGACCAGCCGGTCGTACAGCGAGAGTTCAGGAAGTCCGGGAATAGTCGTGTAACGCCAGATCCCCCGACTGACGGCCTTGTGCCCAGCGACGGGCACAGCCAGCGGGATGTCCCCGAGGTCCGGATACAGGACCGCCTCACGGCCGCTCGGCCGAGCCGGCGACGGTTCAGGCAGCAACTCGGGGGCAATGGGATTCGTGGTCGGCCGGAACAGGTAAGAGGCTCCCATGTCCGCGTGCGGAGCGTGCCAGCAACGGACTGCTCCTACCAGAGCGCCGCTGTTCTTCCGAAGGACAATCCGCATCGGCCACCGGCATACTGGGCACGGGAACCACCAGCCCTGGAACTGTGAGTTGTAGGGAATCTCCCGGTAGAAGTCCGCGACCAACGGGGGCAGACGTAGCTCGCAGAGGTCGTCCACGGCACCGGCAGGAGACCGGATCAGGTCCGACCGTCCGGCTTCGTAGACGGCCTGGTCACCCTGCTTGTGCAGCAACGTGAACGCAGTCTCCTGGTCGATCTCCGCTTGAAGCTCCCTGTCGCTCACCACTCCCGCGGTTGCGTCGAGCTTCCGCAGCGTGTGCAGCAGCATCTGCTGCTCAAGGTCGAGATCGAAGGCGTCCTCAGTCACCTGTCCATCCCGGTCGACGACCAGCATCCCGTCCAAGTCCAGCGGATCCACACCGTCCGGCAGCAGGGCAGCCAGATTCTCTCCGAGCGCGCGGCGGAACTCCCCGAACGGCAGAGGAATCCCCGGCCCGCGCGCCGCATGCAGTATGCCGTGGCACTCCATCAGGGTGGCCAGTCGCTGCTGCGGCTCAAGTCCGGGCTCGGTCACAGCCTTTGCCGCGCGCAGGGCGGCCCGGGTTACTAGGTAGCGAACCCGGACATCGCCGAGCTCGCGCGTGCCGTTCTCCGTTGAACTCGTCACAGCCAAGGAGGGTAAGCGACGCCTCTGACAATCGGGCCGCCCACGGAGAAAAGGCGTGAACTATCGCGCGTCACCCGCGAGTGCTTCGAGTCCTGTGGTGCTGACACCCGGATAGAGATCTCGGTAGACGTGCAGGTACTCCGATACATGGCGTCGGCCGAGCTGGGTCAGCCGCCAGCGGTACTCCGAGACGTGCGTTCCTCCCGGTGCCATGACCGGGACGGAGTCCACGAAGCCACGACTCGGCTGTGCTCCGGACCTGCCCCGGTAGCCCACACCGATGAAGAACAAGGAACGGCCCGCTAGCTGGTCGTCCTCCAGCCCCTCGGGCTCTGCGGACGCGACGCGGGCGACGACTCCCCATAGCCACTCCGAAAGCAGATGCGGCGCGGGATCCGGCTCACGCGGTTCGCCTAGGCCCGCCCGGGCGGCAGCACGGCCACGCCTGGTGATCTCCACCAGTACCCGTCGAACCTCCCCGACAGCCGGAAGATCAACCGAATCCTCACTGACCACCAACAACCCTCGACGCCCCAGCGCATGCACCGTCGAACCCACGCCGGGGTCATGCACGCCACGCTGGCGCAGCCGCTCCTGCAACCGGGTGTACCCGACATCGGACGGAGCAGCCCTGAGCGCCAAGGGCAGTCTGCGCCACTCAGCAGCCCTCGGTACGGG
This sequence comes from Streptomyces sp. NPDC093221, assembly GCF_044753885.1. Taxonomy (NCBI): domain Bacteria; kingdom Bacillati; phylum Actinomycetota; class Actinomycetes; order Kitasatosporales; family Streptomycetaceae; genus Streptomyces; species Streptomyces sp. NPDC093221. Next base: position 466,599 of record NZ_JBIVOA010000001.1, on the reverse strand, counting down.
CAGCCGCTGAACCCGGCGCATCCACATCTCGGTAGCGGTCATCCGGTCATCTCGCATCACCTCCCCCAGGTAAATTTGCTGACGCTCGTTCAATGACTCCCACGTCACCATGGCCGTCTTCGAAGGTTCCGGCTTCCGCTTGATCGACAGCACGGGAGCGGGCTCGCTCGGCCTGGTACGCAACCATGCGTCAAGGACCATGCGCACCGGAACGCCGTACGCCTTGGCCAGAGGGCCGAGTAGGCGCCCCGTCACCTCGGGGTCCTGCCAGTGCCGCCCAGTGACCTTTCCCCCGCTCTCCAGCGCGGAGACCTTCGGCGCGGACACGCTCAGCTCCCTCCCCGCTGGCGTGGTCTTGAGTAGTTCGGCGACGCGTTCCAAGGTGAGCCCTGCGGCGTACCTGAGATCGACCAGCGTCTCCTCCCCGCGCCGGGCACCTGTGAGCACCTCCACTTTGCATCCGAGCGCGGTCGCCAACTGCTCCAAGCGCGGTGCGGTGGGGGCGTGGCGACCCTCCTCGTAAAAGAAGATCATCCGAGCCGAAACGCCAGCTAGGGCGGCTAGAGCGGCGCGGGAGAGTCCCAGCTCGACGCGTCGAGCCACCAGACGTGCCGGATCGATCGTACGCAACGGCGAGGGCATGCCTTCCATGGAAGTCGCATGAAGACTTCATTGCAATAGTGCCGCTCCAACCACAAGGATGACGTCCACGAGCTGCTCCGAAAATGTGTATCGCGCTACCTGCGCAATCGGCAGACGACAGCTACCGGCGTCGGCCGCCTTCCCAAGCAACCGCAGGCGCCGCCCGCAGTTCATCGCTCTGCGCCTCGGGCCAGCCGCGACTGTGGCAGCCGACCCAGAGTCGAGCAGCGAAGTACAGCAACCGGCCCGGCCTACCGTGACCGCCCATAGCACCGTGCCACCTCTGAGCTGCAAGATGACCTCAGCGACCGCCCCGCCAAGATTTCGGGTCCCTCCCCCTGGTCTTCTGAAGCTGGGCAACGAGTGCATCGTGGGTCGCGCCCAGCTCCGCCAGCGCTTCACCCTCGGCCTGTCGATCATGTGACTAATTGATGGATGCCTCGTTGGTTCGGTGCGTGGGGCCGCTCCCGAGGAGACCGCGGTCTCCCCCAAGTGCGACAGGTGGCATCTGTCCACCACCACGACAAAACGTCCACCGTAAGAACTGAATCAGGTATGGCTATGAGCATCTATGCGCAAGCGTCCTCTATACCGGCCGCCGACCAGCACACCACCGTCCTTACGGCCGCTGAGCGCGGCCCGGAGTGGATGACGACCTACGGCTGCACGCCGTGGTGCGCCACGGACCACAGCGAGCCCGGCGCCACCGCCGAGTGGCACCAGGCTGCGCCGGCGATCATCCCTCCCTTAGAAGACGCCCGCCACGACGGCGACACGGAGCCGTTCCTCGCCGCCCACGTGACCACCTCCAACGCCATGCCCGATGTCTACGGCATCCACACCGAGCTGTGGATCTGGACCGGCGGCGACTCGTACGAGCTGGACGAGGAGCAAACCGACCGGCTCATCGCGAACGTCGAGGCGTTCCTGCCGCAGCTTCGCTCTGCCCGTGCCCTGCTCGCTGAGGCATGCAGAGGCGACCGCCCCTGTGACCCAGTGGCCAGGGCCAAGGCAGACGCAGAACTGGAAGACCGTCTTGCTGCACGGCGCGAGGCCGAGGTCACCAAGACGGAGTCCGCCCCGCCTCCTGCTCCCATTCTCTCCGTCGAAACGTGCAGCGAGATGGTAAAGATATCGGTGCGGGTGGCCCTCCAGCACACGCAGGACGTGCCGGCCATGGCCCGCGCCGTCTCGGCCGCGGCTCATGCAGCGATCTGTGAGGAGGGCGCCGAGCCCTACCTCTATGCATGCGGTGAAGGAGACCCCAGGTACAACGGGAAGCTGCCCTGCACCATGCCGTACGGCGACGGCGGCAGCCACCAGTCCTGTACAGGGGAGACCTTTGAGCCGGGCACTGGCGAGTCAGTGCCGTCAACCCTGACCAAGCAGCTCGCCGCATGAAGTGATGCCTGGCCTTTTACCGGCACCGTGCGGTGAGCACTTCTGCCCGGACTCTGTCGTCTGGTCTCAGTTCTGGTCTCATTCACCCGTGTCCGGGCTCGTTCAGGCACTCGCTCCTCGACTGCTACGCCGCAGGTCAGGATGCCCGCGACCCACCCCATACACCGGGGTGAACAGTTGGAAAGCGTGTTGGGGGCAACCCCTCACGAGTTCGAATCTCGTATCCTCCGCCATTGCTCTCACCGGGCAATATGCCGATGGCCCCCACCGTTCGCGGTGGGGGCCATCGGTGTCCTGGTTTTTGCCCACAGCGGGCGTTCCCGGGTGGCCCCAGATGGCACCGGCGATCTTGCGCGCCACGTCCTTGAGCATGGCGTCCGGCACATGCAGGTACCGCGCCCGCATGCTCGCCGACGTGCCCGGCTCCCACCAAGGGCCGTTTCCCGTCGTGGTAATCCGTGTTCGGACTCAGCGGACCGCCCAGCGGTTTGATGAACACGTAAGTTGACCCTCACCCTGGCCAGGGTCAGAGTGTCGGCCCCCGTTGATATGGTCCATCCCCGCGGGCGCGGGGAGCAGGATCCCGCGGGTTCGGCAACGAGCGCGGTGTAGGGTCCATCCCCGCGGGCGCGGGGAGCAGCGCCGCCGGATCCTGCCGGGAATGCGCGGCCTGGGTCCATCCCCGCGGGCGCGGGGAGCAGTCTGCTTGACCTGCGGTCGTTCCGTGGATGTCGGCCGTGCAGAACCAACTTCAAAGAAAGCCGCAAAAAGAACATTCCATGGGCCGACACCTCGTCGTCCAGCAAACAGAATACGGACGGCAAGCGAGGCACCTGGCGGGCGCATCACGCCAACGGCGCGCACACCACGTGGCACAGTCGGCGATCCGCTTCCGGGACAACCTGTCTGCCCGTACGGTGCGGGTGTGATCGCTCCCCCGCCCCGGCCCCTCCTCTTTCTCGATGTCGACGGACCTCTCATTCCCTTCGGGGCGACACGGGAGGAGTACCCGGACGGATATCCGACGTACGTGCCGCAGGAAGCCGGTGCGAATCCGCTGCTTGCCAGGGTCGATCCGGCTCTCGGGCGCAAGTTGCTGGCGCTGCCCTGCAATCTGGTGTGGGCGACCACGTGGGAAGCCGAGGCCAACGAGTGCCTCGCGCCGCTCCTGGGGCTGGCGCAACTCCCCGTGGTCACCTGGCCGGAACCCTCAGAGGAACGCAATCCGTCCGGGCTGCACTGGAAAACGCGCACTCTTCTCGACTGGGCTGCCGAGCGCCCCTTCGCCTGGCTCGACGACGAGATCTCCGACGCCGACCGCACGTGGGCGCAGGCGCACCACCCCGCACGAACCCTTCTCCACCGTGTCGACCACCGCCACGGCCTCACCGACCCGGACCTCGCCGCTGTTGCGATGTGGTTGCACGGCAGTTAGCGGTCCCCGCCCGGCGGTCACTGACAGAGCCACGGTCTGGCCAAATACCAACCTGCGCCGACCTATGCTCACTTGCTTGCGCTCCCCCGCCTCGTCCTACCGTCCTCCGGCTCACGTCATATGACATCAACGGAAGGGCTGTCGGTGAACGGGGACGAGTCCAAAGCCATCGCCGAGATCCTCGAAGAGCTGAGCACCACCTCCCATGTCCAGGTCCGCTCATCCGCCGAACTCGCCGACCAGGTCAGCAAGGCAGCAGCGGAGGAGGACAAGAAACGGTTGGAGGACGGGCGGGGTCCGCTGCGCCGCCGCACCGACTACCTAGCCGTTCGGACAGCTCCGCAATCGTTGGCACTCACGCCGTGGCAGGTCATCCACGCCATCAGCCTCGGTGCCGCCGCGGGCCGCCAGGGCGCGGGGCGAGGTCTCGCCGAGCACTGGGGCAGCCTCCGCTACAGCCAGGCCATGGAAGCCAACCGGGGCCGTTACCTGCAGCTATCGTCCGAGGGACGCGATCTCCTGCGCTTCTACAAGGCCACGCAATCCGGGGAAATCGGCACCGGCTTCGCTTCGCTGCTGGCCGAGAACGTCGTCAGGTCCCGGTACCCCGACCACTCGGTCTCTGTGATCCCGGCGGATGTCGCCCTCAAGGCCGGCTGGACTCTGCGCAGTTCCGGTACCGACGGCCGCCCGGAGGCGCTACAGCGACGGCCCCACTTCTTCGTCGAAGCCTGGCAACCGGGGCAGCCGTCCCACGTCCTCCTGCTCGCCTCCAAGGGCACACACAGCAGCGTTCGTCAGGTGCACAAGCAGCTCAGCACGGCCAGCGCCCCACGTGGAGTCCGTGCACATCGGACCGTACGGCACAGTCCCGTACCTGCTCATCGGCACCGAGATCCCCACAAAGGAAAGCCTCGCCATGCACGTTTTGGAGGCGCCGGGCGCCACCGCTCTCCGCCCGCCCGGGAAGCCATCGGCGCCCGATCTCGACCTCTACCTGGAACAGGAGAACCGCGCGGCCGACACCGTGCGGCCCGCGGGTCATGGAGAGACGACCGTCCCCGGATTCCAGATAATGCCCGACTCCTTCGCCTGGTTCAGCTCCGTGCTGGCACGGACGGAAGCAGCCGTCCTCATGGCCTTCACTGGAGGCGGCAAGCCCACTGTCCAGTATCTGACCAAGGAACAAGGCAAACGCCACTTCCAGCACGACGCCTACGCCAACACGGCCAGGCTGCGCGACGCAGAGCACACCATCCACGGCATCGACTTCGTCGGCACCGATCACATCTATCGCCTCAACGGCACCCGAGTAGAGGCGTTCTCCGGCCTCCGGAGGAGCCTGTACCTGCACCTCCACCATGGGCGCGTCAACGAATACCAACGCGAGGTACACGACTTGCGCGGGCAGTGGCCGGACCACAGCACATCGAAGCAGTGGAACGCGGTGTCCGTCCGCGCCGATGGAACCGTCATGGCCATCCGGCTCCGGGGCGAGTGAACTGGAGGGCAGACACAGCTACTGACCGGTCATCCCCGTGAGCGCGGGGAGCAGCCGACCATGGGCTGGCTCTTCGACTTCGCGCGGGGTCCATCCCCGCTCGCGCGGGGAGCAGGGCGGTCGCAGCTTCCTGCGCGGCGCGGGCTTTGGTTCATCCCCGCTCGCGCGGGGAGCAGTCTGACTGACCTGCAGTGATTGCGTGGACGCGAGCCGCACAGAACCAACTTCAGAGAAGTGGCGGCGTCCCTATCCCAGCATCGCCCGTGTCATCACGGGCGGCGATGCGGTGAGATCCAGCGCCGCCTCCAGTTCGGCGTAGGCCTCGCGCCTACGCCCCATGAGGGTGAACGCCTGCGAGAAGTGGACGTGGTGTTTCTGGAGCGGGTGGCCGAACCACGTGTCGGCGGCCTGACTCCCGTCGATGCGCTCCGCGATCAGGCGGGCGTCGGCCACAGAACGAAGCGCGCCTTGGTGGTCCCCGGCGGACGCGAGTGGCCGAGCGGGTCGCGCTGGTCACCGGGTGGTGCTGGATGATCGCCACCAGTCCGGCGATCTCGGCGGCCGTGGCTCTGCGGCCACTCCCTGTGGGACACCGACCGTGTTCAGTTCCCCTCCAGGCGCCGGTAACTCTCCTGAGTGATGAGGCGGTATCCGACGTTGCGCACCGTCGCGATGAGGCCGGGGACGGCCAGTTTCGACCGCAGTTCGTGGATATGCACTTCGAGCGCCCGTTCCGGGTCCTTCGCACCGTTGCGTGACAGGCAGTTGACGAGATGGTCCCGGCTCAGCGCCTGGCCGGCCCGACGGGCCAACGTCACGAGCAACTCGTATTCTGTCGGCCGCAGTTCCACTTCGGTCCCGCGCACGGTCACCCTCCTGGACTCCTGGGAGATCCGGAGCGGTCCGTAGGCGATGTGGGAGCTGCTGTTTCCCGTCGTGACGGCCGGGGCCGGGTGTCCCGCGATGCGCAGCCGTGCGACCAGTTCATCCAGGCTGAACGGCTCCACGAGGAATTCGTCGATCCCCGCCTCGCGCCCGGCTTTCCAGGCATCCGTGTCGGCGTGCCGGGTGATGGCGACGATCGGGGCGCCGCAGGCGGCACGCAGCCGTCCGCACTTTCCCAGAACCGGATTGTTGATCGTGTCGCACTCCAGCAGAACGACGTCCGGCCAGTGGCCCGCCAGCGCCAGCTGGTCGATCCGCGGCACCGTGAGAAGGGCGAACCCCATTGGCTGCAGGAGGATCACCATCTCCCTGTGCCGACGGACGGGACCTGTGAGCAACACCTTCATGACGGTCAGTCAACACCACGCCGAAGCTCATCGTCAGCTCAACGCGGGAGGTGCCCCGCGGTCATGTCGTGGTGAGCTGGGAACGCAACACTGCCACGTCGGGGGCTGCTCGAAGTGGCCGGTTCCGGCGCGGCCGGCACCGCAGGAAACCACGGGGGGACACGCACTGATCGGGCCCCCTCGCCGAAGAGAGAGCTGCCGAGGACATGAACAAGAAGAAAAGCCGCGGACCGGGGAACACCAGGCGCAGGGGCGCTCTGGGCTGCGCGATCTTCCTGCTGGGAGTCGCGTCACTGTGCGCCTGCAACGACTCGAACATCTCGAAGTTCGATGCGGCTCCGGCCCTCCCCCGCGGTGTGGCCGCACCGCTCCATGGACATGGCTTCCCTGCCTGGGAGCACATTCGTGGACACTGACGCGAGCGTGGGCCTCGCGGCGGCGGTGCTCGGGGTGCGCGCCGAACTCCAGGCGGCGATGGCTGAGGGCGCGGGGCAGGACCTGCGGTTCAGGGTCGGGCCGGTGGAACTCGAATTCGACGTGTCCGTGGTCCGGTCGGGCGGGGCCGGGGCCAAGGTCTACGTGCTCAGCGGGAAGGTGGACCGGACCTCGACCGTGACGCACCGCCTGAAGCTGACGCTCTCCCCGCTGGACGATCGCGGCCACGACATCCTGGTGAACGGCACCCTCCCCGCGATCCCGGAGTTCTAGGCCGAGCCGACGGAAGGGACGCCATGAAAAGCAGTGGAACAAGTCGCGTGGTGGAGGTCTTCGCGGAGCCCCTGCCGCGCGGCGAGGTGCGGATCGGGACCGGGACGTGGATCGGGGGAAACCTGATCCTCACTGCCCGGCACGTACTGCTGGACGAGGAGCGGCATCTGGAAACCGTCGCGGTGCGTTTCCTGAACCGCCCCGGCCTCGTCCGCGCCGCCGTCGCCTGGCTGGGGGACGGCGACCTTGACGCCGCTGTGCTGCGGGTCGTGGAATCCGCCGACAGCGCTTGGCGGCCGCCCGATGTCACCGCCGAGCTGAGGTGGGGTGTGCTGAGCGGGAGTTCACCCGTACGTGTCAGCGCGGTTGGGCTGCCTGCGAGTGTGCGCCGTCATCCCGACAGCGGCGGTGATTCCGATCAGGTCGAGGGGTCCATCGGCCCCCTCGCCGGGCAACGCGCGGAACGATATCAGTTGGGTTTGGTCATCGCCCCGGACCGGGACCCGTCCGGCGGCTCGGGATGGGCCGGCATGTCAGGGGCCGCGGTGACCTGCGGCCGCCTGGTGTGCGGCATCGTCATCGAGGATCGGAAGAACTTCGGAAGCAGACGGCTGAGTGTGCTGCCGGTGTACGTCATGGCCCGCAGTGCGGAATTCCGCGCGCTCGTGGAGGAGGCGACCGGGCGCCCCCTCATGCTGGAATCCGCCGAGCTCCAGGGATACCTCGCCCCCTGGCACCTCGACATCCGCCCGAGGACCCCGGCCTGCCTGCTCCGACCGGAATACGAGACGGTGCCTTTCCGGTCGCGCGCGGAACTCGTCGAGCTGAGGGAGTGGTGCGCGGCCGACGAAGCCCTCTCGGGACGCCTGGTGATCGGGAAAGGCGGCCAGGGGAAAACCCGGCTGGCCCGCGAGCTGGCGGCGGAACTTCTGAGCGAGGGCTGGACCGTCGGCCGTCTCCGCACCCCGGAGCACGCGGCCGCCTGCGCCGCACCCGGTGAGGCAGGGTCGCGTGACGTCGCGGAGGCAGTCGCCCGCACCACCTCCAAGGTATTGCTGGTCGTGGACTACGCCGAGAAGAACGTCACCGCGATGCGGGCGCTGATCAACACCCTCGCCCTCGACACACCGCTGAGCCAGGTCCGTGTCCTCATGCTGGCTCGCAGCGACGGGGAATGGTGGCAGAAACTTCAGCAAGAGGACAAATACCAGGTCCTCTCGCACCCGCCCCTCGAACTGGGCCCGCTCGCGGAAGCAGACCGTGCCGAGACCTACGCCGAGGCCGTGAAGTGCTTCGCGGCGGCACTGCGGAGCGTCGAGGGCTACGCACACACCGACCTCGATCCCCTGCCGCTCGACGCCCCCTCCCCGGATGTGCTGCGTGACGGGCATCCGCTGACGCTCCACAACGCCGCGCTGGCCGCCGTGCTTGAAGCAGCGTCGGTCGACGGGAGAACCACTGGCGGGAAAGCGCCCATGGACGTCATCCTGGCCCACGAGACTCGTTACTGGGCGTCTATGGCCGAGTCCCGGGGTCTCGGTCACGAGCCGCCCGTGACCGCGCTGACCGCCGCCCTCCTGGTGGGGGCCGCAGACAGGGACGAGGCCGAACGCACCCTTGCCGCCTTGGAGGACACCGGACCGAGCCCCGCCGCCACAGCCGATCGCCGCCGCCTCGCCGCCACGATCAGCGACCTGTACCCGTCCTCCGGAGGGCAGGAGTACTGGGGCAGCCTGCAACCGGACAGCCTCGCGGAACACTGGTTGAAAAAGGCGCTCACCGAGGAGCTCGACGGGCGCGCCCTGCTGTCCCAAGTCCTTCCCGCCGTCAGCGACCGGCAGGCAAGGCGCGCCCTGGGAATCCTCGGCCCGCTGGCCGACGAGACTCCGCTCCTCGAAGGCCCTGTCCGGGAGCTGATCGCCGAGCACGCGGAGTGGCTCGCCCGACCGGCTGTCCAGGTGGCGCTCCGTTCCCGGACGAGCCGCGTCCTGTCCGAGGCCCTCCGGGAGGTGCGGATGGAATCCTTCACCGACGCCCGGGCCGTGACGGCTCTTCTTGAGGCAATTCCCCAGAGCACGCAAATGCTCGCCGAACTGGCCCTGTCCGCGGCGCTCCGCCAGGTGTCCGACCGCCGCCGGTCGTACAGTCGCCACGGCTCGATCCGTTCGCTTCAGCGCCGCACACGTCTCGCGGACCTGGCACGGGCTGAGAGCGAGGTCGCGTTCAGGCTGTTCGACGCGGGTCGGTATTGTGACGGTCTCGCGTACGCCGACCGGGCCGAGAAAAGGCTCGAACGACTGACGCGGGCCAGGGCCACAGATGAGGAGAGGTCCCTGTACGCCTCGGTGCTCAGGACCCGCGCGACGCTGTTGAACTGCGTGCGCCGACGGGGGAAAGCACTCCGTGTCATCGATCACGCTATCGCGATCCACAGGAAGCTGGCCGACTCTAGCCCTGACGGGCAGGCAGAGTTGGCGTCCGCCCTCCGCAACCGGGCAGCGTACCTCCACGGGCTCAAACGGCACCCGGAGGCCCTTGCCTCGATCGGCAGCGCAATCGGCATCCAGGAGCAGTTCCGCGACGTCCTCCCCGACACCCGGGCCAGCCTGGCGAAGATGCTCAGTATTCAGGGGCGGTGCCTGACCGCACTGTCGAGATCCGAGGAGGCTCTGGAGGCGTTCGACAGAGCCGTCCGGCTCCGCGAGGACCTCGCCGCACGGTTCCCCGACACCTACCGCACCAGCTTCGCCGACATCCTGGTGGCCCGATGCGGGACGCTGACCCACCTTGACCGGTACGGCCCCGCTCTGCGGGACCTCGACCGCGCGGCGGGAATCCACGGGATGCTCGCCTTCCGCAACACCGATGACCGGATCGAGATCCTCCAGTCCCTCCTCCGGCTCCAAAAGAACGTCAGGGGGCGATGGCCGAAGGGGGCCGACCGGATCGGCGAGCACCTCTCGGCGCTCACCCCCGACGACCGAGAGACGGAGCACCGGTTCGGGAGCGCCCTGCGTCGGTGGACGAGCCCCGTGTGCGAGCGTCCGCGCGTCACCTGCCGCTGGACCTGCTCCGCACGCCGTCCGCCTCGCACCGCAGCCCCGGCCCGTCGGTCCGCACCGGCGCCGTGACGCCCGTCGGCGTCCCGGCCTCGCTGGAGATGCCCCCATGCCGGGCTACGCCCCGGGACGCTCCTCGCACTTGCCGTATCCCGCGGCCCCTTGGACGTCGTGACAGGCGAAGGCGTGGTAGGTGCCGGTCACCCATTCGGTGTGCAGACCTCGCGTCCCGTCCGACATCAGGGGTTCCCATTCACGGTTCGCGTCGGTGCCGCAGCCGATGTGCATCGTGTAGTACTCGCTCTTGGGAAGCGTGCGCCGCCACGTCGTCACACCGCCCGAGACGACCTTGGTGGCCTCCCCCCTCCCCGTGTCCGCCTGCACGTAGAGGCCGTCGTCCACCGGCTTTCCCGAGTCGCAGGTGACAGAAGCGGTGATGGAATACGGGCCGCCCGCCGGAGTGGTCGGGGCCCGGGTGGGCACCGTCGACGGCGTGGTGGGGTCGGTCGTGGCAGGGTCGGTCGTGGCAGGGCCCCCCGTGGGAGGGCCGCCCGTGGCCTCCGTACCGGGTCCGACGGCGGGGCCGCCCGCCGCGCCGTGGTGCGTCGGGCGCGGCGAACGGGACGGATGGGGCGCGGTGGACAGCGGGCCCCCGGCCGTGGGGGCCGAGTTCGCAGAAGCGGGGAGCGAGGGCGGGCCGGACGCACTCGGACGCGCTCGGTGGTGCTGGGGCGTCGTCAGGACTGCCGCCACGCCGACGCAGAGCACCACCGCGGCCGCCGTGAGCACAATCGCGCGCACGCGGCGGCGACCCGGCTCCGCGCCCAAGGACACCGACGGGGTGGGCCAGGGGCGCTGTTTGGGCACCGACGTGCCGCCCCGGCCGGCCTGGGCCCTGTTCCGCAGTACGGCGGCGAGGCGACCGGGCGCGGTGCGGGAGGCCCGGTCCGCAGTGCCATCCCCCTTTCGCCACCGCGATACGCCATCGGCGCCGAGGCCGACCAGAGCGGCCTGAACGGCGTCCGCCATCTCCGCCGCGTCGGCGAACCGGTCCTCCGGAGCCTTGGACAGCGCGCGCAGCACCAGCTTCCGCACGGCGTCCGGGATCCCCTCGGGCATGTCCGGTACCGGGGCCGAGGCGTGCAGGGCGACGTAGGACTCCGGGTCCTCCGCGTAGAAGGGCGGCTGACCGCACAGACACTCGTACGCGATGACCCCGACCGCGTACAAGTCGGCTGACGCCGTGACCTCGCCCGGCCCGGCCTGTTCCGGGGCGCTGTACTGAGGGGTGCCCATGACCATGCCGTGGGAGGTCAGCCGGGCCGCTCCCACCGCCCGGGCCACGCCGAAGTCGGTGACAATCACCTTGTCACCGTCACCGAGCATCAGGTTCGCCGGCTTCAGGTCCCGGTGCGTGATCCCGCGCTCGTGCACTGCCCGAAGGGCGTCGAGGACCTGCACGACGATCGTCAGCGTGCGGACGACGCCCAGCGGCTCGGCCAAGTCCGTGAGTTCGCTCAGGGGACGCCCGTCGAGCAGGTCCATCACGAGGAAGGCGGCACGCGGGTCGTCGCTCTCGCCGAAGTCGTGGACGGTCACGACGCCGTGATGCTTCAGGCTCGCCAGAATGCGCGCCTCGTCCCGGAAACGCTCGGAGAACCGGGGACTGTTCATTAGGCCTGAGTGAAGAAGTTTGACGGCGACCTCGCGTCCCAGCACAAGATCCCGTGCGCGCCACACCTCACCCATCGCCCCCGAACCGACGTACCGCACTAACCGATACCGATTCCGCAGAACGACGTCTTGTCCGCCCATGCCTATCCCCCGCGCTCCGATATCCCGCCCTGTCCCGTGGTCTGGCAGGATAGGTCACCTCGTATGGCTGACCGCACATATGCGCCACCTCTGCGGCTGCCTAAGTCCGGCCTCCGAGTTCGGCGTTGGGCTGGTCGGGGGAGCCTCGCCGTGAGTCGTATCGGATGCGCCGTGGGAGCGGATCGAGCCGCTGTTGCCCAAGTGGGAGCGGCGGTTCCGGTATCCGCGCCGCCAGCGGGTTCGACAACGGACCGACACGCACGACGCCCCCGCGTCGGCGGGGGCGTCGTGGTAGTCAGGGCTGGCCGGGGTGACCACTCTGGAGCGCACCGTGGTTAACGGGGCGCTTCCGCGTGGGCGGCAGGCGTCATGCGCCCTGGAGGTCGAGGGGGATGTACCGGTTTCCCCTGGCCTGGTTGAGCTGGTCGCCGAATGTGCCGGTACCGAGCTTGATCGTGGCGCTGCCGAAACTCGTGTGATAGATGAACTTGTTCCGGAAAGCGACGCTGGGATAGCCGTTCCAGCCGACCAGGCGCGGGAAGAACCAGTTGCCCGTGACGTTCTCGACCGCGTCGTCACCGCTGTTGGCGAATCGGAAGCAGTGCGTTGAGCCGCCGTCCTTGTGGTAGACGACTTTCGGGTGACCGCCGGGGTCGAAGCGAACCTGACTGCGGTCGTGGGTCTCCCAGCCCTTGTGCTGCGAGACCGAGACGTACTGGATCTGGTTGTTCTGGACCCAGACGATGACGTGCTCGAAGTCATGACGGTGGCCAGCGCAGGCGCCGGAAACGCATGCCGAGACCTGGTCCTTCTCGAAGTAGCTGGCGTACATGATCGCGCACCATCCGTGGTTGCACCACTTGCGCGAATAGGTGTTGGACTGGTCGAGTTGACCGTAGTCGTGGCAGTGCCCATTTGTGGCGCCGCCCGGCTTCAGTCCCGGATTGACGTATCCGTCAGAGCTGATCGCCGCTGTCGCGTAGCAGCCGTCCCCGTCGTAGTCATAGGCGGGAGAGAATGCCTGCTCCGTGCCGTCTGCGTTCTGCGGCATTTTGTTGATCACATTGGCCTGCGCGGGCGCCGAAAGGGCCAGGATGAAGGCGATTGCGGCGAACACGCTTACCGCCGCTGCTCCCCACCGCCCACGTGGCGCGCGCCGCGTTCGAGGTCTGGGAGCCGACCCCTCGGTCCGTTCGACTGCGCTAGAACCTTCCACTGAATTCCTCCCTGGGCTCGGAGTCGTTGCCTCACGCGAATCTGCTGGATCCGCGGGATTTCTCCCAAGGCGCCTTGGGACAAGCACATTTCACCACCCGCGGATCTGCGGGCTTAACAGCGTTGAGGTAACGCTGAGCTTTATAGCGGAAGGGGACTTTAGCCGTGCGATGCCGCGTTCGACGGGGGTACGTGCCTGGGCGAGGGCTCGGTTGACGGTGCGCCGGGTGGGGGTAAGTGCCCCGCAGGCTGGTCGTCTGAGACCGGTGGCAGCTGGTTCGTCTGGGAGGCGGACGGCTGGATGAGCCCCGAGCCGTTCGACGGCACCGCCGCACGGGTGCCCGGCATCGCCTTCCCCCTCGCCAAGGAGTGGCAGTGGGAGTACGACTACTCCGACCACCCCCTCCACTCGTCACTGCTCCACGAGACCTACCTGCACGGCTCGGTGCTGCTGGGCAAAGGCAAACCGGGGCGTACTGGACCCTGGTGGTGGCCGGGCCGCAACGCGGCCAGGTGTGGTGGCTCAGAGACGGATGCGCCGCGCCCTACGCCGATGCACCACATGATCAGCAAGCAGGCGACTTCCTGACCTGGGCGACTGACTGGCACACGGGACACAGCTGGTGGCGAACCGAGTAGCCCCGCCACTCGCAACTCGCGTGCTGGGAGCGACAGTAGGGACGCGTTGAGGTCACGCGATACGCCGTGCGGCTCCCGTCGGCCAGATGACGGTGACGGGGATGCCGAGGGCGCGGGCCTCTTCGACGACGTCGGCGGTGCCGCCGCCTTTGGTGCCGGGCGGCATGCCGTTCCAGACGGCGACAAGACGGTCGGCCCGGCGCAGCAATTCGCTGTTGGCGGCTTCGTACGCGTCGCGACCGGCGGTGGCGTGGTCCATCACCACTGCCTCGGTGGCGGCAGCCAAAAGCCGGTCGAATTGGGCGGCGTGCGCATCCTTGACCTTCGTCTCGCGGTAGTCGCGGGAAGGGATCACGGCGACGAGGCTTCCGCCGGCGTCGAGGACGGCTTCGGCGAACAAGGAGTCCGCCCCGGCGGCGATGCAGGAGACGCCGACCAGTTCACCGTCCACCACGTCACTCATCAACTCGCCGAGGGCTGCGCGAACCAGGGGGACAGAAGCATCGGTGAGGTCCATGTGGCCGGTCACGGCGAGGATGGTCACAGCGTTCCTTGTCAGTCGGCGAGTTGCTCGCGGAGCCTAGCGCGCGCTTCCCGTACGGGTGCCGAAGTACCGTGACCCACCGTGTAGGCGTACAGCTCCGCCATGCCCTCTCGCACGCGTCCGGAGTGGACGCCCTCCGCGACGTCGCAGGCTGCGTGGGTCTCCGCAACGGCCGCCGTGAGGTCGCCGGAGTGGAAATAGGCCTCGGCCAGACCGAGTCGGTCCAACGCGTGTGATCTCCCGGCCTCCGGACCCCGACGGGTGAGCGCGGTGCGGCTCTGTTCCTCGACATGCCCGGCGTGGAGCCGAGGGTCGCGCCGGGCGAGTTCCAGCAAGCGACCGCCGGTGACACCGGCGAGTTCCGCTTGATCGAAGTAGCCGATCCAGTACGGCTCGTCGAGACCGGCGGCTGCAAGCACGTGCCGAGCTTGCTCCGTAGCCCGGTTGAACGCCGCTGTCCTGCCCAGCGCGGCCAATGCCCATGCCTCTCGCGTGTGGAGCATCGCGCGGAGCCGGGGTCCGGCTTCGTCACGGACACCCTCTGTGCGGAGGGGTGGATCACCACTCCCGAGGTCGAGGCCGTGATGCGCGCCGTCCCCCGGCACACGTTCACCCCCGAGGTGAGCGTGAGGAAGGCGTACGAGCCGTACGCGGCGGTGCCGACGGCCAGGTCACCACGGTGGACATCGATCCCGTCGTGACCGACCGGGCCCGCCTGCCGCTGGACGCGCACGGCTACGGGCGCGTCACCGTCGTCACGGCCGACGCCGCACAGCCCATCCCCGACCTGGGAAGGTCGACGTCCTGATGGTGACCGTCGGCGCCTGGGACGTCCCGCCGACGTGGATCGACCAACTCATGCCCGGCGGTCGCCTGGTGGTGCCGCTGCGGATGCGGGGCCTGACCCGTTCCATTGCCTTCACCCGCGTCGGCGACCACCTGGAGAGCGAGTCCGCGAAGATCTGCGGTTTCGTGCCGATGCAGGGCTCCACCGCGCACAACGAGGAGTTGCCGCTGGTCAACGGCACGCCGGAGATCCGGCTGCTCATCCCCGCGGGCGCGGGGAGCGGTATTTGATCACCGCGCTGTGCAGGGAGGTGGCGGGCCCATCCCCGCGGGCGCGGGAGCAGCGTCGCCGTTGCCTGGCGGAAACTCCAGATCGGGGTCCATCCCCGCTCGCGCGGGGAGCAGCGCGTCGCGCGACCCGGTCCACCACGGGCGGAGGGGTCCATCCCCGCTCGTGCGGGGAACAGGCTGCCTGACCTGCAGTCATTGCGTGGACGCAGGCCGCACAGAACCAACTTCAGAGAAAGCCGCAAAACATGTATTTCCGCCCTCGCGCCGACATGCAGTCGCCCAGTCTACGGCCACCGAGAGGGGCCCGGCTACGCGAACCTGGCCGCCTTAGCCGCACCAACTTCCAGACGGCCAACCCACGAGCGCAGCTGGCAGAAGCAGCAGGGATGAGACCCACATCTCCCTCAGACCCAGATTGCTGAACCCAGCCCACCACACGACACACCGGCTTGACAGGGCCAGCGCCCGCACCCCCGAAGGTTGCAGGTCGGGGGCGTTCGCCCCCGTCCAGGAGCGTCCAGCAAGCCCTGGAGCCACCACCCCGGCCCAGCTCAGACCATCCACGCCCCGGCGCACACCAAAGCAGAACGTCGGAGAGCGTGTTGAAGGCAACCCCTCACCGGTTCGAAACCCATATCCTCCAGAAGGCTCGCCGGCCACGACGCGAATCGACCGGGATCAGGCTGGGGCGGATCTCGTACGGCGGCGGTGACCGTTCCAGCAGTCTCCGCCAGCCCCTCGATGCTGGGACCGGTGGATCCGGCGAGGTGGGTACCGTCGCGATCGGCGGAGGATTCGCAGGTCGGCAGGGCGAGGAGGATGGGGATGGGGATGGATCAGGTGGCTCTTGAAGCCGCTCTTCACGATGCCGAGCAGAGGCTGCAGGCCGCGGTTCGATCAGGTGACGTACAGGCACTGGACGTGCTCCTGGACGACCGTGTCGTCTACACGGGGCCGGACGGCAGCACCGTGACGAAGGAGGAGGACCTGGGGGCGCACAGGTCCGGGGCCCTGGCTGTCGAGGTCTTCGAGCAGCAGGACCTGGACGTGACCGTGGTGGACTCCACCGGGATCACTCGCGTACTGGCCGGGCTTGAAGGCACCGCCGGCGGACATCCGTTCAAGGCGCGCCTTCGCTACACCCGCACCTGGATCCACGTTGACGGCACCTGGCGCGTCCTGGCCGCCCACGCCAGCGCCGTACCGGATCTCGGGTAGGGGCTTACGGATCGGCCACGCACTCGCGGGCGACGCGCCCTTTGTCGGACCCCGATGCCGCGTTCGCCGTTGCCGCGGGCGGCCGCCCGCTCAGCAGGTAACGTCTGCTCGGCCGTCGCTCCACCCAACACCCGCCGCAGGTCGGAACCCCCGTGCTTCCTCGTGAACGACGCCGTGGCCCGTGGAAAGCGTGCGGGGGCAGCACTCCACGAGTTCGGATCTCGTGTCCTCAGCCTCTCACCGGGCAATACGGCGTCGGCCCGTCATGGCGGCGGGGGCCGCGGAACCGCGCGGCGGGTGGTCAGTCGGTGACGTTCGAGGCGAGGCGGTCAAGGGCCGCGGAGACGGCGGCGAGTTCGGCGGGGGTGAAGCCGAGGTGGAGGCGGCGGTCGAAGTCGACGGCGGCGTCGCGGAGTTGGAGGAAGAGCGCGTGGCCGGTCTCGGTGAGTTCGACGACGTGGACGCGGCGGTTGTCGTCGGCACGTCGACGGGTGAGGAGGCCGTCGCGTTCCATCGCGTTGAGGTGGTGGGTCAGGGTCGCGCCGTGGATGCCGATGGCGGCGGCGAGACCGCGCTGGTTGCCGAACCGTGTCGTCTCCAGCGACATCAGGATCAGCCACACCGGCAGCGATCCACCGGCAGCGGTGAGCGCCGCGTCGAACTGTCCTGAGACGACCTTCGCCACCCGGGTGAGATGCATCCCGAACGGCGGGCCCTGCGGCGCTGGCATGGCCGCGAGTCTACAACGGATCCTTGCTCACCTAATCGTTTGACATCCAACGCTTAGAGATCCTCATCCCGCCCGGCGGCGTCCACGGCTTCCGCAACGACTCCGGCGAGGCCGCCTCGATGCTGCTGCTGTTCTCACCGGGCGCTCAGCGCGAGGAGTACTCCGAGCGGCTGGCCACCCTGGCCGAGGACCCGATGGGCGACGCGGAGCGCGACGAGTTCATGCGCCGTCACGACACGTACTGGCTCTGACGGCGTCCGTCACCGACCCGTCGACGCCGCGCCCACGCCCGTACCCGTACCCGTACGAAGGAGAGTGCCATGACGACCGCAACGGGCGACCCCGCCGCGTCGCTCACCGAACTCACCGAACTCACCGACCGCTGAGCCGACGTCGAACGTACCGGCGACGCCGACGCCCTGGCCGCGCTCGTCACCGGTGACCTCACGACGGTCGGCCGTTCGGATTCGTCCTCGACCGCGGGCAGTTGCTCGATCGCTACGGCGGCGGCGACCTCGTGACGTACGCGTTCGACTGGACGCTCGACTCCATCCGCGTACACGGGGACACCGTGATCGGAATCGGCCACGCCCGCCACGACTGCGCGCACCGCGGCCAACGCCCCCAGGGTGACTTCCGCGTCACCGTCGTCGCCGACCGTGACGCCGGCGATAACGGCGAGGAAAGCCAACTGCGCCTGGCGGCATCGCAGTTCAGCCCGATCACCGACCCGCGCGGCAGCGGTGACGGCAAGCGCACGAACCGCACCACGGCACCACGGCACCACGGAGGACGCACCATGAGGGAGCTGCCCCCCACCGGCACGCGCGGCAACACGATCGGTTCGGTCGACCGCGCACTCACCCGCGCCGTCACCGGCCTGCACCGCCGCGTCGTCACAGTGTCGAACGGGCGCCTCGCCGCCACGATGGGCGGCCACCCGCTGCTCGTGCTCACCGTCCGCGGCCGCCATACCGGAAACGAGCTGCGCCACCCGGTCATCGGTATCCGCGACGGCGCTACCTGGCTGGTCGTGGCCTCCAACGGCGGCGCGGCCGGCCACCCGTTGTGGGCCCTCAACGCGGTCGCCGCTCTCGGCCATTGCCCGCACCGGATCACAGAACGTTGTTGGCCCCCACTGCTCACAGTGGGGGCCAACAACGTTCTGTGATCCGGTCAGAGCCGCTGTGGTCAGCGCATGCTGACTGATTCGTCCTCCTCGGCCAGTCGACGGGCGTGGGCCTCCCACTCGTCGATGCAGGCCATGGCTGCGGCCATCCGATTCACCGCCGACGAAATATTCCGCACCGGCCCACGCAGATACCGGCTCATTCCTCCCATTCCTTCAGCCGCCTCTCCGAAACCACTGACCTCCCTGATGCTCTCCCGCGCCGCGTGGGCGAGGCTCATCAACTGACCCAGAAACTCCCGGCTCTCACCACGCTCTTCCGACGGAGTCATCTCGATCAGTGCCAACGCCGCACGAACCCCACTGTCCAGGGTGATCATTCGTTCAGCGAAGGTCCGTGCCGTGCCGTCCAGATCCTTGGACGGTTCGGCAATCGACGCCGAGTAGTGCGCCACCGCCGCCATCCGAGCGCTCATGGGGGCACTCCTCTCGTTCAAGCCCTGGAACTTCTGGTTCGATCGTTCGGTGATTTCCCCAATCGTCTCGATCGTCTTCGCGATCGCCTCCACGTCGGCCGTCATCGATTCCAGGCCGTCCTCGATCGCTGCGAAAGAGTCGAGAAGGCCGGGAGCATCCTCGTCCTCCGGTTCCCCGGAAAGATCTGACACAACGCCTGGCATTTGCAGACCTCGCAGAACCCTCGCCGGCGTGAGGAGGTCGAATCCTTCAGATATTCCAGCCTGCAGGGCGTGTTCGATCTCTGTCCGCGCATCGGCGAGGCCACTGAAGGAGAGGTCATATTGGATGGTCCTGATGGGGGCAATGTCGAACGGCAACTGGCCGTGTTCCCCGATGTGAATGGTCGGCTTTCCCGTGACGTGACGAAGCCCGAGTTCGTACATCACATTGGGGTTGCCGCCGGTTACGTCAGCGATGACGAGGTCGTCCTGGAGCACGTGCCGACAGATCTGCTCGTTGATGTCTCCCGCATGGCTGATGCGGTCGGCGCGGATAGCGTCCATGCTGAATTTCGCGCAAGCCGGGAGGATCACCTTCTCGAAGATCCGAACGTGCCGCTCAAACGCTTCCCGCTCAGGGGACCCGGCCTGTGTGTGCCGGTCGCCGATAGGCCCGATAACAAAACAACTCCACCCGGGAGCCTGCCCCTGTACGGATTCGTCCTCGGCGAATGGGGTCGTGACGGTCATGTGTGATCCTCGCTTCCGGGTCGGTACGTACGGTGGGGATGAGTGGAGTGGCCGACTCCCGCTTCGAGGTCGACCGCGTAGATGGGCCGCTCATCGATGCCGAGGGCGCGAAGCATCCCGGCGGTCGGAATCCGATAGCGGCCTCCGAGTCGAAGCACGGGGCAGGGGAAGCGGCCAAGTCGGATCAGCTTGTACGCGGTGCCAGGGCAAACCCCGAAGGCACGGGCCGCAGTACGGAGATCGACCGCGAGAGGGAGGTCGAAGGCCTCAGCGAAGGACAACGAGTGTCCCGGATCAAGGTTCACGTTCTGTCCTCCTCACGTCGCAGCGACAAGGTCCCGACGCGGACGTCTTCTCCGGACCTCCGCGCTCGGTGGACCACGTCGCTCAGCCCCAGCCGTCCGGCCAGCGCGCCAAGTCGTAGCCCTTCGGCGTGGGCGGGGGACACAGTGAAGCGGAGAGGCGCCGAGAGCCCATCAGGCCGGTCCGGCAAGCCGATATGCAAAGCCCAACCGTCTTCCTCTATGAGCGGACCATCCTGGCTAGGGTGGAGAAAGCCGCGTGTCGTGGCAGTCGTACCGATGTCGGCCGTGGGCCGCTCGCGCCGGGCCTGGCGCGCGAAGCGCCACAGTTCCTTGCATGCTCGTTCCACCAATGTGCCGTCGAGACCCGGCTGTCGTGGGTCGATCGTTTTCACGCACTCGAGCAGAGAGAGCACTGCGTCCGACTCCAGATCTCTCAACTCAACGGAGAAACGGCCCGCTGCTTTGCGCATGGTGCGGAACAGCCGGGGAAGAGCGAACCACACCACGAGCAACCTGTACGGCCCTGCTGGATCCGTCTCCCGCTGAGCCGCCTGGACTGCCTCTTTCCATACGGCCCCGTACAAGCGGACGTCAGACTGCCGGCCGTACAGCACATTGCGAGCCTCCGTCGGCGAGAGGCACAGCGGGCCGTTTGCGCCGGGAACGACGAGGCATACGCCGTCGGTGAGTGCGGCAGTGTTCATCCACTCATCGACGACGTCGGAAAGCAGATTGAATGGGATTAGTGCCATCAAGACACCTTCCGATCGGGAAAAGCGCACTGCAGCACTCGGGTGGCGTCGCCGCAAACACGCTGCAACTGAACCAGCCGACGGCGCAGCTCGTCGTACAGCTCTGGCGAGAAGCCGACAGGCCGAGGTCGCCGATAGAGAACCTGATAAGTGATGGACGGTCCCGTGTGGTTATTGACACTACCAAAGACCGTTCCGCTGAATGCCATCCCCTGACTCAGATGCTGGCTGTTGTCGTGCCTCTGGTTTTCACGGCCCCCAATCCAGTTGCCGCGCAGTTCTTCTTCATCCCGGAAAGAATTCGGGTAGAGCCGCGACGCCGACCAGTTGTCCTCTCCCCCCTCCATCATCACAGGTTCTCCGACCGGCCATCCGAGCCAACCGAGGGAACACCGAAGTTCAGATCCCGCCCGACAACCGAATCCTGAATCGCGATACCCTTGCCGACCCATTGTGAGCGGTCGTATTTTCCCGAACTCGGTTCTGCCGCTACCTCACGCCTACCCGGCCCGACCGACTGGATGATTTCCAGGGACTCGACGACAGCGCGTACTTCGTCGGGATGACGGCCTGGCACTTGAATCCAGCCGTAGTCACTGAACTCCTTTTGTCGAACGTGAGCCCGGACGTATTGGTCGGGGTCCAGACCACGACAGCGCGATTTGACGACGTCCTCATAGAGGCGGCCGGAGACGATCACCGCGAGGTCCGCTGCGAAGATTTTTTCGAGAACCGCCCTCAGTTGAGGTGCGTTGAGATAGCGGGCCACCGCAATGGGAGCAGGCCCCGCGTGGCCCAGGGCGGCGAGGGCCGCCACGCCGGTATCGATGGCCAGCCGCAATCGCATCCGATCCCTCGGAGGCCGCGAGGCGTTGCGGATGCCCAATCGGTCCGAGAGGTGCTTCGTGAATGTGCCGAGCACCACTGCTTCTGAGACGTCGGCGGGAAGCACCGAGAGCTCTTGATCGCCCTGCGCTTGGCGTATCCAGCCTGCTCGGTCCAATCCGCTGAGCGCCGTTGCTTCTTCCAGCACCCCGACCAGGTCGTGCTGGGCGGTTGCCTGGCTCGGGATATCTCGATGGCTGTACTTCTCCACGTCGGCCGCTATGCACAAATGACGTCTGATGGCGCCGTTCGGCCATTCGTGAGGTTGCGATGCCATGAACTTGTTCACCTGCCTGCTGTGGTTGGGGCGGGTTCGCCACCACTGTGCGGGCAGGAGCCGATGACCTTTGCGAAAGCCGCATAAATGCGGCTTTCGCAAAGGTCTACTACTCAGGATCTTCCAATCGTGCGATTTGACATAAACGGTCCAAGTTCATAATGATTTGACGAGCATAATGCACCTCAACAAGACCAGCGTCGCGCAATTCTGCTAGCGCTTTGTGCGTGGTCTCCTTCGTTGACCCGACGAGTCCCGCGAGTTCGGACTGGCTGAAGGCGATCCCAATGATGATTCCCCTCCGACCATGCCGACCGTACAATGCGGCCAGATCCACCAATGCTCGGGCGAGCCTGACTTTCACCGGATAACTACCGAAGTCAATGCGCCAATTGTTCGCACGGCGCAGCCGCTGGATGATAATTTCCGTTATTGTCTGCATCGCCTCTGGGCGGGCTTTCAGGAAAGTGCGCAGATCTTCCCCTCGCACGATGCGTGCGTGGACCTCGCCGCAGGCAGTGACTGTTGCCGACCGGGGGGCCTTATTCAGCGCGGCCATCTCACCGACGACGTCGCCATCGGCCCTGACCGCCAACAGCCCCTCGTTGCCGTTTCCTAGCCGCTTCGTGACCTTGACCAGCCCGGAGAGCAGAATCATGACGTCCGGAGAGCGCTGCTCCCCCTCGCTCATCAGAACCTCACCCGTGCGGTATCGGTGCTCACTACTCAGGTGAAGAAGTTCCCCCCGATGAAGCTCTGGAAGGCGCCGGAGGAAAGTCTCATTGCCTCCTTCTTTCCGCTTCATGGTTCGCCGTGATCGCATTGAGGAAATTACCGACGGATCTGTCATCTGCGTGGCCCTTCTTTGCCCGCGCCGTTCGCGTCAACCACCGGGATCGCTCTCAAAGAAAACAGATCGGGGGCATGCCAAGCTAGCCCTCAGGCGTGCAGACTTGGGGCGCCTGAGAGCACCTCAGGGGCGCACATACAGCGCACGACGATCGCGATATCCCGTGCATTCAACGGCTGGTGGGATCTCCATCGTCCGAACAGATACCGCTACGCCGTTTTCGTTTCGGGTCTCATTCGGCCTCGTCCGGGTCTGACCGGCAGTCCGGCCTCAGCCGCGCTCCCAGCAGTCCGTCAATCCTCTTTCGCGGCTCCCGGCCCGGAGTCGGGCCCGGTGCAGTGCTCACGCAGGCATCCGCCAGCGTCACGCCGTCGACCGGGTGCCAGGACAGGTAAATGATCCAGCGTCTATCCGATCAGGCCCGCCAAGAGGGCAGCGGTGCAAAGGACAGCCGCCGTGCCGAAGAGGAGAAGCGCGCGCCGGATGAGGGTGTACTTAGTGGCGGCGATCCTCGACACCTCATAGATCTGGTCGATGACGGAGGCGCCCGGCGTCCGCAGGCTCCATACGAGCCGATCCTCCAGCATCTCCTTCGGGCGGGCGACGACATCGCCGAAGTAACTCACCAGGTGCGCTGGAGTCGCCGTGGTGCGGCGGGTGCGGGGGCAGACCGCCCAGCCGAGGAGGGTCACCCCCGCCACCGCCGTGCACAGCCCTGCCCACCACAGCCAGGCGACGACATCGTTGACGGGCCGGTCGTACACCCGGCCCGTGAGTGCTGTGGAGAGGGCCGCTCCGAGCGCGACCCCCGCCCCGGCCAGCAGCAGTGACGCCTTGGCGTCGGCCTGCCGGACCTCGTCGCGGGCCTCGGCCAGTAGTCGGCCCGCGTAGGCGCGGAACTCCGCGCTGTCCGGTCCCGGGCCGGTCATCGCGGATCCGGGGAAGCGGGTCCCAGAGAAGCGCGGTCCGATGCCGCGGGTTCCGACACGGTCGAGTCTGTGGCGGCGATGAACTGGCGGCACATCAAATCCTGTTCTCCGTCACTCACCACGCGCCGTACGCTGGCCGAAGAACCCCCACCAGGGTGGCCGAGCAGGACATCGGCGGCCCCAGTGACCGGCAAACTGAGTACCGCCAAGGTGGCGCAGAACCGGTTGCGCGCGATGGGCGTCGCATGGAACGTACCCACCGGGACTTCGTGCCAGGTCCCGGCCGGGAAGCGGGCGGCGCGCAGCGTGGGGACCACATCGAGGTCCTCGCCCGTCTCGTACAGTTCGTCCTTGCCCATCATCCCCGTCGGCCGGACCTCGTAGACGCGTAGGCGCCGCGCGCCGGGCGGCGCCCCACGCGGGCCCGGGTCGACGGCTCCGTACTGGGACTCCCGGTATTCGCCCGCCAGGACTCGGGAGTACAGACGGAAGCAGTGCTGGTGGATGGTCGGGTGGCCGGGCAGGCCCCGGCGGAGCCCGTGCGGCCAGAAGTGGACCCGGACGAGGCCCAGCCCAGGCACTTGGGCGATCTCGAAGGTCGCGAAGCCGGTGGGGTGCCAGAGCCCTCGGCCCAGCCGGCCCGCCCGGATCGTGGCCACCGTGCCAGCCAGCAGATCCTCGGTCACGGCGGCGGCCTCGCCAAGAAAGCTCAGGTGCGCGGGCTCCCGTCCCGGCTCGGGTATGGACAGGGAAAGGGGTACGGGTACGGCCGTGGGGTCGCCAGCCGGGGTTGAGGTCACAGCGCCTCTCCTTCCGTGGGCGGCCGCTCGGTCTCCGCCCCCAGCACCTGGTACACAAAGGCGACGCCCTCATACTCCTTGGCAGTCAGGGACGTCTCGCCCAGCGCAGCCCAGTCGCCGAACGGCGACCCCGACTCCGACGGTTTCACCTGCTCCGCGAGCTGCCCGCTCACCGCGATCAGATGCGATCGCCGAGGAAGGGACGCGAACATGGGTGCATTCCTCTCTTTCGAGGCGGTCGCCAGCCCCTGTTCCAGCCGGACCGCCTCGATCACCGCGGTGCCGTCGAACGCGGCGGCGAAACTGCGAGTGCCAGCGATCCGGCCGTAGCTGTAATCGCCCTGGTGGAGCACCATGCGGGTGCCCACGCGCTTCTCGGGCACGCGTATGGAGCCGTTGAGCTGCTCGATGAGGCTCACGAGAGCCTCCCAGCGGGTGACGATGTTCGTGATCAGCGCGGTGGTGTTGGTGAATGCGCGGTCGGGGAAGGCCGCCACGAACCCGTCGCCCGCGAACTGCGCCTGGGTGGTACCGAGGTCGCCCAGCATGGTGTGCAGTTCGTGCGCGACCCGCTTGCGGAAGTCATCCTGCGCCCGGTCTGCCGTGGTGGAGAAAGTGTGCATGTGCTCGAACGCGTACCGCAGCGCCGTCCCGTATCCGGCGAGGTCCACCACGCACAGCACCCCGCGCTCCTCGCGGTGGAACAGCTCCGGCGGTACGTCGAGACCCTCTTCTCTGATGACGAGTCGGCGCATCTCCTCCCGGAGAACGTACTCGACGTTGCTCATCAGCGGCTTGCCGAGGAACCAGCGTTCACTCCGGCCGTGCTCCTCGCCGGGACGCACCTCAGTCGCCGTCAAGTAACCCCGCAAGGGCAGGAAGACATAGCCGCGCCGCTGCTCGGGGTCGGCGAGGTTGCGGGAACTTGAGGCGTCCACGCCCACCAGGCCGTGCCGGAGGATGTAGTACGCCTTCACCGTGCTCGGGGAGCGCGGGGACACCTTCAGTTCCAGGAACGGTTTACGAGGCCGGAGTTGAGTGTCCCGCAGTCCCATCTGGTACGCGAGGTGGTTGAGGTCCCGCTCGATGTCGATGCGGCCCGCCGCCTCGGTGGCGAGCCGCAGCAGGGACCCGGCTGTCGTAGGCGGCGAGAACTCGATCGGGACCGGGTAGGCGACGAACGGCGGTGCCCAGTAGCCCTCGTCGTGCAGCGGGCTGTTGTGCTGTCCTGCGAGCGGATAGCTCGGGTGGACGAGCATCAGGTGGTGGTCGTCCTGCCAGGAGACGGCTATCTCCAGGGTCGATATGATCCACACCTGGGACGGGGTGACCGGGAGCGGCATCTTCCCCGGGCTTTCGTCGGTCAGGACCTGGTAGGTCATCTGTTCACCCTCACGGCCCGCTCGGGGTCAGATACCTGACCGGATGGCGGGCAGCGCGTCCGCCACATTGGACGACACCTTGCGACCGAACGGCGTCTCGGACCGGACGAGTTCCTCCGCCAGTCGGGACGGCTCGATCCACACATGCGGCAGCTCCAGATCGAGCGCGGCGACACGGTTGAGGAAGTAACTGAACTCGTAGGCGGTGTAGCTGTTCGACGTCTTGGAGAACTTGAGGGAGTAGTTCGTGTAGAACGGTGTCCCGCTCCAGGTCCCGTTCAGGTCGGCGATGACGTTGTTCACCCCGGTCTGGATGGCCGATACGTAGGCGTCTTGGCGGCCGACGCGCAACTGTTCCAATGCCTCTGAGAGCGCACGGAACGTGGATCCCTCTGTGAGCGCCAGGACCGGGCGGGTGCCGCCGTCCGGGGCGGCGGCCAGTTCGTCACGGGTGAGGATGAGCGACGCGTAGGGGAACATCCAGGTATCCCAGGTACCCGCCGGGTGCGGATCCACCACGAGGATCTGCCTGGCGTTGTTGACAACCACCTGGGGGGCGGTGAGCGCGTACCTCTGGGGGACGACGGCGGCGTCCAGGCTGTCGTCGTTGAGGTCCGAGTCCTGGTCCCAGGAGTAGTCGGCGTTGGTCATGGGGTCCTCATCTCTGCTTACTGCTTGATGTCCCCGCGGTCCGCGAAGACGTTCTTGTTCTGCGGTTCCCCGGTCTGCGGGGCGGTCGCGCTCTAGGGGCCGCGCAGGTGTTCGATCTCCTGCTGGGCGCGGGTCTGCGCCCGGGAGAGGAAGTCGTCGGTCGGTCGGAAGTCGGGGTTGCCGGTGTACCGGAACAAGGGAGTGCGGGTGCGCGCCGACCCGGAAGGCATGACCTCGGTGAGCGGCACGGGCGATCCTGCCGGAGGCGGATGGGTCTCGGCGGTGAGCACCGAGACCCACACGGTGCCCAGCCCCTGCTGAAAAGCAGCCAGACAGCGGTGGACCCCGTCAAGGATCATCAACCCGTTTGGGTGACGCTCGACCAGCGGGCCGAGCAGCAGTGTGCCGCCGGGGGGCGGGCCGGTGAGGACGGGCCGGTACGGGGCGATCCCGGCTCGGGTGAACGCACGTAGCAGTGCTTGGGCCGATGCGTAGGGGGCGGGTGCGACCAGCCCGATCACGCTGCTGAGGCAGCGGAGACCGACCCGTTCGTGTGTCACCTCAACCGCCCCGAAGCGGTCGCTCCAACACTCGGCCACCGCCTGTCGCCAGGCCCGCGCCGCCAGGTCCGGGGAGAGCGGGGTCATCAGCCACCCTCCGACGGCGCGGGGCGACCGGGGATCGGCCAAGGCGACTCGTCCAGCCGTGAGTCTGCCCCGTCAACCACCGAGAGGACCACCAAGTCGCCTGCGGGGGTGCCTAGATGGCAGAGGTCCCCTGTGAACGTACCCCGGTCGCCCTGGTGGAAGTCGCCACGGTCACGCATGTGACTGACGAGGACTGGGAGCCGGCGGGCCACCTCACCGGGCAGCGCGGCCGAAACTTGTTCGGGGACGATGCCAAGCAGGGTCGGCAGATAAGCGCCGTGCGCGTTCGCCACCACCCGGCCGCTCACCGTCACGCCCCGCAGCAGCATGCGGGCAGTGGTGAGGCCGGCGAGGGGCGCGTCGGCGGGGTCCTCGTAGCGAAAGAAAGGGCAGAGGATGCCCGCACCGGTGCGCAGCCGGATCCGCCAGTCCTTGCCGTGCTCTCGCAGACGGGCCTCGGGGTGGGCGCAGCCGTGGGCCATCAGCCGTCGGGTGATACGGATGGCCGCTTCCGGACCCACGTCGAACACCACGTCGTAGTCATGCATGCTCCTCACGGTGGGATCCCCTATCTGCAGGCGGGCCGATCCCGTGAGTCCGAGCGGGCCCGCAGGCAGCGTGTCGCCCAGGACGCGGGCCAGCTCGGCGAGATGGGACTCCGCGTAGCGGCGCAGGAAGGAGTCGGGCACCGTGTCGGTGCGCGGGTCGACGGCGGCGGACAGGTGCAGGTCGACCTGGGAGAGCGGCACGATCGACTTCGCTGAGAAGGGGTGCGCGTGATCGAAGCAGGTGCCCGTCGGAAAGCGGACCAACTCCCTCTTCCGCTCGGACATCCCTCGCCCGTCCGCTACGTATGCCTTGCGGTACCGAGACCCGAACAACGCATACCCGCCCGCCGAGGACGGTACGAAGGCCAGTTCCCCGACCACGTGTCCGGGTGGGTGGCAGTGACCGTGCACCGCCAGGATCCGGCCGTCCTTCAGTAAGACGTAATCCTGGTCCCGGATAAGCATCCTGTTCCCTTCAGCGCCGTCCGGGCGCCGCGGTGCCCGGGGTCCGTGATCCCACTCGCATTCCACCTGCGCCTTTCATCGTGTCGGAGGTGGTACCCGCCGATGGTTTTCCGGCGCACTACGGGCTACTGCCCGCGCGACCTGTCAGCCGTGATCCACAGTCCTCCCAGGATGGGCCGATACCGCACGCGTGCCCAGGTATTGCCCGCTAGCCTTGTCATTCGGCAACAGGCAAGACCTTGGAGCGCACCGTGGAATCCTTCGGCACGCGACTGCGCCGGTACCGGGGCGAGCGGCAGTGGTCCCTGTCGGATCTCGCCGCGCGGACGCACTACTCTCCTGGACACCTGAGCAAGGTGGAGAACGGCCTGCGCACGCCAACTCGGGAACTGGCAGCGAGTTGTGACGCAGCGCTGAGCGCCCGTGGCGGCCTCCTCGCGGTGCTAGGTGCGGGCCGAACCGACGACACCGCGCGAAGCGCGGGCGGCCCCGAAGGGTTGGCGTCCGCGGGGGCGTTATCCGACGAGGCCGCCCTGCCCGCACTGCCCGCCACACTGTCCGACGGTGCAGCCACCCCGGTCGTCGCGGCGCTGACAAGCGTCCTGGACGGTCTGCGGGCCACCGCGCAGAGCGCCGGTCCGGGGGCCGTACTGGAGAGTGCGGCCGCACAAGTGCGTGCCCTGCGCGGCATGGCGGCGCACGCCCACGGCGCCGAAGCCGAGCGACTGCTGTCCCTGGCCGGCCGCTATGCGGAGTTCATCGCCTGGATGTGCCAGGAGGCCGATGACGAACGGTCTGCCTTAGCCTGGGCGCGCACTACGACTTCCCTCGCACGGCACGTCGGCTCGCCCGACATGGAGGCCAACGCCGTCCTGCGGCGCTCCCTGCTCGCCCTCTACTGCGACGACGGCGCCGCCACCGTCGAACTCGCCTCCGCTGCGGCGTGCTTCACGGCGTCCCCGGCCACGCAGGTGCGGGCGTTGCTACGCCTGGCCCAGGGCCACGCCCTCAACGGCGACGACCTTCGCTGCCGCCGCGCGCTCGACGAGGCGGACAGCCTGCTCTCCGGCCCGGCCATGCGTTCGCCGGCGGGTCCGGTTCAAGGCTCGCTTCCGGGTACGGCGCCGGCCGGGACCGCCCTCGCCGCCGCGTCGGGCACCATTTATGCCGGCGGTCACGCGAGCAGCCGCTACGGCACCCGGCACGTCGCGGATCCCGCCGCCATGGCGAGGGGCTGGTGCCTCCAAGTGCTCGGCCACCACAAGGAGGCACTCGGTCTGCTGGGTGCCGAGGCGCGGCGCATCCCGGCCCACGCGCACCGGGCCCGAGCTCGGTTCGAGGTCAGGGTCGCGCTCGCCGCGCTCGGCGCCAACGACGTCGACCGGGCGTGCGCCACGCTGCGCGACATTCTCACAGTCGCGCCGGGCCTCGACTCCGCCACCCTTCGCACCGATCTGCGCGGCTGTGTCCGGGCCCTGTCGCGGCACCGCCGCGATTCGACCGTGGCAGAGCTACTGCCTGAGGTCGCCCGTCAGGCGTCCCGCCGTCCGGCCGCGTGACCGCTCCCGTGCCCACCGGCATCTTCATCAACTACCGCGTGGGCGACTGCGAAACGGAGGCGGCGCTACTGCACCGTCTGCTGGCTGACCGGTTCGGCGACGATCAGGTGTTCTTCGCCAGCAGCTCCATCCAACTGTCCGCCGACTTCACCGAGGCTCTGCCCCAGGGCCTCGCCCGCTCCTCCGTCCTGATCGCGCTGATCGGACCGGAGTGGCTGACCGTCACCGACGCCCACGGAACCCCGCGGATCCAGCTGAAGGAGGACTGGGTCCGCCGCGAACTCGCCTACGCTTTTCTGCACGGGATCCATGTTGTCCCCGTTTTGGTCGACCGAGGGCGGCGTATCCGGATGCCCTCGGCCGCCGAACTTCCCGACGACCTGGCCAGGCTGGAACGCTGCCAGTACCTGCGGATGCACTACCAGAACCTGCGGCTGGAGCGCCTCTTCAAAGAACTCGCGGTGCTGACACCGCAGACCTTCGCCCGCCGCGTCTTTCTGCCCGCCGAGGAGCTTCCCCCCGAGCCCATCCCCAGCATGCTGCTGCGAGCTGAGTACGGCGTGGTGCCCTTCCACGGCAGGGAGGCCGAGCAGGAGGAGTTCCGCACCTGGTGCGAGGAACCCGCGGGATCGGCCGTACGTCTGGTCACCGGCCCCGGCGGCCAAGGCAAGACCCGTCTCGCCCTGCACCTGTGCCAA
This sequence comes from Streptomyces sp. NPDC093221, assembly GCF_044753885.1. Classification (NCBI taxonomy): domain Bacteria; kingdom Bacillati; phylum Actinomycetota; class Actinomycetes; order Kitasatosporales; family Streptomycetaceae; genus Streptomyces; species Streptomyces sp. NPDC093221. The sequence continues at coordinate 436,238 of NZ_JBIVOA010000001.1, read as the reverse complement.
CAGGCGACCGACCGGGGCTGGTTGGCCGGGTTCGTCGATGAGTCCTGCGCGCCGGACGACCTCACCGTGCTGGCCCGCTGCACCGCACCTCTCCTGCTGGTTCTCGACTACGCCGAGGCCCGCGCCGAGCAGTTGCTCCTCCTCGCCACCGAGTGCGTACGCCGCGACGCCGAGGCCGGGCCGGTGCGTCTACTGCTGCTCAGCCGCGCTGGCGGGGAGTGGCAGCGCCCGCTCGCCGAACATGCCGACGACCGGGTCGCCGTCATGTTCGGGGCCATGACGGAACGCCGGCTCGCCCCACTCGTACCGTCCGAGGCCCGGCGACAGGCCGAGTTCGTAGGCGCGGCACAGGAGTTCTCGGCACACCTGTCCGGCACCCGCCCTGAGACTGCCGTGGTCCCCGCCGACCTTTACGCCACCCGCTATGACCGAATCCTGGACGTGCATGCCGCCGCCATGGTCGCGCTGCTCGAACAGGACGAGTCGCTGGGCAACGCTCCTCCGGCTTCACCCGACCCGGTGGCTCGGGTGCTCGCTCACGAACGCCGTTACTGGAAAAGGCTGCTGGCGGTACACGGGCTTCCGGAAGACACCTCGCTGCACGCGGACGCGCTCATCGCGGTCGCGACGCTCTTCGGGGCCGGCACCGAGGAGGGAGCGCTCGCCTTGCTGTCGGGCACCCCCACCTTCGAGGACGCATCCGTGCCATTCCGGCGCCGCCATCTGCGCTGGGCCTCGGCCGTCCTCCAAGGCGGCCCCGGACTGCACCCTCTGCGCCCCGACCGGCTCGGCGAAGAACACATCTCGCACGTCCTGGCCTCCCTCCCCGAGGTGGCCACCGCCCCCCTGCCGGGGCTGGATGACGGCCAGGCTCGCCGGGCGCTGACCGTCCTCGGCCGCGCCGCCATACGTCACCCGGTGGCGGCCCGCGCCGTCGCGGCGCTGCTCGCCCACGACATCGACCGTATGCTCCCCCTGGGCATGGAGGTCGCGCCCCAGTTGGAGAACCCGCGCGTCTTCGCCCGGACACTGCTGGACAGCCTCCAGGCGCACGACGACGACCACACTGTGCGCTTGGTCCTCACCCACCTGCCCGACGAGAGTGTCGCCCTCGCGGACCTGGCAGTGCTCGCCAGCGAACTCACGCTGGACAACGCCAAACAACACGCGTCCATCAGCCCGGCGGCCACCGCCCGCCTGCTGCTGCATTACACCTACCACCTCAAGAGCAGCGGGCGCCGTCGAGAAGGCCTGCGCGCGGCCGAGGAGGCGGCGGGGCTCTTCGAACAGCTCGCGGCAGCCAGCCGCCAGGCACATCTGGCCGACCTCGGCCGCGCCCTGCACAGCCTCGCCGTCATGCTTGACGAGACGGGCGAGCGGAAGCGGGGTCTGCGCACGATCCGCCGCGCCGTCGAGGTGCGTAAGGAGCTGTGCCAGCGGAGCGACGTCTACCTTTCCGAATTGGCGCTGTCGCTCGATGTCCTCGGTGCCGACCTCGCCGAAACGGGCAACCGGGCCGATGGCCTCGCGGCTGGCCGTGAGGCCGTACGAATCTTCGAAGGGCTCGCCGCCGAACGCCCATTGCTGTACGAGGCACAACTAGCGACTGCCCTCGGCAACCTGGCACTTCAGTGGGAACGCTTCGGCGATTCCGGCGAGGCGTGCGCAGTCTCCGCGCGCTGCGTGAACGTATTACGCCGCCTGTCCGATCAGAACCCGGACGCGCACCTGCTCAAGTATGCCGACGCGCTGAACCATCACGCCTCCGCGCTGGTTCGGGAAGGCCGGCGCACGGAGGCGCTCGACCCCGTCGCGGAGGCGGTCGAACTGTTGCGCGGCCTCGTTGAGACGGACCCGGGACTCGCCGAGGACGCTTCCAATCCGAGTGTCCGGCTGGCCTCGGCGCTCGTCAACCAATCGATCGTGCAGTCCGCGAACGGCCTGCAAGCCGAGGCGCTCGCCTCGGCGGTGGAGGCGGTCGAGGCCCACCGGCGCCTGGCCGAGGCCCTGCACGGCGTGTACCGGCCACGCCTGGCCGTCGCGCTCACCACGCTGGCCGCCCGGCACGGCGCGGCCGGCAATCTCAAGGAGGCGCTAGCGGCTGCCGTCGAGGCAGTCCGTATCCGTGGGTCCGACGAGGAGGGCCGCCCGGCCGACCTCGCGCACGCGTTGGGCAACCTCGCGGCGCTGCTCGCTCGGGCGAAGCAGTGGCCGAGCGCCGAGCAGACCGCTGCCGACGCCGTGGCGGTCTACCGCTCGCTTCCCGACCTCGACGAGCAGGCCCACGTCGAGGCCCTGGCGAGGGCGCTTCATACCCGCGCCGCGGCGGCTAGCCACGTCGAGGGGGCCACCGACCGCATGATCGAGGCCATCGACGCCTCAGTGGAGCTGCGACGCGCGCAGGCCGCAAAGCGCGGGGGCAGCCACGAAGCGGTCCTCACCAGTGCCCTGTTCGCCCAGGCAGTCCTGCACGAACGGGCTGGCCTGCCTGATGCTTCCGCGATCCGCACCGAGGCGAAGCGCCGGGACGATCTTCAGAAGCCCACGTCCTAAAGGGCGTTGCGGAAGTGTTGGTTTGGGGCCTTCCTCCCGTGTGGGTGGGTGTTGAGGGCTGAGCGGGCGTGGGGCGGTGAGGGGCCGCGGCTGGGGCGGCCAGGGTGTCTGCCGCTGGCCGAGCGGGTACTGCTGGGGGTGGTGTGTTACCTGCACCAATCTCACGATGAGGCAGTTGGCTCCGTCAGTTTGGGGGCAACCCCTCATGGGCTCGGATCTCGCGTCCACCACCGGCAGATGGTGACGGATCGCATGGCGAGGACCGGACCGTCGTCCCTCCCTGGCCCCAGCCGTCATAAGGCGTGATCTGCCCGCAGACGGGGCCTCTTGTCCGAGGTGTGGGGCAAGATCGCACGGACGACATGGCCTCGGGGCTCCTGCAGGCCGAGAGAGGAACCTCCGGAGGGAAAGCATGCCGAAGATCTCGATGGGTCGGCGCGTGGGCCAGGCGGCCGTGAACGCGGTGCCCGGCCTCCTTGAGGTCAAGGGCGGGGAAAAGTGGCGTCGCGCCAACGGCTGAGCGGTGCCTGTCGGCCACCACGGCGACACATGGGCGGACGGGAACGTCCCGGTCTGCTGCGTGGTGTATGAGCCGGACAGCAAGAGGCTCTTCTGGGCGAACGCAACACAGCAGCTCCGCCGATCCGGACCCTTCAAGCGTCCGAAGGCGATCGGTGTCAGCACCAATTCGGTACTGGCTGACGGCACCATGGCGTCGTTCGTCGCACACGCCCAACGCCAGGCTGGACGTTACCGGGGCAGGCAGGCCGCTCTCACCCACCTGGGAGAGATGTCCGGGATCGACTTCGAGCCGACTGACCACGTTATGCACTTCGTCAATGGACTCGACGAGGACCTCATCTTCTGGAAGCGCAGAGGGGACGGACTCGCCACCCTGCTGCACAGCGCACTCGACTGGGAGCCGCATCTGGTGACCCTGGCATCCCTCATGCGCTCCGAGATGCCGCCCCCGGACTGCGGAACGGACGACGGGGCCGCAACGCGTACCTGGAATGACCTCGATCTGTCGTCTGCCGACGACTTGGAATTGAGCAAACCGGAGATCATGTGGGTGGCGCCTTGTTTCATGTCCGCACAGCAGGCAGACGAGGAATCAGATGATCTCTTCGGTTCTGAAGAGTGCGACGGCTGCCCGAGTTGCGGGGCGAAGAGTCCGCGGAGCACGCGAACATTGCTGCGAACTCCTCGACGGATACGTCATCGACCGCATTCTCGCCCGGATCGACGCCGAGCCCGACCTGCTCCGTCGCTCGAATTCGGCCATGCGCGAGAACGGTGGACTTGAACCGGAAGCACGACGGTTGGCGATGTTCTACCTGATCGACTGCGTCTACGTCGGCAGTCCCACACCCCCTCTTGACCAGCAGGTCCGGATCAGGAACGCATGCCGTGGCCCCCGCTGCTCTCAGCGGGGGCCAACGACGTTCTGGCATGTCGGACAAGGCCGTCGTATGCACCCGACGGCGGAGCCCGGGCGGGGTCAGGTCGGGAGGAGGGCGACGACGTCGATTTCCACGAGGATGTTCATGAGGTCGGAGCCGACGGTGGTGCGGACGGGGTAGGGGGCGGTGAAGAAGGGGCGGTAGGCGGCGTCGAAGGCGGCGAAGTCGCGGTGGAGGTGCTGGAGGTGGACCGTGACCTTGACGACGTCGTCGAGGGTGAGGCCGCGCTCGGCGAGGACGGCGGTGAGGTTGCGGAGGACCTGGCGGGTCTGGTCGCCGACGAGTTCGGGGACCTCGCCGGTGAGGGGGTCCTTGGGGCCGAAGCCGGCCGTGTAGAGGAAGCCGCCGGCGACGACGCCCTGGCTGTAGGCGCCCGCGGGCTGGGGCGCGTGGGCGGTGTGTACCGCTTCCTTGGTCATCCGGTCAGATCCCCGTCCCGCTCGTTGGCCTCGGCGAAGTGGCGCAGCTTGTCCTCGTCCACGCTGACTCCCAGGCCGGGCCCTGTGGGTACTCGCAGACGGCCGTCCGCGAGGTGCAGCGGCTCGATGATGTCATCGGCGTGCAGGTAGTACATGCTGTCGATCGCGCGGGAGAGCACGGGGGTGCTGGAGACGACCGCGAGATGCGCGGCCGTCGCGATGCCCAGCTCACCGCCGCTGTGCAGGTTCATGCCGAGCCCGAACGTCTCGCAGTGGGCGGCGAGCGCCTTGGTGGCGGCGATACCGCCCCACTTGTAGACGTCGCCGTGGATGACGTCGACCGCGTTGAGCCGCATCGCGGGGGCGAAGTCCTCGAACCGTACGACGCACATGTTGGTGCACAGCGGTATCCGGACCTTCGCCTTCACCTGGCTCATGCCCTCGATGCCGACGCAGGGGTCCTCCAGGTATTCGAGGTCCAGCTCCTCAAGGGCGATCCCGGCGCGTACCGAGTCCGGGACGGACCAGGCCGCGTTCGGGTCCACCCGCAGATTGATGCCGGGCAGGGCGGTGCGCAGCGCCCGCAGGATGGCCACGTCGCCCGCGACATCGGTGGTGCCCTTGAGTTTGACGGCGCTGAAGCCGCCCTCCTCGACCACCCGCGTCGCGTGCTCGGCGAGCTGTCCCGGCAGGGCGGCGGCGCTCGCGCCGGGCGCGTCGGCGCGGGTCACCAGGGCGGTGATCGGCACCTCGTCGCGTACGGGACCGCCCAGCAGGTCGGTGAGCGACTGGCCGGTGGCCTGGCCCATGGCGTCCCAGCAGGCCACGTCGAGGGCGGCGATCGCCGCGTACCCGAGGTAGCCGTGGAAGAAGGGCACCATGTGCTGCTTGCGGTGGAAGCTCTCCAGGGCGAACGGGCTGGTGCCGATCAGATCGTCGGCCATCGCCCGGACGATCGCCGCCACGGGCCGGCCCCACATCGTCTCGCCCCAGCCCTCGACACCGTCGTCGGTGCGGATCCGCACGACCGTCCTGGTCTCCCCGGTCTTGGTCTCGAAGGAGCTGGTGAACGGGTTGAGCAGGGGCAGATTGACCACCCATACGTCGACGTCAGTGATCTTCATTCTTCTCCTCAGCTCGGATGGTGGCCGCGTCGGGGACAGCGGTGGCCGCGTCGGCCGCGGGGACAGTGGTCACGTCGTCGGCCGCGGGTACGGTGACCGCGTCAAAAGCCCCCGCGGTCGCCTCGTCAAAAGCCCCCGCCGTCGCCTCGTCAAAAGCCCTGATCGCCCGCGCGAGCCCCACCGCCCGGTCGGCCAGCAGCCGGCGCCCGGCCCCCGCGTCCGCGCCGGAGGCGTCGTCGGTCGATCCGCCGACCCGCGCCCACTCGCCGTGGCGCTCCACGGTCAGGCCCGGATACGGCGGGTTGTCGAAGAGCGGCGGCGGTTCGACCGGGGCGCGGGCGGCGACCGGGGTACGGACGAGCTCCGGGTGGGCGGCGAGCATCAGGGAGGTCTCGAACCAGCCCGCGTGCCCCGGAGTCACCTCGGGCCTGCCCCCGTCGGGCTCGCCGTCACCGGACGTGACCGTCCAGTACGAGCAGGCCGCGACGGTGACGTCGGCGCGCAGCGCGAAGCGCTTCACGGCCAGCCGCATGATCTCGTCGTTGCCGCCGTGCCCGTTGACGACCATGATCCGCCGGTAACCGCTGGTCACCAGGGAGTCCAGGACATCGTCGAGTACGGCGCCGAGCGTGGCGGCGGACAGCGAGACGGCGGCGGCGAACAGGTGGTGCGGGCTGTGGCCGAACGGGAGGGCGGGCAGCCGTACGAGCTCCGAGGGCGTCGGGTCCCGGTCGAGCAGCGCGGCGGCGGCGTCGAGGACGGCCTCGGCGAGGAGCGTGTCGGTGCCCATCGGCAGGTGGGCGGCGTGCTGCTCCTGCGATCCGATGGGCAGCAGGGCGATTCCGGTCGCCCCGGCCCCGCGGACTTCGCGCCAGGTCAGCCGGGTCAGATCTCTCACAGCGCTACCTCCCGGAAACCGTGTCGTGGCAGAGTCGGCGCATGGTCCATGAAGGTTCTCCGTTGCGGCTGGTGCCCGAGCCCGCGCCGGGGACGGTCGCGCCCCGGCCGCCGCGGACGCTCGGAGCTGTCGAACTGGTGCCCGGACGGGTCCGGGCGGCGGTGCTGACGATGTCCGGCGCGGTGCTGCGCCGGGCCGAGGCGTCGTACGACGCCGCCACGGCCCTGCCCGCCGACATCGACGCGGCGCTCGCGCTGGCCGCCGAGGTCTTCGCCGGGTACGAACCGGTCGGGGTCGGGGTGGCGGCGGCCGGGATCGTCGATCCCGGCGCCGGTCTGATCACCGAGGTCAACGACGTACCGGCGCTGCACGGCTATCCGGTGACCGCCCGGCTCGCGGCGCTGACCGGCGCCCCGGTACGGGTCGAGCACCGGGCCAGGCTCCAGGTGCTCGGCGACCGGTGGTTCGGCGCCGGGCGTGGCCGCCGTACGTTCGCGTCGGTGTCCACCGGTGAGGTGCTGGGCGTCGGCATCCTGTACGACGGCCAGGTGCTGGCCCCGGCCGGCGGCCGCAGCGGCGCCCATATGACGGTGTCGGCCAGCGGCGAGGCGTGCACCTGCGGCGGGCGCGGCTGCTGGAAGACGGTGGCCACCACGCGCTGGCTGCGCGAGCGCGCGCGGGCGGCCGGGCTCGGCGACGGCGCCACCCTCGCCGCGCTGGTGGAGCGCGACGACGAGGCGGCCCGCCGGACGGTCGAGGAGTACGCGGAGAACGTCGCCCTGGGGCTGATCAACGTCCAGCACTTGTTCGCGCCCGGGCTGTTCGTCCTGCACGGCGAGGCGCGCGAGGGCGGTGAACGGTTCCGGACGCTGATCGAGGAACGGCTGCGCTCCGACGTCGCCTCGGCCGGGGCCTCCGCGGGAGCCGAGCTGCCGCAGGTGCTGGTGAGCGGCGCGGCCGTGGACGATGTGGCGCTGCTGGGCGGCGCGGGGCTGGTGCTCTCCCACCTCTAGGCCCGGCCCCGTCGCCGAACCCGCCTCCGGACGCACCACACGCCGCATCTCCGGTCCCGCTTCGGACCCCACCTCTAGACCGCCTCCGTACGGGGGCGGGACCGCGTACGGCGGGCGCGGCGCGGGTCGGGTACGGGCACGGCGTCCAGCAGCTGCCGGGTGTACGGGTGCTGCGGATCGCCGAAAACATCGGCCGCGGCGCCGACCTCCACCAGCTTGCCGTGCCGCATGACGGCGACCCGGTCGGCCACCTGCCGGACGACGGCGAGGTTGTGCGAGACGAAGACATAGGTGAGGCCGAGCCGCTGTTGCAGCTCCGCCAGGAGGTCGAGCACCTGCGCCTGCACGGAGACGTCGAGCGCGCTGGTGGGTTCGTCGAGCACCACGAGCCTCGGTTCGAGGGCGAGCGCGCGGGCGATCGACACGCGCTGGCGCTGACCGCCGGAGAACTCGTGCGGGTAGCGGTCCTGGATCGTCGCGGGCAGGCCCACCGACTCCAGCAGCTCGCCCACGCGTTCGCGGGTACGTGCCCGGCCGCGTCTGCCGCGGGCGTCCGGATCGTGGGTGATCAGCGGTTCGGCGACGATGTCGGAGATCCGCATGCGCGGGTTCATGCTGGAGTACGGGTCCTGGAGGACGACCTGCATCTGGCGCCGTACGGATCGCAGTTGGGCCGGGGAGAGGGCGGCGAGATCCTGGCCGTCGAACCGGACGCTTCCGGCGGTCGGCTCCATCAGCCGGAGCAGCAGCCGGGTCAGGGTGGTCTTGCCGCAGCCCGACTCGCCCACCAGGGCGAGGGTTTCGCCCTCGGTCACGGTCAAGGACACGTCGTCGACCGCCACATGGACCGGCCTGCCGCCGAACTCCTTGCGCAGTCCGTCGAGTTCGAGCAGCGTCATGCCGACTCCAATCGTGGGGTGGCGTCCAGCAGCCGCCGTGTGTAGTCCTCGGCGGGGTGGTCGAAGACGTCCATGACGTCCCCGCTCTCCACGACCCGGCCCGCGTTCATGACCACGACCCGGTCGGCCGTCTCCGCGACGACTCCGAGGTCGTGGGTGATCAGCACGACGGCCATGCCGTGCTGTTCCTGGAGTGCGACGAGCAGGTCGAGGATCTGCCGCTGCACGGTGACGTCGAGCGCGGTGGTCGGCTCGTCGGCGATGAGCACGCGCGGCCGTCCGACCAGCGCCGTCGCGATCATCACGCGCTGGCGCAGGCCGCCGGACATCTCGTGCGGATACTGCCGGTAGCGCCGCTCGGGGTCGGGGATGCCGACCTCGTCCAGCGCGGCGACGGCCGCCTCCTTGGCCTCGGCGCGGGAGACGCCCCTGTGGTGCCTGAGCACTTCGGCGACCTGGGCGCCGACCCGCTGGAGCGGGTCGAGGCTGGTCATCGGGTCCTGGAAGATCATGGCGATGTCGTGGCCGCGGACCGCGCGGAGTTCCTTCTCGCCCACGGCGAGCAGGTCGCGTCCCCCGAAGCGGATCTCGCCGCCCGCGTACACGCACGGCGGCTCGGGGTTGAGGCGGAGCACCGACAGCGCGGTGGCCGTCTTGCCGCTGCCCGACTCCCCCACCACGGCGAGGGTTTCGCCCGCGCCGACCTGGAGGCTGACGCCCTGGACGGCGTGCACGGTGGAGCTGTCGAGCCTGAAGTCGACGCTCAGATCGGTGATTTCGAGAACGGGTTCGGGGCGGGCGGGTGCGACCCCGGCCCGTGTCGTGCGGTCGGTCGGCCTCGTAGGGTCGCTCGGCCTCGTGCGGTCGGTCGGCCTCGTGCGGTCGGTTGTCATCGGCGGTACGCCTTCGGGTCCGCGACGTCGCGCAGGGCGTCGCCGGTGATGTTGACGGCGAGCGAGGTGACCATCAGGGCGATGCCCGGGAACACCGCGACCCACCAGGAGGTGCCGAGGTAGAGCTGGCCGTCGGCGAGCATCGAGCCCCAGGTGACGGTCTCCTTGGGCACGCCGAGTCCGAGATAGCTCAGCGACGCCTCGGCGACGATGGCCGCCGCGATGTGCAGCGTGCCGATGGTGGCCAGCGGCGCCATCACGTTGGGCAGCAGGTGGCGGCGCATGATCGCGCCGTCGGTGACACCGATCGCGCGGGCCTCGGTGATGAAGTCGCGCGAGCGCAGCGACATCACCTCGGAGCGCACGACGCGGGCGTACGAGACCCAGCCGGTGAAGCCGAGCACGAGGATCACGTACCAGAGCCCGGAGCCGAGGAAACCGACGACGGCCAGGGCCAGCAGGATGGAGGGGAAGGCCAGTTGGACGTCGGCGAGCCGCATGAGCACGCGGTCGAGCCAGCCGCCGAAGTAGCCGGAGGCGAGTCCGACGGCGGTTCCGATCACTCCGGCGAGCAGCGCCGCGCCCGCGCCGACCAGCAGCGAGATCCGGGTGCCGTAGATGACGCGGGAGAGCATGTCGCGGCCGAGCTGGTCGGTGCCGAGCAGATGGGCGCCGCTGCCCCCGGACTGCCAGGCGGGCGGCTTCAGCCGGAGCAGCAGGTCCTGGGCGTTGGGGTCGTGCGGGGCGATCAGCGGTGCGAAGACCGCGAAGACCAGCATGACCGTGAGTACGGCGAGCGCGACGACGGCGAGCTTGTTGCGCAGCAGGGTCCGCAGGGCGGCGGTGCGCGGGCCGGGCCCCGCCGTCGTCGCCGGTGCGGCGACGGCCGGTGATGTGACGGTCATCGGGACGTCCTCACCCTCGGGTCGAGGAAGCTGTAGGAGAGGTCGACGAGCAGGTTCACCACGACGAAGGTGGCGGCGAAGAACAGCACGGTGGCCTGGACGAGCGGGAAGTCGCGGTGCGAGATGGCCTCGATCGTCAGCTGTCCGACGCCGGGCCAGGAGAAGACCTGTTCGGTGAGGATCGCGCCGCCCAGCAGGCTGCCGACCTCCAGGCCGACCACGGTCACCACCGGCAGCGACGCGTTGCGCAGGCCGTGGGTGAGCACCACCTTGACCGGGCCGAAGCCCTTGGCGCGGGCGGTGCGGATGTGGTCGGAGGACAGGACGTCGATCAGCGAGGAGCGCAGCAGCCGCGCGACGACGGCGACGGAGTACACGGCCAGGGTGACCGCGGGCAGCACGAGGTTGGCGAACGTGCCGTAGCCGGAGGCGGGCAGCGCGTGCAGTCCGACGGCGAAGACCAGGATCAGCAGGATGCCGACCCAGAACGGCGGGGTCGACTGGCCGAGCAGCACGCCGGTCATCACGGTGCGGTCGGAGGCCCGGCCGCGGCGCATCGCCGCGAAGATGCCCGCGGGGACCGCGACGACGAGCGTCACCACCAGTGCGGCGGCGGCCAGTTGGAGCGTGGCGGGCAGCCGGTCGGCGAGCACGGTGCGTACCGGCTCGTTGTAGAAGAGGGAGTTGCCGAAGTCCAGGCGCGGCAGCCCCCACAGGAAGTCGAGGTACTGGGTGAACAGCGGCCGGTCCAGGCCCAACGACCCGCGCAGTACGGCTTCTTGCTGGGCCGTCGCGTCGGGCGGCAGCAGCAGCTTGACGGGGTCGCCGGAGAGCCGGACGAGGAAGAACGAGACGGTCGCCGTGCAGAGCAGGACCAGCAGCGCGGTGCCGAGCCTGAGCAGGACGGTGCGCAGCAGCCGCAGTCCCGCGCGGTCGCGGGTGCGTTCCCGCGGCTCGCCGTCGGCGGCGGACGGCCGCCGCTGGAGGGAGATGTCGGTCATCGGGAGACCTCCGCGCTCGACATGTCGAGGACGCCTGCGGGGCCCGGCTTCCAACGCGGCCGTCGGTTGCGGGCGTAGATGTTGTCGAGCTGGTAGAGGAAGACGAACGGCGCTTCTTGCTGCATCAGCCGTTGCAGGTCGGCGAACGCCTTGGTGCGCTTGGCGGGATCGACGGAGAGTTCCTCGATGTCGACGAGGCGGTCCGCCTCCTTCGAGTGCCAGCGGCTCTGCCTGCGGTCGCTGCGGACGTTCGACTGGATCATGCTCTCGCCGTCCAGCGTCCAGATGGTGCTGGCGGCCAGGTACATCGGGCCGAGCGCCGAGTGGTTGGTGGAGGTGAGCCGGCTGGCGTACGTGCCGGGGTCGAGAAGGCTGACCTTGGCGCGTACACCGGCCTTGGAGAGGAGTCCGGACAGCGCCTCGGCGACGTTGGAGTCGTTGTTGGAGGCGGTGAGCGTGGTGCTGAAGCCGTGCGGGTATCCGGCGTCGGCGAGCAGCGCGCGGGCGGTCTCCACCGAGCGGGTGAACGGCTTGACCGAGGGGTCGAAGCCGAAGGCGCCGTGCGGGATCATCGCGGGCACCTCGCGCGCCTTGCCGCCGAGCACCGCCTTGATCAACAGGGGTACGTCGATGGCGTGGTTGAGGGCCTGGCGCACCCGCCGGTCGCTGAGCGGCCCCTTCTCCAGGGTGTTCAGGGACAGGTACGAGGTGCGGATGCCGGTGTAGGCGTCCAGGGTGACGCCGGGGTAGCCGTCGAGCTGCTGCGCGGCGTCGGGGGTGAGTCCGGCGACGAGGTCGACGCCGCCGCTCTGGAGTGCGGCGAGCGAGGACGAGGCGTTGGGCGCCGGACGGAAGACCAGTTCGTCCACGTGCGGGCGGCCTGACCAGTGCTTCGGGTAGGCCCGCATGCGCAGTTCGTGGTCGCGCTGCCAACTGACGAACGTGAAGGGCCCGGTGCCGACGGGGTGGGCCGCGAAGCCCCGGTCGCCGACCTCCGCGAGGTAGCGCGGCGGCACGACGACGCCGCCGAACAGGGAGAGTTTGTCGGGCAGGATCGGGTCGTGCAGCGTGGTGTGGACGTCGATGGTGAGCGGGTCGACCACCGAGACGCTCTTCACGTACCGCAGTTCGACGATCGGTGACTTGGTCTTGGGGTCGAGCAGCCGCTCGATGGAGAACTTGACCGCCGCCGCGTCGCACACCTCGCCGTTGTGGAACGTCACGCCGGGGCGGAGCGTGAACCGCCAGGTGCGCTCGTCGCGCGCCGTCCACGTCAGCGCGAGCCGCGGGTGGAGGGTGTTGTCCTGCCCGCGGGTGGTGAGGGTGTCGAACATGTTGATCAGGGCGTTCATCGAGACCATGTCGCCCTGCTTCTGCGGGTCCATGGTCACCGGGTCCCCCGGCTGCGAGACCCGCAGGACGTTGCCCGCGCCGCTCGCCGGGTTGGCGCCGCATCCCGTCAGCAGCCCGGGCGCGGCGATGGCCGGCACGAGCAGGCCGCCGAGGCGCAGGACGTCGCGGCGGCGCGGACGGCTGCGGTCCACGGCCCGCCCTTGACGTATTCGTTCCATTGAACAACACATCCGTTCCGGCAGATGGAATGCGGTTGGGTTAAGCTAAGCGACATGTCGAAAGCGGTCAACACCCGAGCCAGCGAGCAAGAGCCCGCGAAGGGTCCCGTCGACAAGGCGATGGAGGTGCTCGAAGCGCTCGTACAGACCGGTGGCCCGCACCGGTTGGGCGATCTCGCACGACGCACAGGACTGACCAAACCGACCGTCCACCGCCATCTGAGAACGCTGGCCGAGTACGGCTTCGCCCAGCCCGCCGAGGGCGGCAGCTACCGCGCCGGACCCCGGCTGCTCGGGCTCGCCGCCGCCGCGCTGCACGACAGCCGCGACCTCGCGCTCGCCCGCCCGGTCCTGGCCGACCTGCGGCGGCGCACCGGACTGCTCGCGCAGTACGCCGTACGCCACGGCGACGAGGCCGTCCTGCTGGCGGAGTCCGAGCCCGCCAGCGAGTACCGGATGAGCGGGCGGCCGGGCGGCCGGGTCCCGCTGCACAGCAGCGGGGTGGGGCTCGCGATGCTCTCCGCGCTGCCGCCGCACGAGACGGCGGCGCTGCTGGACGCCGGGCCGCTGGCCGCGCGCACCCCGCGCACCCTCACCGAGGCCGCGGAGCTGCGCGCGCTGCTGCGGGACGCGGCGAGCACCGGTTACGCCGTGGACGACGAGTACGACGAGCCGGACGTACGGTCGGTGGCCGCGCCGGTCCTCGACGGCGAGGGGCGGGTGGTGGGCGCGATCGGCGTGCGCGGCCTGACCTTCACGCTGGACGAGCGGAGTGTGGAGATGTTCGGTCCGATGGTGCGGGCGGCGGCGCGGACGGTGTCGGGGGGGCTGGGCGGTGTGGGCGGCCCGGGTCGCGTGGGCGGCTCGGGCGGTGTGTCGGGCAGGGGCCCGGTCGGCGCGGCGGGAGGCATCTTGGGCAGCGTGCCCGCGACGCCGTTTCTTGTAGTGGACACCGAGGCGGGTGAGCTGGCGTGAGCGGGGTCGGGGACGAGTTCGGGGGCGGGGCTGACGCCGGAGTCGGGAGCGGGGCTGGGGTCGGGAGCGCGCTCGGGGCTGGCGTCGGGAGCGCGCTCGGGGAGATCGTCGCCGCCGGGCGTACGCGCCGCGCGTACTCGGGCGCCGCCTGGTCCGTCGGTACGGCGGCGGGTCCGCTGGACCGCGGCTGGACCGGCACCCGCGCCTGGGACGGACCCGCCCTCACCGGCGACGAATTGTGGGACCTGGCGTCGGTGACGAAACCCGTCGTCGGCCTCGCCGTGATGGCCCTGGTCGACCGCGGGGCGGTGGACCTCGCGGGCACCGTCGGACGGTATCTTCCGGCCTACCGGGGCGGCGACAAGGCGGACCTCACCGTACGGCAACTGCTCACGCACACCTCGGGGTTGCCGGGCCAGGTCCAGCTCTACCGCGAACACCCCACGCGCGAGGCCCTGTTGGAGGCGCTGCGCCTCCTGCCGCCGCGCTCGGCGCCCGACACCCGGGTCGAGTACTCCTCCCAGGGCTTCATCCTGCTCGGCCTCATCGCCGAGAGCGCGGCGGGCGAACCGCTGGACGCACTCGTGGAGCAACTGGTCTGCGCGCCGCTCGGGTTGAAGGACACCGGCTTCAACCCGGACGAGGCGGGCCGCGCGCGGGCCGTCGCCACCGAGGACTGCCCCTGGCGCGGACGCGTGGTGGCGGGCGAGGTGCACGACGAGAACGCCGTGGTCATGGGCGGAGTCGGCGGCCACGCCGGGCTGTTCGCCCCTCTCGCGGACGTGGAACGGCTCGGCCGGTCGCTCGCGGGCGGCGCGCGCGAACTGCTGCGCCCCGAGACCTTCGTCGAGATGACGGCCCCCCACACCGACCACCTCGCCCTGCGCCGCGGCCTCGCCTGGCAGGGCCAGGACCCGGTCGGCTCCCCCGTAGGCCCCTCCCCCGGCCCCGACTCCTTCGGCCACACCGGCTTCACCGGCACCAGCCTCTGGATCGACCCCGCCACCGCCCGCTACGCCGTCCTCCTCACCAACCGCGTCCACCCCTCCCGCACCGCCGACGGCATCACCGCCGTCCGCCACGCCTTCCACACGGCGGCGGCCACTGTGGAGTGACGGGCCGTCAACTCCTTGGACGGCAGGCGCGATACGGACGGGCGGCGGGATACCGACGGCCAACGGGTCCTGTCCCGGCGTCCCCTGGCGCCGCCGTCACGCGATGGCCCAAGGTGGCCCGCATGGACTGGTTGCCACTGCTCTCCACCCTGGCCGGCGCCGCGATCGGCATCGTCGCCACCCTCATAGCCGACCGGAACCGCTGGAAGCGCGAGGACGACAAAGAAGCCCTCCGGCTGCGGCTGGACATCTACACGCAGTACACCAGCACCGTGAAAGTGCTCGGCGAGACCCTGCGGGCCCTGGCCGGACGGGACCACCCCTCCGACGACGCACGGGCGTTCGCGCTGCGCGAAGCCTTCCGGGAATCAGGCATCGCCACCGCCTCGGAACGCATGTGGCTCATCGCACCCGAACCCGTCGTCAAAGCCTCCAACAACGTCTTCCACTGCCTGCGCCGCATCTGCGACGGCTACGCCGCCGGCACCGCCCTCGGCAGCACCGAAGACCGCGCCCGCTGGGAAGCACGCGGCAAAGCCGCCGCCGACATGCGCAAACTCATGCGCGAGGACCTCCGCGTCGGCCCCCTTACCGAACGCCACACCAACACCCTCGACACCGACACCCCCACCACGTAGGACCCACACGCCTGTGGTCCAGGTCACACCGGGGCCGTGCAGCAGACGGGGGCGCTTCCACGTCAAGGAGGGGTGACAGGAAGGGAGGAGCGTGTGGATCTGGAACTGGCAACCGAGCGGATACCGCGTACGGAACTGAGCGGGCCCGAGCCGGTGGAGAACGACTTCCACGCCTTCGTCGTCGCCCGGTCGGCCGTACTGTTCCACGGCGCGCTCGTCTTGACGGGAGACCGGCAGACGGCGGAGGACCTGGTCCAGGAGACTCTGGAACGGGCGTGCCGCAAGTGGCGCACCATCGCCGCCAAGGACTCCCCGGACGCGTACGTACGGCGGATCATGGTGAATCTGGCCAACGACAGATGGCGCAGATTCCGCCGTACGGTCCCGTATCAGGACGGCGTCGACAGGGCCGCTCCGGGGGACCAGTACGGACAGGTGGACACCCGGGACCAGTTGGTCCGCGCTCTTCAGGGTCTGCCGATGCGCATGCGGACGGTCGTGGTGCTGCGGTATTTCCACGACCTGTCGGACGCCCAGATCGCAGCCGATCTGGGGATCTCGCTGAGCACCGTACGGTCCCAGCTCACTCGCGGAATCGACAAGCTCAGAGGCCGGTTCCCCGCGCCCTCCGCCCCTTCGCCGCCGCAGCCCACGGAAGGAACACGATGACGTCACACGGTTCGCGGCCTTCCGGCTGCACGGGTTACACACCCTTCGAGCAGGAACTGGTGAACTCCATGAACGACTTCGTCAACGGCGCCGAGGCGCCGCACTTCGACACCGCGGCGATCGCGCGCGGGGCCCGTCGCAAGCGGGCCACGGCCATCGCCGGTATCGCCACCGCCCTCGTCGTGGCCGGCACCGGCACCGCCCTGGCCATCGGTACCACCGGCGGCTCGCACGACTCGCGGCCCGCCGCCCACACGTCCGCCACGACCGACAAGAACCGCACCACCGTGCAGTACGGCGAGATCCCCATCCAACTGGCGGGCTTCACGCTCGACTTGGCCAGGCCCGTCCTGGTGGACAAGGCCCAGCTCAAGATCGGCCGGGTCATCAAGGTGGCCTCCCCCGGCTGCAAGCCGGGCACCGTCATCGCCGTCTCCCCGCACGCCCCGACCGTCGTCCACAAGGGCGACACCGTCAATCTGACCCTCTGCGCAGGATGATCTGACGGATCATCACAGGGGTGGTGGCCCCGCCGATACCGGGGCCACCACCCCTGCCCCATGCTACGGAGCGACCGGCTCGGGCCGGGGCGCCGGGAACTATGAGTTGCCCGTGGGACGTCGGAGTGAGCAGGGGCGTCTTTCGAGGGCTGTGGGCCGTTGGAAGGATGGGGGCGTTCGCCGAGGCTGATGGGGGTGCTGGCGGGGTGACGGGGCGTCCGACGGATTGGGATGTGCTGGATCTGGACCGGGATCCGGTGCCGGGTGATCCGTTCGAGGTGAGGGAACTCGCGCGGAAGCTGGGGGATTTCGCCGATGATGTCGCCTCGGCGCTGCGGTCGGTGCGGGGTCTGAGCGGTGACACCGTCGTCCAGGAGTGGGCGGGGCTGTCGGGGGACGCGTACCGGCGGCAGTTCGGGGATCTGCCCGGTGAGCTGGACAAGCTGGAGCGGTCCTACCGCCTCGCGTCGGGGGCCCTGGATGATTACTGGCCGAAGCTGGAGACCGCGCAGGGGGACGCGGACCGGGCGCTGGCGCAGGGGCGCACCGCCCGCCAGGAACTGGACACCGCGCAAAGCCAGTTGACGAACGCTGATGCGTGGGTGAAGCGGGCGCAGGACAAGTCGACGTCCTACCAGGAGGACCCGAAGCCGGACGTGCCGCCGCCGTCGGCGGAGGAGGTGCGTGCGGCGGCCCGTAATGCCACGGACGCTAACAGCGCCCACACCACCGCCTCCACCGCCGTCCACAGCGCGCAGGCCAAACTCGACGCGGCCAAGCAACTGGCCGCCGACGCGGCCCAGCTCAGGGACGACGCGGCGTCCACAGCCCAGCACGCGCTGCACGAAGCGAGCGACGCGGGGATCAGGAACAAGCACTGGTGGGAGAAGGCGGTCGACTGGGTCGCGGACCACTGGGACGACATCATCGCGGTCTGCAAGGTGATCGTCGCGGTCCTGGGCATCGTCGTCCTGATCATCGGCGGCCCCCTGGCGTGGCTGGTCCTGGCCGCCGCCGTCCTGGTCCTGGCCGACACCGTCATGAAATACCTACAAGGCAAAGCCAGCCTCTGGGACGTGCTGTTCGCGGCCCTGGACTGCATCCCGATGTTCAAGGGCCTCACCACCGCCGGCGGCCTGTTGAAGATGGCCCGCGAACTCCCCGCCCTCCTCAAATCCGGCAAGGCCCTGGAGAACATCGCGAACAGCGTCCGCAAGGGCGCGGGAGCGATACGGGACGCCGGCCGCACTATCAAGGGCCTGTTCACCTCGGGCGACCCCATCGACATGGCCACCGGTGAGATGGTCATGTCCGCCACCGACGTACATCTGCCCGGCATCCTCCCGCTGTTGCTGGAGCGCGCCCATCGCACCGGGTTCCGCGGCGGCCGGTGGTTCGGGCCGACCTGGGCGTCCACGCTGGACCAGCGGCTGGTCCTGGACGACCAGGGCGTGCGGTTCACCACCGCCGACGGCATGGTCCTGCACTACCCGGTACCTGAGCCCGGCCACCCACTGCTCCCCGTCGAGGGCCCGCGCTGGCCCCTGACCTGGGACGGCACCCCCGGCAGCACCATGACCGTCGCCCAGCCCGACACCGGTCGAACCCTGCACTTCCGGGCGCAGCCGCGCGGGGGGCTGGCCCTGGCGGAGATCACCGACCGCAACGCCAACAGGATCGTGATCACGTACGACGACCTCGGCGCCCCCGTCGACGTCACCCACAGCGGCGGCTACCGCGTCGCCGTCAGCACCGCGGACGGCCGGATCACCGCCCTCCACCTGGCTTCCGCCGATGACCGGCCCGCCCTGTGCGCGTTCGGCTACACCGACGGCCACCTCACCGCCGTCACCGACTCCTCCGGCGTGCCCCTGACCTTCGGCTACGACGACCGGGGCCGCATCACCCGCTGGCAGGACCGCAACGACACCTGGTACACGTACGCCTACGACGACCAGGGCCGCTGCGTCCGCACCGGGGGAACCGACGGCGTCCTCGCCTACAGCTATGTCTACGACAGCGCGCCGGGGACGACGGTGGCCACCGATTCGGTCGGCGCCACGACGACCTACGAGTTCAACGTCGCTCGCCAACTGATCCGGCAGACCGATCACTTCGGGCACAGCACGACATCGGCGTGGGACCGCTACGACCGGCTGCTGAGCCGTACGGATCCGCTGGGACGCACGACGCGCTACACGTACGACGGCCTGGGCCACTGCACCGGCATCACCTATCCGGACGGCGCCGTCGCACGGATCGAGTACGACGACCTCGGATTTCCCGTACGGGCCGTCGATCCGGACGGGGCGCGGGTCGGCCAGCGGTTCGACGCGCACGGGAATCTGCTGGACACCACGGACGCGGCCGGTGCGACGACCGCGTACACGTACGACGACCGCGGCGCGCTGACGTCGGTCACCGACGCTCTCGGCGCGACCCGGCGCATACGGACCGACGCGGCCGGGCTGCCCGTGGCGGTCGTGGACCCCGACGGCGGGGAATCCGCGTACGTCCGTGACGCCTTCGGCCGTGTCGCGGAGGTCACCGATCACACGGGACAGTCCGTCAGGACCGGCTGGTCGTCCGAGGGCCGGCCGCTGTGGCGGAGGCGGCCGGACGGTTCGGCGGAGGAGTGGGAGTACGACGCCGAGGGCGACCTTGTCGCCTACCGCGATCCGGCGGGCGGTGTGCACCGCTTCACGATGACGCACTTCGGTCTCCCGGCCGAGCGGACCGCACCCGACGGATCACGTCTGCGCTACACCTACGACACCGAGCTGCGACTGACCGAGGTGCGCGACGACGACGGTCTGACCTGGTCGTACACCTACGACGCCGTGGGCAACCTGGTCAGTGAGACCGACTTCAACGGGCGTACGCGCACGCACCGTTACGACGCCGCGCGGCAGCTCATCGGCAGTGTCGACGCCCACGGGGGTACGACCGGCTACGAGCGGGACGCGGGCGGACGAGTGACCAGGATGGTCACGCCCGACGGCGACGCGGTCTTCGCCTACTCGGCCACCGGTCGCATGCTGCGCGCCGAAAACGCCTCCGCCGTCGTGGAGTTCACCTACGACGAGGGCGGTCGGCTCGTCGCCGAGAGCTGCGACGGGCTGGTCATGACCAGCCGCTACGACGCGATGGGACGCCGGATCGGCCGCCGGACTCCCTCGGGCGTCGAGAGTGCGTGGACCTACGACGAGGGCAACCGACCGGTGGGCCTGCGGATGGGCGACCAGTCGCTCCAGTTCACCTACGACCGCGACGGCCGGGAGACCGAGCGGCGGTTGGGGCAGACGGCCCGGCTGCGGCAGAGCTGGGACCCGGTCGGCCGCCTGACGGTCCAGTCCCTCGTGGACGAGGCGAGCGGGCGCCCGGTCCAGGAGCGCAGGTACCGCTACCGGCCCGACGGATATCCGACGGAGATAGCCGAACTCGTCGGCGGCACGCACCGGTTCACGCTCGATGCCGCCGGGCGGATCACTGACGTCGACACCGGTGATCCCCGCGGTGCCGGGCCGGACGACCGGCGTCCGCCGCTTCCTGAGGTGTCGGGATCGCGGGTGCTGCGTTCCGGCCGCGTCCGCTACACGTACGACGAGCGGGGCCGCGTCGCCGTCAAGACCCGGATGCTGCTGTCCGGCGGTCGGCTGCGCTGGACCTTCGGGTGGGACGCGGAGGACCGGCTCCGGTCGGTCACCAACCCGGACGGCAGTGTCGCCGCGTACGCCTACGACGCGCTGGGACGCCGTACGTCCAAGAAGCTGGTGACGGCGGACGGCAGTGCGGCCGGGGAAGTCCGGTTCGCCTGGGACGGAGAGGTCCTCGCGGAGCAGGTGCGCGTCCCGGCCGCGCCGGCGGACACCGTGGTCACCGGGTCCCAGGAAGCGGTCACCACCTGGGAGTGCCTGCTGGGAGAGGGCCCGCGCGCGGTCGCGCAGGTGCACAGCAGGCGTACGGCCGAGGCGGTGGCGGACCTGCCGCAGGAAGAGATCGACCGCCGGTTCCTCGCCGTCATCACGGACCTGGCCGGTGCTCCCACCGAACTCGTCGGTCCTGAAGGCGCCGTCGCCTGGCGGCGACGCGGTCATCCGTGGCTGCCGGAGACCACGCGGACGGCGGAAGAGGAAACCGCGGCTGCCGCGTCGGAGACGGCCGCAGGGGACCCGGTCGACTGCCCGCTGCGCAGTCCGGGCCGCTACCACGACCCCGAGACCGGCCTCGACTACAACTACCACCGCTACTTCGACCCCGAGACCGGACGCTACCTGAGCCCCGATCCGCTCGGTCTGGCTCCGGGGCCCGACGACTACGCCGATGTCATCAACCCCACGGTGCTGGCCGATCCGCTCGGCCTCTCACCCTGTTCCTCGTTGATCAACGTGTTCCGGGGCCCGTCGCAGGGCCTTCCCGGCGGCCAGCTCGGTGCGCCCATCAGCATCCGGCAGTTGCGCATGGCGCTGGGCAAGGCGGACATGTCCGTGAGCCACTACGACATCGTGCACGTTCCCGAGATCCACACGCCGACCGGACTCGGTTTCGGCAACAGCCCGCACCTGGTGTCCGGCACACCCCAACTCGGGCCCCGGGGGCTGCCGTTGATCCAGATCTCCGACCTGGGTCTGCGCAGCATGGACGAGGGCGTCGCCACCGTCTTCCACGAGATCTACCACCATCAGCAGTTCCGGCTGTCGCTCAATTCGAAGCCGCTGTGGGGCGAGACCGTCGCGCCCAGTCATATCTGGGGCGGCACGGAGGACGCGGCGGAGGAATACGGCCAACGTATGCTGTCGCTGTTCAAGTCCAGGACAGGCTGACGAGGGGCGAGCGGTGCGGGAATTCGATGCGGAGCAGGTCCAGCAGCTACTGGCCGGCCCGAGATTCGTCGATGAACCCGGTGAGCGCGCCTGCCCGGCATGCGGAGCCGTCGCGGTGCGAACGTACGTCTACCGGCGGGTGGGACCCCACCGCACCGTACGCATCACCTACATGTGGTGCGCGTCCTGTCGGCGCCACAAAGGATGGACGGGCCCCGACGCCGGGCCGAGCTTCGATGACCCGCTCCTCCAACTCCCCGAAGCGGCGCGCGACATCCTCCTGAAGGACTTGGAATCGCTCTTCGCCAAGCTCGACGCGCTCTGGGATGCCGGAGACCTGCCCCAGCACTTCGGCGACTGACCGCTCGCGGAACACGGGGCCGGGCGTTGGAGAGGCCGATCCACGGGGGCGACCGGCGTCGGCCGGTGCCGGGCGGCGGGCCCGTCCCGCCGCGTTGGTCCGCGCTGACCGAGCGTGTCGCACGGTCAGCCGGCTGGTATCCGGGACGCGCGGTGCCGGTCGGGCGGATTGGCGGAGGTGCTGCGCCCGCCTGTGCCGTCCGGCGGACCGCGTGACCGCCGGGAAACGGCTCGGCAAACCTCCCGAATCGGTCGGCCGGGCACAGACCGGGGGCTTGCGGCAGTACGCACCGGCTTGTGCGGCGTACGGGACCTCGTGTGCATCAAGCGGGGCGGCGCGCGCCGATGTGCGCAGGGGCGGGGGGCGGGGAGGGTGACCGCAGACGCGCAACGCGTCGGCACGGCGGGCCTGTTGACGAGCGATCGGACGGCGCACCGGCGTGCCCGTACGAAGGAGATTGTCGATGAGAGGCTTCGGCCTGGCAGATACCGGTATCGACGGAAGACGGCGCGGCGAAGGGAGCGGCGGGGCCAGTGGCCGGGCGGACCGGCGGTGGCGCAGGCGGGTGGCCACGGCGCTGTTAGGGGTGACCGTGCTGGCCACGGGATCGCTGGTCGCGGGCGGCCCGGCGCAGGCGAACACGCCCGGTCAGCCCGGTACGCCGAGCGCGCCGACGAGCGTGTTCACGGAGGACTTCGAGAACGGTCAGGGCCCGGCGGTGACGACGCTGCCGGACTACACGGGCGCGGCGCCGCTGGCGGAGACGTACACCGCCGATCCGGCGTGGCTGACCTCCTGCAACGGTCTGCTCGTCTCGCAGCAGGGCCCCGCGAGTCCCCCGCCGGGCGTCAACTGCGGCGGCTTCTGGAACGCGAACAAGCAGATGGCCGTCGCGCTGGGCACGTGGGCGGGCGGCAACGCGTCCACCAACCACTCGCTCACCGCCTACACCTCGGGCGATCCGGGCGCCGGGCGCACCGAGTTGGAGACCGTACGGCCGATCCCGCTGAGCGCGAACCACCGGTTCCTGACCTTCTCGGTGGACGCGGCGGCCCAGAACTGCTTCGCCAGCCACCCCCTGCTCGCCTTCTACCTGCTCGACGGCGGCACCGCGCGCGCCGCGTTCACCTCCCCCATCGACCCGTGCCAGAACCCCGGTTCGGTGATCGGCGGCACCTCGGTGGGTACGTACGCCAGCAACGGCTCGGTGCTGTTCAGCGGCGACTCGGCCGGTATCCGGCTGGTCAACGAGCAGGCCAGCGGCAACGGCAACGACGGCGCGATCGACAACGTCCGTCTGCTGGACGCCACTCCGCAGCTCGACCAGGGCTTCGCACCGGCGCACCTGCCCGTGGGCGCGCCCACCACCCTGACCTTCACCGTCACCAACACCAGTGAGCTGGCCGCCAAGAACGGCTGGTCCTTCGGCGCCCAACTCCCCGACGGGCTGCGGCTGGACGGCAGCAGCGCGACCACCGACTGCGGTACGGGAACGGCCACCGCGAACGCGGCGGACGGCACGGTGACCGTGAGCGGTGACCTCGCCGCCGGTCAGCAGTCCTGCACCGCGACCGTCAAGCTCACCTCCAACGACGGTGGCACGTACCAGATCTGCGGCTCGTCGATCACCGCCCCGGTCGGCGTCGACCTGCCGGGCTGCGCCTCGGTGACCTTCACCGCGCCCGTCTTCGACGCCCGCGCGCACGGAGTACGGCTCACCTCGCCGCTGCTCGACATCGGGCCGCTGGCACCGTCCGCCCACTCCTGCACGCCGCTGCCCGGCAGCGACAGCCACTCCGTGGTGAGCGCCGGGCTCGGCACCGTCGGCAACCTCGGTGTCCTGACCACCGACGCCTCGGGGACCGTCGACAGCGACGGGACCCGTACGGCCGCGGCCCACGCCCAGACCACCGGCGTCAATCTCCTCGGCGGCCTGATCACCGCCGACCTCGTCGGCACCTCGGCCCGGGCACGGCAGTCCCTCACCGACACCGGGCCGGGACCGGTCTCCTCGACCGGCTCGACCGTCCTGACCAACCTCCGCGTCGCCGGTGTCACCGTCGCCGCCAACGCCGCGCCCAACACCACCATCGCCCTGCCGCTCGTCGGCTCCCTCGTCATCAATCAGCAGACGACCGTCGCCGGAGGCAAGGGCATCACCGTCACCGCCCTCTCCCTGACTCTCCTCACCGGCGTCCACGTCACGATCGCCCAGAGCACCGCCGCCCTCCTCACCTCCACCGACCCCTGCCCCGCCACCTGACCCGACCCAACCCGACCCACCCGCCCTGCCCGGGGCCGCGCGGACACCCCCGGGCAGGGCGGCTCCGCGCCGAGAGAAGGCCCCCGGACCGGACCCGGTCAGCCGGCAGCGGCCCGAATCCGGGCGATGAGTTCGGGGGGTGGTGGGGGTCTACCTCTTGGACGGGGAAAAGACACCGATCGGGAGTACGTCATGGGTCTCATTCACATCGAGCTGTTCACGACGCTGGACCTGGTGGGGCAGGCGCCCGGGGGGCCGGAGGAGGATCCGGAGGGGTTCTCGTACGGGGGGTGGCAGGTGCCGATGCTGGACGAGGTGGCCGGGGCGCAGGTGGACGCGGCGTACGAGGGGACGGACGCGCTGCTGCTCGGGCGGCGGACGTACGACATCTTCGCCGGGTACTGGCCGCATCAGAAGGACGGGGACAACGGGGGGTTCGCCACGCTCTTCAACAGCGTGCCGAAGTACGTGGCCTCGCGGGGTACGCCCGATCTGTCGTGGGCGGGGTCGACGCACCTGGGGCCGGACCTGGTGGCGGCGGTGCGCGAGGTGCGGGAGCGGCACGAGCACATCAAGGTGGTCGGGAGCCTGAACCTGGTGCAGACGCTGCTGCGCGAGAAGCTGTTCGACCGGCTGGACCTCTGGGTGCACCCGATCATGCTGGGCGTCGGGAAGAAGGTGTTCGACGGCGGCGCGGTCCCCACGAACGTCACCCTGCTCGCACCGCCCGTGGCCAGCCCGAAGGGCACCGTGCACCTGCGGTACGCGCGCGCCGACGGCGTCCCCGGCACCGGCGACATGAGCGCGGTCGACCGCGACGCCGGGCAGGGCGCCTGAAGCACCGTTCGGCGGCTTTGCCAGCTCTTTACAATCCGTTCCGCCCGCGTCTCGTCTTTTCAGTCGATCCGCACCTCAGCCCGCGCGTGACCGCGCGGGCGGGCCGACGAAAGAGAGCGATTCATGCGCCGAACTGTTCTGAGCGCCGTGGCACTCGCGTGCACTGCCGTGCTGGCGAGCGGTGTGCCCGCGTTCGCCGACGGGGCGTCCCCGACCCCCACCCCGACCAGCGTGAAGACGCAGTCGGCCGCGCCGTCGACCGGGCCTTCGGACGCCACCTCGTCCGCGCGGCCCTCCGCGTCCCCCGCGCCGACCAAGGCGACGTCGGGCCAGGTCCCCGCGGTGCCGAAGGGAGCGCCGAACACCGGTGAGGCGCCGGTGGCCTCGCACGGCGGAAACGACGGCGGCCTGATCGGCGGAGGCGCGGCCGCGGTGCTCGCGCTCGGCGGCGGGGCGGTCCTCCTCGTACGCCGCCGGCGGGCGACCGGGGCGTGACCTCCGGCCGCGCGGGCGACCGGAGCGCGGGCGACCGCGGCGCGGGATTCCGAGACACGGGCTTCCGAGACGTGAGCGACCGCGGCGCGGGCGACCGGAGCGCGGGCGACCGGAGCGCGGGCGATCGGACCGCGGGCTTCCGACTCACCGGCCCCCGGCGCGCCTTCGTCACCGCGGTGACGGCCGCCCTCCTGCTCACCGGCTGCGGCGGCCATCACGCCGCGGGCCACGCAGCGGGCGACGCCTCGGGTGACACCTCGCGCCGTACCGCCGTGACCGAACGTCCCACCGGCGCACCGCCCTCTTCGCGGCCCGCCGCGAAGTCGGTACGCGCGCTGGCGCGTTCGGTCCCGGTGCGGCTGGAGGTCCCGGCCATCGGGGTCAACACCCCGGTCATGGAACTGGGGTTGGCCCCGGACGGCACCGTGGAGGTCCCGCCGATCACGGCGCACGACCGCGCGGGCTGGTACCGGGGCTCGCCGACACCGGGCCAGACCGGCCCCTCGGTGATCCTCGCCCACGTCACGGTCGGCGCGTACGGGGACGGGGTCTTCCGTCACCTCGCGCGGCTGCGCGCGGGCGACCGGATCGTGGCACGCCTGAAGAACGGCGAGGCGGCGCGGTTCGCCGTCACCGACGTCCGTACGGTCGCCAAGTCGGACTTCCCGACGGACGCGGTCTACGGCGACGTGAACCGTCCCGAGCTGCGGCTCATCACGTGCGGCGGCCCGCGCGAAGGCACCGGCTACCGCGACAACGTCATCGTCTTCGCCTCGCTGATCCCGTAGCGGGCGCGTCACGACGAACCATGGCCAAGGCGGTCTCCTGACGCCTTCCCCGAGTCCCGGGCCGCCGCCGATCCCCGTACGTCGGCGGCCCGGGACCCTCCCCGAGCGGCCACCCAGGACCGCGAGGAACCGTAAGAAAACATAAGGAACCGTAAGAAACCAAACGACCGCGAGAGTCGGCGACGACCCGCACGACCCGCAAGAAGTCCGCGACAGCACCACCCTGCCCCCGACATGGAGAGCGTTGAAACGGTCCCGCGAGAAGGCAGCGTCCGAGCTGTTCGCCGCCTTCTATCCGCGCCTCGCCGGCTGGTGCCGCCGCCTGGTCGACGACGACGAGACGGCCCACGAGATCGCCTCGGAGGCGTTCACCCGGCTCTGGGCGCGCTGGACGGCGGTGGCCGAGCCGCGCGGCTTCCTGTACGTCACCGCGACCAATCTCGTACGGGATCATTGGCGCAAGCTGGAGCGCGAGCGCAGGGCCGTACGCCGGGCCACCGTGGAAGCCGCGGTACGGCCGCCGGCCGAGCAGACCGACCCGTCGCTGCGCATGCTGGTGCAGTCGCTGCCGGAACGCCTGCGCGTGCCGATCCTGCTGCACTACTACGCCGACCTCCCGATCCGGGAGATAGCCCTGCTCACCGGCCGCAAGGAGGGGACGGTCATGTCCGACCTCCACACCGCCAGGGAACTGCTGCGCGCCCACTTGAGGAGAAGCCTTGATCACACAGTCTGACGACGGTCAGGACTTTGACCCCGAGGACCCGCTGACGGTCATCCTGCGGCCCGCCCCCGACCATCTCGGGCTGCCGCCCGGCCGGTACGAGAAGATCCGCCGGGGCGCGGCCCGCCGCCGCCTGCTCCGTATCGCCGTCGGGGTCGGCCTGTCCGGCGCCGTCGCCGTCCTCGTCGCGCTGCCGCTGCGCATGGCGGGACCGCAGTCGCCCGCCGCGCCCGCGATCCCGCTCGGCACGCCGCCCGCGAGCGGCCCCGCGGCCAGGCCCGCCGCCACCACCCCGACGCCGCGCCCCGCGCCGACCGACGCCCCCGCCACGGCGAAGACCCGGCCCACGGCCCAGGCCCCGTCCCCGAGCGCCGCCACGCGGACCGGACCGCCCTCCAAATCCGCCTCCGCCTCGCCCACTCCGACCCCCACCACGGCCCGCCCGACGGACCGTTCCTCGGACGGTCCCGCTACCTCGAACCGGTAGGCCGCGCAGGGGTGTTGCGTCCGCGAGCCCCGCAACACACCGCGGGGCCCGGCCAGGATGCGGTCGGGCCCCGCGGGGCTAGGCGGATCGGGACGCGGTCAGTGCCCGTTGCCCCGCGCGGACCGGTGGAAGGCGACGGTGTAGGTACGGGTCACCGAGCCGTTGGGTGAGGTCAGGGTGACGGTGCGGGTGGTGGAGCGCGGCGCGGTCGAGGAGACGACCGCGCTTCCGTCGGTGACCTTGACCCGGGTGCCGGGCTGGGCCGGGACGGCGGTGACCGCCGGGACCTTGCCGTTGGCGGGGAGGTCGACGACATACGTGGAGACCTCGGGGTCGAAGCCGTCGACGGCGACTCCCCCGACCTTGAGGGCACTCGCGTCGGCGACGCTCGCCTTCGTGGCGTCGGCGTGGTTGGTGACGGTGACCGAGCCGTCGTGGTTGACCACGACGCGCGCGGCCATCGCGGCGGCCAGATTGATCCGCTCCCAGCTCGGTGCGCCGTCCGCCGTGAGGTCGAGCGGGTAGCCCGAGTCGGTGGCGGTCTGCTGGAGGATCTGGGTGCGCTGCCCGGCGGTGAGGTCGGGGAACGCGGTGACCAGCAGGGCCGCCGCGTCGGCCGGCGCCGTGAGGGGCTGACCGGCCTTGCCCGTACGGGAGAAGCCGTAGGTCAGGCGCTGCGTGTAGACGTCGATGTCCTGCGCCGTGGTGAGGCCGCCGTAGGAGTCGCCCGCGCAGGCGGCGAGCGTGTCGCCGTATCCCCGCTTCTCGCACTGTGCGAGCAGCACGTTCTCGATCTCGGTGTGGGCCTGTGTGAGCAGTTGCGCGAAGTCGGGGTCGGCCCACCGGTGGGCCACGGTGGCCTGTCCGGTGATGCGCCCGCCCATGACGTCGAGCGGGTAGTGGAAGCCGAGGATGACCCGGTTGTCGCCGTACTCCGAGGTGCGGGCGAGGATCGACGGCGCCAACTCCGGCAGGAGCGTGGCCAGTACGGTCCCGGCCTCGTATCCGCCGTACGTGTGACCGCTCGGGTACGAGCCGCTGGTGGCGAGGCCGCTGTACGAGCCGTCCTGCGACTCGTAGACGTCCCCGCCGTCGCCGACGAAGCCGAGCCGGACGTACGGGCGCAGGTAGCCGTAGTGGTCCTTGGCCGCGTCGTGGGTGTCGAGACCCTGGGTGACCCGGCCGAACAGGGCGTTGGTCTTGGGCAGTTGGCCGCCGCTCAGCGCGTCGCTGTAGATCGCGCCGAGCCGGGAGCCGAGGCCGTCCGCCAGGGTGACGGTGGCACTGTGCGTCGCGTCGACCTCGGCCCTGTCGACCTCCTTCTGCGTGGCCGCGTTGTTGACGCGCACCGCGATCTCGTCGTTCTCCGCGGTGATCGGCGCGCCCTTAGCGACCTTGGAGTTGGCGCCGAGGACGCTGGAGGGGAGGTGGTCGAAACCGCTGAGGAGGTTGGTGAAGTAGTCGGAACCGTCGCCGGTCGCGGGCCACTTGTCCGACGCGTAGCTCGCCTTCAGCGTCTCGTCGGGGAACGGGGACGGGGTGTACGCCGGGGTCGCCGCGTCCTGGGCGGCGGCCGGGTCGTCCGAGGTCCCGGCCAGCGTCACCGCGGTGACGGTGGCCGAGTGGGCCTTGGCCTTGGCCGCCTTGCCCTCCGTGTTGCCCTCCGTGTTGCCCTCGGACTTGGCCGCCGAATTCCCCGAGACCGTGAGCAGCGCCGTGCCGATCGTGGCGGGAAGGTGCGCGGTGGAACCGTCGTCGAGGGTCACGGTGTAGCCGATGACCGGGAATCCGCCGTCTCCGGCCGCCCGCCAGGTCACCCGGACGTGGCTGCCGTCCGTGGTCACCCCCGTCACGTGCGGCTTCTGCGGCTTGCCGCCGCCGGTCACCACGGGCGCGGTCGCGGCGCTCTGCCGCGAGGCGCCGACGGCGTTCAGCGCCTGGACGCGCGCGGTGTACGAGCGGCCCACGGGCAGTGAGGTGAACACCGTGCCGCGGCTGTTCGGGTCGCGGATCTCGACCTGGTGGCCGTCGCCGAGGCTGATCCGGTAGCCGGTGACGGGCGAGCCGCCGGTGTCCTGCGGCGCGGCCCAGGCGACGGTCACACTCGCGCCGGACGAGGTCGCCGACACCGCGCCGGGCACGGCCGGTACGGTCTTGGGCTTCGTCCTGAGCGCGGACATCGCGCGGTCGAGGGCCTGGTAGCGCGCGGTGAGGGCCGTGTCCGTCGCCTTGTCGTCCGCGACGGCCGCCTTGGCCGCGGCGAGCGCGGTGGTGAACGCCTTCCACGACGCGTCCGTGTAGCGCGCGTTGTCGAGGGCCGACGCCGTGCCGACCAGGTTCTCAAGTCGCAGCCGGGGCAGCGGAATCAGCTGGTCGGCGGCGAGGGTGAGACTGCGGGTCTGCGTGTCGACTTCGAGCTGGGCCGCGTCGTCGGCGGCCAACAGAGCTTGCGCGGAGGCGAGTTCACGCCGGAACACGCCGAAGTCGATCGTGTCGTAGCGCGCCGCGTCACCGGACAGTCCCGCGTACCGGTCGATCGCCTCGCGCAGCGCGGTCTTGTCCGTCGCGGCGGGCGTGTCGACATGGCTGAAGGTGATCCGGCCCAGATTCGCGACGTACGGGTGCGAGGAGTCCGGAGTCGTCAGCAGCCGCAGGTGGACGGTGTGGGTGCCGGTGACCGGCGTGGGCAGCGTCAGGCTCGTCGTGCCTCCCGACGACCACGCGCTTCCGGTGACCGGCAGCGGGACGGTCGCGTACGGCGTCCCCGGATCGGCCGCGTCGAAGGAGTCCAGGTAGAGCTGGACGGCGGAACCGGTGCCGCAGCGCGCGGAGTTGTTGACGTAGGTGAAGGTGACGGTGTTCTTCGGGGCGGACCCGAAGTCGACGGCGCCGTAGCCGGCCCAGGCGCCGTTGTACGTACCGCCGAGGTCGGTGGTGGAGCCGGAGCCGGTCCAGCCGACCGGCTCGCTCTTGAGGCCGCCGCCGCTGTTGGAGTCGAACGCGGTGGCGTCGAAGCCCACCGGGGCGTCGGCGGTGCGCGTCAGGGTCAGCGAGTAGACGTTGGCCACGTACGGCTGCGAGGACGACTGGGTGCTGGAGACGAAGTCGGCGTACACGTCCTGGACGCCGGTGAAGACCGCCGGGTCGAGCTGGACGGTCGCGGTGGCGAGGGTTCCCCAGCCGGAGCCGGTGTAGTCGAGCGGGATGTCGACGGCCTTCTCGCCGTCCTTCGAGCCGAGGTGCAGTTCGAGGTGCGAGTCGGACGCGGCGCGCGACTGCGGCTTGTCGTAGCTGACGGTGACGGTGTCGGTGCCGTCCTTGAGGTCGGCGGCCTTCCACTGGGCCCACGCGCCGTTCGTGGTGTTCTCGAAGATGCCGTTGCCGAGGCTGAGCGGCAGCGAACCGCCGCCGGTCGTGGTGCTGTTGGCCGCCGTGAGCGTGGCGAGCGTGGTCGAGGGCGACGAGGAGACCGCCTCGGGCGAGAACTGGTACCAGTCGAAGTTCGACACCCACTGCTGGCCGGACGGCGCGTGGAAGACGAACGTCGCACCGGACGCGGCCAGCAGCGCGTCCGGGTCGGTGACGGCCGCCCGCACGGTGGTGTAGGTCTGCCAACTGCCCGTGCCGGGAAGGGATACGGTGGCGACGACGGGGCCGTCCGCGGCGCCCGCGTGCACGTCCACGCTGCTCGGCTTCGCGCTCGTGGCCTGCGAGTTGGCGTAGCGGACCGCGACGCTGCGCGGGGCGACCCCGCCGAAGTCCAGCTTGTTGTACCGCTCCCAGGCGCCCTCGGTGACCCCGCCGAGGTCGCCGTCGGAGTAGTACGCCTCCTTCACGAGGCTGGGGCCCTCCATCTGGTCGGGGGCCTCGGCCTGGAGTACGGCGTAGCCGCCCTCGTCGATGGTGAGCGCGTCGGCGGCCGAACGCAGCGCGTCCTGCGCCG
The DNA here is from genome assembly GCF_044753885.1 of Streptomyces sp. NPDC093221. NCBI lineage: Bacteria > Bacillati > Actinomycetota > Actinomycetes > Kitasatosporales > Streptomycetaceae > Streptomyces > Streptomyces sp. NPDC093221. Next base: position 404,881 of record NZ_JBIVOA010000001.1, on the reverse strand, counting down.
CCATGAGCGTGCCCGTCCTGGCGGCGGTGTCCGCGAGGACGGTCCGCGCGCGCTCCAGCGCCGAACGGAACAGCGTCCAGGAGCCGTCGGAGTAGTTGCCGCCGCGCACCAGGGACGCCTGGCCGACGAGCGCGCCGAGCGAGGCGCGGTACACCGCGGCGGCGGAGACGGTCAGCGGGTCGGTCGCCGAGATGCCGGTGCCGCTCACCGTGGAGGCGCGCACACCGTGGGCGAAGGCCGCGTCGCGGAAGGTGATGCCGTAGCGCGCGTCGACCTTCGCGGTGCCGGTGAGCGACAGCGTCGCCGTACGCGAGCCGGTCACGCGGAGGTCGGCCGTCACGCCGCCGGGCAGGCCGGTCACGCTCGCCGCGCCGGTCCTGGTGAGGCTGGTGCCGCTGCGGGCGGCGAAGGACGCCGGTCCTGAGAGGGTGAGCTTCACGCTGCCGTGGACGGTGCCGTCGGCGGCGGTGGCGACGGTGTCCGGGCGGGCGGACATGACGGTGCCGGTGCTGCCCGTTCCGGTGCCGCCGTGGCCGGTGTCGGTGTCCAGCGAATACGCGGGCTTGGTGTCGACGCCCCACCGGGAGGGCTTGGCGCCCATGGTGAAGTCGAGGGTCCCGCCGGCGATGATCTGCGAGTAGTCCAGCCAAGTGTCGCCGAAACGCTTGCCGTTGAGGGTCGCGCTCTGCACGTAGTAGTTCGTCGGCGAAACCCCGCCGGCCTTCACCGTGAAGCGCGAGCCGTTGGCGTACGTGATCGTCGTGGAGTCGAAGAACGGGCTGCCGATCTGGAACTGGCTGGAGCCCGCGGTCACCGGGAACAGGCCGAGGGCCGCCGCGACGAACATGGTCGACATGGTGCCCGCGTCGTTGTCCATGGTCGGCAGGAAGCCGTTCGGGGCGAGCTTGTAGACCTGCGTCTTGACCGGCGGGGTGAACTCGCCGCCGCCGCTGGGGGCTTCGTTGGTGGAGCCCGTCGCGATGTACCGGTTCCAGGTCGAGCCGGTGTAGATGGCGCGCACCCACTTCTGCGTCAGGCTGGGCTCGCCGACGTAGTTGAAGAGGTACGGGGCCTGGAGGTCGATCTCGTTCGCGTTGGAGTGCAGCATGGTCGAGCCGTTGTCGAGGGCGGAGTCCTCGCCGAACATGTGGTCGACGGCGGCCTTTCCGGCCTTGGCGCCGCCCATGGCCTTGATGAGGCCGCCCATGTCGTAGGCGTCGTACCAGTGGTACTGCCAGAGCGTGCCCTGGTAGAGACCGGCCGCCTCGAACTTCTCGTGGTCGGCGCTCTGCCAGTCGCCGCCGGACGCGCGCGGCGTCAGCAGACCGACCTTGGTGCCGTCACCGGCCGTCCAGGCACCGGACTTCACCAGGTTGTCGATCGCCATCGTCGACTGCGTGCGCAGCTTGGCGGCGTCCGCGTCCTTGCCGAGCGCGCCCGCGATGACGGACAACGCCCACTGGTCGTAACCGCGTTGGACCGTCGTACCGGGATCACCGGTGACGTATCCCTGGCGCAACTGCGCGCCCGTGTAGAACCCGGAGTACGACAGCAGCGCCGGATACGCCTCGTCCAGCCGGTCGAAGTTCTTGTACCCCTTCGACAGCGCGTCGGCGATCACCACCGCCGAGCGCTCCCACCGCACGGTCGGCACCGAGTGGGTGAGGCTGCCGAGGCTCTTGCCCGAGGCGTGCGCGTCGGCGAAGAGCACGATGAGCGACTGCACCAGGTCCCGGTACGTGGCCGGGTCGATGTACGCCTCGACCGAGTACTTCCTGAAGTCGTCCCAGGTGGACCAGCCGTCGTAGTACGTGAAGCCGTTCGCGGTGTGCACCGCGCCGTCCGCGCCGCGGTAGGTCCCGCTGGTGCTCGTGGCGTTCACCGGCAGCCCGTACATCCGGTACAGGTGCGTGTAGAACTCCTTGGTGAGCGTCGACCCGGGGTCGGACGTCGCGGACGCGCTGACGGCGACGGCGCCGAGCGTGCTGTTCCACTCCGCCTTCGTCCGTGCGCGCGCCTGGTCGAAGGTGAGGCCGCCGACCTCGTTGCGCTGGTCGGTCACGGCCTGTTCCGCGCTGATCGGCGAGAGCGTGACGCGCAGTTCGACGTCGCGCCCGTCCGCCGTGTCGAATCCGAGGACCGCTCCGGCGTCGGAGCCGTCCCGCGTGGTCGCGTCGCCCAGCGTGCCGTCGTTGCCCCAGCTCTTCAGCGAGGTCACCGGGACATTGGTCGTGGCGGCGTAATAGAGCTGGTACGAGGCGCCGTTGAACGAACCCGCGATGAGGCCGGTGATCGAGGTCGTCCCGTTCGGGAGCGTCGTCGCCTTCATCGTCGTGCGGGTGCGGCTGGTGAAGTTGTTCGCGAGGTCGAGGACGAGTTGGGGCTCGGCGCCGTCCGGGAAGCTGTAGCGCTCCAGGGCCGTACGCGTCGTCGCCGTCATCTCGGCCTTGACGGTCCCGGCGTCCCGCGTCACCGCCGAGGCGGTCCCGGAGACCGACCCGAGCCCCACCTGGTAGTAACCGGGCGTCGCCGTCTCGTCGTTGTGGCTGTACGGGTGCGCGTACGTGCTGGGCGCCGGGCGCTTGTCGTAGCGCACGGACGTCGGGACGACCAGCAGGTCACCGCCGCCGCCCGAGCCGCCGACGCCGTCGAGATTCGTCGCGGTGAACCCGGCGATGCGGCTCTCGTTGTAGTCGTACCCGGTGTGGTTGCGGCCCGGTGTGGTCAGCGGGTTGACCTTGGCGAGGCTGTGCGGCGCCTCGGCGCCCGGCAGGTCGTTGCCGTCGTCACCCGCGGTGGAGACGAAGGGGTCGACGAGCTTGGTGTAGTCGGTGCCGCTCGTCGCGCCGGACGTGTGGGACGTGTTGGACGCTTTGGCCGAGGGTGCCGCCGCGGCCGTACCGGCGCCCGCCAGCGCGGCGAAGGCGAGCGACCCGGTGAGCAGCGCCGCGACCGTGGCGCGCAGGCGGCCGTGGTGCCCGCGGGCGGCTCCCGGTGGCGTCACGCGCGGCGTCGGGGCGTGGGATCTGATGGGCATGTGGCCTCTCCGGAGTCGCGGAACGCACGCACGACCCCGGGACGACAACGTTGTCAACCCAACACTGGAGCGTGCAGAGTGAGATGGCGGTGGACACGCCGGAGTATTCCCGCAAGCGCCCACGGACGTCCACCATCAGACACGGGAAAGGCGTACGGGGGACAAACGGAATCCGCACAGAAGGTGCGCTCCGGGCGCACGGGCCGGGGCGTGGGCGCGGTGACCGGACATCCGCAGTCCGGCGCCGCGTGTAGCGGCTCGACGATGCCTGTACGTCGAGTCCATCGCACACGTGGCACAACGGCCACCGGTCTCAGTCCTGGATCAACGGCAGCTCAGCCACCATCACGGCGTAGAGCGGCGAGTCCGCGAAGGGGCGCTGCGTGCCGACACGGCGGTATCCCCAGGCTTCGTACAGCGCCTCGACACGGCGGTGGGTGGTGTCGACCAGCAATACGGCGAGGGCTTCGGGGCGGTCTCGCAGCAGGGAGTGGTGCAGGCGCTCGGATATCCCCCGCTTCCGCCACTGGGGCCGAACCATCAACTCGGAGACCGAGAAGGTGGAGGGGTCCTCCGGTGCGGGGACGAGGTACTCGCGCCACCACTCCCTGCCGGTACCGGCAGGTGCGCCGTACGCGAAGCCGACGGGTTCGTCACCGTCGTAGGCCACGACGCAGGTGAAGCCGTTCATCGCACCCCAGTGGTCGACGAACCAGGGGAAGCGCTGGTGGAATTCGTCGTCCATCTGGTCGGCGTAGGCGTCGGCGTGCACGTCGATCAGGAGCTGCCGGACCGTCGGGAGGTCGTCGCTCGTGAACGGGCGCAACTCGATGACGTCGGGCACAGTCAGCTCCATTCGGTGCGGTATCGGTCGCCCCACTCGTACGCGCTCCTCGCGTCCGGCGCGGCGGTGAGCAGATCACGGTAGAAGTCGCCGATCACGGATCGTAGACGGCCGGGCAAAGGGCCACCATCCATGAGGGTGAAGACCTGCTCGGCACTGGCGCAGCCTTGTTCGATGTCTCCCTGGTGCACCTGCGCCAGCGCGAGGCGTGCAGTGACGAGTGCCCGGTTCCTGCGGAATCGCTGGGGAAGAGTCGCCAACGACTTGAAGGAGGCCGCCTCGGATTCCTCGTGTCGGCCGAGCAGATCCTCCGCGATGGCGGTGAGCGAGTGGAGCTCCGCCGCCCCGTAGAAGGCGACCCAGCTCGGACGTGCTTCGCTCCCGGCCTTGCCGAGGGATTCCTGCGCGTAGCCCAGGTTGCGCAGCGTCGGTTGTTTCTGCCCGACGACGGCGTGAGCGATGGCCGTACGCGCATGGGCGAGGGAGGCGAAGAGGGGGTCCCGTCGGGTAATGCCGACCCGTTGGGCTGCCTGCGCGGCGGCCAGTGCCTCGGAGTAGTGGCGGTTGTTGTAGCCGAGCATCGAGAGTGTGTTCCAGACACGGAACTGCGTGACGGAGTCCTGCGCCATACCGGCGAGGCTCAGCGCCTGGTCCAAGTGCGCCCGAGCGCGTGCGAGTTGCCGCGCGTCCAGGGCGACCCACGCGGCGGTGGCCGTCAGATCCGCGGCCAGACCGAACAGGCGGTTGCGCACCCGCTGCGTCGCCGCGCCGTTCTGCAGGGCGAGCGCCTGCTTGGCCGCGGCCAAAGCGCTGTCCTCCAAGTTGGTGGTGCCGCCCGTCTGGTCGTCCAGCGCGTTCAACACGTCCAGCTTGCTGCGGACGCGCTCGGCGTCGGTCGTGCCGACAGTGGAGCGCGAGGTCAGTAACGGGGCGGCTGCGCCGGCCGTGGTGGAAGCGAGAAACGATCTACGGTTCACGGGCTGCTCCGCGGTGCGTGACGGGCTGGCGGGTGGCGGCTGGAGAAAGCCGAGTTCCTCCATGGAACACCCGAATACTGCCTGCAACGCGAGCCGCATACGGCGATAGGGCCAGCGGGTCTTTCCGGTCAGCCAGTACCGGACCACCCGGTCGGTGGCCGTGCCCTCGTGTCCTGCGGCGCGCAGCCATTCGTTCAGGGCCTCGGCCAAACCCGCCTGGGTGAAGCCGACTTCGGCCATCCGCAGTCGGAGTCGCATATTGCCCGTCACACACTCACCGTAGCCGCGCCTCAGCGTTCGGTGAAGGCGAGTGCGGTGCGCGCGCCTCGAACTTTCCGGTTGGCGCCGAGCCGGGCGCCCCCGGACTTTCCTTTCCGGCCGCTCGGCCTCTGCGTTGACTGTCCATGGGCGGTTGAGCCGCCGTCAGGGGCGGACGGTCCCATGGCATCGGCACGGACAGGCGAGAGGCGTGACCAATGACATTCGGCAGGGGCTACCAGAGCAGGCTGGAGCTCGACTCCCAGCCGACGTCGGTTCGCTGGGTCCGTGCACATACGGAGGGTGTCCTGCGCAGTTGGTCAGCGCCTGAGGCTCTCGTGGAGAACGCCGTGCTGATCGTCTCCGAGTTGGCGACCAACGCGGTGCAGCACGCCGCCGATGACTCCGCAGAGGCTTGCGACGGAGGGCACGGCACCGGGTCCCGGTTCGCGGTCGGCCTGTGGATGGCGGACAGCGGACTCGTCGTCGCCGTCTACGACCAGATGCGTCGGCCGCCTGTACAGCAGAAGTCGTCACTGGAGTCGGACGGCGGACGTGGCCTGGCACTCGTCGACGCGCTCAGTGCGAGGTGGGGATACGCCTACCTGTCGCAGGGCTACGGGAAGTTGGTTTACGCGGTGCTGAGCCCGCCGGGGCAAGGGGACACGACGGTGGCCTTGATGGAACCGACGCTCCAGCGACTGCTCACCGCGGACGCGGGCTTATTGGCGGCGGTGAGCGCATGAGTGGTGAACACATGAGCATCAAGGCCGGAGCAAATCCCGTCGGCCCGGCCGGCGATGCCCACCCGAATGGGGAACAGTCCAGGCCGTTCGGCGTGCCGGGACGGTGGACGATCACAACGCCGAACGGCCCGGAGGTCTCCGGCTACCTGCCCGACTGGGCGGAGGACGATCCGAGCGAGTCCGGAGTGCCGTTCGACTTGCTGCCACTCCGGCTGACGCACATCGAGCATCGCACCTTCTTCGAGGGCCAGACGGTGAGCCTCGTGGAAACGTGGCCGGGAAACGCCGCGGAGGAGGAGGTGGTTCTCGGGGGCAGTATCGACTGCGCTCCGTACGCCTCCGATCCACGGTTTCGTCTCCCGGTCGTCAACATCCAGGTGTGCCCCGAGCACTGGATCGCCGGTCTCGATCCGGACGGAGTCGCCGAGATCGCCGCGCGCCTCCTCGACCAGGCCGAACTCCTCATACGCGAGGTGCGTCCGGCCTTGATCGCCGCCCGCAAAGACTGGGAAGCCCACCATCCCGTGCGGGACCAGGACGCCCGGACGGACAGCAACTCGGAGTTCCCGGAACCTCCCTCATCCATGTCCTCGTAGGAACACAAACGTTGCGCTCCGCGCAGCCAGGCGGCTGCGTCAACCGTTCGGGCCCATCAGCCCCGGGACACCAACCCAGCGCAAACCCATAGCGACCGCCCACGCCTTGACGGGGCTCTCCCGCGCTGCGCATGGCGGTTGGCAGAAGCAGTGTCCGTATTCACAACCCACCAGGAGGAGTTGGCATGGCCAACATCACGCACACCATCGGCGCGGGGCCCGCGACCGTGGGCACGACCGCGCAGGACGACTTCGAGCTGGACGTCACCCTGGTCGAGATCGGCGACACCGCCGGTCTGGTCAACCTGACGGACGACGGCTGTGGCTCGACCTGTGGCGCCTGCGTGTCCAGCGTCGCCTGATCCAAGCCGCACGACAGTTCTGTCCGGTGCCTTCACCGCTCACCGCGTGAGGGCACCGGCCGCCAGATCGGGACCAGGAGGTCGCTATGCCCGCAACCGCGTTCCGTGCCGGTCGCACCGCGCTCGTACGTGCGGTGGCCCGGCCCGAACTTCCCATTCCGCCCTGCCCGGGCATCGACGACACGTCGGCCTGCGGTGAGGCCGCCCGCCTTGCCTGGTTACGGCACGTGTGGTCCGAGGAGGACATGGCCGAGGCGTTGGCCCACGCCAGCCCCGATCTCGCCTCCCAGGTACGTGCCTTGTGTTCTTCCGACGGCCCCGCCGCGTCCGACGTGCGTCGCGCGGTCGTGTCCGTGGCCCGCTACGTACTGCGCGCCGAGCACCGGCCCACGCCGTTCGGCCTGTTCGCGGGGGTGACCACTGCCGCGCTGGGACCAGGGTCGGGGGCGAGCGCGAGGTGGGGTACGAACCACGCGGTGATCGGCCGGGCGAGCGCCGAATGGCTGACGGCCGTGGTCGAGCGGCTGGAGTCCTGCCCCGAACTGGTGGACCGCCTGCTGGTGGTCGTCAACAACGCCGCTGCCCACCGTGGTGATCGCCTCATCGTGCCGTACCGGTCCGACACCACGAGCGCTCGGACGCGCAGGGTCGAGGCATCCGTGGCTCTGACCGAACCGGTGCGGGCGGTGCTCGAAATGGCCTCGGAGCCGATCCGCGCCGACGTACTCGTGGACAAGCTCGTATCCGACTTCCCCACCGCGAACGCGGAGCGAGCCCGTCACCTTGTGCGAGAGCTGATTCGCAACGAGGTCCTGATCACGAACCTGCGCACCCCGAGCACCGAGACGGACGCCCTGTCCTACACGGTGGAGCAGCTCGACGCGGTGGAGGCGGCCACGGTGGCGCCAGTCGCAGAGGCGGTCGAGACGCTGCACGCTGTGCGGACCGGCCTGCGCGGCTGCGGCTCCCGCGAGGGTCGCGCCGGTGTTGCCGCGTGGATGCGTGCCTTGGTGCCGGAACTTCGCGGCCACCCCCTGGCGCTGGACCTTCGCCTTGACGCGGAGACCGAACTGCCCGAGCAAGTGGCCCGGGAGGTCGAGCGGGCCGCCTTCGTCCTGGCCCGGGTCAGCACCGCCCCGTACGGGACCGAGGCGTGGAAGGCGTACCAGCGACGGTTCTACGAGCGGTACGGCATCGGCACGATGGTCCCGCTCAAGGAAGTGGTCGCCGACAGCGGCACCGGCTTCCCCGACGGCTATCCGGGCGCGGCCGCAGACACCCGCCGTTCCCGGCTGTCCGTACGCGACGACACGCTTGTACGGCTTGCGCAGGCAGCCGCCCTAGACGGCCGCGACGAGGTCGTCCTCACGGACGAGCTGATCGACGCGATGAGCCTCGGCCCCGAAAACCCGCGCATCCCACCGCACTTGGAGATCGGCGTCCGGGTGCATGCGGACACCGCGGAGGAGCTGGCCCGTGGTCGATTCCGCCTCGAAGTAGTCAGCGTGTCACGGGGTTTCGGCGTCACTACCGGGCGGTTCCTCGGCGTGCTGACGACTGAAGACCGCGAGCACCTGTCAGCGGAACTGGCGGATCTGCCGACCGCCGACGCCGGTACCGTCCCCGCGCAGTTGTCGTTCCCGCCGCTGCTCGCGTCGAGCGCCCATGTCACCCGTGCCCCGCAGGTCCTGCCCACCGTGATCAGTGTCCAGGAACACCGCGCCACCAGCGCCGGCGTACTCACCCCGGACGACCTGGCCGTGGCATGCGACGGCCGCCGCATGTACCTCGCCGCGCCTGAACACGGGGTCCGGGTTGAAGCGGTGGGCATGCACGCGCTGAACCTCGTCACGCACACCCCACCGCTGGTCCGCTTCGTCGCCGAGTTGTCGCGTGCCCAGTGCGCGCAGGTCACGACCTTCGACTGGGGCGCCGCGAACGCGATGCCGTACCTGCCGAGGATCCGTTACGGGCGTACGGTGCTCGCCCCCGCACGGTGGCGGCTGGACGCCTGCGAACTGCCCGGCCGCGCCAGCGCCCAGGCCCAGTGGGACGCCGCACTTGAAGAGTGGCGGACCAGACGACGGATGCCGTGCCGGGTCGAACTCGCCGAGTCCGATCGGCGCCTGTACCTGGACCTCGCCCAGGCCGCGCACCGGAGCCTGCTGCGCCACCATCACCTCCGCGCGTCCTCGGCCGTCCTCGTCGAAGCCCCAGCCGCCGACGCGTACGGCTGGTGCGGCGGGCGGGCGCACGAGGTCGTCGTACCGCTCAAAGCGACACGACCGCCGGCCTGGCCGCTCCTGCCGACCCCCACCCCCGCTCGCGCCTTCTCAGGGCAGCAGATCCAACCCCCTGGCGTCTCCTGCCTGTTGCTGGCCACCCTGTACGGCGACCCGCGCCGCCAAGACGCGCTGCTGGGCCAGCACATCCCAGAACTGCTGAACCGGCTCGGCGCCCCGCCGTGGTGGTTCATCCGCTTCCGCGATCCCGACCATCACCTGCGTGTACGGATCGTGCTGCCCCGTCCAGAAGCCTTCGCCGAGACCGCTCGTATCGTCGCCGCTTGGTCGAACGAACTGCGCGCCGCCCGGCTGCTGTCGGACCTGCGCTTCCCCACCTCCTACCGTGAAATGGGCCGTTGGGGCTCCGGCACCGCGTGGAAGGCTGCCGAAAAAGTCTTCCGCGCGGACTCCCGCGCCGTCGTCGCCCAACTCGGCCAGCCACAGCGTCCTCACCACCGTGTCCTGGTCGCCGCGCACACGATCGCCATCGCCAACTCGTTCCTCGGAAGCGCCGAAGCCGGGATGCGCTGGCTGATCGACCACATTCCGTCCAGACCTTCCGCCCCGTCCAGGCCGGTGTCGCGGCCGGAGTACGCGGAGGTCGTTCGCCTGGCAGATCCGTCGGACGGCTGGGCGGCCCTGCGAGGCGTACCCGGTGGGCAGGCCGTCGTGGACGCGTGGGCCGACCGGGACCAGGCGCTCGCCGCCTACCGGGCGCTCCTGCCAGGCCCGGACACCCACGGCATCCGCTTGGACGATGTCCTCTCCTCGCTCCTGCACGTGCACTTCGTCCGCCACCTGGCGGTCGACTTCCCGGAGGAAGAGATCTGTCTCCGCCTCACGCGCGCCGCCGCCCTGGCCTGGATGTCCCGGCGGGCATCGTGACTCAGCACTTCGCAACCGCAACCTGCGCAGCTTCAGTGGCAAACGCCATCGCCGACCTTCTGGCCGACCCCGGCACCGCGCCCATGGCCCCTCGGACACTGACCAGCGAACGACAGCAACTCGCTTACGGTCCGCTGGGTATCGCCCTGCTCCATATCGAACGGGCCGCTCGCGACCTCGGCCCGTGGCAACGTGCCCACGACTGGCTGGCCGTCACGACCAGCAAGCCGTTCACCAGCGGCCCTGACAGCCACCCCTTCTACGGAGCCCCCGCCCTCGCCCATGTTGTGGCCCGCGCCGCCGAACACCAGGCCGGCACCACTTACCACCGCGCCCTTGCCTCCCTCGACGCCCGGATCGCCACGGACGTTCAGCGCCGCCTCGACGCGGCACACCGGCGAATCGACGTCGGCCGCCTTCCGCAGCTGGCGGAGTTCGACGCGATGCGCGGCCTGACCGGCTACGGCGCCTATCTCCTGCGACGTGACCCGTCCAGCTCCACAGCACGAGCCGTCCTCGACTACTGCGTACGGCTCACCGAGCCGGTCGTCCACCATGGTGAGTTCCTACCGGGCTGGTGGACTGCGACCGGACCCTCCGGTCGGCCCGACGACCGTTACCGGGGCGGCCACGCCAACAACGGAATGGCGCACGGCATCGGCGGCGTGCTCGCGCTGCTGGCCGTCGCCGCCCGCCGCGGCACGGTCGTGAGCGGCCATCGCGAAGCCCTCCGTACGATCCTGGACTGGCTCGACCTCTGGCCCAAGAGCACCGGCCCCGACCTGGCTTGGCCGTACTGGGTCACGCGCGACGAGCTGCGGACCGGACGTCTCACCCCTGCCCGGCCACGGCGACCGTCATGGTGTTACGGCACCGCGGGTCTCGCCCGCGCCCAGCAACTCGCCGCTCTCGCGCTCGGCGACATCGACCGCCAAATCGAGGCGGAGACGGCTCTCGTAGCCGCCCATACCGATCCCGCACAGCTCAAGGCCACTACCGACAGCGGTCTTTGCCACGGCTTCGCCGGTCTCGCTCACGTTGCCGCCAGGACCGCTGACGACGCCCACCACACAACCGAGGTGCGGCTCCGCGCGACGATTCCGGCTCTCCTGACAGCTGTCTGCCCCCAGGAGACCGACCCTGTCGAGACCGCCGGCGCCCTGGTGAAAGGGGTCGGCCCCGGGTTCCTCGACGGCGCGGCCGGTATCGCCCTGGCACTCCAGTCCCCGGCTGCCGGTGCGCCGCCCGTCTCCGACTGGGACGCCTGCCTGCTCATCGCCTGACGCCCCTCGATCGAAGGACCGCCTTTATGCCCTCGGACCGTTGGCAGCAGCACAACATCACCTTCACCGATCGCACGACCGGCAACCGCGTCCTCGTCGAACGGCTCGGTCCGGCCTTGCTCGGGGCCGAGGAAGAGGGGGAGCTCACCGGCTGGTGGTTCATGAACAAACAGCCCTGGCCGCTGCGTTACCGTGCCGACGAGCCGTCGCCTCTGGTCGAATCGGTGCTGAGCGATCTTGTCGGCAGCGGCTCGGTCCGATCGTGGCTGCCCTGCGTCTACGAGCCGGAGATAACCGCCTTCGGCGGTGCGGAGGCCATGGACGCCGCCCACGACCTGTTCCACCTGGACAGCCGCCACCTGCTCACCTACCGGCCCGGCCAAGTGCATTTGGGCCGCCGGGAGACCGCTGTCCTTCTGGCCAGTGCCATGATGCGCGCCGCCAACCTGGACTGGTACGAGCAGGGTGACGTATGGGCGAAGGCCGCCGCACTGCGACCGGTCACCGACTTCCCTCTGAAGCGGGCCGCCGCCCTGATACCGGCGATGCGCGCCCTGATGACAGTCGACGTCCACAGCCTGTGCGTCCCGAACGGTGCGCTCGACGGGCACGCCGAGTGGGTGACCGCCTTCGAGCGGGCCGGTTCGACCGTGGCGCACCTCGCAGCCGCCGGCGGACTCACCCGCGGCCTAAGGGCCGTCATCGCCCACCACGTCATCTTCCACGCCAACCGCGCCGGTCTCCCCTTGGGCGACCAGAGCGCCCTGTTCACCACCGCACGAGAGGCAGTCATGGGATCGAGTGACTACACCGCGTCGTCCGCCAAGGGCACGCCCCGGACCACTAGCGTCGAGGCGGTGACCACCGACACGACCACCACACACGACGCCGAAGCCGCCCGGCTCCGCAACGCCCTGGTCGACCAGATCCGCGCGTCCGGATACGCCCGCACAACCGTTGTCGAGACGGCGCTGCGTACCGTTCCCCGCCACCTGTTCGTACCCGATGCGTCCCTCGAAGACGCCTACGCCAACGCGCCGGTCAACATCAAGTACGACACCGACGGCACATCGATCTCCTGCGCCTCCCAGCCTGGAGTCGTCGCCCTCATGCTGGACCAGTTGGACGCCCGCCCCGGCGAACGCATCCTCGAACTGGGCGCCGGTACCGGCTACAACGCCGCCCTTCTCGCCCACCTGGTCGGCGACACCGGCTACGTCACGACCATCGACGTCGACGACGACCTTGTCGAAGGCGCCCGTGCACACCTGGCTACCGCCGGTGTCTCCAACGTCGACGTTCTGACCCGTGACGGCGCCGTCGGCCACGCCGCGGGGGCACCGTACGACCGGATCATCGCCACCGTCGGCGCACACGGCGTCCCGCACGCCTGGATGCAGCAACTCGCACCCGGCGGACGCCTCGTCGTCCCGCAACGGCTCAAGGGCAGCGTGTCGCGCTCCATCGCCTACGAGCAGCGCGACGGCCACTGGACCAGCGTCAGCAGCAAGATGAACACCTTCATGCCCCTGCGGCGCGGCATCGCCGACGACGACCGCCGCGTCATCCTCCTCAGCACGGACGGGACCGTACGGCTCCAGGCCCCCGCCGGACAGCCCATCGACGCCGAGGCCCTGGCCGGAGTCCTGGAACAGCCGCGCTCCGAAGTGTGGACCGGGACGCTGTTCGCCGCTTCGGAGTCCGCCGAGTGGATGGAACTGTTCGTCTCCTGCTCCTTGCCCTCCGGTCTGAGCCGAATGCTGTTCCCGGCCCAGGCCAAGGGCACGCTGCTCACCGACGACCCGTACCCGTCCTCAACGGCGGCCGTCGACAAGGCGGCCGTCACCTACCTGGCCCGCCGTCTCTCGGAGAAGACCACGCCGGACGGCGGCAAGCTCTGGGAGTTCGGTGTCATCAGCCACGGGTCCGGAGGCGGCGAACTGGCCGCGAAGGTCGCCGATGTGATCCGTACCTGGGACCACGACTACCGGGGCCGCGAGGCTTCCTTCGGGATCCAGCCCCTCGACGCCCCCGCGATCGAGCAGCGCTCCGGCCTCTTCGCCGTCGACACTCCGCTGAACCGCATCGTCATCGACTGGCGGTAACGCCAGCTCACGCAGGGGCCCGCAGGGCGCACCCGCCGGGCCTCCTGGCCCCCAACCCCCATCGCCACCGACAGGCGGATCTATGGACCCGCACGGCCCCATGGCAAAACGCTTCCCACTCGTCGCCCGCTTCCGCCCGGCCTGCCTCCCTCTGCCCAACCGCGTCCAAGCCCTGGTCGACCTCGCCGACCGGTCAGCGGCGCAGAACGACCAGGGCCTGGCCTCCGCCGTCTTCAACCAGGCGGCACTCCTCGCCTCCGACGTCGGCCTCCCCGACCTCGCCCGTTCCCTGTGCCACCGCCACGCCCAGGCGTACCTCAACGCCTGTCCACTCCCCGCCACGAGCGCCATCCGCGCCCTGGAACCCCTGATCAACCTCGCTCGCCTACAGATCCGCGCCGGCCACCCCTACGACGCCCGCCAACGCCTCCTCGCCCTCTACGAAGCCGTCGGCACCGCCACCCCCGCCACGTTCGACGGCATCACCGTCCCGGCCAACCTCACCCCCACCGACGAAGACCGCCGCGACGTCCACGCCTGGCTCTGGCGCGTCCTCCTCGCCGACGGCACCCGCACCCTCACCACCACAGGCCGCTGGCCCGAAGCCCTGGCCCACATCGAGCAACACCGCGGCATCGGCACCCGCATGCTCGACGGCCGCCAAGTCGCCGTCGTCGCGGCCCTGGTCGAAGGCAACACCAACCGCGCCACCGAACTGCTCACCAACACATCACCCGGCGAACCATGGGAGCAGATCGTCACGGCGTGCCTCATGGTTCTGTGCCGCAACGACAATGGCCAGCCGGTTGAGGAGCACATCACCGACCTGGTCAATGCCTACCTGACCCACGAGGCGGAACCGGGCTTGACCGTCTTCGACATCCGCCTCGGCCTCACCGTCCTCGACACGATGAGCACCGCAGATCATCCCGAGGCGCGCCGCCTCACCGCGAGCCTGGTCCGCCGAACCACAGACGCCGGTGACGGCTACGCAGCCCGCGAACTCCTGGCGCACCCCCTGGCCACCTCTCTCAGCACTGCCAGGGAAGCCCAGCACTTCCACGGTCTGGCCCAAGCCTGCGCCCTCGGAGCGAGCACCCTCCATCAGGAGCTGTATGCCGACCTTTCAGCTGTACTCGACGCCGCTGACACGGTGCTCACGCGGCCTGCGTAGCACCGCTCCTGACGATGCCGATTCCTGCCGAGCAAGGTCCCGTTTCAGCCCCTGCCTGCCTCATCCTCATCAATACGCCCAGGGGGAAAGCCCGTTCATGGGACGTGCCATCCGTGGCTGTGAAATGTTCCTCTTGCAACCTGAGAGCCCTGCGGCCAGCCGTCCCAACGCCACTCATCGACCGGCCCGGGCGTCATCTGAACGGGCGCGCCGCTACCCATCACTCTCCGGAGGGGACTCCGTGCCGACGGCTCCCGACAGCACCGCGATACCCGATCCTTCCTATTGGGCAGCCCTCCAGGCAGAACTGGATGTCCTGGCGGTGAAGGGACTCTGGTTACCGGGCCCCGCGACCACACTTGAAGTGCTTGGGCAGTCCGAGGTCGAGATACACCATGAGCGTCTCATCGCCTGGCTTCTCGACCCACTCGCACCGCACTATCTGGGGCCAACAGTCCTGCGGGCGCTGCTCCAGCGCTTCCTCGCGGCCGATTCGCCGTCGACGGATGAGCTGATCGGGGCACGGGTCAGGACTCAAGCCGTCGCCGCGTCCAGCCGGCCGGACATCGTGGTGACAATGCCAAAGCACACTCTTGTGATCGAGCTCAAGATCAACTCCCCCGAGGGTGAAGGGCAGACCACCCGGCAGGCGGACGATCACGCGAACATGCCCCATCCTGTCCTGGTCTTTCTCACGCGCCGTTGCCAACAGCCCACCGATCGGCGCTTCGAGCCGCTGGGGCTCACCGATTTCGCGACAGACCTACGACAGTGCCTCGAGAGCGCGCCAAAGCCGCGGACACCAACCGCAGCCAAGGGCAGAGCCGTCGCCCACGACTACCTGGCCACCTTGGAGAAGATGCTCGCCATGGATCCCGCAGATCAAGAAGCAGCGCGCTTCTGGCTCGCGCACGGTCGGAATCTCCTCCAGGCCCAGGCGGCGGCCAAAGCACTCCTCGCCCACTTGCCCCAGTACGTAGTCACCGCGCTGGAATCCGTCTCCCCCGAACTTGGAGACGGTCTCGTGGCAAGCTCCTTCCCATCCAAAGTAGTCGGTTCGGCCGGCAAGGAATACACCGAGGACGCCGTACTCCTGGCACGACAGCGGTGGCTCGGAGCGGACGGCAGAGCCCTGTTCGGAATGGGCTTCGGTCAACGGACCAGGCCGAATCCCGATATCCAGGAAGAGTGCCCGTTCTGGGGCGTATACGCGCACGATCCGGATGTGCGCGCGTCCTTGCGTGCCACATGGGGAGTGGCGGACGAACGCCCGTGGGGCAAGTGGGTCTGGTGGAAATATCTGGAGTTGGAACCCCCAACTGACGCAGAAAGGCTGCTTGCTCACTACGCGGGAACGCTCGCGGAGCACGTCCGTACAACCTGGCCCTGGCAGATACAAGCTCTCGACAGCGCAGTCGGCGGTCTCGTCCCGTGACGAAACACCACAAACGAGTGCCGCCGACGGCGAGCCGAAGGTGTTGATCGTCATCGCCACATCTCCGGTGGATAACGACTCGGTGAGAACCGGCCGGGCACCACATCCATCCGGCCGGGTGGCGCGTCTCACCTTCGAGCCGCACACTCTCGTGTGACCGCGCCGCAGGGGCATTTGGAGCAATCAACGTGATAACCGGCAGCAAGGCCATTCGTCGTACGTCCGTGGTGGCCGTCACCGCGGGCGCCGTACTGACCGTCGGAGCGCTCGGCTCCACGGCCCAGGCGGCGACGCCCGCGCCGCCATCGATCGTGGCCAAGGGCGGCTACGTGATGAACAACTCGACGGGCACGACCTACTACACCAAGACCGCCGACACCAAGCGGTCCACCGGCTCCACCACGAAGATCATGACCTTCGAGGTGGTGCTGCGGCAGAAGAAGCTCAACCTGAACGCCAAGGTCACCGTCCAGAAGGCGTACAGCGACTACATCGTCAGCAAGAACGCCTCCTCGGCGCGCCTGATCGTCGGCGACAAGGTCACCGTGCGGCAGCTCCTGTACGGGATGATGCTGCCGTCCGGCTGCGACGCGGCGTACGCGCTGGCCGACAAGTACGGCGTGGGCTCCACGCGCGCCGCGCGGGTCAAGCAGTTCGTCGGCCAGATGAACTCCACCGCCAAGGCGCTGGGCCTGAAGAACACCCACTTCGACTCCTTCGACGGAATCGGCAACGGGAACAACTACTCGACGCCGCGCGACCTGACGAAGCTCGCGAGCACCGCCATGAAGAGCGCCGACTTCCGCTCGGTGGTGAAGACCCGCTCCATCAAGACCAAGGCCACCACCAAGAGCAACGGCTACCGCTACTACACCTGGACCAACACCAATACCCTGCTGGGCAGTTACAGCGGCGCGATCGGCCTCAAGACGGGCTCGGGCCCGCAGGCCGGCTACTGCCTCGTCTTCGCCGCCACCCGCGGCAACCGCACCGTGATCGGGACCGTCCTGTCGTCCAGCTCGGTGAACCAGCGGGCGACGGACGCCAAGAAGCTGATGGACTACGCCTTCAAGCGCTGACGCGCCAGTTCGACGAGAGCCCTTGACGAAAGGGCCCGCTGATCAAGAGGCCCCCTGACGAAGGGGCGCTGACGAAAAGGCCCCGCTCGCCGTCTCCGGTGAGCGGGGCCTTCGTCCGTACGGCGCGGGCGGGCGCCGTCAGTTGGTGTAGTACAGGTACTTCCACCCCGTGGACGTCGTGGTGTTCAGGCGGTCGCCCGAGGAGCCCTTGACGTACACCGCGCGGACGCGGGCCCGGATGCCGGACTCGCCGGGTCCCGCGAGCCCCACCCGCGAGGTGCCGGTGATCGCCAGCCGGAAGTACTCGCTGCCGGAGGAGTACCAGCGGCCCTTGTAGTAGACCTGGAGGTCCAGGCGCTGCGAGCGGCCGCTGGCGTACGTCATGTGCGTGGTGAACAGCGCGGACTTCTTCTTGTGGAACCAGTAGTACGAGGTCGAACCGACCTTGCCCTTGCGGTAGTTGCCGGACACGGCCAGCGAGACACTGACCTGCGTGCCGACCGAGCGGGCCACCGACTTCGGCGCGGAGACGGCGTCACCGGCGAACGAGGCCCAGAAGGTGGTGTTGCGGCTGAGCCGGTAGGTCACCTTCAGGTCGCCCGCCGCGTTGACCTTCGCGGACTTGACCAACTTCTTCTGCCCGCCCGCCGGTTGGGCCCAGATCGAGAGCACGCGGCTCCTACCGGTCTTGCCCAGGTGCCCGGTGACGGTGGCGGTGGACCCGTAGGCGTACGTGGCGCGGTTGGTCTTCACGCTCGCCGCGGTGGCCAGGCGCGAGACCTGGACGACGCGCTTGCCGGAGCCGGCGGTGTGCGTGGCGTCGCCCGCGTACGTGGCGGTGTACGTGACGCCGCCGCCGGTGGTCGGGGTGTCGGTGAAGCTGAACGTGCCGTTGGCCGCGACCGACTTGGCGCCGAGGGACGTGCCCTTGGGGGAGGTGAGGTCGGTACGCGTCACCGTGACCTTGGCGCCCGCGGGGAACGCCGTGGTGGCGGTCAGCTTGCCGCTGACCGTGATCTTCGTGGCGCGCTTGGCGGTCGACGGAGCGCTGACCGTGACGGCGGTGACCGACTTGGTGGGGTCGGTCAGCACGCGCAGGGTCGGGTGCTGGCCGTAGACGTCGACCGTGACCGCGAACAGGCGGCTGCTGTCGGGCGCCCACGCGAGGCCGCCCGCCACCAGGGCGGAGGCGGTGCCGGGGTTACCGACGACGCCGAAGTCGTAGGTGCGGACGCGGTGGTCGGAGCGCGGGCGGAAGATGTAGACGTCCGGCTCGTAGGCGCCGTCGATGCCCGCCGCGATCGTCCCGTCGGGGGCGACCGCCACCGCGTTCGGGTACGCGTCGGTGGTGTAGCGGCCGTCGTCAGCCAAGTCGGATGTCCGGTACGCCTGTTGGAAGTACGGGGCGCCGCTGGCGACCAGCACCTGCTTGCCGTCCGCGGACAGCGCGATGTCCTGCATGTTCCCCGCGTTGTTGGCGTTCCACCGGTACGCCTGGGGCTCGGCGTGCCCCGACGACACGTTGTAGACCTGGAGCTCCATCGGGCTCTGGACGGGCGTCCCGGCCGCCACCACGTCCGGGTTACCGGGCGAGGAGGCGAGCATCGGGGCGGTGCTCCACGTGTGGGGGCCGCCCTGGCCGAGGGTGACGACGGCGCCGTTGGTGGTCCGGGTGGGGGTGTCGGCGGCGAAGGGGGCGGGGGGCGCCGGGGTGGTGGCGTCCGGGGTCGGGGAGGTGGTGACCGGCGGGTCCGAGGGTGAGTCCGTTGGCGTGTCGGTCGGGGTATCGGTCGGGGTATCGGTCGGCGTGTCCGACGGGCTGGGGCTCGGGGCCGTGGTGTCCGTCGGGGTGGGGGTCGGCGTCGACTCGGGGTCCGTCGGGGTCGGAGTCGGGGCGTCCGTCGGAGGAGTCGTGGGCGGGGTCGTCGGCGGTGGAGTCGTCGGCGGGGTCGTCGGGTCGGTCTCCGGGTCGAGGTCCAGGGAGCCGAGGTCGGCGGACCCGTCCGCCGCGTATCCGAACCAGATCGTGTGCCTGGTCATCGCCAGGTGGCGCGGGGCGACACCGAGCGGGTAACGGGCCGTCTCACGCAGGGTGGCCGTGTCGATCGCCGAGATCGCGTCGGCCTTCGGGAGCGCCACGTACACCGTCGAGGAGTCCGCGGACAGCACGAGCCCGGCGGCGCCCGGCTCTGAGGTGATCTGGGCGACCGTCTTGCCGTTGTAGTCGGCGACGACGACCTTGTTGTCGGTCGTGCTGATGAAGACGCGCCGGTGCGCGCCGTCGACCACCATGTCGGAGTACGAGGTGATCGGCAGGGTGGCCGCGCTGTCGGCGGCGGCCGGTTCGGCCGCGACCCCGAGCAGGGACGCGGTCGCGAGCAGGACGGACAGAGCCGTCCCGCCCGCCACATGACGGGTGAGCAAAGTGGGTTCCCCCCAGGAACACGTGCGGGGCCGGACGTCCTCCGGCACGATGCGGGCGCGCCGTCGAGCGCGGGTTCCGATGCGGATCCGGCCTGCTCGCGGCGCTGACCATGAGCACGATAAGGCACGGCTGTGACAGCGGGCCATCGCATTGGCGCGGGCCGCCGATCCGTCACGGCGCCTTGTCCCCGCGGTGGCCGTACCGTGCCCGATTCGGTCCCTGGGCTCCTACAACCTTCCGGCCGCGCGTGCCATGGCGCCGGACACGCCTTCCGGCCCGATACGCCTCCCGACCGGACATGCCGGACGCGCGGTACGGAGCCCGTGCCCGTACCGCGCGTCCGGTGGCGGGTCAGCGCTGAACGCCGGTAGCGCTGAGCGTCGGTCAGCGCTGAGCCGTGGACGCCGAGGGGGACCAGATGTCGATCACGATCTGCTGCCGCTCGGGGCGGACCGCCGCCGCGCGGCCCGCATAGTTGCGGTCGACCTGGGCCGCCTCCGCCGCGTTCGGCTTGGCGTTGAGGCACGCCGTGCCGGGGCCGTGCCCCGACATCAACTCCGAGCACGGGCCGCTGTAGTGGTCGAGAAGCCCGAGGATGTGCCCCGTCTCGTGCGCGGCGATCCGGGTCACGTCGTACCCCTCGTTGACCGCCTCCTGCCCCAACTGCACCTGTCCCCTGCTGCCTCCCGGCACGATCGGCCCCAACGTCGTCTGCGGCCAACCGCTGGTCGCCTTGTACACGAAGTTCGCCGAGCCCGCCGAACTGGCCGCTTGCAGCCGCACGTTGTGCACCGCGCTGTTCCAGTTCTGCACCCCCTGCGTGATCGCCGCCGCCCACTGCCCCGCCTGGCTGGCGTCATAGGTCAAGGTGACGACCGCCGTCGCCGCCTTCGGTTCGGCCTGCGCCGAAGCGACCCCGGACGCGGTGCCCACCATGGCCGGAATCAGCGCCGCCACAGCGACTATTCGCGTGATCATGAGACTCACCCACCTCCTCAGAACCAGTTGCCCCGCAGTCCCCCAGGGCACCACGCCCCAATCCCCCACCACAAGTACCCGTTTCCCGCCCTTTCTCCGCCATCCCACCCCAAGCCCCGGACGTGACCGCGAGGTTCCGCCCTCGGCCGAGGTGCGCGCCCGGGCTTCGGGGCGGGCTCATCCCCACCAATTACGACAAGGTCACAATGCCGGGACTTTTCCGGTCACTCCCGCCGAGGTGCGGGACGCCCTTCAACGCTACGCGGGACAGCACCTGGTGGAGTTCACCGAGGAGCCCGAGGCGCTGGAATGGCGGGCCAGCTCCTCGCGGTGACCACGGCCGGGGGCGGACGGGCGCCGCGGGTGCCGCGGGGCGGGGGCGGCGTGGCAGCATCTGGGGGTATGGAATTCTCCGAGGTCGTCCGCCGTCGACGCATGATCCGGCACTACTCCGACAAGCCGTTGGCCCCCGAGGTGACCGAGCGGATTCTCGCGTCGGCGCTACGGGCGCCCTCGGCCGGTTTCTCGCAGGGGTGGGCGTTCCTCGCGCTGACCGACGCGGCCGACCGTGCGCGGTTCTGGCCCTTCGTGCCCACGCGGGTCGAGAACACGCCGACCATGCAGGACGCGCCCCTGGTCGTGGTGCCCCTGGCCCACAAGGCGACGTACCTCGAACGGTACGCGGAGCCGGACAAGGGCTGGGAGGACCGGGCCGAGGCGCGCTGGCCCGCGCCGTACTGGTACATCGACACGGGGATGGCCTCGCTGCTCATGCTGCTGAGCGCCGTGGACGAGGGCCTGGGCGCCTGCTTCTTCGGCATCATGCCCGAGCATCTCCAGCCGTTCCGGGACGAGTTCGGCGTCCCCGACGCCTACGCGCCGCTCGGCGGCATCACCATCGGCTACCGCGCCGACGACCTTCCCCCGCAGAGCCCCCGCACCCGCGACCGCCGCCGCGACCCCCGAGAGGTCGTCCACCGCGGCCAGTGGGGCCGCCACGCCTGAGGTCGCGGAAGCGGCCCGCCGCCTGTGAAAGAGCCCTCGCGGGCGACCCGGGGTGCGGGCCGCCCGCGAGGGCTCGGGGAGGGAGGGGGGTCAGCCGGTGGTGCCTGCCGCGGCGCCGGCGGCGATGAGCCTGCGGTTGATGTCGCGGACCGGGCCCGGTTGGACCTTGAGGACTTCGCGGTCGTACGTGATGAGGCCGTTCAACTCGCCCTCGACGTCGCTGATCTGGGTGTACACCGAGCCGGAGAGGTCGGTGGAGGCGTCGGGGACGAGAAGAGCGGTGTTGGCGACGTACGCCTTGGTGAGCTCCTCGATGGTGGGGACGTCACCGTAGTTCTGGCCGCCGGAGACACCGAGGATGTGGCCGGGGACGGTGAGGGAGTAGCCGCCGTGCTCGCCGTCGACGGCGGCGCGGGTGGCGTCGGGGGCCGGGGAGGCGGGACCGTGGTAGAGGTGGTAGTCGATCAGGTCACCTCGGCCCGAATCACCCTTGGAAGCGCAGCAGTTGACGCCGGAGGCGGGGTCGACCAGGCGGCTCGGGTCCTGTTCCTTGACCGAGTCGGCGAGGGCGCCGGTGGCTTCCTTGGTCTTCTCGCCCCAACCCTCGTTCGTCATGGTCCAGATGACGATGGACGGGCTGCTGATGTGCTGGTCGACGATCTCGTGGACCTGGCTGGTGAAGGCCGCGTCGCTGGCCGGGGTGGAGTCCGGGCCGGTGTTGCGGCTCGGCATGTCCTGCCAGACCATCAGGCCGAGCTTGTCCGCCCAGTAGTACCAGCGGGCGGGTTCGACCTTGATGTGCTTGCGCACCGCGTTGAAGCCGAGCTGCTTGTGCAGTTCGAGGTCGGACCTGAGGGCCGCGTCGGTCGGCGCGGTGTAGATGCCGTCGGGCCAGAACCCCTGGTCGAGGGTGGCCAGGACGAACGTCGGCTTCCCGTTGAGCTCGATCTTGTTCACGCCGCCGACCTTGCCGACCGAGATCGACCGCATCCCGAAGTAGGAGCCGACGGTGTCGATCGAGCGGCCGTTGGTGAGCGTGACCTGGAGGTTGTACAGGTACGGGTGGTCGGGGCTCCACAGCTCCGGGTGCGGTATGCGCAGCCGCAGTTCGGCGCCCGCGCGGCCGACGGCCGCGCCGACGGGCTTGTGGCCCGCGTACGCGACGGCGGCCACCAGCGAGGAGGACGACGTACCGGCCGCGGGACGCACCGTGACGGACAGCGTGCCGTCCTTCACATCCGGCGTCAGGACGAGGGAGTCGATGCTCGCGTCGGCCACCGGCTCCAGCCACACCGTCTGCCAGATTCCGGAGGTCGGGGTGTACCAGATGCCGCTGGGGCTGCGCGACTGCTTGCCGACGGGCGTGCCGTCGTCGGTGGTGTCCTTCACCTTCAGCAGGACGGTCTGCGGCCCGCCGCGGGTGAGCGCGTCGGTGACGTCGGCGGTGAACGCCTCGTATCCGCCCACGTGGTGGGCGACCTGGCGGCCGTTGACGTACACCCACGTCTCGTAGTCGACCGCGCCGAAGTTCAGGTGCAGGCGCTGGCCCGAGCCGATCCGCCAGTTGGCGGGTACGGAGAAGGTGCGCTGGTACAGCGACCAGTCGTGGTGCTCGGCGACGCCGGACAGCGGCGCCTCCATCGGGTACGGCACCAGGATCTTGCCGCTCAGCTTCGACGTGGGCAGCGGCGCGCTCTCCGAGGTGCCCTGGAACTGCCACGTCCCGTTGAGGTTCTGCCACTTGTCCCGCGTCAACTGCGGCCGGGGGTAGTCCGGGAGCACGTGGGACGGGTCGACGTCCTTGGCGTACTTGCTGGCGAAGTACCAGGTGGAGTTGTTGGTCGCCAGACCCGAGAAGAGCGGTACGGGACCGGCGGACGTCGTCAGGCCGCCGAGGCCGTCGTAGCTGATCCGCACATCGGAGTGCAGGGAGACCGGCGTGTCCGACTCCCCTGCCGTGAGCAGGAGTTGGGAGCTGTTCGCCGGGTTCACGGAGACGCCCGGCGTCCACCGGCCCGCGCCCGCGATCACCGCGAGGTGCTTGGTGATGTCGGACGGCACCGCGGTGACCGGGCCCGCCAACTGCACGGTGGCGGTCTTCCCCGAGGGGGCGACCACGGCGTTCACGTCGGACGGCGCGTAGCCGACCGGCAGATGCAGCGCCGCGTCCGGGATCGCCTGGCGGGCGATGCCGGGACCCGACCACTCCGTCTTGATGTACGCGCCGCCGTTGCCCTGGTTGTAGTCGAACGCCAACTGATGGGCGCCGGCGGTCAAGGTGACCGGCTCGGACGTCGTCTGCACGTCCCAGTCGGTCGTCCAGTGGTCGATCACGCTCGACCCGTCGAGCGACATCCGGAAGCCGTTGTCACCCTTGATGTAGAAGGTGTACGTGCCGTCGGCCGGGACGTCGAGCTGGCCCGTCCAGTGCACGGCGACGTTCTCCGTCGAGCCCGCGTAGCCGCGCAGCGTGGGGATCAGGTCGGGCACGTTCAAGGACGGCTCGACCGCGGTGCTGCTGTACTGCGCGAAGTCGAGCGAGGTGGCGTCGGTACTCAGGTAGTAGTCGCCGCGCAGACCTTGAGCGGTGTCGGCCGGAGCGGCGGACGCCCCGGCGGTGGACGAGGCCGGCGCGGCGGCCGGGGCCGCGCCCGCCGCGGCCGGGGACAGCAGCGCCGCGCCCAGTATCAGCGGCACCAGTGCGGTCAGCCGGGCCGTCCGGGACAGCCGGGACGACCCCGTGCTGCCCGCCGCTCGGCGGCTGTTCGTTGTGCGGGATATGCCTGATCTCACTGCGGATACACCTCTCCGTAAGAGAACTCGGCGTCCAGGAAGCGGGTGAGGACGTGCGGCTCCACGACAGCGCCTTGGGGGCCCTGCCGACTTTCCAACGTTAGAAACCTGGACCGGGAGCATGAAACCAGCAGGCTTCAGCGCCGTCCACCCTCCGCGCAAAGTTTGTGAAAAATCGAGCGGCCCGATCACACCAGGCACGGCTCACCACATGGGGCACAGGGGAGCCACGGGCGGTGCGGACTGCGAAGGCGCGCGGGCATACGAGGGCCGCACCGGAGTCCTCCGGCCCGGCACCTTCCCCGCCGGAGGCCGTCCCCGCGCGCCTCGCGGCTCTTTGCATCGTTAGAAAAAATGAGAAAAA
This sequence comes from Streptomyces sp. NPDC093221, assembly GCF_044753885.1. Classification (NCBI taxonomy): domain Bacteria; kingdom Bacillati; phylum Actinomycetota; class Actinomycetes; order Kitasatosporales; family Streptomycetaceae; genus Streptomyces; species Streptomyces sp. NPDC093221. Next base: position 380,250 of record NZ_JBIVOA010000001.1, on the reverse strand, counting down.
GGCGCCGTTAAAGGGGGAAGCGGAACGCCGCCCTCAGGTCAGGGGCGGGCCGCGCTCGGCAGGGCCGCGCTCAGACCCGGTGCGCGAGGGCGCGGCGGAGGTCGTCCAGGCCGTCGGCGAGCTGGCGGCGCATGGACGGGACCAGATCGGTACGGGCGAGGCATTCCTCGGCCGCGCGTACGGTGTCGGCGTCGGCCGCACCGACCGGGAACAGCGCCCGGCTCAGCGCCTGGACCACCGCGCCGCCGAGCTCACCGGCCGCCGGAAGCCGCTCGAAGTACCTCTGTACGTAGGCTCGTTGGACCTCCGGCGCGCCCGAGCGCCAGAAGCCCTCGGCGGTCGCGACGAGCTGATGAATGGTCAGTTCGCCCGGGGCGAAGAGCAGGTGCCAGGCGCGTTCCTTGGCGGCGTCGTCCGGGAGCGCGGCGCGGGCCCGGGCCGCGCCCACCTCGCTGACGTTGCCGGGGTCGGCCGCCAGCTCGGCCGCGATCCGCTCCTCGTCGGCCGCCCCGGCCGCCGCCAGCCGGGCCAGCGCCGCCCAGCGCAGATCGGCGTCGAAGGCGATGCCGTCCGGCCCGTCGACACCCGCCAACCAGCCCTCAAGCTCGGCGAGTTGCGCGTCACCGGACGCGGTGGCGACGGCGGTGCGCAGGGCGGCCAGCCGCAGACCCCTGCCCGTGGCCGCGGCCGGGCGGGCCAGGACGGCACGGGCGGTGTCGCCGAGCCGGGCGAGCGCGGCGGGCCGGTCGGCGGGGGCGAGATAGCGGCCGATGACGTGGTCGGCGGCGAAGGCCAGCACCGCCTCGACGACGCAGTCCGAGGTCTCGCCCGGCAGGTGCGCGGCGACCAGGTCCAGATACGCGGCGGCCGATGTCTCGGCGCCGCGCGTCAGGTCGCGGAGGTGTTCCCACAGGACCGCGCGGGCCAGTTCGTCCGTGACGGCCGACAGCGAGGCGGCGACGGTGGCCGCGGAGTGCGCGTCCAGGCGCAGCCGCGCCCAGGTGAAGTCGCCGTCGTTGGGCAGCAGCAGGGCGGGGCGCGGGGCGCCTGCCAGTTCGGACAGCGGCGTACGGCCGCCCGGCGCGACCTGGACGTCCAACTGTCGGCGCGGGACGACCGCCGCGCCGTCCCGGTCGTACACGCCGACGCGTACGCGGTGCGGGCGGGTGCCGTCGTTGACGAGGACGGCGGAGGTCAGGACGCCGGGCGCCGTATCCACGTCGGCCTCGGCCTCAGGCTCGACGTCGGCCTCGGCTTTGACATCGGCCTCGGCCTCGGCCTCGACCTCGATGCGCAGCGTGTCCACGCCGGTCGTCCGCAGCCAGGCGTCGGCCCAGCCGGACACGTCCGGTCCCTGTGCGCCCGCCGGGCCGGCGGGGAGGGCGAGCGCGGCGAGGAAGTCCCGGAGATCCGCGTTGCCCCAACGGTGCGCGGCGAAGTACCTGTTGAGCCCGGCGAAGAACGCCTCATCGCCCATCCAGTGCACGAGTTGGTGCAGTGCGGAGGCGCCCTTGGCGTACGAGATGCCGTCGAACGCGGACAGCGCCTCGGCCGCGGACTCCGCTCCGGTGGCGGCGACCGGGTGGGTGGTGGGGCGCTCGTCGGCGTCGTAACCCCAGCTCTTGCGGCGGGAGAAGAGCGTCCAGGCGCTGTCGTAGCGCGTGGACTCCGCGGCGATACGGTAGCCGAGCACCTCGGCGAAGGACTCGTTGAGCCATACGTCCTCCCACCAGGCCAGGGTGACGAGGTTGCCGAACCACATGTGGGACATCTCGTGGCACACCACGACGGCCCGCAGCGCGCGCTGCGTGTCGGTCGGCGCGGACCGGAACAGCATCTCGTCCTGGAAGAGGACACAGGCCGGATTCTCCATCGCGGCCCAGTTGAGCTCGGGCATGAACACCTGGTCGTAGCCGCCGAAGGGGTAGCGCTCCTCGAAGAGCCCGTGCAGCCGGTCGAAGCTCGCTCGGGTCACCGCGAACAAGTCCGGTGCCTCGCGGTCGAGTTCGGCGGCGAGCGAGCGGCGCGCGTACAAGCCGAGCGGGATGCCGTCGTGTTCGGCGCGGACCGCGTACAGCGGCCCGGCGGCCACGGCGACCAGGTAGCAGGAGATCGGGCCGACCGGCGCGATCTCCCAGCGGCCGTCCTCGAGTGGGGACGACGCGCCGTTGCCGACCACCGTCCAGCCCTCGGGCGCGGTCACGGTGAAGGTGAACGGCGCCTTCAGGTCCGGCTGGTCGAAGCAGGCGAAGAGCTTCGAGGCCAGGTCGGGCGCGCACGCCGAGTACACGTAGACGGCACCGTCCGCCGGGTCGGTGAAGCGGTGCAGCCCTTCCGCCGTACGCGAGTACGCCATGTCGGCCTCGACCAGCAGCTCGTTGTCCGCCGCCAGGTCCGCCAACTCCAGCCTGTTGTCGACGTGTCGCGCGAGGTCGAGCGGCCTGCCGTTCAACTCGGCGCGCAGCAGCGTCTCCGGCTGGATCTCCACGAAGGTCGACGCGCCCGGCTCCGCGCAGCCGAACCGGATCGTGGTCGTACTGCGGAAGAGACGGTCGCCGCGCGTGACGTCCAGGGCCACGGCGTACGACCGTACGTCGAGCAGGGCGGCGCGGGCTGCGGCTTCGGTGCGGAGGAGGGATCCCATCTACGGCATGCTGTCCCAGGTCCGCACGGCGGACAACAGATGTGGGGGCGGTGCGGTTGCGCCGAGCGCGAAGCCGGGGCGGCCCCGAGGCAGACCCCCACGGCCCGAACCCCCGTACCGCGCGCGGGCCCGTACTCCCGTTGTCCGCGTACTGCCGTTGTCCGCGTACTCCCGTTGTTGTCCCCGTTGTCCCCGTACCTCGTACGCCGCTCAGCCCATGGTCTTGGCGCCGTCCAACGACTCGCGGATGATGTCCGCGTGACCGGCGTGCTGGGCGGTCTCGGCGATGAGGTGCAGCAGCACCCGCCGCGCCGACCAGAGAGCGCCCGGCTCGAACCAGGGTGCCTTCGGGAGCGGTTGGGAGGCGTCCAAGTCGGGCAGTGCCGCGACCAGTTCGTCGGTCATGCGGGCCTGCTCCTCGTACTCCTCCAGCACCCCGGCCAGTGTCTCGCCGGGCAGCAGACGGAATTCGTCGGTCCGCCGCTGCCAGTCGGCCTCGGTCATGGCCGTCGCGTCCCCGATCGCCGACGGGCCCGCCACGATGAAGTCCGTCCAGGCCCGTTCGCCTCCGGTCAGGTGCTTGATCAGGCCGCCCAGACACAGTTCGCTGACGGTCGTCCGCTGCCGCGCCTGCTCGTCCGTGAGGCCCCGCGTGGTGACGCGCAGGAAGTACCGGTGCTGGGCGAGCATCGCCAGCAGGTCCGCCCGCTCATCGGTGACGGCCCCGGCGGCCTCCTCCGCAGCCTTCGCCGCCGTGCTCTCCGCCGTGCTCTCCGCCGCGTCCACCGTCATGGTCTCGCTCATGATCCACGCCCTTCGCAGTGCTGCTCGGTCCCCCGTTGATCACCACCCTAGGAGCCGTTGCGGTCAGCTTCTGTCCGCGATGACGCGTCTCCGTCCGTTCGGTGTTCGCGCTGGTCAGAGCCCGTTCAGCGCTAGATCATGCCGGGGCGGGGCCGGGCGCCGAGGGTGTGGGCGAGGCGGAGGAGGTCGCGGTGGCGGGGGTCGGCGGCGGTCGCGCGGGCGAGGACGTCGAGCTGCGGGGCGTCGAGGGCGGCGAGGGGGCGCTGGAGGAGCGCGCCGGGGTGCTGGAGGTCGTGGACCCTGCTGATCCAGTCGAAGGAGCGGCGGCGCGCCGGGGCCGTGACATCGAGCTGGCCGTAGTAGACGACGTGGCGCCCGCCGGGTGAGGTGATCACGGCCTTGAGGTGGCCGGGGTCGCCGACGAAGGCGGCCGGGGCGGCGACCGGTGCGAGACCGTCGGCCGGGTCGAAGAAGTGCACGCGGTCCTCGGAGCCCGCCTGGCCGCCGGTCACGCCCCACTGCGGCACGGCGAAGAGTCCGGACAGCCGTACGGTGTCGCGGTGGGCGACCGGCGTCAGCTCGGTGCCGTCCAACTGCCAGACCATCAGGCCGCCTTGGCGCCCCGCCGTCATGAGCAGGTCGTCGTCGGCGAAGACCAGCTCCGACACCGGCGCGTGGTACCGGGGCACGGCGCCCACGGCCAACACCCTGCTGAGCGTGGCGTCGGTGGCGATGATCCGGCCGCCGTCGGACAGGACGAGGCGGTCGCCACGGGGCGTCACCGCCATCCGGTTGTCGTAACCGAGGCCCCACGCCTCCAGGTTGACCTGTTCGAGCCGACCGTTGGGGCCGAGCGTGAGCGCCGCGGGATAGAGCGCGAGGGTGGCCACGCAGCCGCGGGCGGTGGAAGCCAGCCGCGTTCCCAGGAGTTGGGTGCCCTGCGCGAGGACCGTCGTGCCGTCCGGGCCGTGGCGGACGAGCTCCGTGCCCGCGTCGCGTCCGGCCCGCCGCCGGACCGCGATCACCTCGGTGGCGCTCAGGCAGGCCAGGGTGCTGTGGCAGGCGGGGCCTTCGTACAGGACGGTCCGCCGGGCGCGGTCGAGTCCCGCCTCCGGGCCGGACTCCGGTCCCGAGCCGAGGTGCTTCCGTCCCGAGCCGAGGTGCTTCCGTCCTGAGCCGAGGTGCTCCGGCCCCGAGCCGAGGTGCTCCGGCCCTGAGGCGAGGTGCTTCCGTCCCGAGCCGAGGTCGAGGGTCTCGATCCGCTCGGTCGCCTCCGCGTCCCCCCGCTCCGGCACGTAGTCGATCGGGACCAGGGCCAGGACGTCGCCGCCGTGGGAGAAGGCGGAGAACGAGGGCGAGAAAAAGGTCAGGTCGTCGGGCAGCGGGCGGGTGGCGGCCTTCGCGGCCTCGGCGATCAGCGCCTCGGCCTTGCGGGGCGAGGTCTCGCGCAGCCAGGCCAGCAGCTCCTGGTCCGAGCGGGACGCGGGCAGCCAGCCGCGCCGGGGAACGCGGCGCGCCAGCCGTACCGCCTCGGCCAGGGGCGCGGCGCAGATCCGTTCCCAGTACGCGGGCCAGTCCCGCGCGTCCGCGAGCCGCGCCGCCTCCGCGCCGAATGCGGCGGCTGGCGGGGACGGCCGGGGCAGGAACTCCGGCTGCCAGCCGTGCACGGTGACGGTAACGCCCGGGACCGTGTACGTATCCCTCAGCTCGACGCGCCGGGAGCGGGCGTCGGCCTCCGGGTCCTGCGCCAGGCCCGCCGACCGCCGCGCGTCGTTCTGCGCGTGCAACGCGCCCACCAGCTCCATCTCGTAGGTGGCGGGCGCCTTTTCGACGAGCCGCCGCAGGATCACGATCGCCTCCTCGCCCACCTCCATGGCTTCGCGGGGGCGGCGCGCGTCGAGGAGGGCGGAGTGCAGCAGCCTCAGCGAGGTGACACAAGCCTCCTCGTAGTGCCGGGAGTTGGCCCGGGCGAGGCGGCGGTTGATCGCGGCCACCTCCTCCGCCACCTCGACGGCCTCGTCGTGCCGTCCCTCGGCGGTCAGTTGCCGCCCCAGCAGGGACAGCGACCTGCCGAGCGGCGTGTCCTCGACCTGCTCGCCCCCGGCCACCAACTCCCGGCTCAGGGCGACCCCTTCGCGCAGCGCGTCGGCGCCCGCCGGGGGACGGAAGGTCAGCGTCGCGCCGTTGACCAGGGCGATGGCCAGCCCCCTGCGGTACGACGGATCGCGCGCGGCGACGGTCCGATACGTGCGCGTGGCCCGCTCGTTGGCGCGGTACGCGTCCTCCCAGCGACCGGCCGCCTCCAGCCGCGTACTGAGATTGGCCAGCGCGGTGGCCAGGTGGGGGGTGTACGCGGACACGTAGTCCGTCACCGGAGCGGACGCGTCATCGGGCCGGTCCTCGGCGACCAGCCGCTCGAAGAGGTCCACAACCCGCTGCTGCGTGCTCAGCGACTCCTCCAACCGGCCCAGCGAGACGAGGTGGTTGGCGACATTGGTCAGGGCGCGGCCGACGTGCTCCTCGTACCGCCGGGGGTCGGTCGCGGCCAGCTCGGCGAAGAGGTCCGCGCCGCGCCGCGTGGCCCGCAGCGCCTCCTCCGTACGGCCCAGGTCGTCCAGGTTGTTGCCGTGGTTGACGTGCAGCCTGGCTCGCGCGTCCACGTCGTCCGCCGCCGCCAGCCGGTGCTCGAACAGCCGTACCAGCAGCGCCGCCCGACCCACCGTCAGGTCCGCGGGCACCGGTTCCGGCAGCTCGGCGGCGACGCCTTCGAGGAGGTCGGGCCCGATGTCCGGCAGACCGGCCAGGGCGGTGAGCGCGGCGCCCCCGGCCGCGACGCCCAGCGCGGGCTCGGCGGCCAACAGCGGGTAGAGGCACGTGCGTCCGACGTGCGGCCAGCGGCCCGCGGCCGTGGCGAGCGCCGTGACCGGCCGGGCGGGACCGCCGCAGCGGCGCAGTACGGTCGCCGCCGTTTCCGGGGCCCAGGGCTGCGCGGGGTAGTCGGCCGGGTGGCCCGGCAGCGTGAGGGCGACGAAGTCCTCTGCCAGGCGGTCGGGATAGAGCGGTTCGAGTACGGTGTCGGCCGCTTCCTCGGGCGGCGGGTAGCACACCGCGTGATCGGCGAGGACGGTCGGCGGCGGGTGGCCGAGGCGTAACTCGTCCACCAGGAGCGTGCCGCGGGCGGTGGGCTGCGCGCCGCCCAGCGAGGCGGCGAAGACCACCTGGTTCATCACCGCGGGCGGGACGGTGAGGCGGCCCGGTGTCCCGTGCAGCAGCGTCCAGCCCAACTGCTCGCGGTCGAGGAGGTAGACGGTCAGTCCGGCCAGGTCCTCCGGGGCGCGGCGGCCGGTGGCCTCGGCGTCCACCGCCACGAGCGCGGCCATGTGGACGGCGAGGGTCAGGCCGAAGTCGGGCGGCCGTAAGTCGGGTTGGCGGTCCGGCGGGGGGATGCCGTAACGGGCGGCGAAGCCGTCGCGCGCCGCGCGGAACATCGGGCCGCGGTCGTCGCGGCGCGGGTCACCGGCCCGGCGCCGGAAGCCCTCCTCCATGTCCAACGGGCCCAACGCCTGCGTGGAGACGTCGACTTGCTCATTGCTCAGGGCGGCGCGCAGCGCGGGCCAGGGGTCGGTGCTCCGCGCCAGGAGCAGGACGCGGGTCGGCACGTCCGGCCGGTGCAGCAGCGCGTTGCTGAACAGCCACGTCAGGCTGGTCAGCGCCCAGCGGTCGGCGTAGTCGACCAGGAGCAGCAGTCCCGCCGCGTCGTCCAGCCGCAGATCCTGGCTGCCCTGCGGCGGAAGTACGGTGCCCGGTCCCTCGACCGCGGTGACCACTTTCCAGCCCTGCTCGGCGAGTTGCCCCGCGAGCTGCTGGGCGAGGCGGGTCTTGCCCTGGCCGCCGGGCGCGTGCAGCCAGCGGGCCGCGCGCCGGGGGCCGTCCGCGCACCAGGCGTGCAGGGAGGCCAGTTCGGTGTCGCGGCCGGTGAAGGGGGCCACGGCGTAACGGGCGTTGAGCATCCGGCTGGGCTGCTGGGCCAGCCACTCAGCCGCGGGCTCCGGGGCCGGGGACCACTGCCTGAGGAGGTAGAGGGGGGTGCCGTCGCCGAAGACGTGGATGTCCGCGCCGATGGCGCCGTAGGCGAAGCCGCCGACCGCGGTGACATTCTGGCTGGTCACGTCATGGGTCCGCCGTCGCGGCGGGCACCGGGTGCCTGGCCGTCGGGCGCTGGGGCGTCGGGCGATGGGGCGTCGGGCGTCGGGGTGACGGGGTCGGCGCTCGGGGTCACGGGGCTCGGGGCCACGCCTCCGGCGCTCGGGGTGACGGGGCCCGCCGCCGGGGCCTCGTGGATGATCACGTTGCCGTTCTGGACGCCGAAGGCGCGGGCGTTGTCGTGTGCCTCGACGTTCTGGTGGTACCGCACCCACTGCTGCTCGGAACCCGGCAGCTCGGCCTCCAGCCGTACCGTCAACTCCCGAATGGCCTCGGCCGCCTCGGGGTTGTCCCGCAGGAACTGCTCCAGGCGCAGCCGCCAGCCCGGCTGCAAGCTCTCCCTGGCCGCCCCCGCGTCGTCCGCCGCCACCACCAGCGCGGCCTCGCTGTCCAACTGCGCCGCCAGCGCGGCCGGTTCGTGCTCGCCTCCGCGACGCAGCACCCGCAGGATTCCCGTACGCGCCGTCTGCCAGGCGTCCGTGGCCATCGCGGCGACCAGCGTCGTGGACGCGGCTGCGGCAAGCGTCGCCAGGGATTCGATCATCGGCTTCCTTCCGCGGCGTGGCCAGGTGCTTCCATCGTGCCACCGAACCGCCCGGCCGTTAGGCTTGTTGGTCACGCCCGCGCGGCGAGGGAGGGGGGCAGCCATGGGGAACGGCTCGACCCGCAGGCGGCTGCACCGGCAGGTCCGTACGGCCCGCGCCCTGTTCGACGAGGGCGCCCTCGAAGAGGCCGAAGCGCTGCTCCGCAGCCTCATGCCCGACTGCGACGACGCCTTCGGCGGCGACCACCGCGAGTCGATCGGCCTCCGCAATCTGCTGGGCTCCGTCCTCTACCAGCAGGGCAAGCTCGGCGCCTCCGCCGCCCTGCACGGCGAGGCCATGGCCCGCGCCGCCCGCGTCCTCGGGTCCGACGACCCCGCCACGCTCGGTTACGCCCACAACTACGGTGCGGCCCTGGCTGTCCAGGGCCGCACCTCCGACGCCGTCTCCGTCCTCGACGACACCCTCCAGCGCCGCGTCCGCCGCCTCGGCGACGCCCACGAGGACACCCTGACCACCGCCAACACCCTCGGCGCCACGCTCTTCACCGCCGGTGCCCGCTCCGACGGCCTCACCCTCCTCCGCCGAGCCCACGCCTCCGCCCAACGCCTCCCCCCGAGCCATCCGCTCCGCGAGGACATCGCCCGCAATCTGGCGATCGCCCAACGCAACACGGGCAGTTGGTAGCAGCCTCCCCGCACGAACCGAGAGAGGCCCCTCGGCGGCCCGGCCCGGCGTCCGTCCCCGCGCATGCGGGGAGCCGTGGACGGTACCGAACCAGCCGTCACGCAGCTCAGGGCCATCCCCGCCTGTGCGGGGCGCAGTTCACGTCGATCAGCGCGATCTCCTGGATCACGGGGCCATCCCCGCGCGGGCGGGGAACAGGTCACGTCACGGGCCGTCGACTGGACCGAGGAGGGGCCATCCCCGCTCGTGGCCACGTAGAGCGTACGGCTGCGGCAGCCGGGCGGGGGGCGGTGTGCCGTCCGTGGAGGCCGCGCGGGACGGCGGCGCCGGGGTCAGGGGTGGAGGGTGCGGGTGACGAGGGCGGCGAGGAGGCGGGCTCGGGGGATGAGTTCGGAGGTGAGGACGTGTTCGGTGGGGGCGTGGGCGCCGGTGCCGACGGCGCCCAGACCGTCTAGCGTGGGGCAGCCGACGGCGGCCGTGTAGTTGCCGTCTGACGCGCCGCCGACGGGGAGGCCGCGCAGTGGGGGGCGGCCCGAGGCGGCGGTGAGGGCGGCGGCGAGCGCGAAGAGGTCGGCGGAGGAGGCGGGTTCCATCGGGGGGCGGCGGGGGCCGCCGCGAAGGGAGAGCCGGGCGCCGGGGGTACGGGCGGTGAGGCCGCGCATGAGGACGTCGATACGGTCCTGCGCGGCACGCGTCGGCGCGCGGACGTCGACGGAGACGACGGCCTGGGCCGGAACGGTGTTACGGGTGCTGCCCGCCGACAGCAGGGTGGGGGTGACGCTCGACGTGCCCAACTCCGATTCCCGCGCCGCCAATTCGGCCAGCGCCAGCACCTGGTGAGCGGCCTCGACCGCCGCGTTGACCCCCTTCTCCGGCTCCAGTCCCGCGTGCGCGGCGCGGCCGTGCACCACCACCTCGTAGCGTGACGTCCCTTTGCGCGCCGTCTTGAGCGCGCCGGTCCCGTCCGCCGACGCCTCGAGGACGAAGGCCGCCGCGCACCCCCGCGCGGTCTCCTCGATCAGCGCGCGGGAGGTCGGGGAGCCGACCTCCTCGTCACCGTTGACCAGCACGCAGACGCCGTCGAGGGACGGCAGCGAGGCGAGCGCGTGGAACATCTGCACCAGCCCGGCCTTCATGTCCAGGACGCCGGGGCCGCGCGCGATCCCGTCCGTCACCGACCAGGGGTGGGTGGCGAGCGTGCCGGCCGGCCAGACGGTGTCGTGGTGCCCGACGAGCAGGACGCGCGGAGTGCCGAAGGCCCACCGCAGGTGCGGTACGCCGTCGCTCACGATCGTCTCCGGCTCGGCGCCGAGCAGGCGGGCGCCCAGCGCGCCGACCACGTCGGCGCTGCGCGCGAGTGCGACGTGGTCGGCGGAGAAGGACTCGCAGACGACCAGCTCCTCAAGGTCGGACAGCATCTCGCGCAAGGAGAAAGGGGGTTCGGACTTCGGCTGCGCCATGGCGACTCCCGCGTCAGAGGGATCGGGCTCAGGTCCGGTCGTACCAGGCCCCGTTCGGTCCCTTCGACGGTAGGAACCCCCGCCCCATTCCACCAGCGACTACATTTCATGTGACCCATGCAGAGAGGGAATGGCGTGCGCGACACCTTCGGTACGGACGCGCTGCGGCTGCTGCTCGCCGTCGCGGACACCGGCTCCTTCACCGCCGCCGCGCAGCGGCTCGCCTACACGCAGTCCGCCGTCTCCCGCCGCATCGCCGCGCTCGAACGGCAGGCGGGCGGACCGCTGTTCGTCCGTCTGCCGCGAGGCGTACGGCTGACGCCCGCAGGAGCGGCCCTGCACCGGCACGCCACCGAGGTGCTGGACCGACTGGCCCGCGCGGAAGCCGAGTTGGCCGCCATCCACGCGGGCCGGGGCGGCACCCTGCGCGTCGGCGCCTTCGCCACCGCGAACATCGCCCTCGTACCGGCCGCGCTGCGTGCCTTCACCCGCGCGCGTCCCGAGGTCGAGATCGTCGCGGTCGAGGGCCGCAGCGACGCGCTCGTCCAGCGCCTCGCGGACGGCGCGCTCGACATCGCCGTGGTCAGCGACTACCCGTCGGGCCTGCCGTCGGCCGAGGGCGTCACGACGGACGCGCTGCTGGCGGACGAGCTGTACGTGGGTCTGCCGCGCGACCACCGGCTGGCCGCGAGCGCGGATCCGGTCCACCTCGGCGACCTGCGCGACGAGTCCTGGATTCAGGACGCGCCCGCCGGAGGGCACCCGGTCCTCCTGCTCGACGCCTGCGCGCAGGCGGGCTTCGCGCCGCGCAAGCTGATCCGCGTCGCCGAGTGGAGCGGGAAATTCGGCTACGTCGCCGCCGGGCTCGGTGTCGCCCTCGTGCCCTCCCTCGCGCTGTGGGCCGTCCCGCCCGACCTCGCCCTCCGCCCCCTGGCGCCCCCGTTCCCCCGCCGCACCGTCCACACCGCGCTTCCCCCGTCCCCCCTCCCCTCGGCCCGGCTCCTGGCGGACCTCCTCCGGGCGGCGGCCCGCCCCGCGACCCGGACGGGCGGACCGGGCCGAGTACGAACGCCCGCTCCCGGCAGCCCTGTTGACGGCGGCGTCGAGCGCGCCGAAGTCCAGGCCGTGTGCCATCCCGAAGTACGGTCCTTCGCCGCGCAGTTCAGCGGCGGCCCGCCGGGCGGCACCGCAGGCGGCCTGGGCCAGGGCGGTGCCGACGCTGATCCGACGGACGCCGACGGCGGAGAAGTCGGCCCCTGACGGCGAGCCGGGACCGGCCATGACGTAGACGGGCAGCGGGCTGTCGCGGACGAGGGCCGCCACGGCGGGCAGGTCGACGAGGCCGGGGACGAAGATGCTGTCGGCGTCGGGCTTCGGCGTACGCCGCCCGCCGCGAGGGAGTCCTCCAGGGTGACGCCGACGGCTCCGGCGACATCCGGACACGCTGCCACGCGCCCCGGAACGGGCCGCGTCCGGGCGGAATGGCTGACGTCCAGCCGGAACGGCTGACGTCCAACCGGAACGGGCGGCGTCCAGCCGGAACGGGCGGCGGAAGCGGATCGGAAGCGGTCCGGTTCTGGCCGGGGAAGCGGCGGCACTGGTCGCATCTGAGGTGTCAACAGCCCTTCCGCGCAGGCGCGTACGCCAGCGTGCCGCGCGGGATCGGGCGCACACCGCACCGACCGTTGGAGTGGTCCATGAGCGACCCCGGCCTGCCGTCCCCCGACCCGAATCCGTACTCGTATCCCAGATCCGCCGACCTGCCGGTGCCGCCATCGGCGCCGCCGTCCACACCGCCGTCCACACCGCCGTCCGCACCCGTACCCGTACGGGCCTCCGAACCGGCCTCCGTACCGGCGCAGTTCCCCGCGCACGTGTCCGCGCCCGGTCCGACGCCGTACCGGCACGTGGGCCTGATACCGAGCGCCGGGCCCGCGCGCGGGTGGGGGCTGGTCGTCGCCGCCGCGCCCCTGCTGCTGATCGCGCTGATCGCCCTCGTCGCCGGCTCGGCGCTGCACCCGACGAGCGGCCTTACCTCCGGTGCGCGCACCGGCGTCAGCTCCGCCCACGGCGCGCCCGCGCACCGCCTCGCCGCCGACGACCTGTTGAGAGCGGAGCGCTGAGCCGCCATGACCGTCACCCGGACCGTGCTCCCGCACACCGCCGAGCCCCCGCAGGCGCCGCCGGTGTCCCGCGCGTACGCCCGTACGAAGGCGACCCGTCTGCTGTCGGCGGGCACGTACCTCGACCCCGTCTACCGCGGCACCGTCATCAGGGAGTTGCTGCGCAACCGCTTCCGCGTGGTCGCGCCGTCCTACGGCTACGACAACGTGTCCGTCCTCGCGCACGCCCTCGCCGCCAGCCGACTGCGGCGTCTGCAACGGTGGTTGGGCGCCGGATCGGTCGTCGCCGCGCTGATCCTGACCGCGAGCGGTGCGGTCAATCCCGTCATCGCCGTCCTGCTGGTGTTCTGGGCGCTGTGGGCGCTGGCGTACCTGCGCCGGATCGTGACCCTGAACATCCTGATGACGCGGCTGAAGGAGACCGGCACCGACGGCGGTTTCGACGGGGCGTACCCGGCGAACGCGCGCCTGACCGAGACCCTGATCCACAAGATCGACCGGGAGCAGTCCGCCAGCGACAGCCTGGTCTTCTACGGCGGCTTCCGGCCGTTCGTCGGCGCGGGCGAACCGCTGCGCGACTGGGCGAACGCCCAACTCCTCATCGGTGCGCGGAAGCTGCGCCTGAAGTCGAGGGACCACGAGGGGAAGCGGGACGTCGAGGGGACGGCGCCGGGGCTCGACACCGACGAGCGCAAGCCGCTCCTGCCGTTCACCGTGGACAAGATCACCGCATACGTCGGCGAGCGGATGGCCGCCGAACTGCGCGACGGCGCCAAGCCGGGCGAGCGCATCGAGGGCCTGGCCGTCGAGCGGCGCCGCTTCACCACGGCGATTCGGACCAACGACCGCACCAGCGGCGAGGGTTGGTCCCGGCTGCCGGGCATCGGCGATCTGCCGGACCTGCACTGGCGCGAGGACTACGACTCGGCGCGCGAGTACCTGTGCGTGCGGATCGGCTCGTGGAACGAGGAGTTGGTGACCTCGATCTTCGTCGGCTTCGACCTCAAGGGGAACACGCTCCACACCGAGTTCTACCCGTACGTCCTCGGGCCGCTCGTGGAGGACTTCCACCTGGTCGACCGGCTGCCGGACGCCTTCGACGGGCGGCTGGCGGCGCGGGTGGCCTGGGACATGGTCAAGGCGACGCCGCGCTGGGGGTTCAGCCTGCTGCTCTCGCCGCTGCGGCTGCTGCCCGAGCGCTTCCTGCCGTCGCCGCTGCGCTCCCTGGTCCGGCCCGGCCGCCGCGGCCCCAGTTCCATCCGGATCGGCACGAGCGTGACCTCGGTCGACAGCAGCGAATTCCGCCTGGGGCGTTACGTGACCAAGTCGGTCAACTGCGGTGCGCTGACCAGCGTGCGCGAGTTGGCGACGAACGACTACTACCACGCCTTCTTCCAGAAGTCCGACGCCGTGAAGTACACGCAGATCGTCGAGCGCCGTCTGCTGGAAATCATCCGGACGTTCCTGAACGACCACAATGTGGATCTCACCGACCACGACAGGGCGCAGAACAACATCCTCAACTACGAGGACAAGAGCATGCACGTCTCCGGCGACAACAACAGGAATTTCGGCTACGAGTACGCGCCGGGCAACGGCGGAACCGCGAACGGCCAAGGGGATTGAGCGGCATGGGCGACGAAATGGATCACCAGGACAAGCGCATGACCGTTTCCGGTTCCGGAAATGAGCACTTCGGGTACGAATACCGTCCTGTTCTGGCCGCCGCGCGGGAGCCGGCCGCCACCGGGACCGCGCGGCCGGACTCCCCGGCGCCGACGCCGTACGACGGCCTCCGCAGCCGCAACGTCTTCGTCGTGCACGGCCGGGACGAACAGGCGCGGCTCGCGATGTTCGGCCTGCTGCGGCGGCTCGACCTGCGCCCGCTGGAGTGGGAGGAGTTGGTGCGGGCGACCGGCAAGACCTCGCCCTACATCGGTGAGGTGATCGCGAACGCGCCGTCGCTCGCGCAGGCCGCGCTCGTGCTGCTCACCCCGGACGACACCGCCAAGCTGCACCCCGAACTCCTCGGTGACTACGAGCGGGTGGACGAGGTGCAGTACACCGGGCAGCCCCGGCAGAACGTGCTGATCGAGTTGGGCATGGTGCTGATGGCGTACCGCGCGCGTACGGTCATCGTCGAGGTGGGCCGGCTGCGGCACGCCACCGACATCGAGGGCCTCAACGTCATCCGCTTCGACGGTTCGCAGTCGTCGCTGGAGAAGGTCGTCGCCCGGCTGAAGGTGGCCGAGTGCCCGGTGGACGACAGCCGCTCCGACTGGCGCGACACGTCGTACTTCGAGAATCTGTCGGCCTATCGGCGGCTCGCCTGACCCGCGGCCCGCCGGACACGCACCGCATCACCTCGCAGGACGGAGCAGGGGGCGGCCGGAGACCGGCCGCCCCTTCTCGTACGGTCCGCACGCGCCATCCGGCGTCCGCCTTACGCGCGGTCGACGCCCGACGCCAACGTCCGCAGGAACGCGGCCACTTCCGGCATGTTGACACGCTCCAGGTCCGCGGACCTGACCACCACCCGCAGCTCACGGCAGACCGCGCCCTCGCGGGACCTGGCGATGAACGACATGAGGATCAGCCGCAACAGGCTGTCCTGGTCGAGGTAGTCGAGACGGGACAGCCCCGAACCGACCAGCGGCATCGCCACCGCCTCCGGGCGCGCGTACCGACTCACCGTGTCCCAGAGCCGGTTGAGGCTGAACCAGAGGTCCTCCACGCTGGACGCGGCCACGTAGTCGTTGCCGATACGGCTGTACGCCGCCGCGAACGTCAGCCGCGGGCGGGTGCCGAGGACCGCCACCGTGCCGATCGGGTAGCGGTCCAGCTTGCCCAGCGGCTTGCGGGCCCGGTCCTCGCGCGCGACGGGCGTCACCGCGCCGAGGGCCGCGTCCAACTCGGCGTCCAGGCGCGGGAGGTCGTCGTCGTAGCGGCGGGCGAGCAACTGCCCCTGGACGCTCGCCTCGTTGATGACCAGGCCGCCCTCGGGGGCGGTGTCGAAGGTGTCGGTGAAGCCGATCACGAGGTGCGCGGCCTGCTCGAACAGGTCGCCCTCCTCGACCACCACCGTCATGTCGGGGCGCCGGAACTCCTGCCGCACGCGCGTGACCGGCCGGGCCCTGCCGATGCCCCACAGCACGCAGGCCGCCACCGATGCCGCGGTCACCGGGGCCGGATCGGGAAAGCTCTGGGGAAAGAGCTGCCCCACGAACTGGAGGACCGCGGATATTCCGCCGAATGCCGCAATGGCATTGCGCACGAAGATCTGCCGGGCGCGCCGCGCCACACGCAACCGTAAGCGAGCGCGGAGCCGAGTCCGTAACACGGAACGCGACGGAGAACGCGACGGGGGAAGCGACGGGGGAAGCGACGGGGAACGCGGCCCGGTAGGCGATCCGCGCCGTAACCGCACGCGTAACCGCGCGCGCACGCGCATCCTGCGCCGCACCCCTGTCGGCGGGAGGGCCGGAACCGGGCCTGTGGGATCAGCGGAACTCATGGTTTTTCCAAGGCAGCTTGATAATCTGGCATTCGCCTCCGGGGGTTTGCGTCGAGGGAGGCGGAAACGGGTGGGGAAAGCAATGACGCACGTTCGGATAAATGTGCTGGGGCCCGTACTGCTCGAAGTCGACGGTCTTCCGGTACGGCTGACACCGCTCACGACCCGGCTGCTGGTCCGGCTGGTGGCCGCCGAGGGCGAGGCCGTTCCCGTACGTCAACTGCGCCGCGACGTCTGGGGGCTGGCCGACGAGCCGCGGCATCAGGCACAGCGCAATCGCAACGAGGTGCAAAAGCGTGTCCTGGAGTTGCGGCGCGCCCTCGACCCGGGTCAGGACGGCACGGCCGCCCGGCTGCTGCGGACCGAGCAGCAGGTCACCGTGGGCGGGGCGGAGACCGCGTACCGACTGGTGCCGCGCGCGGAGGAGTTGGACAGCGCGCGGTTCACGGCGGTCGTCGGCGAGGCGCTGCTCGCGCCGCCCGCGACCGCGGCCCACCGGCTGGCCGAGGCGCTGGGCATGGTGCGCGGACGGCCGCTTGCCGAGGTCAACGGGGAGGCGTTCGCTGTCGACTTCGTCCGGCGGCTCACCGCGCTCCAGGACTCCGCCCGGCGCGGCCTGGTCCGCTCCCGCACCGAACTCGGCCGCCCCGATCTCGCCCTGCCGGTGGCCGAGTTGATCGCCCGCGAGCATCCCGGCGACCCGGACGCGGCCCGCACGCTCGAAGCCCTGCGGACCGCCCTGCGCGCGCGGCACGGCGCCGAACTGCTGCGCCACGCGGTGCCGTTGCCCGGCCGACAGGTGGATGTCGTGCTCGTGCAGGGCGACCTGTTCGACCAGACGGACGCCAATCTGGTGGTCGGCTTCACCGACACCTTCGACACCGCGACCGACGAGGACGTCGTCATCAGCCGCGGTAGCGTCCAGGGCCAGCTCGTGGACCGGCTGTTCGCCGGCCAGCGCCGCCTGCTGGACGAGAAGCTGCGGGCCGGGCTGCGCGCGGTGCCCGCCGTCGGGACGGAGAGCAGCCGCGCCAAACCGCGCGGCCGGCGCGTGCGCTACCCGGTGGGCACGACCGTCGCCGTACCGGTGGACGGACGGCGGGTCTTCGCGACGGCGTATTCGCGGATCGGCAACGACCTCGTCGCGCACTCCGGCCACGACGACCTGCGGGCCAGCCTGGACAGCCTCTGGGCCTCGGTGGCCGTGCACGGCCTGTTCAAGCCGCTGGCCGTCCCGCTCATCGGCTCCGGACTCGCGCGCGTCACCGACCTCGACCGCGGTCAGCTCGCGGCCCTGATCGTCGACTCGTTCATCGGCGCGTGCCGTCGATACGCGGCGTTGACACCGGAGTTGCGGATCGTCATCAGGCCCGAGGAGCTGGGCAGGACGGATCTGTCCCCGGTGGAGCGGCAGTTCGAGGAGCGGTACGGGGAGGCGGCGGCGGAGCCGGGTGGGCGGCCGGTGGTGGAGAGGGTCGCGGAGGGGGCTGTCGCGGGGCGCGCGGAGAAGGTCCCGGAGCCCTTCGCGGGGGCGGACCTGGGCGAATGACGGCGGGTGCGTGGTCGTCGCCGCGACCGTAGCCGTAGCCGTAGCCGCGACCGTACGCGTCCCCGAGCCCGTACCGTACGACCGGCTGTACCCGCCCATCTGCCCGTCCCCGTCCCGCCCGAGGCGTCGGCCCGGCCGGCCGCGCACACCTCAGTCGACCGCGGCGGGCGCTTCCGCGGGTACCCGCCGGGCGCTTCCGCCCCGCTTCCGATGCGGGGCGATGTCGGGGCCGCGTCCGTGTCGGTGTCATGGCCGCGTCGGTGTCCGGACCGTGTCGGGCGGTGTCGGGCCGTGTCGGGCGGTGTCGGGCCGGGATGTCGTCCGGGCCGAAGGCGTCAGGCGGCGCTGAGGAGGGAGACGAGGTGGTCGACCGTCGCCGGGGACTCGCGGTGGAGGCCCGGCAGGTCGAGTCCCTCGTCGGCGAGGATCACCAACAGGGCGTGCTCGCCTACGGACAGGACGACGATGTAGCCGCCGTTGCAGCGGACGACGACGTCGCGCAGCCCGCCGAGACCGACCTCCGCCGCCGTGCGGCGGCCGACGCCGAGGCTCGCGGCGGCGAGCGCCGCCACCGACTCGGGCTGCACGGTCGCGGTGTCGGCGGCCACGAGCAGCCCGTCCGAGGTGGAGATCACCGTTTCGTTGACGCCCATCACGCGTTCACGCAGGGACTTGAGCGAAGCGACGAGCGCTTCGTAAGGGGCGGCACTGGTCATGGTGCACTCTCCTCGGGCAGGCCGGTCGCTGTCCCGCTCACGGCAACAGGTTGTTCTGTGACGGGTGGTTCGGTGACGAGTGATGGGGGTGACCGGGCGGCTTGCGCTCCGACGGCGGTCGTGTGGACGGCAGTTGGCCGCCGGGCTGGCGGCGCGGAAGCGGCCTGTCGTCGGCGCCCGGCGGCGGCGGCGGTGACTGCCGGTCGGCGGCCCGCGCGGTCAGCAGCGGGCGCGGCGCGAGCGGGTCGTCGTCGCGCGCGGCGGCCCTGCGGGTCGCGATCCTGGCCAGGTCGAGCATCACCGGGTACACCCCGCGCCCCAGCGCGAACGCGAGATCGCGCGGTGTGCGGCGGCCGTTGGCGGCGAGCAGCAGCGTACGGCCGCGCTCGCCGATACGGTCCGCGTCGGACCTGGCCTCCGCGCGGACCGCGCCGCGCGCGAATTCCCCTACGGACGGCACCATTTCGCGCAGCGTCCGCAGTCGCAGCGCGGTCTCCTCGGTCAGGCGGGCGGGCTCCTGGCCGGGCCAGGCGGCCAGTTCGGGGCCGCGTCCGGGACCGTGTCCCGGGCCGTGCTCCGGGTCGGTGCGCCAGCCGGTCACCGGTTGCAGGGCCATCGCGAAGGCGCCGTCGAAGAGCGCGGCGGTGCAGACGACGAACAGCTCCGCCGCCGTAACCGATCCGCGTGCGGTCAACACCGCGCCCAGTTCGCCGTTTTCGGGGAGCGCGGCCAGCGCGGCCTCCCACTCCCGCTCGTCGATCCGCCCGGACTTCAACAGCAGCGAGCGGGCGGAGGGGGCGGCGGGTGTCTCGACGGCGCCGACCAGTCCTTCGCGGAGGAAGAGGGTGCCGCCGGGGCCGCCTTCGACGGTGACGGCTCCGGTGAAGCGCTCCTGGCGGAGCTGGGCGAGGAGAGCGGGGACGTTCCGGGGCACGCGCAGCTCGGGGTCGGAGTCGGAGTCGGGCAAGGGATCGGGCGAGGGCTCGGGCTCGGGCTCGGCGTCGGGGTGGTCGATGGCCGGGGCGTCGGAGCGCGCGGGGGCGGGGGCGGGGGACGGAATCTCCCGCTCGGACCCTGCCCAGGGCTCGGACTTGGGCTCGGACACGGACACGGACTCGGGCTCGGACACGTCGTCGGGCTCGGTCCCGCTGTCAGCCGTCATGCGAACAGGCCCTCGGCGGCCGTGGCGATGTGCCGGGCGGCCAGCGCCAGATTGGTGTCGGCGCGGTCGAGCACCGTGGAGATCAGCACCGGGTCGCCCTGCCGGGCCACGACCCGCACGACGTGGTACGTCCGCCGCCCGGTCACCACCACGCTCTCCAACTCGCCCTCCGCTCCCGCCTCGTGCAGCCCGTCCTCGATGAGGCTCAGCAGACGGCAGACCTCAGGTCCGTTTCCGGCCACCGCGCAGTCCCCGCTCTCGGCGTATGTGAGACCGGTCACCGCGTCGACCAGGGCCGCACCGGACGTCCCGGACGCACCCGAGGTCCCAGCAGTCCCTGACGTCCCGGCAGCGGAAAGGACTTCGCCGAGTACCGACTCCAGCGCGTCCACAGGCACCCCTTCACTTTCGAACACCTGGCAGAGTACTTTAACGCCGAACTCTTTCACCTGTGATCGCGCATAGCTGTTTTCCGCTCACGCCGATCCTCGCCCGTACGGTCCGCGACACCCATGGACCTGCACAACCAAGGGAATTCCCGTGAACATTGAGTCGGCACTCAAAGAAGCGATGTCCGTCGAAGGCGCCATCGGGGTCGCGCTCGTCGACTACGAGAGCGGCATGGCGCTCGGCACGCTCGGCGGCGGCCGGGGCCTGGACCTGGAGGTGGCGGCGGCGGGCAACACCGAGGTCGTACGCGCCAAGGTCCGCACGCTGTCGATGCTCGCCATCGACGACACGATCGAGGACATCCTCATCACGCTGGGCACCCAGTACCACCTGATCCGCCTGCTCGGCAGCAGCACCGGCTCGCTCTTCCTCTACCTCGCGCTCGACCGGAGCCGGGCCAACCTCGCCCTGGCGCGGCACGTGCTCAAGCAGGTCGAGAACGGCCTGGAGGTCTGAGCCCCACCGGCTCCACCCGCCCCATACGCTCCACCTGCTCCACCTGCTCCACCTGCTCCATCCGCCGCGTCGGGTCCACCGGCTCCCCGGGGTCCACCGGCACCCCCGGCACCCCCGGCCCTGCCGGACGGAATATGCGGACGGAATTTGCCCGTCGGTGAATTTCCGCCCGCCGAATTCCCTTTTCCCTCAGCCCGGCCCCAACGGGCCCCAACCGGCCTCAGCCAAAACATCCACCCCGCCCGTCACACGGTCGACAGATTCCGCGGGACGGTGTTTTGGCATGCGCCATGCCGCATACACATGTAGGGCGGCGCCCCGCCACGCACGGGAAATCCATTTCTCCCGCCCCCGGCCCTGGCCCCACTTTCCCCACGGGAACCACCTCGCGCGGCCCCCTCACCGGCCCCTGCCGCCGTGGCCGGATATCGCCGCCCTGGCGGCGGGCCGGTGCCGCCGGGCCGCCCCGCAGTCGGGCCGCTCCGCAGTCGCGCCGCCCCGCCGCTCCGCCGTCAGCCGGCGACGCGGAAGACGTAGTCCCCGGGTCCGACCTCGTAGGCGGCGTAGCCGTCCTTCAGGCCGGTGAACCGGGCGTCGGAGGGGGCGTGGACGGCGGCGCGGGTGCGGGCCGGGACCAGGATCTGGGCCGTGGCGCCCACGGGGACGGTGGCGCGGAGCGTGAAGCGGCCGTGGCCGAAGGTCCAGGAGGAGGCCACGCGGCCGAGCGGGGACTCGACGTGGGCGGAGGCTTCGGTGAGGTCGCCGACCGGGTGGGGCCGGATCGTGATCCGGGTGTAGCCGGGCGCGGCGGGCTCGATGCCCGCGACGCGCTGGTAGAGCCAGTCGTCGACCGTGCCGAGGAAGGCGTGGTCGTGGGAGCGTGACGTGTCCTGCCACTCCTCCCACATGGTCGTGGCGCCGAGGCCCTGGAACCAGTAACCCCAGCCGGGGTAGGTGGGGTTGGTGGCGACGTCGTAGGCGAGGTCGCCGTTGCCGGTGTCGGTGAGGACGGGGAGGATCAACTTGGTTCCGAGCGCACCGGTGTTGAGGTGGCGGCCACGGGTCCTGATGTCGTTCGTGAGGTTGGCGACGACGGCCGCGCGCTCGGACGCGGGGACGATGCCGAGGCTGAGTGGCAGCAGGTTGGACGTCTGCCGGTAGCCCGCGTCCTTGTTGTCGTAGTACGCCTTCGCCTTGGCGTCGTAGAAGTTCGCGTTGATGGCGTTCGCCGTCGTCGTCGCGAAGGCGTCGAAGTGCGCGGCGTCGGCGCCGTGTCCGAGGGCGCGGGCGATCCTGGCCATCATGGTGGCCGTCTGGTGGATGTACGCGGTGCCCGAGAGCCGGGTGCCCTCCGGCGGGAACGCGGCGCCGGGCGCGACCCAGTCGCCGTAGCTGAAGCCGGTGTAGACGTTGCCCGTCTTCGCGATGGTCTGCTCGTAGTGGTCGAGCCACAGCTTCATCGCGGCGTAGTTGTCCGCCAGCGGCCGGATGTCGCCGTAGTACCAGTACAGATCCCAGTTGATCAGCACGAAACTCGCCGACCAGACCGGGTCGTTCACGCCCTTGGCGCCGACGGTGCCGGGCACGGTGTGGCCGAGCGTGCCGTCCGCGTTCTGGTCGTCGCGGTGGGCGCGCATCCAGTTCTCGTAGAAGTTCTCCATGTCGAAGTTGGCGATGGCGGAGTCGGCGGTGAGGTGCGCGTCCGCGTCGTACGGCCGCTTCTCGTACATCGGGGTGTCGGTCGGGATCGAGTGCAGGTTGTTCAGCGTCGTGTTCGCCTGGGCGTCCTGGAAGCGGTTGAGCAGGTCGCTCGAACTGCTGAAGTCGCCGGTGGCGGTGACCGCCGTGTGCACCCGCTCGCCCTTGACGGAGGTGACGGTGACGCCCGCGGGCGCGGCGACCTGTACGTAGCGGAAGCCGTCGTAGCTGTAGCTGGGGCGGTAACTCTCGCCGCTCGCCGCGCCCTTGAGCGTGTACGTGTACGTCTGGAGCCCGGCGTTGTCGACCGTGCCGTCGGCGAGCAGCTTCTCGCCGTACGTGATCGTGACGACGGAGCCGGCGGGGCCGCGCAGCGCGGTGTCCGCCCAACCCGCCGTGGGCGAGGCGAAGTCGTACACCTTGACGGTGCTCGTCGCGTCGCTCCTGGGCGTGGTGACCTGCTTGACCGGGAGGGTGCCGGTCACCTTGATCGGCGGGAACGCCTGCGCGCGGAGGGTGCCGCCCGGGGCGGTGACGGGGAGCGCGGGCTTCCAGGCGGTGGCGTCGAACCCCGGCTTGTTCCAGCCGGGTTGTTCGAGCCGCGCGTCGTACGTCTCGCCGTACAGGACGGATTCGGTGCGCGTCGGGCCGTCGGCGGCCTGCCAACTGCCGTCGCTGGTCACCTGTTGGGTGCTGCCGTCGGTGTAGGTGATGTCGAGTTCGAGCTTCAGCTTCGGCTCGGCGTGCCAGGGCGAGGCGTTCCACTCGTCGGGGTTCGTCATCGCGTAGTACCCGCGGCCGAGGCTCACGCCGAGCGTGTTGCCGCCGCCGCGTAGGGACTTGGTGACGTCGTTCGGTCTGATGCTCCACCGTCAACCCCCCGGCCCGCACCCCGCCGCCCCCGCCGCCGTGCCCGGCCCCACCGGCCTGCGCGGGCGCCACCCCCACGACCACCAAGCTCAGCACCGCCGTCACCACACGCACGATCACCGGGGTCTCCTCTGCATCTCTGCTTCGGCACGATCTCCCCATGCGTCGACCCCACGCGTCGCCCACGAAAAAATCGTTTCAAGTCCGTGGCCGCGAACCTAAGCGGCCACCCACCGAAGGTCAAGAGCCCCACCACAAAGCATCAACCCCACCCAATTGAAACGTATTTGAAACCCTGACACCCCCACCCATCCCCCCACTCCGCCCCGGGTCCAGCGCATCGACCCCGGCTGACCGGGGGACGGTCAGGCCGACGGCTCGTGGGCGTCCATGAGGTGTTGGATCGCGTTGATGATCGCCTCTGTCGAGGCGGGGTCGGCGGCGAGGGCAGTGAGGGGGACGGTCGGCCAGCCGGTGTAGCTCTTGGTGCGCAACGCACGCAGCTTCTCGGTGAGCGCGGGGACGGCCGAGAGCGAGTCGGCGAAGGCGGCGGACGCTTCCAGGCCCAGGTGATGGGTGACCGAGGTGAAGTTGAAGGCGAGTTCGGCCTTGCCGGTGTCGTCGAAGAGCGACACGGTCCAGATCGGTACCTGCTTACCGCCGATCGGGTAGTAGCCGGACATGCTGAGGTACCTGGCCGTGCCGCTCACCAATCGGCCGAGAGTGGCAGCGTGGTCGAGCACGGCGGTCGCGATGAGACCCGGCTCCGGGGACAGGCGGGTCCGTATCGCCGCGTCCATGTCGGCGCGGGTGGTGCGCTGCGCGGTACGGCGACCGGAGGGGGATTTGGCCGCGGTGGCGACCTCGCCGTGGATGCGCGGCACGAGGACGCGGACGTCGCCGGTGCCCCGGTACTGGGTCAACTCGACCGCGTACACGTCGGTCTGCCGCATCTGACGGTTGAGGAATTCCACGATCGCCCTCAACTCCAGGGGGATCCGGTCCGCGACGAACAGCAGACGCATCTGCCCGGCGGCCAGCCGTTCCTCGACCGTCGCCCAGAAGTCCTCCGGCGCGCGGGCACCGAGCAGTTCCCCATACGCCTCCTCCAGCGACCGGCCGTCGGCGGCGCAGGTCTCCTCGAAGGAACGCTGAAGCAGTGCCGCGGGCCAGTAACGCGCGCCGTTGGCTGCGTAGTCCAGCATCTGGCCCACCACCTCACGCCGGATGCGCGTATCGCTCGCGCGCTTGACCTCCACCAGCGTCGGCACACCGTCCGCGTCGACGAAGAGGTGGTCCAGCCAGTACGCCGAACCACCGTCCGGGCTCGTCGGTACGGCCATCTCCCGGGTGACCAGCACCAGCCGCAGCGGCTGACCGTCCGCCAGCGAACCGAAGTCGAGCACCCTGGGATGCCGCGCGAGAAGCTCCTGGAACTCGGCTTCACTCTCGAACCCGGCCGGTTCAAGAGCCTGGAGATCCGCACCCAGCACGAACACCGACTGATCGGTCATCCGCTCCCCCGCCCCT
The DNA here is from genome assembly GCF_044753885.1 of Streptomyces sp. NPDC093221. Taxonomy (NCBI): domain Bacteria; kingdom Bacillati; phylum Actinomycetota; class Actinomycetes; order Kitasatosporales; family Streptomycetaceae; genus Streptomyces; species Streptomyces sp. NPDC093221. Next base: position 355,842 of record NZ_JBIVOA010000001.1, on the reverse strand, counting down.
CTGAGGTCGACCGGCCACGAATACCACAGTCCATGAGCCCCGGGGCCGGAACGGGGTCAGGCGTCGGCGAGGAGGGGGTCGTAGGGGGTGGAGCGGTGGCGGGCGGACATGAAGGTGAGGAAGTCGGTGATGAAGGCGGAGCGGGTGTAGGTGGAGGCGGTGGCCGGGACGGTGCGGGTGAAGGCCGTGCGGAAGAGGGCGCGGTATTCGGTGGCGTCGATGGTCTGGTTGCCGTCCTTGTCGGTGACGTCGAAGAGGACTTCGGCGACGCGGATGAGGGCGGGGCCCGCGAGGGTGGGGGCGGCGGCGGTGTATTCGGCTCTGCTGACGCGGCCGTCGCCGTCGGTGTCGAGGGCGGACTGGAGTTCGCGCCACCAGTCGGCGTAGGCGTTGTAGAGCTTGGTCTCCTGGGGCTCGTCGAGGTCGAGGCGGGAGGACAACTCGCGCGCCATGGCGGCGAGATCGGGCCAGTCGAGGAAGCCGTCGCCGGTCTGGTCGAGGACTTCGCTGAAGAACTCGTCGGCGCTGCGCCGCGATCCGCCCGTGGCGGAGGTGCCGGTGGCGGTGGGGCCGTCGTCGGCGGACTCGCGCTGGGCGGGGAAGGGCGTGACGAGGCGGATGAAGGCGCCCGCCTGCTTCATACGGTCGCGCACGGCGGTGACCGTGGCGTAGGCGGGGTCGTCGCTGTCGGAGGTGAGGGCCATCAGGTTGGTGAGGGTCTCGGTCCTGATCCAGCCCTCGGGGAGGAAGCGGGCCAGGCCGGCGGCCATGTAGGCGCCCTGCATCAGCGTCTGGGCGCCGGGGATCTCGGGCAGACCGGCGCGGCGGCGGAAGGGCTCGGGGAGGGACGCGACGGTGATCTGCCCGATGACGGGCCCGGCGAGCGACCGGCCCGCCGCCCAGACGGTGGGCAGGCCGTCCAGCAGGGGCGGCGCGGGGAGGTGGTCGAAGAGCTTGTAGAGGATGATGCGCAGCGCCTCGGTGTTCTCCAGCTTCTCCTCGACCATGCGGTCGAAGTACTGCCAGAACTCCGGCAGTGTGGCGGGCAGTTGACCCGCCGGATCCCCCAAGGCACCGAGGAACGCCTGGAATTCGGCGTAGAGCTGCTCCATCGTCGTCTGGTCGAGCGGCTGCCCGCTCAGCCGGCACATCGTGACCGAACTCTCGAAGAGCGTCGCGACCACCCACGCGCGGACCTCGGGGTCCATCGCGTCGTACGGACGGTGCCGGGCGTCCGCGCCGTTGAGCCGCGCGTGCAGGCGGTTGAGGCGCGCCGCCTCCCGCTGCCGTACCGCGTCGTCCGCGCCGAACATCCGCTGGAGGCTGACGAGGGTGTTGCGCAGCCGCCGCCACGGGTGCGCGACGAAGGTGGAGTTGTCGGCCAGGGCCGCGCCGATCTGCGGGTGCGCCGCCTCCAGGACCGTCGCCCTGATCACCGCCAGGCCCCAGCGGGGGTCGTTGAAGAAGCGGTGGAACTGGGAGTCGGGGCCGAAGAGGGATTCGATCCGCGGGGCGGGCGTCTCCGGAGGTGGCCCTGCGGGCGGCTTGGCCGGGTCCGGTGCTACGGGATCGGGTGCTACCGGATCGGGTCCTACGGCGTCCGGTGCTACGGGGTCGGGGCCTACGGCGTCCGGCTTCGACGCTCTCGGCTTCACCGGCTTCACCGGCTTCACCGGTTGCACCGGCTTCGGCTTCACGGCCCGCGGTTTGACGGCCCGCGGTTCGACGACGTCCGGCTTCACGGCCCGCGGCTTCACCGCCTTCCGCTTCGCCGCGTCCGGCTTCACAGTGCCGACCGCCTCGGCCGCCCCGACCGCCCCAGTCACGCCGGTCGCCCCGGCCGCCCGCGAACGCACGCGCTTGGAAGGCCGGTTGATGCTGCTGCTACTGCCTGTCTCCGTCACGTGCGGGACTCTCCGTTCGCGTGCGGCGGCACGCCGCCGAAGCGGCGCTTGCGTTGCTGGTACGTGTGCAGGCACTCCAGGAAGTGCGGCGCGCGGAAGTCGGGCCAGAGCACCGAGGGGAAGGTCCATTCCGCGTAAGCGACTTGCCAGAGCATGAAGTTGGAGATGCGCTGTTCACCGGAGGTCCGGATCACGAGGTCGACGTCGGGTGTGTCGGGGAAGGGCAGGTGTGCGGCGAAGTGGCTCTCGTCCACGGCGTCGGCGGACACCCCGCTGCGGATCAGGGAGCGGGCCGCCTCGACGATGTCGCCGCGTCCGCCGTGGTCGAACGCGACAGTCAGGGTCATGCCGCGGTTCGTGCGGGTGAGTGTCATCAGGTCGGCGAAGTCGCGGGCCAGCGGGGCCGGGATTCTCGGGTCGGCGACGCCGAGGAAGCGGCAGCGGATGCCGCGCGCGTGCAGGAGTGCCGCGTGTTTGCGTACGACGCGGCGCACCAGGCGCATCAGGTAGTCGACCTCGTTGCTCGGGCGGCTCCAGTTCTCGGTGGAGAACGCGTACAGGCTCAGCCACTCCACCCCGGCTCCGCGCGCCGCCTCGATGACATCGATCACCGTCGTCTCCGCCGCGCGGTGGCCCGCCGTCCGCGGCAGCGAACGGCTCTCCGCCCAGCGGCCGTTCCCGTCCATCACACACGCGACGTGCCGCGGGGCCGGGTCCAGTGACGTGGCCCGTCGCGGCTGTCTGCCCACGCGGACTCCGGTGTCCCATACGACCGAAGTGCCGCTGTCTCGCTCCACCGTCACAGGTGCCCCCGGCCGTCACCGTCACCGCAATTGGATCAACACCTCACAGCGTCCTGGCACTTGGCCTCCGGCACATCCCGATCCGCGCATATTCACCCATGGCACGCCAGTCCGATTCCCCGCCTCCGCGACACGCGGGCGGAGGCACACCGGGGCGCGCGGAGACAGCGCCGTCTGACTCCCTGCTCCCTGCTCCCTGGTCCCTGGTCCCTGGTCCCTGACCAGGACATACGTGGCACGTAAAGGCGAGGCCGCGCCAAGAAGCCGCGCCAAGAGGCCGTGGAAGGACGGGGCCGCACCACGTGGCCGTCGAAGGACGGCCCCGCGTCCAGCCCGGGACGCGCGTCAAGACGGCGACCCGCCAGGGGGCTACGCGCTGCCCACCGCGTCCGGCTCTCCGGCAGGAGATTTGGCGGCGCGCATCGGAACGCCGCGGAAGGCCTGGACGAGGACGAAGAGGGCGCCGGCCGTGACGCACTGGTCGGCGAGGTTGAAGATGCCGCCGTTGCCGACCTGGATGAAGTCGAGGACGGCGCCGCGGCCGAAGGCGGGGGTGCGGAAGAGCCGGTCGGCGAGGTTGCCGCCCGCGCCCGCGAAGAGGAAGCCGAGGCCGAGGGCCCAGCCGGTGGAGCGGACGGCGGGGGCGACGCGGGCGATGAAGACGAGGACGCAGAGGGCGAGGAAGGTGAAGACGAGGGTGGCGCGGGGTGCGAAGGAACCGGCCGCGCCGGAGTTGCGGATGGCGGTGAAGGTCACAGCGCCACCGAACGCGTGGCTGGCCTCGTGCCCCTCGACCACGACCGCCGCGACGGCCTTCGTGGTCTGGTCCACCACGAGCCCGACGGCCGCGGTCGCCCACAGCAGGTACGTACGCCGCACCGCACACCTCCCGATCCCAGCCCCGTCCCCCATCGAGCGTACGTGGCCGCCCGCCGAAACCCGGCCCCGCACCCGCGCCGACCTGCCGCCCGCACGCCCCCGGAACCGGCCCGGCCCCGCGCCCGCGCCGACCTGCCGCCCGCACGCCCCCGGGACCGGTCCGGCCCCGCCCGTGCCACCCTGGCCCGGCGGACAAGCGGCGGCGAAACCCCTACGCCTCCGCCGGCGCCGGCATCTCCCCCACCGTCCGCGCGGTGTCGATGACCGAGAAGTTCGCGCCCTGCGGATCGGTGACGGCGGCGAACCGGCCGTAGGGGCTGTCCATCGGGCCGAAGCGGAGGGTGGCGCCGAGGTCGACGGCCTTCTGTACGGCGGCGTCGCAGTCGCCGACCGCGAAGTAGACGTTCACGTACGCCGGTACTTCCGGCGGGAATTCGTCACCCATGGTCATGCGGCCGAGCACCGGATTCGGGCTGCCGCCCACCTTGAAGACCTTGAAGTCCACCCCGGCGTCGGTCATTTGCTGCGCGGAGTACGTGAACGCCTTCGTCAGGAAGGCGTCCGTGACGTCGGGCTCGCGCGTGAAGAACTCGGCCCAGCAGAAGGCGCCCGGCTCGCCCACCTTCGCGAAGCCCTTGTGCTGGTCCGGCTGCCAGAGCCCGAAGGCCGCGCCGGTCGGCTCCTTGGCCAGCGCCATCGTGCCGAGCCGGCCCACCTGCATGGGCTCCATGAGCAGTTCGCCGCCCGCCGCCTTCACCTTCTCCGCGGTCGCCGCCGCGTCCGGGGTGGCGAAGTACAGGTTCCAGGCCGACTTCCCCTCTTCTCCCGGCATCGGCGGGACCACGCCCGCGACGGCCTCCCCGTCCGAGAACGCCTGCGCGTAATCGCCGAATTCGCTCGCGCTCTCCCCGAACGTCCAGCCCAGCACGTCGGCGTAGAAACGCTTGGCCCCTTCCAGGTCCACGAACATGGCGTCCACCCAGCACGGTGCGCCTTCCGGGAAATCAGTCATGACCCGCGACTCCGTCCCCACGAATGTGACGTACGTCACTTACGTACGTCTCCACGCTAGTCAGTCCTCGCGCTCCCCGCACGGCGAGGCAACGGTGACGGGCGACGGAGAGCGGAAACGTACGAAGTGGCCATGGTCACCACCGTTCCGGGAATGCGCGCCCGGCGGCCGGAGGCTGAGGGAGTACGGAGGCCGCACCTCCCGTGAGACCCCTTCGGACAAGGAAGTTGACCCCATGTACAAGAAGATCCTCGCCGCCGTCGACGGTTCGGCCCACGGCAGTGCCGTCCTCGACGCGGTGTCGGCGCTCGCCAAGCTGACCGGCGGGACGGTGCAGGTCATCCACATCCGGCCGTCGCAGGTGATCTCCGGGGGGATCACCAGCACAGTGGTGCCGGTGGAGGAGAGCGCCGAGAGCCGCAAGGTCGTGGACGACGCGCTCGCGCGGCTGCGCGCGGACGGCATCACCGCCGACGGCGAGGTGGACGAGGGCCTGACCGAGGACCTGGCCGCGATACTCGTCGAGCGCGCCGAAGCCCTCGGCAGCGACCTCATCGCCGTCGGCCCCGGCCACTACAGCGGCATCTCCGCGCTTCTGCACCCGAGCGTCAGCCGCGCCGTCGCGAAGTCGTCTCCCGTGTCGGTCCTGCTGGTCCACGGCGAGGCCGGGGCCACCGCCTGACCTGCCCCTTCTCCTTTCCGGATCGCCCCACTGCCCGCCACCCCCGGTTCCGCACCCGGCCGGGGACGGCGGGCAGCGTCGTGCCCGGAGCCATACGCGGGGCCGCGCCCGAAGCCGTACGCGGACGGGGGCGGCGCCACCGAGGACAAGCAGCAGCACCGGAGGACGGGCGGCGCCACCGGAGGACAAGCGGCACCACCGGAAAAATAAGTGATGGCACCGGAAAACAAGCGATGGCACCGGCAGAAACGGTCAAGCGGGGCAATTCACCGACCGCCGGACACGGAGAGTACGGCCGCGTAACCTGACCGTCAGCCGGGCGCCTGGACTCTGGTGCCCTCTCCGTACATCGCATTCGGCGGTGTCCGGAGAGAGGAGCAGTGCAGTGGCGCGTCACCGCAGGCCGAAGAGGCTGCGGACTACCGATCGATTACGCATGGGCTGGTGGCTCGTCCAGATTGCCGTCTGGATCCATCAGCACGTCAACGACCGGTAATCCGGCTGGGCGGGGGCCGTCTTCGTGGGATGCGGCGGCGGCCTCCGCGTACTCATCTCATGATGTGCCGCCCCGGCCCCGCAGGCCGCGAGTCGCGCGACTTTGGCATATGCCAATCCACGCGTCGAGCGTTCCTTCACGTGCGCCCCCCGGCCTCATTCGGCCGCGACGTGCGCGCCCCGGCCTCATTCGGCCGCGCCCTCAGGAGCGGCGGTACGGACCGCGCCCGCGTGGCGCTTGCGCTCCAGGACGACGAGCGGGCAGTTCAGCGCATCGGCGATCTTGATGAGATTGGCGGGGGTGGCGCTGCGCCAGCCCGACTCGATCTCACCCATGAGCTGCTCCGAAATGCCGACCTGGTCGGCGAGCGCCCGCTTGGTCAGCCCGGACTTCTCCCGCGCCCAGGTGACGGCCTCGGGCTCCTGATGGAGCCTGCTCGGCCGGGTGCGGTGCGACATGGGCAAAAACTAGCGCGTAGTAGCGCGTAGCACAAGTATTTATCGGGAACTACGCACACCTGCGCACGTTGCCGCCGCGCATATGCGCAGGCCAGACCGGCCGATACCCGCCCCTCTTCGCCGTATCGCTGGACGCATAATGCGTAGTTGTGCGAAGCTCGCCGCATGACTGAGCGCCCGGACGCGCCGCCCGAGGGGGAGCTGATCAAGGTCGCGCTCGCGGCGTCCGGCCTTTCCCAGCGGGAGGCCTCGCGGCGAGCCGGCATGAGCGACACGCGGTGGCGGCAGATCGTCAGCGGTTACCAGTCGGTCGACGGGACACCGGTCCCCGTCCGCGGCCGTGACGAGACGCTGGCCCGGATGGCGCATGTCGTCGGCGTACGCCCGGAGCAGTTCGAGGACGTCGGCCGCCCCGACGCCGCCGAGGAGCTGCGCGACCTCACGGCCCGCAAGCGCGACATCGACGCCGCCTCGGCCATCCCCTCCGGCGCGTACGACCGCCTGGAGGAGCGCTGGCACCTGGTGGAAGCCGTGCTCCGCACCGCGCGCGAGGGGCTGAGCCCGTCCGAGGACAGCAGCCTCGTCGGCCGGGTGCACGGGCTGCTGGCGCAGGACCCGGACGGTTTCACGCCCAAGACCCCTGGCTAGCAGCCGACTTCACCCGTCGGCGCTCAGGCCGCGCCGGAGGACGGCGCGCTCGCCCGTACCAACTCCCGTGCCAGACCGACGCTTTCCGCGAGCGTGTCGAGCGGCAGCGGCTGGGTGGCGAGCGCGCCCTCGTGCAGCAGGAGGAGCCGGGTGGCCAGGGCGGCGGGGGACGCGCAGGCCGCCGCGGTGGCGAGGCGCTCGAAGAGCCCGAGCAGCCAGAGCTTCTGGTCCGCGGCGACGCGGTGCGCGGGGTGCGCGGGGTCGGGGAGTTCGGCCAGGGCGTTGATGAACGCGCACCCGCGGGTGTTGGTCGCGCTCCAGGTCCGCAGCGCCTCGAAGGGCGCGGTGACGGCCTCGACGGGGTCGTCGCAGGCGTCGACGGCGGCGCGGACGAGGGCCCGCCAGCGCCGGTCGCGCTCGCCGAGGTAGACCGCCACGAGCCGGTCCTTCGAGCCGAACTGGTTGTACAGCGTCCGCTTGGTCACGCCCGAGTGCTCGGCGATCAGGTCCACGCCCACCGCCGTGATCCCGCGCCCGTAGAACAGCTCCTCGGCAGCCGCCGCGATACGGCGGCCCGCGGCGGTCATGGGCCGTACGTCGCCCGCTTCCGTCTCCTGGACCTCCGGCATCGGGCCCCCCCTTCACTGATCGGTGTACCGTGGGTTGATGTTCACAGATCAGTGTACTCAGGAGGACGGTGGAGCGATGAGCGTGCCCGGGACCATGCGTGCGGTACGGATCGCCGGTCACGGCGGGCCGGAGGTGCTGGAGGCGGTGGAGGTGCCTGTGCCCGCCCTGGGGGCGGGCGAGGTGCTGGTCGAGGTCGCCGCCGTCGCGCTCAACAACACCGACCTGTGGACGCGCGAGGGCGCGTACGGAAGCCCGCAGGACGCGACGGCGCTGTCCGGCTGGCGCGGGCCGATCGACTTTCCGCGGATCCAGGGGGCCGACGTGGCCGGGCGGGTCGTGGCGGTCGGGCCACGGGAGGACGTCTCCGCCGACGGGGGCACTGGCCTCGACGGGGGCACTGGCCTCGACGGGGGCGCTGTGGTTGACGGGGATACGGTGCGGGCGGTTGACCGGGATACGGCGCGGGCGGTCGCCGGGAAGGCCGCCGAGGCGGCGGCCCGGGGCACGGCCGCGGAGCCGAACCCGTACGCGGGCCTCCTCGGCCGCCGCGTCGTCATCGACCCGGCCGTCTACGACTCCGACCGCCAGGACGCGAATCCCATCGGCCTCATGGGCAGCGAACGCGACGGCGGCTACGCCGAGTACGTGACCGCGCCGGTCGGCCGCGTGCACGACATGACCGAATCCCCGCTCACGGACGACCAGTTGGCGTCGCTGCCGACCGCGTACGGCACGGCGCTCGGCATGATCGAGCGCGGCGGGCTGCGGGACGGCGAGACCGCCCTGGTCTCCGGCGCGTCCGGCGGCGTCGGCCTCGCCCTGACCCAACTCGCCCGCGCGCGCGGCGCGAAGGTGCTCGCCGTCAGCAGCGGTTCCAAGGCCGACGCGGTCCGCGCGGCGGGCGCGCACGTCGTCATCGACCGCGCGCGGGATGTCGCCGGGCAGATCCGCGCCGCCGCCCCGGACGGCATCGACATCGGACTCGACGTCGTCGCCGGGGAGTTGGTGAGCGCGTGCCTGCCGCTGCTGCGCGAGGGCGGCCGGTGGGTGGTCGCGGGGGCGCTCGGCGGGTACGGCGTCACCTTGGACGTACGCCGTCTGTATCTGCACAACGCGCGGGTGATCGGCTCCTCGATGCACACGCCCGCGCACTTCGGGCTCCTCATGGACCTGGCGCGCGAGGGCGCTGTCCGGCCGGTCGTCGCCGCGACGTTCCCGCTCGCGCGGGCCGCGCGGGCGCAGGAGGAACTGGCCCGCAGGGGGCACGTGGGGAAGATCGTGCTGCACCCGTAGGGCCGCCCGCGGCGCCGGGCGGCGGCCTCCCCCGCACGCGCGCCCCGCCGTGGTGGAATTGGGTGCGTTCGAGCGAGGCGGGCGCGCGGGCACGCGGACGGAGCCGGGATGGGGAGAGTCGTGGGGCGGCGGGCAGTGCTGGGGAGCGGGGATGTGCGGCGCGTGGCGCTCGGGCTGCCCGGGACCGTCGAGAAGGAGTTGTGGGGACATCCCACGTTCCATGTCGGCCGCCGGATGTATGTGACGGTGCCCGACGACGGGACGTCGTTCGCGGTGCGCTGTCCGCGGCACGAGCGCGCGGAGCTGATCGCCTCGGAGCCGGAGAAGTTCTGGGTGCCCGCGCACGAGGCCCACTCGTCGTGGGTACGGGCGCGGCTGGCGGCGCTCGAGGACGAGGGCGAGCTGTACGACATCCTGCTCGACTCGTGGCAGCAGGCGGCGCCGCAAGAGCTGGTCGAGACGTTCCCGGCGAACGGCCGTCGCCCCGAACGGAATTGATTCACCCGGCGGGCGGGGGCTGCCCATCAATGCGCGCTGCCGTGGAATCAATCTCGCGGGCGTCGCATACGGGGGTCCGCGGGGATCGTCGCGGAAGGGCAGCACCGCCGATGGACGAAGCACGTCCGCACGCATGGGAGTTGGGGCAGGTCTGGCTGACGGTGGTGCGCCCGCCGGGACCGCTGACCGTACGGCCGGGGCCGGGGCGGGGATCGGGGGCGGGGCTTGGGCTTGGGCAGGGGCCTGGACGTGGGCCGGGGCATGGGCCTGGGCATGGACCGGGGCATGGGCCTGGGCCGGGGGTCGACCACTGGCGGCTGGCGCTGGTGTCGGAGGGGCCGCTGACGCTGCGCCGGGCGGACGGGGTGGACCGGGGGGACCTGAGCGCTGCCGGGAACGGTGCCGCGAACGTCGGCCGGACCGGTGGCGGAGACCTCGGCGGGGACGCGGAGCGCGACCGGGCCGGTACGCGGCTGGAGGCCGGCGAGCTGGGGCTGTGGGAGCCCTCACGGCCGTTGCTCGTCAGGGCGGTCGAGTCCGCCGCGCCGCGAGGGCGGGCGATCGTGCTGCACCTGCCGCGCGAGGCGGTGCCGGTGCCCGCCAGGTCGCTGAGGCACCTGGTCGCGCGCCCGCTCCCCTCCGACACCGGACCCGCCGCGCTGCTGGCGCACTACGTCGAAGGGCTCGCCGACCAGGCGGCCGGTTCCGTGCTCGCCCCGCAAGGCGCGCGCCTCGGCTCGGCGGCGCTGAGCCTGGCCACGGCCTTCCTGGCCCAGCTCGCGGACCCGGCGGCCGTACCCGCGTCCCGCACCCTCGAACTCCGTTGCGCCATAGGCGAGTACATCGACCGCCACCTCGCCGCGCCCTGGCTGTCGCCCGCCGCCATCGCCTCCGCGCACCACATCTCGGTGCGCTACCTGCACCACCTCTTCCGCCAGGACGGCGGCCGTACGGTCGGCGGACACGTCCGCGCCGAACGGCTCGACCGCTGCCGGGCCGATCTGGCCGACCCTCGGATGGCGCACCGCAGCGTCAGCCGGATCTGCGCGCGGTGGGGCTTCCCGGACGCGGCGGTCTTCGGCCGTGCCTTCAAGAAGGAGTACGGCGTCGCGCCCGGCGCTTACCGCAGGCGGCTGTTGAGCGCGTGAGCGTCCACACCGCCCCCGCACACGCCCGCCGAGCGGGCGACCGTAGCCCGAACTCCCCGCCCCCACACGACCGGTCGGCCGAGGCGCGACCCCTGCCCCCATCGCGGCTCACTGCGGTCGTCCTCCCCGATCGTCGTCGCCACTGACGACCCGCACCGCGCGCCGCGCTCTCGGCCCACCGGCCCCGGGCACCCTCCCCCGTGCGCCGGGCCACCGAGTCTGCCGGGGACCGAGCCGCCCGTCATCGGCCCTGTGCGCAAGGGAGTTGACCGAGAGCGCAATGCCGGGCCCGCGCGGCGCGGGCCTCAGCGGGCCGTGGTGCCGCAGACCGGGCGGGCCTCAGCGGGCCGTGGTGCCGCAGACCGGGCGGACCTCAGCGGTCCGTGGTGGTGCCGCAGACCGGGTGGGCCGGTTCGTCGGGGAGATACGTGCCGCGCTCCTGCCGGGTGAGGTCGCGGCCGACCGCGCGGCAGACGGCGGTGACGGCCGCCGCGGGGTCCGGCAGGTCAACGGCCCACAGCCGCGCGGTCTGTTGCGGGTCGAGGACGAGGAGCGTGTGCGCGTCGGGGCCGAAGGCGAGGTCGGTTGCGGAGCGGGGCGCCGCCGTGAGGGTGGCCCGCACGTGTCCGGCGGCCACGTCCAGGAGGTGCACGGGCCCGTCCCAGTCGCCCGCCGCGACGGTCCGGCGGTCGGGGGTGAAGGCCACCGACGTCACGGGCGCGGTACGGCCGGTGGCCAGCGCGCGGGTGCGGCCGGTCGTCAGGTCGGCGAGCAGGACGTGACCGTCCCAGGTGCCGACGGCGGCCGTGCGCCCGTCCGAGCTGAGCGCGACGCCCGAGTCCACCATGGGCATGCTGCCCGAACTGCCGTGCACAGGAGCGCCGTTGAGGATGGACCGGGTCTCCCCCGTGCCCAGGTCGACGAGCGCGACCGCGCCGTCCACGGTCTGCGCGGCCACGATCCGGCCGTCCGGGCCGAAGACGGGTCCCGTGCCGGGTGCGATCCACACCCGGAAGGTCGTACGGAAGCGGTGCGCGCGCACGTCCCACGGCCGCAACCGGCCGTCGTAGTCGGCGATGACGAGCGTACGGCCGTCGGGGCTGAACGCCAGGCCGCCCGCGTTCCCGGCCGCCGCAAGGGTGGCGGTGACCTGCCCCGACACGGTGTCCCACAGCCGCACCGAGCCGTCGCCGTCCCAACTGGCCACCACGCGACCGTCCTTGGTGACGGCGACCGCGACCGGCGGCGGTCCCGAGGACGGACCGGCCAGGACGCGCACATGTCCGGTGGCCGTGTCGCGCAGCCGGAGTCCGCCGTCCGTTCCGGCCAGTACGACGCCACCGCCGCCGAAGGCCGCCGCCGCGACGCCGGGCAGGACGGCGGGGCCGTTCGTCACGTCCCACAGCCGTACGGTGCGGTCCGCGCCCGCCGTCGCGAGGGTGCGGCCGTCGGGGCTGAAGGTGAGCGCGCGGACGGTGCCCGTGTGACCGGACAGCACCGCACGGGCCCTGCCCGTGGCCACGTCCCAGATCCGTACCGTCCGGTCGTCGCCGCCGGTCGCGAGGGTGCGGCCGTCCGGGCTGAACGCCAGCGCGCCGACCTGGCCCGCGTGCCCGGACAGCACCGCGCGTACGCGGCCGGTCGCCGCGTCCCGGATCCGCACCTTGCCGTCGGCGAAGTCCCCCGTGGCCACGCTGCGGCCGTCCGGGCCGCACGCGAGGTCGAGGAAGTCCCCTCCGTCGTCCGGGACTTCGTGGGCCTGCGACCTGGCGGCGAAGTCGGCCAGCGGGCGGCCGGTCCTGGTGTCCCACTCGCGGATCCGCCCGGCGTCGGACATCGCCACGACGCGCCCGCCCGCGCAGAACGCCATCGGTCCCGGGATCTTCTCGCGGCTGGTGACGATCCGCCGGTCGCGGCCGGTCGCCACGTCCCACAGCCTGATCGCGCCGCCGCGGTCCGCGGTGACGGCGGTGCGGGCGTCGGGGCCGAGTTCCCAGTCCAGCGGCGGCTCAGGGCCGAGGGCCACGGTCCTGGCCCCCCGGCCGCCCTCGGCGGACACCGGACGCAGGTCCAACTCCCCCTTCCAGCCGGTGATCGCGAGGGTACGGCCGTCCGCGCCGTACGCCAGCGCGGTCGCGCCCGCGCTCGGGTGGCCGACCTTCGAGCGGACCCGGCCGCCCGCCGCGTCCCACTGGATCACCGTGCCCGCGCTGTCGCCGGTCGCGAGGGTGCGGCCGTCCGGGCTGAACGCCAGTGACTCCACGTCGTGTTCGCGGTCCGGCGGGCGCAGGACGGCTTTGAGGGGCAGCGCGGCGGCGGCTTCGAGGCTGACCACCGCCTCGGTGGTGGGGCTCTCGCGGTACGCCTGGACGGCCAGCAGCGAGGCGAGTTCGGGGTCGGAGCCGACGAGCGCGTCCGACGTGGTGGCGAGCTGCCGCGACAGCGCGACCTGCCGGGCGGCGTCGGCGGCCCTGCGCTGCCGCTCGTTGCTGCGGCTCTGCGTCCACGCCGTCGCCCCGGCCGCCACGGCCAGGACGAGGAGTACGGACAGGGTCGCCGTCAACGCGCGGAGTCTGCGGGTGGCTCGGGCGGCGGCCTGCTCCTCGCGGCGGCGGGCGGCGGTGCTCGCGTCGAGGAACGCCCTTTCGGTGGGCGTCAGTTCGTCGGGTCCGCCGTTCGCCTCCGCCGCCGGGAACGCCTCCCCGGCCGGGAACGCCTCCTCGGCTGCCGCGAGCCGCGAGCCCCGGTACAACGCGCCCGGTTCGCGGTCGAGTTCGTGCCACATCACCGCCGCGTCGGTGAGCCGACGGTGCACGCGCAGCCGGGTCCGCTCGGCGTCGATCCAGGACCGCAGCCGTGGCCACGCCTGGATGAGGGCTTCATGGGCGAGGTCGACGGTCCCGTCGTCCACGGTGATCAGCCGGGCCCCGGCCAGCTCGTCCAGGACGACGGCGGTGTCGTCCGCGCCCAGGGCGAGTTCGGCGCGGGCCACCGGTCTGCGGGTGTCGGGGGTGCCGTCGCCCGGCATGACCAGGCGGAGCAGCACGCGGCGCGCGAGGGCCGCCTGCTCGGCGGTGAGCCGGTGGTAAAGGTCCTCCGCCGTACGGGAGATGGCGCCGTGCAGACCACCGGCCTCGTCGTACGCCCGCTCGGTCAGCGCCCGGCCGGCGCGCCGCCGCCACGTCTCCAGCAGCGCGTGCGACATCAACGGCAGCCCGCCCGGCTCCCCCACGACCTCCGCGACCACCCGGGCGGACAGCGCCCGCTCCACGATCAGCCCCGCGGCCTGCGCCGGCCGCACCACCGCCTCCCGCAACTCGTCCCGGTCCATCGGCCCCGCCAGCAGCGTCGCGTCCTGCAACGCCCCGATCAGCCGCGGATGCTCCGCACACCGCCCCAGAAAGTCCGCCCGCACCGCGATCACCACCCGCGTCCGCCCCGCCGGATGCGCCGCGGCCAACAGCCGCTCGATAAACCCTTCCCGCTCCGCCGCGTCGGCGCACAGCGTGAACAGCTCCTCGAACTGATCCACAATCAGCCAGGTATCCCCCCCGCCACCCTCCGCACCGGACCCCGCACCAACCCCCCGACCACCCACCGGCCCGAGTCCCGGACCAGCCCCCCGACCGCCGGTCGCGCCGATCGCCGTACCAGCCGTGAAGCCAGCCGCGCCAGCGCCCTCCGAGCCGGACTCGGAGCCGGTCACATGCCCAGCCGCCGGACCAGCGGTGTCCGTCGGACGACCGCCCTCCAAGCCGGACGCCGGACCGGCCCCGTAGCCAGCCGCAGGACCGCCCACCGGGCCGGACCCCGAACCAGGCGCAAGCCCAGCCACGCGACCATCGGACGAATCCGGCACCGCGGTCGCGGCCGAGGCGGTCACCGGACCAGACGCGTGCCCGTCCGCCGGACCGGCCTCCGGGCCTCGCTCCGCATCGGCCGTCGTACCCGTCGCACGACCGCCCGCAGGGCCGCGATCCGAACCGGACGCGTGCCCGGCAGGGCGACCGTCCTCCGGGCTGGGCTCGGAGCCGATCACGTGCCCAGTCGCCGGACCGCCCGCCACGCCAGGCTCCGGGCCGGACGCGTGCCCAGCCGCCCGACCATCGGTCGAATCCGTCGCCGCACTCGCGGCCGAGGCGGTCGCGGGACCACCCTCCGGGCCTCGCTCCGGATCGGCCGACGTGCCCGTCGCACGACCGCCCGCCGGGCCGGGGGCCGGGATGCCCGCGGTGCTGGCCGCAGGGTCGTACGTGGAGCTCGCCGCAGGCGTCAGGTGGGGGGCGTGGTCGCGGAGCGGATGGGCGCCGGGAGTGAGGATGCGGAGGGCGGCGGGGCGGGTGGCGGGGTCGGCGACTTGCTGGAGGCGGGGGATGAGGCCGGCGCGCAGGAGGGAGGACTTGCCGCTGCCGGAGGGGCCGAAGACGGCGGTGAAGCGGCGGCGGGCGGTGAGTTCCAGCAGGCGGTCGGTGAGGCGGTCGCGGCCGAAGAAGATGTCGGCGTCGCCCGCTTCGAACCGGGCCAGGCCCCGGTAGGGCGCCGGATCGTCGCCGTCCTCGGCGTCCCGCGGCCCCGCGGCCCGCGTGGCCGCCGCCCGCCAGCGCCGCTCCCAGTCGGCCGGATCGCCGCCGCACGCGCGGACGTACGCCAGGACCACCGGCAGCGTCGCCAGCGTCTCGCCGGAGGCGGCCCGCGACAGCGTGCTCGCGCCGAAACCCGCGCCCCTGGCCATCGTCCGGTACGTCGGCTTGCCCGCCGCCTCCCGCAAGTCGCGCAGCTCGCGCGCCAGTTGGCGTACCGGGTCGTCGCCCGGCGCCATCTCCTTCTCCGGACGTCCCGACACCGCGCACTCCCCTCGACGGACAGAGCTGCCACGCTACGCAGACCCGCGCCCCACGGGGACGGCCACGGCCCGGAATTGCACTGGGTGCACACCGCTGCCGCATACCTCCCTGGCGGGGCACCGTCCTCCTCCCGTACGGCGCGCGGACGGCTCCGTAAACGTTGCCGGAAGCCTTGACAGGGGCTGGGGCAAGGCCGACTCTCGCGTGGAGAGAGCGCTCTCACGCAACCCCCCACACAAGGAGCAGGCATGTCGATGAGAGACAAGCGCTTGCGGAAACGGCTGGGCGTCGGATTAGTCGCCGTCAGCGCGATGGCCGCGGTGGCGCTGGCCGGTTCGCCGCAGGCGTCGGCGTCCGCGTCGGCGTCGGCCGCGGGAAAGGGCACCGTCTCCCCACAGACGGCGACCCGGACCGCGGCGGCACAAACGGCCGCACAACCGGCGGCACACCAGGCCGCGCGACAGGCCGCACAACCGGCCGCCGTACAGCCGAACGCCGTCCCCGCCGCCCCGAGCGGCTTCACCACCACCTGGAGCGACGACTTCAACGGCGCCGCCAACACCGGCTTGGACACCGGGACATGGCGCTACGACGCCGGTGAGGGCTGGACCTTCGGGACCGGCGAGATCGAGACGATGACGAACAGCACGGCCAACGTCTACCAGGACGGCAACGGCCATCTGGTGCTCAAGGCACTGCACTCGGGCACGGACCCGAACACCGGCTGGACGTCGGGACGGGTCGAGACCCAGGCGGACGGCTTCGGCGCGCAGCCGGGCGGCGTGGTCCGGATGCAGGCGTCGATCCAGCAGCCGAACGTGACCACGGCCAACGGCGCGGGCTACTGGCCCGCGTTCTGGATGCTGGGGTCGCCGCTGCGCGTGGGCGTGCCGTGGCCGGGTTCCGGCGAGGTCGACATCCTGGAGGACATCAACGGCCGCAGCTCGGTGTTCGGCACCCTGCACTGCGGGACGAATCCGGGCGGCGCGTGCAACGAGTCCAGCGGCGTCGGCAGCGGTGAACGGGCCTGCTCCGGCTGCCAGACGGGCTACCACACGTACGCGGTGGAGATCGACCGCTCGACGTCACCCGAGCAGATCCGCTGGTACCTGGACGGCGCGAACTACTTCACGCTCAGCTCCAACCAGGTGGACGCCACGGCGTGGGCCAACGCCGTCGACCACAGCTTCTACATCATCTTCGACCTGGCGATCGGCGGCGGCTTCCCCGCCGCCTTCGGTGGCGGCCCCAACGCGGCCACGGTCAGCGGCGGTTCGCTGAACGTCGACTACGTGGCGGTCTACAACAAGGCCGCGCCCGGCAGCACCGGCACCAACATCGCCAAGGGCAAGCCGACCACGGCCTCCTCGACCGAGAGCGCGCAGTTCCCCGCGTCGAACGCGACCGACGGCGATGTCACCACCCGCTGGTCGAGCGGCTTCAGCGACCCGCAGTGGGTCCAGGTCGACCTCGGCCAGTCCTACAACCTCACGCACGCGAGTCTGGTCTGGGAGGCGGCGGCCGCATCCGCCTACCAGCTACAGACGTCGGCCAACGGCACGACCTGGACGACGGTCTACTCCAACAACAACAGTCCGGCCGACATCCAGGACACCGCGCTGTCGGCCACGGCCCGCTACGTGCGGGTCTACGCGACCGCCAGAACATCCCAATACGGCGATTCGCTGTACGAGTTGGCGCTGTACGGCACACCGACGTCCGGCGGCGGCGACCCCGGCGGACCCGGCACGCCCACCCTGCTGTCGCAGGGGAAGACGGCCACGGCCTCGTCCAGTGAGAACGGCAGTTTCACGGCGGCGAGCGCGGTGGACGGCGACCCCGGCACCCGCTGGTCCAGCACCTTCAGCGACCCGCAGTGGCTCCAGGTCGACCTCGGCGCCAGCCACACCGTCAGCCAGGTCAAGCTCAACTGGGAGGCCGCGTACGCGACGGCGTACCGGATCCAGACCTCCGCGAACGGCACCACCTGGACGGACGTCTACTCCACGACCACCGGAACCGGCGGCAATCAGACGCTGAACGTCACCGGCACCGGGCGGTACGTGCGAATGTACGGGACGGCGCGCGCCACGCAGTACGGCTACTCGCTCTGGGAGTTCCAGGTGCTCGGCACCTGACCGTCAGGACCGCGTGCGCACGTGAGCACGTAAGCACGTAAGCACGTAAACGTCCAGGGCCGCCCCCGGTGCACGCGCCGGGGGCGGCCCGCGCACCAACAGCCCTACGCGTCACGGCACTTGCGCCAGCCGCAACGTCCTCGCTCCCGCCGTGAAGGACTCCTGCGCCGCGGCGCTGGACATGAACGTCCAGTCGGAGCCGCCGCCTTCGGCGTGGGTGTACTGGAACCAGATGAAGCCGATGACGTCGTGGCGGCTCGCCAGCCACGGGAAGAGGCTGGCGATCCAGGGGGCCTTGCGCCCACCCGGCTGGGCGCCGGTCTCGGTGATGAGCAGCGGCTTCGCGGTGAACGCGCGCAGGGCGTTCACCGACGGGTCGAGGAGTTCGCCCGCCGTGCGCTCGGCGACCCCGTAGGCGTCGAGGCCGACCCAGTCGACGTAACCGTCGCCCGGATAAAGGGACTTCAGGCTGATGTCGCCCGCGCCGCGCAGCGTGTTCGGGGCCCAGACCCAGATCACATTGGTGGCGCCGGCCTGCTGGAAGATGTCGTGGACGTGCTTCCACGCGGCGACGTACTCACCGGGTCTGTTGCCGCCGTTGGGCTCGGCCCACGGGTACCAGTGGCCGTTCATCTCGTGGGCGAAGCGCAGCGCGATCGGGAAGCGGTTGGCTTTGACGGCCTCGGCGAAGGATCTGATGTACGGGTCGTGCGCACCGTCGATGATGGTGCGCAGCGCGTACGAGGGCTGCTCGGTGCCCTTCGCGGAGCCCGCCCACGGTTCCCAGGAGACGACGGGCACGGCGTGCTGGGCGTAGGCGGCGCGGACCGGGTCCGGGTCGAAGCCGCGGGTCCAATTGACGTAGTACTCCACCATGTTGGGCGTGACGCCGCCCGCGTCGCGGCCGACTCCGGCCAGGACGGCCGAATTCCAGGGCGCGTCGGGCTTGGCGACGCCGAAGTACGTGGTCCCGGCGGGCGGTCGGCGGATGGCGTCCTTGTCGGGCACGGCGGTCCGCGGCGGCCCCGGCGCGATGGTCGACACCCCGTCGTCGTCGCCCACGCCGCTGTCGGCCGCCCGGTCGGCTCCCGCGCTGCGGTCGCCGCCCCCGTCCCCGCCGTCACCCCAGGCGAGCGCGGCGACCCCGATCAGCAGCGCGAGGACCGCGGCGGGCACGACGTACTTCGCCCGGCTCCAGACCTGGCCGTAGAAGGGGCTGGACAGCCGCCCCGGCCAGTTGACGAGCGGACCTCCGCGCGTCCACCGGTCGCGTCTTCCCCCGAGCATGCTCCCCCGCCTCCGTCACCCGTACCCCCGACGATTCCCTGAACGCCCCGCGCACCCTGCCCCCGCGCGCCCCGCCCCCGTCGGGCCCGGCCACGTCCGCGACCGGCCACGCCCGCGGCCGGCCCGGTCGGCGCGCCCAACGCGCCCGCTACCGCGCCAACTTCCGCGGCAGCCGGTCGAACAGCGTAATCCGCAGGCCGCCCGCGAAGTCCTTCGCGGTGCCCGCCTTGTACTCGGTCTGGAGGAATCTCCCCTCGTCGGCCGTCATCCCCGCGTACGGCGTGCGCGGCGCGGTGGCCACCAGCCAGATCCGCTGGACGTCCTTGGTGCACACCACGGGCGCGGAGCACGGCTGTCCGGTGTACGTACCGTCCCGCTGCGGCGACACCGTCACGTACACCGCGTCCGGCGGGTCGGCCACGGCGCGCAGTTGGTACGCGGTGCCCCGCATCGCCTTGTCCAGCTCACCGCTGTAGACGACCCCGTCGCCGCCGCGCGTCTGCGTCCGCAGCCAGGCCGACGCCGCCTGGTAGTCGGGGAGTCCGGGCCGCGGGTCGGTGCGCAGGCCGTTGAAGGCCGGCAGCGAAACCGCGGCCACGGCGACGGCGGCGACCGCGCCGAGCACGATCTGCCGGGTCGCCGCCCCGCGCTCCCTGCCCGGCAGCAGCTTGGCGAGACCGCACACCCCGGCGCCCGCGAGCAGCGCGACGGCGGGCACGGTGAAGACGAAGTACGACGGCGTGAACAGGTTGCCGTACGAGCGCAGTCCGAACAGGGCGACCGGCGGCAGCACCGCCCACACCAGCAGCGGTACGCCGTTCCTGCGGCCGAGCAGCACCCCGAGCAGCGCGAGGCCGCCCACGGCGAGGGCGACGTGCTGCGAGCCGAGCAGCTCCTGCGGCAGCCGCAGCAGCGCGTGCACATCGGTGCCGCCCTGCGGGTCCTGGTGGTTCTGGCCGCGCGCCAGCATCAGCACCGCGAAGAGCGGCGCGACCGGCACCAGCGTCACCGCCAACCACGCCCCGGTGCGCTGGCGTTCGGTGGCCAGCGTGATCAGCAGATACGCCACCACGACCGTGGCCGCCACCGGGTGGAACAGCCCCGTGCACAGCATCCCGAACGCGTATCCGCCCCACCGGTCCGCGCCCACGTGGTCCAGCGCCCGGTACAGCAGCAGCGCCCCCGCCACCACCGACAGCGCCGCCAGCGCGAACGGCCGTGCCTCCTGCGCGAATCGCGTCGTCACCGGCAGCACCGCGAACACCAGCCCCGCGACCAGCCCGGTCGGCGCGTCGAACATCCGGCGGCCGAGCAGCGCCAGCAGTCCCGCCGTCACCGCCATCGCCACCACCGACGGCACCCGCAGCATCGCGGGCGAACTCCCGGCGACCGAGACCCAGAAGTGCATCAGCACGTAGTACGGCGCCAGCACCACATCGGTGTTGTCCAGCAGCCGCCCGAGGTCCGACCACGACAGATGCGCCGCCCACCACGTCGCCGCCTCGTCCTCCCTGACCTGCGCCGCACCCACCCGGTACCCGCCCGCGACGAGCGTCACCAGCATCGGCGGCAGCATGATCGCGGCGCGGCCCATCCCGCGCCGCTTCTCCTCCTGGCGCCGCCGCGAGGCGCGCCCCCCCGAGGCGGGGCGTTCCCCGGTGCTGTCGTCCTGGATCTCCCACTCGCCCTCGTCGTGATGGGAGTTCCGCGGCTGCGGAATGATCGAGATGGGAATGGTGTCGGGGTGATCGGGGTAGTCGGCGTCGGATTCGAGGACTTCCCGCTCGCTCATGGGGTGCTCCCGGCGGGGGAGTCGGAGGGCGCGGGCGCGCCCGCGTGACCCGTCGCCAGACGCAGCGTGGCCAAGCCCGCCTGGAACTCCTGCTGTTCGGCCTTGCTGGAGGTGAACCGCCAGTTCCCGCCCGCGCCCGAGTCGCGGTCCTTCTGCATCCAGACGAACCCGATCACCTCGGAATTCTTCCGCAGCCACGGGAAGAAGGCGTCGACCCAGCTCAGTTGCTGCGCGTCGATCTGCGCACCGGTCTCCATGATGACCAGCGGCTTGTCGGTGAAGGTCCTGATCTGGTCGATCGTCGCCCGGAAGGTGATCTCCGGCGTCGACTCGCGTACGCCATAGCCGGTCATGCCGACCCAGTCGACGTAGTCGTCACCGGGGTAGAGCGCCTTGAGCGAGACCTTCTTGGCCGGCCGGACGATGTTCGGCGACCAGGCCCAGATCACATTGGTGGCCCCGACCTTCCGGAAGATGTCGTGGACGTGCCGGTACGCCTTGACGTAGTCGCCCTGGTGATTGCCGTTCACCCGCTCCGCCCACGGGTACCAGACGCCGTTCATCTCGTGCGCGAAGCGGATCACCAGCGGCCACTTGGCCGCCGCGACGGCCTTCGCCGTCTGCGTGATGTACGTGTCGTACGTGCCCGCGGTGATGTTGGCGAGCCGGTACGCGGGCTGGTCGATATTGGACTTCAGGATCTGGTCGGGTTCCGGATTCTGCGCGCCGCCCTGCCAGGGCTCCCAGCTCAGCACCGGAAGCGTGCCGTGCTCGTAGGCCGCCGTGATCGCGTACGGGTTGAACTTCTGGCTCCACGACAGGAAGAAGGACGTCATCGTCGGCCGGATGCCGCCCGCGTCGACGGTCAGCTTGTCGACCTCCGCCGCGTCGTAGGGAGCGTTGGTGGTGGCCGCCCCGAAGTAGACGCCGTCCGGGTGCAGGAACTGCGCCTTGGTCGGGATGCCGGGCTCGGTCCTGCCCTTGAGCCGCTCCAGCAGGCCGGGGTTGGTCCTGCTGCCGCCGCCGAGTCCGGAGTAGCCGGTGCCCTCCGCGTTGGAGACCACGGCCGCGTAGACGCCGTAGGACAGGGCGGAGAGCAGGACCGCGTTGACGGCCATCCAGATCCGCAGCCGGATGCCGGTGCCCCGGTTCCACCAGTGCGCCGGCTTCTTGCGCCGTCGGCTGGCGCTCGGTCGCCGGGGGTCGGAAGGGGGCGGTGTCGCCGGGGTGTTCTGGCTGCTAGACACTCATCATCACCGACCCCCCGAGCATGAGGCCGCCGATCACGTACGGCACCAGGACCAGGGCGCTGTGCGACTTCTCGCCCGCGAAGCTGTCGGCGCGGGTGCCCCAACTCGCGTTGTGCGCGCAGCGGAAGAAGCCGAGCAGGCGCACGGGGAGCAGCAGCAGGGTGTTGATCACCATGAAGGCGGGCAGGAAGAGCAGGTCCTGCGGCCGGTAGGCGAAGTGCCGCCCGAAGCGGAACATCAGCGAGAACAGCGACATCACGGCGGCCAGCGCGATGAGCAGGACCAGGGCCTTGGTGGGGTCGCCGGGCAGCGGCAGGTCGTGGTAGATGCCGGGACGGCCGCGGTGGAAGGCGGCGACCAGCCAGGAGGCGAAGGTGCCGAGGAGCACGAACGGCACGGCCACGTCGGTGAAGTAGAACAGCGCGAGCATCTTCGCGTTGCGCAGCATCCAGGGCATCATCCGCAGCGTGTTGTACTGCGAGCCGCGCGCCCAGCGGTACTGCTGCTTGGCCAGCTTCTTCAACTGGAGCGGGGCGTCGGTGTAGACGAGCGACGTGGACTGGTAGACGGTCTTGTACCCGGCCTTGAGCGTGTAGTTGGTGAGCGTGCGGTCGTCGCTCACCTCCAGGAAGACGCCGAGGAACTTCTCGCCGAGGAAGGCGTCCATGCAGTCGAAGAGGATGTGACTGCGGAAGGCGATGGTGCGGCCGGGCAGACAGCCGACGGTGCCGAGCACGCTCATCGCGGGCATCGCGTACTGGCAGCGCACGCTCTCCAGCCAGTCCGCCCAGCGGGTGAGCACGGTGCGGCTCGGCTGGAGGATGCGCTGACGGGTCGTCACCCCGCCGACCTCGGGGTCGCGGAACGGCTTGACCAGTTCACTGAGGGTGTTGGCGGTCCAGATGGTGTCGGAGTCGACGAGTACGGCGATCTCGCCGCTGGATTCCGCCAGGCCGACCTTGAGCGCGTTGCGTTTGCCGGGAACGGGCGTCCATTTCCAGAACACGCCGAGGTCGTCGCAGATGTGCTCAAGTGCCTCGTTGCGGCGGCCGTTGATCACCACGATGATCTCGGTGGGCCGCTGGTCGATGATCCGGCCGACAACTTCGCGGAACAGGTCCTCGGGCTCGTCCACGACCGGGATGATCACGGAAGTGGTGGATTGGAACGGGCGCTTCCATGGCTTGTACCGACGCGCCAACACGACTTTGATCAGCCACAGCAGCCAGATCAGCGCCATGAAGGCGGCGAAGGGGTACACCACCCCCTGGAGCCGCAACTCACGGATCTCCAGCAAGAACGCCAGCATGTCTTCCTATCGCGCCGATTCCCCCGAGCCACCTACAAGGCGGCACGCCGCAGAGAACGTAAGTGGTGACACGATTTTTATCATATGATCCTTAGCGTCCCCCAATTCGGTCATCACCTGTAACACAGCCGGTACCTGCGACCTGACACACAGCTGACACACATACATGTGGCGTACCGCACACCGATGTCGCGCATTTCGCCCCGCTCCGTGAATTACCCGGACAAGCCCGTCGCGCCGTCGTCCGTATGGTCGTCGGATGAGATGCTGACGGTTCGCTGAGACGCTGACGGTTCGCGGATCCATCGATCCGCGACTCCGCGGAGAAGAAACGGCCGGGGATACCGGGGATGAATGTCCTGACACGACGGATATGGCGCACGTCCGCCCTGCCGGCGTGCCTGCTCGTGGGCGCACTGCTGTTGAGCCTGGTCGCATGCTCCTCCGACGGCGGCGGGGGGACGACCATCGCGGGCGACGCCGTACCGGTCACCACAGCCCCGCCGAGCGGCCCCACGGGATCGGCCACGGCGCCCGGAGCGTCCGGAACGCCGGGATCACCGGCATCACCCGGAACGCCGCCCCGCACCAAGACCCTGACAAAAGCCGAGTATCTGCACCCCGACGGCCTCTACTTCGGCCTCGCGACCTTCCACGGGCCGAACCGCGCGACCACCGCCTCGGCCTCGGCCGCCGCGGGCCGCCCGCCCAGGATCCTGGAGTACTACCAGGACTGGCGGCGGGACTTCTCCGCCTCCGACGCCGAACTCGCCTACCAGCAGGGCGCGCTGCCGCTGGTCACCTGGGAGCCGTACGGCGATTCACGCTCCGCCGACCAGCCGAAGTACGCGCTCAAGCGGATCGCGTCGGGCACGTACGACGCCTACATCATCCGTTTCGCGCGGCAGGTCAAGGCGATCGGACAACCGATTGGTCTGCGTTTCGCACACGAGATGAACGGCGACTGGTACCCGTGGTCAGAGAAGAACAGCGGGAATTCATATGGAGATTATGTGAAGGCGTGGCGCCACATTCACGATCTCTTTCAGATCGTCGGAGCTTCCGAGGTGATCTGGGTCTGGAGTCCCAATGTGCTGCGCGGCACGAACGGCGTCGCGTTGAATCCGCTCTATCCCGGTGACGGGTACGTCGACTGGATCGGACTCGACGGCTACGGCTTCGGCGAGCGCACCGCGACCGAGGTGCTTCAGCCCACGGTGGACGAGATCACCAAGTTCTCGCACAAGCCGATCCTGGTGAGCGAGACGGGCAGCGCGCCGGGGCCGCAACAGGCAGGCTGGACGGCCGATCTCTTCCGCTGGATCAAGCGCACGCCGAACGTGATCGGCTTCATCTGGTTCCAGTACAGCAAGGACGAGGGCGGCAAGTACGACTACCGGTTCGACATCTCGCCGCAGACGAAGACGGCATTCCGCAAGGGACTCGACTCGCTCACCCTGCGGCCCTGGCCGATGTCGGCCGGAGGGTCCTGAACGCCGCCCGCGTGACTAGTCCGCGGGCTGTCTGTGAGCCGTCTGAGAACCGAAGGTCCTGTGAAGGTGCCGTAACGGGAGAAGCCACCCCGAGTCCATGACGGACGCTATGATTCACCGAAATGAGTGACGGAAGGGCGAACTCCCCCAGGCCATGAGTACTCCCACGGGGCCCCAGGATCCTCGCATACCGCACCAGAACGGTGCCGTACCGAAGGTCGACCAGCAGCAGACGCAGGCCGCGCGACCGACGCAGCAGGCGCAACCGGGTTACGGCTACCCCCCGACCCAGCATCCGCAGCCGGTCCAGCAGGGCTACCCGTACGAAATCCGGCCGGGCGTACCGCAGTTCCCGCAGCCGCAGCCCTACGTGCCCAATCCGAACGAGCCCGACTGGTCGGCGCTCGCGGACCAGCACGTGGCCGAGCAGCGGGCACGGAAGAAGCGGATGCTCATCATCGGCGTGGCGGCCGTCCTGGTCGTCGCCGTGGCGGGCGCGGCGGCGCTGTTCCTGATGGGCGGGTCCAAGAAGGACGACGGCACCGTCGCCAAGGACGACAAGGACAAGCAGACGACAGCGCCGTCCGTCCAGCCGACCGAGTCCGCGGACACCTCGCCGACCGACGGCACCCCCGGACCGTCCTCGACTCCGACGTTGCAGGGCAGCGACCTCTTCACCGCGAAGACCCTCACGATCAACGGGCAGAGCTTCGCGCGGAAGGCCACCAGCCACCGCACGCCATGCTGGAAGAGCACCCAGGGCGGACTCGGCCCGGTCCTGGACAAGAACCACTGCACCCAGATCGTGCTCGCCACCTACGTCTCGGGCAAGGACTCGGTGAGCGTGGGCGTGCTGGTCTTCCCGACCGAGGCCGAGGCCAAGGCCGTCGACACCGGCTTCAAGGGCAAGTTGATCCCCCTGACCGGCCAGCCCGGCATCCCGAACTTCTGCAAGCAGGTGCCCTGCGCGGTCACCCACGCGGTCCACGGCCGCTACGTCTACACCACCCTTGCCGGTCCCAACACCGGCGCCGCGGGCAACAAGGACTCCGATTCGGTGGCAGCCGGTCACGGCATCGCCGGCTACACCCTGACCCGGCTGACCGAACTGGACTGAGCCGCACGGGTCGTTGACGCCACGCGACCGCGCCTTCTTGTGAGCCCGTGACCCGTAACAGGGTCACGGGCTCACGTCGGTTCTTCGCCGATGCGGCGCAACAGGGCGAGGAGGGTGGCGCGTTCGGTGTCGTCGAGGGCGGAGAAGGCGGAGGAGAGGACGTCGTCGGCGATGCGGTGGCCGGCGGAGAGGAGGGCTTCGCCGGCGGGGGTGAGGTGGTGTTCGATGCGGCGGCCACGGCCGGGGCGGCGGTCGATGAGGTGGCGGTCGGCGAGGCGGGTGGCGAGGGTGCCGAAGGACTGCTCGGTCTGGAAGGTCGCGGCGGCGAGGTCGCGGGCCGAGGCGCCGGGCGTGCGGGCGACGGCGCGCAGGGCGTCCCACTGGGCGAGGGTGGTGCCGACGGTGGCCAGGCGACTGTCGAGGGCGCGGTGCTGGCGGTACTGCGCCTGCTTGACGGCTCGTCCGAGGAGTTGGAGTTCAACGGGCATGGGCACAGCCTAACACTCCGACTAAGCTTGCTTATATAAATATCCTTAGTTACAGTCGACGGTATGACGACCCCATCGCAGCTCACCGTTGCCGAGACCGGCCCCACCGACGCGGGGACCGATGCCGCCGCCGCCCGCCCCGTACTGCTGCTGCACGGCGGCGGAGGCCCCTTCACCGTCGCGGGCCTCGGCGCCCACCTCGCCCGTACCGCGCGTGTCCTCACCCCGACCCTCCCCGGCTGGGACGGCACGCCCCGGCCCGAGGCGTACGACGGCGTGGACGACCTCGCCGTGGCGTACCTGGAGCTGCTTCGGGAGCGCGGGCTGCGTGACGTCCTGGTGGTCGGCTCCTCGCTCGGCGGCTGGATCGCGGCCGAGATGGCGGTACGGGACGGCGCGGGCCTGATCACCGGGCTCGTCCTGATCGACGCGGCCGGAGTGCTGGTCGAGGGCGAGCCGATGACGGACTTCTTCGCGCTCGACGCGCGGGGCGTGGCCGAGCACTCCTTCCACGACCCCGACCGCTTCTTCGTGGACCCCGCCACCCTCCCGGCCGGTCAACTGGCCGCGCGCCAGGCGAACATGGCCGCCATGCGGATCATCGCTGGCGACCCGTACATGCACACGCCCGGCCTGCGCGAACGGCTCGCCGACGTCCGCGTCCCGACCCTCGTCCTCTGGGGCGAGAGCGACCGCGTCTTCACACCGGGGTACGGGGCCGCGTACGCCGCCGCCTTCGCCGACGCGCGCTTCGAGGTCGTCCCGAAGGCGGGCCACCTCCCGCAGATCGAGCAGCCGGAGGCGACCTTCGCGGCGATCGACGCCTACCGCGCCCGCTAGGCCCCGGCACCCGGCAGAAGAACCGCCCAGGGGCGAGCCCCTGAAAACCATCGGCGCCCCCCACGGCAGAGGAACCGTCCTCGCGGCGCGGGGGAGGGTCACTCGTCCACGACGACGACCCGCAGAAGCGAGAGGCGGGCCTCGTCCGCGAGGACGTGAATTTCGGCGACGCGCCCGGATGGGCTGACGGTGAGGGCGAAGACGGCGCGGGCCCGGCCGTCGTGGATCCAGGCGAGCTGGGGGACGCCGTCGACGAGGACGCGGCGAGCCCCCTTGGCCCGGGTGAGGAAGGTGGTGGCGACGGCGGCGGCGCCGCGGACGGAGGTGGCGCCGGACAGGGCGGCGGCGGGATCGGCCCGGAGCACGACATCGGGGTCGAGGAGTTCGAGGAGCGCCTCGAAGTCCCCGCCGCGGGAGGCCGCGAGGAAGG
Source organism: Streptomyces sp. NPDC093221 (assembly GCF_044753885.1). Classification (NCBI taxonomy): domain Bacteria; kingdom Bacillati; phylum Actinomycetota; class Actinomycetes; order Kitasatosporales; family Streptomycetaceae; genus Streptomyces; species Streptomyces sp. NPDC093221. The sequence goes on along the minus strand of NZ_JBIVOA010000001.1, from coordinate 328,403 downwards.
CGTCGACCACGGCGCGGCGCCGTACCGCGGAGCGCTCCTCGTCGACGACGGCGACCCCCTGCACCCGGCGCCGGGCGCGACTGGCGAGCTGACGGGTGGCCGCGGGCGAGCGCTCCACGATCGGCGCGATCTCGTCGAAGGGAACGGCGAACATGTCGTGCAGGACGAAGGCGAGCCGTTCCGCGGGACCGAGCGTGTCGAGGACGACGAGCAGGGCGAGCCCGACCGAATCGGCGAGCAGCGCCTGCTGCTCCGGGTCGGTGTCCTCGGCCGCGGCGGCGCGCGTGACCGGGCCTCCCGCGGGCGTCTCCAGCGGCTCCTCGCGGCGGCTGCCGCGCGAGCGCAGCATGCTCAGCGACACCCGGGCCACCACCGTGGTCAGCCACCCGGCGAGATTGTCGACCTCGTCGGCGTCGATCCGGCTCAGCCGCAGCCAGGTCTCCTGCACCGCGTCGTCCGCCTCGCCGGTGGAGCCGAGCACCCGGTACGCCACCGCGCGCAACCGGCCGCGCTGCTCCTCGAAACGCGCCGCCAGGAACTCGTGCTCGTCCATCGGGCCACCCACTTCCGTCACCTCGTCGTCGTGGCAGTGACCCGCCGGACGGGCCCGATGTGACACCTGGCGGTACCGCCACGCACCGTACAGACGCTTTTACTGGGCGGAACGGCCCCCTGCCGTCACCCGGAAGAGTGGTCTCGGTGCCCGTACGGAGGACGGGACCAATCCGGATGAGCCGCCGCCACGAACCTGTCGCAGGAGTGCCCTCACAAGAGCGGGCACCGTGAGAGATGGGGCGTGATGGGCGTAGAGCGCATCGACACCCGGCTGCTCGAAGAACTGACGGAGCAGTCACAAGACCTGAACAGTGACGCCTTGCGGATCACCGCGAGCGCGCTGGACGACTTCCGCGCGGCGGCACAGCCCGCGCCGGCGTCCTCGCGCCGCTGGTGGCACCGCGGCGGAGCGGTCGCCGGAGTGGCGGGCGCCGCCGCTCTGCTGCACACCTCGCGGGTCGCCGCGGCCTCCTCCAGCGACGACATCATGGCGCTGCAGACGGCGGCGTCGATCGAGAACCTGGCGATCAGCGTCTACCAGACGGCCGCGGGACTGCCGTTCATCAAGGACGGCAACAAGACGATCGCGGCGTTCATCGCCAAGACGACCACGCAGCACCAGGCGCACGCGAAGGCGTTCAACTCCGCCGCCACCCAGGCGGGCGGCAAGGCGCAGGACCAGCCGGACCCGAAGTACGCGGCCGTGGTCAAGCAGGCGCTGCCGTCGATCAAGACCCCCGCGGACGTCGTGAAGCTGGCGATCACGCTGGAGGACGTCGCGGCCCAGACGTACACGAAGAACGTCAGCCAGGTCAGCAACGGCGACCTGCGCAAGCTCTTCGCCTCCGTCGCGCCCGTCGAGGCCCAGCACCGCGCGACGCTGCTGGCCGTACAGGCGCTGCTCGCCGGGAACATGGGCGACCTGATCGCCATCCCGACGGACGTCGCCAAGCTGCCCGCCGCGGCAGGCAGCGTCGGCTTCCCCAACGCCTTCTACCCGACCAAGAACGCTTCACCGATCTCTGAGGGGGCCGTGAAGTGACCACCGCACGCGACGGCTGGGAGCTGCAGATCAGCGAGCGCGAGCTCGCCCGTCTCACCCAGGACATGGAAGAGGCCCACCGCGACACGCTGCCCGCGATGCGTGCGGCGGCCGCGGACCTCGCAGCGGAACAGCGCGAGAAGGCACAAAGCGACCGGCGCGGCGGGGTGGCCGACGCCTCCCGGCGGCGTTTCCTGCTCGGCGCCGGCGGGGTGGCGGCGGCGTTCGCGCTCGCGGCGTGCTCCAGCAGCGACAAGAAGACCTCCGCGGACTCCGCGACCGGTGCGCCCGGCGGCTCGCCGACCGCCTCGGCGTCGGCGTCCGGGAGCAGCCAGTACACCGGTGACCTGAAGGTCGTCGCGCTGGCGACGGCGCTGGAGAACCAGGCCGTCGGCGCCTACAAGGCGACGCTGGAGGCGGCCAAGGCGGGCAAGCTCGGTACGGTGCCGCCGGCCGTCGCCACCTTCGTGACGACCGCGATGGCTCAGCACGCGGACCACGCGAAGGCGTGGAACGCGGTACTCACGGGTGCGGGCAAGCCCGCCATCACCAATGTGCCGCTGTCCAACCAGGCCGCCACCCTCAAGGCGCTCGGCGAGGCGAAGACCTACGGCGCCGTCGCCAAGCTGGCCCTGCAACTGGAGGACCAGGCCGCGCAGACGTATCTCTTCGCGACCTACAACGTCACCAGCCCCGCCGGGATCGCGACCGCCGCCACCATCGCGCCGGTCGAGGCGCAGCACGCCGCGATCCTCAACTTCGTCCTGGGCCAGTACCCGGTCCCCGACGACTTCCTGCCCGTGGACAAGGCGGCCAGCCCGACCCTGCTCACCGTCTGACCCCACCTGTACGGGACGGCCCGCACCCCCACACGGGCCGTCCCGTGCCTCGCCCGAATTCCGAAGGGAAAAGCCCGAGTTGATCGTCACCCGGCTCCACGCACGCACCGCTCCCGTCCCCGTACGCGTGCCTTCGCGCGTCCCCGTACGCGTACGCCGTGCGCCGTTGCTGGCCGCCGCCTGCGCCGCGCTGGCCCTGACCGGTTGCTCCAGCTCGGGTTCGAGCGGCGGTAGCGGTACGAGTACGTCGGCGGCTGCCACGTCGGCGTCCTCGTCCGCGTCGAGTTCCGCGTCGAGTTCCGCGTCGGCCTCCAGCGGCGGTGGCGCGGACACCATCGTCATCCAGAACTTCGCCTTCACGCCCGCGTCGCTGACGGTCGCGGCCGGCGCCACCGTGACGGTCACCAACAAGGACTCGACGGCGCACACGGTCACCTCGGTCAAGAGCGGCCAGTTCAACACCAATGACATCGCGCCGGGCAAGACGGTGACCTTCAAGGCCCCCTCGGCCAAGGGCACGTACGACTACATCTGCACGATCCACCAGTTCATGAAGGGCACGCTCACCGTGAACTGACGCGCCGTCGGATCACCGCGCGTTCCGCTCCCCCCACCGTGGCCGTACGACCGGTACGCGCCGTACGAGGAAACGAGGATCCGTCATGCCGTCAGCCGGGGTCAGCTCCACCGGCCGAGCGCTCGACCTGGCGGCACGCCTCGTCGCCGCCGCCGGGCTCGCCGTGGACGCCTATGTGCACGCCAAGCTCGCCGACCAGTACGACGCGGTGTCCGCCGACATCAGCCAGGGCACGCTCTTCCGGATCGAGGCGGGCATGGCGTCGTTCGCGGCCCTGCTCATCCTGGTCTGGCGCCGCCCGCTCAGCGCCGCCCTGGCCTGGCTGGTCGCCGCGGGCGGCCTCTTCGCCCTGATGCTCTACCGCTATGTGGACGTCGGCGCGCACGGCCCGTTCCCCAACATGTACGAGCCGGTCTGGTTCTACGACAAGAAGCTCGCCGTGTGGTCCCAGATCGTCACGATCGTCATGGCGACCGGCCTGCTCGTCCACTGGTACGTCACCCGCGTCAGCCGCCGCCGTGACGCGTCCACGCTGCGCTAGGAACACCTCTCAACGACGAACTGCCCGATCCGGCCGGTGCGGCCGGGTCGGGCAGTTCGCTGTGCGGTGCGGTGGAGCAGATCAGCCGTGGGGGGCGGATCAGCCGTTGTGCACGCCGTTGCCGGACAGGACCGGGATCTGGTCCAGGATGTGCGAGGCGGGCTCGTCACCCTTGATCTGGCTGCTGTTCTCGGCGCACTGCTGGTTCTGCGGGGAGGCCAGGACGTTGATGTCCTGGACCGTGACCGGCACGAGGCCCACGATGGAGCCGACGTTGGCCTTGACCGGGACGCCGAGGCAGGGCTTGTTCAGGGTGCCCTGGACGAGGCCGATCTGCGGGCTCTGGGTGCCGCCGGTGTGGGTGTTGCCGTAGCTCTGCTCGGCGCCGTTGCCGTTCACCGTGGTCGTGCCCTGGTCGTCGCCGAGGGCCATGGCCTGCGGGGCGGCGGTGACGCCGACAGCAACAACCGAGGCGGCGAGCGCAGCGCCGGCCAGCATCTTCTTGATCATCTGAAATCCCTTTTTGGTGCTCGATTGCACGGTTCTGGAGCGATCTGATCAACCGCTCACGTGGGGTTTGGTTCCGGCGATTCACTCCGATGGCGGAGTGCTGCCGCGAGGATGGCCGAAGCCGACGCGCGGCAGGTGGGGGAGCCGGGGCCGGGTCAGCGGCCGAGCGGGAGTCCGCCCAGCAGCGAGGCACCGGGCACCGCACCGGTCACGGTGGAGGTGGCGGCATCCTTGGTGGCGGAGGTGGCCTGGCCGAGGAGCGCGTCGGTCGAGGTCTCACCGCGCAGGCGGTCGGCGGCGGCGCTGACCGTCCGGAGCGCGGAGTCGACCTTGAGGCCGTCACTGAGCTGCTGCAGCGGCTGCTCGTTCAGGGCCTGCTCGACACCGCCGTTGATGCTGGTGGGCATCGTGGCCGCGGTGGGCATCTCGGGCGCCGTCATACCGTCGGCGAAGGCAGGCGCGGCGACGCCGACCGCCATCATCGATCCGGCCACGACTGCTGCGACCTTCGAGTACTTCATTGCCACCCTTTCAGTGCCGGTGTCTGTCGGCATGGTCAACGACCGCGGATAGCAACGGAAACGAGGAGTAAACCGGCCTCTCGACAATCACCCGAACGTGAGAGCCGCCTCGCCCAATTCTCGTATTAATTCCGTTGCCCAGGGTTACGAATACGTGCGCCGAATACGGGCCATGGAGGCCGCGTGGGCGCCCGACGCGGCGTGCGCGCCGTGGGCGGCGGCGTGCGCGACCCGCGGTCCGCGCCCGCGGCGGTAGAGCATGGCGCCGCCGAGCAGCAGCGCGGCGCTGGTCGCCCCGGCCGCCCCGAACTCGCCGCCGGCGACGCCGGTCTCGGCGAGCGACCGCTGGTCAACCCCGTCCAGGACGGCGGGGACCGCGTGGTTCGGCTCGGGAGCCGGCGGAAGCCTCCGGACGTCGACCGTCGGATCGGTGTGCACCGAACTGGCGTCGGTGCCGGTGACCGCGTGCGCGCCCGTGCCGTCGTTGTCGCAGGAATTCCCGGACACCGCATTCAGCAGCGCCAGGGGGTCCACGGTGTTTCCGCACACATTGAGCGGAACGTCGACCGGAATTTGCACCGAGTTCCCTGAGGCCACGCCCGCGGAGCCCTGGGTGCCCGACGAATGGGCGGAGGAGGGGGCGCCGGAAGCGGTGTGGTGGTGGGAATGCGATTCGTTGGAGCAGTGGTTGCCCAGCGCGGCGTTGTCGGCTCCCACGACGTTCACGCTGTTCCCGCACGCGTTCAGCGGGACGTCGACCGGTGCCTCGACGCTGTTGCCCGACAGCAGGCCGGGTGAGTTGGACGCACCGCCCTGCGCGTCGGAATCCGCGTTCGCGTACCCCCCGGTGGCCGCGAGGATGCTGCTGGCGGCGGCGACGGTGAGCAGGCTCCGGCTCAAGATGTGTCGCATCGACTTCTTTTCTCCGCTCGGTTCTTCGGCTGCGCCGAATACGTCCCGCGGCCGTCCCGTGCCCATCCCCGTAAGACGGACCGCCCCGGAGCGCGACGCACACGCTCCGGGGCGGTCCGGGATCAGAACCTGACGGCCTGACAGGACGACGTCACTTCACTTCGTCACTTGTTGACGCAGGTGTTGCCGAACGCGGGGTTCAGCAGACCGATGACGTTGACGGTGTTGCCGCACACGTTCACGGGGATGTGAATCGGCACCTGGATGCTGTTGCCGGACAGGACGCCCGGGGAGTGCGAGGTGATGCCACTGGCGTCGGAGTCGGCGAACGCGGGGGCCGCGACACCCACAGCCATGAGCGTTCCGGCAGCGACCGCCGCGACCTTCGAGTACTTCACGTTGAGCTCCCTTTCCGGAGCGGTGTCTGGCACCAGCACGTCCTTCGTACGGGCCGGACACAGGAAATCCGCGTCCGTGAACACCACTACCGACCGGGCTAACGACGGGTGCCGACCGTAAGCAACTCCCCAGCGTGCGGCGCCTTCCATCATCCACTCGAATGGCTCGGCTTTTTCCGCCCGGAGCAGAATCCCGGCGCGGAAAACGCGTACGGCCCCGGCCGTCGACGGAAAGTCGACGGCCGGGGCCGTACGGAGCCAGGGGAATGGCTCAGTGGTTGGCGGCACCGTTGCCGGACAGCACCGGGATGTTGTCCAGGATGTGCGACAGCGGCTCGTCGCCCTTGGCCTGGGTGGAGTTCTCGGTGCACTGCTGGTTCTGCGGCGACGACAGGACGTTGATGTCCTGGACGGTGACCGGCACGACGCCGACCAGCGAGCCGACGTTGCCCTTGAGCGGCAGCGCGAGGCAGGGCTTGTTGAGCGAGCCCTGGACCAGCGCGAACGACGGGCTCATGTAACCGCTGGTGTACGTGTTGCCGTAGCTCTGCTCGGAACCGTTGCCGTTGGCGGTGGTGGTTCCGTGGTCGTCACCGATGGCCATCGCGGAGGGGGCCACCGACGCCGAGACGCCCGCGATGGAGACGGCGACGGCGGCCGTGGCGAGGAACTTCTTGATCACGGTTGGTCCTTCTTGGGTGAGATTGCCCTGTACATGGGTCTACATGGGTCGCACTGACCAACCGGCTCCCAGGCGATTAGTAATGATGTTTCACCCGAATGGATAGAACCCCCGGAGGCCGGGCGCCAGGGCGTATCGGAAGGGTGACGGCGGTGACGTGGGTTGACGTCTCGTCAACACCGGTCATGTGATCGTCATAAGACATTCGTCCTGCTCGGCGGGCCGCGCGCCTTACGTGAATCGTGCGCCGAGGTCTGCGACCGTGCATTCCTGTTTCACGAGGATTACCTGACAGGCACGGGATTCGTTGACTCCACGCAGCCCGCTCGAACGCGCGGGCGCGCACATGACACGCAGCAAACCCATCGGCTTCTCCTCGGCCCCGGTCGGTCCACCGGAGACGGTCACGGAGATGGTCACGGACAGAGAGACGGCGCGCGATGCCGCAACACCAGTACGAACTCGCCGGGCTGACGGTGCTCCATGTGACCCAGCCCGTCGAGGGCGGAGTCGCCCGCGTCGTCACGGACCTGGTCCGGGCCCAGCTCGACGGCGGTACGCGCGCGGTGGTGGCCTGTCCGCCGCACGGCGCGCTCCCCGAGGCCGTCACGGCGGCCGGCGGCCACGTCGTACGGTGGCAGGCCGGCCGCTCGCCGGGGCCCGGCCTGCCGCGCGAGGTCCGTACCGTCGCCCGGCTGATCCGCGCCGTCCGCCCCGACCTGCTGCACGTCCACAGCGCCAAGGCCGGGCTCGCGGTACGGCTGGCCGTCCGCGGCGGCCTGCCGACCGTCTTCCAGCCGCACGCCTGGTCGTTCGACGCCGTCACGGGACCGACCGCGCGGGCCGCGCTGCGCTGGGAGCGGTACGCCGCCCGCTGGGCCGACCGGGTGCTGTGCGTCAGCGACGCGGAGCGGCGCGCGGGACAGGACGCGGGGGTACGGGGTACGTGGGCGGTCGTGCCGAACGGCGTGGATCTCACGCACTTCACGCCCACCGCGGACGTCGGTTCGGCGCGGGCCGCGCTGCCCGCGCTGTCGGACCTCGGGCCCGACACCCCGCTGGTCGTGTGCGTCGGCAGGCTCTGCACGCAGAAGGGCCAGGACGTGCTGCTCAGGGCGTGGCCCCGGGTCAGCGAGCGGCTGCCGGACGCCCGTCTCGTGCTCGTCGGCGAAGGCCCCGCGCTGCGGCCGCTGCTGCGGGACGCGCCGCCCGGTGTGCTGTTCGCCGGGAGCACCGTGGACACCGCGCCCTGGTACCGCGCGGCCGACGTCGTCGTCCTGCCGTCCCGCTGGGAGGGGATGGCGCTCGCGCCCCTGGAGGCGATGGCCTGCGGACGGCCGGTCGTCCAGACCGACGTCAGCGGCGCCCGCGAGAGCGTGCCGCCCGCCGACGCCGCCGGTTCCGTCGTCCCGGTCGAGGACGAACGCGCCCTCGCCGACGCCTTGTTGCGGCTCCTCACCGATCCGGTACGGCGCGCCGACGCCGGTCGCCGCGCGCTCGCGCACGTCCGCGAACGGCACGACGTACGAAGAACGGCTGCCGCCGTCGCCGACCTCTACCGCGACGTCCTCGCGCTGCCCCAGCCGGGCCGCCCCACCGAGAGGGTCACCCGATGACGTGGGAGAGCGCGCGCGTGCCGCCGCCCACCCCCACCGGCCGCCCCCTCCCCTCAGGAGGCCGCCCCGCCGACCGCGCACCCGCGCCAGGGAGCCGTACGCCCGACCGCGGAGGCAGTACGCCCGACCGCGAACCCGCGTCGGGAAGCCGCGCACCCGCACCCGGGGCCCGTACGGCCGACCGCGAACCCGCGTCCGGAGGCGGTACGGCCGACCGCGCGCCCGTGTCGGGAAGCCGCCCCGCCGACCGCGCACCCGCACCCGGGGCCCGTACGGCCGACCGCGCACCCGCACCCGGGGCCCGTACGTCCGACCGCGCAGCCGCACCCGCGGCCCGTACGGCCGACCGCGCGCCCGCGAGCGGGGGCCGTGGCGAGCGCGTGCTGGGCGTCGTCGGCCAGGCTGCGGAGAACACCACGGCGACGCCCGGCCAGGGCGGTGACCGCGCCCAAGGAGGCGGGCCAGAACCGGCGCCCGCGCGCGCCGCCGACCGCAGGCTCAGCTTCGCGCTCGCCCCCGCCTCCGACACCGCGTCCAGCACGCCCCCGAGGTGGGGCGGCGACCGCAGCCTCCGCTTCACCCTCGGCCCACGCCCCGAGTCCACGACCCCCGCGACTGCCACCCGCGCCCCGGAACGCCCCCGCGCCGTCACGCGCGGCCAGGAGCCGGAAGCCGCTGCGGGCCCGGCGCCCGGGCGGGCCGTCGACCGGGGGGTCGGTGTCGCGCTGGACACGGGGCCCGGGACCGGCTCAGCCGGGCGGGGCAACGGGCAGGCGGCTGAGGCGTCCTCGGCCGGGCGGGTGCTCGGGGTGGTCGTGGGGCAGGGCGGTGACGGCGGAGGGCGGGCTCCCGTGTTGGCGTCGCGGCAGACGCCCGCGTCGGCACCGCGGCAGACGCCCGCGACGGTGTCCCGACCGCGGCACCGGGCGTTTCGGCAGCGGGTGGCGGGGCCACTGGTGGCGGCGGACTGCGCGGCGGCGCTGATGGGCGCGTTCGCGGTGCGGGCGGATGTGGGGCCGCTGCTGCTGGCGCCGCTGCTCGGGTGCCTGGTCCCGGCACTGCGCAGGGCGCGGCTGTACCGGCCGGGGTTCGCGCCGACGGCGTCGGACGAGGTGCCGGCGCTGGCGCTGTGCGCGACGCTGGCGTGGGGCCTGGTGGCCGTGACGGCCGCGGCGACCGCGCCCGAAAGCGCTCTCGGGTGGGGCGAGTTGCTGACGGCGCTCGTGCTGACCGTGCTGGGCCAATGGGTGCTGCGCGGGGTCGTGCACGGCGCGCGGCGCCGGTACGCGCGGCTGCACCCCGGATCGACGCTGATCGTGGGCGGCGACGGGTCCGTACGCGAGGTCGCCGCCGTGCTGCACGCGCATCCCGAGTACGGGATGCACCCGGTGGGCATCGCGGCCACCGGCCAGGTGCCGGGGCAGGAGCAGGGCCCGGGGCCCGGACACGGCACCGCGCCCGACGACTTCCCGCTGCCGGTGCTGACCGGCCACGGCGACATCACGCGCGCGGTGATCCAGAACTCGGTGCGGTACGCGGTCGTCGCGGGCCCGCAGCCGCTCGACGCGCGTACGACCGCGACGGTACGGCTGCTGGCCGCGCAGGGCGCCTGCGTGTGGCAGGTCACCGCGGGTCCCGGCCCCGGCGACGGCCAGGCGGCCCCCGGCCACCTGTGGGGCTTCGCGTGCCGCCGCCTCGACCCGTATCCGCCCGCGCCGCCCGGCCGTTGGGGCAAGCGCGCCCTCGACATCGTGCTCGCCTCGGCCGCCCTGCTGGCGCTCGCGCCGGTCCTCGCGGGCTGCGGCCTCGCGGTACGGCTGACCGACGGCCCCGGTGTGCTGTTCCGGCAGGAGCGCATCGGCCTGGGCGGACGGCCGTTCACGCTCCTGAAGTTCCGTACGCTGCGGCCGGCCGACCCCGGCGAGTCCGCGACGCGGTGGAGCATCGCGCACGACCGCCGGGTGAGCCCGGTCGGCCGGCTGCTGCGGCGCACCTCGCTCGACGAGCTGCCGCAGTTCTGGAACGTGCTGCGCGGCGACATGAGCCTGGTCGGTCCGCGCCCCGAACGCCCTTATTTCGTGGAGCAGTTCAGCCAGACCCACCCCGGCTACCAGGACCGGCACCGGATGCCGGTCGGCATCACCGGGCTCGCCCAGGTGCACGGGCTGCGCGGCGACACCTCGATCGCCGACCGCGCGCGGTTCGACAACCACTACATCGACAGCTGGTCGCTCTGGCAGGACGTCAGAATCCTCGCCCGCACGGCGACTTCGCTCTTCCGGTTCGGTGGGAGCTGAATCATGGCCACGATCGCCACGCCCGCGCCCGCGCGAAACACGGCGCCCGCGCACAGAGCCGAACGCGCCCCTCGTATCCCCCCGGGCCTCGCCCGATACCGCTGGCTGGCACCGCTGTTGCCCGCCCTGGCGACCGTGCTGCTGCTCGCGGCGCCGGTCAGCACGGGCGACGTCAGCACCTCGGGCAAGGTCACCCCTGCCGACGCCGCCTCCGCCGTACTCATCCTGACCGTCGCCGTACGGCTGCTGCGCGACCGGGCACGGCCGCTGACCGCGACCGCCGCGGTGGTGCTGGGCGCGCCCGTCGTCGGCTTCGCGCTGTCCGCGATGACCTCGGTCGACCCGGCGGCCGGGCTCGCCGGATTCCTGCGCTACGCCCAGGTGTTCGTGCTGGTGCCCGCCTCGCTGGTGCTGCTGCTGCGCGACCGGCGGGACTTCGCGGTGGTGGCGGGAGCCGTCGTCGCGGTCGCCCTCGTCCAGGGCGCGATCGGCGTGTGGCAGTACGCGACCGCGACCGGCGCCTCCTACATGGGCGAGGACATCAGGGCGGTCGGCACCTTCGGCCCCTCGGACATCATGGGGATGGCGACGGTCGTCGCGTACGGCCTGGTCATCGCCACCGGCTGCGCGCTCGTACCGGCCGCGGCGGGCGCGCCCCGCTGGCTGCGCCCCGCCGCGCTGGCCTGCGCGGCGGCGCTGCTCGTACCGCTGGCGGTGTCCTTCAGCCGCGGTACGTGGATCGCCACGGCCGTCACGTGCGCGGCGATGATCGTGCTGTCGGGGCGGCGTCAGGCGCTGCGCGTCTTCGGCGTACTGACCGCCTCCGCCGTGCTGTTGGTCGGCGGGCTCGGCGTGGGCTCGCAGATGATCGGGCAGCGGGTCAGCAGCATCACGCAGGTCACCGCGGACCCTGACCCCTCGGTCACCGACCGGTACACGCTGTGGGCCGCCGCCGTCAGCATGTGGCGCCAGCACCCGGCGACCGGCGTCGGCCTCAAGCGCTTCCCCGACGAGCGCGACGGGCACGCCTCGCTCGCGCTGTCGTCGGGCAGCGACACGGCGGGGGCCGGGCAGCGCTTCACCCGTGAACCGCTGCTGTCGCCGCACAACATGTATCTGCTCGCGCTCAGCGAGCAGGGCCTGATCGGCTTCGCTCTCCTCGTCGGCGGCTGGGCCGCCTTCCTCACCCGCGGCACCGACCGTCTGCTGCGCGCCCGCCGCGCGGGCAACCGCGCACCGGGCGCCGCCGCGAGCGGACTGGCCGCCGTCGGGCTACTGATCTGGCAGTGCGTCGACTTCCTCTACGCCGACATCGGCGGGCCCTCCACCGTGCTGACCGCGGTGCTGCTCGGCCTGACGGCCTGGTGGGCGCTGTCGCCCGCGGCGGACGCCGCTGCCGACGCGGACCTCGGCGCCGACGCCACGGACGGCCGCCGCCGATGACCGCGAGTGCGGCGACCGCCGCCCACGAGGACGACGCGCCGACCGGCCGTACGCTCCGGGTCCCGGACCCGGCTCCTGGCGACGGCGACGGCAACGGCAACGGAAGCGGCACCGGAAGCGGCGCCAGAAGCGGTGTCGACACCAGCGTCGAATCCGGCCCGAGCTCCGGTTCCGGTCCCGGCTCCGGCTCCGGTTCCGGTTCCGGTTCCGGGGGCGACCGGGGGTCGAAGGGGCTCGCGCGGGCCGCCCTGGTCACCGCCGTGCTGTCGGTGGCCGGTTCCGTGCTGGGGCTGGTACGCGACCAAGCCATCGCCCACCTCTTCGGAGCCGGGGCGGCCAGCGACGCGTTCCTCGTGTCGTGGACGGTCCCGGAGCTGGCGGCGACCGTCCTGATCGAGGACGCGATGGCGCTGCTGCTCGTACCGGCTTTCGCCGCAGCCCTCAGCCGGCGGGCGGACGGAAGGGCGGCCGACGGGCGGGCGGGGCGGACGGGCGATCCCGTACGGGCCCTGCTGGCCGCCACTTTGCCGCGGCTGACGCTGCTGCTGGCCGCCGTCGGAGCCGCCATCGCGGTGGCCGCGCCGCTCGTGGTCGACGTGCTCGCGCCCGGACTGACCGACCACCGCCTCGCGGTGGACTGCACGCGGCTGACCGCCGTGACGGTCTTCACCTTCGGCCTCGCCGGGTACCTGAGCGCCGCGCTGCGCGCGCACCGCCGCTTCCTGCCGCCCGCCGCGATCTACGTGGCGTACAACGTCGGCATCATCGGCACGCTGTTCGCGCTGCACGCCCGCTGGGGTGCGCGGGCCGCAGCGGCCGGTGTCGCGGTCGGCGGCCTGCTGATGGTGCTCATCCAACTGCCGGCGTTTCTGGCCGAGTTGCGCACCGGGCGGCAGACCGTACCGGCGAAGACCGCGGTCATTCCCGAACAGCCGCAACGCGAGGGGCAGTTGAGGAACGCGGGCCGGTCCGGGCCCGAAGCGCTCTCCCTGGCACGCGAATCCGCCCCGGCAGGCGGCCGAGCGAGCGCCGGAGCCCGGTCCCACCGGGCCCCGCGCGTCCGGACCGGCACCCAACTCCCCACGCGGCCCAAGGCGTCCCGGCTCGGCCTCGCCCTGGTCGCGCCCGTCATCTTCTTCACCGTCAGCCGCCAGGCCCAGGTGCTGATCGAGCGGTTCTTCGCCGCGCCCCTGCCGTCGGGCGCGATCTCGCACCTCAACTACGCGCAGAAAGTGGCGCAGATGCCGATGGTGCTGTCGGTGATGATCTGCACGGTCACCTTCCCCGTCGTCTCGCAGGCGCTCGCCCGCGGCGACCGGGAGCGGGCCAGACGGCAGGTGCAGCGCGACCTGACGGTGGTGTGCGTCGTGGTGCTGCTCGGCACCGCCTTCATCATCGGCTGCGCCCCGCAGATCATCCAGGTGCTCTTCCAGCGCGGCGCGTTCGACGCCTCCGACACCGCGGCGACGGCCGCCGTGATGCGGGTGTACGCGCTCGGGCTGCTCGGCCAGAGCCTGGTGGGCGCGCTCATCAGGCCGTACTTCTCGGCCGCCCGGCCGACCTGGTACCCGGCCGCCGCCATGTCCGCGGGCCTGCTCGTCACGATCGGCGCCGACGCGGCGACGGTCGGCGCGTGGGGCGCGTACGGCATCGCGGCGGGCAACGCCGCCGGGATCACCGTGACGGCCGGACTGCTGGTCCGCGGCCTCGCGGCGCACACCATCGCGATCGGCGCACGCCAACTCCTCACCGGCGTAGGCCGGATCACGCTTGCCGCGGCGGTGGCCACCGTCGCCGGCTGGGGCCTCGGATCCCTGATCCCCGATCCGCTGGCCGCGACGGCGGTGTGCTGCATCGCCGTGCCCGTCACCTTCGCCGCGGCGGCCGCCGCGGTGCGGGTGCCGGAGGTTCCGCACCTGCTCGCCACAGCGAAACGAAGGCTGTCCCATGCCTAGTTCGAACGCCATGCCCGGCTCCGCGCCGGAATCCGTCCTCCGATCCGTACGCAGGCCGTCCCCCGGCCCGGCCCCCGAATCCGCGCCCGTGTCCCCCAGCGGACCGGCCTCGGTACGCACCACCGCGCGGACGACCGCGTTCCGCCCGTCGCCCGTGCGCGTCTCCGGCGCCCGCTCCGGCTCAGGACCCGTCCCAGGTCCCCGGCCCGACAGCGCCGCCGACCGGGCCCGCGCGCACAGCGCCGCGCGCAGCCGCAGGCGGCAGGCCGCGCTGCCGTGGACGCTGATGTACCACTCGGTGGGCGACTGCCGGGACGACCCGTATCTGGTGACCGTCTCGCCCGAACGGCTCGGCCGCCAACTGGAGTGGCTGCGCCGCAGGGGCCTGACCGGCGTCGGCGTCGGCGAGTTGATGCGCGCCCACGCGGCCGGACGCGCGAGCCGCATGGTCGGGCTGACCTTCGACGACGGCTACGCCGACTTCCTGGACTACGCCGTCCCGCTGCTGCTCCGGTACGGCCACACCGCGACGGTCTTCGTGCTGCCCGGCAGGCTCGGCGGCGTCAACGCCTGGGACGAACAGGGCCCGCGCAAGCCGCTGTTGACCGCCGACGGCATCCGCGCGGCGGCGGCGGCCGGGATGGAGGTCGGCTCGCACGGCCTGCTGCACCTGGACCTCACCGCGGTCGACGAGGACGAGCTGACCGTCGAACTCACCGAGAGCCGCGAGCTGTTGCGGGAGATCACCGGCTACGAGCCCGACGGCTTCTGCTACCCGTACGGCGCGACCGACGCCCGCACGGTGGCCGCCGCCCGCAGCGCCGGTTACCGCTACGCGTGCTCGGTCGACCCCGGCCCGCTCGCCGGGACGTTCGCGCTGCCGCGCGCGTACGTCGGCCAACGGGACGCGGCGGGGCGGCTGAACGCCAAGCGGCTGCTGCACAAGCTGCGGACGGCGACGGCCGCCGGAGGGCCGCCCGCCGCGCCCGCGCCGACGCCCGTGCCGGGAGACGGGATCAGCGTCCTGCCCGGCGTGCGGGACGGCGGGCAGACCAGCGGGCGGGACGGCGTGCGGGACGGCGGCCAGTCCGGCGTTCGGGACGGCGCGCGGTCCGGCCCGGGGTCCGGCCGGGGGACGGCCGCTCCGGAGGAGCCCAGGTGAGGGTCCTGCACGTCATCACCGGTCTGGGCATCGGCGGAGCGGAGCAGCAACTGCGGCTGCTCGTACGCCACCTGCCCGCCTCCTGCGAGAGCGAGGTGATCACCCTCACCAACCCCGGCCCGGTCGCGGACGCGCTGCGCGCCGACGGCGTACGCGTCACGCACCTGGGCATGACCGGCAACCGCGACCTGTCCGCGCTGCCCCGGCTCACCCGGCAGATCAGGGCGGGCCGGTACGACGTCGTGCACACCCACCTCTACCGCGCCTGCGTCTACGGCCGCCTCGCCGCGCGGCTGGCCGGGGTGCGTACGGTCGTGGCCACCGAGCACTCGCTCGGCGACTCCCAGATCGAGGGCCGCCCGCTCACCCGTGGCACCCGCGCGCTGTACCGGGCCACCGAACGGCTGGGCGTGGCCACCGTCGCCGTCTCCTCGACGGTCGCGCGCAGGCTGCGCGAGTGGGGCGTGCCCGACCCGCGTATCCACCTGGTGCCCAACGGCATCGACCCGGCCCGCTTCCGTTTCGACCCGGCGGTGCGCGCCGCCGCGCGGGCCCAACTCGGTCTGCCCGAGCGGGCGTTCGTCGTCGGCGGGGTCGGCAGGCTCGTACCGGGCAAGAACTTCGACACCGTCATCCGCGCGCTGGCCGGTGTCCCGGACGCCCATCTCCTCGTCGCGGGCACCGGGCCCGAGCACGACGCCCTGCTGCGGCTGGCCCGTTCGACCGGCGTCGCGCCGCGCGTGCATCTGGTGGGCGCGGCGGGCGGGGAGGACGGCAGCGGTGTCATGCCCGACATGCCCGCGCTGCTGGCCGCGATGGACGTCTTCGTGTCCGCGTCGCGCGAGGAGTCCTTCGGGCTCGCCATGGTCGAGGCGCTGGCGGCCGGGCTGCCGGTGCTGCACACCGCGTGCCCCGCGATCGAGGACCTGCCGCCGGACAGCGCGCCCGGCGCCCGCCGGATCGGCACCGGCCCGCGGGACCTCGTCTCCGCGCTCCACGCCCAACAGGGCACGGGCGTACGGCGGTTGCCGGTGCCCGCCGCCGTCGACAGCTACCACATCGCCCACACCGCCGACCGCGTGATGCGGCTGTACGCAACGGCAACCACATCCGCATCCGCATCCGCATCCGGCGTGGGGCCGGGACAGAAGAAATGAGACCGCTCATGCAGGACACCACAGTGCAGGAGAAGGCCGCGATCCGCGACGAGGGCCGCGCCCCCGCGGGCGGGCAGGGGCGCGGGCGCCGCGCTTCGTGGCGGACGCCGCCGCGCTGGCTGCCGCTGCCCCTGTGCCTGGGCATCGGCCTCGCGGGCGGCCTCGGGTACGGCCTGACGGCGGCCCCGCAGTACGCCGCCACCAGCTACGTCATCGTGGTGCCGCAGCACGGCGACGCGACGACCACCACCGGTTTCGCGCAGGCGTACGGGCGGGTCGTCACCGGTTCCGCGGTGCTCGCGGGGGCGCAGGCCGCGTCCGGGATGGCGGTGGACGACCTCAAGGGCAGCGTGCAGGCCGCGACCTCGCCCGACGCGCCGATGATCTCGATCACGGGGACGGCCCGGCGCGGGGCGACCGCCGCGAAGGTCGCCAACGCCGTGGCCGATTCGCTGGCCGCGACCGGCAACCGCAACGCCGGCAGCACCGGCGTCCGCCTGCTGGTCTTCTCCCCCGCCACCGCCCCGACCTCTCCCTCCTCGCCCTCCACCGCCCTGTCCGCGGCGGTCGGCGCGAGCGCGGGCGGCCTGCTCGGCGCCCTCTTCCTCCTGGTCCGCCCCCGCTCCCGCCGCGAGCCCGCCTACGGCGCCTCCCTCCCGGCCCCCACCCCGGGCCACGCCCCGACAGCGATCCCCAGGGAATCCGTATGACCACCCCCGCCGCCCACCCCCGGCCCACGCCCGAGACCCCCCCGAAGACCCCGCCCACCTCCGGGCCTGCGACGACCCCGATGGCTGCGCCCGCGCCAGCGCAGGCACCGCAAGCGACCACCGGCAGCACGGGCGGCAACGCGGCCGGACGCGTATCCGAGCCACGCACTGCCCCCGGCGCCGACATCGGCGCACCGGACGGGCGCGAGACCCCGCCCGCGTCGGCGCGGGCACGGCGGGCAGTCGCCGATCGCGCGGACCGGGGCGGGGCTCCGGACGGGGACGGGGGCGGGCTCAGGGTGGAGGTGTGCCGGGACGGCGAGGCGTTCGGGGGGATGGCCGCGCAGTGGGGGCGGTTGTACGGGCGGTGCGGGGCGGCGACGCCGTTCCAGAGTCACGCGTGGCTGTATTCGTGGTGGCTGTCGTACGGCAGGCGCGGGCGGCTGCGGGTCGTGGTGGTGCGGCGGGGCGAGGAGCTGGTCGCGGCGGCGCCGTTGATGGTGACGTACCGGCCGGTGCCGGTGCTGGTGGCGCTCGGCGGGGCGATCACGGACTACGCGGACGTGCTGGTGGACGACGCGGATCCGGCGTACGCGGCGGCGTTGACCGGGGCGCTGCGGCGGTTGGCGCGGACGGCGGTGATCGACCTGCGCGAGGTACGGCCGGGCGCGGCGGCCGAGCGGGTGTACGGCGCGTGGCGCGGCCCGCGCAAGGACCTGGAGGACTCGGTCTGCCTGGAGCTGCCTGGCCTGCCGATGGACGGCCTGATCGCGAGGGTCGGCAGTTCGCGCGGCCAGCGCATCCGCTCGCAGTTGCGCAAGCTGGACGCGGCGGGCGTCGAGGAACGCGCGGTGCCCGCGCACGAGGTGGCGCCCGCCGTCGAGACGATGCTGCGGCTGCACCTGCTCCAGTGGCAGGGCCGAGGGGTCACCCCCGAGCACGTACGCCCGCGCTTCGCCGAGCACCTGACCCGCGCCGCGCGGCTGATGGTGGCGAACGGTGACGCGGCGGTCACCGAGTTCAGCCTCGGCGGCGAGGTGGTGGCCGCGAATCTCACCGTGCTCTGCCCGAGCCTGGCGGGCGGTTACCTCTACGGCGCCCACCCGGACCTGCGCACCACCAAGGTCGACGTCACGACGCTGCTGATGCGGCACGGCGTCCGGCAGACCCAGGACGGCGGCCGGGCCGCCCTCAGCCTGCTGCGCGGCGCGGAGCCGCACAAATTCCACTGGCGCCCCGACCACCTCGCCAACCGCCGCCTGCTGCTGACCACCCGCCCGCTGGCCGTCGTCCTCCACAGCCGCGTCGCCCTGGCCGCCGCCCGCACGCGCCTGGCCGCGACCGCCAAGCGCCGCCTGCCGGTGCTGCGCGCCTGGCGGGCCGGGCTGAACGACCGGCTCGCCAGGCGCGGCGGCAAGGCTCAGGGCGCGTAAGCCGCCCTGCGGCTACCCGGCCGGCGGCGTCGGGCTCGTCGCGGGCGCGGCCTCCTGCACCGACTCCGGCTTCACGGCGGACGTGGCCGTCGGCGGCAACGTGGGTGTCGGTGTCGTCGGCACGGCCGGAGTCGGCGCCTCAGGCGTCGGCGACTCGGACGTCGGCGCGGTCGGCGTCGGCGAACCAGGCGTCGGCGAACCGAGTGTCGACGCGCTCGGCGTCGGCGTCGCCGTCTGCTCCCCCGGCGCCTTCGGTTGCAGCTTGATGCAGACCTGACCGCTGGCGTACTGCTTCTGCATCTCCTCGCTGAGCTGGAGCGGCAGGCACGCCTCCACCACGGGCGGCAGCGGCGAGGGCCCGGCCTGCGGCACCGGCGTCGGGCCCGGTGTGACGGCCGGAAGCGGAGTCGGTACGGCCACGGGTGTGAGCGCCGGGGTCGGTGTCACGGGCGGCAGCACGCTGGGCGTCGGGCTCGCGCTCGGGCTGACCGCCGGGCTCGGCGACAGGTCAGGGGACGGCGACACCGAGGGCGTCGTCGGCGCGGTCGGAGTCGGGCTCGGCGACAGCGACGGCTCCGGGGTGAGCGTGCCGCTCGGCGTCGGCGTCACCGTGGGCGTGTCCGTAGGCGTCGGGGTCTCGGTCGGCGTCGCGGACGGGCTGACCGAGAGGGTCGGCGTATCCGTGGGCGTGCCCGAAGGCGTATCCGTGGGCGTCGGCGTCACCGTAGGCGTATCCGTGGGCGTCGGCGTGACGGTCGGCGTGACGGTCGGCGTGTCCGTGGGAGTCGGAGTGCCGGTCGGCGTCGGGGTCTCCGTAGGCGTCGGAGTCTCCGAAGGCGTGGGCGTATCCGTAGGCGTCGGCGTCTCTGAAGGAGCAGGCGCCGGCTTCAGGTCGAACAGCGCGTTGCGATACACCTTCGAGGACTTCGGGTTCTCCGTGCACTGCCACACGCCGTGCGGGCAGTAGTCGGTGATGGTCTGGTACACCGGCTGGTGGTCGTTGATCCACTGGAGCATCTGCCGCATGTAGTCGGGGTTGTCGCCGTTCCTGAACAGGCCCCACTCCGGGTACGAGATCTCCTTGCCGTGCAGGTCGGCGAAGTCGACCTGCGCCTGGAGCCCGTACGCCTCGTTGACCTGGTCGTAGAAGGTCTCGCCGGGCGGCTGGTCGTAGGAGTCCATGCCGACGATGTCGACGGTCGCGTCACCGGGGTAGCACTCGGTCCAGCCGATGGCGTCCTGGCCGCGGTTGGGCGTGAAGTCGAAGCGGAAGCGCTGGCCGGGGACGGCGCGCATGGCCTTGACGATCCGGTTCCAGTACGTCTTCCAGCCGGACGGGTCGGGCCCGCAGCGGTGGGTGTACGTGGTGCCGTTCATCTCCCAGCCGAGGACGATCACGGTGTCGGGCACGCCGAGGTCGACCAGCCGGTGGGCGAGCCGGGTGAAGTGGCCGTCGAAGTCGCCGCGCGCGCCCTCCTGGATCAGTTCGCGTACGTCGCGGTCGGGGACGCGGTCCTCGTTGTGCTCCTGCATCGGCACGTTGAGGACGAAGAGCCGGTCGGGCTTCGCGCGTTTCCAGGCGGCCCACGGCTGGAGCAGCCCGCCGCTGCCCTCGATGCCGGACCAGTCGTCACCGGGCAGATACGTATGGCCGACCGTCGCCTCCGTACCGCCGAGCCAGGATTCCAGGGCGCCGATCCGTGCTACGCCCTCGGCGCCGGAGTCGGTGAAGGCGCCCATGGGGGCGTACGAGGCGCGCGGCGGGGGCGTGGGCGTGGACCCGGAAGCACCGGCGGGACCGTTCGAGCCGTCAGGGCCGTCAGGGCCCTCAGGGCCGTTCGATCCGCTGGCGCCGCTCGACCCGTTGACGCCGTCCGGGCCGCCCGGTCCCGTGGCGCCCTCCGCGCCGACGGCACCGGCGAGCGCGGTGACCAGGCGGCGGCCCGCGCCCGGCGGGTCACCCGCGATGCCGGACAGTCCTGACACGATCAAGGCGGCCGACACGAACCCGACGCCCGCACCCGTCAGCCACTGGCGTCGGTTGGCCATGGTCACTCCTCGTTCGCTGTCCGCTGTGCGTGGTGCGTCGTGCGGTGACCGCCGTGCGACCGCACGGAAATCGGACTCCTAACGATCAGTCATAACGTATGAGTAATAAGCGCGCCCCCTGACGTAGACCAAAAGCGGTTCCCACGACAGTTCCTACCCGGCCTCAAACAACCTGGCGGTCCGTCAATACCGGCACCGGGCCGATCGCGATATCACTCGGGCGGATGAAATTCCTTGCATCGCCCACCGATTATCCGGGTGACTCACCCCTACGGCGGCATGATGAGCCGCGGAAACGGCCGGAGGAGAGGAGTGTGTCGGACATGAGCGAAGCCATCGAGAACGGCAGCGGAAAACACTCACGACCCCGGGTGGCGACGCGACGGCGGTTGATCAGGCGCGGCATCACGACCGTGGCCGCCGTATCGGGGACCACCGCGGCGCTGCGTCCGATGCTGGCCGCGAGGCAGTCGGACACCGCGGTCGCCGAGCCCGCCGCCGGGTACGACAGCGCCGCCGCCGGGTACGAGCCCGCTCCCGTGCCGGGCGCGGGGGCCGCCCTCTTCGACGAGGTCTACCGCGGACGCCGCATCCAGGGGTTCAGCTCCGCGCGGGACAGCGGCGTCGACATCCGGATCGACGGGCGCCCGCTGCACGTGATGCGGCGCGTGGACGGCAGCTTCATCAGCATGGCCAACCACTACCAGCCCTTCCCCACCGCCCTCGGCACGGCCCGCGGCGCGGTCGACGTGCTCGGCCGCGCCCAGCTGTCCACGACCGCGGAGCACCACCACTGAGCGCCGTCCACGGGCGCCCGCACTGAGCGCCACCACTGAGCGCGGCACCACGCGCCACCACTGACGGCTGAGCGCCGTACGACCGCCGAGGGGTCAGTTCCTGTGTACACGCGAATGAATCAGCGGCATCTGACCAGCAGCCAACGCTCCCGGTTCGTCGAGGCCGTGCTGGAGCTCAAGCGCGTGGGCGGCTACGACAAGTACGTCATCACGCACGGCAAGTACTTCGCCGCCGACGGCGAGAGCGGGCTGCGGGTCGCCCACATGGCGCCGACCTTCTTCCCCTGGCACCGCCGGTTCCTGCTCCAGTTCGAGGCCGATCTCCAGATGTTCGACCCGGGCGTCACCATCCCGTACTGGGACTGGACGTACGACAACGCGCAGAGCTCTTCTCTGTGGGGCCCGGACTTCATGGGCGGCAACGGCCGCGACAGCGACGGCCAGGTGATGACGGGCCCGTTCGCGTACCAGACCGGCGACTGGCCGATCAATTACGGGGTCACGCAGGAGAAGTACCTGACCCGCAACATGGGGCGGCCCGACCGGCCGATCGTGCTGCCGACGAAGGCGGAGCTGGACAACGCGCTCGCGATGCCGGTCTACGACGTCGCGCCGTGGAACTCCGCCCCGTCCACCAAGGGCTTCAGGAACAAGATCGAGGGCTGGACGGTCAGCGACACCAAGGGCGGCTACCTGCACAACCGGGTCCACCAGTGGGTCGGCGGCCACATGATCGGCGGCACCTCGCCGAACGACCCGGTGTTCTGGATGCACCACGCCTTCCTCGACCTGGTGTGGATCCGCTGGCAGCGGCTGCACCCGAAGTCGGCGTACCTGCCGTCCATGCCGCTGTCGGCCAAGGACCCCGAGCACGGCCGCGTGATCAGCAGCAACGAGCTGATGCCGCCGTGGAACGAGAAGCCGTCGGACTACTTCGACCACCGCTCGTTCTACCGCTACGAGGAGAGCTGACGCGCTCGCGCCGCGGGTGACGGGCCGCGGGTGACAGGCGGAGGGAAACGCGCCGAGGGTGACGCGCCGAGGGAAAAGAAAACGGCCTCCCGCACACAAGGTGACGGGAGGCCGCGGTGGCGCGGAATTACCACTCGCCGCCGTCGTGCCCGGAGACGTTGGCGCACTGGTTGCCGAACGCCGGGTTCAGCAGGCCGATGACGTCGACGGTGTTACCGCAGACGTTGACCGGGACGTGCACGGGCACCTGGATGAGGTTGCCGGACAGCACACCCGGCGAACCGACAGCGGCACCCTGCGCGCCGGAGTCGGCAACAGCCATACCGGCGCCGGCGGCCAGAACGGCACCCGCCGCGGCGGTGACGGCCGCCGCCTTTGCGATACGCGACATCAAGATCTCCCTGAGACGAAACCCAACCGCAAATACCTGCGGCGTTGACGCTGTGCGCAACGGGGGGAGATCACGAATAGTCACGCATGTTGGGCTGAATCGGTGACGGCGTATCAAAATAGGCCGAAGGGGTGAGCGCTGTTCGCGCTCACCCCTTCGGGTGTCACATCCGGCCGGAGCACGGCTCGTGGCGCCGCTCGGGAACCCTGTGAACCACGGCTCCGGCTACGCCCGGCGCTCGGTCAGAGCGGCAGGCCGGGGGCCGAAGGGAGGCCGCCGGGCAGCGACGGGAGGGCGGGCAGACCGGGCAGGTTCGGCGCCGGCAGGCCACCGCCGAGGACGGTGGCGACGACGACGTTGACCAGGCCGGTGACGACGGCCGTGGCGGCGGTCAGCAGCCCCGCCGGGTCACCGGCCGTGGACGCCTTGACCAGGTTGTCGACGGCCGTCTGGAGCGCGGTGAGGGCGTCGGCCTTCAGGTCCCGCGTGGCGGACGGCTTGGCCGACGGCTGCGTGGCGACCTTGCCCGAGGGGCTGCCGAGGCTCGGCACCGCGGGGGCGGCGGGAGCGGCGGGAAGAGCCGGGGCGGCAGGAGCCGCGGGAGCCGCCGGGGCAGCGGGAGCCGCAGGGGCGGCGGGAGCGGCGGGGGCGGCCGGCGCGGCGGCCTTCGCCGCGTCGATCGCCGACTTGGCCCCGGCGGCGTCGGCGGTGATGGTCTCGGGCTTGACGGTGCCGGGCTTGGCGAGCACGTCCTGGACCAGTTTCGTGACCGGGGTGAGCACGCCTGCCACGTCTCCCAGTGACTTGGCCTGCGCGAGCAGCGCGGTCGCGTCCGGCGCGGCCGGTGCCGTCACGGTGCCCGCGGGCTTGGTGTCTGCGGGAGTGGCGGCAGCGGCGGTCGTCGTGAGCGCGCCGCCGGCGATGGTGGCGACGAGCGCGGAGGCGACGACCACGCCGGTGATCCGGTGGGTACGCATGGAAAACAGTTCCCTTCGGTGGTGAACAGCTACGCCACCACCGTGAAAAGCAGACGGTATTACCGCAACTGCTGAGAATGGCCGCCGCCCACGAGGGTGGCGGCGCGAACTGTGTGAACTGCGGATTTCCTGTTTTCAACCGCTGCCGATCCACATCACCCTGATGGGCCGTTAGGGTGCGTACGCGCGGCCGACTTCTCCCCTAACGGAGGAATCCGGGAGCCTCGGGTCGCCCGCGGAGGTGATATCCGCCCCGGCCGGGCTCTCCCGGCGGTTAGGGTCCGGCGCATGAGCCAGACCAATACCGCCCTGAATTCCGCCCTCCAGCGCCGACTCGGCACCCTCGTGGTGATTCCGTGGGCCGGTGAACACCATGAGGACGGCCGCGACATGCCGTTCCTGATGGCCTATTCGCTCGGTGACGGGCCGGACGGCCCGGAGTCGGGGCAGGAGGCGGCGCTGGCCGTCGCGGAGGAGGTCGGGCTGCCGGTCGGCGGCGCGATCCTCGACGTCAAGCAGGCGCCGAACGTCCCGGTGAAGGTGCTGGTCGAGGGCGGCAAGGCCGTGCTGACGATGCCGTACCTGCACGCCGCGTGCCCGGTGCCCGAGCAGTGGGTGGCCGCGGCGCAGGACCGGGGCGCGGTGTACTTCATCCTCGCCACCCGCCCGTGGCCCGAGGCCAAGCCGGGCACCCCGGTGACCGAGGAGACCCTCCAGGGCTTCGCCGGGGACACCGACGTCCTGGGCACCGCCGCGCACTGCCTGGTGCCGGTGGGCACCCTCAAGGGTTAGAGCCCGAAACCCGCGCGCAGGGGCGCCCCGCCGGACCGGAGAAGTCCCGCGGGGCGCCCCTGCGTGTGGTGGGTCTGTGCCTACGCGCCCGCACGCGTCCCGTGCGTACGGCGTCCGGCTCGGGTCAGTGGACCAGGTCGTTGGCGGCGGTGACCGCGTCGGTGCCCGCCTGGGCGACGTTCTTCACGTCCTGGACCTTCTGGTCGACCTTGTAGTCGCCGAGCACGCTGGCGGTGGCGCCCTTGGCCTGCTCGCCCGCGGCGCTCGCGGTGATCGCGGTGCTGCTCAGGGTGGAGCCCAGGTCGGCGGACTGCTCGGCGGCCATGGCGGCGGGGGCGCCCGCCGCGATCAGGAAGGAACCGGCGGCGGCAGTGGTGAGGATTCGGCTTACGTTCATGATCGATACAACGCGCGAACCGCCCGCAGGGCACGCGGACCGTACCGGTCCTGGTCGGCGCGGGACCGCGGGCCCTCCCGCCGCGCGCGCCCCCGCTGTTGCACTGGCGTGACAACGGCAGCACAGGAGACGGACGTTGCGGGAGCACTCTTTGTGTCACCGGCACGAGCAGCCGGAGCCGGCCGGAACAGCGGGACACCGCCGCGAGCGGCCGGAGAACGCCGCACCGCATCCGTTCCTGGGGGGAACCCGATATGTCCGTTCGTGCCCGTGGCCGTCGCAGCACCGCCGCCGCCATCGCGCTCACCGCCGGGATCACGGCGGGTGCCGCCCTGCTCCTGTCGGCCTGCGGCCCCGCGGACGGCACCGCCTCCGACCCGGCGCCCTCGGCGACGAGCGGCGCGAGCGGTCAGCCCACCCCCAGCGGGAAGGGCGGCAGCGGCGGCAGCGGGGGGAACGCGGGGGACGACGGCGCCAACGGCTCGGGGGCCAGCCCGGTGGGCAGCAGCACCAAGCTCAACGGCACCGCGCACTCCGGTCTGACCATCAGCGACGGCACCCGCTACGTCGTCATGAACGGCACCCGGGTGGACTTCGGCACCGAGGTCCGCGACCTGGCCTGGTCGCCGAACGGCGCGAAGGCCGCCTTCATCGACGGCGACGGCGACCTCGCGGTCAGCGACCCCGACGGCAGCGGACGCGT
Source organism: Streptomyces sp. NPDC093221 (assembly GCF_044753885.1). Lineage (NCBI taxonomy): Bacteria > Bacillati > Actinomycetota > Actinomycetes > Kitasatosporales > Streptomycetaceae > Streptomyces > Streptomyces sp. NPDC093221. Next base: position 302,975 of record NZ_JBIVOA010000001.1, on the reverse strand, counting down.
GATCGTCGCCAGGAACCCGGGCGACCAGAACTGGTCGCACCCGACCTGGCAGGTGCGCGCGAAGGACCCGCAGAACGGCCTTCCCGCCCTCGACAACATCCTCTTCGCCGGCCGCCGGGGCGGCACCGCCCGGCTGTACGGCGTCCCGGCCACCGCGCACGGCGGCACGCCCAAGGTGCTGAGCCTGAACCACGAGTCGGACGAGAACGTGAAGCCGCTGCCCCAGACCGGCAACGTATGGCCCAGCTCGGCGGGGAAGTACGGCACCGCCGTCTACGCCAACACCGGCGACGGCAACGTCTACATCCGCGACGACTACCTGCGGCAGCAGGGCTACGCGCTCACCCCGGGGTCCGAGCCCGCCATCGGGCCGACCGAGGACGACGGCATCGTCTTCGTCCGGTCCGTCGGGGGCCACGACCACCTGTTCCTGGAGACGCCCCACGACGGCGCGCCCGTGTACAAGGACCTGACCCCGCGGGCGACCACCGACTACACCGAGCCCGCCTTCGAGCCGAACGGCAGGACGGTCGTGGCCCGTACGCCCAACGGCATCGTGCGGCTGCCCGTGGACGGCTCGCAGGCGCCGGTCAAGGTCTCCGACTACGTCGGGCTCCCGGCCTACCGCGCCTGAGCCAACTCGGCCCGCAGCGCGTCCAGATGGGCGTCGGCGGTGTCGTGCGGCAGGAATTCCACCACGTCGACGAAGCGGAACAGCACCTGTGACGAGGTGACCGCGAACTCGTAGTCGGCGAAACCGACGACGGCGCCCAGCGTGCCGCGCACCGCGCCCCGGACGACATGAGCGGTCATGTCGTCCGGGTTCCGCGCGTCCAGGCCGCGCCGCGCGTTGGGCCGCGCCAGGTACGGGCAGACCATCGAGGCGTAGAGCATGCAGGCGCGGTGGCCGGGCCCTTCGAGGGTCGGCGCGAGATTGCGGTACGGGCGCCCGGCCGCCAGCGCCTCGCCGATCGCGGCGCTCTCGGAACCGCCCACCACCCGCCACACCGGGCCGCGCGGCATCAGCGTGTCGCACACCGAACACAGCCGCTGCCGGGCGCAGTTGGCGCTGCGGTCGTAGTCGGTCAGCGCGAACTGCGGCTGGTCGTCCTGCCACGGGGTGATCGCGGGCACCGGGTAGCCGCGCGGGTCGCGGGGCCTGACCTCGACGGTCGGCGGCATCGGCACGGAGTCAAAGCGCACGGCCCATCCTTATCAGGCGGAACGGTCCCTGCGGAACAGCCGTCCGAACCCCGTCCGCCGCCCGCCCCTGCCGGAATCGGTATCGGTATCGGTATCGGTATCGGTATCGCTTTCGGCGGCCGTACCCGTATCCGTACCCGTACCCGTATCCGTATCCGCGCTGTCGTCCGTGCCCGTACCGACGGCCCGCGCCGCGTGCCAGTCCGCCACGACCTTCTCGACGTCGAACAGGCCGAGGTTGAGGGGCGGTCCCTCCGGGGGACGGCGCAGGGCCTCGCGGATGCGGTCGTTGATCTTGGTGAGGATCTGCCGCACCTGCCGCTCGGAGCGCGCCCGCGCTATCGCGGCCGTCGCGTCCTCCGCCGCCTTGCGCAGCACGAGCGTCGGCGGCAGCGCGGACAGGCCCTCGCGGTGCATCTTGCCCTTGATCCACCACAAGTCGTCGTACGGGGTGTCCAGCGAGGCCAACGGCTTTCCCGCGCCCGGCAGTTCGGCGAAGTCGCCGCGCTGCTCCGCCTCGCGGATCTGCTTGTCCACCCACGTCTCGAAGGAGACACCGGCGGGTTTGCGGTCGGTCATACCTCGCTCCTCACGTGGGCGCACGCAGCGGGTGGCGTACGTACCAGGTTACGGCCGCGCCCGCGCGGCCAGCAGGGCGACGTCGTCCTCGGCGGCGGAGGGCGCCAGGCGGTGCACGATCCGGGCCAGGAGCGCGTCCAGCGGTTCACCGTCGGGCGGGAGGACGAGCGAGGCCAGCCGGGCGAGCGAGGCGTCGATGTCCTCGGTACGGCGTTCCACCAGCCCGTCGGTGTAGAGCAGCAGCGTCTCCCCCGCGCGCCACGGCACGTACACCGTCTCGTACGTGCCCCGCAGGTCCGCGCCGAGCGGCGGTCCCGGCGGTACGGCGAGCAGCCGGACACGGCCGTCGGGGGTGACGACGGCGGGCGGGAGGTGGCCCGCGCTGGCGAAGAAGCAGCCGCCGCGCGCCGGGTCGGCGAGGCCCAGCAGGCAGGTGCCCGGCCGCTGGGCGCCCGCGGCGGCCAGCAGCGCGTCCATCCGGCGCAGGACGCGGTCCGGCGCGTCGCCCTCGCCCGCGACCACGCGCAGCATCGAGCGGTAGTGGCTCATCTCGACGGCCGCCTCGACGCCGTGCCCCATCACGTCGCCCATGGCCAGCAGCGTCACGCCGCCGGGCAGCGCCAGGGTGTCGAACCAGTCGCCGCCGACCAGGTCCGTGGCGCCCGCCGGGAGATAGCGGGTGGCCACCTCGACCCCGGGGTGCGGGGCGCCGGGCGTGGCCAGCAGGGCGCGCTGCAACTCCACCGCGATGCCGTGCTCGCGGGTGTAGCGGCGGGCGTTGTCGAGGCTGATCGCGGCCCGGTCGGCCAGCGCGCGGGCGATGGCGGTGTCCTCGTCGTCGAAGCCGGGCGAGGTCCCGGCCCTGATCAGCGTGACCGTGCCGATCCGGTCGCCGCGGGCGCTCAGCGGCACGACCAGCACGGAGTGGATGCCCGCGGCGCGGTAGGCGGCGACCCGCTCGGCGTTCGGCGCGGAGTGGGCGATCTCCTCGTCGCGCGGCAGATTCTGCACCACGGGACGCCCGGTCTCCAGGCAGGTCGGGATCGCCGAGCCGCGCTGGTAGACCACGTACTCCCCCGGCGTCCCGAAGATCCGCACCCGCTCGCGCAGCGCGGGCCGCGCGGCCATCGCGGCCCTGCGCAGCCGCAGCGCGCCGTCCGGCGGGGGGCGGCGGCGGGCGCGCGGGCCGCTGTCCAGCACCTCGACGGTGGCGGTGTCCGCGATCACCTCGACCAGCAGGTCGGCCAGTTCCTGGCAGGTCGGGTCCATCTCCAGCGTGGAGCCGATCCGGACGGCCGCCGCGTCGAGCAGCAGCAGCCGCTCCTTGGCCCGTTCCAGCTCGCGCTGCGCCTCGTGGTCCTCGCTGACCTCGATGATCACCGCGCCGATCCCGCCCACCCCGCCGTCCCGGCCCTGGAGCCGGTGGTACGTGCACTGCCAGTAGCGCGTGGTGTGCGGCGAATCGGCCCGGGTCTGGCCGCTGGAGAGCAGCTCGCGCGGTGTGCCGTCGGCGAGCACCATCCGCAGGACGCCCTCGCCCACGTCCACGCCCGGCACCGTCTCGGCGATGGTCCTGCCGATGTGCGCGGCCGCTTCGACGCCGTTCATCCGGGCGAGCGCCGGATTGACGTACCGGTAGCGCAGGTCGGGGCCGAGTACGGCGACACCCGCCGCCGTCCCCTCCAGCAGCGCGCGCCACAGCGACTCATCCGCGTTCACCTGTTCCACAGTGCACGCAGGGTCGCGGAGCCGCGAATCGGGACGGCGGAGGGGCCGCGCGGCGGCCGGTCCTACGGGGTCCGGGGGTCCGGGGATTCGGGGGGCGGAGAGGCTCGGCGGGGTCGGGGGCGCGGGGCGCGGGCTGATATAACAGCGCTGTTAGATCAGCCGCCCGGCGCTTCGACGGTTGAGGCGTCGCGCCCGTCGAGAGGAACGGACCGCCATGACCGAGGCGCAGCGGAGCCACCCGCCGATCGAGCCGTACGACCGGGGCATGCTCGATGTCGGCGACGGGAACCTCGTGTACTGGGAGACCTGCGGCAACCCCGAGGGCAAGCCGGCGCTCGTCGTGCACGGCGGCCCCGGCTCGGGGTGCAGGCCGTCGCACCGGCAGGACTTCGACCCGGAGCGGTACCGGGCGGTGCTGTTCGACCAGCGCGGCTGCGGGCGCAGTACGCCGCACGCGAGCGACCCGGCGACCGACCTCACCCACAACACCACCGACCACCTGATCGCCGACATGGAACGCCTGCGCGTCCACCTCGGCATCGACCGCTGGCTGCTGACGGGCGGCTCCTGGGGCTCGACGCTGATCCTGGCGTACGCGCAGCGGCATCCCGAACGGGTCTCGGAGATCGTCATCAACGGCGTCACGACCACCCGCAGGGCGGAGATCGACTGGCTCTACCGGGGCGTCGGCCGCTTCTTCCCCGAACAGTGGGCGGCCTTCCGCGCGGCGGCCGGTCCGGCGTCCGACGGCACGGGGTCACGTACGGCGCCCGGCACGGCATCCGGCACGGGGTCACGTACGGCGCCCGGCTCAGCGACCGGCATGGCGTCCGATACGGCGGGCGGCATCGCGGGCGGGCTCGTCGCCGCGTACGCGCGCCTCACCGAGGACCCCGATCCGGCCGTACGGGCCAGGGCCACCGCCGACTGGTGCGCGTGGGAGGACGCGGTGCTCTCCCTCGAACCCAGCGGCTCCGCCCGCCCGTACAGCGACCGCCCCTCCGCCGCCCGGCTCGCCATGGTCCGGATCTGCGCCCGCTACTTCTCGCACGGCGCCTGGCTCGAAGAGGGCGCCCTCCTGCGCGACGCGCCCCTGCTGCGGGGCATCCCCGCCACCCTGCTCCACGGCCGCCTCGACCTCAGCTCGCCGCTCGACACCGCCTGGCACCTCGCCGCCGCCTGGCCGCAGGCCACCCTCACCGTCGTGGACGACGCGGGCCACAAGGGCAGCGCCACGATGTCCCGCCATGTACGGGACGCGCTGGACGGGTACGCGCGAGCGGTGTAGGACCGGGCCCGGTCAGCCGCGTACGGGGACCGTCGAGGTGGTGAGGAGCTGACGGGCCTGGCGCTCCGGGGTCTCGGGCGGGACGACGAGCAGGTCGCAGCGGCCGACGCCCCGGCAGAGCAGGCACACCGAGTCGCGGTGGCCGGTGGTGGTGGAGCGGTGGATACGGAGGGTGTGACCGCCGAGCAGCAGGGCGGAGGGCCCGTCGAGCCAGTTCGCCGCGTCGAGGGTGATGTCGGTGATCCGGCCCCAGCGGCCGTTCAACGCGGCGAGCAGCGGCGGCAGTTCCTTGGTCACGTCACGGGTCCGCGGCCACCAGGCGCCGTCGATCCGTACGGGGCTGCCGCCCGGGTGGATCAGGGACAGCCGGGCGGGCGGCCCGTCCCAGACCGGCAGGGCGCAGGCGGGCAGCGGCGGCGGTGTCTCGGTCGCGGTGGTGATCGTCATGGTGTCGGCCTGTCTCCGGACGGTTCGTCCGGGGTGGTGGGTGGTGCCAAGCGCGTGTTCGGGGCGGGCCGCGGCGGGCGGGGCGGCGACGGCGGACGTACGGGCGGCGGTACGTCGGCGGCGGCGGTCCCCTCGGTGGCGTCCGTGCCTCGGCTGACGTCCGGGTCCTGGGCGGCGTCCGCGTCCTGGGCGGCGTCCGGGTTCTGGGCGGCCTCGGTGACGCCGGTCACGCCGGTGACCTCGGCCGTCCCGGTGCCGTCCCGTACGCGCTCCTCGCCGCCGACCAGGCGGAGCTGGAAGGGGCCCGCGTCGGGGAAGTGGACGGTGTCCACGGTCAGCCGCAGCCGGGTGCCGCCGTCCTCGTCCACCACCGGGCGGCCGGGGGGCGGCTGCTCGGTCGCGGCGAAGCGGAAGCGCAGCACCTGCGCGATCCTGCGGGCCGCCTCCGGGGTCGCGGCCACGATGCTGACCTCGGCGAAGCCGGGCGCGGGCAGCGCCCGCTCCGCGCCGCCGGAGCCGGAGCCGGTGGCCGCCGCCGCGTCCCGCCCCGCGTCGTCGCGCCCGGCCCCGGTACGGCCCCGCGGCGGCCCGGCCGTACCCGCCATGCGTGGATCGGCCCCCGTCCCCGCACCGGCCGCGCGCGGCTCGCCCGACTCGTTCTCGCGCGGGGGCATCAGGCCGCCCGCTCCGGCCGGGCCAGCCCCGCGGGACCGCCCTCGGCCTCCCAGGCGGCGTCCGCGCCGCGGTCGGGGTCGGCCTGGGCCATCAGTTCGCTCGCGGTACGGACATTGGCCGGGTCCGCCGCCGCGGCCATCAGCCGGGCCGCCGTCGCCGCCGGGGTCTGCGGCGGGACGATCAGCAGATCCCAGCGGCCCGTACGGTACGAGAGCACCAGCAGCTTGTGCGGGTCCTGCTCCTCGACGAACCAGCCGACATGCACCACGTGCCCGGCGACCGGCACCTTCTTCGGCACGGTCGGCCAGTACAGGGGGTTGACGGTGACCCGGGTGATCCGTCCCCACAGCAGGTCCAACGCGCCGACCAGGGACGGCAGTTCGAGGGAGAGGTCACGGGACTTGGGCCACCAGGCGCCGTCCAGCGGCCCCGGTCCGTGACCCAGCTCGGCCGAACCGATCCGCAGGGCGCTGACGCCGGGCGACAGCGAGAGCCGCGGCGCGGGGGGCGCGGGAGGGGGCCGCGGGACCGTACGGACCGCCGAGGGGTGTGCGGAATCCTGAGAGGAGAGCATGGAACAAATCCGTCCACGGGCCCGCTGGAACGGGTCCGGCACCGTCGCTCACCGCGAACGACGCCGACTTGAGTGCCGGTGTACGGAATGCCCTCGGTCCGTTCACCCTACTCCGTCCGGGGTGTCTGGGACGATGATGGAAGGTCACCGTTCCGGACCGCCGGGACACGGGGCCGATGGGGGAGGGAACACGTGGCCGAGGTCTTCACGCGCCGCATGTCCAGATGGCAGGCGGAGCAGCAGCGCGAGGCCGTCGCGGATGTCTACGTCGAGGCGTACCGAGGTGTGCCGGGCCAGGAATTCCACGACCGGGAGGATTTCCTGGGGCGCTTCGCCGAGGCCACGCAGCGGCCCGGCTTCGACATGATCGTGGCCAGCGAGCGGCGGCTGACCGGGGTCGCGTACGGCTACGTCCTCGACCGCGCCGACGGCTGGTGGCGGGACTTCACGGTCGCGGGCACCGACGGCGCGGGGCCCGACGGCACGGACATCGAGGAGCTCACCGCCTCGGGACAGGTCTTCGCGCTCGCCGAGCTGATGGTCGTGCCCGCCTACCGCAGGCAGGGCATCGCGACCGGTCTGCTCGACCAGCTCCTGCTGCGCAGCGACGCGGCCCTCGTCACCGTCCTCACCGCGCCCGACGCCGACGCCGTCCACGCCCTGCGCGCCTGGGAGTGGACCTACCTCGGCGACACCCACGGCCCCCGCCAGGCATGGAGCCGCCCGCTGCGCCCGTGAGCGTCGCCGCCGCCATGTCCCCTGGCGTCGCTACCGCTTGCGGACGCCGAACAGCGAGCGGCTGATCTCGCGGCCGAGCTGCGTACCCATGGAGCGGGCGAGGGACTTGAACGCGCCGCTGTGGACGACCTGTTCGACGATTCCGGCGTCGGCGGCGGCGCCCTTGGCGGAGGAACGGCCGCTCTCCGGCGCGGTCTTGGGCGCGCTCTCGGCGGCTTCGGCCCGCGCGGCGGAAGCCGCTTCGGCGGCGGCCAGCTTCTCGTAGGCGGACTCGCGGTCGACCGCCTCGGCGTACCGCCCGTACAGCGGCGAGGACTTGACGGCGGAGTCGAGCACGGCCGCGTCCACGGGACCCATCAGCGACTCGGGGGCGCGCAGCCGGGTGGCGGCCACCGGCGTCGGCGCGCCGTTCTCGCTGAGGACGGTGACGACGGCCTCGCCGGTGCCGAGCGAGGTGAGCAACTCGCCGAGGTCGTAAGCGGAGTTGGGGAAGGTGGAGACGGTGGCGCGCAGCGCCTTGGCGTCGTCGGGCGTGAAGGCGCGCAGGGCGTGCTGGACGCGGTTGCCGAGCTGGGCGAGCACGTCGCCGGGGACGTCCTTGGGCGTCTGCGTGACGAAGAAGACGCCGACGCCCTTGGAGCGGATCAGCCGTACGGTCTGGGTGATCGCGTCGAGGAACGCCTTCGAGGCGCCGTTGAAGAGCAGGTGCGCCTCGTCGAAGAAGAAGACCAGTTTCGGCCGGTCGAGGTCGCCGACCTCGGGCAGGTCCTGGAAGAGGTCGGCGAGCAGCCACATCAGGAAGGTCGAGAAGAGCTGCGGCTTGTCCTGCACGGCGGGCAGCTCCAGCACGGAGACCAGCCCGCGCCCGTCGGACGCCGTACGCAGCAGCTCGCTCGTGTCGAATTCCGGCTCGCCGAAGAACGCGGCGGCGCCCTGCGCCTCGAAGGCCGTCAGGGTCCGCATCAGCACCCCGGCCGTCGCCGACGAGATCCCGCCGATCTCCTTCAGCTCCGGCTTGCCCGCGTCGGAGGTCAGGAAGGCGATGACCGCCCGCAGGTCCTTGAGGTCGTACAGCTCGAGGCCCTTGGTGTCGGCGTAGTGGAAGATCAGGCCGAGCGACTGCTCCTGCGTGGTGTTCAGGCCGAGCACCTTGGACATCAGGACGGGGCCGAAGGCGGTGACGGTCGCCCGTACCGGGATGCCGGGGCCGAGGCCGCCCAGCGCGTAGAACTCGGCCGGGAAGCCGGTGGCCGTCCAGTTCTGGCCGACTTCCGCCGCCCGCCGCTGGACCTTCTCACCCGGTTGGCCCGGCGCCGACACGCCGGAGATGTCGCCTTTCACGTCCGCGAGGAAGACCGGGACGCCCTGCGCGGACAGCTGTTCCGCGATGAGCTGGAGCGTCTTGGTCTTGCCGGTGCCGGTGGCGCCCGCCACCAGGCCGTGCCGGTTGAGCATGCCGAGCGGGATGCGGACCGGCGCGTCGGGGTGGCACTCGCCCTCCCAGAGCAGCGCGCCGAGGTCCAGCGCGGGGCCGGTGAAGGCGTAGCCGCGGGCGATGTCGGCGGCGGGGGACGGCAGTGTCGGCCCGGACGGCGCCGCTGATGGCCCGGACGGTGGGGGAGTCGTCCCGGACGGTGGGGCTGTCGGCCCGGACGGTGCGGGAGTCGACCCGGACGGCGCGGGAGTCGGCCCGGACGGTGCGGGAGTCGACCCCGGTGTCACGGCCGCCTCACCCGTGACGGCCTCACCGGCGGAACTATTCGGCTGGGGATCGGTCATCACATGCTCCCGATTCATACGACGATGAGGCTTTTGCCACCATCGCACCCCGGCAGCGGTGCTGCGCCCGGACAAGCCGGGCCGGTAGGCTTTCCGTGTGATCTTCAAGCGCATCGGAAACGGGCGGCCGTACCCGGACCACGGCCGGGTGAGTACGCGCGAGTGGGCCGACGTCGCCCCACGTCCCGTGCGGCTGGACCAGTTGGTGACCACCAAGGGACAGCTCGACCTGGAGACACTTCTCGCCGAGGATTCCACCTTTTACGGCGACCTCTTCGCCCATGTCGTGAAATGGCGGGGCGACCTCTATCTCGAGGACGGACTCCACCGGGCGGTACGCGCCGCGCTCCAGCAGCGCCAGGTGCTCCACGCCCGGGTCCTGGAGATGGACTGACAATCCGCTTACGCTGCGCTCATGAGCATGCTGACCCCCTCCGGTATGGGCGGGAAGTACCGGGTCACCGGCAAGCAGTACCCGAGGATGCGCCGCCCGCGCCGCCGCGGCCGTGTCGTCACCGCCGTGCTCGCCTCGGTCGTCGTGCTCGGCCTCTTCGGTTACGGGGCGCTGCAACTCGTCCATGTCTTCCGCGGGGACGACAACGGCGACACGAAGGCGAACGCGGCACCGCAGAACCGCCCCTGCGTCACCGTGGCCCCCACCGCCCCCACGGGTAAACCGGCCCCGCTGCCGCAGCCCGCGGGCGTCACGCTGAACGTCTTCAACGCCACCGCCAAGGGCGGTCTGGCCAAGACCACGGCCGACGAGCTGGCCAAGCGCGGCTTCAAGGTCAACAAATTCGGCAACGCGCCCGACCCGTACGACAAGAAGGTCGGCGAGTCCGCGCTGATCGTCGCCGGGCCCGCGGGCGAGGCGGCGGCCCGCACGGCGGGCACCCAGGTGGCGGGCTCGACCGTGAAGATCGACCCCAAGCGGACCGACAAGACCGTCGATGTGATGATCGGCACGGCCTTCACGGCGCTTTCCGGTCCGACCGACGTGGCGAAGGCCCGGATCGTGGCGGCGAACCCGCCGCCGCCGAAGCCGGTGTGCGTGACGCCGAGCCCGAGCGCGTCGGGGGGCGCCCCCGGCAAGACGGGGGCCACGACGAAGGCGGGCGCGCCGGCGAAGCACTGAGCCGCCGTGGCGGGCGCCGCCGTGGCGGGTGGCTTGGCGCGGGTGGCGCTTGTCCGGACCGTTCAGCCCTTCCGGGGCGTCCGCGACACGCCGGGTCGGGCCGGGCCGATTGTCAGCTCACCGTGCCGTACATCCGGTCGCCCGCGTCGCCGAGGCCGGGCACGATGTAGCCGCGCTCGTTCAGCCGCTCGTCGACCGCGGCCGTGACCACGGTGACCGGCTTGCCCGCCAGGGCGCGCTCCATCGACTCGACGCCCTCGGGCGCGGCCAGCAGGCACAGCGCGGTGACGTCGTCGGCGCCGCGGTCGATCAGCAGGTCGATCGCCGCCACCAGGGTGCCGCCGGTCGCCAGCATCGGGTCGACCACGTAGACCTGCCGTCCCGACAGGTCCTCCGGCATGCGGGTGGCGTACGTCGCCGCCTCCAGCGTCTCCTCGTCGCGGACCATGCCGAGGAAGCCGACCTCGGCGGTGGGCAGCAGCCGCACCATGCCGTCGAGCATGCCGAGCCCGGCGCGCAGGATCGGCACCACGAGGGGGCGCGGGTAGGAGAGCCTGACCCCGGTGGTCGGGCCGACCGGGGTGCGGATGTCGACCTGCTCGGTCCGCACGTCGCGGGTGGCCTCGTAGGCGAGCAGGGTGACCAGCTCGTCGGCGAGCCGCCGGAACGTCGGCGAGTCGGTGCGCTCGTCGCGCAGGGTGGTGAGCTTGTGCGCGACCAGCGGGTGGTCGACAACATGGAGACGCATGAATATGACTGTATCCGCCGGGTGGGGGGCGCGTCGCCAGTGCGATGAGCAGCCCGGCTCCGCGCACCTTCTGCGCCTGGCGTGGGGTAAACGGCGCGAACGAGGGAAACTGGCCAGATACGCCCGGTGTGCCTTCCGGGTGAAGCGAGCCCCAGGGATGGTGCCCGAGATGCCGGAGCCCGACCGAGCAGCCGAGCGAGCAACCGACCGAGCCATCGACCGTGACGCGGATCGCACCGACCGCACTCCGGATCGCGCCTCCGACGGCGCCCCCGCCGACGCTGCGGACCGATCTGAGGACCGATCCGCGGACCGTACTGCTGACCGATCCGCGGACCGGTCCCCCGGCCGTTCCCCCGCCCGCGACACGGACATCGAGCGGCGCCGCAAGCGCGCGCTGTTCCTGCGGGAGCTGAACGAGGCAAAGGAGCTGCGCGAGCGGGTCCAGCCGCGACGCGCCCGGGTCGCCCGGCTCCGTCAGCAAATGCGGATGCGCACCTTCCGTTGGTGACCGCGCCGCGCGGGTGACCGGGTACGGATCACGTATACGCCGCGTACGCGCCGCGTACACAGCGTGACGGATCAGTACCGTACGGGTGACCGTTCCGGGCCCCCGATGGCCGGACTTTCCAGAGAAGTGACGAAGACCTGGCACGTCGCGGTGCAGAAGACCCTTCGCAACGCCCCGGTTTCTGCCACGATGCCGAGTGGGTGGGGCCAACGGAAGTCGAAAGCGGCCCCCATCCGGTCCGGACGGCCTGAGACCCTGTGGGAGAGTCACGGTGTACTTCGCCGCACTGCTCGCGCGCACCGAGGACGGTTGGCAAGCGAGCGAACCCGATCTCGACGATGTGGAAACCCTCGCCGATCTGAGCGATCTGGCCCGCGCGGCCGGCGACGAGGAGGAAACGGTTCTGGTCTTCATCGAACAGGAGGACGCCTGGTTCGGCGTCATCCGTGTGGACGGTGAAGAGGATCCCAGGATCTATGTGTCCGACGCGGCTGCCGCCGCCCGCAGTTCGTACGGGGAGATCCTGCTCACCGACGAAGTGCTGGGCCGCGACCCCGAGGACCTGGACGAACTCGTGGACCTCGACGGCACCGAGGACGGCGAGGACGACGAGACCGAGGACGCCGTGGCGGGCCCCTCGGAAGACCATGTGCCGACCGGTCCGCTCGGCGAAACCGACATCCTCACGGATCTCGGCATGAGCACCAGGGAACTGCTGGCGCTCAGCGGTGACGGCGCGCTGACCGGTGAGGCGCTTGGCGAGATCGCCGACGCGCTGGGGTGCGGGGACGTGCTGGAGGCGGTCCGCTGACAGACCCTCTGAAGGACCCCTGGGTCGCCGCGATGCGGCTGGCCCTGGAAGAGGCGGCACAGGCCCCGCTCACCGGTGACGTACCGGTGGGCGCGGTCGTGCTGGCCCCCGACGGCACGGTGCTGTCCCGTGCCCGCAACGAGCGCGAGGCCACCGGCGATCCGACCGCCCACGCCGAGGTCCTCGCCATCCGCCGCGCCGCCGCCTCCGTCGGCGGCTGGCGCCTGACCGGCTGCACCCTCGCGGTCACCCTCGAACCGTGCACCATGTGCGCGGGCGCGATCGTCCTCTCCCGGCTCGACCGCGTCGTCTACGGCGCCGCCGACGACAAGGCGGGCGCCGCCGGTTCCCTCTGGGACGTGGTCCGCGACCGCCGCCTCAACCACCGCCCCGAAGTCATCCCCGACGTCCTCCCCACCCCCTCCGCCGCCCTCCTCACCCGCTTCTTCCGTACAACCGATTTCTGACCACCCCCCCGCGTGGGCTAGGATCTCTCTCGGTAGCGTGTCCGAGCGGCCTAAGGAGCACGCCTCGAAAGCGTGTGAGGGGGCAACTCCTCCGTGGGTTCAAATCCCACCGCTACCGCCACGAGCAACACGTGGCTGAGGGCAACATGGAACTTCCATGTTGCCCTCAGCCACGTCCGCCTCAGTTCCCACCCAACTTGACTTGCACAAGCGCCCCAACGATCGGCGGCCATGACGTGCGAGCGCCTTGTGTGTTGATGTCCGGCAAGACTGCCCCTGGCAGGCACAGACCTGCGCCATCAGGTGACAGAGAGGCCGTCGCGTCCTTTGGCGAAGCAGCGACTATCTCAAGGCATGTGGGCGGACTGTCCCACGCCATACCGAGATGTCCCGTCGCAGTCACGTTGGGTTCAGCCCGATGCGATGTTCATCACTCTGCGCGAAGCATTGGCACAGGGTGCCGTAACGGAACCTGTGGTCCCATCAGGCACTTTGCAGGCCAAAGGGCTTAGGGTGGTCTACACCTCAACTGCCCTTTGCACTCAGTGGCGTTGTAGCAGCCGACATGTCGACTGAGAGACCGCGAAGTTACGCGGGAGTTCGCGTCGGAGCCGAGTAACATCTTGCTACTGCTCGTCCTCTGAGCTGGACCGCGACCAGGTGAACGTGACCCCCGGGGGCCCACGATCCCGTGCAGCCCTTTGCGCAGAGGAAAGGCAGGACCCCTATGCCCGATCAGGGTGAGGGTGGCAAGAACCGTAAGAAGTGGCAGGCATGGACCCGACTCAGGGCCCGCACTGCCGTCGGCATCGTCGTGACAGTCGCCGCGGTTGTTACCGCAGCTGCGGACGTCACGCACGCGATCGAGGTGATCAGCCGGCACCTGTGACGACGTGACCCTTACCGGGGTCACCCGGCAAGGGTCACGTCTTGCGACTGGAGCGCTTCGCCGTGCGGCCGACCAAGCATGCAGCGGCGGGGCGCTCCTTCTTTGTGCAGTTTTCCCGACAGCAACGCAAATCACCGCATGTGACCTGCGTCACGCAAAATATGCGCCTCTCTCATACTGCCTTGCCGGAGACCTGGTCCGCCACGAACACGCGACGAACCGGCTCTAGGGAAAAGCCGCACAAAGTGCAATCAGTGCAGGCCACAGAGGGTAACTGTGACGCAAATCACAGTCGGTTAGGCGCCTTGAACACCAGAAATTCACCCATTGAGGAATACCTCGAACGGTTGATCTCGGTTGGCACCGCCCCGTCCCATGGCCAACGCCTCTACATAATGCCACCGCAATGCATGTGCATCTAGGCCTGATCGAATGCTGATACCGCGCGCGACCAGGCATGCCAGTCATGATCATCGCGCTTGATTATGCCACACAGGGCTCTTGGCATATGCCAAATGACAACGAAAGCCCTCTACCTGCACCGGAGCCATGCGTCTATACCAGGGCCCTCTGACAGACGACAGGCAAGCCTCCAAAACGGAGTAGCCCAGATCACACCCGTCCAGGGGTGCTTGCAGCGCCAACAGCAGCTCTTCGAGCGAGAAATGCCGTACCCCGCGTCCTGCCAGCATGCCGAAAGTGTGCCAGGGCCGTGTCATCGCACGATGTGAGCACCCGAGGCCGAGAGGCGTGCGCTTCACAGGTTGTGTCGGGCCAGGTCGTGCGGAACGTTCTGAACTACGACGCCACGTGCGGTGTTGTCAGCGCTTTGGCGACGGGGAGGGCCGTTCGCCGGGGAACCCTTCGTGGCCGTTACTCGTCGTCGTAGCGCTTGAAGTCGCTGGTGTCGATGGTCCAGGGGCCGAAGGGGACCTGGTCGCCGAAGACGTAGGGGAGCACGGTGGAGTAGTGCGGGCCGCTGGAGCCGGGGGCGGGGTCGGCGTAGGTGAAGACGAGACCCTTGCGAGGGTCGATGAGCAGGTAGAGCGGGATGCCCATCGCGGGGTAGTCGGCGGCCTTCTCGACGTAGTCGTTGTCCGGGTTGGACTCGGAGACCACCTCGACCACCGCGAGCAGGTCAGCGGGGTCGACTGTCGGTTTCGGCTCTTCCAGGATGTCGAGCGGGAGGACGACGGCGTCCGGTCGGCGCATCCGCCCCACCGCCGGGTGCTCCACTTCGGCACCTGACTGGGCGACGATGTCACGGTCCGGATGCGTGGCCGGGAGCTGAGCGTTCAGCTGGCGGACGACGCGGGTGGCGATGGCCTCGTGGCGGTTGACCGGGCTCATCATCACGACGACCCCGGCAGCTCCGATCTCGATCGCCCAAGCCCCTTGCAAGCGGTCCGCCAGCGGCCAGAGCTCCTCCGCGATCTTCCGCATACGTGCGTAGACCTGCGGGTCCGCTGCTTCGGTCACGACTCCTCCGTACGGTGGGTTCAACCGGCACCCGAGCCAGTGAAGCGCCTGCAACCGACTGACGCGGTTGCTCCTGCGAGTCTGCATGCCACCGCGGCCATCGCCAAGGCGGACTTGCCCCGGCCTGCGGCGTTCCGGGACCGGCCGAAGAACAACGATCCATGAGCGCATGGCTCCCAAGCCGCGCCGCGCGCCTGTCGCCCCCCCCCAAACGGCTCTACCTTCTTGATCGGGTTGATCGAGCCATTCGTAGGGTTGGGTCGCCCAGGGGTGACCAGCGGTGAGCCCGCGCTGCTGCTGGCGCTGCTGGTCAGCCACGGCCAGGAGGTCCTCACCCGCGTGGTCAACCGCCTGCGCGGCACCCCGCTGTCCATGTTCCCGGCCCTGGAGAGGGCCCTGGACATGGCCAACACCGGCCCACTCAGGCTGCTGACGGGCTGCCAGACTCCGCATGCGATCCGCCGTGCCGGGGTCACTCGGCTGGCGATGGCCCTCAACGAGCATGTTGTCGAGCTGGACAAGCTCATCGAGGACCGGTTTCGCGAGCACGAGCTCGCTGACATCGTGCTGAGCGTCCCGGGCATCGGCACGACTCTCGGAGCCGAGTTCCTCGCCGCCGTCGGTGGCAGCCTGGACAGGTTCGACTTCCCAGACGCCTTGGCGGCCTTCGCCGACGTCGCCGCGGTGAAGGCGCATGGAAGAATCGACGTATGCAGTCTTTTTCCGCCAGCCCCGACAGTCTGAGCGGACCCCTGACCCTCCTTGACGACGAAGGGACGAGCTGGATTCTTCATCGCAAGCGGCTTGACCTGCGCATCGTCCGTCGGCTGGTCAAGGACGCCACCACACTTGTCTTCTGGGGAGACATGGGCGGTATGAGCCCCCGGCTCACGACGGCGGCCGAACGTCCCCTGCTCTGGGACCGGATCAAAGACGAGTACATGGGCCCCGGCGGAACATGGTCGACCGGCCGCTACCTGGCTCACGAGTTCCGCGCCGAGCCGGGACACCGCATGCTCTACGTCGAGGACCACTGCTGAGCTCCGCGCGCAGCGATTGAGTCGGAACCCGTTTCCGCGAACGGAGTCATCGACAACAGCAGTAGGAAGCTGGGACATCACTGCTCCCAAGCCTCACCTCTTCAGTGACCAGCGGTTACTCAATAAACCCGGCCCGCTCCCCCGGTAGAATCGGAGCCATGCCCTCCCCCGTGTATGCCACGACCGGCGAAGGCGCGGCGCCGGGCGCGCCGCGGTGGCCGGGGTGGTCGACGCACGACGAATTCCTCGCGGTGCCGGGTGACGCGGCCCGCGCCTCGCGCCCGCACCGGCGCAATCCCCAGGCCCTCGAACCCGGCGACGGCGAACCGCGGTTCGGCCTCTTCCCCGATGTCCTCCCGCGCGGCCTGCCCGCGACGGAACCGACGACCCCCCGCCCGTAACCGATGCCCGCCACCTCGGAGCGCCTGGTCTGGTACGTGTCGTACGGCTCCAACATGTCGCTGGCGCGCCTGCGTTGCTACCTGACGGGCGGCACGGCCCAGGACACCGCGGACGGCGGCGGGCGTACGTATCCCGGTTGCCGCGACCCGCGGATGCCGGAGCGCTCGGTGGGGATCGAGCTGCCGGGGACGGTGTACTTCGCCACCTGGTCGCCGGTCTGGCACGGCGGACGCGCCTTCTACGACCCGCTGGCCCCCGGCCGCGCCTGGGCCCGCGCCCACCTCCTGACCCTCGGTCAGTTCTCGGACATCGCCGCCCAGGAGATGTACGCCGCCCCCGGCCACGACCTCGACCTCACCCGGGTCCTCGCCGAGGGCCGCGACCGCCTCGGCCCCGGCCGCTACGAAACCCTCCTCCACCTCGGCGACCTCGAAACCCACCCCCTCCTCACCTTCACCGCCCCCTGGCACGCCCCCGACGCCCGGCCGGTCCCCCCGTCCCCCGCCTACCTCGCCCACCTCGCCGCGGGCCTCCGCGAAGCCCACACCTGGCCCCCCGAAGCGATCACGACCTACCTCGCGGGGCTCACGTCGCGGAGTACGGCTCGATGAGCGGTCGCGGATCACGTACTCCGCGAACGATCTCCTCCGGCACCCCGGGGCCCTGTGCGTAGTAGCGCCCCTGCGCTTCACCGTGGGCCGACAGCCATCCCGCCCTGACGAGTTCACGGATGTCACGTTGGGCCTGCTGCTCGCTCAACTCCGCGTCCGCCTGGTACGTCGCCCGCCGGACCCGGTTTCCCATCAGGGCCGGGTACAGGGCGTACAGCGTGCGCTCGGGCAGCCCTTGTCGCTCGACGGCCTCCTCAAGCGCGGACCACACCGTGCGGGTGGTCTCGACCTGCCGCTGTACGGCCTGGGCCTGTTGATGGTGGGCGCGCAGGCAGAACCGGACCCAGGCGCGGGTGTCCCGGTCCGGCGTCCAGACCGGGCCGCCGACCTCCGCCAGTACGTCGTAGTAGCGATAGGTGTTGCGGGCCCGGCCCAGCCACTCCTCAATACTGGAGAACTCCGGCGCGACGATCCCTTCCCGCGCCAGGACCAAGGTCTGGAGCGCGCGGGACATCCGGCCGTTTCCGTCCGCCCAGGGGTGGATCGCGACGAGATTGAGGTGCGCCATCGCGGCTCGCACCAGAGCGGGCGCTTCCAGGTCGCCCTCGTTGAGCCAGACGACCAGTTCCGCGATGAGATCCGGCACCGAGTCGGCGTCAGGCGCGGTGTAGGCCGCGATGGTCGGGTCCTCGGGTGAGGTCACGTACACCGCACCGGACCTCCACCAGCCCGGACGTTTGAGCAGGTGGTGGCCTTGCATCATGAAGTGCAGACCGTTGAGCAGACCCTTGCCGTAGGCGAAGTCCGGCCCGGCGTCCGTCAGTCGCTGGATGTACGTCATGGCCTGCCGGTAGCCCTCGATCTCGGCGGAGACCGTCTGGTCGGCCTCGATCGGCGCCTCGCCGAGCATGATGTCTTCGACATCGGCGACGCTCGCCGCGTATCCCTCGATCGTGTTCGAGCCGGCGATCGCCCGCGCTGTCAGATTGCGGCGGAGCTGCCCCTCCCAACGGCGCGGCGTCCGCAGGTGGAGCCGGAGCCGGTCGCGCATCCCCTCGATCTCACCGAGGACCCGCTCATCCACGTCGTCCAGGCCAGGCGTTTCATACAACATGACGCAATGACACCATCATCCCGTCAATACGTCAAACCGTCCCTCAACGCGACCTACCTCGCGGGGCTGGCCAGCGTGGCCTGATCTCGTCGCGCGGGGGGCGGCCGGGGCGGGCGGGGGCGTTCCCCTTGGGGGGTGGACTCCGTACGTTCGTACGGAGTCGGGGTCGCGTTCACCGAAGGGCGGATCAGCGAAGGCGGCGCGACGGTCGATGTGTCCTGATATGTCTGGTGTGGGCGGCACGAGAGCGAAGGTGGGATCGGGAGCATGGACCTGGCTGAGCGGACGAGAAGCCGAGGGCGGGTCCGGCGCGGACACGTACACCAGGGACACGTACACCAGGGGTACGCACATCAGGGGTACGCGCACCGCGGACACGCGCACCGCGGGCGGATCGCGCTGGCCGCGACGGCCCTGACCGCCGCCGCCGTGCTGGCCGTGGCGCCGGGGGCGTCCGGGGCGTCCGGCGCTCCGGGACCCGAGGCCGCGACGGCCACGCCGGTCAAACACGTCGTGGTCATCTTCGACGAGAACGTCTCCTTCGACCACTACTTCGGTACGTATCCGCAGGCCGCGAACACCGACGGCACGCGCTTCACTGCCGCCCCCGGCACCCCCGCCCCGGTGAATCTGCTCAGCGACGGCTCCCGGCTGCTGACGCACAACCCGAACCAGTACCAGCCGCGCCGCCTGAGCCCGTCGCAGGCGCTCACCTGCGACCAGAACCACAGCTACACGCCCGAGCAGCAGGCGTACGACGGCGGCGCGATGGACCAATTCGTGCAGCACACGAGCAGCGACAAGTGCTCGGGCCTGTACGGGAGTCCGGGCCTGACGATGGACTACTTCGACGGGAACACCGTCACCGCGCTGTGGAACTACGCCCAGAACTACACGCTGGGCGACAACAGCTTCGGCGACGTCTTCGGCCCCTCCACGCCCGGCGCGCTCGGCCTGGTCTCCGGGCAGACGCACGGCGGCGTCTCGATCGACCCGAAGACCGGCGAGCAGGTCCCGGTGGAGCGGTCCACGACCGTACGCAGCCCCGACCCGACGACCGGGGTCGGCACGGTCGTCACCGACCCGGACCCGGCGTACGACGACTGCTCGGACAACAACCACACCGCGACCGGCCAGCTCACCGCGATGCGCGGCCGCAACGTCGGGGACCTGCTCAACGACAAGGGCGTGAGCTGGGGCTGGTTCCAGGGCGGCTTCGCGCCGACGTCCTCGCCGGGCGGCACGGCGGTCTGCGGCGCGACCCACGCCAATGTCGGCGGCAACGCGTCGGTGGACTACTCGCCGCACCACGAGCCGTTCCAGTACTACGAGTCGACGGCGAATCCGCACCACCTGCCGCCGACGTCCGCCGCGATGATCGGCCGCCAGGACCGGGCCAACCACCAGTACGACCTGACCGACTTCGACACGGCGCTCGCGGCCGGGAATCTGCCCGCGGTGTCGTTCCTGAAGGCGGCCGAGTACCAGGACGGGCACGCGGGCTACTCCGACCCGCTGGACGAGCAGCACTTCCTGGTCCGCGAGATCAACGCGGTCCAGCGGTCGCCGCAGTGGGCGAGCACGGCGGTAATCGTGGCGTACGACGACTCCGACGGCTGGTACGACCAGGTCGCCGCCGCGATCACCAACGGCTCCACCGACGCGGGCGCGGACACCGCGATGTGCGCCCACGGCCCGCCCGCCGCGGGCGGCTACCTCGACCGCTGCGGTCCGGGACCCCGGCTGCCGCTGCTGGTCGTGTCCCCTTACACCCGGCGCGATCACGTCGAGCACGCGCTGACCACCCAGTCGTCCGTCCTGCGCTTCATCGAGGACAACTGGGGTACGGGCCGGATCGGCGACGGCTCCTTCGACGCGACCGCGCACCCGCTCGACCCGATGTTCGACTTCGCCCGGCCCCAGCAGCGCGCGGTGCTGCTGAACGCGGACGGCTCGGTCGCGAAGACCGTGCCGGTACGAGTGGCGCCCGGCCGCAGGACCCCGCTCCCGGAAGGCGCGTCGGGCGGTACGGCGAGCGGTACGACCACGGGTACCAGCAGCGGTACGAGCAGGGGTACGACCACGGGTACGAGCAGCGGTACGAGCAGGGGCGCGGCGTCGGCCGCGGACGCCACGACGGCGGGACCGCGTACGGGCGCGCCCGCCGCCTCGGGGCCGGGCGCCCGGCTGACCGGCACGGAGATCGCCGGCGGGTCCGCCCTGGTGGTGCTGCTGGCGGCGGCGGGCGGCACCTGGCTGCTGCTGCTCCGGCGCCGCAGGACGTGACAGCGGGCGGGCGGAAACAAAGCGACGGCAAAGCGAGGTCAAGGGGCGGTAAGCCGCGGCAAGCGGCGGCAAGCGGTGCCGACAGGCCGATCCCACGCTCCGGACCTGCCACGAACCCGAGCCCGACCTTCATCTTCTAAGAGGATGATTGGGACAACAGGCCGTCTGATTACGCCATCTGATGGATAGACTTCCGTGATTGCACACTTGTGACCGTCGGTGCGGGCTGCGGGCTGGGGAGGGCAAAGGCGCATGGCGCAGGCGAAGAAGATCACCATGTACGTACTGGTGATCTTCATCCTCTACACGATCATCAATCAGCCGGCCCGAGCCGCTGATCTCGTCCAGGTAGGCTTCCAGGGCATATCGAACGCCGCGAAGAGCATCGGGAAGTTCATGCACGACCTGGCCAACTGACCGGCGGGCCGTCCCGGCCGCTCCGGCGGCGCACCACCAGTACCCAGCGGCACGCGGCGGCATGCCGGCGGCGAGGGAGTCCCATGATCCGGCATCTGGTCCTGTTCAGGCTCAACGAGGGCGTGCGGCAGGAAGAACCGCGTGTCCAGGCGGGCGCGCGGGCCTTCGCCGAGCTCGGCGAGAAGGTGCCGGAAACGCTCTCCTGGGAGTGCGGCTGGAACATCACGGACCGCCCGATCGCCTACGACTTCGCCATCAATTCCACCGTCGCGGACGCGGCGGCGCTGACGGCGTATCTCGAACACCCGGAGCACCGGGCGGCCGTCGCGCTCTGGTCGGAGTTCGCCACCTGGGTGATCGCGGACCTGGAGATCTGACCTCCCGGCCGAGCGCACGACGAGCGTTCGCGCGCCCCCCGCCGACCGGTGGGGGGCGTTTTCGCGCCCTTTGAGCCCCCTCGCGCGCCACCTCCGCGCACCCTTCGCTCCGGATTCACACCGCCGGACGGGGGACTTCCGGGCCGCCGGTTCGTACAACACGGCAATATGCGGTGCTTGCACAAAGCGGACATGAATTGTGATGCTATGACCGCTTTTGCCGGATGAGTGGACCGATAAGGGGTGTGGTGTGCCGGTGTCGGCCCATACGGCGTCAACAACGTATCCCCGAGGCAGAACCCGTACGCCCAGTGCCAACGCGGCGGACGCGAGAGCGCTCACCCAGGTGCTCTTCGAGCAGATCACCAAGCTGGAGCCCGGCACCCCCGAGCACGCACGGGTGCGGGCCGCGCTGATCGAGGTGAATCTGCCGCTGGTGCGCTACGCGGCGGCCCGCTTCAGGAGCCGCAACGAACCGATGGAGGACGTGGTCCAGGTCGGCACGATCGGCCTGATCAACGCGATCGACCGGTTCGACCCGGAGCGCGGCGTGCAGTTCCCGACCTTCGCGATGCCGACCGTCGTCGGCGAGATCAAACGTTACTTCAGGGACAACGTGCGGACCGTGCACGTGCCGCGCCGCCTGCACGAGCTGTGGGTCCAGGTGAGCGGCGCGATCGAGGACCTGACCGTGCTGCACGGCAGGTCGCCGACGACGGCCGAGATCGCCGAGCGGCTCAAGCTCGCCGAGGAGGAGGTGCTGGCGTGCCTGGAGGCGGGCCGCGCCTACCACGCGACCTCACTGGAGGCGGCGCAGGAGGGCGACGGGGCGCCGGGCCTGCTCGACCGGCTCGGCTACGAGGACCCGGCGCTGTCCGGGGTCGAGCACCGCGACCTCGTCCGCCATCTTCTGGTCCAGCTTCCCGAGCGGGAGCGGCGCATCCTGTTGCTCCGCTACTTCGGCAACCTGACGCAGTCCCAGATCAGTGCGGAACTGGGGGTTTCGCAGATGCACGTGTCCCGTCTGCTGTCCCGGAGCTTCGCGCGGCTGAGGTCCGCAAACCAGCTCGAAGCGTAGCTGAAGAGGATTAAGTCACCTGCACGGATATGTCGACATGGCGCTACAGCGTGTTGCCGACATGTGACATTCTGCGGGTACCGCGTTTGTCGCGAGCCGGCCTCCGGTATTCCAGTGGAGGAACAACCGTCGCTCGCGACACCCGTCCGCGACCTCAAGGGGGTGGCATGTCCGTACAGGTGGGCAGTCCCAAGGTGCTCAAGCCCGACACGGCGACCGCACCGCACGATGCTCTTCACGGCGAGGCCATCGACACCCGCACGCTGTCCCGATCGCTGTTCCTGCGCCTCGCGGAACTGCCGGTGGACAGCCCGGAACGCACCTATGTACGTGACACGCTGATCGAGCTGAATCTGCCACTCGTGCGGTACGCAGCCGCTCGCTTCCGCAGTCGGAACGAGCCGATGGAGGACATCGTCCAGGTCGGCACGATCGGCCTGATCAAGGCGATCGACCGCTTCGACTGCGAGCGCGGGGTGGAGTTCCCGACCTTCGCGATGCCGACGATCGTCGGTGAGGTGAAGCGATTCTTCCGCGACACCTCCTGGTCGGTCCGGGTCCCGCGCCGCCTCCAGGAACTGCGGCTGGCGCTCACCAAGGCCAGCGACGACCTCTCCCAGAAGCTGGACAGGTCGCCGACGGTCGCCGAACTGGCGGTCTGCCTCGGGGTGTCGGAGGAGGACGTCGTCGACGGCCTCGCGGTGGGCAACGCGTACACCGCCAGCTCGCTGGACTCCCCGCCGCCCGAGGACGACGGCGGCGAGGGCACCCTCGCGGACCGCCTCGGCTACGAGGACACCGCGCTCGAAGGCGTCGAGTACCGCGAGTCGCTCAAGCCGCTGCTGGCCCAACTGCCGCCGCGCGAACGGCAGATCATCATGCTGCGGTTCTTCGCGAACATGACGCAGTCGCAGATCGGCGAGGAGGTCGGCATCTCCCAGATGCACGTCTCCCGGCTGCTCACCCGCACCCTCGCACAGCTCCGTGACGGCCTCACCGCAGAGGCATGAGGTGGCACTGACGGGGTGGTGACGACCTGACACCCCGTCAGTAAACTGACGTGATGGTCGCGTTGGTCTCGTACGTCGCGTTGAGGAAGACCCAAGCACTGCTGCGCACCACGGCTCCGGCGCTCGCCGCGCTGGGCCTGCTCGTCATGGCCACCGGCTGCGCGGGCGGCGGCACCACCGGCCATGTCGCGATCGGCGGCGTCGGCCCCTCCCCGAGCGCTCCCCACGACGTCCCCCCGGACGGCGACGTGGTCCTGGTCCCGCTCGACGGCCCGGCCCCCGGCGCCGCGAAGCCGTCCCGTACGCCCTCGGGCACGGACACCGGCACGGGGCCGCGTACACCCTCCTCCGGAGCGCCCCGGACACCCTCCTCGCCCCACGGGACCCCCACGACCCCCGGCGGACCGGCCAGCGGCTCGACGGCCCAAGCGGGCGGCGGCACGGAC
This sequence comes from Streptomyces sp. NPDC093221, assembly GCF_044753885.1. NCBI lineage: Bacteria > Bacillati > Actinomycetota > Actinomycetes > Kitasatosporales > Streptomycetaceae > Streptomyces > Streptomyces sp. NPDC093221. The sequence goes on along the minus strand of NZ_JBIVOA010000001.1, from coordinate 279,143 downwards.
TCCGGTACGGGACCGGGCTCGGCTACGGGCGGCGGCACGGGTTCAGGGGGCACGGGTTCAGGGGGCACGGGACCGGGCGGTACGGGCTCGGGCGGTACGGGCTCGGGCGGTACGGGCTCGGGCGGTACGGGCTCGGGCGGCGGGTCCGGCGGGGCCACCACGGCGCCGCCGACGGCCGCGCGGCTGACCGTGAGCGCGCCCACGCGTACGGCGGACGCGGACCGCTGGTGCGAGAAGGTCGCCGTCACCTTCACCAACGCCGGGGGTCTGCCGGTGACGGCGGGCACGGTCACCTTCGGCACCCACATCATCGGCGGGCTCGGCATCGACTGGGCGACCGTGGAGACGGCGAAGCCCGTGCCGGTGCCGCTGGCGGGCGGGGCGTCGCGCACCGCGTCCTGGGACCTGTGCGTGGACGCCTGGCGGGTGCCGCTGGGCATGCACATCGAGACCAGGGACGTCACGCTGTCCTGACCGGCGCCGTCCTGGCGCCGACCCGGTCCCGGCCTGTCCCCCGATCCGCCCGTGGACCCCATGACAGCCCCCACAACGGACCCGTCCAGACCCGTCCGCGGACCTGCCCACCGACCTGCCTGCCGACCTGTCCACGGACATCCGTGGCGATATGCCCCCGTTGGCACATCCTGCTGCGTAGGGACGGGCAGGCCGGGCGGTCAGCGCATCGCGAGCGCGACCACTCCGATGACCACGGCCACCGCCACGATCACACCGATCACGAGGCCGACCTTGCTGCGGCCCTGCGCCCGCTGCACCTCGGCGGCGGGCGGCTGCTCGTCGACGAAGGCACGGAACATCTGGGTGTTGCCGGCCGGGTCGTAGTTGTTCTCAGGGTTCGACATGCCGCCTGACCCTAGCGTCTCGACGGAAGGGCCCGCACCCCCGGCCCGCCCGGCGGCCACACGGCCTCCGGCCCGAGCCGTTCAGGCAACCCAGACACGTACCTCTTGGGCGGATACAGGCGTTTCCTTTGCTGAATCTTTGCCGCGATTCCGGGCAAAGAATTTGTCTGGCACAACCAACTACTTTACAGTTGCTTCAGGCAACCAAAGATCACAGCGGACTCACAGGCAGCTCCCGCAGCGGAAGGACAGGTGACCGTCGCATGGCGGACCGCGAGCAGTGCGTGGAACTCGCACACCAGCTCCGCACCACCTTCGTCGTCAGCCGCGAGATCGCCCGGGGGCTGCCGCCCGAGACCCCGCTCACGGCGGTCATGGTGCTCGGCGCCCTCGACCGCCACGGCGAGCTGCGGATGAGCAGGCTCGCCGAACTCCTCGACGTCGACATGTCCGTGACGAGCCGTCATGTCGCCTTCGGCGTCGAGCGCGGCTGGATCGACCGGGCCCCCGACCCGCTGGACCGCCGCTCACGGCTGCTGCGGCTCACCGAACACGGCACGCGGACACTGCGGTCCTCGTCCGACCGGGCCGCCGCCGTGGTCGCCGACCATCTGGCCGACTGGCCGGACGCCGACGTGGCCCGGCTCTCCGAACTGCTCGCCCGGCTGCGTGACAGCTTCGGCGACTGCCGCTCCGCCGCCTCGCGCGGCGGCGCCCACCACATATCGCGCGCCCAGACGGGCTGAAGAGGACTGAAGATGGCAACAACAACCCAGGCCGGCAAGCGGGACGGGCAGGCACCGGAACCGGGCCACGGCGGCCAGGAATCCGCGCCCATGTCGCACCGGCAGATCATGGAGGCGCTGTCCGGGCTGCTGCTCGGCCTGTTCGTGGCGATCCTGTCGTCCACGATCGTCTCCAACGCCCTGCCCCGCATACTCGCCGACATCGGCGGCGGGCAGAGCGCGTACACCTGGGTGGTCACCGCCTCGCTTCTCGCGGTCACCGCGACCACCCCGATCTGGGGCAAGCTCTCCGACCTGTTCAGCAAGAAGCTGCTGATCCAGCTCTCGCTGGTGATCTACGTGGTCGGCTCGATCGTGGCCGGCTTCTCCACCAACCCCGGCATGCTGATCGCCTGCCGTCTGGTCCAGGGCGTCGGCGCGGGCGGTCTGTCCGCGCTGTCGCAGGTGATCATGGCCGCGATGATCTCGCCCCGGGAGCGCGGCCGTTACAGCGGCTACCTCGGCGCGACCTTCGCCATCGCGACCGTCGGCGGCCCGCTGATCGGCGGTGTCATCGTCGACTCCACGCTCGGCTGGCGCTGGTGCTTCTACGTCGGTGTGCCGTTCGCCGTCGCCGCGCTGGTCGTGCTCCAGAAGACGCTGCACCTGCCGGTGGTCAAGCGGAAGGTGCGGATCGACTGGACCGGCGCCTTCCTGATCACCGCGGCCGTCTCGCTGCTGATGGTGTGGATCTCGCTCGCCGGCGAGAGCTACGCGTGGGTGTCCTGGCAGAGCTACGTGATGGTGCCGCTGTCCCTCGTGCTCGGCGCGCTGTTCGTCTACACCGAGACCCGCGCGGCCGAACCGATCGTCCCGCTGCGGCTGTTCCGCAACAAGACGATCACCCTCACCTCGATCGCGAGCCTCTTCGTCGGCATCGCGATGTTCGCCGGGACGGTCTTCCTGAGCCAGTACTTCCAGCTCGCCCGCGGCAAGACCCCGACGATGTCCGGCATCATGACGATCCCGCTGATCGGCGGCCTGTTCATCGCCTCGACCGTCTCCGGCCAGATCATCACCCGCACCGGCCGCTGGAAGGCGTTCCTGGTCTCCGGCGCGGTCCTGCTCACCGCGGGCTCCGCGACCCTCGGCCTGATCCGCAACGACACCCCGTACTGGGAAGTCGCCGTCTACATGGCCCTGTTGGGCCTCGGCGTCGGCATGATGATGCAGAATCTGGTGCTCGCCGTGCAGAACCAGGTCTCCGTCGCGGACCTCGGCTCGGCCAGCTCCCTGGTCACCTTCTTCCGCTCGCTGGGCGGCGCGGTCGGCGTCACCGCGCTCGGCGCGGTGCTCGGCAACCGCGTCACGCACTTCGTCACCACGGGCCTCGCCGACCACCACATCACCGGCGCCGGGACCGGCGGCGGCATCCCGGACGTCGAGCAACTGCCCGCCCCCGTCAGGGGGATCGTGGAGAGCGCGTACGGCCACGGCATCGGCGACGTCTTCCTGTACGCCGCGCCCTTCGCCCTGCTCTCCTTCCTGCTGGTGATCTTCGTCAAGGAGACCGCCCTGCGCACCCGCAGCGGTTTGCAGCAGGCTGAGGCGGGTACGGGCCGGGCGGCGGAAGTCGCCGTCGCGGAGCTGGCGGCGGCCGAGACCGGCGCGGCGGACATCGCCGCCACCCAGACGGGCACGCCCGAGGCGGAAGCCGTCCGGGACCGGTCGGGCGACCAGACCCGGTAACCGGGAGGGCCGGTCACCCGGCCCGCAGGAACTCCCGGCCGACTGTCCTGTTCCCACAGCGGAGAGGTCCAGGGCGGCGGACGGGACCGGGTCCCGGAGGACGGCCGGAGCAGGGGACGGCCGAGGCCGTCCACCGGGACCCAGCACGAAGGGCGTGCCGCCGGAGCCGATGTCACGGCACGGCGGCCCGCCCCCTCTCGTCGGACGCCGTTTCGGCGTAAGGCCGCAGGCGCCTGCGGCCGCATCCGCGGGTGCCCGACGTAGGGTGCTGGCATGGCTCCCAACATCGCCACGAATACGTCCGTCACGCTGGATGAGCTGCTGGAGTTCGTGCGCCCGCGGCACCGCGCGATCCTGCTCACCACCCGTTCCGACGGCCGCCCGCAGGCGTCCCCGCTCACCTGCGGGGTCGACGACTCCGGCCGGATCGTCGTGTCGACCTACCCCGAGCGGGCCAAGACGCGCAACGCCCGCCGCGATCCGCGCGCCTCGGTCGTGATCCTCTCCGACGAGTGGAACGGCCCCTGGGTGCAGGTCGACGGCACCGCCGAGGTCATCGACAGCCCCGAGTCCGTCGAGCCGCTGGTCGAGTACTTCCGCAACATCTCGGGCGAGCACCCCGACTGGGACGAGTACCGCTCCGCGATGGTGCGGCAGGGCAAGTCCCTGATCCGCGTCACCCCGGAGCGGTGGGGCCCCATCGCCACCGGCGGCTTCCCGGCCCGGCTGGCGTAGCGCGCACTCCCCGTCCCGTCGGGGGTTCCGACTCCCGCGCCCTGAGCGGTCGTTGCCCTCAGCCGCTCAGGGCGGCGGTCGGGTCGCCGTCGTGCACCACGTCGGCCGCGATGCTCTCCCGGCGCAGGCCGCACGGCACGCGTGCCGCGTACGGCGTGCGTGCCGCGTACGGCGTGCGTGGGGGTACGTCGTGGCCGTCGCAACCGTCGCGCCGGGTTCAGCTAAACATGGGGGGGATTGCGAAGCCGTAAAGGAATGCGCCGCGGCGGCGCCCCCGGGTGTGCGGGGCGCCGCCGCGGCGCGGTCGGGGGACGAGAGCGTCAGGACGTGGGCGCGGTCAGGTCGTAGACCGTCGTGCCGCCCACGGTCTTGGCCGTGTAGTGGGCCTCGACCCAGGTGGTGATGGCGGACGCGGTACCGCTGCCGCCCATGCCACCGCCGCCGCCCTGGCCGCCGCCGAGGAAGTAGTGGATCTTCCCCGCGGCCACGTACTTCTGGAACTGGGCGAGGGTGGGCGAGGGGTCGCTGCCGTTGAAGCCGCCGATGGACATCACCGGCTTTCCGGTGGCGAGCTGGTAGCTGGCCTGGTTCTGGGAGCCGATCGCGGCGGCGACCCAGGTGTAGTCGCCGGAATCGGTGAGGAGCAGCTTCTTCATGGCGGAGCTGACCTGGGTGCCGTTGAGCAGGCCGCCCATGCCGCCGCCGTTGCCGCCGTTGCCGCCCGGGGCGCCGTTCTGGCCGGTGCGGCCGGTGCCGGGCATGGTCTGGCCGCCCTGGCCGTTCTGGCCGTTCTGGCCGCCGCCGAAGGGGCCGCCCTGGCCGGTCTGCCCGTTCTGGCCGCCGGGCATGCCCTGCCCCTGCCCTTGGCCCTGGCCCTGGCCGTTGGTGGGGCCGCCGCCCATGCCGGGCGGCATGCCGCCGCGGCCACCGCCACCGCCGCCGGGACGTCCGCCGCCGCCGAAGCCGCCCATGCCGCCCTGGACGGCGGGCCCCGCGGTCACGATGGAGCCGGAGTGACCGGTGTTCACGGTGTTGAGGGTGTACGCGACGGGCCCGCCGAGCGCCGCGGCGACGCCGACGAACGCGGCGATCACGCCGAGCCGGGCGGCGACCCGTACCCCGGGCATCGCACCCGCGAGCAGCCCCGCGGCGGCGACGAAACCGCCGATCAGGACCGCGCCGCGCAGCCACGGGAGCCAGTCGGAGGAACGGTCGAGGAGTACGTACGACCACACGCCGGTGCCCGCGACGGTCACGGCGAGCACGGCCGCGGCGGCGATGTGCGTGCGCCGGGCCCACAGCAGTGCCGTGCCCATGCCGACGACGGCGGCGATGTAGGGGGCGAGGGCGATGTTGTAGTACTGGTGGAAGATCCCGGACATGAAGCTGAAGGTCGCGAAGGTGATCAGCAGCGCGCCGCCCCACACCAGGAACGCCGCGCGGACGGTGTCGGTGCGCTTGGCGCGCCAGGTCAGCCACAGTCCCGCGGCGAGCAGGACGAAGGCCGCGGGCAGCAGCCAGGCGATCTGGCCGCCCATCTCGGAGTTGAAGAGCCGCCCGATGCCTGTCTCGCCCCACATCCCGCCACCGCCGCCGCCACCACCGCGGCCCCCGCCGCCTCCACCGACGCTGCCGGTCTCGTTGCCGGTGATGCGGCCGAAGCCGTTGTAGCCGAAGGTCAGCGACAGGAAGCTGTTGTCCTGCGAGCCGCCGATGTACGGGCGGGACGACGTCGGCCACAACTCGACGATCGTCACCCACCAGCCGCCGGACACCACCATCGCACCGCCCGCGGCGAGGAGTTGGCCGATACGGCGGCGCGGCGTCGTCGGCGCGCAGACCGCGTAGACCAGTGCGAGCGGCGGCACGATCAGCCACGCCTGGAGGGTCTTGGTGAGGAAGGCGAAGCCGAGCGCGACGCCCGCGATCAGCAGCCACTTCGTCCGGGCGTCCTCCAGCGCGCGCAGCACGCCGTAGACGGCGACGACCATCAGCAACGCCAGCAGCGCGTCGGGGTTGTTGAAGCGGAACATCAGCGCCGCGACGGGGGTGAGCGCGAGGACGGCGCCCGCGATCAGGCCCGCGCCCGCGCTGAACCGGCGGCGTACGGCCGCGTAGAGCACGCCGACCGTGGCGACGCCCATCAGCGCCTCCGGCACGAGGATCTGCCAGGAGCCGAGGCCGAACAGCCGCACCGACAGGGCCATCGGCCACAGCGCGGCGGGCGGCTTGTCGACGGTGATGGAATTCGCGGCGTCGGAGGAGCCGAAGAAGAACGCCTTCCAGCTCTGGCTCCCGGCCTGGACGGCCGCGGAGTAGAAGGAGTTGGCGTATCCGGCGGCGCTCAGATTCCACAGGTAGAGGACCAGGGTGCCGAGCAGCAGCGCGAAGAACGCGGGGCGCACCCAGGCGGCGTCCTCCGCCCGGCCCCGCCAGGTCCGCCGCGCGAGCCCTCCCCGGTGCCCCGCTGGTCGCGGCGCCGGTTCCGCGACCGGATGCCCGAACACGTCCGTGTCCACCGTGGTATTGCCCGGCGCGCTCATCGCGCCCTCCTCAAGTCGTCGCGGGGGGAAGGGGTTTCGTGGGCCGGGAGGTCGGCGGACCGGGCCTCGTACGAGACGGGGCCGGCCCCGGTGACCGTCTCACCGTCGCGGAAGGCCCCCGTGACCGTCTCACCGTCGCGGAAGGCCGCCGTGACCGTCTCACCGTCGCGGAAGGCCGCACCGCCGGTCGCGCCCTCGGGGAAGACCCACGCCCGGAAGAGCAGGAATCTGAGCACCGTCGCCGCGAGGTTCGCCGCGATCAGGACGGCCAGCTCCGTGCCGTGGTCCGGGTGGGCGGTCGCCGCGTGCAGGGCGGCCAGTGAACCGCTGGTCAGGGCGAGGCCGATGGCGAAGACGACGAGGCCCTGCGCCTGGTGGCGTACGGCCTGGTCGCGCCCGCGTACGCCGAAGGTGAGCCGCCGGTTGGCGGCGGTGTTGCCGAAGGCGGAGAGCAACAGCGCAAGTGCGTTGGCCACTTGGGAGCCGGTGCCGAGCCGGAAGAGCGAGAAGAGCGCCAGGTAGACCAGCGTGCTGAGCGCCCCGACGACGCAGAAGCCGACGAGCTGCCGCGCCAACCCGGCGGGCACGCCGGTGAGTTCGCGGTCGCGCGGGTCGTCCCCGAAGGGCCGCCGCAGCCGGTCGAGCGCCAACTGCCCGGTGGCCAGGGCCCGGCCGACCCGCCACACGCCGCGCAGGTCGTCGGTGGCGGTGCGGACGAGGTCGACGCTGCTGTCCGGGTCGTCGACCCAGTCGACCGGCACCTCGTGGATGCGCAGGCCCGCGCGTTCGGCGAGCACCAGCATCTCGGTGTCGAAGAACCAGCCGGTGTCCTCGACCATCGGCAGCAGCCGCTGGGCGACATCGCCCCTGATGGCCTTGAATCCGCACTGCGCGTCGGAGAAGCGCGCGGCCAGCGAGCCGCGCAGTATCAGGTTGTAGGCGCGGGAGATGAACTCCCGCTTCGCGCCGCGCACCACCCGCGAGGAGCGGGTGAGCCGCGAGCCGATCGCCAGGTCGGAGTGGCCGGAGATCAGCGGCGCGACCAGCGGGAGCAGCGCGTTGAGGTCGGTGGACAGATCCACGTCCATGTACGCCAGCACGGGCGCGTCGGAGGCGGACCACACCGTCCTCAACGCCCTTCCGCGGCCCTTCTGTTCGAGCCTGAAGGACTCGACCTCGGGGAGTTCCGCGGCCAGCGCCTTCGCCACCGCGGACGTCAGGTCCGTACTGGCGTTGTCGGCGACGGTGATCCGGAAGGGGTAGGGGAAGGTGCCCGACAGATGCGCGTGCAGGCGGCGGACGCAGGGCTCCAGGTCGTTCTCCTCGTTGTACACGGGGATGACGACGTCGAGGACCGGGGCCGCCTGGGCACCGGGCCCGGCCGGGTGTTCCGGAGCTGTGCCCGCGGCCGGCAGGTGCTGCCGGGCGGGCAGATTGCCGAGTTGGGTTCGCATGATCCGACCCTCGGCGGGCGCGCTGTCACGACGTTGTGGCGAGCCTGAGCGGCGGCTGTGAGTGTGCGGCGCGCAGCCGGACGGTGAAGACCGTACGCCCGGGCACGCTGTCCACGGACACCTCGCCGCCGTGCGCGGTGACCACCGAGCGCACGATCGCCAGGCCGAGCCCCGTACTGCCGGACCGCGCGGCGGCGGCCGTCCGGGTACGGGAGGCGTCGCCGCGCGCGAACCGCTCGAAGACATGGCGTCGCAGGTCGGCGGGGATGCCGGGGCCGTCGTCCTGGACCTGGAGCAGGACGCCGGGCCCGTCGCGTACGACGCGGGCGGTGACCGTCGTACCGGCCGGGGTGTGGGTGCGGGCGTTGGCCAGCAGATTGGTCAGCACCTGGTGGAGGCGCTGCGCGTCGCCGTGCACGGTCGCCGGGTCGTCGGGCAGGTCGAGCCGCCAGACGTGGTCGCGGCCCGCCGCGCGGGCGTCGCTGACCGCGTCCACGACCAGCGGGGACAGGTCGGTCTCGGCGAAGCTGAGCGGGCGGCCCGCGTCCAGTCTGGCCAGCAGCAGCAGATCCTCGACGAGGGTCGTCATCCGCCCGGCCTCGGACTCGATCCGGCCGAGCGCGTGCCGGGTGTCGGGGCCGACGGGTTCCCGTCCGCGGCGGGTGAGTTCGGCGTAGCCGCGGATCGAGGCCAGTGGCGTCCGCAGCTCGTGGCTGGCGTCCGCGACGAACTGCCTGACCCGTGTCTCGCTCTCCTGCCGCGCGTGCAGGGCCGAACCCACGTGCCCCAGCATGCGGTTGAGCGCCGCGCCGACCTGGCCGACCTCGGTCCGCGGGTCGGTGTCGGAGTCGGGAACGCGTTCGTGCAGCGCCACCTCGCCGCTGTGCAGCGGGAGTTCGGACACGCGGGTGGCGGTCGCGGCGACCCGGCGCAGTGGTTGCAGGGCGATCCGCATCAGCGCCGCGCCCGCGAGGCCCGCCGCGACGAGACCGGCGGCGGCGACCGAGAACTCCACCCAGATCAGGGTGTTGAGGGTGTCCTCGATCCCGCTGGTGGACAGGCCGACCAGTACGGTGCTGCCGTCCGAGGACTGCTGCGCCGACGCGACGCGGTACGTGCCGAGGCCGGGGACGCTGAGGGTGTGGGCCTTGCCGTCCCTCGGTACGGAGGCGAAGGCGGCGGTCTGCCGCGCGGTGAGCGGGTCCGCTTCGAGCAGGCCGCCGCCGGACGGTGTCGCGCTGACCGCGGCCCGCGTGACCGTGCCGTTCGCGCCGACGATCGCCCCGACGGTCTCGCCGGGCTGGCCGCCGCCCGCCAGGAATCCGAACGGCCGCTCGTTGAGCGGACTCTGCGGAAGCCGTGCCGCCCGGTTGGCCTCCGGGCCGTCCCCGGGGCCGCCGTGCGGCCCCGCCGCCCGTACCGCCACGTCCTGCACCTTGCCGTCGAGCTGCCCGTACAGGAAGTCGTGCAGCGCGAATATGGTGACCGCGCCGATGACCGCGCACACGACGGCGACGAGCGCGACGCAGGACGCGACGAGCCTGCGGCGCAGGGACCAGGGGCGGGACCAGGGGCGCTTGCGGGTACGGGAGTTGGGCTTCGGGTCGGCGCGCGGAGTGGGGGGCGGGGAGGCGTGGGGCATCGTCTCGGCTTCCGGGGTCGTCAGGCGGCGGGCTCGCCGGGCTTGATCAGGTAGCCCGCGCCGCGCCGGGTGTGGATCATCGGCGCGCGGCCGGCGTCGAGCTTGCGGCGCAGGTAACTGATGTACAGCTCCACGACGTTGGCCTGACCGCCGAAGTCGTACGACCACACGCGGTCGAGGATCTGCGCCTTGCTCAGCACCCGGCGCGGATTGCGCATCAGGTACCGCAGCAGCTCGAACTCGGTCGCGGTGAGGTGGACGTTGTCGCCGCCGCGGCTGACCTCGTGGCTGTCCTCGTTCAGTACGAGGTCGCCGACGACCAGCAGCGACTCGTTGCGTACGGCGGCGGCGCCCGAGCGGCGCAGCAGGCCGCGGAGCCTGGCCACCACCTCCTCCAGGCTGAACGGCTTGGTGACGTAGTCGTCGCCGCCCGCGGTGAGCCCGGCGATCCGGTCCTCGACCGCGTCCTTCGCGGTCAGGAACAGCACGGGGACGTCCGGGGTGTCGCGGCGCAGCTTCGCCAGCACCTCCAGGCCGTCCATGTCCGGCAGCATCACGTCGAGCACGACCGCGTCGGGCCGGGTCTCGCGGGCCGCCCGCAGCGCGCCCGCGCCGTCGGCCTCGGTGCGTACCTGCCAGCCCTCGTAGCGCAGCGCCATCGACAGCAGGTCGGCGAGCGGTGCCTCGTCGTCGACGACGAGGACGCGCACCGGCGAGCCGTCGGGGCGCGCGAGGTCGGTGGCGGTGGCGGTGGTGGCCGCGTGCGCGGTCGCGGGGGCTGCGGTGGCGGTGCTCATCGATGTGGAAGGCATGGTGTTCACCCTGTGCGCGCGCTATGAGAGGAGCCTTGGCCGATTCTGTGAATCGTCTGAGAATCGGGGTGAGGGTTGTTTGCGGCGGTGCGCGCGGCGGTGCGTACGCAGTTGCGCACGGCGGGCCGTACGGCGGTGTGTACGGAGTTGCGCACGGCGGTGCGCACGGCGGCGGGTGCCGCGCGGGACCGGGTGCCGACTCCGGCGCGGAGAACGATCAAGGGGTGAACGATCAAGGGGTGAACGGTCGGAGGCGGACGGTTCGGCGGTCGTTCTGGGCATCTTCCTGGGCACTTTTCGTCATGGGCGGCCGATATGCGATGCGCGGGCCGAAAGGTTGGTGCGGGCGGCGTACGTTCGGTCCATGGGAGGTGGCATGGCGGGCGGCGGGGGTGGCCGCGGTGACCCCGTGGGCGCGGAGCGCGACCGGTCGGTCGCGGCAGGCGGCCATGACGGGAGCGGGGCCGGGTGTACGTCGGTGGCCGAGGCGATACCGCGGGCGGTCGCGGTCGACCGTATGGGCCCCGGTGACCACGCCTGCCTCGGAATCCACGGCGACGACGACCGGTGGGCGGTGCGCGCCGCCTTCACCGTCGCGGGCCTCGCCCTCGGTGAGCGCGTCATGATCTTCACCGGCGGGGACACCGCCGGTCCTGACGCCCTCGCCCATCTCTCCGCGCACGGCGTCCCCGCCGAACGCTGCGCGCGCACCGGGCAGTTAGCGCTCTCCTCCGAAGCCCCCGGCTACGACCCCGCGTCCGGCGCCTTCGACCCGGCGGCCCGTACGGCCTTCTGGGCGGCGGGCACCAGCACCGCGCGGCGGCGCGGCTTCACCGGCATGCGGGTGGTCGGCGACATGACGTGGGCCGCCGCCGCGCACTCCGGCCTCCCCGAGTCCGAACTCTCCTCCTACGAAGCGGAGTTGACGCCCTTCTCGGCCAGGACCGGCTTCACCGCGATCTGCGAGTACGACCACGGCGCCGTCCCGGCGCCCCTGCTCTCACGTATCGCCGCCCTGCACCCGCTCGCCGTCCTGCCCTCCCTCGACACCCTCCACGCCGACCGCACCGGCTCCTGCCTCCGCCTCACCGGCACCGCCGACCTCGCCACCCGCCTCCACTTCGACCTCGCCCTCCGCGCCGCCTTCACCAGCGACCCCCCGCCCGCCCTCCTCGACCTCACCCCGCTCTCCTTCCTCGACGCCCACTGCGCCGGCACCACCCTCCGCCTCCCCCGGGGCACGACGGTGCGCTGCACCCCGTCGCAACACCGCATGCTCCGCGTCTGCGGCGCGGCCGAGGCAGAAGGCGTCACCTTCCAGGTGGAGGATCCTCCGGCGCGGGGTCGGTGAAGAGCGCCGGGTCGAAGGGCTGGGTGCCCTCGTCCGGGGTCCAGAGGGCGGCGAGGGGCATCAGGTCGGTGACGCGGGCGCTCCGGACGCCGTCCGGGGTGGGCAGGAGGACGCGGATGGACGGGTGGTAGTCGAAGAGGATCTGGCGGTCGCGGCCGCACGGGCCGACGGGGCCGCGGCCGAGGTTCCCGACGGCAACGATGGTGGTCAACTGCCGCGCCCCGCAGGCTCGGGCGTGGCCGAGGGCGACGAGTTCGGCGCAGGGGCCGCCGGTGAAGTGGTAGAGGTTGATACCGCCGTGCATGCGTCCGTCCGCGTCACGGACGGCGGCGCCCATGGTGTGGACGCCGCCGTCGCCGTCGGTGTTCTCGTCGACGATGGCGCGGGCGTACGCGATGAGTTCGTGGTCGGCGGGGGTCAGTTCCCGACTGGGGATCGTCAGCACGGGCCGGATGCTACGGACCCGGTCGGGCGGGGCGCGAGGGCTTTACGGGTGGTGCGCGGCGCGCCGGGGCCGGGCGCCGAGGCGGTGGGCGATCGTCCGGGCGGCGTCCGGGGCGAGGCCGGGGAGGCAGGAGAGGCCGGGGGGTAGGAGAGGCGGGTCAACGAGGCCACGAGGGCGCCGGGTTCGACTCCGCCACTGAGGATCACCTCGCCCGCCGCGACGGCCCGCGCCCGCGCCCGCGCCGTAACGGTTCGGGCAGGAAGCCGAGTTGGGCGTGGTAGCGGGTCCACAGGCGCTCGCGGCTCCAGCCGACCCCGGCGGCGAAGTGGTCGACGCGGACGAGGCCGCGGCTGCGGCTGCGTCGCCGCCGCAGACCACGGCTCAGCTCCTCCCGTTCACCACGGCGCGGTCCACGGAGCCGCGGGGGAGGCCGGGGCCGCCGTGGCCACGGGAGACGCCACCGGGGCGGGAGCGGGCGGGCCGACCTTCGTGAGGTGGGCGTAGACGACGATGTTGGCGCTGTAGCTGGTGGCCCGGGAGTAGGTGCCGGCGCAGGTGATCAGGCGGAGTTCGGGGCGGGTGGCCTGCCGGTAGACCTTCTCGCTGGGGAAGTCGCTCTTCTCGTACTGCTCGACGGCGTCGACGGTGAAGACGGCGGTGCGGCCGTCCTGGCGCCGCACGGTGAGGGTGTTCTGCTTGTGGAGCTGGCCGATGCGGTAGAAGACGGCGGGGCCGCTGTGGGTGTCGAGGTGTCCGACGACGACCGCGGTGCCGGTGCTGCCGGGCGTGGGGCCGTTCCGGTACCACCCGGCGAGGTTCTTGTCGTCCGGCGGCGGGGGTTGCAGGGTGTGGTCCTTGTCCGTGCTGAGACCGGTCATCGGCGCGTCGACGCCGATCTCGGGGATCGTGATGCGGGTGGGCGGCGACGGCGGCAGCGGGTCCACCGCGGGGGCCGGGACGGCCGGTGCGGCGGGGCCGGAGAAGGCGTCGGCGGCCGAGGGCCTGGGCGGGGTGAGTCCGGTGCCGGAGGCGCTGTCGACCACGAGGAAGCCGCCCACGGCCATGCCTGCCAGGAGCAGTGCGAGGCCCGCCTGGCGGCGGCGGTGGGCGGCGCGGGGGTGCTGCATGCGGGGCGGGCCTTTCTCGAAGTCTGCGTCCGTCCGCCTCTGGCCGGGGCCCAGCGATCAGCGCGTGGCGCCTGGCGCCTGGCGCTTAGCGATTGGCGCTTAGCGCCTGATGCCTGGCGCTTAGCGCCTGGTGCCTGGTGCCTGGTGTCTGACGCCGAACGAGCTGCGGACGTATGACGCCCCCTGCGGTCGCGCGCTCCGCTTCGAGCGGGGCGCGCGGCCACAAGGGGCGGAGGTGGAACCGAGGTCAGCCCTCGACGGAACGGCGGCGCATCATCACGACGCCACCGGCGGCCGCGACGGCGAGCACAGCCGCGCCCGCGGTCATCTCGGTGCCGCTGATCCCGCCCGCCAGGCCGCCGGAACCGGCGTGCACCGGACCGGTGACGCTCGCGCACGCGTCCCGCTCGCCGACCTGCGCCTGCTCCAGGATCTCCTCGGCCGTGGCGATCTGCTTACGGATCTCCGGCGTCTTGTTCGGCAGCTTCTCCAGCCGGTCGAGCTCCTTCTGCGCTTCATGGGTCTTGACCTGGGCCTGCTCACAGATCTCCGAGTGGGGACCCGTCTCGGCGGACGCCATCGGGGCGGAGAGCGCCAGAGCGCCGCCGCTGAGGGCAATGCTGGAGATGGCGAGAGCGGCGAGAGCACGAGCGGAACGCATGGGACTCCTTCGCGAGGGCACGCCCTCGGACCCTGATGGCCCGAGAAGGGGGACGTACGTGCCCAACGAAGTCATAGATACGAATAATGTGACTTATTCACACACCTTCACACCATTTTTGCCCCGTTCAGACCACACCCCCCGGCGCGTCGCTCACCCCCCGCCGCCCCCGACTGTGCTTACCCCTCTTCACATCTGCCGGACCGTCACCTCACGCCGCCACGCGAACGCCACGGCCGACACGAGTGGCGCCGCGTGAACGGCTGTCTGCCCGACGAGGCCGCCGTGCTCGACAAGGCGTTCGCCACGTACCCGCGGATCGCCGACTACGTCGCAACCGTTGCTCGGCCGGACATGGGTGCCGTCGACCAGACCGTCGACCAGCACCGCATCCCCGGCTGCGACGGCGTGTGGCACCAGGAAGGGGTGTGCGAGGCGACCTTCGCCGACATCACCACGCCGGACGCGACGCTCGTCGTCAACGTCAGTTCCGAGGAGGACCGGACCACGCACCTGGTGATCTGGGAGGGCAACGACGGCCGCGGCCTGCTGCGGACCACCAACCGCGCCGACGCCGTCGCGTTCGCCACCAACCTGCGGGAGCTGGCCGACGCGGTCGAGCGCGGTGCCGCGCTCCTCGCCTTGGACGCCGCCCGGCGCATCGTCCCGGCCGCAGCCGCCTCGACGCCGTCCGGGCGGGTGAGCCGTCATGAGACACATCGTCCTCGGTGCCCTGCTCGGCCTGGCGCTGGCGTTCCCGCACCTGGCCGGGCAAGGCGCCGACCCCGCCGCCACGGCCGCCCACTGGGTGGCCTGCCAGCCCGTCCTGTGGGCGTTCACCGCCGGGCTGCTGGCCCGGCCGCGAATCACTGGTCATTCGATCCGGAGGACGAAGTGAACGCAGCCCGATCCGCCGCCCGCCGCGCCGCCCGCCGCTCGCGCCAGGGCAGCACCAGCCTGACGACAAGCACCGCCACCACCGGCACCGGCACGGTGACCCAGAGCGCGTGCCGCGACTGCGGCCAGGTGGCGTTGCCCCACAGCATCGGCACCAGCGCCCCCGCGGCCAGCACCACCCCCGTGACCAACGCCCACTTGATCGCGCTCAGCGGCGACCCGTCCCCCCGCTTTTCCATGGCTGCCACCGTAGCGGGCCTTTCCGACCCCTCTCGGAGCACCCCATGACTCTGCCCGTACTCGCCGAGGCGGCCCGTACCCCGGCCGTACCCCGGTGTACCTCGCTGGCGCACTCGCCGTACTCGTAGGTGTACTCGCCCTCGTACTCCGCACCGTCCGTAAGGCGACCACCCGCCCGCCGGTCGCGGTCGTGACCGCCGCGTTCGCCGCCGCCGAGGTGGCGCTGTTCTCCATGGCGCTGATGGCCCGGCGGGACGCGGCGCAGATCACCCGTGCCCGGTGGACGCGGATTGCCACCCGCAGGGCCGCGCGGCGTCGATCCGCGTACTCAAGGACCGCTACGGCGTCGGCCAGCTCCGAGCCACCCGAATCCAGAGCGACCTGAAAGCGAGGATGTCGTGAGCCTCGATCCGAAGCACCATCAGTACGCCAACCCGGTGCCCAGCTTCGAGGCCCGCCCGCTGCCCGCCCGGCGCCCGGAAACCTCCGTGTCGGCGTGGGCGGGTCACTCGGATCTGTCGTTCACGAAGCGGACTTACGTGCGCCCTGACCCTCAGTCACTGCGGGCCGGTTCGGAGAAGCCTGCCGAGCTGTTGCGCTGACGCAAGATCATTCGGCGATTGTGAGAAATTACGACAGAAGCCCCGCACCCCCGAAGGGGCACAGGGCCTCTGATCTGCTGTGCACTCGGCAGGATTCGAACCTGCAACCTTCTGATCCGTAGTCAGATGCTCTATCCGTTGAGCTACGAGTGCGAGCGCTTCGCGGGGTTTTGGGCCGGTCGGCGTTGCGGGAACAACATTACATGAGGTGTGGCGGGAGGTGAAATCCATAACCGGGAGGCGGGGTGACCTGCGGGAATGGGGTGGGGGCCGGGGGGGTGGAACGGGAGGAGCCCCGCCGTCGGTGGAGGACGGGCGGGGCTCCGGGGTGGTGGCGGAGGCGGAGGGATTTGAACCCTCGATGGACGGTAAAGCCCAAACCGCATTAGCAGTGCGGCGCCATAGACCGGACTAGGCGACGCCTCCTGGTACGTGCCCGGGTGAGCGGGCGCGTGTGCAGATGATGACACAGCCGTGCGGGCCGCGACCAATCGCAGACTACGGTACAAGGCCGCCGGTGGGCAGGGCAAAGGGGTAGTGCCGGGACGCGCCCACGAAGGAGTGGGTTGCGGGGGCGGGCGGGCCCGCGCGGGTAGGGAGGGGCGCATGCGAAACCCCCGAGCCACCGCACCCCGTACGACGCGGAACCGCGCCCCGAAGGGCACCCGCGCGCCCCAGGGCACCCGTACCGTCCTCGCGTTCCTCACCCTGGCCGCGCCCCTCGCCGCGCCCCTCGTGGCCGCCGGCGGCGCCGCGGCGGTCGGCGTCCCGCGCCCCACCCCCGTCGAGCGGCTGATGGAGAGCCGCCTGACCGTGACGTACGCGGCGGCGCCCGACGCCCAGCCGCGGACGTACACCCTCGACTGCGGCCCCGCCGGGGCGAGGGAGGAGACCGACCCGGCGTGTGAGCATCTCGTGGAGATCGGGGGACCGGAGCGTGCGGTGCCCGCGGGGCAGATGTGCTCGATGATCTACGGGGGACCGCAGACGGCCCACGTGACGGGCGTGTGGCGGGGCCGGACGGTCGACGAGGAGTACAGCAGGACGAACGGCTGCGAGGTGTCGCGCTGGCAGCGGATGGTGCCCGCGCTCCCGGCCGCGAACGGCGCGAACGGCCTGAACGGCGCGAATACCGCGAGCGACGCGGTGAACAGCGCCGACGCGAGCGCCGGAGGTACGCGGACGGACACGACCGTACGTTCGTGACGTACGCCACACCCGCGCGCCCCCGGCCGAACGCGGCGCCCGAACACCCCGCTCCCAAGGGGCACATGGACATCCGGGGCCGCGCGAGGGGGCCCGACCCGTACACTCGGTCTAGTGACATGTCCCGGGGGTGGCGGCAAGATGGGCCGCCCGTGACAAGCCGCCCGCCCGTGAGAGCTGGCAGCACAAGAGCGGAAACGAAAGCGCAAGCAAGAGCGGACATCAGCGCGGGAAAACGGCGGCGCAGGACAGTGCGGCACGTGCGGTAACAGGGAGGACGCGTCTCGTGAGCAGCAGGCCATCCAGAGGCGCTGCTCGCCTCGCCTCGATACTCGATGCCCTGCCCGACGCGCTGCTGCTGGTCGACGTCAACGGCACGGTGGTCAACGCCAACGCGATAGCGATCGAGACGTTCGAGTCGCCGGGTACGGCGCTGGTGGGGCGGGGCCTGCTCGACCTGCTGCCCTCCTTTGACTCCAAGCGGATTCCCGGCTCGATGCGCAGCCCGCGCGAGGCCGCGGAGGACACCCGCACGAAGCCCACCCGGATGGTGGCGCGGCGGACCGACGGCACGGAGTTCCCGGTCGAGGTCACCAGCGCCAATCTGGAGGACCCGCGCACCCCGTACGCCGACTTCGGTGAGCCCCAGCCGCCCCACTACACCGGCGACGAGCTGCTGATGCTGGTGGTCCGCGACCTCACCGGCACGCTCGACACCGAGGCCGAACTGGCCCGCCAGCAGCGCCAGACGGAGATGATCCTGCGCGCGGCGGCCGAGGGCGTGGTCGGTGTGGACACCGCGGGCAAGGTCGTCCTCGTCAACCCGTCGGCCGCGCAGATCCTCGGCCACCGGGCGACCGACCTGGGCGGCAAGGAGCTGCACCCGCTGGTGCACCACTCGCGCAGGGACGGTTCTCCGCTGCCGTACGAGGAGACCCCGCTCGCCGACACGCTGCGCTCCGGGCGCAAGCACCGCGTCCGCGGCCAGGTGCTGTGGCGCAAGGACGGCCGCGCGGTGCCGGTGGACCTGACGACGGCGCCGGTACGGGACGGCGACCAGCTCGTCGGCGCGGTGATGACGTTCACCGACCGTACGGCGTACGACGCGCTCGCCGCCCGCGCACTGCAACTCGGCGCGCTGCTCGACACCTCGCTGCGCGGGCCGCTGGCCGAACTGCGCGGCGAGCTGACGGGCCTGGCCGCCGACCCGGCCGGGCAGCTCTGGCCCGAGGCCAACCAGATCCTGCACCACCTGTCCGCCGGCTACTCCCGCATCACCACCCTCATCGACAACGTGCTGGCCTTCCAGCGGCTCGACCGCGGCGAGGACAAGCTGCGGCGCGAGACGGTCGGGCTCGACAAGGTGGTGGCCGCGGCCGTGGAGGGCGCGGTCGAGCTGATCGGGCCGGGACGCGCGCAGTACGCGGTGCACGCGCCGCCGATCGAGGCGTCCCTGGACGCCGAGCGGATGGCGCAGGCCCTCGCCCACCTCGTCGCCGACGTCGCGGGCGTCGACTCGGCGGGCAACGCCATCGCGTACGCCGGTGACTCGACGATCGTGGTCGCGGCGGCCCAGCGCGGCGACGTCATAAGGATCGACGTCCGCGGCCCGCACGCGGGCGGCGACCCCGTCCATCTCCCGCTCGCCCGCGGCATCGTGGAACGCCACGGCGGCGTGCTCCAGACCCACGAGGTGCCCGGCGGCAGCGCGTACGTCCTGGAGGTCCCGGTCGGCCGCGCCCGTCAGAAGAACGGCTCGGCCGCCGCTTCCGACGCCTCGGGTACGGGTACGGAATCGGCCACGGGTGGCCGTACGGACGGCGGTACGGAATCAGGTACGGGTACGGATACGGGCTCGGGTACGTCGGGGTCGGGCGACGCGTCGGAGCAGCCGCGTGAGTCCGAGACCACCGTGATGCCCTTGCCGACCGAGCCGATGCGCGGGACCACCGGGCAGGGGTCGAACGCGGCGCCGGGCGCGGGCAATGGCGCCGGGCCGGACTCCGGGAGCGGCGTACGGCGGGCACCGCACCAGCGGCAGGCGCCGCAGGACAGCGGGGCGGCGGTCGCGCCCTGGTCGATCCCGGCCGCGCCCGACCAGGACTCCGCCCCGACCGGGCGGCGCCGCGCGCTGCGTCGGCCCGGCGACGAGTCGGACGGCGGGAGCGCGGGCGGCAACGGCGGCGCGGGGCGCGAGATCGCGCCCGCCGACGGGGCGCAGCCCACCGGCCGCAGGGCGCGGCGGGCCAGGACCGACGACCAGGAGCAGGAACGAGGCGGGGGTGCGGCGGGTCAACCCGCCGGGGGCGCGGCGGGTCAACCCGCCCTCCCGCAGGGGCAGTCCGCGCTTCCGCAGGGGCAGTTCGCGCTTCCGCAGGCGGGGCTTCCGCAGAGCCAGCTTCCGCAGGCCCAGGCGGGGCTACCGCAGAGCCCGCTCCCCCAGACCCACCTTCCGCAGGCCCAGGTCCCGCACGCCCTGCCGCCCGTCCAGCCGCCCGTTCAGCCGCCTGTTCAGCAGAGCCCCGGCCAGGACCCGCGCGGGCTTCCCGCTCCCGAGGCGGGCACCGGCCGTCGCGCGCGCCGCGCCATCGAGACCGCCGCGCCGGACAGCGGCGCCGCCGTCGTACCGCAGCAGCAGGGCCACGCGCCCGAGCCGCCGCGGCAGCCGCAGCCGCAGACCTGGCCGAGCCCCGGCCAGAGCGCGGGTCAGGCGGCGGACGAGGAGCCGGAAGGACCCGTACCGCCGCGGTCGTGGCCCGCGCCGTCGCAGCAGCCCCCGCAGCCGCAGCCGACCGCGTGGCCCGCGGCGCCGCAGAATCCGCAGCCGTCGACCTCGCTGCCGTCGCAGCAGCAGGCGCCGTCCTCGCAGCCGCCGTCGCCCGGCCAGGGTCAGCCGCCGCAGGCTCCGGCCGCGTCGGCGGCCGGACCGGGTACGGCGGGACCGTCCCCGCAGCGCGGCGGCCCGGCGCCGCAGCAGGACCCGTCGCAGAGCAGCCACGGCCGTGCCATAAGCGTGCGTACGCTCGGGCAGGGCATGCCGTTCGGGCAGCAGGCGGGCGATCCGCAGACCCAGACGCAGGCGGTGCAGGCCCAGTCGGGGCTGCCCGCGCAGGTGACGGCGAGCGGTTCCGGCCGCCGCCGCAGGCTGAACCCGCCGCAGCAGCCGCAGCCCGTACAACCGGGTCAGCCCGAGCAAAATGGTCAGCCCGTCCAGAACGGTCAGCCCGAGCAGAACGGCCGGCCCGAGCAACAGCTACAGCAACAGCAACAGCAACAGCACGGTCCCGGCGGCGAGACGCAGGCCCGTCAGCACCCGCAGGCCGACCCGGACAGCGGTCAACTCCCCATCCGCCGCCCCGAACCCCAGCCGCAGCGCGGCGCGGGCCGGTCCGCGATCCCCGGCCAGGCCCCGGCGCCGGACGACGACGACCGCGAGACGGCGCTGCTGCGGCCGGTCCCGGCGGCCGATCCCGTTCCGAAGTCCCAGCCGCCGGTGCCGCGTGAGGCGGGCGGCCGGGCGTACGCCATAGGCGCGCCCGCGGAGGGCGCCGCCGAGGGTCCCGAACCGCTGGACGGCCCCAATGGCGCGGTCGACGTCACCGACATCGCCGACGACCGCATGGAGGAGTCCTTCGACGAGCCGCGCCGCCTGCTGGTGTGGCCCGAGCCGGACACCTCCACCCGCCAGGCCCTGACCGACCGCGGCTACCGGCCGGTGATCGTGCGCTCCCGCGAGGAGGTCGACGCGCAGATCGCCGAGCCGCCCGCCGCGCTCTTCGTGGACCCGCTCACCGGGCCCATCACGCGTACGGCCCTCCAGTCGCTACGGCAGGCCGCCGCGGCGGCCGACGTGCCCGTCCTGGTCACGGCCGGTCTCGGGCAGGCCACCCGCGAGGCCGCGTACGGCGCCGACCCGGCCGTACTCCTCAAGGCGCTCGCCCCGCGCGACAGCGAGCAGCACCCCCCGCGGGTTCTGCTCGTCGAGAGCCACGAGCCGATCGCCCAGGCGTTCGCGGCCACGCTCGAACGGCGCGGCATGCAGGTCTCGCACGCCGATTCCGAGACCGACGCCATGTCCAAGGCCGCCCAGATGCATCCCAACCTGGTCGTCATGGACCTCATGCTCATCCGGCGCCGCCGCCAGGGCATCGTCGACTGGCTGCGCGGCAACGCCCGCCTCAACAACACCCCCCTGGTCGTCTACACCTCCGCCGACATCGACCCCGCCGAGCTCCCCCGCCTCGCCTCCGGCGAGACCGTCCTCTTCCTCGCCGAGCGCTCCACCAGCCCGGACGTCCAGGCCCGAATCGTCGACTTGCTCGCCAAAATCGGAGCCTGACCCCTCCGGGGAGGTCCCCCGTCTTTGGGGGCGCGGCCCCAGCGCGGTTCCCTCCCCCTGGCGGCGAGCCGATCCTTCAAGGGGCGCGGGACCGTGTCTAATCTGCGCCAGCCGCCGCGCGGGCGGCGCGCTCAGCCACGGCGCTCCCGCACCTCACCACCCGCCCCAACGGGGCAATCCCGTCGCCCCCGGACCACCGGCCGGTGGTGGGTTGCCCGCGCAGTTCCCCGCGCCCCTGACGGGGCGCACCGTCTTTCGTCCGGGGGCCAGGCACGGGCATTTAGGGGCGCGGGCCTGTGTTTAATCTGCGGCTGCCGCCGCGCGGGCGCGCTCAGCCACGACGCGGGCGCACGTCACCACCCGCCCCAACGGGGCAATCCCGTCGCCCCCGGACCACCGGCCGGTGGTGGGTTGCCCGCGCAGTTCCCCGCGCCCCTGACGGGCCCGCACCGCCTCTCGGCCGGGCGGTGGGCCGGTCTTTTCAGGGGCGCGGGACTGTGTTCAATCTGCGGCCGCCGCCGCGCGGGCACGCTCAGCCACGACGCTCCCGCCCCTAACGGCCCGCACCGCCTCTCGGCCGAGGGCCAGGCACGGGCATTTAGGGGCGCGAGGAACTGCGCGCTCAACCACAACGAGCGCGCACGTCACCACCCGCCCCGGCAGGGCAGACGCGGCGTGGGTCAGGGAAGGTGTTCGGGAGGGCCGGGCCGGAGGCCAGGCTGGCGGATCATGGCGGTGATCTCGGCGGCGGCGACGGCGGCACGGCCGGGCCGCTTGAGGAGGCGTTCGGCGAAGGGCCAGCCGACCACGCCGAGGGAGATCTCCTCGGAACCGCCGAGGCCACGGTGACGGCCGGGGCCACCCGGGGCACCGGAACCCTCGTCCAAGCCGACCGGGGCACCGGAACCCTCGTCGAAGCCACCCGGGGCACCGGAACCCTCGGGGTCGGCCTCCACGCACGTGATGGTCAGGGCGCCGCCGCGACCGTAGCGGGCATGGCCGACCGCGTCCCAGGGGATGTGGCGGGCGCGGGAGGACAGCAGACCGCGGACGCGCAGGCCGACGCTGTCCGCGGTGATCTGCCAGGTCATGAGGCACCAGCCGCCGTAGAACCAGGTGAGGGCCACGAAGGAGAACCAGAGCACGCGCGACCAGGGCCAGCCGCCGACGGCGGCGGACGTCACCGCTCCGGCTCCGGTCACGAGCATGACCGCACCGACGCAGCGCGCGACAGGCCCCGCGTGCCAGCGCACCGGCCCGGCGGCGGCCACCACGGTGCCGAGGGCGCGCTGGACGTCGATCTCGGCGGCCTGACGGTGTCCGGCCTCGCGTCGCCCGGCCGTCGAGCCCGCGTCGCCGTGGTCGACGGCCGGCCCGCCGCGTATCGGGGACAGGGACACCTCGACGGACGGCTTCGCGGCGGGGCCGCTCTCGGCGGACGTCAGGACGAGGGCGCCGTCCTCGCTGAGCGCGCCGTAGAGGAGGACGTCGCGTACGCCGGAACGGGCGTGCGGAAACGGCTCGTAGTGCAGCACGGGTTCGAGCCCGAGGCCATCGGCGCCGTATATCTCGGTGAAACCGTCCGCCCTCGTCCGGGCGCGCGCCCGGAGGACCGGTACGGGGCCGCGCCGGAGGGCGACCACGCGGCGGCGGGCGAGCTGCCCCGAGAGCGCCGAGGCGAGGCCGAGCCCTACGAGGGCCATGCCGCCGGCCTGGCGGAGGAAGTGGGACAGGTCGTCGGGGTACGGCTCGCCCGCCAGCCGTACCCAGTCGCCGTGGAGCAGTACGGTCACGGTGCCGACGTCCCGGTAGTCCCCGTCCACGTCGAAGCGGTGACGGGAGCCGTCGGGCATGCGCACCGTGAGCAGGTAATCGTCCGGGTTGTAGGCGACGACGGGAACGTCCCGGGTCACGGCCACCCGCGCGGTACGGTCATCGGACCGGTCCTGTACGACGACGGTCACGATCAGGGCGGCGCCCACCACGCACATGAGCAGCCCGGCGACCCGACGGAACAGGCCCCGCTGCCCCGGCTCGATGCCGTCCGGCATGGGAGCGGACGCGGTGACGCCCCCGGCGGCCTCCGCGATGAGGGCGCGCTGGCGGCGGCGGGCCCGCAGCCGTTGCGCCACGGCCAGCCAGCCCCAGCACAGCGCGGCGACGACCACCGCGGCCGCGACCTTCTCGCCGGCCCCGCCCTCCCACTGGCCGGGCCGGGCCAGGTAGAGCAGGAGCAGCGGGGCGGTCAGGACGGCCAGTTCCGGCAGGAAGAACAGGCACACGAGGTGGGGCAGGAAGAGCATCGTGCCGGTCTTGTCCACCCATTCCTCGCCGCAGGGCGCCTGCGGAGTGCAGGTGGGGTCGGGACTCATCAGGACCGCGGCGAACACGGCGACCAGCAGGACCACGGCGGGCAGCGTCGGCCGCACCCACGCCGCCCTGGGCCCGGCCGCCCGCCACCCGCGGGCGTCGGCGGCGAGCCACGGGCGCGCGGCGCCCCCGGCGTACGACGTGCCGTCGGACCCGCCGCCGCGCACACCGCCGGACCCGCCGTCAGGCACACCCTCGGACCCGCCGTCGCTGATCATCGGTGCGTCATGGGAGTACCCGTGTCCGTCCTGGCCGAGGGCGCGTCGAAAGCGGCGTCCGCCGAGCCGACCAGGCTCTTCCCGCCGCACCAGCAGATCGTTTTACCTGATCATTGCGCAACCGGGAAAGTTTGCGAAGCGGCACGGCCCGCCGTGGCGACAGGCGTACGAAGGACGGTCACTTCGTAGGAGCCGCCCGTCGCCAAGCGGTCGCACTCCGGGGGCTCACCACCCCCCTGCCGGGACGCCGTCAGAGCTGCGTGACGTCCAACTCGCCCTCGGCGAACGCCTTGCGGATGACCTTCTTGTCGAATTTGCCGACGCTCGTCTTCGGCACCGCCGGAACGATCGCCCAGCGCTCGGGGATCTGCCAGCGCGCGACGCGCCCGGCGAGGAAGTCGTGCAGGGCGGCGTAGTCGGCGGTGGCGCCCTCGCGCAGGACGACGGTGGCGAGCGGGCGCTCGCCCCAGCGCTCGTCGGGGACGGCGACGACGGCGGCCTCGGCGACGTCCGGGTGGGCCATGAGGTGGTTCTCCAGGTCGACGGAGGAGATCCACTCACCACCGGACTTGATGACGTCCTTGGACCGGTCGGTGAGGGTGAGGAAACCGTCGTCCGAGATGACGCCGACGTCACCGGTGCGCAGCCACCCGTCGGGGCTGAACTTGTCCTCGGGCCGCACCGGTTCCTCACCGACGCCGCCGTAGTACGCGGCGGCGATCCAGGGCCCGCGCACCTCCAGCTCACCGGCGGACTCGCCGTCCCACGGCTGGACGGAGCCGTCCGGGCCGATGAGCCGGGCCTCGACGGAGGCGGGGAAGCGGCCCTGGGTGATCCGGTAGGCCCACTCCTCCTCGGGGGTGACCCCGGCGGGCGGCTGCGCGACCGTGCCGAGCGGCGACGTCTCCGTCATGCCCCACGCGTGGCACAGGCGTACGCCGAGCTGCTCGTCGAACGCCTTCATCAGGGCGGGCGGGCAGGCCGAGCCGCCGATGGTGACCTGCTTGAGCGAGGTGATGTCGCGCGGCTTGGCGGTCAGCTCGGCGAGCAGCCCCTGCCAGATGGTGGGGACGGCAGCGGCGTGCGTGGGGCGCTCGCTCTCGATCATCTCGGCCAGCGGGCCGGGCTGGAGGAAACGGTCCGGCATCAGCAGGTTGATGCCGGACATGAAGGCGGCGTGCGGCAGCCCCCACGCGTTGACGTGGAACATCGGCACCACGGGCAGCGACGTGTCGTGCGAGCTGAGCCCCATCGACTCGGTGGAGTTGACCTGCATCGAGTGCAGGTAGATCGACCGGTGCGAGAAGACGACGCCCTTGGGGTCGCCGGTGGTGCCGGAGGTGTAGCACATGGCCGCGGCGCTGCGTTCGTCCAGCTCGGGCCAGGCGTACGTGGTCGGCCGCCCGTCCAGCAGCTCCTCGTAGTCGTGCACGGAGGGACGTACGCCGTCCAGCACCGAGCGGTCGCCGGGGCCGACCACGACGACGTGCTCGACCGAGTCGAGCCGCGGCAGCAGGGGCGCGAGCAGCGGGAGCAGCGAGCCGTTGACGAGGATCACGCGGTCGGCGGCGTGGTTGATGATCCAGGTGAGCTGCTCGACGGGCAGCCGGAGGTTCAGGGTGTGCAGGATCGAGCCCATGGCGGGGATCGCGAAGTACGCCTCAAGGTGCTCGGCGTTGTTCCACATGAGGGTCCCGACCCGGTCGCCCTCGGCGACCCCGAGCCCGTCACGCAGCGCGTTGGCGAGCCGGACGGCGCGCAGACCGACCTCGCGGAAGGAGCGGCGCTGCGGCTCACCCTCCCCGGTCCAGGTCGTGACCTGCGATTTTCCGTGGACCAGCGTCCCATGGACCAGGATGCGGGTGACGGTCAGCGGTACGTCCTGCATCGTGCTGAGCACAGGGGGCCTCCGGCGGCTACGCGAGGGTAATGTCCTCGCGATTCTGCGTGCATACCGATCGGTACGTCACTACCCCGCGCGGTATTGCCGCCGGTTCGTTCCGGGCGGCGCGGCGGTCGGGGGGACCGGGGCGCGGCCCGCCGGACGGCGCGGCACGTGTCGTGGGGATGTGTGCGACGCCCGCCCCAGGGCCCGGGCAGGCCCTAGGCGACGCACAGCTCCAGCTCCGGATCGTCGCGCAGCTTGCCGAGGGCGCGCGAGACCGCGCTCTTCACCGTGCCGACCGAGACGCCCAGCGCCTCCGCCGTCTGCACCTCGCTCATGTCCTCGTAGTACCGCAGGACGACCATCGCCCGCTGGCGCGGCGGCAGCCGTCCGACCGCGCGGAGCAGCGCGTCCCGCTGGGCCTGCTGCTCGGTGATGTCGGGGGCGCCGGTCGCGGCGGGCTCCGGCACCTCGTCGGTGCTGAACTCGTCGACCTTGCGCTTGCGCCACTGCGAGGTGCGCGTGTTGACGAGCGTACGGCGGACGTATCCGTCGACGGCCCGGTGGTCGTCGATCCGGTCCCAGGCGAGATAGGTCTTGGTCAGGGCGGTCTGGAGCAGGTCCTCGGCGTCGGAAGGGTTGGGGGTCAGGGAGCGCGCGGTGCGCAGCAGCGTCGGGCCCTTGGTCCGGACGTAGGCCGTGAACTGCGTCGTATTGGCGCTGGTGCACACAGGCGTGGTCATGGCTTCACGTTAGGAGCCGACATGCCCGTGGCGGATCGGCCGCAGGTGCCGAAGCGGGATCACTCTCAGGTCGTAGGACGGGGGTTGTCCCCACCCCCCGAGGGGGGAGCCGGGGGCCGGGGTCCCGCAGGGGTTCCTCCGGAGAAGAGCGGGGTCCGGGGGGCGGACACGGTCCCTGAGCGGGTCCGTGGCCGCCGTACGGGCGCTGCCCTGGTGGCCGTACGGGCGGACCGCCGCTTTACGTGTGCGGGCTGCCGCCGTACGCGGGGCCGTCGCCGTACGCGGGGGGGCATCGCCGTACGCGTGCGGGCCGTCGCCGCCACGGGCCGCGCCGGGGTCGGCCCTGACGTCCGCCCCGGGGCGGTCCCGGTGTCATCCCCGGGTCAGCCCCGTACGACCTCGGCGTCAGCCCGTGGTCGTACATCAGCGCGGTCCGAGCGTCCGGGAAGCTCGGACCGGCCTCGGACCGGTGCTCAGCGGTAGGTGCTCACGACTCGGGCGCTCAGAGCTTGGCGACCGGCGCGTCGATCAGGTCGCGGTCGATCGACAGCTTGTGACCGCCGTGCGTCTCGGTGACGGCGCCTGTGTACTGGTGGATGCGGCTGTGCGAGGCCCAGGCGGAGGGGCGCAGGACCGGTTCGGCGGTGAGGGTGGGGGCGACGCCCCAGCGGGCGTACCAAATGGCGCCCGGGAGGTCGGACGTACCCGCCCTGCGGGCCTTCTCCATGTGCGCGATGCCGGAGTCGGCGCTGCTGTAGAAGCCGGGCACATAACCGCGCGCCCGCACCTGGCGGTCCCAGGCGCGTACGAAGGACAGCGTCGCGTTCGCGCAGCTCGCCTTCCTGAGGTCGTACGCCTCCATGTCGAGGTAGAGCGCGCTGCCGCGCTTCATGCCGAGCGCGCCCGCGGCCTTCGCCGCGTCCGCGCCCTCGCTCGTGCCCTGGGCCGTCGCCCGCTGGGGGTCGATGCGGAACGGGTTCTTGTTAGACCCTCTCACGCAGGGGCTCTGCGAACCGACGTAGATCGGCAGCAGGCTCCAGCCCGCCGCGGTGGTCTGCTGTACCCAGTTGTTCGTCAGATTGCGCTGCGTCTTGCAGGCGCGGGCCCGGCCGCCGAAGTAGATGCCGACGGCGCGGTACGGGGAGGAGGCGCGCCAGGCGCGCATCGTGGCGAGGTCGGGGGCCTGGCAGGTGTCGAAGCCGCGGCCCTTGAAGACGCGCGGGGCGACGGCGGCGTCCTCGGGGAAGGTGGCGGCGTCGTCGGACGCGTCGTCGGTGCCGGGGAATCCGGTCTCGTCGGGGGCCTGGGCGTCGTCGGGAGCCTGGGCGCCGTCCGGAACCTGGCCGTCGTCCGAGGCTTGGCCGTCGTCCGGGGCTTGGCCGTCGTCCGACGCCTGGGCTTCGGCGGCCGCGGCTTGGGCTTCGGCGTCCGCGATCCAGCCGGCGGGGTCCGTCCTGTTGTCGACGGGGTCGATGTGCCCGTCGGCCGCCGCTGCCCCCGCGCTCGCGGGGCCCGCGCTGGCCGCCGGGACATCGCTGTCGGCGACGGCCGACACCGCGGGAAACAGCAGACCGGTCAGCGTCAGCGCGGCGGCGAGGACGTAACGAGTGCGGCGCGTACGGCGCACGCGGTGCGCGTAACGGATAAACCTACTTGTTTCGGTCATTCGCCGAGTCAACGTGGCGGGCGGCCCGCACGGGCGGAGACACGCCGCCGGGTCGGGCCGTACGGGCCCCGAACCGCTCGGGCGGCGGGCACTGCCGCCGCGTCGGCTCCGCCGGGCCTGGCGCCGAACCCGAGGTCGGGGCCGTCCCTCCCCCCTCCCGGACCCGCTGACCCGCTACCGCGCTCGGCTGCGCGTGCGCGCTTCCCGGCACTCGGATACGCCGACGACACGCGGCCCCGATACGCAAATTACCGTAGTACGTGGGTTATTTGCATGATGACGTCGGATTGCTACGGTCACCCCGTCGCTATTTGCACCCACGCGGGCGGGGCCGCTTCGGCGTCGACCGCGTGGCCCAGTAGGGAGGACCTTCTCGTGCTCCGTGCTCGTATCGCCGCCGCGGGCGCCGCCGTGGCGCTGGCCGCCGCAGGGCTTGTCGCAGGCACCGCCCCGTCCGCTCAGGCGTCGACCCCGCCCACCCCGTACATGTGCCCCTACTTCCTCAACGACGGCGCGCACGGTCTGTACGTGTGGACGTACGGGCAGGGCTGGCTGGTGTGCAGCTACAGCCCGCACGCCGAGCTGTCCTGTCGGTACAACGCGTTCAGCGGCGACGCCTGGTTCAACGCGCCGAATCCCGACTACTGCCCGACGCGCGCGATTCCGACGGCCTGACACGATTCCGGCGGCTGCCGACGGCCTGGGCCGGTCGGCCGCCGCCCTTCCCTCCGGGGGTCCGGGACCCCGATCCCACCGGGCCCCCGGACCGTCGGACCTTCGGAACCCCCATGCCCCGTGCCCCGTGCCCTGTGCCCTGTGCCCTGTGCCCGCCTCAGGCTCCGTGCCCCACGCCCCGTGCCTGCCTCAGGCCCCGTCCGCCGACAGGATCAGGCCCGAGGTGGGGACGCCGGTGCCGGCCGTGACGAGGGTGTGGCCGACGGAGGCGACCTGGTTGACGCTGCTGCCGCGCACCTGGCGGACGGCTTCCGCGATGCCGTTCATGCCGTGCAGATACGCTTCCCCGAGCTGGCCGCCGTGGGTGTTGACCGGGAGGCGGCCGTCGATCTCCAGGCCGCCGTCCGCGGCGAAGTCCGCCGCCTCGCCGGGACCGCAGAAGCCGAACTCCTCCAACTGCATGAGCACGAACGGCGTGAAGTGGTCGTAGAGCACCGCCACGTCGACGGCGGCCGGACCGAGGCCGCTCGTGCGCCACAACTGCCGTGCCACCACGCCCATTTCGGGCAGCCGGGCGAGGTCGTCGGCGTCCCGGTAGTAGCTGGTCATCTGCTCCTGCGCGCGGCCCGCGCCCTGCACGGCGGCCGTGACGACGGCGGGTGCGTGCCGCAGGTCGCGGGCGCGTTCCGCGGAGGTGACGACGATCGCCTGGCCGCCGTCGGTCTCCTGGCAGCAGTCGAGCAGCCGCAGCGGCTCGACGATCCAGCGCGAGGCGGCGTGGTCGGCGAGGGTGATCGGGCGGCCGTGGAAGTACGCGGCCGGGTTGTTCGCCGCGTGCCTGCGGTCGGCGACCGCGACATGGCCGAAAACCGACGATTCCAGTCCGTAGACGGACAAATATCGGTTTGCCGACATTGCCACCCACGAGGCGGGGGTGAGCAGACCGGGGGGCAGGTTGACGCCGAGCGCCGCCCCTTCCGCCGACGGCTCGCGCCCGAGGACGCCCGAGCCGAAGCGGCGGCCGGAGCGTTCGTTGAAGGCCCGGTAGCAGACCACCACCTCCGCGATCCCGGTCGCCACCGCCATCGCGGCCTGCTGCACCGTCGCGCACGCCGCGCCGCCGCCGTAGTGCACGCGCGAGAAGAAGGACAGCTCGCCGATTCCGGCCGCCTGCGCCACCGTGATCTCGGGGCTGGTGTCCATGGTGAACGTCACCATGCCGTCGACGTCCCCGGGCGTCAGCCCCGCGTCGTCCAGCGCCGCCCGCACCGCCTCGACGGCCAGCGTCAACTCGCTGCGCCCGGAGTCCTTCGAGAACTCCGTCGCCCCGATCCCGACGACGGCCGCCCGCCCGCCGAGCGCGTCCCGCCGCCGAACACTCATGACGCCTCCGGGAGTTGCGGGATCTGCACGGTGACCGTGCCGGTGACGTGCCGGCCGAGCGCGTTCACGCCCACCACCTCGACGGTCGCCGTCCGGTCCGCGACCGCCGTGACCGTACCCGTCAACTCCATCGTGTCTCCGGGGTAGTTGGGCGCGCCGAGCCGGATGCGTACCGCCGTCGTCACCGCGTCCGGGCCGAAGTGCGCGGCCACGTAACCGCCGACCAGGCCGTTGGTGGTGAGGATGTTCATGAAGATGTCGGGAGAGCCTTTGGCGCGGGCGAGTTCGGGGTCGTGGTGCACGTCCTGGAAGTCGCGCGTGGCCAGCGCCCCGGCGACGACGAGGGTGCGGGTGACGTCGATACGGCGGGGCGGGAGGGTGTCGCCGACGGCGGTCATGCGGGGGCCTCCGCTTCAGGGGTGGTGACCGTACTGGAGGGTTCCGTGTCGGCGGGTCCCGCGTCGAGGGGTCCCGTATCGGCGGGTTCCGTGTCGACGGCGCGGAAGGCCGGCACGGTGAGGTCGTCGTCCGCGTCCAGGAAGTCGAGCAGGACGGGCGCGCCGATCCGGACCTTGTCGTACGGGACGCCGATGACGTTCCCCAACAGCCTTACGCCCTCGGCCAGTTCGACGAGCGCGACCGCGTACGGCGGATCGAAGGCCGGGAACGGCGGGTGGTGCATCACCACGTACGAGAAGACGGTGCCGGTGCCGGAGGCGGGAACGGTGTCCCAGTCGGGGGAGCCGCAGGCGTTGCAGCCGGGGAGCCACGGCAGGCGCAGGGTGCCGCAGGCGGTGCAGCGCTGGATGAGGAGTCGGCGGTCCTCGCGGATGGCCTGCCAGTAAGCGGCGTTGTCGCGGTTGACGACCGGGCGGGGGCGGGTCGCGGACTTCGTACGGGCGGGGGCGGGATCCGGGTCCCGCGCCGAAGTTGCCTGCACGGGTGCGTACTTGAGGATGCGGAAGCGGTGGGTGCCCGCGAGGACGCCGTCGGCGCGGACCTCGGTGCGGGTGGTGACGAAGTAACCGGCCCCGAGCTTGGTGGACTTGCGCGGCGAGACGGATTCGACGACCGCGTCGAAGGTGACCCGCTGACCCGGCCGCAGCGGCGCCACGTACTCCTGCTCGCAGTCGGTCGCCACGACGGCCGCGTAACCGGCCTCGTCCAGCCGTCCGAGCAGGTCGTCGTAGCCGGGGGTGCGTCCTTCGTGGCCGGACAGGCCGCCCATCGTCCACACCTGGAGCATGGTGGCGGGCGCGGTGCCGTCGGAGGGTACGGGGTGGCCGAGGGCTTCGCACCAGTGGCGGATCATCGGGGCGTTGACGGGGTCCTTGCCGATGCCGCCCGTGGCGGCCGGGGTGCCTTCGTAGCGGCGCAACTCGGCGTGGAGCGGGTCGCTTTCTGCCGTTCCGTCCGATCCGTCCATGGCGGCGCCGCCCTCCCTCGACAATCTGACTGTCCGTCAGATTCGGACGGCAGGGCGGCTGTTGTCAATGGGCGTGCGGGGGGTGGCGGGTTCAGGCCGGGGGCTCTTCCGTGCCGGGCTCGGGATCGGGGGCGGGCCCGGAGGCGGGGGCGGGCCCGGAGGCGGGCCCGGGGACAGCGGCGGGGGCGGACTCTTGTGCGGGCTTTCCGCCCGGCCCGCGACCCCCCTCACTCTCGGCCAGAAGTTTTCCACAGGCTGTGGACGAAAGTTGGGCACCGGATTCGCCGACCGCCGCCGCCCCGACGCGTACCGCCCAGCCCGCCGCCTCGACCAGCCCGTCCCCCTCCGCCAGCCGCCAGGCCAGCGCCCCGGTGAAGGCGTCACCCGCACCGGTCGTGTCGACCACCTCGACCGGGACGGCGGGCAGTCGCGTCGTACGTCCCCAGGGCGGCTCCGCGTCCGCGCGTACGTTTTCGCGTACGCCCGCACGCACGTCCCCGCTCACGTCTTCGCGTACGTCCTCGCTCACGTCCTGGCGCTCGACGACGGTCACGCCCGCGCCGCCCATGGTCACGACGGCGGACCGGACACCGAGCCGGAGCAGGTCACGCGGGTCGGCCTCCGCGGCGGAAGCAGCGCCGAGCAGGACGCGCATCTCGTGCTCGTTGACCACCAACGGGTCTGCGCAGGACAGGAGTTGACCCGACTCGGCATCGTCCCTGACGGCTTCGGGCGGCGAGGGGTTGAGCACCAGGCGGGCGCCGTGCCGCTCGGCCGCGCGGGCGGCGGCCCGTACCGCGTCCATCGGGACCTCGCACTGCGCGGACACCACGCGCACGGCCGGCCCGACCGCGGCGGTCACTTCGGCCGCCGTGAGCGCGGTGTTGGCGCCCGGTACCACCACGATCGCGTTCTCGCCGTCGGCCGCGACCGTGATGAGCGCGATGCCGGTGGGCACCGTCTCCTCGGTGCCGAGCGCGGTCGTGTCCACGGCGGCGGACCGCAGTTCGGCGGTGAGCCGTTCCCCGTACGCGTCCGCCCCGACCCGCCCGCAGAAACCCACCCGCGCGCCCAACCGGCCCGCGGCGACGGCCTGGTTGGCCCCCTTGCCGCCCGCGTGCACGGCCACGCCCGACGTACCGAGCACCGTCTCGCCGGGCGCGGGATGGCGGTCGACCCTGACCACCAGGTCCGCGTTGGCCGACCCCACCACCAGCAGCGTCACGCCGTCCGCCGTACTCCTGCCCACCGTTCACCGTCCTTGCCGTTCCCCGCTTCGATCATCCTGCCGTGGAACGCGTGCGCGCGGCGGCACATGGCGTGCCGCCGCGCGTACGCGTCACCGGTCAGGAGTGGCGGGGCGCCCCCTCACGCCGCCGCCGAACCCGCGGCGCGGGTCACCAGAGCTGCGCGAAGTGGATGCTGACGTTGTCCTGGTGGATGGCGGTGAAGCCGGAACCGGCCACGCTCGCCGTGTTGTTCTGGTTCGACGCCCCGGCCCCGGTGGCCGCCTGCTGCGTCGTCGTCACATTGCCGAAGTTGCCACCCCCCACGTTGCCGCCGGAGTTGCTCACCACCGTCGCGTTCGAGTGGCCACCCGCGAACGCGCCGTCGTCTGCCGAGGCCGTGCCGGCGAACAGCACGGCCGCCAGCGGCAGTGCGGCAACGGCGGCCAGGGCACGGACGGTACGGATGCTTGCCATGGTGTTCCCTCCAAGGGGACATGTTGCGGGACTAGTTGAACTGTCCGGACTTGTGGAAGCCCGGTCCGATCCGGAGCACCGCGGTTGGCCGACCGCGGTGCCGTCTTGCTTCTTCGAGCGGCGTCGCCGAGACCAGAGTTGCCCACCCCACCCCTCCCGAACCCGCCCCTCCCCCTCTTTTCCCCCGCAAGCGTGACGATCTGTCGACAAACCCCCCATCCCCCACCTTTCCCCCACCCGCACCCCCCACCCCCTCCACCCCCCAGTCCCCCCAAGCGCCAAAACGTTCCTGCCCCTTTTCAGCCATTTTCCGGTCACCACCGGAAACCGACGGCACGGGGAGCGCGACGGGACACACAAAAGGTGGGGCCGGCTCCCGATCGCATCGAGACCCGACCCCACCTGCATGTTCACTACCTACCGCGGAGGCTGTGGGATTTGAACCCACGGTGACATCGCTGCCACGACGGCCTTCAAAACCGCTCGGCCATACAGACTCGCCCCGCTTCCTTCCTACGAAGAGCCTGGCCCTTCCTCTCAAGAAGACGACGCCCCGACCACAGGTCGCCCACACGCATGACCGCGACACGGGCGCAGAACCAACGCCCTCCCACCCCGAGCAACAACCCCGCGGGCGCGGGGAGCAGGTGCTGATCGGCATCAACTGGTACCGGTCGATGGGAACAGCCCCGCGGGCGCGGGGAGCAGCGCACGAGGTAGGAGGGGAGCAGGCCGCCTCGGGGAACAGCCCCGCGGGTGCGGGAAGCAGCGAGCAGGTCCGGCGGGACCAGTTGATGGGCCTGGGAACAGCCCCGCGGGCGCGGGGAGCACGCCGAGGCCGAGACGGTCAGGGCGGCGGGCCGGGGAACAGCCCCGCGGGCGCGGGGAGCAGAACGGACGGAAGCGGTACGAGTCCAAGGGCGGGGGAACAGCCCCGCGGGCGCGGGGAGCAGGGGCGTGCCGCAGGTGTGAGGCGACCGTCATCGGGAACAGCCCCGCGGGCGCGGGGAGCAGACGAGCACCGGTTTGGTGCCGAACGTCCCGGCGGGAACAGCCCCGCGGGCGCGGGGAGCAGCGAGCGTTTGACTACCACGTCGCCTCGGGGCGGGGAACAGCCCCGCGGGCGCGGGGAGCAGTGGGACGCCGTCAGCGCGTTCGACGCAACCGTGGGAACAGCCCCGCGGGCGCGGGGAGCAGCCCAGTTCCGGGAACTGGAGCATCACGTAGGGGGGAACAGCCCCGCGGGCGCGGGGAGCAGAGCAGCATGTGGTGCTTCGGCAGCATGCGCATGGGAACAGCCCCGCGGGCGCGGGGAGCAGCGCCGCCCGGCCACAGTCCTGGACCGGCCACCGGGAACAGCCCCGCGGGCGCGGGGAGCAGACGAGGTCCCGAACTCGTGGGCCGAATCGTGGGGGAACAGCCCCGCGGGCGCGGGGAGCAGGCGCGCGTCGCCGACGAATCCGAGGACGGCGCGGGAACAGCCCCGCGGGCGCGGGGAGCAGGTCATCAACAAGAACCCGATCGCGGGGGTGGCGGGAACAGCCCCGCGGGCGCGGGGAGCAGAAGGGCGGGCAGCAGCAGATGGCGGCGCGGCCGGGAACAGCCCCGCGGGCGCGGGGAGCAGTTGGGACATCAGAACGCCACCCCCGCGATCGGGGGAACAGCCCCGCGGGCGCGGGGAGCAGTGGTCGACGGTCTTCACTCGCAGGTCAGTACCGGGAACAGCCCCGCGGGCGCGGGGAGCAGGTAGCGGGCCCGGTTCTCGATCGAGGCGCGCAGGGAACAGCCCCGCGGGCGCGGGGAGCAGTGTTGGTCGAGCGCCGGGAGGCTGAACGTGGAGGGGAACAGCCCCGCGGGCGCGGGGAGCAGAGTAAATGACCTGAGGCTTTACTGGGTCCGGCGGCCGATTTTACTCACTTGATGAGATTCGGACATACCTTCCTTATCGCAATAGTCTGCCGATGTGCAGGCTGGAGGTACGGCTCCACAACATCCTGAGCATCCATCGCCGCCCCTGGGGCCACGAACGGCCAAGGGGATGCAAGGACGGAAGGCCGCGCACCACGCTCAGGTGCCGACGTTGTTGTCACGGCGGGCTGGCGGAAGCAGGGGGTGGACCAGTACGCGGCCGGTTGCTCAACCCGCAGGTAGGCGGTGCCCCCGCCAACAGCCGTGACGGCACCACCCACCTCCACCAGCGTTATCAGGTCCGACATCGGACTCAGACCCCCACCTGGGGGTTGAACGTGCTCTCCCACGGCCGGGCCACCAGTCCCGGCAGCGCGACCGGCGCACCGAGGGCCAGCCCCTCGCCCACACCGCTCTGCGGGACGGTCACCTTGAGCAGCGAGGACTCACCGTCCTCGATGTAGACCACGCCGACCGTCATCAGCGGCTTACCGCTGTTCGCGTCGGTGGCGATCTCCCCGGTCTGCCGGTCCTTGATCCTCGCCTCCGGAGCTTCGGTCAGCAGGATCGTTGCCGCCGATGTCTCCACACGGATGGAACGCGACGCTTTCCCTTCACTCATGACAGCTAGTCGTCTAGACAAGCGTCGCCTAGTGCACCCGACGAACCGGGCACGAGAACCACTGTGCCGCACAACCCTGGCTACTCGTCTATATGAGTTTGCCGAAAAGGCGTACGAGTCACGGGAGTTGGGCCGCCCCCGCCCGTGTCGCGCACCGTCCGCCCAGGTCACGTGGCCGGAAGCTGGTACGCCAGCACGTACGCATCCGCCGCCATCACCGTGTCGCAGACCTCCACGGCACGCCCTTCGGTGTCGAACGCCGTGCGGACCAGATGGATCACCGGCACGCCGGACGCGAGCTGGAGCGTCTTGACCTCAGTCGGCGCGGGCATGCGGGCGCGGATCTCCTCCTCGAAGTGGTCGAGGCGGTGGCCCAGTTCTTCGAGTCGGGCGTAGATGCCACCGGGACCGGGGTTCGGCTCGGCGATGGGAGTCCCACGGGCCAGGTCCAACGGAAGGTAGGAGGTCGCGAACTCGACCGGGCGGCCGTCGAGGAGATAGCGGCGGCGCCGGGCCAGTACGCGACGGGGGCCGCCGAGCCGGGTGGCGATGTCCTGGCTCGGCCGTTCTTCCTTGATCTCCAGGCTGTCGACGGTGGGGTGGCTGCCCGCCGCGTCGGTCTCCACGATGAACGCCGACTTGCCCTGCTCGCGGTGCCGGCGGGCGAAGCGGTCAGAGGCGAGGCGCCGCACGGGCGGGCGGGGCCGTACGAAGACGCCCTTGCCGTGCTCGGAGACCACCAGGCCCTCGCCCTGGAGGACGGACAGCGAGTTCCGTACGGTCATCCGCGAGACGCCGTAGTGCTCGACCAACTCCGTCTCGGAGGGCAGCTTGTCGCCCTCGCCGAACGTGCCCCTGTCGATCGCTTCTCGCAACTGGTCGGCGATCTGGCGGAACACCGCGCGGTCGCTCGTCGGGTCCAGCGCCCCCAGGACGCCGGAGGGAAGAACGGGCATGCGTACTCCTTTGGATATCTAGACGAGTGGCCGACCTTTGTTGCTACGGTGGGCAGCCTAGCCACCCGAGAGGATGAGGCACGTGGCGATCGAGCGCCCGCACTCGGTGAGCGTCGCCGGGGTCATCGTCGATGACGCCGGTCGCGCCTTGCTGATCAGGCGGCGCGACAACGGTCACTGGGAACCGCCCGGCGGAGTCCTTGAGGCGGGGGAGACCATCCCCGACGCGCTCCAGCGCGAAGTCCTGGAGGAGACCGGCGTCAAGATCGCTGTGCCCGCCACCCTGACGGGTGTCTACAAGAACATGACCGGACTCATCGTCTCGCTCGTCTTCCGCTGCGAGGCGATCGACGGCGAGCCCTCCACCGGAAGTGAGACCAGCGCTCTGCGCTGGGTCACCCGACCTGAAGTCTCCGAACTCGCGGACGAGGCGTACGCGATCCGCGTACTCGACGCCCTGGACGCGAAGTCCCCGCCGGCCGTGCGCGCGCACGACGGCGTCAAACTCGTCTAACTCAAACCGTTCGCACATGGCCGCCCACCAGCAGTAACTTGTATGCACGAGTATATGAGTAGGCCGCGAGTCTGGGGACTGACGTGCCCAGGTTCACCCGAAGAAGTTGGCCGCGTACGCCGCTGGACCCGCGATGTGCTGCGCGATTCTCCTTACGCGGACGACGCGGCGCTCATCGTCACGGAGCTGAGTGCGAACGCCGTGCTCCACACCGCCAGCGGGGGCACGGGAGCGTTCCACGTCAGCCTCGCCGTCTCCCCTGCGGTGGTTTCCATCTCGGTGACCGACTCCGGAGGGACGAAAAGCGCACCGACCGTCGAACCCCCCGACGCCGAGGACACGCCCGGCCGCGGCCTGGCCATGGTCACCGCCCTCGCCCACCACGTCGAGACTCGCGGCGACCGCACGGCCACACCGTGACCGCCCACCTCACCCACGCCAAGGACGCCTCATGACCCCCGGCCGACCGTCGACAGCGGCACCCGCTACCCACAGCCTGTGGACGATCGCCCGCATCCAGAACACCTTGAGCAACGAAGTCCTGATCCGCCGCTTCCTCCTGGACCTCACCCACGCCCCCGAGCACGAAGTGATGAACGTCTTCACGGCCTGGCAGAAGGTCGCCGCGGCGATCGAGCAGCACTCGCCCGAAGCGCCGGCCTTACCCGCATCCGGCCGACCGGCCGGGGAAGGACGGTGACCCATGAGCGGAGCAACGCCGGAACGCACGAGCGCGGGGTCCGGCGCAACGAGCCGGGGCAATGGACAGCCGACGTGGACCATCACCACGACCATCGGCTACACCGCGACCGGCTACCTGCCCGCGTCGGCGAGAGACGACCCGAGCGCGAGCGACGTACCGCCCCAGCGGTTCGCCACCGAGCTGGCCGACATCACCCACCACCAGGCGTTCTCTGGCCAACTCATGACGGTTTCCCCCACCGACGCCCCCGGCACAGAGACCGGCGCGGGGAGCACGGACCAGTCACCGGCCCCCGCGCGGTCGCGTCGGGAACAGCCCCGCGGGCGCGGGGAGCACCGGTCGCAAGAGCTCGGGAGCCTGGCGGCACAGGGAACAGCCCCGCGGGCGCGGGGAGCACCCTGCCGATCGGATGAATCCGCAGGTGGGCGCGGGAACAGCCCCGCGGGCGCGAGGAGCACGCGACCGTGTTGTCGTAGGTGTGCGACTCGATGGGAACAGCCCCGCGGGCGCGGGGAGCACCCTCAAAGGCGCCCGTCTCGTCCAGCATCGTTGGGAACAGCCCCGCGGGCGCGGGGAGCACGCCGAGGGCGCCATCGACCGTGTGCGCGCCCTGGGAACAGCCCCGCGGGCGCGGGGAGCACGCCGAGGGCGCCATCGACCGTGTGCGCGCCCTGGGAACAGCCCCGCGGGCGCGGGGAGCACAGGCTGACGTCCCAGCCGACGCGGCCGACAGTGGGAACAGCCCCGCGGGCGCGGGGAGCACTCGGTGTTTTCCCCGGTCAACTGCAAGGTCGTGGGAACAGCCCCGCGGGCGCGGGGAGCACCAGTTGCAGACGGACGTGGCAACGGCCAAACGGGGAACAGCCCCGCGGGCGCGGGGAGCACCCTCAAAGGCGCCCGTCTCGTCCAGCATCGTTGGGAACAGCCCCGCGGGCGCGGGGAGCACGCCGAGGGCGCCATCGACCGTGTGCGCGCCCTGGGAACAGCCCCGCGGGCGCGGGGAGCACGCTGACCAGAGGTGACGAGGGCGAGATTGGGAGGGAACAGCCCCGCGGGCGCGGGGAGCACAGGCTGACGTCCCAGCCGACGCGGCCGACAGTGGGAACAGCCCCGCGGGCGCGGGGAGCACTCGGTGTTTTCCCCGGTCAACTGCAAGGTCGTGGGAACAGCCCCGCGGGCGCGGGGAGCACCAGTTGCAGACGGACGTGGCAACGGCCAAACGGGGAACAGCCCCGCGGGCGCGGGGAGCACCCTCAAAGGCGCCCGTCTCGTCCAGCATCGTTGGGAACAGCCCCGCGGGCGCGGGGAGCACGCCGAGGGCGCCATCGACCGTGTGCGCGCCCTGGGAACAGCCCCGCGGGCGCGGGGAGCACGCTGACCAGAGGTGACGAGGGCGAGATTGGGAGGGAACAGCCCCGCGGGCGCGGGGAGCACAGCTTCGCGGCGTCGCCGGGCCGCTGCATCATGGGAACAGCCCCGCGGGCGCGGGGAGCACAGTTGCGCGTAGTTCTGCCGCAGTTCCTTGACGGGAACAGCCCCGCGGGCGCGGGGAGCACCGGTTGACCCGGACCAGGCTGCCGACCTCGGTGGGAACAGCCCCGCGGGCGCGGGGAGCACGGCGCGGACGGCGCCGACAGGCCCCCCCGGAGGGAACAGCCCCGCGGGCGCGGGGAGCACTGGTGATGAAGCCGCGCGACCCGACCGCTGTCGGGAACAGCCCCGCGGGCGCGGGGAGCACCTCCATCTCGATCTCGCCCCGATGCTCCCGCCGGGAACAGCCCCGCGGGCGCGGGGAGCACTAGACCGAGGAGCCGCGGGCGTCGTACACGTTGGGAACAGCCCCGCGGGCGCGGGGAGCACTAGGACACGATCACGTTCCGCCAGTGCGGCCGGGGAACAGCCCCGCGGGCGCGGGGAGCACCTGGTCCTCGACCACTCCGGCAGCATGGTTCCGGGAACAGCCCCGCGGGCGCGGGGAGCACCCCGGTAGGCCGCCCCCTGTCTCCCTCGATCAGGGAACAGCCCCGCGGGCGCGGGGAGCACTAAGGCGGGGTTGATCTCGAAGTTGTCGACGAGGGGAACAGCCCCGCGGGCGCGGGGAGCACCTGCTGCCAGAGGACGACATCAACTACCCGGTGGGAACAGCCCCGCGGGCGCGGGGAGCACGCGTACGGGCTAGCGCTCTCTCGCGGCGGCCAGGGAACAGCCCCGCGGGCGCGGGGAGCACTCCCATCCCGACATCGGGCCGACGATCGGACGGGGAACAGCCCCGCGGGCGCGGGGAGCACATTCTCAAGCCCGACCTCGCCAAAGCCGTCTGGGGAACAGCCCCGCGGGCGCGGGGAGCACCAGGCCCACCAGGCCGCCTCGGTGCGCCTGCGGGGAACAGCCCCGCGGGCGCGGGGAGCACAGTGTTTGGCCTGGTGTTTTGGAACGGCCAGCACCGGATTTTACTTAAGTTGAGAGATTCGGACATATCGCCTCGATGTCCCCGTCGCTCGCGCGCCGCGCACGGCGCGGCGCGGGTTCCGCGCCACCGCATCGCGCACCCCTCAGCTTCCGCCGCCGAAGCGGCGGCGCTTCGCGGCCTTGCTCCAACCGGTGGTGGGTGGGGAGGTGGAGGAGCGGGAGGAGTCCGAGCGGCGGCCGGGGTGGGGGCGGTGGATGAGAGTGAGGCCCTCGTGGTCGATCGGGTGCCAGGCGTGGTCGTGGGTCTTGAAGGTGTAGCCCTGCTCGGTGTCGGTTTGGTAGGCGAGGAGGGCACGGCCCTGGTTGGCGTATTGGCGGACCTCGGCCCAGAGGACGTCGCGAAGACGGGCGGACGGGGTGCCGAGGAAGACGCCCGGGGAGATCTCCAGGAGCCAGCGGGTCAGGAAGCCACGGAGACCGGCCGGGCAGTTGGTGAGGATGATGACGGTCACGGGGATGCCCTCACCAAACGATCTCGGAGTCGTAGTTGCGGCCGCTCTCGACTTCGACGCCGTGGTCGGACTGGAGACTTACGCGGTCGCCTGCCGCGGTGTCCGAATCCTCCCGCACGGCGTCGTAGCCCAGCAGGTCCTTGATGTCCTGTACGCAACGCTCCAGCAGCCGCGTTCTGTTGACCCGGTCCCGGACGGCCCGCCGCGTTCGGGACGCCACGTCTTCCGGTCCTTCCGCCGCCGCGTCGAAGGCCGCGGGAATGCCCACCGAGGTCTTGTAGAGGTCGGCGATATCGAGGACGAAGGAGCGTTCGTGACCCGAGTGCACGAACCCGAGGCCCGGCGAGCAGCCGAGGGCGGCGACGACGGCGTGCGCGATGCCGTACATGCACTGAGCGGCAGCGGTGACACCCTGGTTGGGCGGGTCACCAGCCGCGAAGTCGTCCCGGTTGTACTCACGGCGGCGCCACGGAACGCCGGTGCGTTCGGATTCGGCGCGGTAGCACTGGCGCAGGCGGCGCCCCTCCATGCCGAGGAGTTCCTGGCGCGTCTTGCCCGCCGGGTCTTCGTCGGGGAACCGCAGACGGTACATCGCGCGGGCGACGTCCAGCCGTCGCCGCGGATTCGCCCACGCGAGAGCCTGGGCCTCGACCAGTCCGGAGGAGCGGGTCAGAGCGCGCCCGCCCGCGTAGAAGCGGACGCCGTGCTCCCCGACCCAGACGACGCCCGCCCCGCAGTCGCCGAGGACGCTCATCGCCTGGTGGGTGATACGCGTGCCGGGACCGAGCAGCAGCGTGCCGATCGTGGCGGACGGTATGTGTGTCACGCCGTCGGCGCTCTCGGCCGTGATGGCGTTGTCGTCACGGTGGACGACGCACCGTTCCAGGTAGATGAAGGACAACCGGTCCCCGATACGGGTGAGTTCGCGCGGCGTGGCGGCACCGCGCCTGCCGACCGTGCTCATCGGTCAGCCCACCGGAGCAAGAGTCATCAACCCGCACCCGTACGCCTTCGCCTTGCCCAGACCCTGGGTGAGGGTGCGGCGCAGCGCGTCCGGGTCGGTCACCGTGAGCCGGCCGTCGTACGTGATCGAGGTGAGGGAGACGGTGCGGCGCTCGGCTGCTTTTGCGAACCGCAGGTCCCGCTTGTCCCGGAGGACGAGCTGGAGTTCGTCGCCGTACTCCAACAGCCTTGTCTCGGGCGGCTTTTCGACGACGGCGAAGCCCGATGTGGCCTGCCGCTCCAGCAGCCACGCCTTCTGATGGCGGGCGGTGAGGTGCGCGGTGCGCTTGCGTTGCTCGTCGTCCGTGCGACGGATGGAGTGCACGGGGTTGGCGGTGAGCCGGAAGGTCCACGTACTCCCGACGGACAGCCGGGCGAGGAAGGCCCCGTAGTCGTACGTCTGCCAGCCCGGTGTGTCCGAGGCGGCGGGCCAGCCGGCCTGTTCCACCAGATGTGTCAGGTCAGGACGGGTGGGGCTGACGACGAACAGCACCACTTCGGCGGCCGAGTTGCGGTCGACGCGCCAGAGCACACGCGGCCCTGAGCCGTCTCGCACGGGCAGTTCGGGGAACGCCATCGCGACGGCGGCGTGCATCCGGTGCGGCGAACCGAGCAATGCGCGGCCGTCACGGCGGGCGGTGTTGAGGCGAAACCGGGTCATAAACATCACACGGCTCCCAGGGCCGACGTCGGATCGTGAACAGAGGCGCGCTCGACAGACGGGTTCGGAACACGGTCCGCCACCACACCGCGCAGCCCGTAACGCCGGTGCCGCGGGTCGAAGCTGACCGGCGCGTCACGGAAGCTCTGGTCGGGGGACGTGCCGGGCGGGCAGTCGAGCAGCAGCGCAAGCTCGCGCGGCGTGCCGTGACGATGCCGGTACCAGCCCGATGCCTGCCAGGGCACCTCTCCCAGCGCCGTCACAATGTCCGCGTCGTCGCACACACCCAGGTCGAGCGGCTGGGACGGTGGGCACGAGCGGCGTCCCAGATACGGCAGCCACACCGGTGCCCGTACGGCCGCGTTCAAGCGCCCGATCAGCGCGGGTTCCCCCTCGACCGCCGCCACGAATACGGCGTCGGCCAGGTAGAAGCGCTCCGACAACGGCATCGCCTTGTCCGTGTCGAAGTGGTGCGCGGTCTGGAAGTCCCTGATACGCGTGCCGGGTTGATCGACGCGGACGCCGTAGCGCAGCTCCGTCAGATCGCTGAGGTCGGCATCGCGTTCCCTGCCCTCGGCAGCGGCCAGCAAGCCGAGTACGCCGCTCTTGGTGGGGGCGTTCTCGGTGGTGCGGCGGGCGAATCGCGCGGCTGAGCCCCATGCCTGCAATGGACCGGCCAGGCGCAGCAGGAGCACGCTCACGCGCCGGACTCCCGCCCTGCGGAATCCGCCGTGCCATGGATCAACCGCTCAGCCACCGACTCGCCGATCGACGAAACCAGTTCGGGAATGCTGATGCTCTCGCCAAGGGCGGCGAGCGGCCCGGTTCCCTCGCCCACCCGCACAAGCCAGGTTCCTTCGTCGCCCGCGATGCCGTACGCCGCTTCCAACTCCGGTACGTGAGCGGCCAGTCGGCGGCACGCCTCCTCGACGAAGCCGTCCTCGCGGCGCTTCGGGGCGACGGCTCGCTCGAAGGCCGCCACAAAGCTGACGGGCCGCTTCGAACGGAGTTTGACGAGGACGACGCTCGGCAGCGTGTGATTGCCGAAGGTGTTGACCTTGCCGCTGGGCAGAGACGTGATGAAGCCCTCCAGAAACGCCTCGACGGCGCGACGGGTCGGAGCCGCCGCGTGCTCCTCCTCGCGCAGTCCCGCGCCGAGGTTGGCATGCAGGCGGTCGACATCCAGAGCCGCATACCGGTAGAGCGTCGCGGAGTTGAAGTCGATGACGCCGATCATGCCCGCGCCGGGTTCCGCGCCGGTGTTCCGGTCGTCCACGGCCGTGTAGTAGTCCGATTCGTTGTCGACGGCATGCACGCTCAGGGCGTGGGCGACCTGGGTGGCCGCCTCGACGTTGAGTCCGGCATCGTCGGCGACCATTCGGCCGAAGAGTGCGATGTCGACCGAGTGGCGGGTGTCC
Source organism: Streptomyces sp. NPDC093221 (assembly GCF_044753885.1). Classification (NCBI taxonomy): domain Bacteria; kingdom Bacillati; phylum Actinomycetota; class Actinomycetes; order Kitasatosporales; family Streptomycetaceae; genus Streptomyces; species Streptomyces sp. NPDC093221. Next base: position 234,981 of record NZ_JBIVOA010000001.1, on the reverse strand, counting down.
ACCAGGTGCTTGGCGAGAGCCTTGTTGTCCTTGTTCTTGAAGAAGCCCTTGAGGACGGCGACATCGCCCTTGCCTTCGCTGCCCTTGAGGGCGAGTTCCGCGAGCGCGTCGAGCTGGCGGGCGCTGAGAAACATCAAGTACGACGCTTCCGGCGCTGGTTCGGGCTCGCCCTCCTTGGCCTTGCGCTTGGGCGGATCGATCTTCGAACCGGTGGCGGTACGCAGCGTCTCGGCGGCCAGCGCGAGCGCGGCCGTACGGTCGAGGGCCGGCTCGTGCGCGAGGATCCGCTCCGCGACCGCTTCAGCGACCTTCTTGGTTCGCACGCCCAATTCTGCAGGGTCAACGAGGTCGTCGAACGCCTTTCGTGTGGCCCGCTTCCATGCCTGGCTGGAGACCCGGGCCCGACGGACACCTCCGTAGACCGCGGTCTTGGGCGATCCGGTGTCGTCGCGGTTGATGTTGCTCGGCGGAACGGTCTGAAGAATGTGCACGTCGATGATGGTTCGGGTCACGGTCCTGAGTCCTGTCGCATGGAAGTGCGGATGAGTGTCTGAGGGAACGTCAGAAGCCAGCAGCGCGTTTGGCGTTGCCCGGCGTGCGCGCTTTCAGTCCTTTGGCGTTCGGCGGCCGGGCACCACACCCGCCGCGTGGAAGTCCCGGCCCCATGTCCTGCGGACGTCGGCTTGGGCCGAGGGCCGCTGCCAGCGGTAGAGCTGATCGGCCAGGAGCGCGTAGTCGAGCGGAATGGAGTTCTTCCGAAGCAGCAGGACGATCTCCCGCAGGCGCTGGGCGAGGACATCGAGGGTGGTGGCGGTGCCGACCCGCACGAACCGTCGGCGGATCACCTCGTCGATCTCCGGTTCGGAAGGCACAGGGACCGGTGACGCCGGGGCCGGACCGCCCACTGTCCTGACGGCCGCGGGCACCATCAGCAGGCGCACGGACCGGCCGAGCCCGTAACCGGGGACGTGTGTGTCGGTGTCGCGGTGGGACTGCTGGTGCAGGGCCCACAAGGTGACGGCCATGTTCAGCGCCTCGTCCGCTCGCTCCTCGTCCGGCCGTTGTACGGTGCCGGTCGCGGATTCGGCGATGACGAGAGCGAGTTCCTCCGTGCCGGTCAGTCCCCAGAGGTCCTGTACGTCGTAGGCGGGACGGCCGACGCCGCGCCGCAGCCTGGCCACGGTCGCGACCGCGGCCGGCCGGTCGTTTCGGTAGCCGCCTTGGAGCCTGCGGATGCAGCGGTCGGTCGCTGTGCCAATGAGGTCGTATCCGCGGGCGCCGGACGGGTTGGGGACGGTTGTGGTCATCACGCGGGCTCCGTTGCTGCGTCTGCTGCGTCTTGTGTGCCGGCCGCGTAGTGAGCGACGAGCACTGTTTCCTCACCGGACTCCGCACCGCCCGAGCCGATCGCGGCGCCGGTGGGCGCGACGGACGGACTCGGCGCCAACGGCAGGACTTTCCTCAGGTTCACCAGGAACCACAGTTCGGCCTGTGCGTCATTCAGCCAGCGTCGGCCATTGCCGTCCGGCAGGTCCACGTACCGTCCCTCGGCCGCCGCCGGCCCCGCGTCGTTGAGGAGTTCTCGCCCCAGGGCGCGGATCGTCGTACCGACCGTCCGCTGCCACTGACCGCGGTACTCCTCAGGGTCGGAGATGTTCCGCAGGCCGCTGAGCCACGCCCGGTACGGGCTGTCCAGCGCGGCGAAGCCGAGGTCACGGGCTGTGGCCGTGGCCGGTCCCAGGTCGGAACCGGCTGCCTGGGCGAGGTTGCCCGCGAGGTGGCCCAGCGCCCTCACCGCGTCATCGGCGTCGGCGACGGCAGCGACTGCGACTTTCCCGTAGAGGGGTCGCTCCGCGTGAAGCGCGACGACCGGGAGCAGGATCTCGTCGTCCGTGATCTCGTCGATGACCGACTGCTGTGTGCCGTACTTGGCCCCGACGATCCGGGTGCGCAGCAGGCCGAGTCGCGGCAGATACTCCTCGTACGTGAGCCGGGCAAGCCACTGGACGACTCCGGGCGGCAGAGTGCGCTCTGCTCTCTGCCGCTGCTCGGCGCCTTCCCTCCCCCGGCCCTTGTCACCGAGAAGAGCGGCGAGACCGCGCCACGCCGCGCGGCTCGGGTCGTGCTGGCTCGGCATGAAGACTTGAGGCTCGCCCCACTTCTTCGCCTGAGTCGGACTGTCGCGCCAGGCGGTCATGGGTTCGCGCCGATGCCGGTTGCGCACGGCGAAGGGGTCGCCGTAGCAGAGGACGACACCCGTCACCTCGCCGTCGCCGTGGTGCAGACGGATGCGTCGGCTCTGCCAGGTGTAGAGGTCACGAGGGCCGGACGGGCGGGGGTCGTCGGGGTCCGCCGCGATCGGCTGCGGGCCGAGGGGAGGTCGGCGCCATACGGGCCTGTCGTCCGTGTGGACCTGGAGGAAGTCGTTGTCCGCAGAGATCAGATTGAGCAGCAGGGTTTCCTTGAGGGTGTCGCCTTCGGCGAAGACGCCGCCGAGGTTCCCGGCCCAACCGACGCCCAGAGCACCTGACGGGTAGCCCTTGCCGCCTTTCGCCCTCGGATCGTCAACGGCTCCCGACTTGATCCCAGACGTGTCGAAAGCGTGAGTGTGCACGAGCCAGCGCGCCGCCTCGGCGAATCCGAGCCGATCGGGACCGGGTTGACGCATGCTGAAGAAGGGATCGCCGTTGGGAACGTCGGCGACGATTCTGCTCAGTGGACCGATGTCGTTCTTCTCCGTGTGCAGACCGGCGACTTGGAGGAACGGCTGCTGAGGATGGAGCAGATCGAATCGGTCGCGATACCGGTCGAGATACTCCGGTACCGCGGTGAAGGGCTCGTCGGACTCCCACAGTTCACCCCAGTCCTCGATCTCTCGCGGGCCGTCCACGGCGTCGTGCAGGACGGCGAGCAGTAGTCGAATCAGGGCGAACTCCTGCGTCGGTACGTCGCCGACGATCCGCCGCAGCCCGGCAGCCTCTGCGAAGACGTCGCGCAGGGACATCTCGTCCGTCGTCCCGTCCAGTCGCTGCACGGGAATCCAGGGCCGGGACACCAGGTCGAATGAGGGCACTCCGTCTACCACCCTTACGTCGTGGGCACCTTCCGGCACCACGAGAAGCCCGTCGGACGGGCTGTAGCGGACCTCGGCACCGACCAGCCGGGCTCGGCGGTCCTCGTCGAGGACCAGGAACAACTCCCCTGCCAACCAAGGGCTTTCCTTCACCTGCCAGGCCGCAGGACAGAATTTCTCCAACTCGCGGATCGTCCGGTCGATCACCCAGGATTTGGAGAAGTGCCAGGGGAGGTTCAGCGCACTCGCGGCGGCGGCGCGGGCCGCTCTCCCCTGCGGTACGGCGTGCTCGGGCAGGTCGAGTCCGCCCCTTGCCTTGTCCAGCCACGGCAATGTGGTCAGCGTTCCGTCGCTTCGCCTCTGGATCACGAGGACTTCGAGCGTGTCGTCGGTGTCGCGTACCTGGGCGCGTCCTGCCGCGGTGTCGTCGGCGTCGCCGACTCCGGCGTCGATCCAGCCGATGATCGGTCGACCCGCGCGGCGTACGGGACCGAGCCGGAATGCCTCGGCCCGGTCGGACTTCTCGGCCAGGAGCGCGCGGTAGGCGACTCTGGCCTGCGCCATCTTTGCGGCCCAACTGTCCGGGCCGAGCGGATCATCGCCATACGCCGCCTGTACGAGTGGGCTGATGTCCTCGGGCAGACGTAAGGGGCGCCCTTCCACGTGCGGCCGGAGGACGGCAAGCGAGCGCAGCAGCAGGTGTTCTCCGTCGTAGACCTTGACCGAGCCGCGGGCGATCTCCGGCGGATCCTGTGCCCAGTCGGCTATGCCGGTGATCAGGCAGCGCGCGTCCCGGAGGCGAGGGGGGCGCGGTCGGTCGTGCCGGTGGAGCCGACCCATCCGCTGCAATATCAGGTCGACCGGGGCAAGGTCGGTGACCAAGAGATCGAAGTCGAGGTCGAGGGACTGCTCGACAACCTGGGTCGCCACGACGATGTGCGCGCCTTCGGGGCGTCTGCTCCTGGGGCCGAAGCGGTCGAGCAGCTCAACATCTTTGCGGGCCCGGTCGGCAGCGACGAAGCGCGAGTGGGCGACCGTGACCCGCTCCTCACCGAAGCGCTCCCGCAGCCGCCCCGCCGCTTCCTGCGCGCGGTCGACGGTGTTACGTACCACCAGTGCGCAACCGCCTTGGCTGAGTTCGTCCTCCAAGCGGTCGACCAGGATGGTCACGTCGTCGTCGAGCGGCTGAACATGGACGTCGGTGCGGCGGCCGGACGCGGCGGGAGGCTGCCGGACCACGGTGGGGCCGCCGGGCGAGACGGCGGTCAGCAGTGGATACGTCCCGGCGGACGCTGCGGCGGACGTGTCGCCGGACCGGTCGGCCTCGGACACAGGGTGACCTGCGTACGCTTCGGCGAGCGCCCGGCGGCGACCGGCGGGCAGGGTCGCCGACAGCAGCACGACCGGAACCCGGTATGCGGCCAGCCATTCCAGCACACGTTCCAGGTACGTGCTCATGTAGGCGTCATAGGCGTGGACTTCGTCGATCACGACGACCTTGCCCGCCAATGCGAGGTGGCGCAGGGCCAAGTGGCGACTCTTCAACGAGCCGAACAACACCTGGTCGATCGTCCCCACCGCGAAGGACGCGAGCAGCCCCTTCTTCCGTCCACGTAGCCACTGGTGGGCCTGGAGTCCGGAAGGACGACGTCGTTGCCGGGCGTTGGGGCCGTCGAACTCGTCCCCGCCGTCGAGATCGACCGCCGCGACCGTGCGGGCACTGCGGCTGGCGAGGCCCGCCCAGGTGTCGTTGAGCGCGGACTTGGCATGGGCGAGAAAGACGGACTGCGGCCCGTCGGACGGCAGTCGGCCGATCCAGTCGATCAACCGGGCGAACATCGCGTCGCCGGTCGCCCGCGTGGGCAATGCGATCATGCAACCGCCCGCCCCGGTGCGCGCGGCCAAAATTTCTGCCGCCGCGAGAGCCGCCTCCGTCTTGCCCTCACCCATGGGTGCTTCGATGATCAACAGGCCGTGCGGGTCCATTTCCCGCGCGATGCCGACCGCCTGTTCCTGCACGGGGCGGACGGACGCGCCCTGCGGTAGGTCGAAGCGCGCGGCGAACAAGTCGGCTGCTGTACCCGCCGGTTCGTCCGGCTCCCAGGGGCCGGGAAGGTCGAGGCCCAGCCAGGCCGCCTCCAACCGTTCCGACTGCGACCGCCGCGTCCCCTCCGCCGTGATGTACGGAAACAGGTCTGCCGAACTGGCGATCCAGTCCGCGAGAATCACGATCGCGGTCAGCGTGACCTGGACCGGCTGGGAGAGCTTCACCGACTTCCACGCGCTGAAGTCGTCCGCACGGATGCCCGCCACCTCCGCGCAGGCGGCCATCAGCTCGAACTGCACGGCCTTCCAGCGCGATTCGTTCTTCCCCCGCGTACGTATCAGCTCAGGATGCAGCGCGAGATCGTGAATGCGCTGGTGCCCTGGCGGCACACCATGGTGGCCGCCGATCACCACGGCGAACTGTCCGCTGACCCGGTTGGACCACCCGTGCCTCTCATTGAGCCACTCACTCAACAAGAGCTGACCGGCCAGCCCGTGGGGGCCCAACTTGCGGTCCTCCCTGAGCCGTTCGAACGACGGCATGTCGAGACCGTGGTCCCGCATGACCTGCGCGAGCGGATCGACCTGGCACGCGAAGGCCGGCGTGGCCTTCCCGATGTCATGCACCCCGGCCAGCCACCCCACCAACCGCCGCCCGTCCTCCACCCCTCCGGGCAGCGCCTCCCCCACCAGCGCCTTCACATTCCCCGGCAGCCACGCATCCCACAACCGGCAGGCCACAGCCCCGCTGTCCGCCATGTGCCGCCACAACGGCAGCCACCCATCGGTGTCCCGATCATGCTTCCCCCACGCGCTCCGCGCCGCGACAGAGAGGGAGAAGGCAGACCTCAGGAGTGATATTCGAGGCTGAGCCATCGGCATATTCGACACCGTCGATCCCCGTCCGACAACACCATTGCGCAAGTTGACCAATAGTGATCACCGGTGCCAACGATTCTTCACCCACGGCTGTCCGATGGTAGATGTTTGATCGAACCCGTCACTTGCCGTGTGTGCGGTGAGTCGAAGCTACTCACCGCACACACAAGGTGTCCTTAGAACCGCACCGGCGACCAGGATGATCGGTATGCTCGCGGCATTACCAGGATGACCTGGATCACGAACACGAACACGAACACGAGCACCGCGACGCGAAGCCACGCCCCGACGGGCAGGGAGGCACCGCCTCCCGTAACCACCAGTGTTACAAGACCACTTGGCACATCCACCGGCTGGACAGTGCGGGGCGGCCTGCTTTGTCGACGGTTTGCTAACCTGCGGTTCTTCCTTTCTGCAGGTGCTACTTCAGGGGGAAGGACATGACCGGGCTCGTGCCTCCGCTGGAACGGATCGCACACATGGGCCCGGTCATTTTTTTGACGAAGAGCATGCTCTCCTGGAGCACGCCTCTCGCTCTCGCCTCGCCAACGGTGTTGTGCTGACGGGTCGTTGGAGGCGTAGCAGCAATGACGAGCCGCACGCGCACACCGCACGCACATGAAGGTGGCACTCACTGCCTTTTACACAGGGAGGTCCGCCTTGTTCTACCTGTACCTGGTTAATTGACCTCAGCGAACCCTGATTGCTCGGCATAGATCTACTGAAACCGCGTGCCGCCTGCACGCCTCCCAGGGCACGGATCCCGGCACGGACCCAGGTAGGGGCCAACGCCGAGGGTCTAACCAACAGGGACGCGAGTCTTGACCCGACCTCCTGTCGCACGCTGCCGGTGCGCGAGATGCAGACCTACGGAGCAACCCTCATAAGACCGACGCCGAGTAGAGCGTCGACAGGCTGAGGCGCCGCCCAGTTGCCGCCATCAAGTCCGACAAGCCAAGTTTGCGCCACACAGCGGAAGTTCTCGATGCAGACCGACCCGGCTGAATAACCCCACGTGTGTGGGGAGCACTACAAGAGGTTCGCCGTGATCGCCTGCACCTGGGGTTCAGCCCCGCGCGCGGGGAGCACACGTCCAACGTAAGCGGGAACAGCCCCGCGCGGGCGGGGAGCAGGAACGGGTGCGCTCCGCGACGGTGTTGGACGTGGGAACAGCCCCGCGCGGGCGGGGAGCTGCCTTCGGTGGCCGGGCCGCACGGCCCGGCGGGGGGAACAGCCCCGCGCGGGCGGGGAGCAGTACGCCTACCCCCAGGGGTCCGGTGACCGCCAGGGAACAGCCCCGCGCGGGCGGGGAGCAGTGCATGGGTTTCCATGCGGACGCCCTCTACGAGGGAACAGCCCCGCGCGGGCGGGGAGCAGTCGACGTGAAGGGCAACGCCATCGAGCGGATCGGGAACAGCCCCGCGCGGGCGGGGAGCAGCTGTGGACGTACCCGAGGCGGCCCGGCCAGTCGGGAACAGCCCCGCGCGGGCGGGGAGCAGCTGCCACCCGGGTCCGTGTGCCTCGCCGATCGGGGAACAGCCCCGCGCGGGCGGGGAGCAGTACGCCTATCCGCAGGGCTCCGGAAGCACGCAGGGAACAGCCCCGCGCGGGCGGGGAGCAGGCGACCTGGCGCGGGCTACGGCTGGACCGCAGGGGAACAGCCCCGCGCGGGCGGGGAGCAGGCGACCTGGCGCGGCATCCAGGTCGGCGCCCTGGGAACAGCCCCGCGCGGGCGGGGAGCAGCGAGCAGGCCCAGATCCTCGCCGTCCAGATGGGGGAACAGCCCCGCGCGGGCGGGGAGCAGTTGCCCACGCCGACCTCGCGCTTCTTCTTCCCGGGAACAGCCCCGCGCGGGCGGGGAGCAGGCCGCCGGACAGCTCAGCATCGCACTGTCGGAGGGAACAGCCCCGCGCGGGCGGGGAGCAGGTGCTGGGCTCGGACGCGGAGGTACCCAAGGAGGGAACAGCCCCGCGCGGGCGGGGAGCAGGCCGCCGGACAGCTCAGCATCGCACTGTCGGAGGGAACAGCCCCGCGCGGGCGGGGAGCAGCTTACAAGCGAACTGATCACCGCCGCTGTCGAGGGAACAGCCCCGCGCGGGCGGGGAGCAGCCGGCCGGGCTCGATGTAGGGCGCGGGCACGAGGGAACAGCCCCGCGCGGGCGGGGAGCAGCGGAGTCGCCGGACGTGTCCAGAATGAAGTTGGGGAACAGCCCCGCGCGGGCGGGGAGCAGCCCGGCGGCTTGACCGTGGACATGCGCGTCCCGGGAACAGCCCCGCGCGGGCGGGGAGCAGCCCGAGACCGGACTCACCTCCAGCAGCAAGGAGGGAACAGCCCCGCGCGGGCGGGGAGCAGCGTGCCGATCTGCGACGACTGCCACATCGCCCGGGGAACAGCCCCGCGCGGGCGGGGAGCAGTCCACCGCACTGCCCGCCATGGCTAACTCCCGGGGAACAGCCCCGCGCGGGCGGGGAGAAGCCGTCGACGCGCTGGATGATGCGGTAGGTGGTCGGAACAGCCCCGCGCGGGCGGGGAGCAGAAGGCGAGCCCCTTGTGACTCATGCCGTGCCCGGGAACAGCCCCGCGCGGGCGGGGAGCAGAAGGCGAGCCCCTTGTGACTCATGCCGTGCCCGGGAACAGCCCCGCGCGGGCGGGGAGCAGCCCAACGGGCCTGATGCCTACTCGCCTGCGGAGGGAACAGCCCCGCGCGGGCGGGGAGCAGATGAACTGCGGGTCGCGGGCCATCAGGTAGATGGGAACAGCCCCGCGCGGGCGGGGAGCAGCGTAGACATGGCCGCGCCCCGCCTCCACGGGGGGGAACAGCCCCGCGCGGGCGGGGAGCAGAGTGAATGACCTGGGGCTTTATTCGGTTCGACGGCCAATTTTACTCACCTGCCGAGATTCGGACATATATTCCTTATTGCAATAATCCGCCAACACTCAGGCACTTCGCCACCAGGCCAAGACTTGCCCGCTCTTCGGCACAGCAACGTGCATGCGGGGAGCGAGCCCCACGACATCCTTAGCATCCATTGGCCACCCAGGGACCATGGACGGCCGAGAGGACGCAAGGAAGGAGAGCCCCGCATCGCCCTCAGGTGCCGGCGTTGTTGTCGCGGCGGGCCGGGGGGAGGAGGAGATCACGGGCGGGGTGGGCTTCGCCGGTGACATTGCCCGAGACTCCGAGGTCCACGCGGGCGGCCTCGTGGAACGCGTTGATGGCGCGGAAGGTGGCGCGGTTGCGGTCGCGCCAGGCTTCCAGGGTGTCCGGGGTCTTGCCGGTGGCCTGCCAGTCGACGGCGAGGGCAGCGGCGTTGAGGTCGTGGGCGGCCTCAACGACGTCGTCACCGCCGAGGAGCATGATGCGTTCGAAGGCGCGGCCCCGGGAACGGGAAGCGGCGGCCACGTCGGCGAGCATCTCGAAGCGTTCTTCGGCTGCCTCTACTACGCCTCGACACGACCCTCCGAAGCCGCAGCACTCGGCGAAACAGGGTGCCTCCTCCCCGACGAGGAGGACGAGGATGCCTGGGGCGAACTCGTCCTCTCCGAGTCACGGCCCGAAGTCGGATCGGGCTGGACCGACGACGGGCAGCCGTACGAGAAGCGCGGACTCAAGCGCCGTGCACGCAAGGCGACCAGATCGGTGCCGTCCGCCGGTCCTCGTCCGCATGTTCCGCGAGCACATCAGGACGTACGGCACCGCTCCGGACGGCCAGCTCTTCCGCGCTGTCGGCGGCGGGCGCGTACGTCCCACCGAGTACACCGAGATGGCAGGCGGCTCGGGGAAAGGTGGCGGGCGTCGACCCGGTGGAGGCCGCACGGCGGGCCGGGCACAGCGTCGCCGTGCTCTTCCGCTTCTACGCGAAGATCCTTCGCGGCGTGCAGGACCGGGCCAACGAGCTGATCAGCCAAGCACTCGCTGACCAGACGGGATAGCGGAGCGTAGTCCGCAGAAGGGGTCGCGAAACCTGACCACAGGTTGACCACACGCACTGGTCATCGGTGGGATTCGGTGGCACACGAGCGGGACGCACAACAGGTGGGGCGGGATCTCGATGTGATCGAGACCCCGCCCCACCTGCATGTTCACTACCTACCGCGGAGGCTGTGGGATTTGAACCCACGGTGACATCGCTGCCACGACGGTTTTCAAGACCGCTCACAGCTAGGAGGTCGTGCCGCCTCCTAGCTGGGGAAACACCAGCTATTGGCATGCACGCGGAACCCATGGCCCGTCCATGGCCCGTTAGACACCGATTGGAGCAACAATGCCCCAAGGTTGGAAATCTAGGCGTAGATCACCGCACAGCTACACCTTACTGCATCTGGTTGGTATGCTGAACAACCCGGACATCGTGGACTTTGCCACGTGGCGGCACTCGTCACCCGCTCGCCGTTCTGCCTGTAAACCAGGAGCGCAAGGTGGATAAACCGAGCCTAGCCATAATTTTTGTGCACGGGCTGTTCTCAGGAGAGGAAACATGGTCCCCCCTCCGAAAGCTTATCGGCTCCAACTCCGATTTTGCCGACGTCGTAGTGGATACATATAATTATCCATCCCCGAAGTTTAAAATCAACCCCCTGCACAGAATTCCAAATATCAATGACATCGCAGAAGGGCTGAGGACCTTCCTTGAGGAAAAGTTCGCTGATTACGATGCCGTGATTATCGTGAGTCACAGCCAGGGTGGGCTCGTAGTACAGAGATACCTACAGCGCACACTCAACGCGGGGCGCGGAAAAAAGCTTGCGAATATTAAGTACATCATCATGTTCGCTTGCCCAAACTCCGGGTCCGAACTATTCCTTTTGGCTCGAAGGTGGATTCTATTCTTCTTTCGTCATTCTCAGGCAAAAGAACTTGGAGTTCTTAGCGAAGCAGTCGCAGAAGCACAAAACAAGGTTGTGCACAATGTCGTTAGAGCCACTACGCATAGCGACACCGAGTGGCACATTCCGATCTCCGCATATTTCGGCTCAACAGATAATATCGTGCGGCCAGTTTCGGCTGTAGGTTTGTTCCAAGACACGGGTTCGCTGCCTGGTGACCATTCGACAATTATTCAACCATCGAGTTCTGATGACCTGGTTCTCTTGACGCTTAGAAGAAAGGTACTGAAAGTCAAAGAGCGGCTCGCAGAGCACGCGAGCGGCACCGGTGACGATCTAGCGGAAAGCGCCAGCACTAATACCGCTGAAAGTGAAAGCGAAAAGCAGCACTGGGCTTTCACCTGGGCATCCGAGAAGAAAAGCGAAAATGTTGCCAACGACGTCCTTCGCGCAGTGCAAACCGCGAGGATGATTCATAGTATCGAAGGGATTCTGAGTCTGTCTGTAAGCGAAGAGCCTGGTTCTCTCAGTACGCAATCAGGAGCCTCAATCGCACAGGCAGTCGAGCAATCTCGAATTGTCGTTATCATCGCAGACGACCTAGACGGCTCCCTTGACTGTCTGAAGCTCCTTGAGGCCGCAAAAAAGGCAAGAAGAAAGATTTTCGTTATTTCTAACGGAGAGCTGACCGAACGTAGTAAACTTGCGGTTCTTGATATTGAAAATTCGCTTGTAGAGACAACTATACTGAACCAGACCGAACTTCATGACGAACTCTTGCGAATCTTGACAAAATCAATTAGTGAAACTAAATAGGAAAGTGCTAACAATGGCGGAGGCGAAAATGTACTACTGGACACTTGCGGTGCTGAGCCCTGATGAGATGGTACTGGCCAAAAACCAAGAAACAGATCTTCGCCCCGACTACTCTCTCGCGCTAGCCGTGCTCGGAAGGTTTCGGGAATACGAAAATCAACGCCGTAACGATATGCCTGAATTGTTCCCAGCGGAAGAAAATGAGAAACCCACTGTATCAAGTGAGTGGGAACTGGTCCGATCTGTGTCTATGTCTATGGTCCACCCGCATGAGGCAGATGGATTGGACTGCCTTACCTCACTAATCGAAAATTATCTCATTTCCTCCGAGATGCGTGCGGTCGCTGCGCTTGTAGCTAGTGTCAGCCTCGCGGATAGCGACCGTTTCGATGATGCGGTCTCTCTGTGTCGTGCAACACTCGAACGCGACGATGAATTGCCGCTACTTACCCAGGCTGCTCTGCACGCCCAAATTGGTTTGCGAACCGCTGAGCTTGGCGACTACGTCGCTTCCGCGCACGCCTACGAGCGGGCAGTTGAGATCTCCTCCGCATCCCTTCCCCTATACGAAATCGAAGACTCATCACTTGAAGTCAAAGAATTTCTCACGGGTGTCGTCGAATCACTTAGATCTAGGTTTTTGAACGCATTCCCTCAAATTGCAGCGGCGATGGCTGCGGCGAGTATGGGTCAGGTCTCAAGAAGCTCAACTTCGAATCGGTCACCACGAACAGCGACTTACTCGCTTGATGCTCCCTTGGCCGGCGCAGTGGCTCCTTTGCTCAAAGAACAATTCGAGGAGAAAGTGAGAGATAGAGGACAGATCTCATCTTCTCGGACTCTCTTCTTTGATGATGCAATCGCCCGCGTATTGCACGCAAACTGGCTGCGCAGCCAGCTGCTGGCAAATTGGTTCGAGGCCCGTAATTCTCATGGAATCCTGGGTCGCGAACGAGTGATGAGGCAAGTTGATCCCCAGTACAGGGGATGGGTTCTGAGGGACGGCCTTAACTTGCTTCGCCGGAGTGGCGACTCAGACTCCTACGAACAATCACTCAGACTCCTTCGCGAAGAGGGTCCGCTGCAAATTCTTGCTGACGAGCTACAAGAGTCAATCCGTCGTGCTCCTAGGCACGTCACAAAAGAAGACCTAATTGTATTTAAAATCGCCGCTCCGCTAATAACGCCCCATAATGCTGATGTAATTTGCCGAACACTTCTATCATCGGCGAATTCGGGGCAGCAGTTCGTTCCTGGCGGATGGCACTCGATGCGCGAGGCAACGTGGGACGCAATTTCGGCCCTAGCAGCTTCCGCATCGGACACAGATTACTTGTCTGGTCGAATTCGTAGTCTGTATAAAGATGCCAATGCGGTAGTTCTTCAGAATATGCTCCCTGCGGTGGGCAATATGAGCTGGCGTCTAGTCAGCGAATCCGAGAAGGCTACCTGGGCTAGCGAACTCCTAGGCGATGTCTCCGACGAACACGAAGATCTGAGAGACACCATTCTCTTCGAACTGGCGCTACAAGGCCATCTGCCCTCCCTACACTTCTTCCGGGAAACAGATACGAACTCCAGCTCATTGAATAGATCGGCACTGATTCTTGAGCTCGCAGAGAAAGGTTTCCCGGACGTAGTGGTGGGGAAGGAACAGAGCATCTCCTCACGGAGTAGTATCGCGATTCGCGACACTATCGATAAGGCGCGTAAAGGTGCCTACTCCTTCGGAGGGGTAAACCCGGGAGTCATCGGCTCTGCGCTTTCCCTTCTTGCGCCACATGCCGACAACTGGGAAGCTGTATGCGAGCTGCTAAGAAACCCTGCCACGGCGTCACACCAAAAGGACCCGGTACTTGACTACCTGGCGCGGAATATTGATCGGATTCCTGCTGAGGTAAGAGACCGCCTAACGTCCGAACCTGAACTACTCTCGTCTACTCAGCGCTTTTTCATGGAGAGTACTACTTCTAGTGAAAAGCCCTCGGGTGCCCGTCTTCGTTTCTTGTGTATCGCGACGAGCATCAGTGCAAGCGACGCCATGAGAGATTTCTTGTCATTGTTTAGCAGTTCAGAAACCCCTCTGCGTATCGAGGGTGTCCGGTCAGCCCCCGCCGTATCGATGGTTGTGGGGAACGAGCTGGTGCTTGGCTCCCTGCTTGGCGTGCCATCCTCCGCACACGTACGGATCCGCTCAGCGGTTGCAGAATCCCTCGTGTACTTCGCTGATCAAAACACGAGCGTTGGAAAACACGCTGTCAAGGCACTCGGGGAAGGACTAGAAATGGATGGCACTGCAATCCCTTATGGTGTTTTGCGCGGTCTCAATATTCATGGACTTCCCCGATCGATCTCCGCTCAGCAAGAGCTTCGGGCCTATCTCTTTCGAGCTAGTAAGCAGAGTTTTCTTCCCTCGGTCCGAAGGGAAGCTGCGAGAATGCTTAAGGATTTCTCCTGGAATCTCCCTTCCGAAGAATAGGGAGATTTTGGCTAGGGGACAGGAGTGAGGCGTTTGCAGTTGCAGTACACGTTTCGACCCGAACCATTTAATGATGATGGCTACACTTCAATATCCAGTCGTGCCGTCACGCTGAGTTGGCGGCAACAGGAGGTCGCGGTCCGGGTGGGTGTCGCCCGTGAGGGTGCCGCTGACGCCGAGGTCTTCGCGGGCCACCTCGTGGAAAGCGTTGATGGCGCGAAAGACGGCGCGGTTGCGGTCGCGCCAGGTGGGGAGGGTGTCGGGGGTTTTGCCGGTGGCTTGCCAGTCGACGGCGAGGGCGGCGGCGTTGAGGTTGTGGGCAGCTTCTACGACGGCGTCGCCGGCGAGGAGCATGATGCGCTCGAAGGCACGGCCGCGGAGGTGGGCGGCCTCGGTGAGCTGGGCGCGGAGCGCGGACTCGGGTTCGTCGCTGCGGCGGATGTCCTCGGTGTGCTCGTACAGCTCGACGGCGAGGAAGACGCCGGCGCGGACGCGGTCGACGTAGCCCTCGTAGGCGTCGAGCTTCTTGTCGTCCCAGCGGGTGAGGAGTTCGCGGCGGATGCGCTGGCGCTCGGTCCAGTAGTTGGTGACGTACGTGGTGAAGGCGCCGAGCAGGACGGCCGCGATGGTCAAAAGTTGCTCGGAAGTGCTCACGCCGTCCTCGCCCTCCCCCATGAGTCATGAAGACGTCTTGAGGATTTTAGGGGCGTGCCGGAGGCTTGGGGGCGTGCTTCGGGTTTCTGGCTCGAAGGCGGCGACGGGCCGCGGTGCTACCGTGCGCGTGGCGACCTGCGGAGAGGCGATCGGATGAGCAACCCCACTTCAGAGGCCCTGGTCACGCTCGGCCGCTGGTACGTCCGCAATGCCCCGGGCACTGTCGGGAAGGCGCCGCTGGCCGGTCGCTACCTGAATCCGCGGCTACGCGACGAGCCGCGCCGACGCGTCACCGACACCGCGACCGGGGCTCGCTTCGCCGTGGATACGCAGGACCTCATTCAGCGGTACCTGTACCTCTTCGGGGTGTGGGAGCCGCGGATGACGCAGTGGCTCCAGCGGCGGCTACGGCCTGGCGACACGTACGTGGACGTCGGCGCGAACGTCGGCTACTTCAGCGTCCTCGCCGCGCAGCTCGTCGGCCCTGAGGGGCGGGTCGTGGCGATCGAGGCGTCGCAGGCGTTCAACCAACGGCTTGAGCAGAACGCCCGACTCAACGGCCTCACCAACATCCGCGCCGTCCACACCGCCGTCTCCGACAAGCAGCAGACCCTCACCTTCATTCTGGCCAGCTCCGCCAACATGGGCGCGAACAGCATCGTTCCGTGGGACGGCCCGACCGAGTCGACGTTCGACATCGAGGCGTTCCCGCTGCCCGACGTCCTGGAGGAGGACGAGATCGCGACAGCGCGCGTCATCAAGGTCGATGTCGAGGGTGCGGAGGGCAGCGTCGTACGGGGTATGGCGCCACTGCTCGAACAGCTGCGGCCAGACGCCGAGGTGACGGTCGAGGTAACTCCGGATCGTATGGAGCAACTCGGCGACTCGGTCGAGGAGTTGCTCGACACGATGCAGAGCGCCGGCTTCCACGTCTACCGGCTGGCCAATGAGTACGCGGCGGCGACGTACCCCTCCGCGCTGCGCGGCCCGGCGGCCGTGCCCGTGCGGCTGCGGGGCCCGGTGACCGACGAGAGTGACCTCATCTTTTCGCGCATGGACGCCGAGACGCTGCCGTAGTCGCAACGAGGCCCGACACTCCGAAAGTTGGAGCGCCGGGCCTCGTCTACGTACGCGGGTCATGTCCGTTGCTGGGTGAGCCAGTCTTCCCGAGCCGCAACGAGCTGCGGCCGTATCTCGTCGTCCAACAAGGTTGCCTGTGCTCGTAACTGGGCGGCGACCTCGGCGAGGGCAGTCGGGGTAAGGCCGTGCAGCCAGTAGTCGCCGACGATCCGGATGTTGGCGACTGGCAGTCGCGGCAGCGGGCCGCCGACGTACGGGGTGGCGTCGATGCTCGTCCGGAAGACCTCGGAATCCTCGGTCTCCACGCCGTGCTGAGCAACGGCCATGCGCTGGCCGGAGAAGCCCGTCCAGTGGTTCATGTCGGCGATGAGCGTGGTCAGTTCGTCCAGGAGGACGCCCGTCTCACTCGGGTCGGCCTCGGCCCACGCAGGCAGGTAGCCCGAGACGGTGCAACCGCAGGTGGTCGTGATGGTCCACGTACGGTCCCGCCGTACGGGCTCGTCGGCTTCGGACGTACGCGGCTCCGTCGTACTGCTGCTCATGGCAGGGCTCCCCTCACTCACCGAGGTCCGGCCTCTGGCCGGAGGTGTCAACGGTGACGAGCGCCCAGACGAGCTTGCCGACGCCCTCGCGCTTGCTCGCCCCCCAGCGTTGCTCGGTGATCGCGTCGACCAGCATCAGCCCGCGCCCGGCCTCCGCCTCCTCGTCCGCCTTCTGCAATTCCGGCCACTGGTCGTTGGCATCGTGCACCTCGATCCGCACACCGCCGTCAGCGCGCTCGTACCGGGTCTCGATCTCGCGCCCGAGGGGGTGACGGGCGTGGCGTACGGCGTTGGTGACGAGTTCGGAGAGGACGAGTTCCGCCGGGTCCGTCAGCTCGGCAAGGCCCCACGCGGTCAGTACGTCGCGCAGATCGCGGCGCGCGCGGCCGACGCACCTTCGGTTGTTGGGCCATCGGCGTACCGAGATCGGCGTCGCGCTCTCGGGGTTCGGCAGTGCGTTCATCGCGCTTCGGCTTTCTTCTCGGTCGTCTCGGTCGCCGTGCCGATCGGGGTGACGAAGGCGGCCTCCGTGCGATCGCCGGGCAGTACGACGTGGGCGTACGCGACGACCTCACCGTCGTCGGTGGTGAAGGTCCGCTCCACGGCGAGGACGGGCACGCGGAGGGAGATGCGCAACGACTGTGCTTCCGCCGCGGTGGGGAACCGGGCGGTGACCAGGTCGGTGCTGTACGCCGCGGGCGCCGCGTCGCCGGCCGCGAGGACCAGGTCGTCGCCCCAAGGGGATTCGCTGGTCGCGTCGCTGGTGTACGGGGTGCCGTTCGGTACGTAGAGGTGCGCGATGCTCTGCGGGGTGTCGTCGCGGTGGCTCACGCACACGTACTCCGTGACCGGAGTGTCGAGCGGTACGCCGAGGCGGGAGGCGAGGTCGACGCCGGCCGTGGTGATGCCTGAACTGACGTTCATGTGCAGCCCGTTGCCGACGCCGCCCGGGTAGACGAGGCGCTCGACCGGGCGGCGTACGAAGTTGCCTCGGCCCTGGAACTTCTCGACCAGGCCCTCGGCACGGAGCAGTTCGAGGGCTTCGCGGAGTGTCGGCGTGCTCACGCGGTAGCGGGCGGCGAGTTGGGTCTCCGGCGGGAGGCGCTCACCGATCGCGAGGGCGCCCGAGGCGATGAGGCGACGAAGATCGTCGGCTACTTGCTGATGGCGGGCGGTCATGTGGCGGCGAGCACCTCCTCGGCCGGCTCGCTCCCCCCGAGCCGGGCCAGCTCGGCCGGATTCAGGACGTACGTGCGGATGAGCGGAAGGTCGTCGGCGAGCCAGAAGTACGCAGGCTGTGCGGGCTGATGGCTTCGTAAGGTCGGCGTCGTACGCCTCGGCTGCGGGAGTAGTACGGGCGGACCCTGGCGTCCCGTCGCGCGAGTGGGGCGCCGCGCTATCCACGTGGCGGCGCGGCGAAAGTGGTTGAACACGCTGGTCAGCTCCTATGGCTGATGGTGGTGCCCGTGCGGCGTCAGGTGTCGTCACCTTCGCCGTCGCCGGGCGGTGCGGGCGGGTGCTTCCGTACGGCGGCCCATAAGGACCGGCCGCGTACACCGCTGTCGGCGAAGCCGAACCAGTCCGCCTCGGCAAGCAGGGCGAGCAGCTCGCCCCACGCTTCGGCGGGAAAGGTGGTCGGCATTGCCGCTTCGATGCGCGTGTGGTCCCGGTACTGCTTGATGACCGGGGTGAGTCCTACGGCGGCGAGGCCCGCGCGGATGCCTTCGATGCGGGCTTCGGGTTCGGGCACGACTCATCTCCGTCACCTCGGAAACACTCTCAGTGAAGTTAGTTAACTAGATTAGAGCTAGTGGACTAGATTGTCCACATGCCTGAGCAGCCGCCGTATCTCCGCATCGCCGACGTGCTCCGCGAGCGCATCGACAGCCAGGAATGGACGCCCGGCGACCGCCTCCCCTCCCGCGGCGAGCTGTCCGCGCAATACGGCGTCGGCGACAACGTCATTCGCCGCGCTCAGGAACTGCTCATCTCCCGCGGTATCCTCGAAGGCCGCGCCGGCTCAGGGACGTACGTCGCCGAGCCGCGCGAGCGGGTGCGGATCGTCCGCGCCACGTACCGCGAGCAGGCCGGTGGCTCGCCCTTCCGCTCCGACATGGCCGCGCTGGGCAAGCGGGGGACGTGGGAGAGCCGCACCGAGGCCAAGATGCCGGTGCCCGCGGACATCGCAGCCCGACTCGGCATCGCCGAGGGGGACTTGGGCGTTCGCACCGCCTACGAATTCCTGGCCGACAACAAGCCGGTCCAGCTCTCGACCAGTTGGGAGCCGTACGCCCTCACGGCGGGCACCCTGGTCGTCCTCCCAGAAGGCGGCCCGCACGCGGGCGCGGGCGTCGTCAGCCGCATGGCCGAGATCGGGATCACGGTCAGCCACGCGGTAGAGAGGCCCGAGCCCCGGGTCGCCACGACGGAGGAGGCCACCCTCCTCGGCATCCAACGCGGCTCCCTGGTCACGCACATCCAGCGGACGTACTACAGCGACGAGGGCCAACCGGTGGAGACTGCCGACATTGTCGTACCCGCATCGCTCTGCGAGATCGTCTACGAGGTTCCCGTAGGCCCATAAAGCTCTCGCGCAACTTCTATACCATCCATCATCGCGACGCGTCTGTCATCCCATCAACAGGAACACAACGCCTGTCAAGCGAGTGACTTCATCGACTGAAGAGCTCAACACAGTCGCTCAAGACGTATCTCTACCCAATCCACTGGCACGAGTTGCCATAGACGCGTAGAGTCACCCTCTTCGCAGGGAACCAACAACGTCACAGGCGAGAGCAGCACTATGGGAATCGCATTCGGTGTATCACGTCTTCTCTTGACGGATGGCACCACATTCAACCCGCCCATGAACGGTATGACAGTTTTCATTGGGCCAAACAATAGCGGTAAGTCCGTCCTCCTTAGTGAGCTTGTAACGCAAGTTAGTGTTCCAGGTTCGGTCGATCCAAAACGTTGGATTCAATCCCTCGATACTACAGCAGATGGAAGCGTCGAAGATTTCTTCGAGTGGCTGCACAACACGGGAATCACCCCCCGCCCCGACCCACATACTCACGAGGATATGTACCCTGGACCCTCATCGAGCGACAATAATAGGATAACCAAGCAAGCCGTCGGCCAGGCATGGTCATCGCGATACGTGCAAAGCATTCAACACCTCCTCGTTTCGTACCAGAAAACAGAAGATCGCCTATACGATAGAACGTCCTCGCAGACGTGGAACCTGGATTATCCACCTTCCCATCCAAGTCAATTTCTGTGGGACTCCCGCAGCGAGCAAGAGAAGTTTTCACAGCTAGTAGTGACAGCGTTTGGGACACCGATATCTATCGATAGATACAGCCAAGGAATCTACCTACGCGTCGGCGAAACAGGCATGGAAGATGAAATACCACCGCCATCAGCTGAACTGCGAGCTGCGTACTCGTCCCTTCCAACAGTCGCCGAGCAAGGTGATGGATTCAGAAGCTTCGTTAATATCCTGCTTCACACGTTGGCACAGCCGACGCCTCTTGTGGTGATCGACGAGCCAGAGGCATTTCTTCATCCACCGCAAGCACGCCTGCTCGGAAGGTTTCTGGCTGAGCGCACGCCGTCATCCTGCCAGGTGATCGTGGCGACCCACAGTTCTGACTTCCTAGCCGGTGTGACTGAAGCATCTGCGGGCAAAGAACTCTCCCTCGTGCGTATCTCCCGTCCGGGAGGTGATCCACTTTCACGAGTACTGAACTCTGAAGAAGTGTCAGAGATCATCAAGACG
Organism: Streptomyces sp. NPDC093221; assembly: GCF_044753885.1. Lineage (NCBI taxonomy): Bacteria > Bacillati > Actinomycetota > Actinomycetes > Kitasatosporales > Streptomycetaceae > Streptomyces > Streptomyces sp. NPDC093221. Next base: position 214,803 of record NZ_JBIVOA010000001.1, on the reverse strand, counting down.
CCACTGTTGCGCTACTCGAATATCATTTCTGGCCTTTTTCACGACGGGGTCGTACTTTGCGAGGCGGAGGGGGACTGCCAATTCTATGCCGCAACCTTTGATATCGTTAAAGGTGATTCACCGCACGATAACTTCACTTTTCTTCACGTCAACGGGAAAGCCCGCCTAGCCGATGCTGCCAAGAAATTGCGCCAGTGCGGCATACCCGTTGCTGTCATTTACGATATCGACGTGCTCAACGACAAACACATCGTCCAAGGTGCAGTCTCATCACTAGGCGGGAAGTACGGTGAGTTCGAAAAGGATCTGGACCTACTCCATCAAGAGACAGCGACAGCAGTCACAGTCCTAACCGCTCGGCAGGTTAGAGACCGCATAGCGGAAATCGTCGGTCAGCCGCAAGGTCGGCAAGTGCTCACTGGTCAGCAGAGTCAAGAAATCGCAGATCTACTGAAGGCAGCGAACGGCTGGAAACAACTGAAGAAGTCTGGCCTCGGTGCATTGAGTGGTACGCAATCATACTCCGCAACTCAGCGGATGATTCGATCACTATCGACGCTAGGAATCTTCGTGGTTCCAACCGGAGAACTTGAGTGCTGGATCCCCGAGATCCCATCTGGAAACAAGAGGAAATGGCTTACTAATGTCTTCGAAGAGGGACTTCATCGGAGTCCAAGTAGTGAACTCAGAGATTTCACGATCCGCGTAAGAGAATATCTTCTAGCGACTGCCGCGGGTGCCGTCTTGGAAACCACTGAGACTACTGAGGCAGCTAATCAGTGAAAGAGTCCGAGAATATTCATTCAACGATGAAATCTTCAAAACCCATACCCATACAAGGTATTTAGAGCTAGCGCCCGCTCTTCGATCACCGCCATGCGGGCGGCACGTTCGGTGTCGTCGGTGTGGGTGGATTGGGCCGTGGCTTGGCCGGGCCACTTGCGGTACAAGAGGCCGTATTCGCGGGTGAAGTGGCCGGGGCTGACCGTGTTGAGGGCCAGGAGGAGGCCGGTGTCTTCGGAGGCGGGGAGGGCCATCCAGCCGCCCAGGGCGAGGAGCAGGTCGCGGCGGACGAAGAGCGTTGCGGGGTGGACCTGGGCGCGGAAGTTGTGGGCTTTCCAGTGGGTGACGACGGCGCCGCGGGGGATGGGGCCGTCGGCGGGGTCCTGGTCGAAGCCGGCGGTGGTGCCGTCGGGGAGGAGGTCCAGGACGCGGGAGGTGGTCCAGCCGAGGGTGGGGTCGGCTTCGAGGAGGGCCAGGTCGCGGGCGAGGGCGCCCGGGGTCAACTGGTCGTCGGCGTCGAGGACTTTGACGTAGGGGCCGGAGGAGTGGGCGAGGGCCATGGTGCGGGCGACGCCCGGACCGCCGGGGCGGCCCTGGTGGAAGGTGATGCGGGGGTCGTCAGGGATGTGGGGGGATACGTCGTCGGACTGGCCGTCCTCCTGGATGATCCAGTGCCAGTCCCAGCCGTCGGGGAGTTCCTGGGCGACCAGGGACTTGTACGCGTCCGCGAGGTAGGGGGCCGCGGGGGCGTGGACGGCCGTGATGACGTCGATGCGGCGGTCCGCCACGGCGGTCACCACCTTTCCAGAGGGGTGACGAAGGACATGACGGTGCGGTCGCCCGGCAGCCGGATGACGGAGTGCTCCACCACGCGGCCGTCGGTGTCGTACGAAGTCTTGCCGACGACGATCAGCGAGGTGCCCGGGGGCAGGCCCAGTTCCTCGGCCTCTTCGGCGGACGGCGGCCGGGCGAGGACGCGTTCTTCGATGCGGTCCAACTCGATGCCGATCGAGTGGAGTTGGCTCTGCGTGCCGCCGGGCCAGGGCTCGTTGGTGGCGTCCAGGAGATCGGGGTTCGCGGCGACGACGTCGCGTACGAGGTAGGAGTCGACCAGGCTGAAGGGGAACGCCTCGGCCTCGTAGCGGGTGCGGTAGGTGCGTTCGAGCATGGCCGTGCCGGTGGGCACGCCGAAGATCTCCGCCAACTCCTCGCCCGCGTCGACCACTTCGTAGGACGCGCGGAATACCAGGTCGTTCACTTCGAGACCGGTGTCGTGCTCCGTGGCGCCGGTCTTCCTGCGCTGCTGCTCGGGCTCGCGGGCGCGGGACTTCTCCCACTGGTGGCGGGTGTTGGACCGCTTCACCTGCGTGCGGGGCCGGCGGACGAAGTTGCCGCGGCCGTGCTGCTTCTCGATCAGGCCCTCGGCCTGGAGGAGTCCGAGCGCTTGGCGCAGGGTCGGGAGGCTCTTCCCGTACCGCTCCACGAGGGTCGTCTCCGCCGGGAGACGGTCGCCGGGGGCGAGGTCACCTGCGCGGATGCGGTCGCGCAGGTCGTCAGCGATGCGTTCGTACGCCTTGGCCATGCGGGTCACCGTCCTGATCGTGAGGGCGGCTCCAGCATACAAGTCCTCAAGAGGTCTTGACGAGTGAGGGATAGGTGCCCCATAGTCATCACTACTCCTCAAGAGGACTTGAAGACAAGTTCTCTTGAGGAGGAGCGCGGACAGCACCCGGAGGACCCCTGTCAGGAGTCCGAAGGCAGCGCCTGCCCTTTGAGAACTCCATAGAGCGCCTGAGCGAACGAGTGCTTTTGATCCCGGCACGGCTGCTGTGAGCTGCGGTGCCGGAGGTCATGACCACTCGTCCCGTGAGCTGACGGCACAAGCCGTCGCCCCAGCGCGGACACCGCCGTCGGCTCTCCCACCCCCAACTTCAGGAGAGCCATGTGTACGTACGGAGGTCGGTGTGAAGTCCTCTGCGACGACCGCGAGTTACCGGATGATCCGGAATTCCTTCGGGAGCTGTTCCTCGGTGTCCCGGGTGAATCCGATGACGAACGTGCCGCTCGGCACGCGGCGGCCCGCGACGTACTCGCCGAGCTGCTGGAAGAGGGCGCCTCCGACGCGCTCGCCAGGGAGGACGCGGTCTGTGCGCTGTGGCTCGGTGGCGTCGCGCTGCTGAGGAGCAGTCGCCTGGCCGGTCGGCCGACGTGGTTCGGGGAGGCGGCGTGATCGCGTCGCCGGCCATGCTGGTGAGCGGCGGGCTCGTCGTCGCCGGCCTCGTCGTATGGCGAGCTGTTCGGCATCTGCGGCGCGGCACGCCCGCCATCCGGGTCGCCGCCCTCGCGGCTATCGGCTGCACCGCGTACAGCGCTGATACTTCGTGGCGGTTCGCAGCCGACTATCTCGACATGGCCGGCGCGGTCGAGCGCGCGGCGATGTTCAGTGCCGCCGAACTCGCGCTGTTCGCCACCGCGTTGATGGCGCGGCAGAACCTCAACGGGCCGAACGCGGCGCCCGGCGTCCCAGGCGTCCTGGTGTGGGCGATCACCGGAGTGCAGATCATCCCGGCGTATGCCGAATCCGGGCCGGTCGGCGGGACCGTACGGGCCTTCGTCGGACCGGTCATGGCTGCGATGCTCTGGCACCTCGCCATGGGGATCGAGCTGCGGCATCGCAAGCCCGAGGCATCCTCCAACGGCTTCGGGGCTTTGGTGGCACGGGAGTTGCGCGAGCGGCTTCTCTCCCGGCTCGGTATCGCCGAGCGGCACCGGGACGCCGCGCAGATTACACGCGACCGGGCCACCGTACGGGCGGTCGCGCTCGCGTCCCGCCTCGCTGAGATGAGTCCGACTCGGCGGGACGAGCGGCGGGGGCGGCGTATAGCTCGCCGGCTGTCCGTCGCGGTAGCCCGCGCCTCGGTTGGCAGCGACCGCGAACAGCGGCGCGTACTGCTCGACCAGCTCGCCGTGCGGCGGAACGCGGCTGCGTTGGCAACCGTTGAATTGGTGTCGCCGTGGGATGAACGTTCACCGGATCCCGCCGCGTCCGCTCTCGCCGCGCACACCCGGGACCAGATGGCTCGGGCCACCGCGAGCATCCGCCGATACCCGCGCACGCTGTTCACCGATCTTCCGCCGGTGGACAGCGCGGACGGTGGCGGCCGATCACCTGAACGCGCCGCTCCCGCCAAGCTCGGCACCGCCGACGCCATGGCGGCGATCGAGCGCGGGTGGGCCGACGGTCTCAGCGTCCGCGAGACGGCGCGGCGGGCGACGCGCGCGCCGAGCTACGTACACGGCGTGTTCGTACGGCTCGACGCAGAACGCGGGCGGCGTTCACCGAACGCTCCGGCCGGTTCCGCATCACCTACGGCGAAGTCTTGACGGCTCGCCGGCCTCCCTCAACACCGGGGCCTAGCCGCTGCTTTGGCGGGTAGGGCCGGGCCCCGGCATCCCTTCCCAGCAGGAAAGGAATCGCCAGTGAATCACGACAAGCAGGACCCGGGAGGGGCGCCGTTAGCGTCCGCCCCGGTGGTCACGGTCGACGCGCCGCGCGGTCCGAGCGGACCGGGGCTGGTCGATCGCGTACGGGGCGCCAAGCGACGGCCGGTTGTGCCGGCGTGGGCGCGGTCGCGCCGGGAGTTCGAGGCTGCGGGCAAGGGCGTTGCCGCGTACGCCGGGCACGTAAGCGCGTATCACGCGGTACGAACGCCCTGGTATGCATGGCGACTTACGCTCCGGGCACCGCGCGGAGTTTCCCGCTTCGTCGGTGGCTCGCTGCGGTGGCTGGTCGACGCCGAGGGCGAGCCGTTGCGGCAAGCAGCCGCCACCCGCGGTGACATCGAGGAGTACCTGAAGCTCTCGCGGCAGCGTGACCGGCGAGTGCGGTGGCGTGCGGTTGTCGGCATCGTCGTCTCGGTCGTCGGGCCGGTCGTCGCCCTCGGGTCGTACGTCCTGGCGCCGGGCTGGCTGGTCGCGATATCAGGTGTGGTGGCCACCGCGGCTCTGGGACGGCTCGGCCAACCGGCAGATGATCCGGTTATCCACAGGGCTGTGGAGATTCCCAAGGCCACGAAGCTGACGAGTGACATCGTGCTGCGGGCCCTCGGAGCGCTCGGCATCCCCGCGATCAACCAGGCTCAGGCCAAGGGCGGTCCCGGTTTCGCCTTCACCGCGCCCATCACCCGCGACGGCCCCGGCTGGCTCGCCGAGGGCGACCTCCCGTACGGCGTCACCGTCACGGACGTGATCGACCGCCGCGAACGGCTGGCGTCCGGACTGCGGCGTCCGCTCGGCTGCGTATGGCCGGAGGCGGTGCCGGACGAGCACACCGGGCGGTTGCGGCTGTGGGTCGGCGATCAGGACATGTCGCAGACGAGGCAACCGAAGTGGCCGCTCCTGGACGTCAAACCGCTCGACCTCTTCAAAGCGCAGCCGTTCGCTACCGATCAGCGCGGGCGGTGGGTGCTGACGTCGTTGATGTACGTCTCCGGGATCGTCGGCGCCGTGCCCAGGATGGGCAAGACCTTCCTACTACGGCTCTTGCTCCTGATCGCGTGCATGGACCTGCGCGCGGAGATCCACGCGTACGACCTCAAGGGGACGGGCGACCTGTCGACGGTCGGCCGCGTCGCCCACCGCTACCGGGCGGGCGAGGAGGACGAGGACATCGCCTACGCCCTCGCCGATCTCCGCGAGCTGCGCGCCGAGTTGAGGCGACGGGCGAAGGTCCTTCGCGAACTGCCCAAGGATCTCTGTCCCGAGTCCAAGGTCACGTCCACGCTGGCGGACATGAGGAAGCTCGGCCTGCACCCCATCCTCATCGGCGTGGACGAGTGCCAGAAGTGGTTCGAACACCCCACGTATGGCGCTGAGTTCGAGGAGCACTGCACCGACCTCGTCAAGCGCGGCCCCGCACTCGGGATGACGTTGCTGCTCGCCACACAGCGGCCCGACTCCAAGTCACTGCCGACCGGCATCTCAGCGAATGCCACGCTGCGTTGGTGCCTGAAGGTCATGGGTCAGATCGAGAACGACATGGTCCTCGGCACTGGCTCGTACAAGCGCGGCATCCGCGCGAATCTGCTGGCCTGGGCCGACAAGGGCATCGCGTGGTTCGTCGGCGAGGGCTCGGACGCACGGATCGTGCGCTCCGTCTATCTCGACGCGCCCACGGCTGACGCGCTCGCGCTGCGCCTGTACGAGCTGCGCAAGGCAGCGGGTCGCCTCACCGGGCACGCCCTCGGCGAGGAACCCGAGGGCGGAGCTTCCCCCTCGTACGACCTTCTCGCCGATCTGCTCACCGCCATCCCGGCCGGGACGTCAAAGACCTGGAGCGAGGACATCATCGCCCGCCTCGCCGAACTCCGGCCCGACGTCTACGGCGAGTGGAGCCCTGAGCAACTGGCCTCCGCCGTAAAGCCGTACGGCATCCGCACCGTGCAGGTGTGGGGCACGACGGAGGACGGCAAGGGCGCGAATCGGCGTGGGGTTCGGCGCGCCGACGTGCTCGCCGCCATAGCGCAGCGTGACGGCGACAGCGCCGCCGCTTAGCGACTCCGGCTAGCACCACACCCCGCTAGGTCTAGCACCCTCGCTAGCGCCCCAATGGTCCTCTGACCTGGCGTCTAGCCGCTAGCGACCCACTTCACGCATGCCCTGATTCCGCCCTGGAAGGGTTTCGCATGCCTTCGCTCGTCAGCGCTATAGCGCTCATCGTCATCGCGGGTCTCTGTTACGCCGCATTGTGCGCCGCGAGTCCGCTCGGCAGTTGCCGCAAGTGCCACGGCTTCGGCTTCAAGGTCAAGCAGAACCGGCGCGGCCGGATCGTGCGCGGCCGGGAGTGCCGACGCTGCCGTGGATACGGCCAACGGATCCGCGTGGGACGTCACCTCTACAACGTAGCCACCCGGCTGCACCGCGAGGGGGTCCGCTGATGGCCTTCAGCATTTCCGCCCTCGCGCTGTTCGGCGTCCTGCTGGCCCTGCTCATGCGCTACCGCGCGGTCGGCGCCGGGGCCGCCGCCGTCGCCCTGCTCTTCGGCTTCTACCTCGCACGCAGCAACGCCGCGCCCTCGATCGACCAGATCATGTCCGCGCTCAGGGACGCGATCCCCAGCTCCGGCAAGTAGCCGTCAAGTGTCCTCGTAAGGAGGCAACTTCATGTGCACGCCCGCACTCGCGGCATCCCAGCCGCGCATCTCCCTGATGGCCATCAGCGAACTCCGCGACGTCCTCACCGCCCTCGAACTCGGCCAGGGCCCCACCGCCGTCGCCGGTTTGATGGCCATCGACCCCGAGTCCTGGCAGGCCATCGAGCAGCGGCTCGCGGCCGTCGGCGGCGACCTGCGCACGGTCCTCCAGGCCGCCTCCGTCGGCGCCCCCGTCCTCCCGCACCTCGCCTGAAGGCCTGACGATCCCCTGTGCGTGCCCAACCCCTCGTCCATAGAAGGGGGTTGGGCACGCGCGGAGGACCGGACAGCCCGCCCGGCCCGCCCAACGGAGGAACCCCATGCCCGACATCGCCCCGGACTGGCACCTCAGCCTGACCGACAGCGTGTACGCCCTCGGCGCAGCCGCCCGTGAACTGCGCACCGCCCACAGCCACGCCCGCCACGCCGCGTGGACCGCCGACCCCGCCCGTATCGTCCCCGTCGTCGGTGTCCTCACCGTCCCCGACGCCGAACCCGTCCGCCCGCACGACGAAGCGCTCTGGCAGCTCAGCGACCTCTACATGGTTCTTGAGCACCAGACGAAGGAGTTGTACGAGAACGCCGCGCTCGGCTACGCGTACGGCACCGCCGTGGCCGTCGCCGCCGTCCTGCGCAGCGAGCGCCCCCGACACGTCGAACTCCCCCGCGACCGCCACGGCAACTACACCGTGACCGCGGACGGCATCCCCGACGTCAGCCAGTCCGTCACCAGCGACGCCGGAGGCCACGAACTCGCCGACCTCCGCGCCCTGCTCATCGAGAGCGAGCAGGCGCAGAACGCCGCCGAAGCCCACGGGGAAGCAGAGTTCTCCACCACCGTCGCCGACCTGGCGTACGCCTACGGCGAGCGCGCCGGGCGCACCCTCCAGCACCTCATCCGCTTCGCGGACGCCCACGGCTTCCTCCAGGCGGGTTGACCGTGGCCTACACCCGCCCCCTGAACGCCCACATGATCCACTCCTGGGACGGCGCCGCCTGGGAGGTCTTCGTCGCCGAGCCCGACGAATCCCGCTGGGCGCACGTCCCGTTCCCGGTCGGCGACGGTGTCCCCACCGTCAGCGCCCGTACCGCCGCTCTGCGTGCCCTCGGCTACGCACCGCTCACCGCCGACACCGCCTGGGAGTGGATGGAGACCTTCTTCGAGGGCGACCCCGAAGGCACCGTCTCCCTGATCGCCAGCGTCAAGGTCGCCCCGGCCACGCCGACCGACGACCCCACCGACACCTGACTCCGCCCGGGGCAGCGGCCAATCCGCCAAGAACACCCGCTGCCCCGGCCCTCCCATCCCGAACACGACACAGGAGGAGCCCCCAGCATGCCCCACAACTCGTCGCCCTCGCAGCGCGGCAGCCGCGCGCCGGGCCGCCCGCGTCCGCCGACGCGGCACCCGAGCCTCAAACTCCCCGAAGTCCTGGACGAGATCGGCATGTCCCGGTCCGCCTTCTACCGCATGCGGGCGCATGGCAAGGCGCCGAAGTGCATCAAGTTGCCGAACGGCCAGCTCCGCGTGCGCCGTCACGACCTCGACTCCTGGCTGAGTGCCTGCGAGCAGTCCGCCGACTGACCACCCCCACGGAGCCGCCCCGGCGTTGATGGCTGGGGCGGCTCCGGCTTGGAGAACCCGATGAGCCTCACCTACGAGGTGGAATTCTGGGCGATCCGCCAGCGCAAGAATCGGCGGAAGCCGTTCGAACTGCGCTGGCGCGTTGGGGATCGCCCGCACTCGCAAAGCTTCCGGCTCAAGACGCAGGCCGAGGGCCGACAGTCCCAGTTACTCGAAGCCCTTCGGCGGCGCGAGCAGTTCGACGTCGACACCGGTCTGCCCACGTCCGAGTTGGAAGAACTCAAGTCGCCGACCTGGTACGAGCACGCGTGCGCGTACGCCCTGATGAAGTGGCCGACCGCTGCCGCCAAACACCGCGCGAGCATTGCCGAAGCCCTGGCCACCGTAACACCGGTGCTGATTACCGAAGGGAGGGACAAGCGGCCGGAGGCTGCAGTGCTCCGGCGAGCGCTCCAGTCGTACGCCTTCCAAGCAGGAAAGGACGCGACCGGCAAGGCGGTTCGCGACGACAACGGCCGGCCGGTGGCCCGGAAGGACATCGCCGAACTGCCGCCCGACATCGCGGAAGCTCTCGCGTGGATGGCCAAGCGTTCCATGAAGGTCGCGGATCTCAAGAACTCGGACGCCTTGCGCACAGCGTTGTTCGCCCTGTCGCACAGGTTGGACGGGGCCACCGCGGCGGAAAACACCACCCGCCGCAAGTACACGGTGTTCAACAACGCGCTTCGGTACGCCGTGGAGCGTGACGTACTCGATGTGAATCCGTTGACGCGGGTCGACTGGAGCCCGCCGCAGACGGACGACGAAATCGACTTCCGGTACGTGCCGGACCCTCAGCTCGCAGCCGCCCTCATCGGTGGCGTGGCCGCACAAGGGCCACGCGGCGAGCACCTCGAAGCCTTTTTCGGCTGCATGTACTACGCCTATACGCGCCCGTCCGAAGCGGCGGCTCTGGCCGAGGATGCCCTCGTTCTGCCGGAGGAGGACGAACCGGACGCGTGGGGTGAGCTGTTGCTGTCCGAGAGCCGTCCCGAGGTCGGTGCGGGGTGGACCAACGATGGATTGTCGTACGAGAAGCGGGGGCTCAAGAGGCGAGCGCGGAAGACCACCCGCTCTGTTCCCATCCCGCCGGTGTTCGTCCGCATGCTGCGCGAGCACCTCAAGAAGTACGGCACCGCGCCCGACGGTCGGCTGTTCCGAGCGGTCAACGGCGGGCGCGTGCGCTCCACTGAGTATGCCGAACTGTGGCAAGCGGCACGTGAGACGGTACTGCCGGCCGAGGAAGTCGAGACGCCGCTCGCCGAGGTGCCGTACTCGCTTCGGCAAGCAGGGCTGTCGCTCGTGATCCGATCCGGTGTCGATCCGGTGGAGGCGGCCAGGAGGGCGGGCCACAGTGTGGCCGTGCTGTTCCGCTTCTACGCCAAGGTCATCAAGAATCGCCAGGACGAGAACAACGCTCTCATCGCACGTGCTCTGACCGGCGCGAACGCCAAGCAGGACAACGGAACGTAACCGCCGGATCTGGCCCGCGCATGGCCCGCACGCACCGACCGACGCCGGGATATGAGCGACCGAGAGTGAGACAGCCAACGACAGAGCGGGTGCCCCGAACGCTGGGGCACCCGCTCTGACCTGCTTGTACTGCTGTTACCGCGGAGGCTGTGGGATTTGAACCCACGGTGACATCGCTGCCACGACGGTTTTCAAGTGGACCCCTGTTCGCGCGGCAATACCCTTGCTGAGCTGCACACACGCGGCTCAGCATCGCCGAAAGCGTCTTCGTTGGCCGGAGGTTGGCCGCGCCCTCACAAGCTGGGCCCTGCGCCGCGCCCCCAAGGATTTGGAACCCCTCGGCTCAGCCGCGCGGAGCCACCACGAACGTGCCCTTGTTGGGCAACGTCATGACCAGGCCCCGTTCGCGCAGTTCCGCGACGGCACGGCGTGCGGTTCCGGGCGCTACGCCGTACTGCGCCCCCATGTCCCGCTCGTTCGGCAGGCGAGCACCGACCGGTAGATCGCCGGACCTGATCTCAGCTTCCACCTGGTCGGCCACCTGCACGTACACGTACTGCGGGAGATCTCCGCTCATGGTCGGAACCTATGGCGGCATCTCGCACCCGGCATCCGCAGGTAGCCGTATGGTGCACCATGGGGCGGCATGTAGCGGTATTGTCTGAGCAGGGAAAACCCCCGCAACCGTGCAACCGGTCCGGGGGAATGGCCGACTGCGAGGAGTCGACATGGCCGAGCGTACCGGCGGGGACTGGCTGGACACAGGCGATGGGCCCAAGCCCCTTGCGGTGGCGTCCGGTATCGCGCTGGAAGGCAGGGAGCTTGTCGCGTACAGGGCCTACGTCGACCATGCACGTGAGTGTGCCGACTGTCCACAGTCCGCGTTCCAGTGCGGCGTTGCAGCCGCACTCTGGCGCGCCTACCGCAAAGTCCGCGACTAGGGACACCGATCAACCGGTCGTTGGAACAGGGCCCCCGAGCCGCGATGCGGTAGGTCGACAACGCGGACCAGCGTGAAGCCTTCCGCTTCGTAGTAGCGGTGCAAACCGTGGTTGTCCTTCCATGCGTCGAGCCGTAGCCAGCTCTTGCCCGCCGTCGCGGCCCGCACAGCGGCCCAGTTCAGCAGCGCGCCTCCGACTCCCGCGCCCGCTGAACCTCGGGTGACCGCCATGCGGTGGACATACAGCGCATCGTCCGGCCTGTCCTCTGCGGTCCAGAACTCCGGATCGGCGTGGGCGTCTAGCTGCAACGTGGCGATGGGTCTTTCGCCCACAACCGCGAGAAACACGTCCCCGTTCTCCAAGGCGCGGGTGATGCGGTCACGGTGCGGCGGGAACTGCCATTGGTCGATCCCGCGCGCTGCAAGCCAGGCGGAAGCCTCCCGCAAGAGGTCTTCCACCTGCCCGAGCTCGTCCAGCCGGGCGGCACGAATGTGCAAGTCCGTCACGCCTTCCCGTCCATTGCCTCGCGCCGGCGCTCGTACGAGATCACGTGACGGTCTCCCGGCAGGATCGTGACCGCCACGCGTACCGGCTGCCCGTCTACGGTGTGTCCGGTCGTGATGTGGACGCCGACCGGCGTACCGGGCCCGAGGTCCAGGCGGTGGACCTCATCGGGAATTGGCATCCGCACGTACAGCTCGTCAAGGGCGCGTACCTGCCGGTACCCCAACTCGGCGAGTACCTCGTTGGCGCCCCGGCTGATGCCTTCCGGTCGCATGATCTCCGAGTCCCTGACGATGCTCAGCGGAAAGTAGCTGTCGTTCGTGTTGAACGGTTCCCCGTCGAGGTAGCGAACCCGCTTGCGTACCGCGACCAGCTCCCCAGGGGCGAGTTGGAGCCGCTTGGCCACGTCGGCGGGCGGCTCAACGATGGCTACCTCGATTTCCTGTCGCGGCTCCCGCCCCTCAGCGGAGTACTCCGTCACGAACGCGTCCATCTCCGGTGTGTACGGACGCTCCCGGAACTCCGCTTGCGGCCGGAACACCATCGGCTGGCGCCGCCGTACGAAGTGCCCTTGCGGTCGTGCCGACACCACCAATCCCTCATTGACCAGGATCGCGACCGCCTTGCGAACGGTCTCTCGCGATACGCCATAGTCCGCCCGAAGCTCTGCCTCGGTCGGAAGTTTGGCTCCCGGTTCCAGCTCGCCCGCGTCGATCTGCGCGCGGAGAGCATCCGCAATCTGGTGGTACATGGGGCTTCGCCCAAGTCGATTCACGGTCACGCCTCCATCAAAGCCGCAGGTTGTCGCCATTGTCCAGTCAATGTGGCCAATGGGCTTGACACCCCCGCACTCGACTGCCAACATCCTGACTGTAGCCATTGTACGGACAATGGCTACAGGGGCCCCGCGTTGGTCGGGGGGAGGTTCCCGGCGCCTTGTCAGCCGGAGGGCACGAGACCGAAAGGTCACGTCTCTGCCTGAAACAGGCCATGGCGGCTCTACCTCGTACGGGAGCCGCAGTCCTGAAGGAGACAACAAGCACGTCAAGCACTGTTCGTCGTACTGCGAGGTGCACATGTTCCAGCGAAGTACCAAGGGCCCCGTCCGGCTTTGACCAGCCGGACGGGCGGGCCCTCCGCGTCATCGCGTGATGCCGAGACGGCCGGATAGCGGCTGGCGTCACGGGTGCGTGTCGAGCGCGCACGGTCCGGCGTCGCCGTCTTGCGGCGGCGCTGGTCCGTGGCTGCTCGAACCGACCAGCCAAAACGAGTGCGGCGTCCGGGGTGCCACCCGGACGCCGCTGTACAGGAACCCCAAGGAGGAACCTGTGGTCACCATCATCTTCCTGAACGACAAGGAACACGAGGACTTGTCGCGCAAGGTCGGCGAGGCCAACCGGCGCAGCGAGAACGGGGGCGGGAAGTGAGTGCCGCGGCCGGTACGTTCGCCGCGGTCTTCGCCTCCCTGTACGTCGCCCACAGTGTGGGTGATCACTGGGTGCAGACCTCCGCGCAGTCGGCGGCCAAGGGCCGTCCCGGATGGGTCGGCCGGTTAGCCGACACCCGGCACGTGGCGACGCTGACGCTGACGAAATTGGTCGTCCTGGTTCCTGTGGGTCTGCTGCTGGGTCTGCACCTGTCGGTGTGGGGTCTGGTGGCCGGTCTGGGCGTGGACGCGGTCACGCACTGGTGGGCCGACCGGCGTTCGACGCTGGCGTGGCTGGCGGACCTCGTCGGGTCCGGCGGCTTCTACCGCATGGGCGCGCCGCGGCCCGGCCATGACGACAACCCGTCGCTCGGCACCGGCGCCTACGCGCTCGACCAGTCGTTCCATCACCTGTTCCTGCTGGTCGGCGCTCTGCTGATCGCCCTCGTCTGACCGACCTGCCCCTTCCCGGACTTTGGAGACATCCCATGTGGAGCAGCGTGATTGCCGTGCTCGGAACCCTGCTGGGGTCGGTGAGCGCGTATGCCTTGCAACAGCGGTCTGGCCGGGTCGAGCGGGCCGAACACCGGACCGAAGCCCGGCGCAGCGAACGGCTTGCCGCCGTTACCGCGTTGGTGTCGGCGCTGGCTGACCACCGCCGTGCGATGTGGGTTCGCGAGGACCTGCGGATGGCCGGTGACACCCCCGCCGCCTACGCGGCGGCACGTGCCGAGAGCCATGTCACGCGGTCTGCGATCACCGCGCCGCTGACTCAGGTCGTCATCCTCGCGCCGTCTTTGGCTCAGGCTGCTGACCAGGCCGTGAGCGCCGCTTATGCGCTGCGCAAGTCGCCTGACCCGGCCACCCTCGAAGCCCGCCGGACTGCCGCTATCAGCGCCGCTGACCGGCTGGTCGCCGAGGCCACTGCGCTGGTCTGACCGTGGCCTTCGCCCCCGACCCGGCGTGATGCTGCCCGATCGAATCGGGCCGGGGGCACTCGCACCACCACCCCACTCGGTTTCTGGGACCGGCCGCACATCCGCCAAGACACCGGCCGGTCCCGGCCCTCGACTCCCCTTGGAGACTTCCCGTGCATGACTACATCGGCCCCCACCGGGCCCTGACCACTGACGATTTCCTCGAACTCGCCCTCGGTACGCCGCTTGACCTGTGGCTCGGCGAGGACGGCGAGACGCCCGACGAGCGGGCCGCGCGAGAGGCCGCGGCGCGGGACATCCTCGCCGACGACCCCGCCCTGTTCGACCGCACGACCGCGCTCGCGTCCGAGGTGATCGGCCGCACCATGCCGGAGCTCCTGCGCCTGACCCCGGCCCGCCCGGCGCGCCGGAGCGCGGCCCGTGGGGCGGTGGCGGCATGAGCGCCCGCACCGCGGCCGTCGCCCGCTGGCGCCGGTTGCTGACCGTGCTGCCCGCTGTCGTGATGACGGTCGTGTCGATGGTGCTGACGTTGGCCGTGGTCGTGATGTGGCTGGGCACGGCGATGCCCTCGCCGGTCGCGCTGGTCGTCGGCCTCGGCCTGGACGGCGGCTGGCTGGCCACCTTGGCATACGAGCGGCGATTGGCCGCGCAGGGCGACCACTCCCGCGGCGTGACCGCGGTCGGCTGGTGCTTCGGCGCCGTCGCGACCGCCGTCCTGGTCGCTCACGCGGTGTTCGCGGAGACCTCCGCGGGCGCGTGGCTGGCCGTCGCGTGGCTGCCCCTTGCGGCCAAGGCCCTGTGGCTGGTGCACGGGCTGTGGGAGCGCACCGCGCTCACTCCCGTCGCGCTCACCGCGATCCGCGGTATCCAGCAGGAAGCCCGCGACGCCGCCGCGGTCGCGCGGGCCCGGCTGCACGCGGACGCCACCACCGAGGAGACCCGGCTGCTGGCCGTGACGCACGCCGGGTCCCGCGTCGCCCGTGTCCAGGCCACCACCGCCGCCGCACTGTCTGAGGCGTGGGCGGTGCTGGAGAAGGCGCGCGCCGACGAGAGCGCCGCCGCCGCGCTGGCCAGCGTGACCGGCCGTGTCACGGCAGCCGACACGGCCCGCTGGGACCTGCCGGTATGGGGCCCGGTCGAGCCGGTCCCGGCCCTGGACGCACCCTCCCTGAGTGACGCCGACCTCGACCGGATCGTGGCCGACCTGCTGGCTGGCCAGACCCCGCCGCCGTCCTACCGCGAGGCCGCCGGCCGTTTCCGCGCCGCCGGACACACCGCCGCGGAGATGCGGCTGCGCGCGGCATGGAAACGCTGCACCACCGAGTCCGTCACCGGCTGACCCCGGCCCCTGTCCGCACGCCATCAGCCCGGAGGTATCTCTCCCATGTCCGACCTGCCGAAAGCCACCGCCGACGCGGTCGAGGCCGCCCGCCAGGGCGAGCAGTTCGCGATGATCCTCGCCGCGATCCAGACCGCTCAGACCGTCCGGTCCCAGCAGCAGCCCGTTCCGCCCCCGGTCCCCGTCGCGGTGCAGCAGACCGGCACCGCGGGCAAGTGGCTCGCCATCGCCGCGGGCGGCTCCATGCTCATGATTACCGTCGCGTTCGCCGCGGTCGCTCTCGCGATTGCCTCCGCGTGCATCGCGCTCGTGGCCCTGGTCGTCTACGGCATCTACCGCGACATCAGGCGGCGGTAGCCCGCCGCGGCGCGGCGGGGTCGGTGGCCTCCATGGGCATGCACACCGCCTTCACCGCGACCGCAGGGCCCGTGACCGGCGCAGGCGCCGACAGTGCGGGCGCCACGGCCATGATGGCCACCGGAGCAGCCGGTTTCACCCCAGAGGGGATGCATATCGCGCTCGCTGCGCCAACCGGTCCGAGAACCACCGCCGCCGCGGCCAGACTGACCGCCGCCGTCTTCATGCCTATCACTCAGCCACGCCCTTGCATCCATGATCGACTCTCTTGATCGCGGAGAGTACAGGCGTGCATACAGGCGCACCAAACTGACGTTCCATCAGGAGAATCCGTCACTCCGAATAGGGGCAACCATGATCCGCACCCACCCCGACGACCCCCCGCTGACCGGCGCGGAAGCCGCCAGAATCGCATGGCTGGTCGCCCGCATGGCCAAGCGCGGCCTTGCCGGTGAGGAAGTAGACCAGTCCGACTTGCAGGCGGGAATCGACAGCATCCTCAAGGGCGCGCGCAGGCGCGAGGAACGCGAAGAGTGGAAGACCACCGCGCGCAGGCCCAAGTAGCTCCGCCCCGGACCGGCCGCACATCCGCCAAGACACCGGCCGGTCCGGGCCCCTACCGCTCCCGTGCAGAAACGGAGGAACCACCAGCATGACCGAGATCATCGACCTTGACGAGCGGCGGGCCCGCGCCCGCACCCCGATACCCGACCTCACCAAGCACGACACGGCGACCGCCGCGCCCGAGGACGCCGTGCCCGACCCGCGCGAAGCGCTCGAAGGGGCCGTCATCCCCTCCGACATCCCCGGCAGGGGCAAGACCGCCGCGGGCCGTGCCGGGGCGCGTCACGCGGTGCGCCTGCGGCGTGCCGCGGGTGTGACGCAGCACGTCATCACCCATGAACGCACCAGGACGACCGCGCGCCTCGCCGTGCGGCACACCGCCTACGTCGCGGGCGGCACCCGCATCATCGTCAAGCGCACGTGGGACGGGCGCACCGTGGCGCGGCACGAACGCATGATGCGCAGCGCGGAGGCCGCGGGGCAGCATGAGGTGGCGATGGAGTGGGAGCAGCGCGCGGCGCTGTTCCGGCAGCAGCGTCACCAGCGCCGTATGGACCTGCTCACCTCCGGGCCCCGGCTGGTGAAGTCCGCCGCGTTCGGCGCTGCCGGAGGTGTGGGCGGTCTGCTCGCGCTCGGTACCGTCCTGGCTATCGCGGAGCACGATCCGCTGATGGTCATCGGCCCGGTGATGTTCACCGTGCAGATGATCCGCTGGGCCGTGCTCATTGTGTCCGTCGTGTGGGGTCCGGCGCTGTTCCTTGCCCCGTGGCTGGCGTTCCTCGGGTTGTGGGAGACGGGGCGCCGGGGGCAGGCGGCGCCGCAGTGGGCGCTGCCGGTCTCGGAGCAGGAGCAGCGGGACGTGGTCCCGGATGAGGGTGCGATCCTGGACGCGCTGCGGCACCTGGGCATCGGCCCGATGAACCAGGCGTTCAAAGCCGGTTGGCAGCCGCGATGGGTGCAGCCCACCACCCGGCTCGGCAAGGGCTGGCACTCGCAGGTGCAGCTCCCGATGGGCGTCACCGTCGAAATGATCAACAAGCACAAGGACGTGCTCGCCCACAACCTGCTGCGCCTGCCCGTGGAGGTCTGGCCGACCGAACCGGCCACCGCCCCCGGCACCCTGGACCTGTGGGTGGCCGACCAAGGGTCGCTGTCCGGGACGGTTCCGCCCTGGCCCCTGCTCAGCGACGGCACCGCGGACTACTTCAAGGGCGTGCCGGTCGGTGTCTCGCAGCGCGGGGAGCCGGTCACCGGCAAGCTCATGGCCAGCAACTACATGGTCGGCGGCATCATGGGCTCGGGTAAGTCGTCGCTGGTCGTGAGCCTGCTGCTCGGGGCGATGCTCGACCCGCTGGTGGAAATCGACGTGTACGTCATGGCCTACAACGTCGATTACGACCCGATGCGCGAACGGCTCCGCACCCTGGTCAAGGGCGACGACGATGAGCAGGTCAGGGACGCCCTCGAAGCGCTTCGGGACCTGCGGGATGAGGTCACCGAACGCGGCAAGCTGCTGGCCGAACTCGGCGGGGACAGCGTCAAGCTGACCCGTGACCTGGCCGAACGCGACCCCCGCATGCGCCCCCGCGTCGTGGTCTTCGATGAGTGCCATGAGCTGTTCGAGCACAAGGAGTACGGCCCGGAGGCGGCTGAGCTGGCCATCAAGGTGCTGAAGAAAGCACGGAAGGTCGGCATCACCCTGGTGTTCGTCACCGTCTCCCCGACCGCGTCCAGCATCCCGAAGGACGTGACCCGCAACACCAGTCACCGGGTGGCGTTCGCGGTCGGCGACCACGTCGCCAACGACGGTTTGCTCGGCACGGGCAAGCACCGGGCAGGGATCACCGCCACGACGCTCAACCCCGCGGAGAACATCGGCACCGCCCTGACCGTGGGGTTCACCAAGAACGCGTTCGAGCTGGTGAGGGCGTACTACGTCCGCAAGGACGCCGAAGCCGACCAGGTGTCGCCGGTGGTGGCCAGGGCGGTGGCGCTGCGCGAAGGCATCACCCCCGCCGCTCCCACCGTCCTGCCGGCCGACGGGGACAAGCCCGATCACCTCGCGGATGTGCACACCGTGCTGGGCACCGAGGCACGGGTACGGACGCAGGAAGTCCTCCGCCTGCTCATCACGCACAACCCGCGCGAGTACCGCGGCTGGACCTTCACCGACCTCAAGCGGCTCCTGGACCCGTACGGCGCGGTCCGCAAGTCGCACGGGCAGATGGTCGTGGACCGCGACCGCGTCCGCGAAGCCCTCACCGACCGCACCGAGGACGGCGAGCCGGATGCCGCCGAGTTCGACGCAGAGTGACGGGGAGGGGCCGGGGAGGCGGGGAGTTCTCCCCGACCGCCTCCCCCGCCCTGCCTCCCCCGCACTGATCTGCGGCAACAACCCGCCGGGGAGGCAGGGAAGCGCACCACGTAGACCTGCGGAAACCCCCGAAAACCGAGGTTCAACAGCATCCCCGGCCTCCCTCCCCACCACACACAGTCACCACTTCTGAGCGTCTGGATCGGAGACGCCATGACCCTGCCCGTCTACCGCTACCGCCTCGCACCGCACGGACTCATGACCCGCCGTCAGCTCCGAGCGCAAGGGCTCAGTCACATGCGTGCGGAAGTGGTCGGTGAGATCCGCTGGCGGCGCGGACGACGCGTCGCCTACCTCTACGACCCCACCACCGCCCGCCCCGTCCAGCCCATGACACCGGGCCGCTGGCGCTCCCACCATGCGATGATGCGCGCCCGCCGCACCTGCCCCGCCTGCCGGACCGATCGCGGATACGTCATCCCCACCTCGCTCGGCTGCTGCCTGCCGTGCGCCGACCGCCCCAACGCCTGAATGCATCCGGGACGACCTGCCGCCTCACCAAAGTCCGCAGGTCGTCCCGGCCACCAGCACCCGTCAAGGAACTGGAGACCACCAGCATGACCCATCACACCCTCGTGCGGCGACAGCCGAACCGGCCGTTACTGCTGGACCTGTTCTGCTGCGCCGGCGGCGCCGCCAAGGGCTACGCCGAGGCGGGGTTCGACGTGCACGGCGTCGACACCGCCGACCGCACCAACTACCCCTTCACCTTCACCCGTGCCGACGCGCTCACCCACCTCGCCGACCTGATCACCTCCGGCGGGATCCACCGCTACGCGATGGTGCACGCGTCCCCGCCATGCCAGGCCGGATGCGCGCTGACCGTAGGCACCAACCGGTCCCGCGGCTGGGGCCGCACCCATGTGGATCTGGTCGCCGACGTGCGCACGCTACTGGACGCGGCCGGCCTGCCGTACGTGATCGAGCAGCCCAACGGCCGCGCGAAGGTCCGCAAAGACCTCACCTTGTGCGGCGAGATGTTCGGCCTGGACGTGATCCGGCACCGCAACTTCGAGTTGGGCGGGTGGACCACCGTACGGCCGGCGCACGTCCCGCACCGGGGCCGGGTCCGCGGCTACCGGCACGGCGTGTTCTACGACGGCCCCTACGTCGCCGCGTACGGCAACGGCGGGGGCAAGCCCACCATCGGCGAGTTGCAGGCCGCCATGGGCATCACGTGGACGAACGTCCGCGAGGAACTGACCGAGGCCATTCCGCCCGCCTACACCGAACGCATCGGCCGCGCCTTCCTCGCGTCCAGTGCCGGTCTGGCGGTGGCCGCATGACCACCAACCGAACCACGCTGCTGCGGGCCGCGCTGGACGCCGCCGAACACGGCTGGCCCGTCATCCCCCTGCACCCCGGAACCAAGATCCCCGCACTCCACGGGGACCGGCGCTGCCCCGGAACCGGCGACTGCACCAACGGGCACAAGACGTTCGAGCAGCGCGCCACCACCGACCCGGACCGCATCGAACGCTGCTGGACGACCGGCACGTTCAATGTCGGCATCGCCACCGGGCCCGCCGGCCTGCTCGTGGTGGACCTCGACACCGTCAAGTCGAAGGACAAGAAGGGCACGCCTGACGGCGCGACGAACTTCCTGGCGCTCTGCGAGCGCGCCGGCCACACCGTCCCGGCCACCCGTCGTGTCCGGACCCCCAGCGGTGGTGAACACCTGTACTTCCGCACCCCCGCCGGGGTCCAGCTCCCTTGCAGCGCACGCACGTTGGCACCGAAGGTGGACACCCGTGCATGGGGCGGGCAGGTCGTCGCCCCTGGGTCCGTGACCCCTGACGGCCCCTACGGCGTCTTGGACGCCTCCCCGGTTGCAAACCTACCCGAATGGCTCCAAAGCGCCCTGACGGCCCCACAGCGCCCCGCTACGGGCCTGATCCGGCTCACGGTCGCCCGTGACGCGCCCCGGCTCGCCGCCGTCGTCCTCGAACGTGAGGTTGCCGCCGTCGCCGGGACTGGTGAGGGCGGGCGGAACGCCGAACTGCTGCGCGCGGTGCGGGCGGTGGGCCGGTTCGTGGCGTGGGGGGACCTCGACCGCACGGCCGTGGAAGCGGCTTTTCAGGCGGGGGGCGAGTCGGCCGGTCTGCCGGCGTCCGAGTGCCGGACCACGATCCGCAGCGCCCTCGACTACGCCGTCCGCACCGCCCGGCCCCGGCAGGCAGCCTCATGACGCCCGCCGCGGGACGATCCCCCGCCCTGAAAAGCCTCACCCGAACCACCGACCAGCAGCACCCCGCCCAATCGGCCTGCGCCCGCGCGGCGAGTGGTGCGCCGAAGGTCGCCGCCGAAGGCGTCCTGTCTGCTGTTCGCCCTGGCCCGCGCCCGGCGGACGGACGCCGACCCGTCGCATGGCTGCACATCATCGCCCCGTCCGCATGGGAGATGCCGCCGTGGGCGGTGTCGCGCTGCGACTGCGGCCGGTACGTCACCGCCCACGGCCGGGCCGACGACCACGCCGACCACCGCACCGCATGCCCGCTGCATACCGCACCGGAAGGGAGGCAGGCCGCATGACCGCAACTCGACACGACGGCGCCGACCTGCTCAACGAGGTCGAAGCGTTCCACCGCCGGTTCAACGTCTTCCCCCTCGAAGCCGCCTACACCGCCGTCACCTTGTGGGACGCGCACGCCCACCTGATCGAGGCGTTCGACTCGACACCCCGCATCGCGTTCCTGTCCCCGGAACCGGGGTCGGGCAAGTCCCGCGCCCTGGAAGTGATCGAGACCCTGGTGCCGAACCGGATGATGGCAGCCAACGCGACCGCCAACGCCATGTTCCGTGCCGTGTCCGCGACCGAGACCCGGCCCACCATCCTCTTTGACGAGGTTGACGCCATCTTCGGCCCCGCCGCCGGAGGAGACGAACAGCTCCGGGCGTTCATCAACGCCGGACACCGCCGCGGCGCGAGCACCTGGCGGTGCGTCGGCGACGGATCGAACCAGACCCCGACCGAGTTCCCGTCGTACTGCGCGGTGGCCATGGCCGGACTCGGCTCGCTCCCCGACACGATCCTCACCCGAAGCGTGATCGTCCGCATGCGCCGCCGGGCGCCGAACGAGGTCATCGAGCCGTGGCGCAAGCGGCTCAACGAGCCGGAAGGTCACGCGCTGCGCGACCGGCTGGCGAAGTGGGCGGCATCGGTGCGCCAGCAGATCGACGGGGCGTTCCCCGAGATGCCGGACGGGGTCACCGACCGGCCCGCGGACGTGTGGGAAGCACTGCTCGCCGTCGCCGACGCCGCTGGCGGCAACTGGCCCGAGCGCGCTAGGGCCGCGTGCCTGGAACTGGTCAACGCCGCCAAGCAGAACGACAAGGCCAGTATCGGCATCCGGCTGCTCACCGACCTGCGCGACACGGTGTTCAACGGCGCGCACCGCATGCCCACCGCGCACATCCTCGCCACGCTCAACGGCATGGACGACGCCCCGTGGGCCGACATCGGCGGCAAGCCGCTGGACCCCCGCGCCCTGGCCAAACGGCTCGGGGAGTACGTCACCGCGGACAACGAGCCGGTCAAGGCACGGAACATCAAGACCGGTGACGGAGTCGCCAAGGGCTACTACGCCGTCGATCTCACCGACGCCTGGAACCGGTACTGCCCCCCACCCCCCGAAAGTCCGCTACCTCCGCTACCGGGCCTCGAAAACCCCGCCTGAACTGCGGAAACAAGGTAGCGGCAAACCCGCCCGTATCCGCTACCCATCCGCTACCGCACACCCGTTGCCGCTACCGGCCCGCCCGCCGGTAGCGGCACATCCGCTACCCGCCACACCATCCGCTACCTCCGCTACCCCTCTGACCTGCGAGGTAGCGGAGGTAGCGGAAGTAGCGGACCTGACAGGAGAAGGGGCCATGGCCCCCATGCCATAAGGAGCCGCCGCAATGGCTGCCGTCCGCATGCTCAAGCTCCCCGAAGTCCTCACCGAGATCAACATGTCCCGCGCCGCCTTCTACCGGATGCGGGCACGCGGGCAAGCGCCCCGCCTGATCAAGCTGCCGAACGGCGAACTTCGCGTTCGCCGTGCCGACCTTGACGACTGGCTGAACGGCTTTGAAGCCGCCTGATCACCGCTGAACACCCCTACAGGGCCCGCCGCTTGCCGTGGCGGGCCCTGTCTCGTTGAAGGAGACTCCGTGCACAGTTACGACGTGCGCATTTGGAACGTCCGGCGCCGGAACAGTAAAAGCGCGCCTTACCAACTCCGCTGGTTCGTGAGCGGAGAGGAGTTCCAGGAACCGTTCTCTACGAAGACCCTTGCCGACGCACGCCGGTCTCAATTGGTCTCGGCCGCAAGGTCCGGGGAAGCGTTCGACACCGAAACGGGCCTTCCGGTCTCGGAGTTGAGGCGGCGCAACCGCACGACGTGGTACACGCACGCACGGGAGTACAGCGCGATGAAGTGGTCCGACGCCGCTGCCAAGCATCGGGCCAGCATTGCCGAAAGCCTCACAGTGGCCACCCTTGCTCTCTGCCCTGAGGGCAAGGGGCGACCGGACTCCGAAGTCCTGCGTCATGCGCTGTACCAGTACGCTTTCAACGCTGGGCGCCACGACACGGAGCCGCCTACCGAGGACGCCGCCGCACTGGCGTGGATCGGGAAGCACTCGCCGACGATTGCGGACCTCGACAGCGCTCAGCGCATGCGCACCCTTCTGGACGCGTTGGCCCGCAAAAAGGAAGGTGGCCAGGCCGCACCAAACACGATCCGGCGCCGCCGCGCGGTGCTGAGTAACTGCCTCCGCTACGCCGTCGAAAAGGAACGACTTCCCGGAAACCCGCTGCTGAAAGTCCATTGGACAGTTCCCAAGGCCGTTGAGGAATTGGACGAACGTAGCGTCGCCACTCCCGCTCAAGCCCGCGCCTTGTTGGCCGGCGTTCGGGAACAGGGCCCGCGGGGTGAACACCTCGAAGCGTTCTTTGGCTGCATGTACTACGCGGCCATGCGGCCAGAGGAAGTTTCCATGCTGAGTGAGGACGCCTGCACTCTGCCCGAGTCGGGTTGGGGTCGCCTCGACCTCACCGGGGCCCGCCCGCAAGTCGGATCGGCCTGGACCGACGACGGCAAGCCGTACGAGGAACGGGGGTTGAAGCACCGGGCCCGGCGAACTGTGCGGTCGGTGCCGATCCCTCCGCCTCTTGTGGCCCTGCTCCGTCAGCACACCGCACGGGAAGGAGTCAGCGCGGACGGCCGGATGTTCCGCGCCGCTCGGGGTGGCCCGGTGCGGTCACAGGAGTACGGCGCGGTGTGGAAAGAGGCGCGCCGCCGCGCCCTCACCCCGGCACAGGTCGCCTCGCCCCTGGCGTCGATCCCGTACGACCTGCGGCACGCCTGCGTGTCGTTCTGGCTGCGGTCGGGGGTCAGTCTCGCCGAGACCGCACGGCGGGCCGGGCAGAGCATCGCGGTACTCCAGCGCTTCTACGCCAAGGTGCTGGACGGCGAGGAAGAGCGCATGAACGACCTGATCGACCAGGGATTTGCCGAGCACGATGAGGACAGCGAAGGCACCGACTGAGACCAGAATCCTGGCCGCAGGTTGGCCGCGCACGCTGGTCAGCGGTGGTCAATCGTGAGACACGGTGAGACAGCCGCAGTACAGAGAGGGTGCCCCACATCTTGGGACACCCTCTCTGACCTGCTACTTCTCTGACCTGCGCGGAGGCTGTGGGATTTGAACCCACGGTGACATCGCTGCCACGACGGTTTTCAAGACCGTTCCCTTAGGCCGCTCGGGCAAGCCTCCTGGCGCGGGGCGCGGGGACAGCTTAGTGGGTGGGGGCTAGTTGCTGTCGCCGGTGCGCTGGCCGAGGGTGACGGTGGTGGTGTGGGAGGTGCCGTTGCGGGTGTAGGTGATGGTGGCCTTGTCGCCGGGGGAGTGCTGCCAGATCTCGCCGATGAGGGTCTGGCCGCTGTCGATGAGGGTGTCATCGAAGCGGGTGATGACGTCACCGGGCTTGAGGCCGGCGTTGGCGCCGGGGCCGCCGGAGGTGATGGCGGTGTTGGAGTCGGTGGAGATCTTGGCGCCGTCGCCCTGGTACTGGGTGTCGAGGCTGACGCCGATCACCGGGTAGACGGGCTGGCCGGTCTTGATGAGCTGGTCGGCGACGCGCTTGGCCTGGTTGATGGGGATGGCGAAGCCGAGGCCGACGCTGCCGCCCTGGGTGCCGGGGTCGCTGTTGCCCGCGGGCTGGATGGCGGAGTTGATGCCGATGACGGCGCCGTTGGCGTTGAGGAGGGGGCCGCCGGAGTTGCCGGGGTTGATCGAGGCGTCGGTCTGGATCGCGCTCATGTAGGAGGCGCTGCTGCCCTGGCCGTCGCTGGAGGCGACGGGGCGGTGGACGGCGCTGACGATGCCGGTGGTGACCGTGCCGGAGAGGCCGAACGGGGCGCCGATGGCGATGGTGGCGTCGCCGACCTGCGCCTGGTCGGAGTTGCCGAGCGGCAGCGGGGTGAGCTTGACGCCGCTGGCGTTCTTCAGCTTGATGACGGCCACGTCGTACCCCTGGGCGCGGCCGATGACGGCCGCGTCGTACGTCTTGCCGTTGGAGAAGGTGACGGTGAGCTTGCCGCCGCTGGCCGCCGGGGCGACCACGTGGTTGTTGGTGAGGATGTGGCCCTCGGTGTCGTAGACGAAACCGGTGCCGGTGCCGCTCTCCTGGCTGCCGCTGGCCTTGATGGTGACGACGCTCGGCAGCGCCTTGTTGGCGATGCCCGCCACCGAGGTGGGGGCGCGGTTGAACGCCTTCTGGCTGCCGGAGTCGGAGACGGTGGTCGAGGAGGTGGAGCTCGACTTGTCGTTGTGGTCGGCGATCGCGTAGCCGACGCCTCCGCCGACGCCGCCCGCGACCAGCGCGGCCACCAGGACGGCGGCGACCATGCCGCCGATGCCGCCGCGGCGCTTGCGGCCGTCGTTCGGCGGCGGGGGAACGTGCGTGCCCCAGGCCGGCGGCAGACCGCCGGGGCCGCCGGGCTGGCCGGTACCGGGCGCGTTCGCCGCGCCGTAGGGGGACGACGGCGCGGCGAACGGGTCGTGCGGCCCGCCACCGTGGCCGGACCCGCCATGACCCGACCCGCCATGACCCGACCCGCCGTGGCCCGACCCCGCGCCCTGCTCCGTACCCGACGTACCCGACGCACCCGACGCACCGAACGCGCCCGGCCCCGCGGGCGGCTGCTCCGCCGCGAACACCGCAGCAGGCGGCGTCCCGTACGGCGAAGGCGGCCCACTCGGCGGACCGTAGGGCGAGGGCGAAGGCGCGGGCGAAGGCGAAGGCGTGGGCGCGGGCGAAGAGGAAGAAGAAGAGGAGGAGGACGGCGACGAGTACGGGTCGGCCGGGGCCCGGTACGGATCCGCGGGCGGCACCGGAGCCGCGTCCCGTACCTCCGGCAGGATCTCCGTACGCGACTCGCCGTCCGCGAACGCCGGGGGAGCGGCGGGCGCGGGCGGGGCGGCCGGAGGGGCCGTCGGAGGAGCGGGCAGCGGGGCGAGCGGCGGAGCGGCAGGAGGTACGGGGGCCTGGGCCGCCGAGGCACCGTCGGGCGCGGGCGCTGCCGACTCCGCAGCCGAGCCGGAGCCGGCTTCGTTCTCGGTGCTCACAGCGATTCTCCTCAGGGTCGGGACAGGTTCTGAACAGGATTCCGAACCGGGTGCGGAACAAGGTGGTGGGCCGAACACAGCATTTCCCACGGCGTGTCGGACCGCCGTAAGCGGTAGCTGTGCATCTTCGCGTACCCGTCGTACGGCCGTGTTACCGGGCCGCCGGGGAGACGGTGGCACCATGACACGGTGACTTACGCGCGCGCGGTCCCGGAGGCGTTTCCGGACGGGCGACCTGTCCAGGTCGTCGCCCATAGAGGCGCCTCCGCGGACGTACCAGAACATACGCTCGCCGCGTACCGGAAAGCCATCGAGGACGGGGCCGACGCCCTGGACTGCGACGTCCGGCTGACCTCGGACGGCGAGCTGGTGTGCGTCCACGACCGGCGGGTGGACCGTACGTCGAACGGCCGGGGCGCCGTCTCCTCCCTCGCCCTGGCCGACCTCGCCGCGCTGGACTTCGGCTCGTGGAAGGACGGCCGCGGCGGACCCGGCGGCGCCGGAAGCCGGGACCGTCACCCAGGAGACGCCCGTGCGAAAGACGCGCATATAAGAGGTGCCCGCGCGGGACGCGTAAAAGAAGAGGACGAAAACGCCGTGCGCGAACGCAGCGGCGTCCTCACGCTGCGCCGCCTGCTGGAACTGGTCGCGGACACCGACCGCCGCCTGGAGGTGGCGATCGAGACGAAGCACCCGACGCGGTGGTCGGGCCAGGTCGAGCGGCGGCTGCTCGACCTGTTGCGGCACTTCGGTATGGACCGCCCGGCGCGCGGGGAGCCCGCCCAGGTGCGGGTGATGAGCTTCTCGCCGGGGGCGCTGCGCCGGGTACGGCTGGCCGCGCCGGCGGTCCCCACCGTCTTCCTGGTGCGCCACGCGCTCCCCCGGCGCTGGAGCGGGTGGCTGCCGGCGGGCGTCGGCATCGCGGGGCCGAGCATGCGGATCGTGCGGGCCGACCCAGGATACGTGGCGCGTTTGCGCCAGGCGGGGCACCGCGTCCACGTCTGGACGGTGGACGAACCCGCCGATGTCGAGTTGTGCGTACGGCTCGGGGTGGATTCCATCATCACCAACCGCCCGAGTGCGGTTCTGTCCCAACTGGGTCGCTGAAGTTCACAGATGTCCGCAGGCCACAGCAGGAGTCAACACAGAGCAGCCGACATCACCAGGCGACAGCCGTCACAGGGCGTACCCCGGCGCGTTCGTATCGTGTTCGGGCTGCAATTGTGCGTCGGGAATGTGTACGGAGTACGTCAATGGATCGCGGTTGGCTTGTTTCCGGCCGAGTCGCAGAGGGCATCCATCCCGTGGCGCAAGGGCGTGAAGGAGGTCTCGGGGGTGTCGTTGATGGTGGCGCAGGAGGTGCCTACGTCCTCGACCATGGCCCTGCCCCATGGTCCGACCGGCGTCGCGGTGGCGCGCCGGAAACTGCGGAACGAATTGTGCGCGCAGGACGTGCCGGAGCCGGTGATCGACGACGCCGTCCTCATCCTGTCGGAGCTGCTGAGCAACTCCTTCCGGCACGCGCGTCCTTTGGAGACGCACGAGGCCGGGGGCGGCGGTGACGCCGGTGGCGCACGGTCCGCCCTGGACACTCCCCGTACGGTGAACGACGACTGGACGGCCGGCGGCCGTCACGACAGCCCACGGACGGACGGCGGCCGTACGGGCAGCGGCCGTACGGACGGCGGCCGTACCGACAGCGGCCGTACCGACAGCGACCGCGCCGACTGCGGCGAGTGCGGGATACGCGCCGCGTGGGCGATAGGCACGGACGGACTCCTCGCGGTCGAGGTGACCGACGGCGGCGGCCCCACCAGGCCACGCCCCTCCACCCCCTCCCTGAGCGCGCACGGCGGCCGGGGCCTCGGCATCGTCGGGAGCCTGTCGCTGCGCTGGGGCGTGCGCGACGACGCGCCCGGCGAGGTGACGGTCTGGGCGGTCCTTCCGGTACGCGCCCGGCACGCGCGCCGCGACGACCCGGTGATCGCGGGCGGTACGGGCGGTACGGGCGGCACGCGCGGCCAGCGGGCCGGCCTCGGCGGAATCGGCGGTACGGGCATCAGTCCGATCGTCGGTGCGGGTGGCGGCCTGCCGATGGGCATGTCGATGGACCTGGCCGAATCGATCGAAGCGTTCGACGCGCTCGGGTCGCTGAACACGGCTTTCGGCGCGGTCGACGAACGCGGCTGAGGTCGCGGGTCCAGGCGTAGGGCCGCGCGCCGGGCCGCACAGAGCCGCGCCGGGCACAGCACGCAGGACACCCCGGTGGCCTCCCCCGCCCCCTCCGCACGCCTCGCCGTGGTCCGGCGGCGACCGCGCCGGGCGCTAGGCTCACGGCCGGAACACCGCCGTTACGGGAGAGACCGAGCCATGGCCAAGAAGCGCGCGACCGCGACGAAGACGAAGGTCCCGACGAGCGGAGAGGTCCCGGTGGTCGGCGCGCGCGAGCCCTGCCCCTGCGGCTCGGGCCGCCGGTACAAGGCGTGTCACGGCCGCGAGGCGTCGCACGCGGTGACCGAGCTGGTGCGCCGCCCGTTCGAGGGGCTGCCCGGCGAGTGCGACTGGGTCGCCCTGCGCGAGCTGGTTCCGGCGGCGACCGCCCCGCTCACCCTCAAGGACGCGCTGCCCGACGGCGTTCCTTCGGTGACGCTCGGCACCGTGCTGCCGATGGCGTGGCCCGGACTGCGCCGCGACACCGGGGCCGTCCTGCTCGGCCTCCAGAACGAGGCGGCGTCCGGTGACGTCAGCCGCGACCTCGCCGACACGCTGCTGCGCGCGCTCACCGCGGCGCCCGGCAATCCGGTGGACGGCCGCCGCCCGCCGCAGGACGGGCCGCGCCTCCAGGACGTGCTGGACCTCGACGCGCCCTTCACGCCCGAGGTGCACAGCGGCTTCGAGTTCTGGCTGGAGGACGCCGACGCGGCGACCGGCGAGGTGGCCGCGTCGCTGGAGCGGGCCAACCAGGCGGCGATCCCGACCGTACGGCTGACCGGCGTGGACGCCGCGTACTGGTGCGAGACGCCGGAGAAGAACCACCTGCGGTGGGTCATGCCGCACCCCGAGGAGGAGTTGCTCGACGCGTTGGCCCGGCTGCACGCCGCCGGGGTGTCGTCGCTGGGTGACGGTACGCGGCTGGTCGGCTCCTTCCGCGCGCACGGGCTCGTGGTGCCGGTGTGGGACCTGCCGGTCGGCATGGGCGCCGACGAGGTGGAGAAGCCCGCCGCCGCCTTCAACGAGCGTCTGGCCGAGACGCTTGCCAAGTCCGGCCCTCTCACCGCCGACGAGCGGCGCGCCCGCAGCGGCTTCACCAACCGCCAGATCACCCTGAGCTGACGCCGGCCACCTTACGCCTCGCGGCGAGCCATTCCACGGCCTCCAGCCGTACGGGGGGGGCAGCCGTCACCCCGGCCGAAGCGCTCCCGCACGTCACCACCCGCCCCGGCGGGGCAGTCCGGTCGCCCCCGGACCACCCGCCGGTGGAGGGTTACCCGCGCAGTTCCCCGCGCCCCTCACGGGGCGCACCGTCTTTCGTCCGGGCGGGGGGCCGGTCTTTTCAGGGGCGCGGGGGACTGCGCCACCAGCCACGGCGCTCCCGCACGTCACCACCCGCCCCGGCGGGGCATTCCGGTCGCCCCCGGACCACCCGCCGGTGGAGGGTTACCCGCGCAGTTCCCCGCGCCCCTGACAGGGCGCACCCCCCTTCGCCCAGGCGGCGAACCGATCCTCTAAGGGGCGCGCGGAACTGCGCCACCAACCACCACGCTCCCGCACGTCACCACCCGCCCCGGCGGGGCAGATCGGGAGGTCTGCGGACCACCGGCCGGTGGGGGTGGGGGCGGCACGGAGGGGGAGGCCGTGATTCCGGTCACAACTCCCGTTGAATCGCGGCTAATCGGCGCCCCGTCGGCGTCGGGGAATTTGCTAACGGACGAAGTCTTGTTACCGTTTGGTCAGCCCGGTCGCTGGTGCATCCCCCGTCGCCAGCGACCGGGCGTTTCCATGCCCGCGGGGCGCCGGACGGCGCTTTTCGCCATGCGAGGGAGACGACGGCGACGCTTTTCGTCGTACCGGTCGGTAGCGGTTCAGGTGCCTTCGGCGGGCGGCGGAAGCATTCCGTAACCGTCCACGGACGTGGTCCTGGCGTGCGGGGCGCCGAGGCCCGCGTGGCCGGAGTGGCCGCCGTGGCCCGGGTGTTCCGAGGGGCCGTCCGTGGCGGCGGCCAGCGGCAGGACGACGGCCAGGGCGGCGACGCTCGCGAGGGCCACCATGCGCAGCCCCGACACATGGTCCTGCGCGACCTGCTGAACGGCCTGCGAATGCGGCTGCGGCTGTGACTTCGGCTCCACGGGCACGACCCCACCTGCGCTCGACGGTTGCGGTCCGCCGAACGTAGCGGGCGGACCGGGGACTTCGGAACGATCAGGCGCCGTTCAGCGCAGGGCCGGGGCCCTCGGCTACCCGAACGAGTGACAGAGCGCGCGGCGAACGACACCGCGCCCGCCCTGAACAGCGTTCAGAACAGGCGCGGTGTCAACGCGGCGCATCAATACGCGGATCAATAGGTGAG
Source organism: Streptomyces sp. NPDC093221 (assembly GCF_044753885.1). Lineage (NCBI taxonomy): Bacteria > Bacillati > Actinomycetota > Actinomycetes > Kitasatosporales > Streptomycetaceae > Streptomyces > Streptomyces sp. NPDC093221. The sequence goes on along the minus strand of NZ_JBIVOA010000001.1, from coordinate 184,106 downwards.
CCGGTCGCCGTCCGGCGCGGTCCGGCCCGCGCGGACGAGGGCGTCCACGAGGTCGCCGATCCGCGGCAGCCACGGCGCGGCGCCGCCGAGCCCGACCGGCGCGTCGGGCCCCGTCGCCTCGGCCACCGGGGGCCGCACCCAGCGGAGCTGCCCCGCGCTGCTGCTCGACGGCGGCAGCGCCACGTATCCGCCGTCGCCGTGGTAGCGCAGCGACGTCGGCACCCAGTCCTGGCTGTCGAGGAGTTCGCCCAGCTCGGCGAGCGAGTAGGGCGCGACGAGGATCACGTACCGGGTGGGGGTGGCGACCACCGGGCCGAGCCGTACGCCGAGGCGTTCGATCGCGTCGAGCGCCCGCGTGCCGGCCACCGCGGGCAGGCTCGCCGCGGACACCCGGTCGCCGGTCGCGAGGACCACCGGCGCGTCCGGCCTGCGCGTCCACCACCAGCGCACCATGCGCGGGTCACGGGTGGCGGCCAGGAGTCCCGGCTCGTGCGGATGGGCGCCGGGCACCGGGCAGTTGGGGCGGGCGCAGGCGCACGGCTGCGCACCGGTCGCCCGCCATGTGCCGCGTTTGTCGTATCCGACACCGGGCACCACACGCCATTGCCACTGCTCGGCATAGGTGAGCGCCGCGTCACGCAACGCGGTCCGCCCCTTTCGCGGCAGTGAGAGCTTGCGTCGCCTTCCGAGGATCTCGCGCATCAGCGCTCGTTCCTTTCCGTTAACGCCCAGGGATCTGCCCTTGCACACGTATCTGTCGAGCACGCCGTTCACGAGGCAGCGCATCACGCCGCCGGCCGAGCGTGGAACGTGGCGGTGGGTGGCGTGCGCATGGCGCTTGCTCACTTGCCCCGATCGCGAGCCACTAGTCGTGGATCCCGTTGGGCGCAGCTCCCGCTCGCCACTCGGGGTGGGGTCGGCTGTCAATTGCTTACGTACTACGACGCTTGAGCCGGACTCCGGGTTCCTACCCATCACCCGCAAATATGACGCGCTGTTGGCCGGGATCAGTCGACAGCGCGCATGAGACGGGGGTAGCTCTTTCTGGCCAACCTGCGGCGGTCTGACGGCTACTCCAGGCCACCGGCGCACCACGGCACGTGACGCCGGTCACGTCCCGACACCACTCCGTCTACCAGGACAATCCTGGACATGCCCGCGATTGTGCGTGTACAAGTGGGTTCCTTGGTAGCGACGCGCCACGACATGGGGGTTTGCGATGCTATTGATGCAGATGCGCCGCGCTTTGCGGACGAAAAGCGCGGAATGCCCCATCCATTGGCGACTGGCCGGAAGCCCCCGGCCATGAGCGCCGCTCACATGAAAAAAGTGGCCGGAACAGAGCCACCTCCTTCCGCGGCGGCGCACAATGCGTCCCCCGCGGGAGGCCCCGCGCAGGTCACGGCCGCCTCCGCGGCCCCCGCCGTCTCCCCCGCCGCTCCGCCCGCACCCGCGACGGAACCGGCGGGACCGAGGACGGAACCGGTGACGGGACCGGTGACGGGACCGGCGGCCGATTACACGATCGGTTCCGCACCCGATTCCACGACCGGTTCCGCGACCGCGCCCGTGACCGACCAGGCCGCCGAACCCGCGGCCAAGCCCGTGACCGTACCCGGTGCGGGCCGTCCCCGGGCGCCGGAGCAAGCGGTCGGTGACCGGTACGGCTCCCCCGCCGTGCAGGACCGGCTGGCCTCCTGGGTGTGCGACCTGTCCCTGGTGCACGAGCTGACCGAGCGGCTGGCCCGGACGACCGCGCTGGACGACACGCTGCACGAGGTGCTGCGCGCCGGGGCCACCCTGGTCGGCGCCCGCCGCGGCATGGTCGCGCTGGAGCCGGCCGACGGCCTCGGCCCCGAACGCACCGTCGGCCTCGGCCTCGGCCACGCCGACCTCGGCACGATCGAGACCGTGCCCGTACCCCGTACGTCCGCCTCCGACACCGGCGTGCCGAGTGACGCGAGCGGATCAGGAGCGCGGGACGGGTCAGGAGCGCGGGACGGATCGGGGGCAGAGGACGGATCAGCGGCGAAGGACGGATCGGCGGCGCGGGACGCGGACGGCGAACGCGTCCATGCCGACCTGCTGCACGAACCCGGCCTCGACCGGCGGCACCGCGAGGTCGCCGTCCAGCTCGGCCTCGGCGCGAGCTACGCGCTGCGGCTGACGGCGCAGTCGGCCGGCAGGCTGGGCACGGCCGTGTGGTTCTACGACGAACCCGCGGAACCCGACGACCGGCAGCGCCGCCTGATGGGCCTGTATCTGCGTTTCGCCGCCGAGCACACCGCACGCGTGCTCGACCTGCGGCGCGCACGGGACACCACGGCGGCGCTGGCCGCGGAACTGCTGCCGGAACGGCTGCCGCGCGTCCCCGGCGTACGGCTGGCGGTCAGGCACCGGACGAATCCGCGCGGCGGCGGCGACTGGTACGACGCGCTGCCGCTGCCCGAGGGCGCGCTCGGCCTGGCCGTCGGCGGGGTGACGGGGCGCGGCCCCGGCGCGGTGGCCGCGATGGGACGGCTGCGCGCGAGTCTGCGCGCGTACGCGGTGATGGAGGGCGAGGACCCGGTCGCGGTCCTGTCCGACCTGGAACTGCTGATGCGGCTCACCGAGCCCGCCAGGTCCGCGACGGCGCTGTTCGCGTACGTGGAGGCGGAGGCGGCGAACGGCGGCCCGCGCCCGGCGGGCGGCCCCGGCGGCCGCAAGCTGATCCTGGCGGGCGCGGGACACTGCCCGCCGCTGGTGATCGGCGACCGCCGCTGCGAGTACGTCGAGACGTCGCTGTCCGCGCCGCTCAACATGCTCAGCTGCTGGGAGGCGCCCAGCGTCGAGCTGTACGCGCGGCCCGGCGAGACCCTGGTGCTGTTCACGGACGGGCTGCTGCACCGTACGGGGGAGTCCGCCGACCGGGCGCTCGCCCGGCTGCACGCCGCCGCGCAGAGCGCCCCGCGCCCGGCCCGCGACGACCCCGACCGTCTCGTCGACCACATCCTGCACGCCGTCCTGCCCGACGGCCTCGACCGGTCAGAGGGCGTGGAGGACGTGGTCCTGCTCGCCGTCCGTTTCGACTGAGGCGGACAGAGACGGGCCACTGAGAGACGGGCGGCTGCGGGAGACGGGCGGCTGAGAGACGGGCCCCTGAGAGAGACGGGCCGCGGTCACCCGCGTCCGCTTCGGTCCGCCCGGTCCTGATTCGTGAGCGATTCAGGACCTATGCCCCCCCCCCGCACGCCCTCTTCCGCGCGCACATACGATGCGTAGAGGTCCATAGCGGGTCCCGGCGGGACCTCCAGGCAGCTATGGCGACGACAGCGAGGAGGACAGGACGTGGCCGAGGCCCAGGCACAGCCGGACGAGCAGGTCGAGCGGGTCGGACAGGAGACGCCCGAGACTCCTGAGACGACGGGGACGGCCGTGACGGCGGCCGAGGCGGCCACGGACGCGGCAGTCGAAGCGGCCACCGACGCGGCGGCCACGGCGGACGGCGATGCGGCGGCCACGGACGCGGCGGACGGCGACGACAAGCCGATCAAGCAGCGCAAGAACCGCCTCTACCCGGCTGTCTCCGACGAGCTGGCGGCCGTGATGAAGGCCGACTGGGCCGACACGGAGCTGCACGGCCTGGCCCCGCTGCCGCAGGCCGCGTACGCCGCCGCGCGCCGCGCCGCGCTGTCCGAGCGCTTCCCCGGCGAGCGGATCGTCGTACCGGCGGGCAATCTCCGTACCCGCTCCAACGACACCGAGTACCCCTTCCGGGCGGCCACCGAGTACGCCTATCTGACCGGTGACCAGACGCAGGACGCCGTCCTCGTGCTGGAGCCGCGCAAGGGCGGCGGGCACGCGGCGACCGCGTATCTGCTGCCGCGCTCCAACCGGGAGAACGGCGAATTCTGGCTGGACGGCCAGGGCGAGCTGTGGGTCGGGCGGCGGCACAGCCTCACCGAGGCCGAGCAGTTGCTCGGGATGCCGTGCCGGGACGTCCGCAAGGCCGCGGAGACGCTGCGCGAGGCGGCCGGTCCGGTCCGCGTGGTGCGCGGGCACGACGCGGGCATCGAGGCGGCGCTCACCGACAAGGTGACGGCCGAGCGCGACGCCGAGCTGACCGAATTCCTGTCCGCGCTGCGTGCGGTGAAGGACGAGTTCGAGATCGCCGAGTTGCAGCGGGCGTGCGACTCGACGGCGCGCGGCTTCGAGGACGTCGTCAAGGTCCTGGACAAGGCGGAGGCCACCTCGGAGCGGTACATCGAGGGAACGTTCTTCCTGCGCGCCCGAGTCGAGGGCAACGACGTCGGCTACGGCTCGATCTGCGCCGCGGGCCCGCACGCCACCACCCTGCACTGGGTGCGCAACGACGGCCCGGTCCGCTCCGGCGACCTGCTGCTGCTCGACGCGGGCGTGGAGACCCACCACCTGTACACCGCGGACGTCACCCGCACCCTCCCGATCAGCGGCAGCTTCTCGCCGGTCCAGCGCAAGGTCTACGACGCGGTCTACGAGTCCCAGCAGGCCGGTATCGACGCGGTGAAGCCGGGCGCGGCCTTCCGTGACTTCCACGAGGCGTCGCAGCGCGTGCTGGCCGAGAAGCTGGTCGAGTGGGGGCTGCTCGAAGGCCCGGTCGACCGGGTGCTCGAACTGGCCCTCCAGCGCCGCTGGACGCTGCACGGCACCGGCCACATGCTCGGCATGGACGTCCACGACTGCGCGCACGCGCGGACCGAGGCGTACGTGGACTCCACCCTGGAGCCCGGCATGGTGCTGACGGTCGAGCCCGGCCTGTACTTCCAGGCGGACGACCTGTCGGTGCCCGAGGAGTACCGGGGCATCGGCGTCCGGATCGAGGACGACATCCTGGTGACGGACGACGGCAACCGCAATCTGTCGGAGGCGCTGCCGCGGCGCTCGGACGAGGTCGAGGCGTGGATGGCGGGGCTGCGCGGCTGAACACCGGGCCCAGCCGGTCCCCACCAGCCGGTCCCACCGGAACCGGAGTCGAGTGGCGCTACGACGCCTTCAGCAGGGCGTCGTCACGCCACTTGAGCACCTTGTCGAAGGAGACGACCGTGCCGTGACCCGGCCGGTTCTGGAAGTGGACGTGGTCCACCAGCGCCTCGATGAGGAAGAGTCCGCGTCCGTGCTCGGCCTGCTGGCCCCTGGGGCTCAGCGGCCGGGCCGGGTGGCGGAAGCGGTCGCGGGGGAATCCGGGACCGGAGTCGGCGACCTCGATACGGCACTGGTCGCCGTCGATCCGCGCGGTGACGCTGTACTCCGTGCCCGATCCGGCGTGTTCGACGGCGTTGGCACACGCTTCCGAGAGGGCCACCGCCAGGTCGAAGGAGATGTCCGGATCGACTCCGGCCGTCTCCATGGTCCCGATCAGCAGCCTTCTGGCCAGCGGAACGCTCGCAGCCTCGCGCCGCAAATGGAGTGACCACCAGATGCTCATGCTCCAGCCTCCTGGCTGCGGCTCGACATAAGGTTACGTATTGCCGCGAAGAGCGTCCCGTAAGCGCGATGTTGACGTGATATCGCTCATTCGGCGGATGCCCATGCCCGGCGTACGGGTGTAAGGGGACTTCACGCGCACACCCCCGCGAGCCGGACACCCGCCGTATCCGCCCGGAGCGCGCGGTGAGAAGATGACCGCCGTCATGACTGCCACGCGGGGCTCCGTCCCCTCCGTGCGCGCCGGCGCCGGAATGCGACTGCTGCGGGCCGCGGTGTTCACCGCGGTCTGCGTCGTGCTGGCCGCGGTCGGGCACGCGATGGCGTCCGGCCGCACCGTGCCGGTGTGGGCGCTGGTCGTCGGCTGGCTCTCGGTCTTCGCGGTCGTGGCGCCGCTCGCGGGGCGCGAACGCACCCTGCCCGGCATCGCCGCCGCCCTCGCCGTCGGACAGCTCGCGCTGCACAGCGTCTTCAACGCCGGGCAGATGTGCGCGAGTACGACGGCCGCCGGGCACGGCGGCGGCGCGGGGTCCGGCTCCGGCGGCCTGCTGGCCGTCGCGGCCCGGCTGGTCTGCGGGAGCACGGCCGCGGCGCCGCTCACCCCGCGGAAGGCGCAGTGGGTCGTCCAGCAGGCGGGGCTCGACCCGTCCGCGATGGGCGCGCCCGTGCACACCCCGGGCATGGACATGAGCGGCGGTACGGCCGCGGGCGGTACGGGAAGCGTCGCGCACGCCGTGATGTCGCTGCCCTTCTGCTCCCTGCCGATGTTCCTCGGCCACCTGCTCGCCGCCGTGGTGGCGGGCTGGGTGCTGCGGCGCGGCGAGGCGGCGCTCTGGCGGCTGATACGGCTGTCGGTGCGCGGCGCCGCCGAGTTGGCCGCGCTCTCGCCCGCCGTACTGCGCCGCGCCCACGCGCTGCTGTCCGCGCTCGCGGCGCAGGCGGCCGGGACCGCGGGCGTACGGCCGCGGCGGCGCTGCACGGCGGACGCGACGGCGGCCAGGCACCGCACGGTGTGGCTGCTGCGGCACTCGCTGGCCAGGCGCGGGCCGCCGTTCGGCCTCGCGGCGGTCTGACGCGACGCACCCCCGCTGACTCCCCCTTGGCGTAGGCCCCCGGGGACTCGCAGGTCCTTGCGGACCTGAGAGGCCCTCACTGGGCTGATGAGCCCATCGGTCCTACGTAGGTCCATAGGACTTATACGGCATAGGTCCATAGGACTTACGCCGCCTTCCAGGGAGCACGGCGACGGTGGCGCGCGGGTCCGCCCACGCCTCCGCCGACCGCGGGCGCCTGACGCGCCGTGGTCCGCGGTTCCATGCCACCGTCAGCCCACTTCCCACAGACCTGTGGAGAACTGGAGCACCCTCGTAATGAGCAGCTCACGTATGCGCGGCCGTGCCGCGACCATCGCCGCCCTCGCCGGTGCCACCGTTCTGCTGGCCGCCGTGCCCGCCTTCGCGCATGTCACGGTGACGCCGAACAGCGCGGCCCAGGGCAGTTACAGCACGGTCGCCTTCAAGGTGCCGAACGAGGAGGACAGCGCGTCCACGACGAAGGTCGAGGTCAATCTGCCCACCGACCACCCGGTCGCCTCGGTCTCGATCCAGCCGGTGCCCGGCTGGACGGCGCAGGTGACGAAGTCGAAGCTGGCGACCCCGCTGAAGTCGGACGACGGCACCATCGACGAGGCGGTCACGAAGATCACCTGGAGCGGCGGGAAGATCGCGCCGGGCCAGTTCCAGCAGTTCCCCGTGTCGTTCGGGCCGCTGCCCGCCACCACCGACGCGCTGGTCTTCAAGACGCTCCAGACGTACGACAACGGTGACATCGTGCGCTGGATCGACGTGCCGAAGGAGGGCCAGGCCGAGCCGCAGCACCCGGCGCCGACCCTGAAGCTGACGGCGGCGGCGGCCTCCGACGGCTCATCGGCCACGCCGAGCGTGACGGCGACCCCGGCCGCCGACGCCAAGTCCGGCGGCTCGTCCGCCGGTACGCAGGCGGCCTCGTCCGACACGAGCGACGGGACCGCCCGTGCGCTGGGCGTCGCCGGAATCGTGGTCGGCGCGATCGGGATCGGCTACGGCGTCTTCGCCGGTCGCCGCCGCAACCCGTCGGCCTGACGCCGGACGCCTGACGGCCGGTCCGGCCGACGGCTCCGGCCGACGGCTGGTCCGACCGACGGCTGGTCCGACCGACGGCTGGTCCGGCTGACGGCCGGCGCCGGTCCTCGCTCGACCGGTGTCGGCCGGATCGCCGGATTCACCTGTAGCACCTGAAGCACCTGCTCCACCGGATCCACCGGACCGCTCGCGGTCCCGTTCGACCCGAACAGCCCGCTGGGCGGCCACGCGAGCCGTGGCCGCCCGGCACCACCCGTCCACTGAAGGGGCATCACCTTCATGCGCACCACCCGCTCCACCCGCACGACCGCTTCCCCGCGCACGACCGGCACGTCCGGCACGACCCGTACGCGCACCCGCACCCGTGCCCGTACCAGCGCCGTGACCGGGGCCGCCGCGCTCGCCGTCGCGGGGGCGCTGCTGCTGTCCGGCTGCGGCGGCTCCGGCGACTCGTCGGCGAACGCCAATGTGGCGGCGGTGTCCGCCGAAGCGCCGCAGAAGGCGGGCACGCTGCTCGACACGCCGTTCACGAAGCCCGCGCTCGTGCTGACCGACAACCAGGGCAAGCCGTACGACCTGGTGAAGGAGACCGCGGGCCACCCGATGCTGCTCTTCTTCGGCTACACACACTGCCCCGACGTCTGCCCGACGACCATGAGCGACCTCGCGCTGGCCAAGGCGAAGCTGCCGAAGGCCGACCAGGACGCGCTGCGGGTCGTCTTCGTCAGCACCGACCCGGAGCGCGACACCCCTGCGCGGCTGACGGCGTGGCTCGGCGCGATGGACAAGTCCTTCATCGGACTGACCGGTAAGTTCGACGCCATCCAGGCCGCGGCCCGCTCGGTCGGCGTCGGCATCGACCCGCCGGTCAAGGAGAAGGACGGCAGCGTCACCGTCACGCACGGCGCCGAGGTGCTGGCCTTCTGGCCCAAGGACGACAAGGCGCACGTCCTCTACATGTCGGGGACGACGGCCGGGCAGTTCGCGGCCGACCTGCCGAAGATCGTCAGGAGCGAGGCGCCGTGAGGCGGCGCGCGCTGCTGGGCGCCGTCGCCGGTGTCGCGGCGGTGGCGCTGGCGACCGGCGCGGGCGTCGCGCTGAGCGACGGATCGTCCGGGTCCGGCGCCGGGTCCGACAAGGCGTCCGGCAGCGCGTCCGGCAAAGGGTCGGGCAGCGGGTCCGGCAAAGTGTCGGTGAGCGGCGGGTACATACCGCAGCCGCTGCTGACCGACGAGGCCGCCGCGTACGTCACCGTCGCCAACGCCGGGGGCGGGGACGCCGAACTCACCTCGGTCAGCACACCGCTGGCCGCGCACGTCACCCTGCACAGCACGACCGGCACCACCATGCGCCAGGTGACGGCCCTGACCGTACCGGCGGGCGGCACCCTCACCCTCGGCACCGGGGGCGACCACATGATGCTGGAGAACCTCACCCACAAGCCGCGGGTCGGTGAAACAGTCACCCTGCGACTCCACTTCGCCCACGCCACGCCCGCCACGGTCACGGTCACCGTGCCCGTCGAGGCGACGACGTACCGCCCGGACCCGAAGGGCTGACCGCAGTGAACCCAGCGACGCCAGCGCGCACAGCGCCCGCAGCGAAGAAGAACGCCCGGTTGCCACGTTTGAGGCCACCACGTCGCCAGACCGGCGGGCGGCGGCTGGCGGCGCTCGCGGCCTGCCTCGGCGGGCTGCTCGCGCTGCTGCTCGGCGTCGCTGCGCCCGCGTCCGCGCACGCGGCGCTGCTCCGTACCGACCCGGCCGACGGCTCGGTCGTGCAGAGCGCGCCGCAGCGCGTGGTGCTCACCTTCTCGGAGGGCGTGCTGCTGTCGGCGGACTCGCTGCGCGTGCTCGACCCGCAGGGCAAGGACGTGGCGGTCGGCAGGCCGCAGCACGACAGCGGCAAGGACTCCGGGTCCACGGCCACCGTCGGGCTGCGGCCGGGCATCGGCAACGGCACGTACACCGTGGCGTGGAAGGCGGTGTCGCAGGACAGCCACCCGGTGGCCGGGGCGTTCACCTTCTCGGTCGGCGCGGCCTCCAAGACCAGCGTCGACCTGTCGGGCGCGGCGGCGGCGGGCGGCGGCGCGGCGTCCACGCTCTACGGGATCGCCCGCTACTTCGCCTACGCCGGTTTCGCGCTGCTGGTCGGGAGCGCGGTGTTCCTGTCCGTGTGCTGGCCGCGCGGCGCCCTGCTGCGTCCCATGCGGCGGATCGCGGCGGGCGGCTGGGCGACGCTGGTCGCGGCCACCATCGCGCTGCTGATGCTGCGCGGCCCGTACGCCAACGGCACCGGGCTCGGCGACGCGGTCGACCCCGATGTGATGCGCGCGGTGCTGGAGACCCGGCCGGGCGCGGCGCTCGTCTCCCGGCTGCTGCTGCTCGCGGCGGCGGCCGTCTTCCTCGCCGTGCTCTTCGGCAGCTACGCCAAGCGCGAGGACCCGGAGGAACGCGCCGACCTGGCCTGGGGTCTGGGCATCGGCGGCACGGTCGTCGCGATCGGCATCGCCGCCACCTGGGCGATGGCCGAGCACGCCTCCGTCGGCATCCAGCGGCAGGTCGCGATGCCGGTCGACATCGTCCACCTGCTGTCCATGGCGGTCTGGCTGGGCGGGCTCATCACCCTGCTGACCGCGCTGTTCGCCCGCTCCACCGCCGGTACGGTCGAGCCGTACGCCGTGCGCCGCTTCTCCCTCATCGCGCTCACCGCCGTGACGACCCTGATCGGCACCGGCACGTACCAGGCGTGGCGGCAGATGGGCAGTTGGGCGGCCTTCTTCGACACCCACTACGGGCAGCTGCTCTTCATCAAGATCTGGCTGGTGTGCGCGCTGGTCGGCGTGGCCTGGTTCTCGCGGCGCTGGACGCGGGAGCTGGGGGTGACGCCGGTGGCGCGGACGGAGGCGGTGGCGTCCGCGGTGGGGGCTCCGGCCGCCGCGTCCGCCGGTACGGCGTCGGGTACGGGGTCCGGTACCGGGTCCGGTACGGGTTCCGCCAGGGGCAAGGGCTCCGGTACGGGTTCGGGTTCGGGTTCGGGTTCGGGTTCGGGTTCGGGTTCGGATTCCGCCGTGGCGGGTACGGGGTCCGGCTCCGAGGACCCGGCGCGGGCCGCGCAGTTGCGGCGGCAGCAGGACGCGCGGGACTCGGCGAAGGCGAAGAAGGTGCGCGACGCGGATCCCGCGCGCAACCGGCTCCGGCGTTCGGTCCTGATAGAGGTCGGCATCGCCGTCGTCCTGCTGACCGTCACCACGATGCTGACCGGCTCGCAGCCGGGCCGGGCCGCGGAGGAGCAGAAGGACCTCAAGGCGCCGCCCGCGGCGACCGGCGGCGGGAACGCGACGGCCCCGACCGAGGTCGTCCTGTCCATCCCGTACGACACCGGCGGTCCCCACGGCAAGGGCACGGCGGGCCTGACGGTCTCCCCCGCCCGGTCGGGCGCCAACGAGGTCCACCTCTTCCTCAGCACGCCCGCCGGAAGCTCGGTGGACGTGCCGGAGGTGCGCCTCCAGTTCACGCTGCCGGCCAAGAAGATCGGCCCCATCGACGTCCCCTTGCAGCACCTGACGGTGGGCCACTGGACCGCGGCGGGCGTCCAACTGCCGCTGCCGGGCGCCTGGCAGGTGGCCGTCACCGTCCGCACCTCGGACATCGACGAAGTGACGGAGACGAGGAACATGCAGGTCAACCCGTGAAGTCATCCGATTCGGCGGAAGACGTGAAGCCCGCGGAGTCCGTGCGGACCGAGGACGCGGCCCCCGCCGGGCTCAGCAGGCGGCGGCTGCTCGGTACGGCCGGGGCCGCGGGCGCGGCCGGACTGGTCGTCGGCGGCGGTGCCGGTGCGGGCGTCGCGCGGGCCGCGCGGGACGAGCCGGTCGCGCTGAGCACGGTCGGTTCCGCGTACGTCCCCTTCGAGGGCGCGCGGCAGGCCGGAATAGTCGGGCCCGCGCAGGCCGTCGGCCACCTCGTCGCCTTCGACCTGGTACCGGGCGCGGACCGCAAGGCCGCCGCCGCGCTGCTGCGCCGCTGGTCGGACGCGGTACGGACGATGACGCGACCGGGAACGACGATGACGCGACCCGGAACACAGTCGGGGACGCGGAGCGGCACCTCGCCTGGGGGCCGGGACGCGCTGCCCTCGTCGTACGACGATCAGATCGCGTACGACGCCGGGCCGTCCTCGCTGACGGTCACCTTCGGTTTCGGCCGGAGCTTCTTCGGCCGTACGGGGCTGACCGGGCGGTTGCCCGGGGCGCTGGCGCCGCTGCCGGACTTCGCGGGCGACGCCCTCGACCCGAAGCGGAGCAACGGCGATCTGTGGGTGCAGATCGGCGCGGACGACGCGTTGGTCGCCTTCCACGCGCTGCGCGTGCTCCAGAAGGCGGCGCGGGACACCGCCGGGGTGCGCTGGCAGATGAACGGGTTCAACCGGACGCCGGGCGCGACCGCGCACCCGATGACCGGGCGCAATCTGATGGGCCAGATCGACGGGACCAACAATCCGAAGCCGACCGACGCCGATTTCGATCAGCGGATCTTCGTACCGGCGGGCGGCTCCGCCGACTCCGGCTCCCCGGCCTGGATGGCGGGCGGTTCGTACGCCGTCGTCCGCCGCATCCGGATGCTGCTGGACTCCTGGGACCATCTGTCGGTGGCCCGGCAGGAGAAGGTGATCGGGCGCCGCAAGTCGGACGGGGCGCCGCTGTCGGGCGGCACCGAGACCACACCGGTCGACCTGGCGAAGGTCGGCGCGGACGGCGCCCTGGCCATCGCGGGCGACGCGCACGTCCGGGTCGCGGCCCCGGCCTCCAACGGCGGCGCCGCCATGCTTCGGCGGGCGTTCTCGTACCACGACGGCATCGGGACGGACGGGACTCCGGACGCCGGGCTGCTCTTCGTGGCCTGGCAGGCCGATCCGCTCAAGGGTTTCGTGCCGGTGCAGCGCAAGCTGGACGGCGGCGACGGCCTCTCGCGCTTCCTGCGGCACGAGGCGAGCGGACTCTTCGCGGTGCCGGGCGGCTGCGGGCCCGGAGAATACGTGGGTCAGCGGCTGCTCGAAGGGTGATCGCACGATCTGGTGGCGGTGTTCCGGGCTGATGAACAGACCGGCATTCCGGGTCGGTGCGGGCCATTAGGCTGAACGCATGTCGCCAGCGAGCCGTTATACCTATCTGGGTCCCGAAGGCACGTTCACCGAGGCCGCGCTGCGGCTGCTGCCCGAGGCCGCCACGCGCGAGCTGGTACCGATGGTGTCGGTGCCCGCGGCGCTCGACGCGGTGCGCAACGGCGAGGCGGGCGGTGCGCTGGTCCCGATCGAGAACTCCGTCGAGGGCGGCATCACCGCCACGCTCGACGAGCTGGCGTTCGGCGACCCGCTGATGATCTACCGCGAGGTGCTGCTGCCGATCGCCTTCGCGCTGCTGGTCAGGCCGGGCACCGCGCTGTCCGACGTGAAGACGGTGACCGGGCACCCGGCCGCGCAGTCTCAGGTGCGCAACTGGCTGTCGGGCAATCTGCCCGACGCGGTGTGGGAGTCGGCCGCGTCGAACGCGGACGGCGCGCGGCTGGTGCAGGAGGGCCGCTTCGACGGCGCCTTCGCGGGCGAGTTCGCGGCGCCGACGTACGGTCTCGAACCGCTGGCCACCGACATCCGCGACGCGCAGAACGCGACGACGCGCTTCGTGCTCGTCGGGCGTCCGGCGCGGCTGGCGGCGCCGACCGGCGCGGACAAGACGTCGGCGGTGTTCTGGCTGCGCGACGACCACCCCGGCGCGCTGCTCGAACTCCTCCAGGAGTTCGCGATCCGCGGGGTGAACCTGATGCGGATCGAGTCCCGGCCGACCGGTCGCGGCCTCGGTCAGTACTGCTTCTCGGTGGACGCCGAGGGTCACCTCACGGACCGCCGGGTCGGCGAGACGCTGATGGGGCTGCGCCGCCGCTGCCTGAACGTCCGCTTCCTCGGTTCGTACCCCCGGGCCGACGAGGTCGAGGTGCGGGTGGCGCGGGGAACGACGGACTCGGAGTTCACGGACGCGGCGGACTGGCTGAACCGGGCGCTGGACGGGCGGGCCTGAGGCGGGTGCTGGACGGGCGGCCCTGAGGCGGGCGGGCCTGAACCGGGCAGGTCTGAACCGGGCAGGTCTGAACCGGGCAGGGCGTGTTCTTCCACCGTGGGGAAAAGTTATCCACAGGCTTCGAGCGCAGCCTGTGGGTAACTGGGGACATGTCGACACAGCAACCCGACCTAGTCGACAAATCTGTACACAGACACCATCGCTGTCCACAGCGGGGCAGGTCACCCCTCGTCACCCCAATTCCCCCGACCAACTCTCCCGAGGGAACACTTCTCACTCGAAAGTGAGTGTGGAACGGGTTTGAAGGGGGAATCCATAGCCGAGCATCGAGCCCGGTCGAAAGATCTCCCTCCTTCTCCACAGATCTTCCCCACACCCTGTGGACAAAGAATGGAAATCCCCAGCAGCCTGTGGATAACTTTCGGCCGGACGACCCCCGGGAGGCCCTGGAAGGCCCCGCCGGAGCCCCGGCGGCGATGATCAACTCCGGTTCTCCACAGGCGCGATGACCCGGGGGAGGGACGCGGCGAATTTGGTTGACCGTCCCCCCTTTCTCCCCTTTACGGAATTTCCTCGCTTTACCCCCGAAGCGGACAAAGCACACCATAAAGTCCGTAAGTTGTCGCGGCCGATGCCCGCTCCCCGGTAACCTGGTCGCGTGATTGACCTTCGTCTGCTTCGTGAGGACCCCGACCGTGTGCGCGCCTCGCAGCGCGCCCGTGGAGAGGACGTCGCGCTCGTCGACTCCCTCCTCTCCGCCGACGAGCGGCGCAGGTCGTCCAGTACCCGCTTCGACGAGCTGCGCGCCGAGCAGAAGCAGCTCGGCAAGCTGATCCCGAAGGCGCAGGGCGAGGAGAAGGCCGAGCTGCTCAAGCGGACCGGCGAGCTGTCGGCCGCCGTCAAGGCCGCCGACGCCGAACAGCACGAGGCGGCGGAAGAGGCCCAGCGGCTCCTGCTCCAGCTCGGCAACCTCGTCCACCCGGACGCGCCGATCGGCGGCGAGGAGGACTTCGTCGTCCTCGAACAGCACGGCGCGCCGCGCGACTTCGCCGCCGAGGGCTTCACCCCCAAGGACCACCTGGAGCTGGGCGAACTGCTCGGCGCCATCGACGTCGACCGCGGCGCCAAGGTGTCCGGCTCGCGCTTCTACTACCTGACCGGTGTCGGCGCCCTGCTCGAACTGGCCCTGGTCAACGCGGCCGTCGCGCAGGCCACCGCCGCCGGCTTCACGCCCGTCCTGACCCCGACCCTGGTCAAGCCGTCCGCGATGGCGGGCACCGGCTACCTCGGCCAGGTCGAGGACGACGTCTACTACCTGGAGAAGGACGACCTGTACCTGGTCGGCACCTCCGAGGTCCCGCTCGCCGCGTACCACATGGACGAGATCATCGACGCGGGCAAGCTGCCGCTGCGCTACGCCGGTTTCTCGCCCTGCTACCGGCGCGAGGCGGGCTCGTACGGCAAGGACACCCGCGGCATCATCCGCGTCCACCAGTTCGACAAGGTGGAGATGTTCGTCTACACCACGCCGGAGGACGCGGAGGCCGAGCACCAGCGGCTGCTGGCCTGGGAGAAGCAGTGGCTGTCCGCGCTCGAGCTGCCGTTCCAGGTGATCGAGCTGGCCTCGGGCGACCTGGGCTCCTCGGCGTCGCGGAAGTTCGACTGCGAGGCGTGGATCCCGACGCAGGGCAAGTACCGCGAGCTGACCTCGACGTCGAACACGACCGAGTACCAGTCCCGCCGCCTGTCGATCCGGCTGCGTGACGAGAAGGGCACCCGGCCGCTGGCCACGCTGAACGGCACGCTGTGCGCGGTGCCGCGGACGATCGTGGCGATCCTGGAGAACCACCAGCTCGCGGACGGTTCCGTACGGGTGCCGGAAGTGCTGCGGCCGTACCTGGGCGGCCGGGAGCTGCTGGAGCCCGTCACGTCCAGCGCCAAGTGAGCGAGTCGGAGGCCGGGGCCCTCGCCGGTACGGGACCGGGTGCGGGGGCCGCGGACAGAGCCGAAGCCGTGACCGGCGCCGGAACGGTCACCGGAGCCGCGGACAGAGCCATGGACAGGGCCGCGCACAGGGCTCCGGCCGCCGACGCGACCGACGCGGCGCGGCTTCCGTACCGGATGGTCGCCACCGACCTGGACGGGACGCTGCTGCGCGGCGACAACACCGTCTCGCGGGTGACGAGGGACGCGCTCGCCGCGACGGTGGCGGCGGGCGCGGTGCACATCATCGTCACCGGCCGCTCGGTGCCGTGGACCCGGCACGTACTGGACGACCTCGGGTACGAGGGCCTGGCGGTCTGCGGCCAGGGCGCGCAGCTCTACGACGCGGGCGCGCACCGGCTGCTGACCTCGGTCACCCTCGACCGGCAACTCGCCGGGCTCGCGCTGGCCAAGATCGAGGCCGAGGTGGGCCCGCTGTTCCTCGCGGCCAGCCGCGACGGCCTGGCCGGCGACGTCCTGATCGGCGAGGGGTACCGGTACAACCCCGAGCTGCCGGTCATCCTCATGTCGGACCCGGCCGAGCTGTGGTCCGCGCCCATCAACAAGCTGTACATACAGCACCCGGAGCTGGGGGACGACGGTCTGGCGCGGGCCGCCCGCGAGGTGGCCGGTGACCTGGTGGGCGTGACGATGGCGGGCGAAGGGATCGTGGAGCTGCTGCCGCTCGGCCTCACCAAGGCGACCGGGCTCTCGCTGGCCGCGCGGCGGCTCGGCGTGACGGCCGCCGAGACGATCGCCTTCGGTGACATGCCCAACGACCTGCCGATGTTCGCCTGGGCGGGGTACGGCGTGGCGATGGCCAACGCCCATCCGGAGCTGCGGCGGGTCGCCGACGAGGTGACGCTGTCGAACGACGAGGACGGCATCGCGGTGGTGCTGGAACGGCTCTTCGGGCCGTTCTGAACGGCCCGGCCGGGTGTGCCGGAGGCCGGGTCGGGGCGTGTCGGGGCGGGGTCGCGGCGGGGGCACGGCGCTCAGGCGGTCTTCTCGCGGGCGCGCCCCGGCGGCGTGATCGCGTAACAGCTCAGGCCGATCAGCGCGGCCGTGAAGTGGCCGAGGTCGGTGTAGGTCGCGTCGCCGAGCAGCGGATAGCCGAAGAAGCCCAGCACGCCGAGGAGATATCCCCAGCGCCAGGGGCGCGGCACCAGATACGTGAGGACGCCGACGATGCCCGCGAGGCCGTAGCTGACCCCGATGTCCACGGTGTGCGCGAGGGAGCGCGGCAGCCGCTGGTCCCTGATGCCGAACATGACGGCCTTCTCGCTGACGAGCGTCGCGCCGATGTGCGCGGTCGCGACGACGACCAGCCAGCGCCAGGTGCCGAGCCAGCGTTCGGCCGGGGCGTGGATCAGCTCGAAGAGGAAGAAGTAGAGGACGAGGCCCGAGGGCGTCTCTATCCACAGGGCACTGGCGAACAGCACCCGCAGCGGGTGCTGCCGCAGCTGGACCAGGTTGGTGCTGACGTGGTGCAGCAGATACGAGCGGACGTGCGGCGACACGACGGCGACGATGCCGCTGGTGATGATCAGGATCAGCAGCCAGATGTGGGTGCCGGGCGAGGCACGTATCCATTGCGCGGCGAAGCGCCGCGCGTCACGCGGGGTGACGCGGCGGCGCTCGCGGGCGGCGGTGGAGGACTCGTGAGCCGGGGCCATCGCGACCAGTCTTCACCGATCACAGCCGGGCTGCGACTCGCTCCCTTCCATTGACACCGCATTCACAGCTTGCGCCGCCGTCACACCGTGTTCCCGTTCCCGCGGGTGGTCTTTTCCCTGCCGGTGCCTCGGCCCCGGTCCCTTCCCTGCCGGTGCCTCGGCCCCGGTCCCTTCCCTGCGGGTGCCTCGGCCCCGGTCCCTTCCCTGCGGGTGACGTACCCCGGTCCCTACTCCTCACCCGCGAGCTTGAGGGTGCGCAGCTTGTGTCCGGCGAACCAGGTGGTGCCGACGGTGACCACCGCGAGCAGCACGATCGCGGTCGGCAGACCGACGTCGGAGCTGACGATGCCGCCGTGGCCCAGCTTCTGCGCGACCGCGAGCGACCACTGCTGGACGCTGAGGGTCCTGGCGCCCGGCACCACATTGCCGATGACGGACTCCCAGACCAGGGCGTAGACCAGGCCGACGATCACCGCGTGCCGGGTGAGGACGCCCAGCATCAGGAAGATCGCCGCGTAGGCGACGGACGCGACGGCGGCGGCGACCCCGAAGGCGACCGCGACGTTCTGCCCGTTGCCGTTGAGGATGAATCCGGCGAGCAGAGTGGGGATGGCGGAGAAGGCGGCGACCACGCCTATCGCCACGATGAGCTTGGTGGACACGATCGTGGACCGTCTGATCGGCTTGGCCAGCAGGTAGACGATCGCGCCGTCGTCGATCTCCGGGCCGATCGCACCGGTGCCGGCGATGACGCCGACCAGCGGGACCATCGCGCTGAGCGCGAAGCCCTGGAGGATGTCGTTGGCGGTGGAGTCGTCCGCGCCGGTCAGCGCGCGGACCGCGACGGAGATGATCAGCAGCAGCATCGGCAGCGCGAAGAGCAGCAGGGCGCGGCGGCGGCCGAGCAGCGCGCGGTAGGTGAGCCGGGCCACGGTGGGGTGGAACACGGCGGGCCCTGAGCGGGCGGGGGCCGCGGCCCTGCCGCTCGGCGGCGCGGGGGTCTGAGTGGCGGACATCTGTGTCGGCTCCTTATGCCGTGACCAGGTAGGAGAAGACGCTCTCCAGGGACTCGTCGGACGGCGAGACGGTGAAGAGCCGGATGCCGTGGTCGCGGGCGATCCGGGGCAGGAATTCGGTGAATCCGGCGAAGTCGATGGCCTGGACGCGCAGCGCCTTCTCCGACCAGTCCAGCTCGATCGCGGCGGTGGACGCGTGCGCGATCAGCACGGACGCGAGCAGCCGGTCGTCGCTCGACCGTACGAGATAGCGGTGCGGGCGGTCGGTCATCAGGCGGCGGATCTTGCGGAAGTCGCCGGAGGCCGCGTGGCGCCCCGCCACCACGACCTCGATGTGGTGGGCGAGCTGCTCGACCTCCTCCAGGATGTGCGAGGAGAACAGGACGGTCCTGCCCTCGGCGCCCATCCGCCGCAGCAGCTCCATCAGGTGCAGCCGCTGCCGGGGGTCCATGCCGTTGAACGGCTCGTCGAGCAGCAGCACCGACGGGTCGTGGACCAGCGCGGACGCCATCTTGGCGCGCTGCCGCATGCCCTTGCTGTACGTGTCGATCTGCCGGTCCTGGGCGTACTCCATCTCGACCGTGGCCAGCGCCCGCCGGGCGGCGGCGTCCGGGTCGGGCAGGCCGTGCAGCTCCGCGTTGGCGACCACGAACTCGCGGGCGGTGAGGAAGTCGTACATCGCCTCGCGCTCGGGCACGATGCCGATCTCGCGGTACGACTGCTCATTGCGCCAGATGGGCGTCCCGTCGAGGGTGACGGTGCCGGTGGAGGGGGCCAGGAAGCCCGCCATCATGTTGATGAGGGTGGATTTTCCGGCGCCGTTGGGGCCGAGCAGGCCGGTGACGCCGGGGCCGATCGTCATGGTGATGTCGTTGACCGCCACCACGTTGCCGAACCAGCGCGAGACGTTGTCGATGCTGATCGTCGTCACGAGAGACCGACCTTCTGGTAGCGGCGCATCAGGAGGCCGAAGCTGCCGGTGATGATGGTGAGGACGGCCAGCAGGTAGACGATGCCGGCCAGCGCGTCCGGCGGTCCCGAGGCGTGCGGGAAGGCCGAGCTCGCGCCGAGGAACCAGGTCTGGAAGCCGTCGATCAGCGTGATCGGCGAGAAGAGGCCGAGCCAGCCGATCACCTCGTAGTTCTCCTGCACGGAGGCGACGCCCTGGACGCTGGAGACCGCGCCGTAGGTGATGACGAACACCGCGATGATCGCGGCGACGCCGAAGCCGCGGCGCGGGGTGATCGCGGCGATGACGAGCGCGATGCCCGCGAAGAGCAGCGACAGCAGGAGTACGGACACCAGACCCTTCGCGAACCCGGCGGTCTGGGTGCCGAAGCTGAGCTTCGCCAGCAGCGCGCCGATGTAGAGGATGAGCAGGGGCAGCGCGGTCAGCAGGAACAGCGCCGTGGCGAGCGCCGCGTATTTGGCGGCCACGTAGTCGACGCGCTCGATAGGCCGCGAGAAGTACAGCGGCGTGGTCTTGAACCGCAGGTCGCGGGAGACCGACTGCGGGGCCTGCGAGGCGACGAAGAGGGTGATGACCGCCTGGAGGATCACCGCGTAACGGGTGTAGTCGACCGGCAGCTTCGTCATGTTGGTGAAGATCGCGACCGCCACCATGATCAGCGCGGGCGCGCACATCGCGGCGAGCAGGATCATCGGCAGCACCTTGGACTTCGCGCTGCGGCCGAGGCCGTACGCGCCGCGCAGGCTCTGGCTGAAGAGGGAGCGCCGGGCGTAGGCGCGGCCGAGGCGCGGGCCGGTGTACTTGCGGTAACCGATGTTGTGGATGACGTCGGGGGCGGTGCCGGTGCCCGGGGGGCCGGGGTTCGGCGTGCCGGGCGTCACCGTGTCAGGCTGCGTCACGGCCTTCTCCTTCCTTGGTCAGGGTCGCGGTGTCCGGGGTGTTCGGGGTGCTCTTGCCGGGCGGGGTGCTCGTGTCGTGCGAAGTGCTCGTGTCGTGCGAAGTGCTCTTGTCGGGCCGGGTGCCGGGGTCGTGCGGGGGGTCGGGGTCCGGGCGGTCGGGGTCGTCCGGGTCGTCGTACGTCAGGTCCTCGTCGTCCGTGAACAGCTCGGCGATGCGGTGGCGGCGCTGCTCCATGCGCACCAGGCCGACCCCGAGAGCGGCGACGGCGTCGCGGACGGTGTCGTACGTCGCGTCGTCCGCTATGTCGACGTGCAGCAGGTGACCCTTGGTCTGGGCGGTGAGCCCGGCGCCGGTCAGCGCGGCCAGCAGCTCCTTCTCACGGTCGGTGACCTCGACCGCGAGCGACGCCGTGGCCTGCGTGAAGTCGCTGGTGGAGGAGGCGCGCAGCAGTGTGCCGCCGTCGATGACGACGATGTGGTCGCTGGTGCGCTCCAGCTCGCCGAGCAGGTGCGAGGTGACCAGCACCGAGATGCCGAAGTCGGTGTGCACGCGGCGGATCAGGCCCAGCATCTCGTCGCGGCCCGCCGGGTCGAGGCCGTTGGTCGGCTCGTCGAGCAGGACGAGCTGCGGGTCGTGGACCAGCGCCTGCGCGAGCTTGACGCGCTGCTTCATACCCGTCGAGTAGCCGCCCATCGGGCGGTACCGCTCCTCGTAGAGGCCGACGTGGCGCAGCGTGTCGGCGGTCCGCTCACGCGCGGCGGTCGGCGGCAGCCCCGACATCCGGGCCATGTGGACGACGAATTCGGTCGCCGAGACGTCGGGCGGCAGGCAGTCGTGCTCGGGCATGTAGCCGACGAGGCCGCGGATCTCGGCGCCGTTGGTGGCCACGTCGAGTCCGAGCACGGCGGCACGACCCTCGGTCGCCGGGGACAGTCCCAGCAGGATCTTGATCAGGGTCGATTTCCCGGCGCCGTTGGCACCCACCAGCCCGGTCACACCGGGGGTGATGTCGACGGTCAGCCGGTCAAGAGCGGTCACCCTCGGGTACCGCTTGCTCAGGCTTTCGGTAGCGATCACAGTCACGTGTCCGACCGTAGTGGCGGGCGAGACAGTCCCGCGTCCGTCCCGAGGATCGGATCCGCCGCGATCGGGGTACTCCTGCGGGCTGACCACCCGTAGGGGTCGGGGGGTTTCGGGGAGTTATCCACAGGGGGTCGCGGGGCTCTTGACCTTGCCACGAGCCGATGTCACATTGATTGCTGTCAGCTTTCGAATGTCGGCGCGGGGTCTGGGGTGAGCGGCCATGGGCGAGGGGTGGGACGGCGGGCGCGACGGGTGTGACGCGCGCGGTCGACGCGACGGGGTCGGTGGACACGACGGGTTCCGTGAGGTCGACGGGCTCGACGGGTTCCGTGAGGTGCAGCGGCTGGCGTACGCGTGCGCGGAGGCGGTCGCGGCGGAGCTGCGGCCGGGGATGACCGAGCGGGACGCGGCGCACGCGATGCGGGTGTGGGCGCGGGAGCGCGGGGTCCGCGACTGGTTCCATCTGCCCTTCGCATGGTTCGGCGACCGTACGGCCTTCACCGGCTTCAAGGTGCCGCTCCAGTTCTTCCCGACCGGGCGGCGGCTCGAACCCGGCATGCCGTTCATCCTCGACCTGGCCCCTGTATACGCGGGCTGCACCGCCGACGTCGGCTACTCCGGTTCGCTCGGCCCCAATCCGGTGCAGGAACGGCTGATGGCGGATCTGCGCGAGCACCGCGAGCTGATCCTGCGCGGGGTGCGCGAGCGGCGCCCGCTGCGCACCGTCTACCAGGACGTCGACCGGCTGATGGTCAGGCAGGGGTACGCCAACCGGCATCGCGCGTATCCCTTCGGCGTGATCGCCCACAAGGTCGACCGGGTGCGCGAGCGCCGCTGGTCGCCGCGGATCGCCGGATTCGGCACGCGGAGCCTGAAAGGGCTGGCCTCCGACGCGCTGCACGGACACCGCGAGGGCTGGTCACCGCTGTGGAGTCCGCACCGCATGTCCGACCACCCCCCATACCCCGGTCTGTGGGCGGTGGAGCCACATGTCGGATTCCGCGGCACCGGCGCGAAGTTCGAGGAGATCCTCGTGGTCACGGAGACCGGCGCCTACTGGCTGGACGACGACCTGCCGCACGTCAGGCGCTGGCGGGAGACGGACGCGGACACGAGGACGGAATCGATGTCGAGGTCACGGATGGGGACGGGCACGGAATCGGGTTCGGGGACGGGGACTGGGACGGGGGTGGCGGCATGACGCGGGACCAGTGGGAAGAGCGGGACGACCGGGACGAGGGCGCGGGTCCGGGCGAGGGCGGCGGCGAGAGCCCGGGCGAAGCGGTACGGGACGGGGAGGTGCGGAACGGGGCGGCCGACGCGGCGGCGCGGGAGCGGTTCGTGACCGGGGGCGGCGGCGTACGGCTGTGCGTCGCCGAGTACGGGGACGCGGCGCTGCCGACGGTGGTGCTGGTGCACGGCTACCCGGACAGCAAAGAGGTGTGGTCGCAGGTGGCCGGGCTGCTCGCCGACCGCTTCCACGTGGTGCTCTACGACGTGCGCGGGCACGGCAGGTCGAGCGCCCCGGCGCGGCTCAAGGGCGGCTTCACGCTGGAGAGGCTCACCGAGGACTTCCTGGCGGTGGCGGACGCGGTCAGCCCGGACCGCCCGGTGCACCTGGTCGGGCACGACTGGGGTTCGGTGCAGGGCTGGGAATTCGTCACGGTCGGCGGGACCGAGGGCCGGATCTCCTCCTTCACCTCGATCTCGGGCCCGTCGCTCGACCACTTCGGCCACTGGATCAAGCGCCGGGTGCGCCGCCCCACCCCGCGCCGGGTCGCCCAAGTGGTCGGCCAGGGGGCCAAGTCCTGGTACGTGTACGCGCTGCACACCCCGGTGCTGCCGGAGCTGGCCTGGCGCGGAGCGCTCGGCAAGCAGTGGCCCAAGCTGCTCTCCCGCGCCGAGAAGCTGCCGTCCGACGGCTACCCGACCGCCTCGCTCCCCGAGGACGCGGCGCACGGCGCCTGGCTGTACCGGGACAACGTCCGCCGCAGGCTGGGCAGTCCGCGCACCGACGCGTACGCCCATGTCCCCGTGCAGCTCATCACGCCGACCGGCGACGCCTTCCTGTCGCAGCGGCTCTACGACGACCTGGAGCAGTGGGTGCCCCGGCTGACCCGGCGCACCGTGGCCGCCAAGCACTGGGTACCGCGCTCCCGGCCCGAGCAACTGTCGCGCTGGATCGGCGAGTTCGTCACAGCGCACGAGTACGGCGGCCCCGCCGTCCCGGCCGCGACCTCGACCGTCGCCGGGGCGGGCGGGACGGTGCTCGGGAAGGCGGAGACCGGCGCCAAGGAGCGGTTCGGCGGCCAACTGGTGCTGGTCACCGGCGCGGCCAGCGGCATCGGCCGGGCCACCGCCTTCGCCTTCGCGGAGGCGGGTGCCCGGATCGTCGCGGTGGACCGGGACGCGGAAGGCGCCGCGAGGACCGCCGAGTTGGCCCGGCTGATCGGTGCGCCCGACGCGTGGCCCGAGACCGTCGACGTGTCGGACGCCGAGGCGATGGAGGAACTGGCCGAGCGCACGGCCGGCCTCCACGGCGTCCCCGACGTGGTGGTGAACAACGCGGGGATCGGTCTGGCGGGGGCCTTCCTCGACACCACCCCCGAGGACTGGAAGCAGGTGCTCGACGTCAATCTGTGGGGCGTCATCCACGGCTGCCGCCTGTTCGGCCGGCAGATGGTGGAGCGCGGCCAGGGCGGTCACATCGTCAACACCGCGTCGGCCGCCGCCTTCCAGCCGTCCCGCTCCCTGCCCGCGTACAGCACGTCGAAGGCGGCGGTGCTGATGCTCAGCGAGTGCCTGCGGGCGGAGTTGGCGCCGCACGGCATCGGGGTGAGCGCGATCTGCCCGGGGCTGGTCAACACGCCCATCACCCGCAGCGCGCGGTTCGCGGGGGTCGGCGAGGAGGAGCAGGAGCGGCGCAGGGCGCGGTCCGCCCGGCTCTACGGGCTGCGCAACTACCCGCCGGAGAAGGTCGCCCGCGCGATCGTCCGGGCGGTGGAGCGCGACTCCGCGGTCGTCCCGGTCACGCCGGAGGCCCGCGGGGCGCGGCTGCTGTCCCGGCTCTCCCCCAAGACGCTGCGGGCGCTGGCCCGCGTGGACCCGCCGCTGTAGCCCCGCCGCCGGCTCACCACCGGCACCGGGCCGGCAGCACTGATCCCCACACCGATCCCCACACCGGCCTCGACACCGACACCGATCCCCACGCCGACACCGCCGATCTTCTCCGAAGGAGGACGCACCGCCATGAGTTACGCGATCAAGCCGCGCCGGGTCACGTTCGACTGGAAGCAGACCCCTCTGCACTGGATTCCGGGCGAGCCGACCGCGACGCACGTCATCAATGTGCTGCATCTGCTGCTGCCCGCGGGGGAGCGGTGGTTCGTGAAGGTGTTCAAGGAGGCGCTCCCCTACGTCAGCGACGAGCAACTGCTCAAGGACGTCAAGGGGTTCATGGGCCAGGAGGCCACCCACAGCGTGCAGCACGCGTATGTACTGGAGCACCTGGCCGAGCAGAATCTCGACACCAGCGGCTACACCAAGCACGTGGAGTGGATGTTCGACGTGCTGCTCGGCGAGAAGCCGCCGTGGGGCGCGCCGGTCACCCGGCGCGAGTGGCTGCGGTTCCGGCTGTCGCTGATCGCGGCGATCGAGCACTTCACCGCCGTCCTCGGCGACTGGATCCTGGACGCCGACGCGCTGGACGAGGTGGACACCGACGAGGTGATGCTGGACCTGCTGCGCTGGCACGGCGCGGAGGAGGTCGAGCACCGGGCGGTCGCGTTCGACATGTACCAGCACGTCGGCGGGGGCGGCGCGGGGCGGTATCTGCGGCGCGCGGAGGGCATGGCGTTCGCGTGGCCGACGCTGTTCTATCTGTGGGTGGTCGGGGCCCGCTACCTGATGCGGCACGACCCGGGGCTGGTCAAGGGCAAGTACCTGTTCAGGAACCACCGCGCCGCCGCCCGCCGCGGCCTGCTGCCGTCCTGGGCCGCGCTCAACGGGGCGATGCCCAGGTACCTGCGCCGGTCGTACCATCCGTCACAGGAGGGGTCGCTGAGCAAGGCCGTCGAGTATCTGGCCATGTCCCCCGCGGCCAGGGCCAGCGAAAGACCGGCGGGCCGCACCGCGGCCTCCTGACCACCGAGGAGTACGGAGGAGTGTGGGCGTGACCACCGCCGCCGAGCAGCGCGCGTACCGGATCGAGGACCTGTCCCATCTGAGCGGGACGACGGTCCGTACGATCCGCGCCTACACCGACCGCGGGCTGCTCCCGAAGCCGGAGCGCCGCGGCCGGGCCAATGTGTACGACGACACGCATCTGGCCCGGCTACGGCAGATCGCCGATCTCCTGGAGCGCGGCTACACGCTGGCCAGCATCAAGGAGCTGCTGGCGGCGTGGGACGCGGGCACCGGCCTCGGCGGAGTGCTCGGCCTGGTCGGGGAGGTGGACCGGCCGTGGTCGGACGAGACGCCCGCGCGCATCAGCCTGGCCGAGCTGATCGAGGCGTTCGGCGGGACGGCGGATCTGACGGCCGTCGAGGAGGGCCTGCAACTGGGCATCCTGGAGCCGGTGCCGGGCAGCGACGAGGAATTCCTCGTACCGAGCCCCCAGGAGCTGGCGGTCGCCGCGGAGCTGCACGCCGCCGGTGTGCCGCTGCCCGCGATCACCGGCCATCTGCGGGAGCTGCGGGTCCAGGTCGAGCACATCTCGGAGCGGTTCCTGGAGTTCACCACGGAGTACGTCTTCGAGCGGTTCCTGCGCCACCCGCCGACCGACGAGGAGGCCGAGGAGGCGGCGGCCCTGGTCCGGCGGCTGCGCCCGCTGGCCCAGCAGACCGTGGACGCGGAGCTGGCACGCGCCATGCGGATGCTCGCCACCGAGCACGTACGCCGTCACCTCGGCGACGCCGTGCTCCCCGCGCCGCCGCCGCGCCCGGCCGCCGAGCCGCCCTCGCACGTCCCGGTGCCCCTCCCGGCGGCCACGGTCGCCGCGGTCCGGGAGCTGGTCGGGCCCGATCACGTACCGGAGTTCGTGACGGCCGCCGCCGACCGGGAGATCGCGGCCCGCCGCATGGACGCCCTGACCGACCGGCGCCCCGACGACCCGGCGCGCTGACGACCTTGCACACTGACCACCCGGCGCGCGGATCAGGCCAGTTGGGCGGGGGCCTCCAGGGCGATCCGCTCGAAGGCGGCGGGGTCGGTGTCGAAGTCGCTGTCGGGGATGGGCCAGTGGATGACCATCTCGTCGATTCCAGCCTCCGCGTGGCGGCCGGCGAAGTCCACGAAGGCGTCCACCGACTCCAGCGGGCGCCCCTGGTCAGGGGTGAAGCCGGTCAGCATCACCTTCGGCACCTTCAGCACGTCCCGCCCGGCCTGCGCGCACGCCGCGCCCAGCCGTTCCACCTGCCCGCGTACCGCCGCCAGCGACTCCTCCGGCGTCCCCGTCTCGTACAGCGCCGGGTCCCCCGTCGTCACCCACGCCTGCCCGTACCGCGCGGCCAGCCGCATCCCCCGCGGTCCCGTCGCCGCCACCGCGAACGGAATCCTCGGCCGCTGCACGCACCCCGGAATCGTCCGCGCCTCGTGCGCCGAGTAGAACTCCCCCTCGTACGACACCTGGCCGTTCGTCAACAGCCGGTCCAGCAGCCGTACGAACTCCCCGAACCGGTCCGCCCGCTCCCGCGGCGACCACGGCTCCTGCCCCAGCGCCGTCGCGTCGAACCCGCTCCCCCCGGCGCCGATCCCCAGCGTCACCCGCCCCTCGCTCACGTCGTCGAGCGTCATCAAGTCCTTGGCGAGCGTGACCGGGTGCCGGAAATTCGGCGACGTCACCAGGGTGCCCAGGCGCATCCGGCCGGTGACCGCGGCGGCGGCGGTCAGGGTCGGCACCGCGCCGTACCACGGCTTGTCCCGGAAGCTCCGCCAGGACAGATGGTCATACGTATAGGCGGTCCCGAACCCCAGGTCCTCGGCCCGCCGCCACACCTCCCGCCCCTCGGCGGCCCAACGGTAGATCGGCAGAATCACAACACTCAGACGCATATGAGCGACCCTATGTCGAACTGTGTCCGCGAGCTGGCAGGGTTGACGGCATGGAACCCCCCGCTGGAGCCGCCGACTCGAAAATCCAGATCGCGGACAGTTTCGACGTTCCGTTGTTCGTACGGCACAGTTCACCGCTGGCCCCGGCTCCTCGCCCCAATCCCGTTCAAGTCAGCCATGTACACAGTGCCTGGCCCACCCCTGGAGGGATTGCACCCGACGGCGCCTATCTCGTCCGTACGACCTGGAGGGATCTCCTGGACGCCGCCACGACAGTGGGCAGGGACATCGCCCCGTGGCTGACCGCCGTGCCACACCTGGCGCGTCACGAGATCACCTCTCGAAGGCATCCTCTAGCGGCCTACTTGATCCGCCAGCGGACCATCGGTTCTCCGGGTCAGGGCTCCGGGCAGGAGATCGTACCCAGCGTTGTCTATACGCACGGAACCGAAGACTCAACGCGTTCGGCGTTCGGTTACCACATCGGCATGACGATGGCCGAATGGGCCTGCCGCGGTCTCATGGGTCTGGGGCCGACGACTCACGCGGAGAGTGCTGTGCCACCGGGGGCCACCGAGGAGTGGAAGAAACGGAAGAGTCTCCCGGATCTCTTTGGAGCGCATCCGGTGACGTCGGAACTCTGGCTGGTGGAGGCGAAGGGCGGCCGTCGCCTCCCGGTGAGCGCACGAAAGAAGGGCGCGCGGCAGTTGGCCGTTGAGGCGGTACTGCCGAGTCCGTACCGCAAGATCCTGTGCGGAACCAGCCTTGAGCGCCGGCTCTTCATGATGATCGACATTGAAAAAGATCTCCGGGCCGATGCCGCAGCCGCAGCCGCCGTGCCATCGAGCAGCGTGGACGAGGCCGATGAGGAGGCCTTGCGGAGGGATGACGACGTGTTGCTCGACCTGGCCAGGTCCAGACTGCTCACTTACCTCGCACTCAGCTCTCTACCCCGCGCCGCGCTGCGGCTGGCTCCGGTCGGAGCGGGAAGCGGTCGACGAAGTACGGCGGCAGCTGGGCTCGTACGACTGCTGGAGCGCGACAGCGGGACCGCGGAGCTTCGGCGGCAACTCGGACCCGACGCCATGACCGAAGCGGGCATTCGCAGGCACGAAGGCGTGGACATGTTGATCGCGAGGCTTCCCGGCTCGGATCTCATGCTCGGTCTGTCGCGACGACTGTACGGTGCCTGCCGCGCAATCGCTGAGGAAGAACGGGCCTTGGTCCGCCGCACCCAGGAGAAATTTCCCGAACTCCGCACGATCGAGGGCCTCCGGCCGGGGCGCAGTGAGATCGCTCTGAGCGACAGTCTCTACGAGCGACGAGTACGCGATCGCTCCGAATACCTGACCATGGCACGCAACCGGGAGCGGAGCAGGCTCGGTCAAGCGGCGCGCCGTGGCTTCGCCGATGGGGAGGAAACGTCGTGGCTGCAACTGACGGACGTGTCACCCCGACTCGTACTCCCGGACGCAAATGGCTACCTCGAGGCCGCCACGCCGGACACCTATCTGGCGGTGGAGCGCGAATCCATTGACGAGCAGACGGCCTGACCGCGTCGGCGGACGGACGCTGTCGCAGAGCCCCACCATGCGCATACCATAGTATGCTCGGACCATGGCTGATACGACGCGCATCACCGTGACTCTGCCCACTGAACAGGTGACAGAGCTGAAGAAGCTCACTGACAACGTCTCCGGTTACGTCGCCGAGGCAGTGGCCCGACAGATCCGGCATCAGCTGCTCGGCGCGGATCTGCGCAACCACGAAGAAGAGCACGGGGCCTTCAGTGAAGAAGAAGTGATGGAGGCCCGCGAACGGATTTTCGGCGCGGCGGAGTCCGCGGGTGGCGCGAGCGCCGCGTGAACCAGCACATCGAGACTGTCGTTCTGGACAGTGAAGGGCTGTCCGCATGGATCGCCCAGGACCGGAAGATCCTGACCCTGTTCAAGGTGTTCCACGAGATGGGCGCGGATCTGGTCATCAGTGCGAACACCATCGTGGAGGTCAGTCACTCGCGCGTGAACATGCCCCGCCTGCAGTGGGCCCTGTCCAGGGTCAAGGTGGAGCCGGTCACCGAGCAGACAGCCAAGGCGGCGGCGAAGCTGCTCAAGGCCGCCGGGCTTCACGGGCACAAATACGCGATCGACGCGACCGTCGCGGAAACGGCCCTACGGCAGACCGGCCCGGTCGCCATTCTCACCTCCGACGTCGACGACATGACCCGGCTCTGCGGTGAGCACGTCAGGCTCATCAGCCTCTGACCGTCGTTTCCGCAGGTCAGCTCGTGATGTATGAACGCGGCTTGGCCGACGTCACCAGGGTGCCCGGGCGCATCCGGCTGGTGACCGCGGCGGCGGCGGTCAGGGTCGGCACCGCGCCGTACCACGGCTTGTCCCGGAAGCTCCGCCAGGACAGATGGTCATACGTATAGGCGGTCCCGAACCCGAGGCCGGGCGCGTCAGGGGGGCGGGGGCGGAGGGGTTTGTACCAGAGGGTGGACGGACTCTTGGTGCGGGGACGGGTCTGCTGTACAAATATGACCCATGAATCACGATCTTTTGGTGCGACGCCTGGTCATCGACCTGTGCCGACGCCCGGTTTCGTGTTGTCGCTGATCACGCGTCTCTGACGCCGCCCGCCGTTCGGTCCTCGACCCGGCGCGGCCCCTTTCCCGAACTTCGTTGAGCCCACCCCGTCGTGGGGCGTTCGGCTCTGCCCTTTTCCCCTTCTGCTCTCGCTCGGGGACAGTCGCCGCTGTCGCTTGACGTCGACCGCGCCTGCCCTGGCACCCCCATGGAGGCAGTCCGTTGTCCGCCACCTCACGCCTGCCAGAAGCCGGTCCCGCCGCGATATCCGACGATCCGGCCGATCCGGCCGAGCCGCCGGGGCGCGGCCGTCCTCGCGCGAAGGGCGTCTGGGCGCGCGTACGCCGTCTCGCGCTGCCGCTCGGCTCGCTCCTGCTCTTCCTCGTGCTGTGGCAACTGCTGGCGGCGAGCGGGAAGTGGAGCGAGACGCTGGTGCCGCCCCCGGCCAAGGTGTGGGACGCGTTCATCGACGTGTCCACGACGCACGACGGGGTGCGGGGCTACAACGGCACCACTCTCATCGACCACTTGGCCATCAGCCTGCGCCGCATCGCGATCGGCGGCGGTATCGGCATCGCCCTCGGAGTGCTGTTCGGCCTGCTCATGGGCACGGTCGGCTGGGTGCGCTCGCTGTTCGAACCCTGGATCACCTTCCTGCGGACGCTGCCGCCGCTGGCGTACTTCTCCCTGCTGATCATCTGGCTGGGCATCAACGAGGAACCGAAGATCACCCTGCTGGCCATCGCCGCCTTCCCGCCCGTGGCGGTGTCGACCACCGCGGCCGTCGCCGCCGCGCCGCGCGGCCTTGTCGAAGCGGCCCACGCGCTCGGCGGGTCGCGGTGGGACGTCATGCGGGACGTCATCGCCCCGTCGGCGCTGCCGGAGATCCTCACCGGCGTCCGGCTGGCGGTCGGGGTCACGTACTCCTCCCTCGTCGCCGCCGAGCTGGTCAACGGGCTGCCCGGCATCGGCGGCATGGTCAAGGACGCCGCCAACTACAACAACACGCCGGTGGTGCTCGTCGGCATCTTCACCATCGGCGTCTCGGGGCTCGTCATCGACGGTCTGCTGCTGTGGCTGGAGCGCAGCGTCGTGCCGTGGCGCGGCCGTTCCTAGTTCCCGGCCGACCCCCCGCCCCCCGTCCGTGGCCCGGTCCCTCGCGGCCCGCAGCGAGCAGCCCGCGGCTCCGGGCCCCCGTAACCCGTAACCCGCAACCGGTACCCCGTACGCCCTTCGCCCCGCCCGTCCCCTCCTCGCACAGAAACGGCTCCCCATGTCTGCCTGGAAGCACCGAGTTCCCGTCGGCACCGCCGCCCAAGGACCCTCGCGCCGCCTGCTGCTCGGCGGTGCGCTGGCCGCCGCGGCCTCCGTCGCCCTCACCGCCTGCGGCTCGGACGGCGGCAGCTCGTCCGGCGGTTCCAAGCGGCTGCGCATCGGCTACTTCGCCTTCCCCAGCGGCGACTTGCTCGTGAAGAACCACAAGCTGCTGGAGAAGGCGCTGCCGGACTACAAGATCACCTGGATCAAGTTCGACTCGGGCGCCAGCGTCAACCAGGCGTTCCTGGGCAAGTCCCTCGACATCGGCGCCCTCGGCTCCAGCCCCTTCGCGCGCGGGATCTCCGGCTCCTCGCCGATCCCGTACAAGGCCGCGTTCATCCTCGATGTCGCGGGCGAGAACGAGGCGTTGGTGGCCCGCAAGAGCACCGGCATATCCGATGTGGCCGGTCTCAAGGGGAAGACGGTCGCGACGCCGTTCGCCTCCACCTCGCACTACAGCCTGCTGGCGGCGCTGGACGCGGCGGGCCTCAAGGCGTCGGACGTCAAGCTCGTCGACCTCCAGCCGCAGGCGATCCTCGCCGCGTGGCAGCGGGGGGACATCGACGCCGCGTATGTGTGGCTGCCGACCCTGGACGAACTGCGCAAGACCGGAACGCAGTTGATCAGCAGCAAGGAGATCAGCGCGGGCGGCAAGCCGACGCTGGACCTGGCCGTGGTCTCGGACGCGCTGATCGCCAAGGACCCGCACGCGATCGACGTGTGGCGCAAGGCGCAGGCGCAGGCGCTCGGGCTGCTCAAGTCCGACCCCGAGGGCACGGTCAAGGCCGTCTCCGCCGAGCTGAACATCAGCGCGGACGACGCCAGGAAGCAGCTCGCGCAGGGCGTGTTCCTCACCCCCGACGAGGTCGCCTCCGCCGCGTGGCTGGGTACGGAGGGGCAGCCGGGCAAGCTCGCGACGTATCTCACCGGCACCGCCCGGTTCCTGGCCGGCCAGAAGCAGATCGACGCCGCGCCGTCCGAGGACGTCGTCGGCAAGGCGCTGTATCTGAAGGGGCTGCCCGATGTCCTCAAGTGAGACCGCGAGCGGGACCGTTGGCCGGACGGCCGACAAGACCACCGGGCCCGAGGCTGCCGCGGCTGCCGACGCCACTCGTGCCGACACCACCCGCTCCGACGCCAACCGTGCCGACACCACCCGCTCCGACGCCCCCCGTTCCGACACCGACCGTGCCGACGCCACACCCGCCGCCGGGGTCATCGCGCTCGACCGCGTCACCCACCGGTACGGCAAGGGCGAGGAGGCGGTGACGGCCGTGGGACCGGTCGATCTGACCGTGCCCGCGGGCGAGTTCCTGGTGCTCGTCGGCGCGTCCGGCTGCGGCAAGAGCACGCTGCTGCGGCTGATCGCCGGATTCGAGCGGCCCGCCCACGGCTCGGTACGGGTGTCGGGCGTCGAGCCGCTGCCCGGCAAGGCGGCCGGCGTGGTGTTCCAGCAGCCCCGGCTCTTCCCGTGGCGCACGGTGAAGGGCAACATCGACCTGGCTCTGCGCTACGCCGGGGTCGACCGGGACCAGTGGCCCCGGCGCCGTGCGGAACTGCTCGCGCGCGTCGGCCTGGAGGGCACCGAGAAGCGGCGGATCTGGGAGATCTCCGGCGGCCAGCAGCAGCGCGTCGCCATCGCCCGCGCCCTGGCCGCCGACCACCCGCTGTTCCTGCTGGACGAGCCGTTCGCGGCGCTCGACGCGCTGACCCGCGAACGGCTCCAGGAGGACGTACGCCTGGTGACCGCGCAGACCGGGCGGACCACCGTCTTCGTCACGCACTCGGCGGACGAGGCGGTCTTCCTCGGCACCCGCATCGTGGTGCTGACCAAGGGGCCGGGCACCGTGGCCCTCGACCTGCCGATCCCGCTGCCGCGCGGCGACATCGACGCCGACGCGCTGCGCGACAGCGAGGAATTCGCCGAGCTGCGCGCCCGGGTCGCGCACACAGTGAAGGCCGCGGCGGCCTGATCCCTGGTCCCCGGTCCTCACGACCTCTCCATCCACGACACCCGCGCTCCGTATCGACGACATCCGCGACATCCGCGATACCCGCGACACCCGCGACACCCACACCATCCGCGACAGAGGAGGAACCACAGGTGAGCATCACCAGCGAGCAGCCCGCCGTAACCGACGCCGACCGTCCGACGACGTCGTCAAGGCCGTCCCCGTCGTCAAGGCCGTCCCCGTCGCCGAGGGCGACCCCGTCCTCAACGGCGTCCCGTCTGCCGATCACCCCGCTCGGCCCGCGCTTCGGCGCGGAGATCCACGGCATCGACCTCGGCCGGCTGGACGACGACCAGGTCACCGCGATCAGGGCGGCCCTCGTGGAGCACAAGGTGCTCTTCGTCCGGGGCCAGGACATCGACGACGCGGCGCAGATCGAGTTCGGCCGCCGCCTGGGCGAGGTCACCACCGGGCACCCGATCCACGACTCCGGCGACGTGGCCCCCGAGGTGTACGCCGTCGACAGCCAGGACAACGGCTTCGCGGACGTCTGGCACACGGACGTGACGTTCGTACGGCGCCCGCCGGCGATCTCCGTGCTGCGCGCGGTGCTGCTGCCGCCCAACGGCGGCGACACGACATGGGCCGACAGCCAGCTCGCCTACGAGTCGCTGTCGCCGGGGCTGCGGGCGTGGGCCGACTCGCTGACGGCGGTGCACGACGGCACCCGCGAGTTCGGGTACTACCTGGCCCAGCGCAGGAAGGGCCGCGGGAACGTGTGGGAGGGAGAGGAGTACACCGAGCTGAAGCCGGTGGAGCACCCCGTGGTGCGGGTGCACCCCGAGAGCGGGCGCAAGGGGCTCTTCGTCAACCCGGGCTTCACCTCGCACGTTCTCGGGGTGTCGGACCACGAGAGCCGGGGGCTGCTCGACATCCTCTACGCCCACCTCACCAAGCCCGAGCACCTCGTACGCCACCGGTGGAGCGCCGGTGACGTGGCCCTGTGGGACAACCGCAGCACCGCGCACTACGCCAACCGCGACTACGGCGACCAGCACCGCGTCATGCACCGCATCACGTTGAGCGGGGACACGCCGGTCGGCCCCGTAGCAGGAGCAGGAACCGGAGCCGGAGCAGGAACCGGAGCAGGAGCCGTGGGCTGACGGGCGGCACCGGGAAGTCCGCTCCGGCCCGCGCCGCCCGCGCCTCACCCGCCCCGCTCCCCCGCCCCCGGGCCTCGGACCCCGGGGGCGGGGCTGATCGCGCCGATCACCTTTGCTTATCATCAGGTGTAGACATCACATGTAGACATCGGCTGTAGGCATCGGTCCGCCCCTGTCGGGCGCACGCATCACACGGTGCCTCAGGACCCGGGCGCGAGGAGCACGATGGAGTCGGCACGGTCGCGGGCACTGGTGCCCTGTCTGGCGTTCATATGCCTGGTCACCGCCGTGATCGGCAGCCTCGGGGCACCGCTCATCCCGTCCATCGCCTCGATGGACCACGTGTCCGTGACCGACGCGCAGTGGTCGCTGACGATCACCCAACTGGTGGCGGCGGTGGCCACGCCCGTGATGGGGCGGCTCGGTGACGGGCCGCACCGCAGGACCGTCGTCGTCGGCACCCTCGCGCTGGTCGTCGTCGGCTGCGTGCTGGCGGCGCTACCCCTGGGCTTCGCCGCGCTGCTCGTCGGCCGCGCCCTCCAGGGCATCGGTCTCGGGCTCACGCCGCTGACCATCGCCGTGGCCAGGGACGTACTGCCCGCCGCCCGCGCCGTTCCGGTGATCGCCCTGCTGTCGATCACCGCCGTGACGGGGGTGGGCCTGGGCTATCCGCTCACCGGTCTGATCGCGCAGGGCGGCGGCGTCCGCGCGGCGTACTGGTTCGGCGTGGCCGTCAGCGTGCTCGGCCTGGCCGCCGCCGCGTGGGTCGTCCCGGCCGCGCGGCATCGCGCCCGTGTCCGGCTGGACGGGGTCGGCGCGGTGCTGCTGGCCGTGGCCACCGCGTCGCTGCTGGTCGCGATCAGCGAGGGCGAGAGCTGGGGCTGGGCCTCGGCGCGCGTGGACGGCATGATCGCCGCGTCCGTCCTGCTCTTCGCGGGCTGGGTGTGGTGGGAGCTGCGTACGGATCATCCGCTGGTCACACTGCGGCTGGTACGTGACCGGGCGGTGCTGACCGCGAGCGTCGCGGCGGTGCTCGCGGGCGTCGGCATGTACCTGCTGCTGTCCACCGTCACCAGGCTGGTGCAGACGCCCGCCACCACGGGGTACGGGCTGGGCCGGACGGTGGTCGTGGCCGGTCTCGCCCTGACGCCGTTCTCCCTGGGCAGCTTCCTGGCCAACCGGCTCACCCCGG
The DNA here is from genome assembly GCF_044753885.1 of Streptomyces sp. NPDC093221. Classification (NCBI taxonomy): domain Bacteria; kingdom Bacillati; phylum Actinomycetota; class Actinomycetes; order Kitasatosporales; family Streptomycetaceae; genus Streptomyces; species Streptomyces sp. NPDC093221. Next base: position 148,580 of record NZ_JBIVOA010000001.1, on the reverse strand, counting down.
TGCTGGTCCGCCGGATCTCGCCCCAGCGGGTCCTGCCGATGAGCTGCCTGGTGCTGCTCGCCGCGATGGCCCTGTTCACCGCATGGCGCGGGAACATGGCGCAGATCATGGCGGTCATGTTCGTCGCGGGCCTCGGCGTCGGGGTCATCTTCGCGGTCGTGCCGGGCTTCCTCGTCCGCGCGGTGCCCGCGCACGAGACGGGCAGCGCCATGAGCTTCAACCAGGTGCTGCGCTACATCGGTTACGCGGTCGGCAGCGCGCTGAGCGCGGCCGTGCTCGAAGCGCACACCGCGGAAGGCGCGGCGTTCCCCACGTCCGGTGGGTACAGTGCGGTGGGGCTGCTGAGCTGCGGCGTCTGGCTCGCCGCCGCCGTGGTGGCGGTGGCCGTGCCGTGGCGCCGACGCGGTTCGTCGGCACGGCCTGCGGCGTCGGCACGGCCCGCGGCGGCGGCCCAGGCGCGCCCCCGGGTGCGGGCGCGGCCCGGCGAACACGACGACCTCCACGAACTGGACGGAACGGCCGCGGAATGAGTGGAACGACACCGGCCGACGAACGGCCCGCCGGGGCGGCCCAGCACCGGCGCGACGCGGCGGGCAGCCGCGAACGTCTGCTGAAGGCCGCGGGCGAGCTGTTCGCCGAGCACGGGTACGACCGCACCACCGCGCGGGCCATCGGCAGCCGCGCCGGGGTCGATCCGGCGATGATCGCCCGCTACTTCGGCGGCAAGGCCCAGCTCTACATCGCCACGCTGCGCACCAACGACGGCCCGGACGACATCGTCGACCTCCTCGACCCCGACCGTCTGGCGACCATCCTCGACCGCACCCGGCGCCACGGCCCCAACCCCGTCTACCAGGTCGCCGTCCGCCCCCACGAGGACCCGGCCGGTCAGCAGGCCACCCGCGCGGAGCTGCACCGCCGTGTCGTGGACCCCCTCCACCGGCGCCTGCTCGCCGAGGGCACCCCCGACCCCGCCCTGCGCGCCGAACTCATCGCCGCCGCCTTCATCGGCGTCGTCCTGGCCCGCGGCTCCGGCGCCTTCACCCGCCTCCCCGCCCTCCCCGACGCCGAGCTCCGCACCCTCCTCCTCCAGATGCTGACCCCCCAAGACCCGAGCCCGGACCCCGACTCCGACCCGGAACCCGGCCCGGACCCCAACGCCGACCCGGACCCCGACTCCGCCCGCTAGGGGAGGGCCGGTAGGGCGAAGAGGCGGGCGGCGTTGTCGTGGCAGACGGCGCGGAGCCAGGCGGGGCCGAGGCCGGTGGATTCCAGGGCGTGGAGGGCGTGGGCGTAGGGATAGGGGATGTTGGGGAAGTCCGTGCCGAGCAGGACGCGGTCGGCGAGGGCGGACAGGCGGGGCAGGGCCGCGGGCGGGAAGGGGGCGGCGGACTCGCTGAAGTCGGTGAAGGCCATGGTGGTGTCGAGCAGGACCCGCTCGTGCCGCTCGGCGAGGCCGAGGAAGTCCTCGTACTCCGGCATTCCCAGGTGGGCGACGACGAGCCGCAGCCGCGGGTGCCTGGCGAGCAGGGCGGCGACGGGGGCGGGGCCGGTGAAGGGGCCGGGGACCGGGCCGGAGCCGCAGTGGGTGACGACGGGAACGCCGGTGTCGGCGAGCAGGCCCCAGACGTCGTCGAGCAGCGGGTCGTTGGGGTCGTAGCCGCCGACCTGGAGGTGGCACTTGAAGACGCGCGCGCCCTGGGCGAGGGCGCGGCGTACGTCGTCGGGGGCGCCGGGCTCGGCGAAGAACGTCGCGGTGTGCAGGCAGTCCGGGGTGCGGGCGGCGAATTCGGCGGCCCAGTCGTTCAGCCAGCGCGCCATGCCGGGCTTGTGCGGATAGAGCATCGAGGTGAAGGCCCGTACGCCGAAGCCGCGCAGGGTCTCGACACGCCGCCGCTCCTCCTCGCGGTACGCGATCGGCCAGGCGCGGCCGACGAGCGGACCGGCCGCGTCGAAGTACGCCCACACCTTGGCCATGACGCGCTCGGGCATGAAGTGGGTGTGCACGTCGATGAGGGCGTCGAGGCCCAGGGCCTGGCGGAACGCGGCGACCTCGGCCTGTTCGCCGCGCCGGGGCGGCTCCTCGGGAGGGGACACGCCGCCACCTTATCCAGCGCCTCAGGACCGGCCGGGGCCCCGTCGGTGCGGGGCGGCACAGGACCCCATTGGTCCGAATGAGTGGCGTTTATGTGTATATCCGCGAATCCGGGGTGCGGCTCCCACGATTCCGTGCCGTCTTCCTCATGATCGGAGAAGTCAGATTTCCGCACCAAGGAATCGAGAGGTCATGAACGTCTTCAAGAACGTCACCGCCTTCTGGAGCGCCTTCGTCGGCGTGCTCCTCAAGCTCGTCGCCGGGCTCGGCTTCGCTACTCCGGCCCGCACCGCCCGCGTCCACACCGCCGCCGACCAGGCCGCCGCCGTCCCGGCCGCCACCGTCCCGGCCGCGGCCGTCGCCGCGGCGAACGGTACGCGCGCCAAGCCGACCCCCACCAGGACACCGTCCTGCGCCGCACTGCTGCCGGCCCCGCGCCCCAGCAGCCGCTCGCTGCCGCCCACGATGAAGCAGCGCATCAGGGCCGAGGCGCACGGCTCCTCCCCCTCCGCCCGCAGCATCGCCCCGGACACCGGCGAGGCCCTGCCGTACCCCGCCAGTCCGGCCCTCGCGGACCACGCCCTGACCAGCACCGCGGACGAAGCGGTGCTCGTCCGCTGAGCCGGACCGCGTACGACGATCCCGTACGTGGTCCCCGCACGGAGATCCCGCACGGAGATCCCGCAGGAACTTCCCGGGACGCAGTCCCCGCACGAACTCCCCTTCCGTACAAGCTTCTTGTACGACCAGCACCGCACCAACCCCACAGATTTCTGCGCCCCACAAGCGCAGCGCTCACCCTCGTCGCACCAGCAGCCGCACCAGCAGCCGCACCGGCGGCCGCACCAGCCAGTCGTACCGTCAGCCGTATCCGCTGCCAGTCCGTCAGCCCGTACCCCTGCCGTGATCGCGTGACCCGCGCCCCTGTGACGCCCCCGGGAGCGATGGGATCAAGCCGGAATCGCGGCCGAAACGGGCTCGGCTGAGCGGGTATCCGCACCTTTGTGCGGGCGGGGCAAGGATGCGCAAGGATGGGCCCGTGACCTCAGCCAATGAGCCCAGCGGGCAGCATCGATCAGCGGACGTGTCGTCCGCCGCCTCCTACACCGCCCCTCCGCCGCGGCTGATCGCCACCGACCTGGACGGCACGCTGCTGCGCGACGACAAGACGGTGTCCCCGCGTACGGTCGCGGCGCTCGCCGACGCCGAGGCCGCGGGCATCGAGGTCTTCTTCGTCACCGGGCGCCCCGCACGCTGGATGGACACCGTCGCGGCCCACCTCGCGGGGCACGGCATGGCCATCCTGGCCAACGGCGCCTCCGTCTGGGACCTGCACAAAGGCGAGTTGATCGAGGCGTTCCCGCTGCCGGAGGACGACGCCCTCGCCGTCGCGCACGCGCTGCGCGCCGCCGTGCCCGGCACGACCTTCGCTGTCGAACGCGCCGACACCTTCTACCGCGAGCCGGACTACCCCCGCGTCATCGAGCCGGACTTCGGCCCCACGGCCCCGATCGAGGAACTGCTCGCCGTGCGCGACCCGCGCCAGCCGCTGCTGAAGCTGCTCGCCAAGCACCCGTCCATCGACCCGGACGAATTCCTCGCCATCGGGCTGAGCGTGGCGGGACAGCACGGCGAGATCACCCGGTCCAGCGACAGCGCGCTGCTGGAGATCAGCGGCGAGGGCGTCAGCAAGGCCACGACGCTGGCGCGATGTTGCGCCGAGCGCGGGGTGTCCGCCGCCGAGGTCGTCGCCTTCGGCGACATGCCCAACGACCTCGCGATGCTCGGGTGGGCCGGTACGTCGTACGCCGTCGCGAACGCCCATCCCCGCGTCCTGGCCACGACCACGCACCGTACCGAGTCCAACAACGACGACGGGGTCGCCCGCGTCATCGAGCGGATCATCGCCGCCCGGCACGCGGACAGGCCCTAGCCCGTACGGGGACGGCCAGTCGCACCGCACCGCCCGGTCAGTCCGTACGCAGCGGCGCCTCCCACCGCACCGTCGTGCCCGCGCCCTCGGGGCCCGGCCCGAACTGGCTCGATCCGCCCAGCGATTGGGCGCGGCGGGAGAGATTGCGCAGGCCGCTGCGGCGGCCGGCCGGGGGGATGCCGACGCCGTCGTCGGTGGCGGTCAGGCGGACCGCGTCGCCGCCGCCGGGAAGGGTGGCGGTGGCGTCGAGGGTGATGTCGATGCGCGAGGCACGGGCGTGCCGGAAGGCGTTGGAGAGGACTTCGCGCAGCGCCGCGACGAGGTTCTTGGCGGTGGGCTCGCCCACCAGCGCGTCGACCGGTCCGATGAAACGTACGGACGGCTGGAAGCCGAGCGGGACGGCGGCGGTGCCGACCTCGCGCAGGACGCGGGCGCGCAGTCCTGAGGGGGCGTCGTCGGGCGCCTGCTGGAGGGCGTAGACGGCGGTGCGCACCTCCTGGATGGTGGCGTCGAGTTCGTCGACGGCGTGGCCGATGCCCTCGCGCACCTCGGGCGTACGGGCCCTGCGCCCCGCGCCCTCCAGCATCATGCCGGTGGCGAAGAGCCGCTGGATGACGAGGTCGTGCAGGTCGCGGGCGATACGGTCGCGGTCCTTGTAGACGGCGAGGCGTTCGCGGTCGCGCTGCACGTCGGCCAGGACGAGGGCGAGCGCGGCCTGGGCGGCGAACTGGGTGGCCAGTACGCGTTCGGCCTCGGTGAACGGACGGCCGCCGGGCTCGCGCGGCAGCGCGAGGATGCCGATGACACGGTCGTTGCTCCGCAACGGGAGCATCATGGTCGGCCCGAAGCGTTCCGCCAGCCGCGTGGTGGTGCGCGGGTCGGAGGCGGCGTCCGCCACGAAGACGGCCTCGCCGTTGAGGAGTTGGGCCGCGATCGGATTCTGCGGCGGGATGACGGTGCCGACCATGCCGGCCGGCTCGGCGGCGGAGGCCGCGACGACCTCGAGGCCGCCGTCCCCGGCCCCGTTCTCATCGAGGCTCGGCAGCATGACCAGCGCGGCGGCGGACTCGGCGAGCTTGCGGGCCCACACCGCGACGACGTCGAGCGCGTCGCTGGTGCCGTCCCCGGTGAGCAGGGCCGTGGTGACGGCGGCGGCGCCGCTGATCCAGTGCTCGCGCTGCCGGGTGGCCTCGTACTGCCGGGCGTTGCCGATCGCGATCCCGGCCTCCATGGCGAGGATGCGCAGCATGGCGGTGTCCTCGTCGGTGAACTGCCGACCGCCGCGCTTCTCGGTGAGGTAGAGATTGCCGAAGATCTCGGTGTGGACGCGGATCGGGACGCCCAGGAAGCTGCTCATCGGCGGGTGGCCCGGCGGCAGGCCCACCGCGCGGGCGTCGTCCGACAGGTGGGCCAGCCGCAGCGGCACCGGGTGCCGGATCAGCTCGCCGAGCAGCCCGGTGTGGCCGTCGGGCAGCGCGCCCATCCGCTCGGCGTCGGCCTCATTGATCCCGTACGTGATGAAGTCCGCGAGTCCCGAGCCGTCCGCGTCGAGGACGCCGAGCGCGGCGTAACGCGCCCCGGCCAGCTCGGCCGCCGTCTCCACGATGCGGCGCAGCGTGGTGTGCAGCTCGATGCCGGTGCCGACCGAGACGACCGCTTCCAGCAGTTCCGGCAGCCGGACGGTGATCTGGGAGGCGATGCCCTGGAAGCTGAGGGTGGTCGGCTCGGGGGTCTCCCCGTCGCCCGGAGCGTCTCCGGAGGAGGTCGGTCCCGCGGGGGGTGCCGCGTCGTAGGCCGGGGCGTATGCCGGGGCGTCCTCGTCGTTCGGGGCCGCCCCGGCCGTCTCCTGGCGCGCTTCCTCGGGCGTCCCGCCGGGCGTCTCGCTGTCTGAGGCCATGAGCCGAGGTTATTTGGTGGCGTATGTCCGGGAAAGTCAGGCGGTGCCCGTGCCCACGAGCGAACGCGGTCCCGAGGCGGCGGCCGTGGCCCCCGCCAGAGCCGTGTCCGCGAGCCGTTCCCGCTCCAGGGTGCGGCGGAACGGCCCCTCGGCCGCCGCCAGTTCCTCGTAGCCGCCGCGCTGCACGACCCGTCCCCGCTCCAGCACCACGATCTCGTCGACCGCGCCGCCCGCGAGACCGGCCAGCCGGTGGGTGATCAGCAGCGTCGTACGGCCGCGCGTGGCAGCCAGCAGATCGGCGGTCAGGGCGTCGGCGGTGGCCAGGTCGAGGTGTTCCGCGGGCTCGTCCAGGACGAGGACGGGGAAACGGGCGAGCAGCGCGCGGGCCAGGGCCAGGCGCTGGCGCATGCCGCCGGACAGCCGGGCGCCGTGTTCGCCGACGAGGGTGTCCAGGTCGATGTCCAGCCGGGCGGCGGCCAGCGCCTCCCGGAGTTCGCCGTCGTCCGCGCCGGGGCGGGCGAGCCGCAGATTCTCCCGGACGGTGCTGTCGAAGACGTGCGCGTCCTGGGCGCACAGGCCGACGAGGCGGCGTACGTCGTCGCCGTCCAGGCCCGCCGCGTCCTGCCCCGCCAGCGTGTACGTGCCCGACTCGGTGTCCAGGAACCGCAGCAGTACGTGGGCGAGGGTCGTCTTGCCCGCGCCCGAGGCGCCGACGACCGCGATCCTGCGGCCCTCGGTGAGGGTGAGGCCGACGCCGTCCAGCGCCGGTGCGTCCTGGCCCGGGTGGCGGGCCGTCACCTCCCGTACGACCAGCGGGAACGGTGACGCGGGCGGGGTCGCGGGCCGCTCCGGCTCGCGTACGGGCAGCGGCGCGTCCAGCACCTCGCTCACCCGCGCCGCCGAGCGCCGGCTCCGCTGCCGCTGCTGGGCCGCGAGCGGCATCCCGGCGACGGCCTCGAAGGCGGCCAGCGGCGTCAGCACGAGCACGGCCAGCGCGACGCCCTGGAGGTGGTGGCCGCTGACGGCCCGGACGCCGACGTACGCGCACGCCGTCACCGTCACCCCGCTGACCAGCGCGGTCAGTCCGGCGCCGAGCGCGGTCGCGGCGGCCGAACGGGCCGCGATCCGGGTGAGCGTACGGTCGGCGCGCGCGGCGTCGGCGCGGCGGCGCGGGAGGGCGCCCGCCACGGTCAGTTCGGCGGTGCCGGTGAACAGGCCGAGGACGCGGGCGGACAGTTCGCCCCTGGCGGGCGCGAGGCGCGCCTCGGTGCGGCGGGCGACGGCGGCCGACAGCGCGGGGACGGCCACGCCCGCGGCGAGCAGCCCGCAGGCCAGGATCAGCCCGGCGGCGGGCAGCAGCCAGCCGGTGAAGGCCGCGGTCGCCACGGACACGAGGCCGCCGGTCAGCGCGGGCAGCAGCCACCGCAGGTAGTGGTCCTGGACGGCGTCCACGTCCGCGACCAGGCGCGAGAGCAGGTCACCGCGGCGCGTCCCGCCGAGTCCCGCGGGCGCCAGCCGCTCCAGCCGCCGGAACACCGCCACCCGCACCCCGGCCAGCGCCCGGAACACCGCGTCGTGCGCCACCAGGCGCTCGCCGTAACGGAACACGGCCCGCCCGATCCCGAACGCCCGCGTCGCCGTCACGGCCACCATCAGATACAGCACCGGCGGCTGCTGCGACGCCCGGCTGATCAGCCACCCCGACGTCGCCATGAGCCCCACAGCCGACAGCAACGCCGCCGCCCCCAGCCCGACGGCCCCCACGAACCGCCCCCGCGCCCCGCCACCACGAACGCGAAGCGCCTCCGGCCCGGACCGCCCCACCACCCCCACAGCCGCCCGCCGCACCCGCAGCCCCACCCGCCAGAGAACGCCGCCATCCGCCGTCGCGGCCGCACGAGGCGACGCCACGACCGGCGTGGGCTCGGAGGGGGTGACGTCCCCCGCGGAGACCACCGTGCCCCCAGGCACCCGGCCCGTCACCGCCGACGCCCCGTCCCCCGCCGCGGTCGGATCGCCGTCGACGGCGGAGATGCGGGGCGGCCGGAGGGAGAGGACTTTCGTGGCGAGGGGGAGGAGGGCGGGGCGGTGGGCGATGAGGAGGACGGTGCGGGTGGCGGTGAGGCGGTGGAGGGTCGTGACGATCTCGGCCTCGGTGGCGCCGTCGAGGTTGGCGGTGGGCTCGTCGAGGAGAAGCAGGGGGCGGTCGGCGAGGAAGGCGCGGGCCAGGGCGATGCGCTGGCGCTGACCCGCGGAGAGGTTCGCGCCGTCCTCGGTGAGGACGGTGGCGGGGGAGACGAAGGAGAGCGCGTCGGCGTCGGCGAGCGCGGTACGTACGGCGGCGTCGTCGGCGTCGGGCCGGGCGAGCCGTACGTTGTCGGCGACGGTCCCGGCGAACAGGTGCGGGTGCTGGGGGACCCAGGCGATCCAGCGGTGCCAGTCGGCCGGGTCGATCGCGGCGAGGTCGGTGTCGCCGACCAGAATCCGCCCCTCGGCGGCGGGAACGAAGCCGAGCAGCGCGTTGAGCAGGGTCGTCTTCCCGGCCCCGCTGGGCCCGGTGACGGCCACCGTCTCACCCGGCGCGAGGGTGAACGTCGTCGCGGCCAGCGACCCGCCCTCCCGTACGACCAGCCCCTCGACCGTGATCGCGGCACCCCGCGGATCCGGCGCGGCGGCCCGCCCCCGTACCGCACCCGCCCCGGTCCGCGGCGAGGTCTCCAGCACCTCGAAGACCTGCTCCGCCGCCGCCAGCCCCTCGGCCGCCGCGTGGTACTGCGCGCCCACCTGCCGCAGCGGCAGATACGCCTCGGGCGCGAGGATCAGCACCAGCAGGCCCGTCCGCAGGGACAGCTCGCCGTGGACGAGCCGCATGCCGATCCCGACCGCGACCAGCGCGACGGAAATGGTGGCGAGCAGTTCGAGGACGAAGGAGGACAGGAACGCGATCCGCAGCGTCTTGAGCGTGGCCCGCCGGTACTCGCCGGTGATGGCGCGGATGTTGTCGGCCTGCGCCTTGGCCCGGCCGAAGACCTTGAGCGTGGGCAGCCCCGCGACGACGTCGAGGAAGTGCCCGGACAGCCGGGCCAGCAGCTTCCACTGCCGGTCCATCCGCTCGCGGGTCGCCCAGCCGACCAGCACCATGAACAGCGGGATCAGCGGCAGCGTCACCGCGATGGTGGCGGCCGAGATCCAGTCGGCGGTGACGATCCGGGCCAGTACGACCGCGGGCACGACCACCGCGAGGCCGAGCTGCGGCAGATACCGCGAGAAGTAGTCGTCCAGCGCGTCGATCCCGCGGGTGGCGAGCGTGGTCAGCTCACCGCTGCGCCGCCCGGTCAGCCAGCCGGGGCCCAGCGCGGTGGCCCGCTCCAGCAGCTGCCCGCGCAGCTGCGACTTCACCGCCGCCCCCGCCCGGTGCGCGCACAGCTCGGTGAGCCAGCCGACCACCGCCCGCCCGACGGCGACCGCCACCAGCCACGCGAGCGTCCCGCGCAGCTCCCCGACACCCTCCCCGTCCCGGAACCCGCCGACCACCACATCGGCGATCAGCACCGCCTGGGCGATGATCAGCCCCGCCCCGGCCAGCCCGAGCAGCACCGCCCCGGCGAGGAAGACCCGGGTCGTACGCGCGTACCGCAGCAGTCGCGGATCGACAGGTTTCACGTGGAACATCTCCCTTCGGTCAGTGACCGGCTGTCAGTGATCGGCCCTCAGTGATCGGCCCTCAGTGATCGGTCGCGTCAGTGACCGGTCGCCGCGCCCGCGATGTGCTGGGTGCCGATGCGCTTGCGGAAGACCCAGTACGTCCAGCCCTGGTAGAGCAGGACGAGGGGCGTGGCGATGCCCGCGCACCACGTCATGATCCGCAGCGTGTACGGCGTGGAGGAGGCGTTGGTGACGGTCAGGCTCCAGGCGTCGTTCAGCGAGGACGGCATGACGTCGGGGAAGAGCGTCAGGAAGAACATGGCGATGGTCGCCGCGACCGTGACGCCGGACAGCGCGAACGACCAGCCCTCGCGTCCCGCGAGATTGGCGCCGAGGGCCCCGGCCAGGGCGACGACGGCGACGATCAGCGCGGGCAGGCTGCGGCCGTCGCCGTGCGCGGCCTGGGTCCAGGTCAGGAAGGCCAGCGCGAGGAGCGCGGTGAGCACGCCGACGCGGGTGGCCAGCGCGCGGGCCCGGTCGCGGATGTCGCCGAGGGTCTTGAGCGAGGCGAAGACGGCGCCGTGGAAGGTGAAGAGGCTCAGGGTGACGAGTCCGCCGAGGATCGAGTACCCGTTGAGCAGGTCCCAGAAGTTGCCGACGTACTCCTTGTTCGCGTCGATCTTCACGCCCCGCACGATGTTCGCGAAGGCGACGCCCCAGAGCAGCGCCGGGACCAGGGAGGTCCAGAAGATCGCGTTCTCCCAGTTGCGCTGCCAGCGCTCGTCGTCGCGCTTGGCGCGGTACTCGAAGGCGACGCCGCGCACGATCAGGCAGACCAGGATGATCAGCAGCGGCAGGTAGAAGCCGGAGAAGAGGGTGGCGTACCAGTCGGGGAAGGCCGCGAAGGTCGCGCCGCCCGCCGTGAGCAGCCACACCTCGTTGCCGTCCCAGACCGGGCCGATGGTGTTGATCAGGACCCGCTTCTCGGTACGGTCGCGGGCCAGCAGCTTGGTCAGGACGCCGATCCCGAAGTCGAAGCCCTCAAGGAAGAAGTAGCCGGTCCACAGGACCGCGATGAGGACGAACCAGACGTCGTGCAGATGCATGTCGCACTCCTCTCAGTCAGTACGGAACAGTCGGTACGGATCAGTCGGTACGGAACAGTCGGTACGGACGCTCAGTACGAGAAGGCCATCGGGCGGTCGGCGTCCGCGCCGTCGTCGTCGCCGCCGATCCGGGTGGGGGAGCGGCGGTCGTCGTCGGTGAGCTCCGGCGGCCCCGCCTTGGCGTACTTCAGGAGCAGCCGCACCTCGACGACGGCGAGAGCCGCGTAGAGGAGGGTGAAGACGATCAGGGAGGTGAAGACCTCGCCGGTGGAGACCGTGGGGGAGACCGCGTCGCGGGTGCGCAGCACGCCGTAGACCACCCAGGGCTGGCGGCCGGTCTCGGTGAAGATCCAGCCCCAGGAGTTGGCGATCAGCGGGAAGGCCATGGTCCACAGGGCGATCCACCAGTACCAGCGCGTGAGCCGGGGGCCGATCTGCCCGTTCCTGGTGAGCATCAGGTGCGGGACCTCGTCGTCGCCCGTGCGGTGCGCGGGCGCGAGCCAGAACTTGCGGCGGGTGAGCCACAGGCCGGTCGCGCCGACGCCGATCGAGACGACGCCGAAGCCGATCATCCAGCGGAAGCCCCAGTAGGCGACGGGGATGTTCGGCCGGTAGTCGCCGGGGCCGTACTTCGCCTGCTCTTCCTTGTTGACGTCGTTGATGCCGCCCACGTAGGCGTTGAAGTTGTCGGTGGCCAGGAAGGACAGCAGGTTCGGAATGTCTATGGCCACCTTGTTGTGGCCCTTGTTGACGTCGCCGACCGCGAAGATCGAGAAGGGCGCGCCCTTCTGGCCGTCCCACAGCGCCTCGGCGGCGGCCATCTTCATCGGCTGCTGCTTGAACATGACCTTGCCGAGGGTGTCGCCGCTGATCGCGGTGAGCGCGCCCGCGACGACGGCGACGACCAGGGCGAGGCGCAGCGAGGAGCGCATCACGGAGATGTGCTGCTTACGGGCCAGGTGGTAGGCGGCGATCCCGATCATGAACGCGGCGCCGGTGAGGAAGGCGGCGGACATGGTGTGGAAGAACTGCGCCAGCGCGGTGTCCTGGGTGAGCACCGCCCAGAAGTCGGTGAGTTCCGCGCGCTTGGTCGTCGGGTTGTAGCGGTAGCCGACCGGGTGCTGCATCCAGGAGTTGGCGGCCAGGATGAAGTACGCGGACAGGATCGTCCCGATCGAGACCATCCAGATGCAGGCGAGGTGGATCTTCTTCGGCAGCTTGTCCCAGCCGAAGATCCACAGGCCGATGAAGGTGGACTCGAAGAAGAAGGCGATCAGTGCCTCGAAGGCGAGCGGGGCGCCGAAGATGTCGCCGACGAAGCGCGAGTAGTCCGACCAGTTCATGCCGAACTGGAACTCCTGGACGATGCCCGTCACCACGCCCATGGCGATGTTGATCAGGAAGAGCTTGCCCCAGAACTTGGTGGCCCTCAGGTACTTCTCGTCGCCGCTGCGCACCCACGCGGTCTGGAGTCCGGCCGTGAGCGCGGACAGCGAGATCGTCAGCGGCACGAAGAGGAAGTGGTAGACGGTCGTGATGCCGAACTGCCATCGGGCGACGTCCAGTGGACCCATTGCGAGTTGCACGATCCGTCTCCTTTTCTCCTACAACCCGATCAGCTTGTGAACGTGAATACATTCACAAGCTCAGTATTACGCACAGCAGTTCGCCCCCTGCAACCGGGGGGTCGCAAGGGGCGAAAGCGCAGGTGGGAGTGGGTTTCGGGGGATCGTGCCGACGGGCGCGCCGCCGCGTCACAGCTCCTTGCGGAAGCTTTCGGCGGTCCCCAGCAGCAGATCGTTGGCCTCGGTCTCGCCGATGGTGATCCGTACGCCCTCGCCGGCGAAGGGGCGGACGGTGGTGCCGGCCCGCTCGGCCGCCGCCGCGAAGTCCGTGGTGCGCTCCCCCAGCCGCAGCCAGACGAAGTTGGCCTGCGTCTCGGGCACCGTCCAGCCCTGCGCGGTCAGCGCCTCGACCACCCGGGTCCGCTCGGTGACCAGGCCCGCGACCCGCTCCAGCAGCGCCGGCTCCGCGCGCAGGCTGGCGACCGCCGCGTCCTGCGCGAGCTGGCTCACGCCGAAGGGCACCGCCGTCTTGCGCAGCGCCGCCGCCACCGGCTCGTGCGCCACCGCGAAGCCGATCCGCAGGCCCGCCAGGCCGTACGCCTTGGAGAAGGTCCGCAGCACCGCCACATTCGGACGGTCCCGGTACAGATCGATTCCATCGGGAACATCGGGGTCGGTGATGAATTCGCGGTACGCCTCGTCCAGCACCACCAGGATGTCGGACGGCACCGCGTCGAGGAATCGTTCCAGCTCGGCCCGGCGCACCACCGTGCCGGTCGGATTGTTGGGATTGCAGACGAAGATCAGCCGCGTGCGGTCGGTGACCGCCGCCGCCATCGCGTCCAGGTCGTGCACCTCGTCCGCGTCCAGCGGCACCTGCACCGGCAGCGCGCCGCTGATCCGGGTGATGATCGGATACGCCTCGAAGGACCGCCAGGCGTAGATCACCTCGTCGCCGGGGCCCGAGGTCGACTGGAGCAACTGCTGGGCCACGCCGACCGAGCCGGTGCCGGTCGCCACGTGTGCCTCGGGCACGCCGAAACGTCCCGCCAGCTCGGCGGTCAGCGCCGAGCAGGCCAGGTCGGGATAGCGGTTGAACGTGGCCGCGGCGGCGGTGGCCGCCTCCAGCACACCGGGCAGCGGAGGGTACGGGTTCTCGTTGGAGGACAGCTTGAAGGCGGGCCCGGCCTGGGCACCGCTCTCGTCCACGGCCGGGGGTCGCCCGGGCTTGTACGTGGGGATGCCGTCCAGTTCCGCGCGCAGCTTGGGGGTCATGGCCACACCCTACGAGCGCCCGCGCCCCCTGTGGAGGTGCGGTAGCCACGATCGACTGTCGATACCGGGTCTGAGCCGCCCATGGGGGCACCCCCGGACGGAGTCCGGAGGCGAGAAGGCGGCCAAAAAAAGGCACCCCGCGTCCCTCGTAGGAGTGAGTTGACGTCACTCCTGTCGGTGGACCAATGGACGGGCATCGGCCGCACCCGCGCCGGTATCACCCACAAGGCACGCCCTGCCGCCTGCATATTCCACCTTGCATACGGGGTTCGATCTTGCAGAAACCTATCTTCTGGGGGGTAGAAACGGCAGGCGCCGACCGGACCAGCGCCGTCCTAATATCGGCAGGCCATGACAGCAGCAGGGAACCACCAGGCGAGCCGGCCCATCGGACGCCGGCTTGAGCGGGCGGGCATCAGGGACGTCGCCGCCGCCGCCGGAGTCTCGATCACGACTGTCTCCGACGCACTCAACGGCAAGGGCCGACTGCCCGACGCCACCCGCCGCCATGTGCGCGAGGTCGCCGACCGGCTGGGCTACCGCCCGTCCGCCGCCGCCCGCACACTGCGCACCGGCAGATCGGGCCTGATCGGCCTGACCGTGACGACCTACGGCGAAGAACCGTTCACCTTCACCGAATTCGCGTACTTCGCGGAGATGGCCAGGGCCGCCACCTCCGCCGCCCTGGCCCGCGGCTACGCCCTGGTCATCCTGCCCGCCTCCTCCCGGCACGACGTGTGGGGGAACGTGGCGCTGGACGGCACCGTCGTCATCGACCCCTCCGACCACGACCCGCTGGTCGCCGAACTGGTCCGGCAGGGCGTCCCGGTGGTCAGCGACGGCCGCCCGGCGGGCAGCGTGCCCGTGCACGCCTGGGTCGACAACGACCACGAGGCCGCCGTCCTCGGCATCCTCGACCACCTCGCCGCCGCGGGCGCCCGCCGGATCGGCCTGCTCACCGGCACCACCACCGACACGTACACCCGGCTGTCCACCACCGCGTATCTGGAGTGGTGCGAGCGGGTCGGCCAGGAGCCGGTCTACGAGTCGTATCCCGCGCACGACCCGCGGGCGGGCGCGGTCGCCGCCGACCGCTTACTGGCGCGGCCCGACCGCCCCGACGCCGTCTACGGGCTCTTCGACCCCAACGGCACCGATCTGCTGGCCGCCGCCCGCCGTTACGGCCTGCGCGTGCCCGACGACCTGCTGCTGGTCTGCTGTAGCGAGAGCACCGTCTACGCCAGCACCGAACCGCCGATCACCACGCTGTCGCTGAAGCCGCGGCGGATCGGTACGGCGGTCGTGCAGTTGCTCATCGACGCCATCGAGGGCGTCGGCGGCGCGCATCCCGTACAGCAGGTGATGCCGACCGAGTTGATCGTCCGCACCTCTTCGCAGCGGCGCGCGCACCGCACGACGGTCAGTCATCCGCGGGGGCCCGCGGGCGGCTGAGGAAGAGCGGCCGTCCGGCCGGAGGGCTCCGCCGGGCACCCCCGCGAGTGATCGGCCGAACGGGTGACCGAGCCCCCGCCGACGGCCGGAAGACGAATCGTGCGGGCGTACGAGGGAGCTAAGGGATGGTTTGTCTGCGCCCTGCGAAAACCAGGTGCCTGGGTATGTCACAACGCGACAGCGTCATTCCTATGATGGGCGGATGGCGGCGCGATCGTGGAGGGGTCGATGACTCAGGGGGCAGGTCAGGGACCCGAGCCCGGGACTTCGGAAGGCTGGCGTCCCGAGGCGTCCGCGTACGTGTCCGGGCACGAGCCGACGGCCGGTTTCGGCACGGCTCCGGCGTTTGAGCCGACGGTCGGATTCGAGCCGCGCGGCGGCTACGGGGAGACGTCCGGCGGGTACGGCGGGGCCGCGGCTCCGGCTCCGGCTCCGACGGAACCGGCTCCCATGCTGGTCGATTCGGCTCCGGCGCCGGCCGGCACGGCACCGGCGGTCCCGGCCGCCGCGCCCGTACCGCCCGTGCCGTCGGCGACCACCGGCGGGGCGGGTGTGGCACCGGCGTACGAACCGGCCCGCGCCGCCGTACCACCGGTGCCGCCCGCGTACGACAGCGCGCCGCCCGCACAGCGGCCCGCCGCGTACGAGCCGACGCGACCCGACGCGCCCCTGGTCCCCGCCGAGTACACGCCGACCGCCCACGACCTGCCGGTGATCACCGCGGACGGCGCGGCGGGCGACCGGCCGGGACCGCTGTACGTGGTCGGCGATGTGCACGGCTATCTGGACGAGTTGCTGGCGGCGCTCGGCGAGTGCGGCCTGGTCGACGAGGAGGGCCACTGGGCGGCGGGCAGCGCCCGGCTGTGGTTCCTCGGCGACTTCACCGACCGCGGCCCCGACGGCATCGGCGTCATCGAACTGGTCATGCAGCTCTCGGCGGAGGCCGCGGCGGCGGGCGGCTACTGCCGTGCCCTGATGGGCAATCACGAACTGCTGCTGCTCGGCGCGCACCGGTTCGGCGACACCCCCGTCAACTCCACGGGCGGCACCGCCTCCTTCCTCGCCGCCTGGCGGCTCAACGGCGGCCAGCCGACCGACATGGACCGTCTCGAGGACCGCCATCTGACCTGGATGTCCCGGCTGGACGCGGCCCACGTCACCGACGGCCACCTGCTGGTGCACTCCGACACCACCGCGTATCTGGACTACGGCAGCAGCGTCGAGGAGATGAACGACACGGTCACCGGCGTGCTCCAGCGCGGCGACGCCGACGAGTGCTGGGACCTGTTCCGCAAGCTCACCAAGCGGTTCGCCTTCCGCGGCGACGGCGGGCCGCGGGCCGCCCGCGAACTGCTCGGCACCTACGGGGGCAACCGCGTCGTGCACGGGCACAGCCCGATCCCGTACCTGCTCGGCGAGGTCGGCGGCGAATATCCGGCCGACGGCGAGGAGCGGGTGCACACCGTCAACGGACCGATGGTCTACGCGGAGAATCTGGCGGTGGCGATGGACGGCGGCGTCACGATGGACGGACGGCTGCTGGTCGCCCAACTGCCGCTGGTGGGTTAGCGGGTCCGTCGCGCTCCGCGCGGCGGGCCGGGCGTCTCGCGCGGCGTCTTTGGGGTGGCGTGTCGGTGTCCGGCACATTTCGCGCCGTCAGATTTCCTGGTTGCACCCTGTCACGGTCTCGCCTCCCCGCTCTACCATCGCTGTATCCGTAGGCACGCCGCTCTCCGCGTACTCGGCCGACCGGGCCGGTTCCCCTCGGGGAACACCGGCCGCGCTCGGGGAGTCGGAGCATCGGGGGATGCACATGACCAGCGCTCCACACCTGCTCACCGAAGACCGCCCGGACTTTGAACGCGCGCTGGACGAGGCGCTGCGCACGGTCCTGCGGGATCACGGACCCGACCGTGAGCGGGCCCTCGGGCCGGACGGCGGGGACGTGGAGGAGAGCCGCCCCGCCTCGCGGCGGACGAACCACTCCAACGGTCACTCCGCCCTGAACAGCGAGCAGTTGCGCACCCTGGCGCTCGGCGCGGCCGAACTCATCGCCGACGCGGCGGCCGCCGAGTACGAGACGTACCGCGGCGTCCGGGAGGCGTCGCGGGAGGCCGCCCGCGAGTCGGCGCGCGCCCGCGACAACCGGTCCTTCGGCTACGCGGCGATGGGCGTCGCGGAGGGCGCGGGCTCCGGCGCGGGCCTGATCGCCGTCCTCGCCGTCCTGACGCCGCTGCTCGCGGGCGCCGCCGCCGTGATCTTCCTGCTGATCGGTTACGCGCTGCGCGCGATGGCCCCCGAGCCCGCCATCGCGTCGCCGCTGCGCACCGCGGGCTGGCTGTTCGCCGCCGTCACCGCCGCGTCGATACTGCTCGGCGCGGTCGGACTGCTGCTCACGGCGCTGCGCGACGGCTCCTCCGCCATACACGACTCGCCCGACGCGCTGCCGCCCGAGGTCGCCGACGCGCGCGACGCCTGGTACCGGGCGCTGCTGGAGCGCGGGATGCTGCCCTTCCTGGAGGACGCGGCGGCCGGCGCGGCGCTCGCCCCGACCAGCGCCCACGAGCCGCCGCACGGCCCGGCGGTGAGCCCGGTGCCCGGCCCCGCCACCGGGCAGGACCTCAGCCGCATGCCGCGACTGGGCTACTCCCGCCCGGACTTCAGCAGTCCGGCGCCCGACCCGGCCGCGCCGCTGCCGCCCGCCGCGCCGCGCTTCTCCGGTCCGCGCTACAGCAGTCCCGACTTCACCAGCCCGGACTTCGGCGGTCCCGACAACACGCCCGAGTAGGGGCCGGTCCTGCGCAGCGTCGGGACGGCGGGGCCCGCCGTGCCGGGCGCCGTCGTCGCGGACGCCGTCGTACCGGGTGCTGTCCCGGCGGGCCCCGCCAGGCCGGGCGCCGTCACGGCGGGCATGAACATCAGCACTCGGCGCCGGGGATCGTGCGCCGGGGACGACACGAGCATGCGCACCCGCTGGACGTAACCGCCGGCCGGTGGCCGCAGCAGCCGTACCTGGCCGTCGTGGTGCAGCGCGACCCGGGTGGACTCGCTCTCCGCCTGCCACAGCCGGGCCAGTTCGGGGTCCTCGCGCAGTTCGGCGATGACGCGGAGCAGTTCCTGGTCGGGCCCGGTCTGCGGCTGGTGGTGCGCGGTCTGCGCTTGGAGCCGGAGCTGGCGCAGGAACGCCGTCGCCCAGCCGGTCCGCCACTCGGCGCACAACTGCCGCGCGTACGGCGCGAAGAGCACGAAGCGCAGCAGATTCGCGGGCGGCGGCTGGCCCGCGGGCTCGAAGAGCTGGCGCCACGCCTGGTTGGTCTCCAGAATCCGCCAGGCGCCGTCCACGGTGAGGGCGGGGACCTGGAGCGCGTGGAGGTACGACGTCCAGCCGGTGACGGCCTCGGGGTCGGGTTCCGCCGGGCCGCGCGGCGGGTAGCCGCCGGTGACGATGAACCACAGCTCGTCGCGCTTGCGCGAGTCCAGCCGCAGCGCGTTGGCGAGGCTGTCGAGGCGGTGGGCGGGGATGGGGCGTCCGCAGCCCTCCCAGTCCTGGTAGAGGCGCGGTGATATGCCCAGGCGCTGGGCGACCGCGTGCTGGCTCAGGCCCGGCGGGCGGTAACCGTTGTGGCCCGTGATGGGCTCGGGTTCGCCCACGAAATTTCTGCGGGCCTCACGCAGGAACTCCTGGATCAGCGGTGGGTCCTCGTCGGAACGACGGTCCATGGCTTGTCCCCCGGATCTTCTCGGCTGCCGCGTCCTTGGGGGTGAGGGGTCACCCGGCGTCCGCGGCCTGCGATTTCGCGCCCCCGCTCATGCTAAGCGGGGATGCTCGCGAGCCGCCGGAATCGCCTTGTCCACATCGGGCACTGTCGCAAGTGCGACACACTTCGGTGGTGGGGTGGTGGGGTGGTGTGCTGGTTCACCAGTACGGTGGGGTGGTCGCGCAGAGTGGTCGCGCGGATGCGGTGGTCACGCGGGTGCGGTGGGTGTCGAGGGTGCGGTGGGCGTCCCGGATGCGGTGGATGGACGGTGGCGGCGCACGGCCGTACTTTGCGGCCCGCGGGGGGACGGTGCGGCCGGTCAGAGGTCGTCCGGGTCGAGCAGCCGGGCCAGCTTCAGGCCGACCTCGAAGCGGCTGGAGACCTGGAGCCGTTCCATCAGCTTGGTCATCACGCGCTGCACGGTGCGCCGGGCGACGCCCAGCGTCCTGGCGATGCGGTCGTCACTGTAGCCGTTGGCCATCAGCCGGATGATGGTCCGCTCCTGGTCGGTGAAGTCCGTGGCGGCGCCGGGGTCGTCGTCGCTGTCGGGGGCGGGGGTGGTTTGGCCGCCGCGCGCCATGTGCGGCATCGGCTTCGCCCGTAGCCAGTAGTCCTCGTAGACCGAGACGTACGAGCGGGCCAGCACCGCGCCGCGCACCAGCGTCATCGACGACCGTACGTGCGGGACGCCCGGCAGGACGACGGTGTGCCGGTCCACCACCAGCAGGTCGTGCGGGCCGTGGTCGATCAGCCGGACGCCGACGCCCACGTCGGTCAGGTCGTTCAGATACTTGCTGTACTTCGGGATCTGGAGCAGCGAGCGCGGGTACAGGGCGCGGACCCGCACCCCGCGCCGTACCATCGCCGCGTCCCCGGCCAGGGAGTGCTCCAGCACCGCCATGTCCTGCGGCATCGGGCCCGGGTGCAGCGAGTCCACGGACTCCCGCGCGGTGGCGTCGATGTCGGCCAGCGCGCTCAGCCGGGTCTCCAGGTCCTCGAAGTTCTGGACGACCACCTGCTCCTGGAGCCGCGCCGCCGCGGGCCGGAACACCGTCAGCAGCGCCTGCGTCGTCTCGCTGAGCTCCGCCGCGTTCCGCAACTGCGCCGCGGCCGTGCCCAGATACGTGTCCATCGCCACCGCCAGCGCGGCGTCCGGGTCGACGGTCTCGACCCGCCCCTCCACCAGCCGGACCAGCCCCATGCCCTTCAAGGTCCGCAGCCCCGACTCCAGCCGCCCCTCGTCCAGCCCCACCAGCCCCGCCAGCCCCGCGTACGGAGCCCCACCGCCGTTCGCCACCGCCGTATAGATCACGACGGCGGACTCGATATCCCGCCCCTCACCCCTCGCCTGCCCCATCCCCTGCCCTCTTCCCCACCCACCACCCGACCCGCCCGATTCTCCCCCACCCCCCTTTTCCCCCAACAGCCCGTCCACCAGGTCTTCACCGAGGTGCCCCTCGTGCTGTTCGCCGAGCAGCGCCAGCCAGCCCGCCGCAAGCTGCGCCGCAAGGCCGGAGCCGCCTCCGCCGGCCTCCCGTACGCACGCGGAAGCGGCCGTACACAAGCCGAGGGCCCCGACATATCGCGCCGGGGCCTTCGGCTTCAGGCTAGTGCGTGGCCGGTGCCCGAAGCGGCCGTCAGGGATCGGGGCGGGCTCAGGCGGCCGCGACGCCAAGGGACACCAGGACGATCTGGACCGCCACCGCCCCGGCTCCGGTCCACGACCAGCGGTCGTACGGCGCTGTCGTGCGGTTGATCCGGCAGGTGGGAACCTCCCCGGCAAGCGGCAACCCGCCCGCCGTCGCGCCCATGGCGAGAAAGGCACCGCACGCGACGGCCCCTGCCAGAGCGCCCCCGGTGCGCAGCAGGCCGGGTGCGACGAACGTCATACCGACCCAGCCGAGCATGGCGGGCGGCGAACAGGCCAGTGCCCCGGCCAGCAGTCCCGCCTCGGGACGGTCCCGCACCAGCCGAACCGTGGCGCGCAGGGCCTCGTCCCGTGCCGAGGGCCGTTCGTACGGAACGCAGTTCGGACAGCGCACGTCCTCACCGCACTGAACGCACAGCACGAGGGCGTTGCCGCAGTCCTCGCACGGGTCGCCCGCCTCGTACGACGGTTCCCGTGCCCGTAGCCGCAGTGCTTCCCGCAGGCTCACCGGGGCACCTCGTCAGCGGTGTCGTCGGCGCACACGGCCCAGACGAGTTTCCCGACGCCTAAGCGTTCACTCACTCCCCAGCGTCCGGCGGTCAGTACGTCGACCAGGGCCAGGCCGCGCCCGGATTCGGCGTCCACGGACGGCTCCCGGGCTTCGGGCCGGACGCTGTTGGCGTCGTGCACCTCGATCCGCAGCGCGCCGTCCGTCAGCCGCTCATACCGGGTCTCGACCAGCCGGTCCTGCGGCCCCCGCGCGTGCCGCACGGCATTGGTGAACAACTCCGACAGGACAAGTACGGCGGTGTCCGCCAGTCCGGTCATGCCCCACGCGTTCACCGCCAGCCGGAGTTCGTGACGCGCCCGGCCCACGCATCGAGGGCTACGTGCCCATCTCTTCACGAACACCGAGTCCGAGGCGCGCTCCCACTCGCGACCCGGCGTCGATTCGTCGTCTCCACCGGTCAATTCCGTGTCACCCATGCGGCGAGCGTCGCCGAGTTCATCAGGACGGAGGAACCTCCACCATTCCCCACTTTGGGACGTCCCATGTCGGATAGAACGTCCCTAGCGCCGTCCCACGTCAGAGGGAGAGACTGCGATGCCGAACGAGAGATTGCGCGCCACCATGGCAAGCGGCGGTTGGACGTACGCCGCACTGGCAGCGAAGACCGACGTCGACCCCAAATCCGTTGAGCGCTGGGTCAACCTCGGCCGCACCCCGCGCCGGGCGACAGCCATGCTGGCGGCGGAGACGCTAGGAGAAGACGTGCACGCGCTATGGCCAACGCTCCGCCAGCCACGGGCCGCACGGGCGGTCAGCCCGGAACTGGTGGCGCTCTACGATCAACGCGCCGACGTCCCCGTATCAACGATCGTGGACGTGCTGTCGCAGGCACGCGAGCAGATCGACGTACTGGTCTACGCGGCCGTCTTCCTCCACGAGGCGTACCCGCGCCTCAACGACCTCCTGCGGGAGCGAGCCGCCGATGGCTGCACCGTCCGGATCGCGGTCGGCGACGCCGACAGCCCCAACGTCCGACAACGCGGCCGGGAAGAGCGATTCGGCCACGGCATCGAGTCCCGTTGCCGACTCGCCCTCATGCACTACCGGCCCCTCATCGGGACTCCGGGCATCGACATCCGCACCCACGGGACCACGCTCTACAACTCCCTCTACCGCGCGGACGACCAGGTCGTCGTCAATGCCCACGTCTTCGGGGTGAACGCGTACAGCGCTCCCGTCTGGCACCTGCGGCAGCACGCCGACGGCAGCCTGTTCGACACCTACGCCGACAGCTTCGACGCCGTATGGGCCACGGCGCAGCCCGCGCCTCGGGAACACTGACGCCATGGCACGCACCGAGTTCTACGACGATCCGGACGCCCCCGCACCGAACAGTCTCGTCGTTGCCGCGTCCGCCGTCGTCACCGACGAGCAGGGTCGCATCCTGCTCCAGCGGCGCCGCGACAACGGCTTGTGGGCGCTGCCCGGGGGCGGCATGGAGATGACCGATTCCCTGCCCGGCACGGCGGTGCGCGAGGTCAAGGAGGAGACCGGCCTGGACGTGGAGATCACCGGGCTCGTCGGCACGTACACCGATCCGCGCCACGTGATCGCGTACACGGACGGGGAGGTACGCCGACAGTTCAACGTCTGCTTCACCGCCCGGGCCATCGGCGGGGAGCTGGCCGTCTCGGACGAGTCCACGGAAGTGCGCTTCGTCGCGGCCCGGGAGGTGGACGAGCTGCCGATGCATCACACCCAACGCCTCCGGATCGCCCACTACTTGGAGGGCCGGGAGCGGCCGTATCTGGGGTGAGGGCCCCGGCACCGGGGTGCCGGGGCCCTCGGGTGTCAGTCCGCCAGCGGCAGGTACACGCGGTTGCCGGCGGCGGCGAACTCGCGGGATTTCTGGGCCATGCCCAGCTCGGCCTCGGAGGCGAGGGCGGGGGCCACGGGGCCGCCGTGGTCGCGGCGGATGTCGTGGGAGATCTTCATCGAGCAGAATTTCGGGCCGCACATGGAGCAGAAGTGGGCGGTCTTGGCGGGCTCGGCGGGGAGCGTCTCGTCGTGGAAGGCGCGGGCGGTGGCGGGGTCGAGGGCGAGGTTGAACTGGTCTTCCCAGCGGAATTCGAAGCGCGCGTCGGAGAGGGCGTCGTCCCACGCCTGGGCGCCCTCGTGCCCCTTGGCGAGGTCGGCGGCGTGGGCGGCGATCTTGTAGGTGATCACACCGGTCTTGACGTCGTCGCGGTCGGGCAGCCCGAGGTGTTCCTTGGGGGTGACGTAGCAGAGCATCGCGGTGCCCCACCAGGCGATCATCGCGGCGCCGATGCCGGAGGTGATGTGGTCGTAGGCGGGGGCGATGTCGGTGGTGAGCGGGCCGAGCGTGTAGAACGGGGCCTCTTCGCAGATCTCCTGCTGGAGGTCGATGTTCTCCTTGATCTTGTGCATGGGCACGTGCCCGGGGCCCTCGATCATCGTCTGCACCTGGTGCCGCTTGGCGATGGTGTTCAGCTCGCCGAGGGTGCGCAGTTCGGCGAACTGCGCCTCGTCGTTGGCGTCCGCGATGGAGCCGGGGCGCAGGCCGTCGCCGAGCGAGTACGTGACGTCGTACGCGGCCAGGATCTCGCACAGCTCCTCGAAGTGCGTGTAGAGGAAGCTCTCCTGGTGGTGCGCCAGGCACCACGCGGCCATGATCGAGCCGCCGCGCGAGACGATGCCGGTCTTGCGGCGGGCGGTCAGCGGGACGTAGCGGAGCAGCACGCCCGCGTGCACCGTCATGTAGTCGACGCCCTGCTCGGCCTGTTCGATGACGGTGTCGCGGTAGACGTCCCAACTCAGCTCCTCCGCGCGGCCGTCGACCTTCTCCAGCGCCTGGTAGAGCGGGACGGTGCCGATGGGGACGGGGGAGTTGCGCAGCACCCACTCGCGGGTGGTGTGGATGTTGCGGCCGGTGGACAGGTCCATGACCGTGTCGGCGCCCCAGCGGGTGGCCCAGGTCATCTTGTCGACCTCCTCCTCGATGGAGGAAGTGACCGCAGAATTGCCGATGTTGGCGTTGACCTTCACCAGGAACCGCTTGCCGATGATCATCGGCTCGATCTCCGGGTGGTTGATGTTGGCGGGCAGTACGGCCCTCCCCGCGGCGATCTCGTCCCGGACGATCTCGGACGGGACGTTCTCGCGCAGCGCGACGTACTCCATCTCCGGCGTGATCTCGCCCCGCCTGGCGTAAGCGAGTTGGGTGACCGGCGTCCCGGTACGGCCCCGGCGGGGGAGCCGGGGGCGGCCGGGGAAGACCGCGTCGAGATTGCGGAGCCCGCCGCGCGGCGAGGTGTGCTTGAGGCCGTCGTCCTCGGGGCGGACCGGCCGTCCCGGGTACTCCTCGGTGTCGCCGCGCGCGATGATCCAGTGCTCCCGGAGCGGGGCGAGCCCGCGCCGGACGTCCGTCTCCACGGACGGATCGGTGTACGGGCCCGACGTGTCGTACAGCGTCACGGCGTCCCCATTGGTGAGGTGCACCTGCCGGACCGGCACCCGCAGGTCCGGCCGCGATCCGACGACGTACGACTTGTGCCAGCCGATGTCCCGTACGGGACCGTCCACTTCGGTACGGTTCGAGCCGTCCGCTTCCGTACCGTTCGAGGCGGCCGACTCCGTACGGTTCGAGCCGACCGACTCCG
The DNA here is from genome assembly GCF_044753885.1 of Streptomyces sp. NPDC093221. Lineage (NCBI taxonomy): Bacteria > Bacillati > Actinomycetota > Actinomycetes > Kitasatosporales > Streptomycetaceae > Streptomyces > Streptomyces sp. NPDC093221. Next base: position 124,015 of record NZ_JBIVOA010000001.1, on the reverse strand, counting down.
TACGGGCGGATTCGTCCCCGTCGGATCCAGGCGTGTGCGCGTCCTGCATGGTCATGAGACCCACTCCCTACGCCGGCATTACCCGGTAACAGGTTCAGCGGTCGGCGCAGCGTTCGTCCCGGCGGTCATGCCGTGCCGGCAACAGGTTCAGCGCCCTCTCAGCCCGGTGCTCCGAGCTCCCGCGTTTGCAAAGGTGCCCCCACGGTAGCGGTTCGGCGAGGACAGGCACCAGGGATCTTGCGATGATCAGCCCGTGGAAGAGCCCCCGCAGAGCCCAAGTCCCGGCCCCGGACCCGGCCACAGCCCCGGCCACGGCCCTGGCCCCGGCCCCGGCGCGAGCCACGGGCACAGTCACGGACACAGCCACAGTCATGGCCACGGTCACGGCCCCGTGCCACCGGTCTCCCAGCACCTGCGCAAGGTCATCGCCGCGATCCTGGTCCCCTTCGCCGCCGCCGTCGTCGTCGGCCTGATCGTGCTGTGGCCCGGCGGCGCGCCCCAACACGCCCGCAGCGGCGTCGGCTTCGACCAGCAGACCCGGCAGGGCAAGGTGGTGCAACTGGTCGACGTGTCCTGCAAGGCGGAGAACCCGGGCCAGTCGTCTTCGGCCGCGAGCGACACCTGCCAGAAGGCCACCATCGAGGTCGAGTCGGGGCCCGACAAGGGGACGACCTTCACCGAGATCGTGCACCCCGACCAGTCCCGCCGCTACACCAAGGGCGAGGGCGTGGTCCTCGCGTACGCGCCCAACGCCCCCGCCGGACTGCGCTATTCGGTCACCGACGTGGACCGCGGCTTCCCGCTCGCGCTGCTCGCCGGGATCTTCGCGGTCGCGGTGATCGTCGTCGGACGGCTGCGCGGTCTGATGGCCCTGATCGCACTGATCGTCTCGTTCGGGATCTTGACCCTCTTCATCCTTCCGGCCATCCTCCGCGGCGACAATCCGCTGCTGGTGGCGGTGGTCGGCGGCAGCGCCATCATGCTCATCGCGCTGTACATGTGCCACGGCGTCAACGCCCGCACCTCGGTGGCCGTCCTCGGCACGCTCTGCTCACTGCTGCTGATCGGCGTCCTGGGCTCGGTCTTCATCGACTGGGCGCGGCTGACCGGCAACACCTCGGACGAGACGGGCGTGATCCACAGCCTCTATCCCGGCATCGAGATCAAGGGCGTCCTGCTCGCGGGCGTCATCATCGGCTCGCTCGGCGTGCTCGACGACGTCACCGTCACCCAGACCTCGGCGGTGTGGGAGCTGAAGGACGCCGATCCCGGCGCGAATTGGCGCAAACTCTACGGCGCCGGTATGCGGATCGGCCGCGACCACATCGCCTCGGTGGTCAACACCTTGGTGATGGCGTACGCGGGCGCCGCGCTGCCGCTGCTGCTGCTCTTCTCGATCGCGCGCAGCGGCGTCCTGCGGGTGGCCAGCAGCGAACTGGTGGCGGAGGAGATCGTCCGCACCCTGGTGGGCAGCATCGGCCTGGTCGCCTCGGTGCCGCTGACCACGGCCCTGGCGGCGCTGGTGGTCAGCGCCGACCGGCACGAGAGGAGCGGCGGCAAGAACGGTGACAACAACGGCGGCAAGGGCGCGACCGGCCCCGCCGGACCTACCAGTCCCGCCCCGACCCGGAGGAGCCACCGCCGCCGGTGACCCGCTTGACGACCAGCACCAGCGCCCCGACCAGGACCACGAACACGATCACCTTGAAGAGCAGTCCGAAGACGATGCTCACCAGGCTGGCGATCAGCGAGCCGAAGACGATCAGCGCGATGACCGGGATGGCCACCCACTTCACCCACCACGGCAGGCCCTTCAGCAGCTTCTCCATGATGTCCTCGGTCTCCTTCTCCTTCTCGGGTCCTGGCGGTGTTCCGCCGATACTTCGACTGTAGGGCCACCGATGCCTGCGGCGGAGGGCCAGGAGGCCGGATACGACCCTGAACGCACCCTTAGGGCTCCGGGGGTGAGAAGACCACCATGACCCTGAGGTCCTCGGTGATGTGGTGGAAGCGGTGCGGGGTCCCGGCCGGTACGTAGACGACGCTGCCGCGACCGACGGTGGTCGTCTCCTCCCCCACGGTGATCGCCGCCCGGCCGCTGACCACCAGGTAGATCTCGTCCTGGGCGTGCGGCTGCTGGGGGTCGTTCTCCCCGGCCTTGAGCGCGTAGAGCCCGGCCGACATGGTGCGTTCGCGCAGGAAACGGAGATACGCCCCCTCGTTGGCGGCCCGCTCCGCGTCCAGGTCGTCCAGCCGGAACACCTTCATCGCGTACTCCCCTTGTCCGGACTCCGTCCGGTACTTGTCCGGTCTCTTGCTTGCGTGATCAGGTCTGCGACGATCACACCATGAAGAATTTCATCGTCAAGACCTTGGCGAACGCCGGTGCCCTCGCGGTCGCCGTCTGGCTGCTCAAGGACATCACGCTCACCGGGGACAGCACCTGGCACAAGGTCCTCACCCTCATCCTCGTCGCCCTGGTCTTCGGCGTCGTCAACTGGCTCGTGAAGCCGGTCCTGAAGGTTCTGTCCTTCCCGCTGTTCATCCTCACCCTCGGGCTGATCACCCTGGTGGTGAACGCCCTGATGCTGCTCCTGACCTCCTGGCTGGCCGACAAACTCAGCCTCGACTTCCACGTCCACGGCTTCTGGACCGCGGTGCTCGGCGGTCTGATCATCAGCATCGTCTCCTGGGCGCTGGCCGTCGTCCTTCCGGACGACGAGTGACCAGTCACCACCCTGAGAAGGGGACCGAGCAGGGGGCGGCACAAGGGGCCGGGCGGGAGACCGAGCTGGGGACCGACCAGGAGACCGGGCGGGGGACCGACCAGGGGGCCGCGGGACACGAAGCGGCACAGCGGGCGGCCGAACGGCATCAGGCCGCCCGGCCGGAGGCCGCTGGCGACAGCACCCGCAGCGTGCACGCGGGACGGCCCCCGGCGACCGCGTACGAACCCTCGCTCCCCGGCCCGGTCTTCGTCTCGCACTACCACCTGCCGGGCGAGGCCAGCGGCCCGTACACGTACGGCCGGGACGAGAATCCGACCTGGGAGCGGCTGGAGGCGGCCGTCTCGGAGCTGGAGTGCCCCGGCGACCCGGCCGCCGCGACGCTCGCCTTCGCCTCCGGCATGGGCGCGGTCGCCGCCGTGCTGTTCTCCCAGGTGCGGGCGGGCGACACCGTGGTGCTGCCGTCCGACAGCTACCAGGCGACGCGCTCGCTGCGGGAGCGCCTGGAGTCGTACGGCGTGACGGTACGGCTCGCGCCGACCGTCGGCGACGGGCAGCTCGCGGCGCTGGAGGGCGCGCGGCTGCTGTGGCTGGAGACGCCGTCGAATCCGGGCCTGGACGTGTGCGACATCCGCCGGCTGTCGGACGCCGCGCACGCGGCGGGCGCGCTGGTCGCCGTCGACAACACCCTCGCGGGGCCGCTCGGGCAGCGCCCGCTCGCCCTGGGCGCGGACTTCTCCGTGGCCAGCGGCACGAAGGCGCTCAACGGGCACGGTGACCTGCTGATGGGCTACGTCACCACGCGCGACGCCGGGCTGAACGCGAGCGTGAGGCAGTGGCGCAAGACGGTCGGCGCCATTCCGGGGCCGATGGAGGCGTGGCTCGCCCACCGTTCGCTGGCGACGCTCGCCCTGCGCGTGGACCGGCAGTCCGCGAACGCGCTCACCCTCGCGAGTGAGCTGCTGAACCGCGCCGAGGTGACGGACGTACGTCACCCGGGCCTGCCGTCCGACCCCGCGCACGCGGTGGCCGCCACCCAGATGCGGCGCTTCGGCGGCGTCGTCTCCTTCACCCTCCCCGACCGCGCCCACGCCGAACGCTTCCTGGCCGCGCTGCGCCTCACCTCAGAGGCCACCAGCTTCGGCAGCGTCCAGAGCACCGCGGAGCGCCGCGGACGGTGGGGCGGCGACGCCGTACCGCCCGGCTTCGTCCGCTTCTCGGTGGGCGTCGAGGACCCCGAGGACATCGTGGCCGATGTGCTGCGCGCGCTGGACGAAGCGGCGTCTTCGTCAGGGTGAGCGCGCGGGCGCCGGGGGGCGAGGCGCGTCTTCGTACGGGTGAAGGCGCGGGCGCCGGGGGCCGAAGCGTGTCTTCGTACGGGTGAGCGCGTGGTCGTCCGCGCGCTCAGGCGCGTCTTCGTACGGGTGAGGGCGCGCGGGCGCACGGCGGCACGGCGGCGGAGGGGTGCGCTCCGATTCGCCGGGGCGGCGCCGGGAATTGTGCGGTGCGGCAAGTTTGCCGCCGCGCGCACTGCGGCAGATGTCCACCATGCCCCCGGACACGCATGACGGCCCCACCACCCGGCCGGTGGTGAAGCGTACGGCCCGCGCCATCGTTCTCGACGGCGACCGGCTCGTACTGATCAAGCGCACCAAGCCCGGCCTCGCCCCGTACTGGCTCACGCCGGGCGGCGGGGTCGAGGACGACGACGCGAGCGTGGTCGCGGCCATGCACCGCGAGGTCGACGAGGAGCTGGGCGCCAAGGTCACCGATGTGGTGCCCGCCTTCGTCGACACCGTCGAGCACATCGCGGACGACGGCTCGCACGGCGTGAAGGTGCAGTACTTCTTCGCCTGCCGCCTGGAGTCCATGGACCTCGACCAGCGGCACGGCCCGGAGATCGACGAGCCCTGCGGGGAGTACGAGATCGTGCGCGTGCCCTTCAGCCGCATGGGCCTGGCCTCGGTCGACATCGTGCCGCTGACCCTGCGGCACTACCTGGACGCGAACATCGAAGGGGTGCTGGGCCTGCTCGGCCCCGACCTCGGCTGACACCCGCGAGGGGACCGGCGGCCGGTCGCGTCAGTCCCCCGCCGCGACCAGTTCCTGCACGAGGTCGTGCCGTATCCGGTGCGACGGCATCCCGATCCGCACCAGCGTGTCCACACTGCTGCGGATCATCCCGGGCGGCCCCGACAGATACGCGTCGTACGCCTCCCACGGCCCGTGCGCGCGTACGGCGTCCGGCAGCGGCCCGGACAGCGCGTCGCTGGGGGTGTCGGCGACGACGGTGCGGACCGACAGCCAGGAGTGCTCGCGCTGCATGCGCAGCATCGTGTCGAGGTCGTAGAGGTCGCTGGTGCGGCGGGCGCCGTAGAAGACCTCGACCGGGCGCCGCCGCCCGTGCCGGGCGACGTCCTCCACCAGCGCCTTGATCGGCGCTATGCCGGTGCCGCCGCCGAGGCAGAGCATGCCGTCGTCCGAGGCGTGGTCGGCCACCATCGAACCGGAGGGCGGCCCGAGCCGTACGACGTCACCGGGGCGGGCCCTGCCGACCAGCGCGTTGCTGACCCAGCCCGCCGGGACCGCGCGGATGTGGAAGGTCAGCAGGCCGTCGTCGCGGGGCGCGGCGGCGAAGGAGTAATTCCGCCAGATCCGCGGCCACCACGGGGTCTCCACCATCGTGTACTGCCCGGCGAGGAAGGCGTACGGCTGGTCGGGCCGTACGGTGACCACCGCGACGTCGGGGGTCCGCAGCTCGTGGCTGACGATCTCGGCCTGCCACCAGGGCGGCGCGTGCCGTTCGTCCTCGGCCGCCGCGTCGATCATCGTCTGCGAGATCGCGGCGTACGCGCGGACCCACGCCGCCTCGGTCTCCGGGCCCCACACCGCCGACGCGTACCGGGCGAGCGCGCCGAGCAGCGCCTCGCCGACCGCCGGGTAGTGCTCGGCGCGGGTGCCGTACTTGCGGTGCCCACGGCCCAGGTGCGACAGGTAGTCGCCGAGCGCCGCCGGGTCGTCGATGTGCTCGGCCGCCGTCAGCAGCGCCTTGACCAGCCGGTCGCGCTGCGCGTCCATCGCGGCGGGGAACAGGTCGCGCAGCTCGGGGTGGTGGATGAAGAGCAGCGCGTAGAAGTACGAGACCGTCCGGTCCGCGACCGGCCCGATCTCCTCCATGGTGCGGCGGATGAGGAGCGCGTCGGGCGACGGGGACCCGGCCGGGGAGGCCGCCGGGGAGGCGGGCGTCTCGGGTCCGGGCATCCGCGGTACGGGAGACGGTACGAACACCGGTGCCGGTGCGGGTGTTGGTACCGGTGCGGGTGCTGGTGCCGATGCGGGTGCGGGTGCGGGTGCGGCCGTGAACGCCGACGCCGGTATCGACGCCGGTGTGTACGCGGACGGCTCGGTCGGCGCCGAAGCGCGCGGCTCCGGCTCGGGTTCCGGCGCTGGTCCCGGCTCCTGCCGCTGCGCGGCGGCGGGCCGCGTCATGGGTGCGGCGGGCTCCTGCCGGGGCTGGGCGATCTTGCGGCGCCGCCCCCTGGGCTGCGGAGACGCCGGTGAGGCCGGGTCGGTGGTCTTGGCATCCATGATCACGTGGCCCCGAACTCCCGGTGGTCGATCCTTCGCCCAGCTCGCCTGCGGTGCCGTGTGAGCGTGCCACGCTGAGTGAGGGCACCGGACGAATAGCGCGAAGCGTCACCACTGGAGAAACGGTTTCGCGTACTATCCGCCGCGCCGTCCCCGGAGTCCGTGTCTCCAGGTCTCCACGGGGTCCCGTCCCGCCGTCCCCGATAGGTCTGCTAAGAGATCGTCCCGTAGCGGACCTATTTTGCTAGTCTCGACGCATGACCGCAGAGACAGCAGCGACCGCAGAGGCCGTGACCACCGCAGGACACGTCCCCCTGTCGGCGCGGACCGCCGACATGTCGTACCTGCTCCAGCACACCGCCCACGTACTGGCCACCCAGATGTCGGCGGCGCTCGCGGAGATCGGCATGTCGCCGCGCGCCCACTGCGTGCTGGCGCACGCGCTGGAGGCCGAGCGGACCCAGGCGCAACTCGCCGAGCTGTCCGACCTGGACAAGACCACGATGGTCGTCACCGTCGACCAGTTGGAGCGGGCGGGGCTGGCCGAGCGAGTGCCGTCGGCGACCGACCGGCGCGCGCGGATCATCAAGGTGACCCCGGCGGGCGAGAAGGTCGTGGCCGAGGGCCAGGAGATCGTCGACCACGTGCACGAGGACGTGCTCGGCGCGCTGCCGGAGAGCGAGCGCACCGCCTTTGTCTCCGCGCTGAACCGGCTGGTCAACGGCCATCTCGCGACCCCCGCGGGCGCACCGGACGGCGGCCAGGGAGTGCGCCGCCCGCGCCAGTCCCGCAAGTAGCCCGCACCGCAGCGGTCCGCCCCCGACCCCGACCCCGCACCGCAGCGCAGCGCACCGCAGCGCGCCGCACCGCACCGCTCCACCGCCGGGCACGCACCCCGCAAGGTAAGCCCGTAAGAGATAGTCTTCAACAAAACTATCTGCTACGGTCACTCCTGGTATCCCTTTCGCCAGGAGGCGACCTCATGCCACTCCGTCCCCATGCCGCCGGATCGTCGCGCGGCGCGGCTCTCGCGGTGCTCAGCGCGGGCACCCTGATGATCATCCTCGACGGCACGATCGTGAATGTGGCGCTGCCGTCCATCCGCCGTGACCTGGGCTTTTCGCAGTCGAGCCTCGCCTGGGTGGTCAACGCCTACCTCATCGCCTTCGCCGGGCTGCTGCTGCTCGCCGGCCGCCTCGGCGACCTGTTCGGCCGCCGCAGAATCCTGGTCACCGGCCTGGCGGCGTTCACCGTCGCCTCGCTGCTGTGCGGGTTCGCGGACTCCGCGGGGCTGCTGATCGCGGCCCGCTTCGTCCAGGGCGCGGCCGGTGCGATGGTCTCGGCCGTCAGCCTCGGCATGGTCATCGCGCTCTACCCCGACGCCCGCGGCCGGGCCCGCGCCATGGGCGTCTACAGCTTCGTGCAGTCCGCGGGCGGCGTCCTCGGCCTGCTCGTGGGCGGCATCCTCACCCAGGCCATCAACTGGCACTGGATCTTCTTCGTCAACCTCCCCATCGGCTCGGCCGCCGCCCTGCTCAGCCTGCGCCTGCTGCCCGACGACCGCCCGGCCGCCGTACGCGAGCCCCGCGAGTCCCGAGAGCCCAATGGTGAGGCCCGCGAGTCCCGTGGTGAGCCCCGTGAGCCGCGCGCCGGGAGCACGCGTCCCGGGGTCGACGCGCCGGGTGCCGTCCTGGTGACCGCCGCGCTGATGCTGGGCGTCTACACCATTGTCGGGACCACCGGCCGGGGCTGGACGTCCCCCGCCACCGCAGGACTCGCGGCGCTGTCCGCCCTGTTGCTGGCCGGGTTCCTGATCCGTCAGACCAAGGCGGCCGAGCCGTTGATGCCGTTGCGGATCTTCCGCTCCCGGATCGTCTCGGGCGCGAACGTGGTGCTGGCGCTGATGGTCGCGGGCGGCTTCGGCTTCCAGTTCATGACCAGCCTCTACCTCCAGCAGGTGCTCGGCTACGGCCCGGTGCGGATCGGGCTCGCGCTGGCGCCGACCGGCGCGATGATCGGCGTGATGTCCCTGCTGCTGTCCGCCCGGCTCGGCGCCCGCTTCGGCCAGCGCGCCGTCCTGCTGCCCAGCCTGCTGCTCTTCGCGGGCGGCTTCCTCATCCTGGCGAGGGCCCCCTCCGCGCACGCCTCGTACCCCGCCGACATCCTCCCGGCGATCCTGGTCTTCGGCGTCGGCTTCGGCCTGGCCATGCCCTCCCTGATGACGCTGGGCATGTCGGAGGCGACCCCCGCAGACTCCGGGCTGCTGTCCGGCGTCTTCAACACCGCCCAGCAGATCGGCGGCGCGCTCGGCCTCTCCGTACTCGCCGCCCTGGCCGCCGCCCGCACCGACCGGAAGCTCGCCGCGGGCCACTCCGTACCGGCCGCCCTGACCAGCGGCTACCACCTGGCCTTCGTGGTCGCCGCCGGACTGCTGGCCCTCGGCGCCGCGGTCGCCGCCGTCCTGCTCAGGCCCCCGTCCTCGCACGGCTCGAAGGACAGCACGCAGGACAGCACGCGGAACGGCACGCAGGACAGCGCTCAGGACAGCGCTCAGGACGGCGCCGACCGCACTCCCGAGGCCAACGGCCTCAGCGCACCGGCCAGTTCCCCTGCCCGGAACCGGAACCGGAACCGGAACCAGGACCGGGGCCAGGGCCAGAGCCGCCCGGCAGCGGCGCCGAAGGGTCGTACGGCACGCGTGTGAACACGAAGGACCCCAGGTCGAGATGGCCGACCGAGCCGTCAGCGCGCCGCACCGGCCGCAGCGTCTCGCCCGCGTAGTACCCCTCCAGGCCGGTCCAGGTGCCGTCGGATTCCGCGCGGAAGCGCGCGCCGCGGCCCTGGCCGGTCAGCGGCGCGAGCGCGAGGTCGCCGGAGGCGTGGACGCGCAGGCTGTAGCCGGACGTGCCCCAGTACCAGGGGCCCGCCAGGTCGAGCAGCGCCGGGTCGAGCGCGTCGGCGGGCCGCCAGGGCGCGGGCAGGCCGGGCTCGGCGTCGGCGGTGATCGCCAGCAGGTCGGCGGCGATGGTGCCGATCGCGGGCCCCGAGGTGGAGTTGGCCATCGCGAGCGCGCCCACGCCGTCCGCGACGCTCACCCACACGGTGGCCAGGAAGCCCGGCATCGAGCCCGTATGACCGGCGAGCGGGCGGTCGCCGTGCCGGGTGAGCTGGAGCCCGAGGCCGTACCCCGAGTCGGGGTCGGCCGCGTCCGGCGGCGGCGCGGCGGGCGCGCGCATCTCGGCCAGTGTCGCCGCGGGCAGCACGTCCGGGTGCCCGGCCGCGAGGAAGCCCGCCCAGCGCGCCAGGTCCTGGGCCGTCGACCACAGTTGGCCCGCGGGCGCCATCAGTCCGGTGTCCTGTACGACCTCGGGCCGCATCACGTCGGCCCACGGGTGGACGGCGAAGCCCCCGGCGGCCGGGGCCTGCGGCAGCGCCGTCGTACGCGGCATGCCCAGCGGGTCGAGCACTTCGGCCTTCAGGGCCTCGGCCCACGGCACGCCGCGTTTGGCCTCCACCAGGGCGCCGAGCAGCGCGAATCCGGGGTTGGAGTAGTGGTAGCGCCGTCCGGCCGGGTGTTTGACGGGGGCCGGGCCGAGGATGTCGGCCAGTTCCGGCCGCAGGTCGCCGGGGGTCCGCTCCCACCAGGGGCCCGGCGTCTCGGAGGCCAGGCCGGAGGTGTGGGTGACGAGTTGGCCGATCGTCAGACCGGCCACGTCCTCCGGCAGGTCCGGCAGGTGCCACGCCAGCGGATCGGTCAGCTCCAGCAGCCCCTCGTCGCGCAGCCGCATCACCAGCACCGCCGTGAACGTCTTCGTGATCGAGCCGATCCGGTACTGCGTGTCGGCGTCCGGCGCGTGCCCCTCGATCATGCTGCACGAGCCGAACCAGACCATCCGCCCGTCCCGTACGACCGCGCCGACGATCGACGGCGTACGGCCCTCGGCCTGGCCGACCGCGATCCGGCGCAGCAGGGCGCGGCGGGTGGCGGGCAGCAGTTCGCCGTCCGGCGCGGCGGGCGCGGGGCCGGGCGTCGGCAGCGCGTACGGGGCGGGGGCCGCGGGCCGGGGCCGGTCGGGGGACTGCGGTGGGTGCTGGGAATCGGTCGTCACTCGGCGCGCGCCTCTTGTCTCGGTACGGGGGTCCGGGGCGGCCCTGGTGGCCGGATCCGTGCCCCGGCCGACCTGGACTCCCCCCTACGGACGGTCGCCGTTACGGTAATCGGCGGTGCCGAAGCGGAGCGACACAATTGACATCCGCATCCCGCGCAGCAGCGGGATCAGATGCGAGACGGGCGCGATGGCGTACGGGCCGCGACCGCGCGGCAGGCGCAGGCTGCGGACCTCGGCGATGCGCGGCGAGGCGGTCGCGACCTTGCGGTACTCCTTGCCGTCCATGCCCCACAGCCAGCGCGGCGCGCGATAGCCGGGGCGCGCCGCGCTCCCGCCCGCCTCCGTCCCCGCGTCCGTCCCCGCCTCCGTCCCCGCCTCCGTCCCCACGTCCATCCCCGCCTCCGGCCCTGTCCCGCCCGCGTCCGCGTCCCTGCGCGCCTCGGCCCGCGCCTGGGCGTCCGCCCGGGCCCGGTCGTCGGCCTGGGCCTGGCTGCGGGCGACCATCCCCCGGGGGAGGGCGTCGAAGAGCATCCAGCCGCCGGGGAAACGTTCCGCGCAGGCGGCGATCAGGCGTTTCACGTCGGACGGCGGCAGATACATCAACAGGCCCTGGGCGGTGACCAGTACGGCCTCGGAGTCGTCGACCTCGTCCATCCAGCCCAGGTCCAGCGCCGAGCGCGCCAGCGAACGGCGCCGTGGCGGATCGTCCGGAAGCAGAACGTCTCGGACCTCGACCGTCTCCGGCAGATCCACCGTCAGCCAGCGCACCCGGCCGTTGTCCACCCGCCAGAACTGCGTTTCGAGGCCCTCGCCGAGCGCCACCACCGTGCCGTCGGGGTGTTCGGCGACGAACCGCCGTACCTCGTCGTCCAGGCACCGCACCCGCAGCGCGTGCCATTGCGCCATGCCCGAGCCGCTGAACCGCTCGAAGGGGTAGTCGATACGGTCGACCAGCTCCACCGCGAGCGGGTCGTCCAGCAGCCGCGCCCCCGGCCGCCGGGCCTCGGCGGCCCGGTTGTACAGATTCCACAGCAGCGTTTCCGGTACGCCCTCCAGCTCGACCTTGAACCGGCCGACGCCGCCGGTCCCGCCCTCGTCGCCGCCGGCCGCCCCGCCCTCGTCGCCGCCGGCCGCCCCGCTCCCGTCGCCGTCCCGGCCGTCTCCGCTCACGCCACCACCGACGTCGTCGTTGTCGTCCATCCCCTTACGATCCCACTCGCCGCCGCGCCCGGCCGTGCCCGCCACGGCGGTACTTCGCAACCCCGTTGCCCCCGGCCCGCGTTGGGCCCGCTTGAAGAAAGCGGCGCCGTCCGGTCACGGCTGCGCGGAACCTTGACAGCGGTTTTCGCCAGGCGTAGACATCACGTCGGCCAGAGAGCGCTCTCACAGCCGTCCGGCGAGGCGGCGGGACAGCGCCCTCGGGCCGCCGCACAGCCGCACGCGTACGACCGCATCGCCGTACCAACCGCACGCGCACGACCGCACCTCCGCACAGCCGCACCGCGCACGAACGCCGATCGTGGCCGCGAGACCGGGGTCGGTGCCGCACACCGCAGCAGGGCACCACCGACGTCCACCCCCCCCCAACCGGAGGCTCGCGCGTACGCGGCGCACCTCGCCGCACGCCGGCCGCGTGCTTGTCACGTGCTTGTCACGTGCCTGTCACGTGCGTGGCCGCGCGCTCGCCGCGCGCGGATCTCCGCAAGGACGGCGGTACGTGCCCTCGTTGTCGGTTTCTCACCCTCTCGCGCCCGTGCTCGCGGGCTTCCGCGAGCCGTCATCCGACACGTAGACACGTAGGAGCACACATGAGGGTCACCCCACGAGGGCTCTCCGCGCACCGTAAACGTTTCCGGTTCCCTCTCGCACGGTCACCGCAGGGCGTCCTGCTGATGGCGCTGGTGCTGATCGCCTCGGCGTATCTGTCCCTGGCGCCCACCTCCTCGCACGCGGCGACGCCGACCCTGCTCTCCCAGGGCAAGCCGGCGACCGCGTCATCCGTCCAGGACGCGTTCGCCGCGAGCGCCGCCGTGGACGGTGACACCGGTACCCGCTGGTCCAGCGCCGCGTCCGATCCGCAGTGGCTCCAGGTCGACCTGGGCTCGTCGCAGCCGATCACGCAGGTCGTCCTCAACTGGGAGACGGCGTACGGCAAAGCCTTCAAGATCCAGGTCTCGGACAACGCGACCGCCTGGACCGACGTCTACTCCACCACCACCGGCACCGGCGGCATCCAGACGCTCAGCGTCACCGGCACCGGCCGCTACGTGCGGATGTACGGCACCCAGCGCGCCACCCAATGGGGTTACTCGCTCTGGGAGTTCCAGGTCTACGGCGGTTCCGGCGGCGGTACGCCCCCGGCGACCTGCGGCACCACGACCGCCGCGCTCGGCAGGCCCGCCACCGCGTCCTCGACCGAGAACGCCGGGACCCCCGCCTCCGCCGCCTTCGACGGCAACGCGGGCACCCGCTGGTCCAGCGCGGCCTCCGACCCGCAGTGGGTCCAGGTCGACCTCGGCTCGTCGCAGACACTGTGCGGCGCGCAGTTGACGTGGGAGACGGCGTACGCGAAGGCGTATCAGATCCAGGTCTCGACCGATGGTTCCACGTGGAACAACGCGTATTCCACGACGACCGGGGCCGGTGGCACCGAGAATCTGTCGTTCAACGCGACCGGCCGCTATGTGCGGATGTACGGCACGCAGCGGGCGACGCAGTACGGCTACTCGCTGTGGGAGTTCACGATCCTGACGCCCGGTGGCAGTACGACCTCCCCGCCGCCGAGCGGGGGCAACGGCAACTGCCCGTGGGTCGGTTCCACGGCTCCGGTGGCCACCCGCGTCCAGCAGGTCATGGCGCAGATGACCACCGCGCAGAAGGTCTCGATCCTGCACGGCAACAACAACGCGACGCCGTACATCGGCAACATCACCGGCGTACCGTCGCTGTGCATCCCGAACATCGGCCTCCAGGACGGGCCGCACGGTGTCGGTGACGGCCTCGGCGGCGTCACGCAGATGCCGTCGGCGAACGCGTCCGCGGCGACGTGGGACGACGCGCTGGAGCAGCAGTACGGCGCGGCGATCGGCGCGGAGTTCGCGGGCAAGGGTGTGCAGGTGGCGCTCGGCCCGACGCTGAACATCGTGCGCGACCCGCGCTGGGGCCGGGCCTTCGAGACGTTCAGCGAGGACCCGTACCTCAACGGGCGGCTGGCGGCGGCCGACATCCGGGGCATCCAGAGCCAGGGTGTGATGGCCGAGATGAAGCACGTGGCCGTCTACAACATCGAGAATCCGGCGGGGACGGTCGTCGTCGACAACCGGACCATGCAGGAGCTGTATCTGCCCGCGTTCCAGGCGGCGGTGCAGCAGGGCTCGCCGGCGGCGGCGATGTGCGCGTACAGCGTCGTCAACTCCGTACCGGCCTGCCAGAATCCGGCGCTGATGAACGTCGGGCTCTACCAGCAGGCGGGCTTCGGCGGCTTCATCACCAGCGACTGGGGCGGCGCGCACTCCACGGTCGAGTCCGCCAACGCCGGTCTGACGGTGGAGATGCCGAACGGCTACTTCTACGCGGACTTCCTCGCGCAGGCGGTCGCCAACGGGACCGTCAGCCAGGCCACGCTGGACACGATGGTGAGCAGGCTGCTGACGCAGTTCTTCGCCTTCGGTCTCTTCGACAAGGCGCCCAGCGGTTCGCGGGACGCCGTCGTCACCACCCCGGCGCATGTGGCGACCGCGCTCCAGGGCGCGGAGGAGGGCACCGTACTGCTCAAGAACAACGGCATCCTGCCGCTGTCCACCGCCACCACCCACTCGATCGCGGTGATCGGCTGGGACGGCGGCGCGGGCGTGCAGTCCATCGGCGGCGGCAGTGCGACGGTGACCAGTTCCGGCACGGTCTGGCCGATCACCGGCATCCAGAACCGGGTCGCGGGCACCGGCACCACCGTGCAGTACAACGACGCGTCGAATCTCGCGTCGGCGGTCACGCTGGCCCGCTCCTCCGATGTCGCGATCGTCTTCGCCAGCGACAACTACGGCAACGAGGAGCACGACACCACCACGCTCGACCTGCCGCCGGTCGGCAACGCCCAGACCAACCAGAACGACATGATCGCCCAGGTGGCGGCGGCCAATCCGCACACCATCGTGGTGCTCAACAACAGCTCGGCGATCAACATGCCGTGGCTGAACCAGGTCGCGGGCGTCTTCGAGGGCTTCTATCCGGGCCAGCAGATCGGCACGGCGATGGCGGCGCTGATCTTCGGTGACGTCAACCCGTCGGGCAAGCTGCCCGTCACCTTCCCGAAGTCGCTCGCGGACGTGCCCGCGCACACCCCGGCGCAGTGGCCGGGGACCAACGGCACGGTGCAGTACAGCGAGGGGCTGAAGGTCGGCTACAAGTGGTACGACGCGCAGAACATCGAGCCGCTGTATCCGTTCGGCTTCGGCCTGTCGTACACCACCTTCTCCTTCTCCGGGCTCCAGGTCGGCGCGCTGTCCGGCGGGAACGCCACCGTGCGCGCGACGGTGACCAACACCGGGACGCGGGCGGGTACCGAGGTCGCGCAGCTCTACGTGGGCGACCCGGCCTCCACCGGCGAGCCGGTCCACCAGCTCCGCGGCTATCAGCGGGTCACGCTCAATCCGGGCCAGTCGCAGACGCTGACCTTCACGGTGTCCACGCACGACCTGGCGTACTGGAACACCGGCACCAACGGGTGGACGACGGCGGCGGGCAGCTACCAGATCCTGGTGGGGGACTCGTCGCGGAATCTCCCGCTGAGCGGCACGCTCAGCGTGCCGACGCAGGTGAACGCCGCGGCGGCGCGGGTGGGGGGCGGCGACGCCTCGTACGCCGTGCCCAATCCGCACGGCATGAGCAGCCCGCTGCACACGGCGGTGGACTGGGCGCTGGACCAGAAGGCCCCGAGCGGCACGGCCTTCTCGGCGACCGGTCTCCCGCCGGGGATCTCGCTCAGCTCGGCGGGGCGGTTCACGGGCGCGGCCACTGAGCGGGGTACGTACACGGTGACGGTCACCGCCCGTACGTCCTCGGCTGCGGCGTCCGCGCCGGTGACGTTCGTCTGGACGGCCACCTAGCCGGTTCGGTTCCGGCTCCGGTGCCCTCCCGCGGGGGCGCCGGGGCCGGGGCCTCCCGGGTGAGCAGCGCGGTCGAGGGCGACCACGCCTGCGTCCGCAGCTTCGAGACCGCGCTCAAGACGCGGCGCCCGCGCCAGCCCTAGCGCGAGATGTGGGCCTCGATGCCGTCGAGGAGGAAGTCGAGGCCGAGGCGGAAGGTGTGGTCGGCGTCGAGGTGGGCGGCGTCGTGGATCACGGTGGACAGGGCGGGGAAGCGGCCGGTGGCGAAGGTGCGTTCCAGGTAGGGGCCCAGTGCGGCCTGCCAGCGCTTCTCGTCCAGGCCGGTGGTCCGCTCCGCGCGGCGGGCGGCGATCTCGCGGCGGACGGCGCCGGTCACGTAGGCGTCGACCGCGGTGACCACGGGCATGACGGCGTCCACGTGGACCCCGTCCAGCGCGGCGACGACGGCCTCGCCCCTGGCCAGCGCGTGCGGGCCGAGCTGCGGCCGGCCGCCGAGCAGGTCGGCGAGCCACTCGTGGTCGTGGGCGGCCTGCCGGGTGGTCTCGGCGAGCGAGCGCAGGACCTCCCGCCAGGTGTCCCCGACCGGCCGGATCTCGGCGTGGATCGCGTCGACCATCAGGTCGAGCAGTTCGTCCTTGCTCTCGATGTAGCCGTACAGCCGCATCGGTCCGACGCCCAGCGCGGTGGCGACCTTGCGCAGCGACACCGCGTCCAGGCCGTCCGCGTCGGCCAGCTCGATCGCCGCGCGGACGATCCGCTCCCGGTCCAGGGGGGCCGGTACGGGTCGATTCGGCGGCTCGGGCCGCTCCCACACCAACATGCCGCATACGGTACATCGCATTGTCACGATACAGTGTATCGACTCGTACGGTGTATCGAACCGAAGGGGACACCCATGCCAACGACCACCACCCCGAGCCCGACCCTGACTGCGACCCCGGCCGCGGCCGCGGCCGTCGCCATCGTCGGGGCCGGCCTCGGCGGCCTGGCCCTCGCCCGCGTGCTGCACGTCAACGGCATCGACGCCGTCGTGTACGAACGCGAGGCGTCACGCGCCGCGCGCGGTCAGGGCGGCATGCTCGACATCCACTCCGGGCAGCGGGCACTGCGCGAGGCCGGGCTCATCGACCGATTCCACGCGATAGCCCGCGGCGAAGGCCAGGACATGCGCCTGCTCGAACCGGACGGCACCCTGCTGCTCCAGGAGGACACCCCCGAGGACGCCCCGCTCGACCGCCCCGAGGTCGACCGCGCCGACCTGCGCGACCTGCTGCTGGACTCCCTCCCCGAGGACACGGTGCGCTGGGGCCACGCGTTCACCTCCGCCGCCGACGGCCTGCTGCGCTTCGCCGACGGCGGCAGTACGACGTACGACCTGCTGGTCGGCGCGGACGGCGCGCAGTCCCGGGTCCGCCCCCTGCTCACCGACGCCCGCCCGGCGCACATCGGCCAGAACATCGTCGAGCTCGGCATCCCCGACATCGACCGCACGCACCCCGACCTCGCGGCCATGGTCGGGCGCGGCAACTACTGGGTGCTCGGCGGCGGACTGTCGCTGGCCGCACAGCGCAACGGCGACGGCCGCGTCCGTATCGGCCTGAGTTTCTACAACACCGACGAGGACTGGTTCGCCACCAGCAAGATCCCCTTCGACGATCCCGCCGCCGCCCGGGCGCGCCTGATCGACCTGCTCCCCGGCTGGCACCCACGGTTCACCGCCCTGATCGCGGCCTGCGACGACACCGTCGTGCCACGGGCGATCACCACCCTCCCGGTCGGCCTGACCTGGCCGTCGACACCGGACGTCACGCTCATCGGCGACGCCGCCCACCTGATGCCACCGGTCGGCGAGGGCGCCAACATGGCCCTCCTCGACGGCGCCCTCCTCGGCCTCGCCCTGGCCGCGCACCCGGAGGACATCCCCCGCGCCGTCGCGGAGTACGAACACGAGATGTTCGCCCGTACCGGCGCCGCCGCCCGCGAGTCGGCCCGCGTCCACGACATCCTGACGTCGCCCGACGCCGGCCGGAGAATGCTCGCGTTCTTCCAACCGGCCTGACCGCCCGGCAGGGCTCAGCCCGCCAGTCGCGCGAGGGCCAGCGCGTGCGCGCGGTCCAGGGCGTCGGCGGCGGCGCAGGGGACGTCCGGCCGCACACCGGTGCCCTCCCAATTCGTGCCGGAGACGGGGTTGACCGCGCGGCCCACGGGGATGGTGGCCTCCAGGTGCGGGTGTACGGTCCAGCCGTTGCACGGGTGCGCGCCGCCGCGGGTGCGCTCGCCGACGACGACGGCGCGGCCGAGCTGTTGCAGGTCGTAGGCCAGCTCCTCGGCGGCGGAGAAGGTGCTCTCGCTGGACAGCACGTACACCGGCCCGCTGCCGCCGAAGCGGGCGCCGGGGACGTGGGGCAGGCTCCAGGACTGCTCGCCGCGCTCGCCGTTGCGGTCGCCGCCGCGCTCATCGCCGCGCCAGTACATGGTGTTGAGGTGGGTGCGCTCGTCCAGCAGGTAGCTGCACACGAAGGCGACCGTGTCCGGGTCGCCGCCCCGGTTGGCGCGAAGGTCCACGATCAGCGCCTGGGCGCGGGAGGCCAGGGTGAGCGCGGCGCCCAGCGGTTCCGCGGCCCACTCCAGCGGGAACAGCATCGGCCCAAGCGTCAGTACGGCGACGCCGCCGTCGAGCAGCTCCAGCCGGGGCACACCGCCCAGCGAGGTGTCGAAGTCCCGGCGCATGGCGGCCAGGCCGGCCGCCCCCTGCTCCGGGGAGACCGGGTCGGCGTAGTGCTTCAGCCTCAAGTGCCGGTCGCCGTTGACGGACTGGAGGTCCGCGGTGACCAGCCGGGCCAGCTCCTCGGCGTCGTCGACGCCGTACGCGCCCTCGGCGAGACGCCGTCGCAGCAGGCCGGCGAGCTGCTCGGCCGCCTCGGGGAAGACGTAGTGCTCGGTGAGCAGCCGGACCGTCTCGTCGATGACAGGGGCCGGGTGAAGGTTCGTCGGAATCGTCATGGCTGGGAGTAGAGCACCGTCCTTGCGAAAGCGTCAAAGACTTTAGACACTTTCGGTATGTCCGATCAGCCGACCTACCCGCCGCCTCCCGAGGACGTCCTGGAGATCAGCGCGCCCGAGCAGTTCGCGGCGCTCTCCCACCCCTTGCGCCAGCGGCTGCTCTTCGCCCTGGGCCAGCGGCCCGCCACCGTCAGCGGGCTCGCGGCCCAACTCGACGCGAAGAAGGGCAACGTGGCCCACCACCTCAAAGTGCTCCGCGAGGCCGGGCTCGTCCACATCGCCGAGACCCGCCAGGTCCGCGGCGGCACCGAGCACTCCTACCAGCGCACGGCCCGCCGCATGCTCGTCGCCGAACCCCAAGCGGCAGGCACCGCCGCGATGTTCGCCGCCGTCGCCCACGAACTGGACCGCTCACCCGTCGCCCCCCACCTGACCCTCCGCCACCTCCGCCTCAGCCCCGCCCAGGCGAAACACCTCGGCGACACCCTCACCCAACTCGTCGACGAGACCCCCGAAAACACCGAATCCCAGCCCGTCCACGGCGTCCTGGTAGCCCTCTACCACCACACCCCGCCCACCCCATAATCAACCCCACCCCCGGCACCCGCCGCCCACGAACGGCCTCACGGACGGTCAGGCCGCGTCGATGGCCTTCGTCGACACCGGAGTCACCCGCAAACCGATGATGCAGCGGGTGTACCAATCCATCGCAACGGTCAACTCCGCCTGGATCCACCGCAGTGTCACCGGGTCGAGCGCGAACACGTCCAGCCGCGTGGTGTCCATCAGCACGTACTCGCCCGGCCGCGTGGGCCGCAGCTTCCCGTACGGTCCTCCGGTCGGCCGGCGATGTCCCGATTCCGCTTCGTGCTCAGCCGGAACAGCGGATGGCGGCCCTTCAGCTCTTGGAGGATCCGGAACGCGGTTGCCCGGCTCGGCCGCGGCACCACCTCCGTGCCGAACCGGGCGATCACCCTCGATAGGGCATGACCTACGGCCCCGTCCGCCGTCTCACGCTGTGTCGGACGCTCAGCGTCTCAGCTCCACGTCGGAAGTCGCAGGCGGCGCCGGCCGCCGGACTCCACATCAGGTGAAACGCACGGTCAGCCTCTCGTCCGGCGCGTTCGACTCGTCTTCCGCGGCAGCTCGAACCAGGACGGACGCGATTGCCTCGAACGCTTCATCGCCCATGCGGTCACGACTGACTGCGGCGTTCTCCCAGACAATCTCGACTGGGCGCTCAACATCCCTGCTCAGACGGTCCCACAGGGCGCTCAGGTTGTGCCCGTAGTACGGACCGAAGTCCAGAGGCCCGGCAAGAACCCGGTGCAGGTCCGCCTGGCTTCCGATCTGTGCCCCGTCAATGGCGACCCGCATGCTTCCTCCACTTCTTCGGTCGGCCGAGCGACTCTACGAACACCCGGCACCCCTGCAGGCACCGCGCTCCGCTGAACTGCGGTGTCTCACGGTCGATGTCGGATCCGACTTCCATCCGACATCGACCGTGAGATTCCGACACGAAATCTGAGACCCTACAGCGTTGTAGGTTCCCACGGCTGGTGTCATCTGCCGCGCCTCTGACCTGGTCAGTTCTCGGGCATCCCACGCCATGTCATCCGCTGGAATCCCAGTTCCGTGTCATTTACCTAACCTGCCCGGCGGAGTGGGAGGAAGACTCGCCGCCCAGAAGGCGGTCATGCTGCGGCTGTGGCCCTCCATGCAGCGGTGACTCCAAGCGCACTGTGCCGTCGCCGAGGTCTACCGCCCAAAGGCTCTCCACACTCACCGGCGGCCAGCCGTCCTCATCTGTCTCCAGCCGGAAGTGGACCATTATGTGGTCGTCCTTGATGTTCGTCACCGCACCATCATCCACAGCCGCCATGCCTCGGGAGGCCGTCGAGCGTTCCAGGCCTACAACACCTCGGGCTCACCGGTCACTGCAGCGGCGATAAGCGCCACAAGATTGTCGGTCCAGCAGTCGGACTCCTTGGTGGCGACTTCAACACCGCAGCCAATACACATGAGGTTAGGTCCGTCCTGGCCGGCGAGTCCGCAGCAACCAGCGAGACGCCGCGGATCGGTATGAACCGCAGTCCCCGGAGCGTCGTCCGGGTGAAGGATCAAGAGGCTGGCATCGAAGTTGACCTTGAAGTTTCCTGGGGCCATCCGGGGTGGGACCACCTCGTGGCTCGGATGCCGCTCGGGGCCCCTGACTGGCTCTCCTGCTACCAACTCGTTCGTTAGAGGCTGTCGGCAGTTGGCGCAGCGAAATATGGTCACGTGGCCATTCTCTGCGCTTTTGAGCCAACGAACTGCGCGGGGTGGCTGCCAGCCGGAACACCAACGGAGCCAGACGTGCGCTGAACGCGATCTCCGGCTTCTCAAGCCGGTGACGCGGCTTGACGTCCACGACCACCGGCCCGTCGTCCGTCACCAGCAGATAGTCCGGGATGTGCTTGCGAACCTTGCCATCCACGTCGGCCTTGAGCATGAACGGCTGGGCGATGATGTGCCGCATCTCTGGGGCGAAGTCGGCGAACAGCAGCCGCCCCAGCTCCAGCCGCGACTCGTAGATCACGTGGTCGCCCACCGTCGCCGACCAGTACGTGCCCGAATAGTGCTGCTGCCCCTTGTACCAGCGGAACATCCGCCACGGCCGAGCCTCCCGCAGCAGCCCGAGCGGCACCGACGGCCACTCCAGGTCCTCCACCACGGACTCGTCACCACGCCGGACACTCTGCCGTACCGGCGCGGCCACCGCTGTACCCATCGGACCACCAACCCCGCGTTTCCGGAGGTGGCCCCGCTGGCCGCGTAACGCCGGGGTCCAGCCCCAGCCACGCACGCAGACGCTGAACGGGGCGGTCCCGTACACAAAGAGGGGAACTGCTCGCTCACGGGGCATGAATCCCATCCCCCTGTCCTATTGGCCACGCGGTGGACATCGCCGGTGGGAAAAGGACACGGGACCTGGGATCCCACAGCGTCTGTAGGATCTCGCGGCTCGTGGCCTAGGCTGAGGCTGTGACCTGCGGCTTCTCGTGAAGTCTTACGCCGTGTCTAGCAGTTCAGTCTCAGGACCGTGTCTAAATCCTCGGCAAGCTCACCGAGCGCGATCCGCTGGCGCATAAGTACCAGCCGACGTCGGTAAAACCGCAGGTAGCTGACCAGCTGACCTCCGCCTTCTGCGTCGCCCCCGCGATGCGGTGTTGATCAAGGCCCGGGGAGTTCGGCCCGCTCATGTGTCTACCCCACGGCGCGCGGCGGAGCCGCCCCGGGCCGCTGACCTGCGACTAAGCGGACGTCAGTGAATACGTAATGCGCTGGAATCGGATCGCTTCGAGTCAGTGCGCTTCCTGCGGTTCACCGCAGGTGGTACATACCCCAGGCTGCATGATCCCGTCGTGGAAGTCATGGTAGAAACTGCCCGGCCCGTAGTAGTCGCGCATCGCTTTGCCCGCGCAGTCTCGGTAGTTCGCCATCCGGCACCGGCCACAGCAGTCGTGACTCGTGATGGAATCCTTCGCTTTCTTGCTGCACGCATCGTGGCCGCACGCCCGGTACCCGCCGGAGCCGCTGTTCGAGTGGGTACCGAAGCTGCCCGGGTCGTCGCGAAATCTGCGGATGACCGCCTCGTCTGACTCGCCGGCGGCGCGCGGCCGTGCGTTTACGGCGAGTTGGCTGACAACTACGGCTGCGCCCAGCGCGGCCCATAGCCATTTGCTACGCATCGGTTCCCCCTTGTGGTCGGTTCAGCGGCGACGGTATCGGCTGCAGCCGCCGGCCGGGATGAGTACCTGACGTGCGGCAGGCACGACCTATGCGTTTGGCTTGACCCACGCCACAGGGACGTTGTCGGCTTACTGCTCAAGATCGCGTTCGGGCAGCGGTGGGCAGCGTCAGTCGAGCTTGCGATGAGCCAGTACTCTGACGGTGTGACGGATGGCCTTGAAGTTGCCCTGCAGAAGCGCGCTGACCTCGATCAGTACGGCTCCAACAAGCGCCTCCTGTTTGCGCTGCAACTCATGTTCGATATTGAGGACATCGGTACGGTTGCGGCCACCTCGCTGACAGACCACCCCAACGACAAGTCGTGCGATCTGCTCTACATCGATCGCGGCACCGGCCGTGTTGTTCTCGCCCAGGGCTATGAGTCCGCGAACAACACGAAGTTGCAGGCACCAGGGAGGAAGGCCGCCAGCCTTCACCAGGCGGTCAATTGGTTGTTCAGCAAGAGTGAGCCCAGCGGCGTGCCGGACGCCCTACGCGTCGCCTGGCGCGAACTTCACGATGCGCTGACAGACGACGTCATCGGCGATGTGGCGATCTGGTACGTCCACAACCTCCCCGAGTCTGAACAGGTCCTCGGAGAACTCCAAGCAGCTCGCGATGCTGCGTACGCCCAGTTGCGCCAGGGCTATCCGCACAGTGAGATCGATGTTTCTTGCGAAGAACTTGGCCGCGAGCGGCTTTCCGAGCGCTACGAGAACTCACAGACGCCGATCCTCGTGGCGGACACCTTCACGATCGAAGTTCCAGGGGCGTTCGAGGAACGTGGCGACAAGTGGACAGCCTTGTGCACGAGCGTGCCAGTCCGCTGGCTGCATGAGCAATTCGAGCAGCATGGTGCCTCGCTGTTTTCGTCGAACGTTCGCGACTACCTGGGAAGCCGCCGGTCACAGAGCAACATCAACAATGGTATCCAGGAAACCGTACTCACCGAGCCATCAAACCTTTGGGCCTACAACAACGGCATCACTGCACTAGTTCACGACTTCAGCTTCATCGAAGGTGTCGTCAAGATCACCGGACTCGGCATCGTCAATGGTGCCCAGACGACCGGAGCGATCGGCTCGGTCCCTGCGGAGGACATCGGTCAGGATAGTCATGTCCTCACCCGGTTCATCCGCTGCAACGACCCCGAGACCGTTGGAAGCATCGTTCGCTTCAATAATCGTCAAAATCCCACCCAGGCGTCAGACTTTCGCAGCAACGACAGCGTACAAAGGCGCCTTGTCCGCGAGTTTCAACAGTTGGGGGTTGTCGGCTACAACGGGGGACGGCGAGGCGGCGCCGAAGATGTGATCCGACGTCCGGGAGAAAACCAGCTCTCCGCCGAGGTCGCAGCACAAGCTCTTGCCGCGTTCCACGGGGAGTCCGGCGTTGCGTATCACGAGAAGAGCAAGATCTGGGAGCAGGACGCCCTTTACAGCAGAGTCTTCCCCGAACGCGTCACAGCCGAGCACATCGTGTTCGTAGCGAGTCTGCTCCGTGCCATCGAGACGGAGAAGGGACGACTCGGCCGAATCACCGAGAGTGCGCGGACCGAGGACGAGAGCGAGCTCTTTGAGTGGTTCAGTCTGCGTGGGTCGATCATGATCGCTGCAGAGGCTATCGGAATCACGCGGGAAACTCTCGCTGGAGAGGCCGTCAGCGATGCCTACGTGATGCGGTTCAAGAAGAACCTAGCTATGTCCGAGGCGGCCAAAGTGTGGGAGCCGATCGTGGAGTCCCTGCTTGCCTTTGCCCCAGGCCAGCTAAGAGACCCGCTGGTGACAGCGTCTCTTCGCAACCGGCAGGCGGTCGACACGGCGCTGCGTAATTTCCGCTCTCAGGTGGTAGCAGCACGTAAGCACAACCGAACTACCTATGAGACCTTCATGGACCAAGTTGTGTCTCGGTAAAGGAAACGGCGCCCGCTAGCAACTCAGTTCACGAGCGCATCTTGCCAGCCAGGGTACGGGTCATGCCGGGGGTCAGCGGGGCCGGGATGCGATCTGACGCCGGGCCGGACCCCAGACTTCCTCGAACTCTTCGGCGGTGAGCTGTTCGGGATCGTAGTCTTCCCATTCTGAGACGGGCAGCTCGGCTGTGATCCCGAACCTGCTGGTACTCATCGAGGCGGCCTGCGTCGCGGGCCTGCTGCCGTTCATCGAGGGAGGCGGCTGCGATCGGTGTCAAGTCAGGCCCCTGGAGTTCGACCTGCCGGGTCACCCAGCCTTCGGAGTCGACCTCGAATAGAACCAGACGTCTTCCGCGCCCCAGTAGCAGCGGATCCTGGTCGTCACGTGGTCAGTCACTCCTGGCGGCAGAACTTCGCACGGCGAGGCGGCTTGATTGGTGTCGCGCAGCGGGGGAGGTGAGTTCCAGTGCCCGGTTGTCGCATCCGCTTGCCATCTGGTCGAGCCAGCGCTCGTACCAGGCCAGGAAATCACTCGCCGAGGAGACGTCGGGTCCCCAAAAACCGTCGCTGTTCCCAGTGAGGATTCGCCCGGTGAGCGGTCCGGTGATGCCGAGGAGCACGAGGTCGCTGCACCCGGCTTCGATGATGTTCAGGAAGAGGTCGCCCTCTGCCCTCCTTCGGTTGGTTTCTGTGAAGGCCCGCGGGCTGCCGTGCTCCCCTTGGGGGTTCATGGTGAACAGCTCGCACTTTTTCAAGGGCAACAGGCCGTAGAAGGGTGAAGCCCCGCTGCCGCCGAGTTCGGTGAGGAACGCGCGATAGGCGACGGGGAGCTCGATCTGGGCCTCGGCCTCGAAACGCATCACCTGGATTGCGGACAGGGGCGGAGCAAGCCGGAACTGGTGCTTTTCCTCACCGAACGAGTGGCTTCGCTGCGGAGCAAACGGAACCTTGGCCAGCTTGCGCCGCAGGCGGGGTATGCGGGAGTCCATGTGAACTCTTCTCTCGTGTCGACTACCAATCTATCGAACCTGGCCCCTCCTGCGGACGGTGCGCTCTGCGGCGGTCTTCATCACGTTGCACTATCCCGAAGGGTGCGAATGGCTCGGAGCACTCTCCTCCCGAAGGGGGTCAGCACCATGGGCCGGCCGCGTTCGGCTCTGACCAACAGCGGTTCGCCGAGTTCTCGTTCGATCCGGTTGATCTGTGCGACGAGGGCGAACGTGTTGAGTCCGAGGTCAGCTGCCGCCGCGCCGATGCTGGGGTAGGCGGAAGCGGCTGCGAATCGGTTCAGGCGTTCACGGTCACCTTGACCGAGGAATGCCGGGCGGAGGATTCGCGGTGCCTGGTGGACTTCGTCAGCAGCGCGAAGAGTCTGGTTGTGGCTGGCTCCCCCAGGTGATCGCCGCGGAATGTCGTGGATTTTGGCCCAGCGGGCCATGTTCGCGGTGCTCATGCCCTTCTCGCGGGCGAGGTTGGGCAGAGTCCGACGCTGGTTGACGTACTGCTCGATCAACCAGTCGCGTTCGACCTCTCCTCGGCGTTTGTAGTCCTGGGGGCCGTCTCGCAGGGGGATGTCGTACTCGTGGGCGAGCCTGGTCAGCACGCCGCGACCGAATCCGGTGAGGACGGCGATCTCGTTCAGGGACTGGTGCTCGTCAAGGTAGAGGCGGGCGAAAGCCTCTCTGGGTAGGTCCTGGCGGGCCTTGTGGCGGATGCCGCCGGTCGCCCTGGCTGCGGATGATGACAGCAGTGCGGCTGGCGCGGGGTGCTCGTCCAGGATGAGGCGGATCGCCTCGATGCTCGTGCCGAGGAATTCCGCCGCGTACTGGACCGGGTTCTTCTGCTGACGGACGATGCGGTGCAGGTGGGGAAGGTCGATGCGCGCAGGGTCGGGGCCGGGAAGGTCGAGTCCGTCGAGCAGGGACACGGGTGGCTGCCAGGTCACCGGCTCATCGCGGATGCCCTGGTCGGCGAGGAACTCGTATGCCACTTGGTCGAGTTCTGCCGCCAGCTCGGGGGTGTGCAGGGCAGCAGTGCGGGCGGCATCCGCTCTGAAGTGTGCTTCGCTTCCGCTGGGGTATCCAGGTGCGGCTTCGATGGGATGGCCGCTGATGCGTTGGAACAACTGCGACCGGATGACCAGCTCGCGCCGACCATGGCCCGGTGATGTGCCGGTGCGCCGGCAGACGGCCACCCAGTGCTCATGCGGCATCAGGCCGGTGTAGTTCAAGCGGCGGCGACGCCGGTAGTCGATGGGGACGTCGTGGGTGTCCAGGTAGTCGGCCAACCGAATCAGGGCAGTCATCGTGGCCGGCCAGTGCGGCTGATTGTCCAGCAGTTGCAGGATGCGAGAGACATCGATGCCCTCGGTGACCGCGCCGAGGCGTTGGGCGGCGGCGTCGAGTTTGATCTTGTTTCCGATGACCAGCAGTGCGCTGGCCAGAACGGGGGCGAGAACTCGGGGGTAGACACCGTCGGGCGGCGCAAGTCGTACTGCCAGGGACGGCCAGAACATACCGGGGATCTTCCGGGCCCGCCGCGTCGCTTCGGCATCGGTGAGGTTCGGCCTGCTCGGCATGGCGGTCACCGCGCGGAAGCGAAGTTGGTCGCTGGGCCGGAGCGAAGGGCCAAGAGCCGCCAGGTGGACGGCGTTCAGGATGGGGCTCAGGCCGCGCCCCCAATCGTCAATGCTGGTGGCGCTGACCTGCCCGAGTTCCTCGCGCATCGTCTCCAGCAGGCCCCGCATCTCGGCCCCGGCCTCATGGACATCGCGGTGTTCGAGGACTCGGAGCGCGATGGTCACCGCAACAGCTGTGCTCACGGCCCGCGGAGGAGCCATGAAGCCGGGCCGTTCGATGGCCCGGGATGCCAGGCGCGAACCGGCATTCGGCACGAGATGCCCCTCGGCGAGATCGGGCGGCACCATGTCCGCGATGGTGCCGCCCGGGAGGTCTGCCAGCACACGGCCGCCGATGGCTCGGATGTCCGCGAGAGCGCTGTGTGCCGGCTGCGGGTTGCTGACGTAGGAACCGAAGGCGGCCGTCCCGGACTCGATGACCTGCAGAAGGAGGTCTTGGGCCCTCAGTGCCGGATGGTCTGCAGGCAGCGGAAGGGTCCGGGTCAGGGTCAGGTCGAAGCCGCAACCGCCGGAGGGGTCCCGGTCCGGGGCGGTGGGGGGATTGCCGCAGATGCCTGGCTGAGGGACTGTCCAGCCAGAGCGAGGCCGCTCGCGCTGTACACGGTCGCACCTTGGGCAGCAGTCGGCCAGAAGGCGTTGGTGGAGGAGACAGGCGAAGGCCCAGCCCAGACGCCAGGTGAGCTGCCAGCGGCCGCCGGAGTCCGCCAGGCAGTCGGGGCAGAACCGCGAGCCTCGTGCCCTGCCCCAGAACACCCGGCGGTTGACGTGCCGGTGCTCCAGGTCGATGAGAAGGGCCCGTTGGTCGTAGTGGGCCAGTGTCATGGCCGTGATCGCGGTGGACGAAAGCCCACTGCTATGGGCGAGGGCCGCGGTTTCCTGTTCTCGCAGCGCGATTGTCCAGTCGGGCGGGATGTCCCGCAGGTGGTTCCCGGACCTGTTCCTCACCGGGAACCCGAGGTGCGACCGGACATCGCCCAGGGGGGTGCTCAGGCGCAGTGCCAGGGCTTCGAGCCATGAGTCGAGGGCTTCGCCGGGTAAGGGGGCCAGTCGGACGGGGAGCGTTCTGCGGGCGGCTGTCACGCAGCCTTCTTGCGGGTGACCCGGGGCCGACTGGTCAACTTCCTTGTTTCTAGAGCGGCTTCGAGTTCCTTGCGTGCCTGCTCGGATGCCTCATCGTTCTTCACGCCGTCCAGCAGGTCTCGGCTGAGCGATTCCTGCCCGTTGCGGACGGCTCGCTGGCAACCTCGATTGATCAGCGTCATCAATGAGCCGATGTGGCCGGTGCTGCGGGCGAAGAGGTAGTCGGACAGATCGTCGGCGAGCATGCCGGGGTGCTTGCCGGCCAGGACCACGCGTTGCTCCAAGGCCAGCAGCATCTGCCGCCATTCCCGGCGGTTCTCCTCGGTCTCGATGGTGAACGGCCGCATCCCCAGACGAGTGGTGCGGCGGCCGGTCTGAGCCATGGCGGCGTCGCCTCTGGTTTCGCCCTCGCTGAACAGTCCCTTGTCGGCCAGTCCGACGCCGATCATCAGCAAGGTCACCGGGAACTCGTTGGCGATCCACTTGAGGTGGTTGCTGACTTCAATGCCGTTCGTCCTCTGCCACTTCAGGAAGTGCAGATCGTCGAGAGCCAGCAGGCGGACTTCGCAGGAGAGCATGCAGTCCAGGGCCCGATGACCAAGTTGAGCGGTGGTTCCACGGTTGCGACCGGGGTGCCCGAAAAACTCCAGCATGGAGCGGTTGAGGTCCTTCATGCCGGTGTTGCCGGTCAGGCCGACGCGACAGACGGGCAGGCGTTCGTGTCCTTGGGCGGTCAGCTGTCCCCGCTCGGCGATCTCCCTGCGGTGGAATTCCTGGAGGAACGCCAGCACTGAGGTGGTCTTGCCGAGGCCCGGGAAGGCATCGAGTGCGACGGCGCCCTTGGCCTTGTCGCCATCCTGCAGGTTGCTGTCGACGATGTCCCACAAGTCCTCGTGGAGTTCGGACAGTTGCGGCGTCCTGATGGGCCCGAGATTGGCATGCCACTCACGTCTCAGCAGGTCGTACTCAGCCTTCGCGGCCAGGCTCAGCGCCGCGACCTGTGCCATGGTCAGATGCTCGGGCCGGATGCGGCGCGGGGCCTCGGCGAACGCCTTGAAGTCCTCCTTGCGCGATAGGGCCAGGTTCGCCGGGCTGGGCATGCCTGCCGTGTCGGTCACACGTCCTCCAACGCGTCCTCGTAGAAGTCGTCCTCGTCGGTGAGGTCCTCCAGGTCAGCCTCGTCGTCGTCCCCACCCTCCGCAGACTCCGGCAGTTCGCCTCTCGGCATCTCCGGAGCCACCCCGAGGGCCTTGCGTACCGAGGGAAGCGAAATGACGGTCTCGGCTTCGGTCTCCGGCAATTCGATGGCCGCCTGCTCACGGGAGAGTCGCAGGGCCATGCGTCGCTCGGGCACGGTCGTACCAAGTCCGAGGTTCCAGCGTTCCAGCAGGTCGGCGACCGCGAGCCGGTCATCTGGGTAGCGGTACTTGGAGGCCGCCAGCTTCCTGGCGAAGTCCAGGGCCTCCTTGCTCAACGGCATCTGCATGGACGGCGCATGCTCCCACAGCAGTGTGTGCCATCGCCTGGTGTCGGGATCCCGGAAGTAGATCCGGGTGACGTCGTCCGGGTCGACCTGGAACGGCCAGCTGTTCTTGCCCGGGCCGTCGTAAGGGCTCTTGAGCTTGCGGCAGGCGTTGAGCCCGGGACCGTTGTAGCGGCGGCGGTCGATCTCAACGCCGTAGTGCTGAATCGTGCGCCACTTGGTCTCAAGGAACTCAAAGGCAAGGTCCGGGTCCCGGGGGACCTCGATGTAGCCGGCCCTGGCCATGCCGTGCTCGAACGTCTTCGCCGGAGACATCCTCATCCCGGGCAGACCCGGATCGAGGAGGCTGGAGTGGGGTCGCGAGTGGTAGGCCGTCGCGGTCCACTCACGGATGATCGTCTCCAACTCGTCCAGGAAGAAGAACGCTTCGTCCTCCGGCTTCTCTCCCCGGGAGTGGATGTCGGGCCCCTTGTAGCCGGGCAGCGCCTGCAGCAGGTCCTCGCGGATGGTCCGGAAAAACCGCTCGACGGGTCCCTTGTCCCGTCCCGTCCGCAGCCGCGCCGGTTGGATCGAGATCCCCATCCGGGGGCAGACGCTCGTCAGATGCTCCGACACGTAGACCTTGCCGTGGTCCACCACCAGGGTCTCCGGCACCAGCGGCGGGGAGGCGAGCCCCGGGCCCTCAGCCTTCTCAACGTCCACCAGGACCGTGCGGGGAATGCCGTGCTCGGGCCAGACCGCGTGGCTGGGCCAGTCCTGCCCAGCCGGCCGAGGCCGGAAGGACTGGTAGAGCACCGCGCTGACATCCACTGCCTTCGTCGACACCGGCGTGAGCGTGATCCCGGTGATGCACCGGGTGTACCAGTCCATACCGACACTGAGCTCGGCCTGAACCCATCGCAGCGTCAACGGATCGAAGGCGAAGACGTCCAGCCGGGTGGAGTCCATCACCAGGTACTCGCCCGGCCGGGTCGGACGCAGCTTGCCGTAGACCCCGTCCGGCCGGCCCGCGATATCGCGGTTGCGCTTCGTGCTCAGCCGGAACAGTGGATGCCGCCGCTCCAACTCCGCCAGCACCCGGAAAGCTGCTGCTCGACTCGGCTGCGGAACGACCTCCGGACCGTACCTCGCAATGACCCGGGCCCGGGTCCGCTCGATCACCATGGTCCGCGACGGCTTCGACTCCTCGGTGTGCTCGACCATCACCTCAAGGGCGGTCTCCACCCAACGGTCATCGGCCCTGCCATGGGACTTCCGGGAAGGTCCGCTCTTCGCTACCAGGCCGGCTTCGCCGTGCTCACGGAAATCAGCGACCCATCGCCTCACCGTGCGTGCGGCGATACCCAGTTCAGTCGCCTTCGCCTCCTGCCGTGTCTCCATCGACAGCGTGGACACGTACTCCGGGCGCGGCTCACCCTCACGAGCGAGCTCGGAGAAGCCCGAGCGAAAGCCCGTCAGAACCTCACGGACGTGCTCGGCTCGGTCCAGAACCCTGCTTCTCTCCGCTGTATCGAGCTGCCCGAGAACCACCGAGGCGATCACGTCGACATCGTCCGCCGATGCCCCGGGCTCGTCAGGAATGACAGCGGCACGGTCGGAGAACAACAGCTCCTTCAGGGACAGACGCAGAAGTCGGCCTCGGCCGTCCTTCAACACCACCTCGTTGCCCGCCGTCGTTGCAGCCATCTCGATTACCTCGACGGTCTCCCCGTCATAGCGAAGGCGGCTGCCGACTCCCACTCGGGCTCCAGCCCTGCTCATGCGGCCCTCCTCAGCACCCTCGAAGAGCTGAGGGGTCTACCGAGGTCGACAGTGAAGTAGCCGGTCCAGAGAAGGTGATGGATTGCCGCTCGCACCAACGGCTCCGGGTACGGAAGAAGGGACGACATCGCCTGGGCCGTTGCGACACCGTCCATTTCGGCATTGCGGATCTCATCCCAGGAGCTCCTGGCTGACCAGCCAGTCCCTGCGGTAGCCGGCCAGGAACCGAATGTTCTCCAGCTCCACAACCGGCGGCTCACTCGACACCTCGTACGTCCACCCCCGAGCCTCCACCAGCTCTCGCGTCCAGTCGAAAGTGAAGACAACCTCGGGCCTGGACAACCGACGCAGCGGCTTGACGTCTACCACCACCGGGCCCTGATCAGTGATCAACAGGTAGTCCGGTATGTGCCTTCGCGCCTTCCCTCGCACCGTGACCGTCAACAGAAACGGCTGGGCGATGATGCGATTCACCGAGGGGGCGAAGTCTGCAAGGAGTAAACGGCTCAGCTCCAAGCGCGACTCGTAGATCACGTGGTCCTGCATGGTCGCGGACCAGTAGGTGCCGGAGTAATGCTTCTGCCCCTTGTACCAGCGGAACGTCCGCCACGGCACTGCGGACTGCAGCAGGTCAATCGAGACCGCAGCCCATTCCTGATCATCAATCACTTCGCCATCTCGGCAGCGAACACTCACAGTTGCAGTAGCACTGTCCATCGCGCACACCCCCGGCCCATGGACCCTTGCCCATAGACCCACGGTGCCAGCACGCTCGTCTCAGACGGGCAGCGCTGCGTGCTGTTCATCCGAACGGGTGACGGCCCTGAGCTGCCAGTCTCAGATTTGCGTCCTACCGGCCTCAGTCCGGACATCCATACTGAGATTTGGACACGAAATCTGAGACCCTACAGCGTCCCCGGTCAGGTCTGGGCCATGTCCACGAAGCGGGAGTAGTGGCCCTGGAAGGCGACCGTGATGGTGGCGGTGGGGCCGTTGCGGTGCTTGGCGACGATCAGGTCGGCCTCGCCCGCGCGGGGGGACTCCTTTTCGTAGGCGTCTTCGCGGTGGAGGAGGATCACCATGTCGGCGTCCTGTTCGATGGAGCCGGATTCGCGCAGGTCGGAGACCATGGGCTTCTTGTCGGTGCGCTGTTCGGGGCCACGGTTGAGCTGGGAGAGCGCGATGACCGGGACTTCGAGCTCCTTGGCGAGGAGCTTGAGGTTACGGGACATGTCCGAGACCTCCTGCTGACGGCTCTCGGGGCGGCGCGAGCCGCCCGACTGCATGAGCTGGAGGTAGTCGATGACGACCAGGCGCAGGTCGTTGCGCTGCTTGAGGCGACGGCACTTGGCGCGGATCTCCATCATCGACAGGTTCGGCGAGTCGTCGATGTAGAGCGGCGCCTCGGTGACGTCCGACATCCGCCGGGCCACCTTCGTCCAGTCGTCGTCCGTCATGGTCCCCGACCGCATGTGATGCAGCGCCACCCGCGCCTCGGCGGACAGCAGCCGCATCGCGATCTCGTTGCGCCCCATTTCGAGCGAGAAGATGACGCTGGGCATCTTGTTGGCGATGGAACACGTCCGGGCGAAGTCCAGCGCGAGCGTGCTGTTGTGGGTGGGCACCATGGAGCGGGTGGCCAGGTACAGGTGGTCCGGGTTGTCCACCTGCACGCAGCGGACCGGGACGCTCGTGACCGGGGTGACGGAAGTGATGTACCGCGTGACCTGCTCGCGTTTCCACTGCCCTCGAACGGAACTCGCCTTACGCGGAATCCGGGCAAGAGGAAGATTCGTCGGAACGATGACGTCCCAGGAGTCCGCGCCGATCACGTCGGCCCTGGTACGCCCGGTGCGGTGGTGAACCCGCGGGACGCAACCGAGGGAGACGACAAGCTCACAGAATCCGTCGACCAGTTCGCGATGGGTGTTCGTGAACCGATAGGCCCCGTCGCCATCGACGGTCCCGTCCGCATCCACCATGCCCTGCGCCAGCGCCAGACGCTGGTCGAAGGACGCGCGCAGGTACCCGGCCGGGATGTGCTTGCCAGCGGACAGACCGAGCTGGCTCCACGCGTCCCTCAGCCCACGCACACCGAAGTGGCCGGTGCTGCTGTGCCGACGAGCGTCATACCCGGCCGCGTCAAACTCCTTGATCAGCCAGTCGCGGTCCTGTGGATCGCAGGCGACACGCCCGCTTCCGGCGGTATCGCCGTCCCCGAGGAGGTAGCCGAGCACGTACGGATCGACGGGCAGATCGACTTCAGGGCCGACGAGAGCCCTCGTGGCCGGGATCGCGTGATTGTTCTCGTGCAGCGCACGGACCGTTGCGGCGATCTCCCTGGTGCTGCGCGGCCTGACGGCCTTGCTCTCGGGTTCGGGACGATTCCACTGCTGCTGGACGGCGCCCGCGGTCCTGCCGGGTTCGGTGCCGGCGGATGACCGTGAGGGAGACCAGGACGGCCAGTTGTCCGGGTAGGAGGTGGCCTCTGGCCTCGCGTGGTCGAATGCCTCGCGAGTGTTCCGGTCCCAGGTGAGCCACTGATGGTCCGCGTCAGCCAGGACCTTCGTACCGTCGGAGAACGTGACCTCGTAGCAAGGACGCCCGACCATGACGTCGGTGGCGGCGACCACTCGGGTCGGTGTGCCGTCGGCGGCGAGGAGGTGGTCGCCGACCTGGACCGCGCCCATCGTCGTCCAGCCGGTCGGGGTGGGCAGGGGGGTGTCGAGCGCCAGGGCCTTGCCCATCGCCGGGCGGGCGGCGATGACGATCATCTGGCCGGGGTGGAGGCCGTTGGTGAGGGAGTCGAGGTCGGTGAAGCCGGTGGGGACGCCGGACATCTGGCCGCTGCGGGAGCCGATGGCCTCGATCTCGTCGAGGGCGCCCTCCATGATGTCGCCGAGGGGGAGGTAGTCCTCGGAGGTGCGCTGTTCGGTGACGGCGTAGATCTCGGCCTGGGCGTTGTTGACGATCTCGTCGACGTCGCCGTCGGCGGCGTATCCCATCTGGGTGATGCGGGTGCCGGCTTCGACGAGGCGGCGCAGGACGGCGCGTTCGTGGACGATCTCGGCGTAGTACTCGGCGTTGGCCGCCGTGGGGACGGCGTTGACGAGGGTGTGGAGGTAGGGGGCGCCGCCGACGCGGGCGATCTCGCCGCGCTTGGTGAGTTCGGCCGCGGTGGTGATGGGGTCGGCGGGCTCGCCGCGGGCGTAGAGGTCGAGGATCGCCGCGTAGATCGTCTCGTGGGCGGGGCGGTAGAAGTCGGCGCCCTTGAGGACTTCGACGACGTCGGCGATGGCGTCCTTGGAGAGCAGCATGCCGCCGAGGACGGACTGTTCGGCGTCGAGGTCCTGCGGGGGGACGCGCTCGAAGCCGCCGCCGCCCTCGGACCAGCGGTTGCTGTCGCTGTCGTCGTTGCCGTTCTTCTTGCGGAAGCGGGTGACGGGGGGCCGGTCGCTCGGACCGGCTTCCGGGGGTGCTTCCCCCCAGTGCTCGTCCGCGGGTTCGGGCTGGCTCATCCGCGCCACCTCCTCCCGTCCCTGCGGACCGTTCGACCGCGTTCGACCGCACCCCGTTACGTGCCACGCGTTCGTGGAGCACGGCTCTTTCTTACGGCACGGCGCCGACATTTGAGTCACCCGGGGCCGCTCGCGGCGCGTCGGGGGACGGTCCACGGTAGGGCTCTCGGCGGCCCTGACCAACCCGGTTATCCACAGGGGGTGTGGACGGCGGCGGCATACCTGTGGAGAAGTGGCCCCAACCTGTGTACAGCCCTTGGGACGACGCTGTGGACAAGCTGACAATCTACTCAAGGGAACGGCTCTGACCTGGCCTTTCTCCATCCATAGCCTGTGCAGGAGAAAAAAATTCACGGTCGGCCCAAGATCGCCACAAACAACGCGGAGGAGATCACTCTACGCAGTCACCCGTAATAGTCGAGGGCGGCCTTTACCTCTTACTTGTGGACGATTACCCTGTGCATGTGAATCCGCTCGCCAAGCCCGCAGTGGAGAAGGATCCGGCCTCGTCCCCCCGCACGCCCGCCCGGGGCCGCCACGACCGGGAGATCCTCGCCCTCGCGGTCCCCGCCTTCGGCGCGCTGGTCGCCGAACCCCTCTTCGTCATGGCCGACAGCGCGGTTGTCGGCCATCTCGGCACCGCCCAGCTCGCGGGCCTCGGCGTCGCCGCCGCGCTCCTCACCACCGCCGTCAACATCTTCGTCTTCCTGGCGTACGCGACCACCGCCGCCGTCGCCCGCCGGGTCGGCGCGGGCGACCTGCCCGCCGCGATCCGCCAGGGCGTGGACGGCATCTGGCTCGCGCTGCTGCTGGGCGCGCTGGTGATCGCCGTCGTCCTCCCGGCGGCCCCGGCCGTGGTCGACCTGTTCGGCGCGTCGCCGACCGCCGCACCGTACGCGACCACGTATCTGCGGATCAGCTCGCTCGGCATCCCCGCGATGCTGATGGTGCTGGCGGCGACCGGCGTCCTGCGCGGCCTCCAGGACACCCGCACCCCGCTGTACGTGGCGGTCGGCGGATTCGCCGCCAACGCGGGGCTCAACGCGGGCCTGGTATACGGCGCGGGACTCGGCATCGCGGGCTCCGCGTGGGGCACGGTCATCGCCCAGAACGGCATGGCGGCCGTCTATGTGTGGGTGGTGATCCGCGGCGCCAAGCGGCACCTCGCCAAGCCGCACCTCCCGACGCGGGACGACACGGCGCGGGACGACACAGCGCGGCACCTCCCGACGCGGGACGACACGACGCGGCACCCCGCGCCGCGACACGACACCGCGCCACACGACCCCGCGACGGACGCCCGTACGGGTGCACGCTCCGCCCTGTGGACCCTGTTGCGCCCCGACCCCGCAGGCATACGCGCCTGCGCCCGAGCCGGCGTCCCCCTCCTCGTCCGCACCCTCAGCCTGCGGGCCGTCCTGCTCATCGCCACCGCCGTCGCCGCGGGGCTCGGCGACGCCGAGATCGCCGCCCACCAGATCACCCTCACCGTCTGGTCCCTGCTCGCCTTCGCCCTGGACGCCATCGCCATCGCGGGACAGGCGATCATCGGCCGCTACCTGGGCGCGGACGACCCCGAGGGCGCCCGCGCCGCCTGCCGCCGCATGATCGAGTGGGGAGTGGCCTGCGGGGTCGTCCTGGGGCTGCTGGTGACGCTGGCCCGGCCGCTGATCGGGCCGATGTTCACCTCGGACCCGGCCGTACGGGACGCGCTGGCGTCCGCGCTGCTGGTGGTCGCGCTGGCGCAGCCGGTCTGCGGCATCGTCTTCGTCCTGGACGGCGTGCTGATGGGCGCGGGCGACGGGCCGTATCTCGCCTGGTCGATGCTGGGGACGCTGGCCGTCTTCGCGCCCGCCGCGCTGGCCGTGCCCGCCCTGGGCTGGGGGCTGACCGCGCTCTGGTGGGCGATGACCCTGATGATGCTGACCCGGCTCGCCGCCCTGTGGCTCCGGGCCCGCTCCGGCCGCTGGATCGTCACGGGCGCCGCCCGCTGAGACCGCGAGCCGCCCCCCGAGCCGCCCGCTGAGGAGCCCAAGGCACTCGCCGAGAGCCCGAGCCGCCCGCCGAGGAGCCCAAGGCACTCGCCGAGAGCCCGAGCCGCCCGCCGACACACCTCACAGCGAGCGGCCAGACCTCACAGCGCCCGCCGCACCCGGAACCCCGCAACGACGAAGGGCCGGGCACCCCCGCAATCGGGGTGCCCGGCCCTCCCTGTTCCACGTGGAACACAGCGGTCGCGATTACGCGGCCACGACCTCCAGGTCGAGGACGGCCTCGACCTCGGGGTGCAGCCGCACCGTCACCTTGTGCGCGCCCAGCGTCTTGATCGGCGAACCGACCTCGAGACGACGCTTGTCGACGGCCGGACCACCGGCGGTCTTGATCGCCGCGGCGATGTCGGCCGGGGTGATCGAGCCGAACAGCCGGCCGGTGTCACCGGCGCGGGTGCTGAGCTGGACCTTGACGCCCTGGAGCTGCGCCTTGACCGCGTTCGCGTCGTCCAGCGAGTGGATCTCGCGGATGCGGCGGGCGCGGCGGATCTGCTCGACGTCCTTCTCGCCACCCTTGGTCCACGCGATGGCGAAGCCACGCGGGATCAGGTAGTTGCGGGCGTAGCCCGGCTTGACGTCGACGATGTCGCCCGCGGCACCCAGGCCGCTGACCTCGTTGGTAAGGATGATCTTCGACATGCTTCAGGTCACCCTTTCCTTATCGAGCGGTCGACGTGTAGGGCAGCAGCGCCATCTCACGGCTGTTCTTCACGGCCGTGGCGACGTCACGCTGGTGCTGCGTGCAGTTGCCGGTGACGCGGCGGGCACGGATCTTGCCGCGGTCGGAAATGAACTTCCGCAGCATGTTCGTGTCCTTGTAGTCCACGTACACGGTCTTGTCCTTGCAGAACGCGCAGACCTTCTTCTTCGGCTTGCGCGGGGGCGGCTTCGCCATGGTGATTCTCCTAATGCGATCTTGCGATCAAGAAGTGAGGATGCCCGCCCTAGAAGGGCGGCTCGTCCGAGTAGCCGCCGCCGGAAGAAGCGGCACCGGAGCCGCCGCCCCAGTTACCGCCACCGCCGCCCTGGCCGCCGCCGGCCGGCGCGCTGGTCGCCCACGGGTCGTCGGCGGGAGCACCGCCGCCGCCCTGGGGCTGGCCGCCACCGGAGCTTCCGCCCCAGTTGCCGCCGCCGCCCTGGCCGCCGCCTCCGCCGAACCCGCCGCCCTGCTGACCGCCACGACCGCCACCGCTGGTCTTGGTGACCTTGGCCGTCGCGCTCTTCAGGCTGGCGCCGACTTCTTCGACGTCCAGTTCGTAGACCGTCCGCTTGACGCCCTCACGGTCCTCGTACGACCGCTGCTTCAGCCGGCCCTGCACGATGACGCGCATGCCTCGCTGGAGCGACTCGGCGACGTTCTCGGCCGCCTGCCGCCAGACCGAGCAGGTGAGGAACAGGCTCTCGCCGTCCTTCCACTCGTTGGTCTGCCGGTCGAAGGTGCGCGGAGTGGACGCGACTCGGAACTTCGCGACCGCCGCACCCGACGGGGTGAAGCGCAGCTCGGGGTCGTCGACAAGATTGCCGACAACCGTGATGACGGTCTCGCCTGCCATGGGATGACCTCTCGGCGGTGTGCTGACTGCTTCTGGCTGCTGCTACTGACTACTGCTGGCTACTACTCGGTTACTGCCCCGGTGCGCTGAGCGGAGAGCTCAGTGCAGTTCGGGGCGGAGGACCTTGGTCCGCAGAACCGACTCGTTCAGGTTGAGCTGACGGTCGAGCTCCTTGACGACCTCAGGCGTGGCCTTGAGGTCGACGACCGAGTAGATGCCCTCGGGCTTCTTGTTGATCTCGTAGGAGAGGCGACGACGGCCCCAGGTGTCGACCTTCTCCACGCTGCCGCCACCATTGCGGACGACGGCGAGGAAGGACTCGATCAGCGGGGAGACAGCGCGCTCCTCAAGATCGGGGTCGAGAATGAGCATGAGCTCGTAGTGACGCATAGGGGAACCCACCTCCTTTGGACTCAGGCGGCCACGGCGTTTCCGTGGCAGGAGGGTTTGTATCTGCGTCGCAACGGTAGCGCGGGGCACTGACAGTCGAGTGACAGACAGTCGAGCGGCGGATCGGTCCGAGGAGCGTTCCGCCGAGTCGGGCGAGGCCCGGCCCACGCACAGACACCGGTGCAGACCGTACAGACTACCCGCACAGGTCCCCCGGGTTGAAATCCGCCCCCTTTTGCCCCCAATCTGGACACATCTACTCCGTCACGGAGGTGCCCCATGGCACAGCACGCGGAACGGACCCACCACCTCACCTTCAACACCGACGGCCGACCGCACCCGCTGGAGAACACGCTGGTCGCGGTGACCGTCGTCCTCGGCGCGATCGCGATCATCTCCTCGGCCTTCAACAGCCTGCATCTGCTCAGTTCCTGGACCGGTCTGGTCGGCATCCTCACCGGCGGCTACGGCCAGTTCATCTCGGCGACCACGGCGGAGCGGTTCGCTCTCGTCATCGGCCTCGGCATGGCGGCGGTCGGCTTCTACATCGGTGTCGCGCACGGCGGCCTGTTCGGCGGGCTCTGGTAGCGGCGGCCGGCAGTCGCCGACAGCACCGGCGAGCAGTAGCGAGGGCGCTTCCCCCGCGCAGTAGGCTTCGGGCCAGAAAACAGCACCGGAAACCCACCACAAGCAAGTAGTGAGCATTCCAGCCCGCAGTCGTGAGTTCGTCGTGAGTTTGGGGAGCGCCCCGCATGAGCCTGACCCTGAGGACCATCAGCCGCGAGCAGCATCTGGCGTACATCCAGAGCCTGCCCTCGGCAAGCCACTGCCAGGTCCCGGCATGGGCTGATGTGAAGTCGGAGTGGCGGTCGGAGAATCTCGGCTGGATCGACGACAGGACCGGCCAGATCGTCGGCGCCGGTCTGGTGCTCTACCGGCAGATCCCGAAGGTCAAGCGGTACCTGGCGTATCTGCCCGAGGGCCCGGTCATCAACTGGTACGCGCCCAACCTGGACGAGTGGCTGAAGCCGATGCTCGCCCACCTCAAGCAGCAGGGCGCCTTCACCGTGAAGATGGGCCCGCCGGTGATCATCCGCCGGTGGGAGGCGAACACCATCAAGACCGGCATCGCCGACCAGGACGTCAAGCGGCTGCGCGACGTGGAGGCCGACTTCATCGAACCGCGTGCCTTCGAGGTCGCGGACAAGCTGCGCCGGATGGGCTGGCAGCAGGGCGAGGACGGCGGCGCGGGCTTCGGCGACGTACAGCCGCGCTACGTGTACCAGGTCCCGCTGGAGAACCGTTCGCTGGACGACATCCTCAAGGGCTTCAACCAGCTC
The DNA here is from genome assembly GCF_044753885.1 of Streptomyces sp. NPDC093221. Classification (NCBI taxonomy): domain Bacteria; kingdom Bacillati; phylum Actinomycetota; class Actinomycetes; order Kitasatosporales; family Streptomycetaceae; genus Streptomyces; species Streptomyces sp. NPDC093221. The sequence goes on along the minus strand of NZ_JBIVOA010000001.1, from coordinate 83,987 downwards.
TGGCGGCGCAACATCAAGAAGGCCGAGAAGGCCGGTGTCGAGGTGGTCCAGGCCGGCTACGACGACCTGCCGACCTGGCAGAAGCTCTACGAGGTGACGGCCGAGCGCGACCACTTCAGGCCGCGCCCGCTGTCGTACTTCCAGCGGATGTGGACCTCGCTGAACGCCGAGGACCCCAACCGCATGCGGCTCTACCTGGCGGTGCACGAGGGCGAGGCGGTCGCCGCGGCGACGATGCTGACCGTCGGCCGGCACGTCTGGTACTCCTACGGCGCCTCGGCGAACCACAAGCGTGAGGTGCGCCCGTCCAACGCGATGCAGTGGCGGATGCTGCGGGACGCGTACGCGATGGGCGCCAGCGTCTACGATCTGCGCGGAATCAGCGATTCCCTGGACGAGAACGACCATTTGTTCGGTCTGATTCAGTTCAAGGTGGGCACGGGCGGGCAGGCTGCCGAATACTTGGGCGAGTGGGATTTCCCGCTCAACAAGCTGCTCCACAAGGCGCTCGACATCTACATGTCGCGTCGCTGACCCCGGGCCCGCGCATGGGCCACGACAAGGCCCGCGCGCGGCCCGCCGAAGGCTCGCTCAAGGAAAGGTCCCGACCAGGCCATGGCCCTCACCCTGTACGTCGACACCGCACGCTGGCGTGCACACCACCAGTCCGTGGTGGACCAGTTCCCCGGCATCGTGCCGGTATGCAAGGGGAACGGGTACGGCTTCGGCCATGAGCGCCTCGCCGACGAGGCGACCCGGCTGCGCGCCGACATGCTCGCCGTCGGCACGACGTACGAGGCCGCCCGGATCAAGGACTACTTCAGCGGCGACCTGCTGGTGCTGACCCCGTACCGGCTGGGCGAGGAGCCGGTGCCGCTGCCGGACCGGGCGATCCGCTCGGTGTCCTCGGTGGAGGGTGTGCGCGGTCTGGTCGGCGCGCGGGTGGTCATCGAGGTGATGAGCAGCATGCGCCGGCACGGCGTGGCCGAGGACGACCTGGTCAAGCTGCACACGGCGATAGACGACGTACGCCTGGAGGGTTTCGCGATCCACCTGCCGCTGGACCGCACCGACGGTACGGACGCGGTCGAGGAGGTCTTCGCCTGGATGGAGCGGCTGCGGGCGGCCCGGCTGCCGCTGCACACGATGTTCGTCAGCCACCTCAAGGCGGCCGAACTGGCGCAGCTCAGGCAGCAGTTCCCGCAGACCAGGTTCCGGGCGCGGATCGGCACCCTGATGTGGCTCGGCGACCACGACGCGACGGAGTACCGCGGCGCGGTGCTCGACGTCACGCGGATCGTCAAGGGCGACCGATACGGCTACCGGCAGGAGAAGTCGGCCGCCGACGGCCATCTGGTGGTCGTGGCGGGCGGCACCTCGCACGGTGTGGGCCTGGAGGCGCCGAAGGCGCTGCACGGTCTGATGCCGCGGGCCAAGGGGGTCGCGCGGGCGGGCCTGGCGACCGTCAACCGCAATCTGTCGCCGTTCGTGTGGGCGGGCAAGCAGCGCTGGTTCGCGGAGCCGCCGCACATGCAGGTGTCGATCCTGTTCCTGCCGGGTGACGTGGCGCCGCCCGCGGTGGGCGACGAGCTGGTGGCGCACCTGCGGCACACCACGACCCAGTTCGACCGGGTCGTGGACCGCCACCCGTCGTAGGACGCCTGTCGCGCCCTTCTCTGCTGGGCTGGCTTCTCCAGTCGTCTAGTCCTTCTCGTCCACCGCGGGCGAAGTTGCCGTGGGCGAAGGCGTCGTGGGCGCGGTGTCCGTCGGCATCGTGGTACCCCACTCGACCCGCTGTCCGGCGAAGGGCGCCGCGTGCCGCGGCTCGTGGTGGACGGCGCCGAGCACGAACACGTCCTCCGCGCCGTCCAGGATTCCGCCCGAGGGGTCGTCGTCGCCGTCCTGCCGCAGTACGTCGTGCTGCGGCAGGAGGATGTCGCGGATGACCATGCCGCACAGGTAGAGCGTGCCGAGCAGGTGCACGGCGATGGCGAGGTGGTAGCCGTCGGCGGACAGACCGTGGTGCTTGGTGCCGCCGGTGACGTACGCGAGCTGCATCCAGATGCCGATGAAGTACAGCACCTCGGCGCCCTGCCAGATCAGCAGGTCGCGCCAGCGCGGGCGGGCGAGCACGGCGAGCGGGAGCAGCCACAGCACGTACTGCGGCGAGTAGACCTTGTTGCTGATCACCAGCGCCGCCACCAGCAGGAAGGCGAGCTGTGCGAAGCGCGGGCGGCGCGGGGCGTACAGCGCGAGGGCGGCGATCCCGGCGCACAGCAGCAGCATCAGGGCGGCCACGTACGCGCTCACGCCGGTCAGCGGGTTGCCGGTGCGCTGCATGACGATCAGCCACAGCGAGCCGTAGTCGACGCCGCGGGTGCGGCTGAAGCTGTAGAACTCCGACCAGCCGTGCCGGGCGAGCAGGATCACCGGGCCGTTGACCACCAGCCAGGACAGGACGGCGCCGCCGAGCGCCGTGCCGAAGGCCCGTAGCCGCCCGGCGCGCAGGCACAGCAGGAACAGCGCGAGCAGCAGCAGGACGGGGTAGAGCTTGGCCGCGGTGGCCAGGCCGATCAGGATGCCCGCGGCCAGCGGTCGGCTGCGGGCCCACAGCAGCATGCCGACGGCGGTCAGGGCGACGGCGAACAGGTCCCAGTTGATGGTCGCGGTGAGCGCGAGCGCGGGGGACAGGGCGATGAGCAGGCCGTCCCAGGGGCGCCGCCGCTGGGTGCGCGCCACGCACGTGACGAGGACGACCGCGCAGATCATCAGCATCGCGGAGTTCACGATCCAGTAGATCTGCGCGCGGTGCTGGAGGTCGCCGCCGTGCGGGGTCAACCAGGAGGCGACCTCCATGAACAGGCCGGTGAGCACCGGGTACTCGAGGTAGTGGAAGCCGCTGCCGGAGACCGAGTCCGGGATGCGGTCGAAGTACGGGACCAGGTCGGTGGCGAAGCCGCGCTGCGAGTACAGGTGCGGGATGTCGGAGTAGCAGGCGTGGATGTACTGCGGGGAGCCGCCCTGGAACCAGCCGCCGGAGTAGCAGGACGCTTTCTGCGCCATGCCGAGGGCGAACATCCCGATGACGACGAGCACCATCACGCGGACCGGGTTCCACCAGCGGTAACCGCCGGAGCGGGCCCACCGCCCGGTGGGCCCGCCCAGGAACTCACTGCCGGCCGCGGCGACCGGGTCCTCGTCGGAGGGTCGCACGGGGAGCTCTCGCCGGTCGGCCTCTTCGCGGTCGCGCACGCTCGTCATGGCGAACATCCTGCCGTACCGGTCTGTGTGAGCGAGAGTCCCCGGGGACACCAACCGTCGCTGTCTGCTGTCAGCGACGGTTGGTGTCCCCCGTCAGCCGCCGTCCGTCATCCTCCGTCGCCGGGTTTGCGGGTGGACGTTCCGCCGCTGTTGCCTCCGCCGCCGCCCGGTCCTCCGGTGCTGCCCGACGTGGTCGGGGTGTCGCTCGGCGTCGGCGTGTTGCAGGTCTGGTCCCACGGCAGGCACGGGCCGCTCGGCGTGGTGGGCGGCGTGGTGGGCGGCGTCGTCGGCGGGGTGGTCGGCGGCGTCGTCGTGGTGGGCGGCGGGGTGGTCGCGGTGTCGGTCGGGCTCGGCGGCGGCGTCGTCATGGACGGCGTCGGCGACGGGGCGCCGGGCTCGTTCTGCGGTTCGCCGATCTTGCTGGCGTCCGGGAAGCCGGGGTCCTCGGAGTTGCCGAGGGCGGCCTTCATGTAGTCGGTCCAGATGGTGGCCGGCAGGTCACCACCGTGGATGGAGGAGTTGCCGCCGGTGCCGGACATCGGCAGCAGCTTCTTGGCCTTGGTGTCCTGGCGGAACATCACCACGGACGTGGAGAGCTGCTGGGTGTAGCCGACGAACCACGCGGACCGGGTGCCGCCGGGGCTGTCGGTGGTACCGGTCTTGCCCGCCGCGGTACGGCCCAGGGCCTTGGCCTTGGTGCCGGTGCCGTTCTCGACCACGTTCTGGAGGACCTTGGTGACGTTGTTGGCGATGTTGTCCGGCAGCGCCTGCTTGGGCTTGGGCCGCGAGAAGCCGTCGATCTGGTCACCGTTGTGGATCACCTTGGTGACCGAGTACGGGTCCACCTGCACGCCGGATTTGGCGAAGGTGGCGTACGCGTCGGCCATCCGGATCGCGCTGGGCGTGGACGTACCGATCGAGAACGACGGCACCATGGTGGCCATGCTCTCGTCGAGCAGGCCCACGCTCTCCGCCGTCGCCTTGACCTTGGGCAGGCCGACGTCCTCGCCGAGCTGGACGAACGGGGTGTTGATCGAGTTCTGCATGGCCTTGGTCAGCGTGACGTAGCCGTGCTTGATCGAGTCCTCGTTCTTCTGCCGGAACGGCTTGTTCTCCTTGTCGAGGACCACATTGCCGTCGTGGTCCTTGATCACCAGCAGGTCGTTGGCGTTGTACTTGCTGTCCGGCGTGATGGGCTTGCCGTCGCTGTGGTTGGTGCCGTACATCATGGCCGCGGAGAGCACGAACGGCTTGAAGGTCGAGCCGACCGGCACACCGGCGGTGTTGGCGTTGTTGTTGAACTCGTTGTGCTCGTAGCCCTCGCCGCCGTAGATGGCCACGATCTTGCCGTCGCCCGGCACCACGGAGGCGGCGCCGAACTGCACATTGCTGTCCGCGTCCGTGCCCTTGTAGTCGGGGTCGTCGCCCAGGTACTTGTGCGAGCCGCCGGGCTTGATGTTCGCCTTGCGGACCGCCTCGACGGACTTCTTCAGGGCGTTGACCTTGGCCTTGTCGAAGGTCGTGTAGATCTGGTATCCGCCCAGGTCAAGGTCCTTCTGGGTGATCTTCGGCGAGGAGTGCGTGGTGACGTAGTTGTTCACCGTGTCGACCAGGTAGCTGATCTGACCGCTCATGCCCGCCTGCACCTTCAACCCCTGGGGCATCGGGTACTTGGTGTACTTGGCGCGCTCGGTCGCCGTCATGTGGCCGTACTTGACCTCCTGGTCGAGGATCCAGGCCCAGCGCTGCGTGGAGCGCTTGGTGTTGGCCTCGGCGGTGGCCGACGTGTCGATGTTGGTGGCGCCTATCGGGTCGTAGTACGTCGGGCCCTTGAGCAACGCCGCCAGGAAGGCGCACTGGCTGGGGTCGAGCTTGACCGCGTCCACGCCGTAGTACGTCTGCGCGGCGGCCTGGAGACCGTAGGCGCCGCGGCCGAAGTACGAGGTGTTCAGGTAGCCGGTGATGATGTCGTTCTTGCCGACCTTCGCGCCGACCTTTATGGAGATGAACAGCTCTTTGAACTTCCGGCTGACCGTCTGCGACTGGTCGAGCATCGAGTTCTTCACGTACTGCTGGGTGATGGTCGAGCCGCCCTGCGTCTCGCCGCCCTTGGCCATGTTGAACAGCGCGCGGGTGATGCCCATCGGGTCGACACCGGAGTCGGTCTCGAAGGTCTTGTTCTCGGCCGAGATCACCGCGTAGCGCATGGCCTTGGGGATCTGGTCGTATGTGATGTTCTGCCGGTTGAAGTCACCGCCGGTGGCGACCATGCGGGTGCCGTCGGCCCAGTAGTAGACATTGTTCTGGGCGACGGCCGCCTTGTTCTCGTCGGGGATGTCGACCATGGCGTACGCGATGCCCGCGATGCCGACCAGGGTGCCGACGAAGCCGATGCACAGCGCGGTGACCTGGCGCCAGGAGGGCACCCAGTGCCGCCAGCCCTGCTTGCCGAAGCGCGGGTAGTCGATGAAGCGCTTCTTGGCGGGCCTGCGGCCTCCCCGGCCCGCGGGGCCGCCGGGTTCACCGGGGCCGCCGGTGCCTCTGCGGCGACCGCCGCCGTTGCCGTTGCCGCCACCGCCGCGTCCCTGGGCGGCGCGGCGGGCCGCGGCGCGTCCTTCATAGGGGACACCGGGGCCGCCGGTGCCGGAAGGGGAACCGCTGGGCACGCCGCCGGGAGGGCCGGGGGGACGGCCGGGTACGGCGCCCGGGGTACCGCCGGGCGGCGTACCGCCACTGGGCATACCGCTAGGGGACCCGGCGGGGGGGCCGCCGGCCGCGCGTCGGCCGCCTGACGCAGGGGGCGTCGGCTGCTGTCCCCCGCGCCTGGCGGCAGCACGGCCGCCGGAGGGCGACTGCGGCGGCTTGCGACGGTGCTCGCTCATGAACAGCTACTCCTCGACAGGCGGGATCGCCTGCAGGCATCGATGACATTCCGGTCTGTCCCCCTGAGTGCGGCTGTGTCAGGCCGCACTGCACCCAGGACCAAGACGCACGCCGACGTCCCAGGGTTCCCGGTGCTCTGCATGGCGAACAGAGTACGCACGGTCAAAAGACGCACGATGCGAGCGTTCATCACATAACGGACGGTTGACGCCTCACAGGTTTCATGTTGTGACACCCGCTGTGACGGCGGTCACCGCGGACCGCCTTGCATGATGTGTCGAACCGTTCTATCGTCCCGATGTATCGACTCGATACATCGCACCGACACATCGCTCCGATGCATCGTGCGGAGGCATCGGGTCGGCACACAGTACGGGACAGCGGCGACCGGCCGGAACGAGGGGACGAGGGATTGAGCAAGCGCTCCGGAATCCTCGAATTCGCGGTTCTCGGTCTGCTGCGCGAGTCCCCTATGCACGGCTACGAGCTGCGCAAGCGGCTCAACACCTCGCTCGGGGTGTTCCGCGCCTTCAGCTACGGCAGTCTTTATCCCTGCCTGAAGACGCTGGTCACTCAGGGGTGGCTGATCGAGGAGTCGGTGGTGGACAGCGATCCGCCCGCGACACCCCTCGCCGGCCGCCGGGCGAAGATCGTCTACCGGCTGACGGCCGCGGGCAAGGAGCACTTCGAGGAGCTGCTCGCCCACTCCGGCCCGGACGCCTGGGAGGACGAGCACTTCGCCGCTCGCTTCGCCTTCTTCGGGCAGACGTCGAAGGACGTCAGGATGCGGGTCCTCGAGGGGCGGCGCAGCCGCCTCGAGGAACGGCTGGAGAAGATGCGCGCCTCACTCGTGCGCACCCGCGAACGGCTCGACGACTACACGCTCGAGCTTCAGCGGCACGGCATGGAATCGGTGGAGCGCGAGGTCCGCTGGCTCAATGAGCTGATCGAGACCGAGCGGGCCGGACGCAGCACCACGCGCCCGGACTCCGAGCAGGACACACACGACAACAACCAAGAGAACGGCGGCCGACCCGAAAACCGGGGAACCGCGTGACGATTACACAGGGAGCAACCGGTATGGGTTCGGTTCGCGTAGCCATCGTTGGCGTAGGCAACTGCGCCGCGTCGCTGGTGCAGGGTGTCGAGTACTACAAGGACGCCGACCCGGACAGCAAGGTGCCTGGTCTCATGCACGTGCAGTTCGGCGACTACCACGTACGTGACGTCGAGTTCGTGGCCGCCTTCGATGTCGACGCGAAGAAGGTCGGCCTCGACCTCGCGGACGCCATCGGGGCCAGCGAGAACAACACGATCAAGATCTGCGACGTCCCGCAGAGCGGTGTGACCGTCCAGCGCGGCCACACCAACGACGGTCTCGGCAAGTACTACCGGGAGACGATCGAGGAGTCCACCGAGGCCCCGGTCGACATCGTCCAGGTCCTCAAGGACCGCCAGGTCGACGTCCTCGTCTGCTACCTGCCCGTCGGCTCCGAGGTCGCGGCCAAGTACTACGCGCAGTGCGCCATCGACGCGAAGGTCGCCTTCGTCAACGCCCTCCCGGTCTTCATCGCCGGCACCAAGGAGTGGGCGGACAAGTTCACCGAGGCCGGTGTGCCGATCGTCGGTGACGACATCAAGTCCCAGGTGGGCGCCACCATCACGCACCGCGTGATGGCGAAGCTCTTCGAGGACCGCGGTGTCCTGCTGGAGCGCACCATGCAGCTCAACGTGGGCGGCAACATGGACTTCAAGAACATGCTCGAGCGCGAGCGCCTGGAGTCCAAGAAGATCTCCAAGACGCAGGCCGTCACCTCGCAGATCGTGGACCGTGAGCTGGGCGCCAAGAACGTCCACATCGGCCCGTCGGACTACGTGCAGTGGCTGGACGACCGCAAGTGGGCGTACGTCCGCCTCGAGGGCCGCGCCTTCGGCGACGTCCCGCTGAACCTGGAGTACAAGCTGGAGGTCTGGGACTCCCCGAACTCCGCCGGTGTCATCATCGACGCGCTGCGCGCGGCGAAGATCGCCAAGGACCGCGGTATCGGCGGCCCGATCCTGTCGGCGTCCTCGTACTTCATGAAGTCCCCGCCGGTGCAGTACTTCGACGACGAGGCCCGCGACAACGTGGAGAAGTTCATCCGCGGCGAGGTCGAGCGCTGACCGGCTGAGCCGGACAACGCCGCGTCCGGCGGCACGGTGCCACAGCGTCACCGCGGGACCGCACCGCCGCAGGACGGCACCACCGCAGTACCAAGGAAAGGCCCCGGGTCGCGTGCCCGGGGCCTTCCGCGTCATGTGAGGCTGTGACCATGGCTGTTGTGCGCGATCTTCGCGTGCTGCTGCGGCTGTCGGGCTTCCGGCGGCTGCTCGCGGTGCGCCTGCTGTCCCAATTCTCCGACGGCGTCTTCCAGGTCGCGCTGGCCGCCTATGTCGTCTTCTCGCCCGAGAAACAGACCTCGCCCGGCGCCATCGCCTCCGCCATGGCCGTACTGCTGCTGCCGTACTCGCTGCTCGGCCCGTTCACCGGCGTGCTGCTCGACCGCTGGCGGCGCAGGCAGGTGCTGCTCTCCTGCAATCTGCTGCGGGCGGTGCTGTCCTGCGGGACGGCCGCGCTGATCCTGCTGCACGTGCCGGACTGGCTGTTCTATCTCTCCGCCCTGTCGGTCACCGCCGTCAACCGCTTCGTGCTCGCGGGGCTGTCCGCCGCGCTGCCGCGGGTCGTGGACGCCGAGCGGCTGGTGATCGCCAACTCCCTGTCCCCGACGGCCGGGACGCTCGCGGCGACCGCGGGCGGCGGCGTCGCCTTCGTCGTGCACCTCTTCCTGCCCGAGGGCGCCGGGGCCAACGCGGCGACCGTGCTGCTCGGCGCGGGCGTCTATCTGGTGGCGGGGCTGTCCGCGCTGACGCTGGGCCGCGACCGGCTCGGGCCCGATCCCTCCGAGGTGCGGCAGCGGCTGCGCACGGCGCTCGCGGGCACCGCGCAGGGCCTGGCCGACGGGTGGCGGCATCTGCGCCAACGGCCCGCGGCGCGACGGGCGATGGGCGCGGTGACGGCGATGCGCTTCTGCTACGGCGCCCTGACCGTCACCTTGCTGATGCTCAGCCGCTACACCTGGTCCGACCCCTCGGACACCGACGCCGGTCTTGCCCTGCTCGGCCTGGCGGTCGGCCTGTCCGCGGCCGGATTCTTCACCGCGGCGGTCTTCACCCCGTGGGCCACCGGCCGCTTCGGCACCGGCGGCTGGATCACCGTGTGCGCCGCCGCGTCCGCCGTGCTGCTGCTCCCGCTGGCGCTCCCGTTCGCCGTCGGACCGATGATGGTCGCGGCCTTCGTACTGGGCTTCACCATGCAGGGCGCGAAGATCGCCACCGACACCGTGGTGCAGACCGACGTCCAGGACTCCTACCGCGGGCGCGTCTTCTCCCTCTACGATGTCGCCTTCAACGTCGCCTTCGTAGGCGCCGCGGCGGTCTCCGCCCTGATGCTGCCGCCCGACGGCCGTTCCCCAGCGCTGATCACCGTCCTCGCCCTGCTCTACGCCGGGGTGGCCGCCACGATGACCCGACTCCGCTCCTGACCCCGGCGTCGCGCCGGGACGCACACCACACATGGGGGAAACCGTGGCTACTCCGCCACCTCCTGGCCGCAATCCCTACGGCCAGCCGTACGCACAGCAGACAGCACCGCCTCCGCCCGCGCCTCCGCAGCAGGGACAGAACCCGTACGGCCAGAACCCCTACGGCCAGAATCCGTACGGGCAGCATCCGTACGGGCAGGGCCAGCCGGGCCAGAACCCGTACGGGCCGCCGCAGGGCCAGGGGCAGCAGCCGTTCGGCTACCCGCAGACCGGGCCGCAGACGGCGCCGGACGGCGGCCCGGCGTGCACCTTCTGCGGGGGCTTCCCGGCCGTGCAGGCCACCGTCCGCGGCCACCAGGGCTTCCTGATCATCATGCGCTTCCTGAAGCGACGGGCGAACTACTGCCGCACCTGCGGGATAGCCACGCACCGGGAGATGACCACCAAGACGCTGTGGCAGGGCTGGTGGAGCATCGCCTCGTTCGTCATCACGCCGATCACGGTGCTGATCAACCTCGGGCCGCGCGGCAAGTTCAACAAGCTGCCCGCGCCCAGCGGCGGCTTCGGACCGCCCATGAACCCGGGCAAGCCGATCTTCCTGCGCGGCGGCGCGTACGTCATGCTGGCGCCGCTGCTGGTGCTCGCCCTCATCGTCGCGGGAGTCGCGATGGGCGGCAACGACGCGAATTCGGCGTCCGCCGGTGACTGCGTCAGCAAGAGCGGCTCCGACTCCGACCCGACCCTGAAGGTCGTCGACTGCACGTCGGGCTCGGCCGCGTACCGCGTCGTGGAGCGGCACGGCGGCAAGCACTACAGAGACGCCTGCTCCAACGGCGACGCCGAGTACGACCACTCGGGGCGCGGCGGCGACTACGCGCTCTGCCTGACGCGCGTGGGCTGACGTCCTTGAGCTGACGTCCTTGAGCTGACGTCCTTGAGCTGATGGCGCCATGCCGATGCCTTTGAGCTGACGCCGATGTTCCACGTGGAACATCGCGTTCGGCGAGACGGCGGAGGGGCGATGTTCCACGTGGAACATCGCCCCTCCGCCGTTTCACGCCGCCGTTCTCACTGCTGCTCGGACCACCACGTCTTGAGCGCGGCGATCGCCTCGTCCTCGGTCATCGGGCCGTTCTCCAGCCGGAGTTCCAGCATGTACTGGTACGCCTTGCCGACCAGGGGGCCGGGGGGGACGCCCAGGATCGACATGATCTGGTTGCCGTCGAGGTCGGGCCGGATCGCGTCCAGCTCCTCGCGCTCCTGGAGTTCGGCGATGCGCGCTTCCAGGGCGTCGTAGGTGCGGGACAGGGCGGCTGCCTTGCGCTTGTTGCGGGTCGTGCAGTCCGAACGGGTCAGCTTGTGCAGCCGGGAGAGCTGCGGGCCCGCGTCGCGGACGTAGCGGCGTACGGCCGAGTCGGTCCACTCGCCGCTGCCGTATCCGTGGAAGCGCAGGTGCAGCTCGACCAGCCGGGAGACGTCCTTCACCAGATCGTTGGGGTACTTGAGCTGGGTCAGCCGGGCCTTGGTCAGCTTCGCGCCCACCATCTCGTGGTGGTGGAAGGAGACCCGGCCGTCGGTCTCGAAGCGGCGCGTCTTCGGCTTGCCGATGTCGTGGAGCAGCGCGGCCAGCCGCAGGACGAGGTCCGGCCCGTCGGTCTCCAGGTCGATCGCCTGCTCCAGCACGGTCAGCGAGTGCTCGTAGACGTCCTTGTGCCGGAAGTGCTCGTCGCGCTCCAGACGCAGCGCGGACAGCTCGGGCAGCACCAGATCGGCCAGCCCGGTGTCGACCAGCAGCCGCAGCCCCTTGCGCGGGTGGTCGGACAGGATCAGCTTGTTCAGCTCGTCCCTGATCCGCTCGGCGGAGACGATGCCGATCCGGTCGGCCATCGCCGACATCGCGGCGACCACCTCGGGCGCGACCTCGAAGTCGAGCTGCGCGGCGAAGCGGGCGACCCGCAGCATCCGCAGCGGGTCGTCGGAGAACGACGACTCCGGGGTGCCGGGCGTACGCAGCCGCCGCGCCGCCAGATCGTCCAGGCCGCCGTACGGATCGACGAAGTCGCCCTCGGGGAGCGCGACCGCCATCGCGTTCACCGTGAAGTCCCGGCGGACCAGGTCGTCCTCGATGGTGTCGCCGTAGGACACCTCCGGCTTGCGCGAGGTCCGGTCGTACGCCTCGGAGCGGTACGTCGTCACCTCGATCTGGAAGCTGTCCTTCATCGCGCCGACCGTGCCGAAGGCGATGCCGACCTCCCACACCGAGTCCGCCCACGACCGCAGGATCTTCAGCACCTGCTCGGGGCGGGCGTCGGTGGTGAAGTCGAGGTCGTTGCCGAGCCTGCCCAGCAGGGTGTCCCGGACGGAGCCGCCGACGAGGGCGAGCCGGAATCCGGCGTCGCGGAATCGGTGGCCGAGTTCCTCGGCGACGGGCGCGACCTGGTGGCGGGCCCGCGGGGTCTGAGCGGCATTGTTGGCATTCGGCACAACGTAAAAGGGTACGGGTCCGCGGAGCCCACGGCTGCCGGGTTTCCCCGCGGGACCGCGTCGCGGGCGCATATGGCGCGCGTCCCGAGGGCATACCGCCCGGTTCCGGACCTCGGCGGACCCCGGCGGGGCATCGGCCGGACCCCGGCCAGATCTCGACTGGGCCGCATCGGGCCTCTTCCCCGGACTCCGCAGCACTTTGGCACAGCGCCGATCGTTAACATGCCAGCACGCACATCAGATGGGCGCGGACCGACGACCACCGTCGCCCGCCCGTCGACATCCGACACGAGGGACGGGCGAACGCGTGGGCGAGGCGGCACAGGCACCCGGAAGACCCCCGTCGGCGCGCTCGCCGCGTCTGCTGCGGGCGGTCGCCCTGATCGCCGCGGGCACGCTGCTCACCGGGCTGCTCCAGGTCGTCCAGACGCTCCAGGCGCCGGGCGCGCAGGCCGCCGTCGGCAGCGGCTCGCGCACCGCCGCGGTGGCGCTGAACAAGGTCGACCCCCGCGTCCCCGCCAAGGACGGCTCCGTCACCGTGTCCGGCACGGTGACCAACAACGGCAAGACGACGATCACCGGCGCCCGGATGGGCGTCAGGGTCGCCCCGGACGGCCCCCTGACGTCCCTCAGCGCGATGAAGAGCGCCCAGGACCGTACCGGTTACACCAGCTACCTGGACGGCTCGGAGATCGACGGCCACACGGTCGACCTCCCGAAGATCCCGGCCGGGCAGAGCCAGCCCTTCTCCCTCAAGGTCCCGGTGAAGTCCCTGGGCTTCGACGCCTCGGGCGTCTACCAGCTCGGCGTGGCGCTGGACGGCGAGACGTCCGCGGAGCCCGGCGAGCACGTCCTGGGCATCAAGCGCACCTTCCTGCCCTGGTACGACACCAACACCACCACCGCGAAGGCCACGCAGATCACCTACCTGTGGCCGCTCACCGACCGGCCGCACGTGGCCGCCCGCGGCGACACCGACTCCCAGCAGAGCCCGATCTTCCTCGACGACGACCTCGCCAAGGAGCTGTCCCCCGGCGGGCGGCTCCAGGTGATGGTCGACCTGGCCAAGTCGCTGCCGGTGACCTGGATCATCGACCCCGACCTGCTCGCCTCGATCGACTTCATGACCAAGCCGTACCGGGTCGCCGGCCCCGGCGGCGACGTCACCCACACCACCGAGGGCACCGGCGGCGCGGTCGCCAAGGCGTGGCTGAACTCGCTCAAGAGCGCTGTCGCGGGCGACCAGGTGATCGCGCTGCCGTTCGCCGACACCGACCTGGCCTCCGTCGCGCACAACGGCCTGCGCGTGCCCGGCACCCTCAACCACCTCAAGACCGCGTCCGAACTGGGCGTGAGCACCCTCGACACCGTCCTCGGCGTCCAGGCCACCTCCGACGTGGCCTGGCCGGTGGACGGGGCCGTCGACCCCGCCATCGTCTCGGTGGCCCGTACCGGCGGCGCGAAGCGGATCGTGGCCCGCAGCGACAGCGTCGGCGAGAGCGATGCGCTCAGCTACACGCCCAACGCGGCCCGACCGATCGGCCACGGGGTGACCGCGGTGGTCGCCGACGCCTCGCTGTCCACCGCGTTCGCGGGCGACATGCTGCGCGCGGAGCCCGCCGATCTCGCCGTGCAGGACTTCGTCGCGCAGACCCTGATGATCACCATGCAGGCGCCGGAGAGGCAGCGCACCATCCTGGTCGCCCCGCAGCGCATGCCCACGGTCTCGCAGGCACAGGCGATGGCCGAGGCGATCGGCACGGTCGGCACGAGCCCGTGGGCCGCCACGGTCGGCTTCGACACCGCCGCCAAGGCCAAGGCCGACCCGGACGCGAACCGCAAGGTGCCGTCGGCGAAGAAGTACCCCAAGGCGCTGCGCAGGCACGAGCTGTCCGTGGGCGCCTTCCAGCAGCTCAGCGAGACACAGACCCATCTCAACGACTTCGTCACCATCCTCACCCGCAAGGACAAGGTGACGGTGCCCTTCGGCAACTCGGTGCTGCGCGCCATGTCGGCCGGCTGGCGCGGCGACCCCGCCGACGCGACCGAGTTCCGCAGTTCGATCGGCGGCTACCTCCAGGACCTGATCAACGCGGTCCGCATCCTGCCCAAGACCACCCTCACCCTCTCCGGCCGCAGCGGGACCATTCCGGTGACGGTGAAGAACGAGCTGAACCAGCCGATCACCAACCTTGTGCTGCGTCTCACGTCGAACACCGACATCCGGCTGGAGATCAAGGACCCGCAGCAGCCGATCGCGATCGACGGCGGCCACACCCGTACCCTGAAGTTCCAGACGTCGGCGAGCGCGAACGGCAAGGTCAGGGTCACCGCGGCACTCTTCACCGCGCAGGGCGTGCTCTACCGCAACAGCAACGCCGTCGAGTTCGACGTCAAGATCACCAAGGTCACCGATCTGGTGATGCTGATCATCGCCGCCGGTCTGCTCCTTCTGGTGCTCGCGGGCGTTCGCATCTACCGTCAGCGGAAGCGGCAGGCAGCCGCGGACAGCGGCGGAGACGGCGGGGACGGTGAGGACGGGGACAACGGCGGCGGGCAGGAGGACGGTGATCCGGGGCAGCCGGGTGACCCTGGCACTGACACCGAGGACACCGGTCGGGAAAGCGTTGAGCTGTCCCCGACGGGTGAGAAGGTGGAGGGATAGCCGGCGGACAATAAGGTGGGGCACTGATGAACGCGCCGTATGACGGTGATCGCGACTCTGCGGGCCAGATGCCTCCATCGCCCGAGCAGCGTCCCTCACCCCCTGACCCGTATCTGCAGAACACCTACGCCTACGACCCGTACCAGCAGCAGGACCCCACCGCGCAGGACCCGGTGGGCGAGGCGCTGTACGACCGCGCCGCGCACCCGCCGCCACCGTACGGGCAGGAGTATCCGCAGCAGCAGCCTTCGGCGTACCCCCAGATGCCGTACGGCGACAACTCCGCGACCCAGTACGTCGGCGTGGACGACCTGGTCGGCGGGTCGCCCCAGGGGCAGCAGGGCGGTCAGGGCCGGCAGGACCCGGGGTACGACGCGTTCGATCACCTCTTCCGCGACCAGCGCGGCGGCGGCGCGCCTGCGCAGCAGCCGCAACAGCCCCAGGCCCCGCAGGCACCCCAGGCCCAGCAGCCCCAGCAGCAGGCCCCGCAGCCGCAGCAGGGGTACGCGCCGCCGCAGGACCCCAGGCAACAGCAGCAGCCGTACCAGCAGCCGGGCCCCGCCCAGTACCAGCAGCCGCAGCACCCCCAGCAGGGGTACGCGTACCCGCAGCAGCAGCCGCAGCAGGGTTATGGCTATCCGCCGCAGCACCAGCAGCAGCCGCCCGGTTACCCGGCGGCGTACGGGCAGGCGCCCGCGCCCGCGGACAACGCCGAGACGGGGTACGCCGAGCCCGCGTACGAGAATCCGGCGTACGGGCAGGCCGCCTACCAGGACCAGCGGTACGCCGACCCGCGGTACGGCTACGCGAATCTGCCGTACCCGAACCAGCAACAGCAGCCCGTGCAGTACGCGTACACGCCCTCGTACATCGGCGAGCCGGTGTCCGCGCTGGACGCCACCGGGCAGATCCCGATCATCCCGGCCGCGCCGCCGATGGCCGCCAGGCCGCCGCGCGCGGCGGAGGCCACCTCCAACACGCGCGCGGGCAACATCCTCAAGTCCAGCGCGCTGATGGCGGCGGGCACCCTGGTGTCCCGCCTCACCGGCTTCGTCCGCACCCTGGTGATCGCCGCCGCGATCGGCGTGGCGACCCTCGGCGACTCGTACGCCGTCGCCAACACGCTGCCGACGATGATCTACATCCTCACCATCGGCGGCGGTCTGAACTCCGTCTTCGTCCCGCAGCTCGTCCGCGCGATGAAGGACGACGACGACGGCGGTACGGCGTACGCGAACCGGCTGCTGACGGTCGTGATGGTGGTGCTCGGCGGCATCGTGGCCGTCACCGTGATCGCGGCCCCGCTGCTGATCCGGCTGATGTCCGCGAAGATCGCCGACAACCCCGACACGTACGACATCGCCATCACCTTCGCCCGCTACTGCCTGCCGACCATCTTCTTCATGGGCGTGCACGTGGTGATGGGCCAGGTGCTCAACGCGCGCGGCAAATTCGGCGCGATGATGTGGACGCCGGTCCTCAACAACATCGTGGTGATCTTCAGCTTCGGCATGTTCATCTGGGTGTACGGCGCCTACAGCACCACCCGGATGGACGCGACGACCATCACTCCCGAGGGCGCGCGGCTGCTCGGCATCGGCACGCTGCTCGGTCTGACCGTGCAGTCGCTGGCGATGCTGCCGTACCTGCGGGACGCGGGCTTCAAGTTCCGGCCGCGCTTCGACTGGCGCGGCCACGGCCTCGGCAAGGCCGCCAAGCTCGCCAAGTGGACGTTCTTCTTCGTGCTGGCGAACCAGGCGGGCCTGATCGTCGTCACCCAGCTCGCCACCTGGGCGGGCGCCAACGCCGACAAGAGCGGCAACCAGGGCACCGGCATCACGGCGTACAACAACGCGCTGCTGATCTGGCAGATGCCCCAGGCGATCATCACCGTCTCGGTGATGGCCGCGGTGCTGCCGAGGATCTCGCGGGCCGCGGCGGACAACGACGTCTCCGCGGTGCGCGACGACATCTCCTACGGTCTGCGCACCTCGGCGGTGGCCATCGTGCCCGCCGCCTTCGCCTTCCTGGCCCTGGGCGTCCCGATGTGCAGCCTGCTCTACGCGAGCACCGGCACCGGTTCCGCGCGCAACATCGGATTCATCCTGATGGCCTTCGGCGCCGGACTGATCCCCTTCTCCGTGCAGTACGTGATCCTCCGCGGGTTCTACGCCTTCGAGGACACGCGCACGCCCTTCTACAACACGGTCATCGTGGCCGCGGTCAACGCGGCGGCGGCGGCCATCTGCTTCGTGGTGCTGCCCGCCCGCTGGGCCGTGGTCGGCATGGCCGCCGCGTACGGCCTCGCGTACGCCGTGGGCGTCGGGGTGGCCGCCAAGCGGCTGCGCTCGCGGCTCGACGGCGACCTGGACGGCAAGCGGGTGGTACGCACCTACGCCCGGCTGACCGGCGCCTGCGTGCCCGCCGCGCTGATCGCGGGGCTGGCCGTCTACGCCGTGCTCGGGGCGCTGGGCAGCGGCGCCGTGGGCTCGCTCGCCGCACTCGTGGTGGGCGGCGGCCTGCTGCTCGGAATCTTCCTCTTCGCGGCCAAGCGGATGAGGATCGAGGAGATGACCGCCATGATCGGCATGGTGCGAGGACGGCTCGGGCGCTGAACGAACCCGTCGCGAAGCGGCGGGCAACCATCACGGTTCGCTGTGTGTCGTGCATAGAGCCGGACTGTGGGCACAATTGTCATCGGCTCGATGTGGGATCGCGCAATGGATGGGGAGGCAGGAACGACGGTGGCGGATCGGAGCACGGCCGCCGTCGGAGTGGCCAATGAGGGTGGCGAGCCCCCGCTCGCCGCCCAGCAGGACGGCGCCACATCCGACGGGACGACGACGGACGACCAGACCAGCAGCAGCGCCGACTCCGGCACACGATCCCAGGACGGGTCGGACGGCACGCAGACCACCGCCGAAACCTCGATGTCGGCCGCGGTCGACGGCGACAGCGCGACCAGCGAGACCGTGGTGGTCGACACCGCGGTGGCCGCGACCGCCGAACTGACCGCGCCCGTGCCCGTGACGGCCCCCGCGTCCTCGCCCACGGCGACGACGAAACTGACGACCGCCGTGCTGCCCGCGGTGCCCCCGTCACCGGAGGAGACCCCCACCGCCGCCCGAGCCTCCACCACGACCTCCCCCGCGCCCTCGGGCACCTCCTCGGGCACCTCCTCGGGCACCTCCTCCGCCAACGCCGCCGCACCGACCGCGGCCAAGCCCGCGACGACGTCGGCGGCCAAGGCCCCGGCCAAGAGGGCCGCCAAGCAGACCGTCAAGGACGGCCGAAGCCCCAAGGCGTCCGCTTCGACGAACGGCGCCAAGGCGGCTTCCGCGACCGCGCCCGTCGGGACGGGCACTCCCGCCAAGGGCACCCCGGCGAAGGGGACACCGGCCAAGGGCACGTCGGCCAAGGGGACACCCGCCAAGGGCACCTCCTCGATGGGCACTTCGGCGAAGGGCGCCCCGGCCAAGGGGACGCCCGCCAAGGGCACGCCGGTCGCCTCCGTGAAGGCCCCGTCCGCACCGTCCCCCGCACCCTCGTCGTCCGGCTCCGGGGGCACCGCCACGCTCGCCCCCGACGAGAAGACCGGGGACGGGGACCGCCCGGCGACCGAGGCCGCCCCAGGAAGCCCCACAGCCGCCTCCACAGCGCCCGCCGACGGCCGGCGGCCCGCCGGCCCCGCCAAGGGCGGCGGCAGCGCCACCACGGCGCCCAGGCCCGTCCGCAGCGCGCAGCCCGAGCTGCACAGCGGTCACAAGCTCGCCCGGCGCTACCAGCTCGCCGAGTGCGTCACCCGGATCGACGGCTTCAGCAGTTGGCGCGCGGTCGACGAGAAGCTGCGCAGGGCGGTCGGCATCCACATCCTGCCCGCCGACCACCGGCGGGCCCGCCAGGTACTGGCCGCCGCCCGGTCGGCCGCGCTCCTCGGCGACCCGCGCTTCGTCCAGGTCCTCGACGCCGTCGAGGAGAACGACCTGGTGTACGTCATCCACGAGTGGCTGCCCGACGCCTCCTCGCTGGCCGAGCTGCTCGCCGCGGGCGCGATGGAGCCGCACGAGGCGTACCAGATGGTCAGCCAGGTCTCCCAGGGCATGGCCGCCGCCCACCGCGAGGGCCTGGCGCACCTGCGTCTCGACCCCGGCGCCGTGCTGCGTACGGTCTCCGGGCAGTACCGCATCCGCGGCCTCGCGGTCGCCGCCGCACTGCGCGGGCTCAACTCCGAGCGTCCGCAGCGGCAGGACACCGAGGCGATCGGCGCGCTGCTCTACGCCTCGCTCACGCAGCGCTGGCCGTACGAGGAGGACGCGCACGGTCTGGCGGGGCTGCCCAAGGGCGTCGGCCTGGTCGCACCCGACCAGGTCCGCGCGGGCGTCCACCGCGGGCTGTCCGAGCTGGCCATGCGCGCGCTCGTCAACGACGGCGCGACCGCCTCCCGGCAGGACCCGCCCTGCACCACTCCCGAGGAGCTGGCCAAGGCCGTCGCGGGCATCCCGCGCATCCGGCCGCCGGAGCAGGCACCGCCGGTCTACCCGGTCGCCGCCTTCCGCCAGCCGCCCGCGCCACCGGGTACGCCGCAGCCGCCCGCGGTCGCGGCCCCCGCTCCGCCGCCCGCTCTGCCCGGCCGTACCGGCCGGGCACTGAAATGGGCGGTCTCGGCACTGGTGATCGTGGCGATCGGCCTGGGGAGCTGGCAGCTCGCGGACACCCTCAAGTCGCGTGAGGACCGGCCGACCAGTCACCCGACGACCGGCCAGAAGGCGAGCCAGGACCCGACACGCAAGGCCCCGGTCCCGATCAAGATCGCCGGGCTCAAGGACTTCGACCCGCTCGGCGACGGCAGCGAGAATCCGAAGGATCTCCCCAAGGCGTTCGACGGCGACCCCTCCACGTACTGGGAGACGAACTACTACCTGGGCGCCGATCTGGGCAATCTCAAGCCGGGTGTCGGCGTCATCGTCGACCTGGGCAGCGCCAAGCACGTGAGCACGGTGAAGGTCGACTTCGTGGGCGACGTCACCGCGCAGCTCCTGGCCGCGCCCAAGGGCACCTCCGCGATGCCGACCACCTTCGACGCCTTCACCAAGGTGGCCCAGGGCTCGGGCAGTTCGGTGACGTTCAAGCCGAGCGCCGATCTCACCTCGCGCTACGTGCTGGTGTGGATGACGCGTCTGGCGCCTGCCGAGACCGGTCACTTCCGTGGCAGGATCTCCGAGATCAGCGTGACGGGCTGATCCCGGAGACGGGCTGACCCCGCGGCGACGGCCGCGGGGACACCCACGGCGACACCCACAGGGGCAGGGGACGGGGGAGAACGGCCTTGGAGGCAAACCCGCTCGGCGATGTCGCCGACGCCGATCTCCTGGCCCGTCATGTCGCGGGCGATCCCGACACCTTCGGCGAGCTGGTGCGCCGCCACCGGGACCGGCTGTGGGCGGTGGCCCTGCGCACCCTGGGGGACCGCGAGGAAGCCGCTGACGCCGTCCAGGACGCGCTGGTGTCCGCCTTCCGGGCCGCCCATACCTTCCGCGGCCAGTCGGCCGTCACCACCTGGCTGCACCGCATCACGGTCAACGCCTGCCTCGACCGGGCCCGTAAGGCCGCCTCCCGCAGGACGGCCCCGGTGGCCGACGAGGAGAACTTCGAGGCGTTGCTCGAACCCCACGAGTCGGCCGAGGTCCCGGCCGAGCGCGGGGAACTCCACCGCGAGCTGATAGCCGCCCTCACCACGCTGCCGCCCGACCAGCGCGCCGCACTGGTCTTGGTCGACATGCAGGGCTACTCGGTCGCCGAAGCCGCCGCGGTGCTCGATGTGCCCACCGGTACGGTCAAGAGCCGGTGCGCCAGAGGCCGGGCGAAACTGCTTCCCCTCGTCACCCATCTGCGCGCGCAGGGCGTGGATAGCGCCGATCGCGGCGGGGGAAGGAACCGGGCGGAGGGGACATCCGTCCCAGAGACGGGACCGGAACAGGGCGGAGGTGAACAGCGGTGACATCGACAGCGGACCACGACGCGCATCCCGAGGTCGCCGAGATCTCCGACCTGGCCGAGGGGCTGCTCCGCCCCGAGCGCGCCACGGAGGTCACCGAGCACATCGCGGGCTGTTCGCTGTGCGCCGACGTCCGGGACTCCCTGGAGGAGATCAGGGGACTGCTCGGCACCCTGCCGGGACCGCAGCGGATGCCCGCTGACATCGCCGGACGGATCGACGCGGCGCTCGCCGCCGAAGCGCTCCTCGACGCCACCACGCCCGATGTTCCACGTGGAACATCGCGGCCGTCACCGAAACCGGCACCGACACCGACGCATGTTCCACGTGGAACATCGACCGGTCCCGACGGACATGCCTCCGGGTCCGCCGGTCCCGGCCGCACCGGTCGGCGGTGGCGGCGCGGACTGCTCGTCGCCGCCTCCGCCGTGGTCGTCGTCGGCCTGGGCGTCACGATCTATCACGTCGGCGACGACACCACCTCGCAGAGCGACGCGACCGCCAGCAGCAAGAAGGCGGACACCGCCGCCGACCCGATCGCGGTCCAGGTGCGGGAGCTGCTCGATGAGGCGGCGCCGAACCACGCGGCCGGGGAGTCCGACTCCCCGATGCTCAGCGGTCCCGGCGTCAGCAGCGAGGGCGCCACCATGAGCCCGGACAAGGCGGTGCCCACCGTCCCCCCGTGTGTGCTCAAGGCCACCCAGCGCACCGGCCCGGCGCTGGCCGCCGAGCGCGAGTCCTTCCACGGGACGGACTCCTACCTTGTGGTGCTGCCGCACCCGAGTGACGCCTCGGCGGTCGACGCGTTCGTGGTCAGCGCCGCCTGTACGGCGACCAGTCCCGGCGCGGTTCTCTTCCGGAGCACCTACCAGCGCTGAGCCGTTCGTCCGGGGGGCGTGGCGTACGGCGTGCGCCGCGCCGTCCGGGGAATGCTGGACCCGTAGGATCCGTTAGGCAGGACGAGAGTCCAGCCAGGGCCCCCGCAGTTGTCCGCAGAGACGAGGAAGACACCCGTGAGCGACGTCCGTAACGTGATCATCATCGGCTCGGGGCCCGCGGGGTACACCGCGGCGCTCTACACGGCGCGCGCATCCCTCAACCCGCTGGTCTTCGAGGGGTCGGTCACCGCCGGCGGCGCGTTGATGAACACCACCGAGGTGGAGAACTTCCCCGGCTTCCGCGACGGCATCGTGGGCCCGGACCTCATGGACAACATGCGCGCCCAGGCCGAGCGCTTCGGCGCCGAGCTGGTCCCGGACGACGTGGTCGCGGTCGACCTCGGCGGCGACATCAAGACCGTCACGGACTCGGCGGGCACCGTGCACCGCGCCAAGACCGTCATCGTCACCACCGGCTCGCAGCACCGCAAGCTGAACCTCCCCAACGAGGACCAGCTCTCCGGCCGCGGCGTCTCCTGGTGTGCCACCTGTGACGGCTTCTTCTTCCGCGAGCAGGACATCGCCGTGATCGGCGGCGGCGACACCGCGATGGAGGAGGCGACCTTCCTCTCCCGCTTCGCCAAGTCCGTGAAGATCGTGCACCGCCGGGACAGCCTGCGGGCGTCCAAGGCGATGCAGGACCGCGCCTTCGCCGACCCGAAGATCTCCTTCGTCTGGGACAGCGAGGTCGCCGAGATCCACGGCGACGGCAAGCTCTCCGGTCTGACCCTGCGCAACACGAAGACCGGCGAGACCTCGGAGCTGCCCGTCACCGGGCTGTTCATCGCGATCGGCCACGACCCGCGCAGCGAGCTGTTCAAGGGCGTCCTCGACGTCGACGGCGAGGGCTACCTCACCGTCCAGGCGCCGAGCACCCGGACCAACGTCCCCGGTGTCTTCGCCGCGGGAGACGTCGTGGACCACACCTACCGTCAGGCGATCACCGCGGCCGGCACCGGCTGTTCCGCCGCGCTGGACGCCGAGCGCTACCTGGCCGCCCTCGCCGACGCCGAGAAGGCCGAGACGGCCGACGCGTCGGCCGACAAGGCCGCCGTCTGACCCGCTTCCATCCCTCACCCCGACACGCACACATCACGACCTGAGGAGACCGCCGTGGCCGGCAACACCAAGCACGTGACCGACGAGACGTTCGCCGAGGAGGTGCTCGCCAGCGACAAGCCCGTGCTGGTGGACTTCTGGGCGGAGTGGTGCGGCCCGTGCCGCCAGATCGCCCCCTCGCTGGAGGCCATCGCGGAGGAGCACGCGGAGAACATCACCATCGTCAAGCTGAACATCGACGAGAACCCGGTCACCGCGGCGAAGTACGGCGTGATGTCCATCCCGACGCTCAACGTCTACAAGGGCGGCGAGGTCGTGAAGACCATCGTCGGCGCCAAGCCGAAGGCCGCCATCGTGCGCGACCTGTCCGACTTCATCGGCTGACGCTCACCGGCTGACGCTTTCACCGGCGGACGTCTTCACCGGCGGACGCTGTTCCACGTGGAACACGAGAGGGCCGACCCCCGATCCGGGGGTCGGCCCTCTCGCATGTCCGGGCCGGATGCCCGGCGCGGCCGTGAGGAGTGACAGCGGCTCACAGGGGCCGGAGGGCAGGCTCCTTCTGGACGGCGCCCAGGAGGCGGTCGATGGCCATCTCGACGTCCTCCTTCCAGGAGATCGTGGAGCGCAGCTCCAGCCGCAGCCGGGGATAGCGCGGGTGGGGGCGGACCGTCTTGAAGCCGACCGCGAGCAGATGGTCCGCGGGCAGGACGCACGAGGGGGCGGTCCACTTCGCGTCGCCGAACGCCTCGATCGCCTTGAAGCCCCGCCGGATGACGTCCTTGGCGACGGTCTGCACCAGGACCCGGCCGAGGCCCTGCCCCTGGAAGCCGGGCAGGATGCGCGCGGTCATGAGCTGGACGGCGTCCGCCGACACCGGGCTGGTCGGGAAGGCCAGGGAGCGCGGCACATACGCGGCGGGCGCGTAGAGCACGAAGCCCGCGGGCACCTCGTCGACGTAGACGACCCGTCCGCAGGAACCCCACTCCAGCAGAACGGCGGAGATCCACGCCTCCTTCTCCAGCTCGGGCTTGCCCGCCTGGACGGCCGCTTCGCCACTGACCGGGTCCAGTTCCCAGAAGACGCAACTGCGGCAGGGCTTGGGGAGGTCCGGGAGATTGTCGAGTGTCAGTGGTGCCAGCCGACGTCCCATGTGGCCTGAACCCCATCTCTGCCGTGAACCGAACTGCCCACGTACACCCCGGCGCGAACGCCGGGGTGCGCCCGCGTCACTCGCCGTCTTCGTCCTCGGTTTCCTCTTCGAGCCGGTTCTCCAGCACATTGCCCTCGCCCGGGGCCATCGCCCCGAGGATGCGCTCCAGATCCTCTATCGACGCGAATTCCACGACGATCTTTCCGCGCTTCTGCCCCAGGTCGACCTTCACCCGGGTGTCGAAGCGGTCGGAGAGTCGGGAGGCGAGGTGGGTGAGCGCCGGGGAGACCCGACGCCCGGCCCGGGGCGCCGCACTCTTCCTGGTGGGCTTCGGGTCGCTGTTCATCAGCGTCACGATCTCTTCGATCGCGCGCACCGACAGCCCTTCGGCGACGATCCGGTGGGCCAGCTTGTCCTGCTCCTCGGGGTCGTCCAGCGAGAGCAGCGCCCGCGCGTGGCCGAAGGAGATCACCCCGGCCGCGACCCGGCGCTGCACCGGGGCGGACAGCTTCAGCAGCCGGAGCGTGTTGGAGACCTGCGAGCGGGAGCGCCCGATCCGGTCCGCCAACTGCTCGTGGGTGCAGGAGAAGTCGCGGAGCAACTGGTCGTACGCCGCCGCCTCCTCCAGGGGGTTGAGCTGGGCCCGGTGCAGGTTCTCCAGGAGGGCGTCCAGGAGGAGCTTCTCGTCGTCGGTCGCCCGGACGATCGCCGGAATCCGCTCCAGGCCGGCCTCGCGGCACGCCCGCCAGCGGCGCTCGCCCATGATCAGCTCGAAGCGGTCCTTGCCGATCTCACGCACGACGACCGGCTGGAGCAGACCGACCTCCTTGATGGAGGTGATCAGTTCGTTGAGGGCGTCCTCGTCGAAGACCTCACGCGGCTGGCGCGGGTTCGGCGTGATGAAGTCCAGGTCCAGCTCCGCGAAGTAGGCACCCGGTACGGGGTTCTTCGCGTCGGAGAGGTCCGGCTCTGTTTCACGTGAAACAGGGATGTCCACCACGGGCGGCGGCGCGGCCTCGGGGACTCTGCGGTCCACCAGTCCGGCCACCTTGGCCGCGGCGACGCCGCGTTCCTGCGTCAGTACCGGTGCGGCGCCCTGGGCGCCGCCCGTCGACTGCGGCGCGGCCGGGATCAGCGCGCCGAGACCACGGCCGAGCCCTCTGCGTCGATCACTCACTGGATCCCCTCCGACATGCTGTGCGGGTTCTGCTCATCGTGCTGGGTGTAGTCACCCTGCGGGTCGTACTCGACGGCGACTGACGCCTCGACTCCGCGCAGGGCCATCTCCCGGGCGGCTTCCAGATACGACAGCGCGCCGCTGGAGCCCGGGTCATAGGTCAGTACGGTCTGGCCGTAGCTGGGCGCCTCGGAGATCCGGACGGACCGCGGGATGCTGGTCCGCAGCACCTCCTTGCCGAAGTGCGTGCGCACCTCCTCCGCGACCTGGGAGGCGAGGCGCGTCCGTCCGTCGTACATGGTCAGCAGGATCGTCGACACATGCAGCTTCGGGTTGAGGTGCGCGCGGACCAGTTCCACGTTCTTCAGGAGCTGGCCCAGCCCCTCCAGCGCGTAGTACTCGCACTGGATCGGGATGACGACCTCGGCCCCGGCCACCAACGCGTTGACGGTCAGCAGGCCGAGCGAGGGCGGGCAGTCGATCAGGACGTAGTCCAGCGGCTGCTCGTACGCCTCGATCGCCCGCTGGAGCCGGCTCTCGCGGGCGACCAGGGAGACCAGTTCGATCTCGGCGCCCGCCAGGTCGATGGTGGCGGGCGCGCAGAACAGGCCCTCCACATCGGGGACCGGCATCACGACGTCGGACAGGGGCTTGCTCTCCACCAGGACGTCGTAGATCGAGGGGACCTCGGCGTGGTGGTCGATGCCCAGCGCCGTGGAGGCGTTGCCCTGCGGGTCCAGGTCGACCACGAGCACCCGGGCGCCGTGCAGCGCCAGGGAGGCCGCCAGATTCACCGTGGTCGTGGTCTTGCCGACCCCGCCCTTCTGATTGGCGACCACCATCACCCGGGTCTGGGCCGGCCGGGGAAGTCCTTCCCCGGCGCGTCCCAGTGCCTCGACGGCCAACTGCGCGGCGCGGCCGATCGGGGTGTCATCCATGGGAGGCAATGTTTCACGTGAAACACCGTCTCCGAACCCCGGGGGCACGGCAATCGGGCCCCCGGCAAACTCTGCTGTGCGGGGACCGGGGACCGGATCGGCCATCGGTCCCGCGATGTTGGCGTCGGACCGCAAGGACTCACACTCCTCGACTTCAGGCTCGCTATGAGAAGAGCCTGCCATGCCGGAGGGGTGATGAACCAGCGAGACTTGGCTGCCTGTGGATGAAGCCGTAGATCTATCCACCGACTGGGGCGTCTTGGAGGGCTTGTTGGCGTGTGCCTCGGCCGCGGCTCGGCCGCGGCTGAGGACTCCTGGTAGCAGCGAGCGACGTTTCACGTGGAACACGATGCACAGCGCCGGACCGCTAACTCCGCAGACACTCCGGGTTATGTCTGTTTGGCCGTTTGTATGGCGTAGAGGGAGGGTTCGGCGCGGGACCGTTCGAGGAACGACGGTTCAGCGGCGACGGCGGGGAGCTCCGCCCCGCGGGTTACGGCTCGCGCGCGCGGCCTTCGCCCGCCGGGTCGCGGCGCGTACCCCGCCGGGGCTCTCGCCGACCAGGACGCGTACGACGGTGGAGAGTGGGTCCACGATGCCCTCGCCGACCTGGACCACAGAGGTGTCGACCGCGCCCAGCCGGTCGAGCGCGGCCCTGGCCGCCTTCAGCTCGTCCAGCGCGGTGTCGCCCTTGAGGACCGCCATCTCACCGTGCGGGCGCAGCAGCGGCAGGCCCCAGCCCGCGAGCCGTTCCAGCGGCGCCACGGCGCGCGCGGTCACCACGTCCACCGGGGGCAGCTTGCCCATCATCTCCTCGGCCCGGCCGCGCACCACGGTGACATTGCTCAGCCCCAGCACCTTGACGACCTCTTCGAGGAAGGTGGTCCTGCGCAGCAGCGGCTCCAGCAGCGTGATCCGCAGATCGGGCCGGGTCAGCGCCAGCGGGATACCCGGCAGGCCGGCGCCCGAGCCGACGTCGCACACGGACACGTCCTCGTCGATGACCTCGGAGAGCACCGCGCAGTTCAGCAGGTGCCGCTCCCACAGGCGGGGCACCTCGCGCGGGCCGATCAGGCCGCGGCGCACCCCGGCGTCCGCGAGCAGCTCGGCATAGCGCAGGGCGTCGGCGAACCGGTCACCGAAGACCGTCCTGGCCTGCTCGGGCGGCGCGGGAAGCTCCGCTGCTGCCTCCGTCACGGGGGCTGTCCTTTCCTAGGTCACTCACAAGGTTCGGCCCCGCCTGCGAACAGACGGGGCCGACAGAGCAGTACCACACAGCGTCCGGTCAGACCGGGAGTACGACCACCCGGCGCTGGGGCTCCTCGCCCTCGGACTCGCTGCGCAGGCCCGCGGCGGCCACGGCGTCGTGCACGACCTTGCGCTCGAACGGCGTCATCGGGTCCAGCTTCACCGGCTCACCGCTGGCCTTGGCCTCCGCCGCCGCCTTCGCGCCGAGCTGCGCCAGCTCGGCCCGCTTGCGCGCCCGGAACCCGGCGATGTCCAGCATCAGCCTGCTGCGCTCACCGGTCTCCCGGTGCACCGCGAGCCGGGTCAGCTCCTGGAGGGCTTCCAGCACCTCGCCGTCCCGGCCGACCAGCTTGTTCAGATCACGGGTGCCGGTGTCACCGATGATCGACACCGACGCGCGCTCGCCCTCGACATCCATGTCGATGTCACCGTCGAGGTCCGCGATGTCCAGCAGACCTTCCAGGTAGTCGGCGGCGATATCACCCTCCTGCTCCAGCCGGTTCAGGGTCGCGGCCGAGCCGTTGTCGGGTGCGGTGGTGGTGTTGACGTCGCTCACGCCTGGGCTCCTCTTACTTCTTCTTCGACAGGTTGGTCGGCTTGGACTTGCCACCGGACTGCTTGCCGGGCGAACCGCCCTGCTTGCCCGGAGCGCCGCCCTGCTTCGTACCGCCGCCTGTCCTGCCTGTGCCTGCCGAGCCGCCGCTCGCCTTCGGGGCACCGGCCTTGGGAGCGCCCGCCCGCGGGGCTCCACCGCCCGCCCTGGGAGCGCCGCCGCCACCGGTGCCGCCCGCCGCGCCGCCGCCGGCGCCCGTGCCCGTGGGGGTCGTCTGGCGCTTGGACTTCGGCTGCCGCTTGGGCTGGGTGCGGTTGGCGCGCGCGACCTCCACGGCCTCCTTGGCGGCCACTTCCTCCGGGGGCTCGACGAGCTTGCCCTTGGCGCGCAGCCGCTCCTGGCGCTGCTGGAACGCGAGGCTGCCGGGGGTGGGGTTACGCCGGATCACGAACATCTGCTGGCCCATGGTCCACACGTTGGTGGTCAGCCAGTAGACGAGGACACCGACGGGGAAGTTGATACCCATGACGGCGAAGATGACCGGGAAGACGTACATCAGCATCTTCTGCTGCTGCATGAACGGGGTCTTCACCGTCATGTCGACGTTCTTCGTCATGAGCTGGCGCTGCGTGTAGAACTGCGACGCCGACATCATGAGGATCATGATCACCGTGACGATGCGCACATTGGTCTGCGTGGCGCCCAGCGACTCGACCTTGGCCGCGCTGTCCAGGAACTTCGCCGCCAGCGGGGCACCGAAGATGTGCGCGTTCTTGGCGCTGTCGACCAGGTTGGCATGGATCACGCCGACCTCGTGGCCCTTGGCGATGTTGCTCAGCACGTGGTACAG
The DNA here is from genome assembly GCF_044753885.1 of Streptomyces sp. NPDC093221. Classification (NCBI taxonomy): domain Bacteria; kingdom Bacillati; phylum Actinomycetota; class Actinomycetes; order Kitasatosporales; family Streptomycetaceae; genus Streptomyces; species Streptomyces sp. NPDC093221. Next base: position 55,202 of record NZ_JBIVOA010000001.1, on the reverse strand, counting down.
CGCGAAGAAGAACGGGGACTGCGCCAGGATCGGCAGGCACGAGGAGAGCGGGTTGGTACCCGTCTCCTTGTACAGCTTCATCATCTCTTCGGACTGGCGCTGCTTGTCGTTCTTGTAGCGCTCCTGGATCGCCTTCATCTTGGGCTGGAGCGCCTGCATGTTCCGGGTCGACTTGATCTGCTTGACGAACAGCGGGATCAGGCAGATCCGGATCAGGACCACCAGCGAGACGATGGACAGACCCCACGCCCAGCCGCTGTCCTTGTCGAAGATCAGGCTGTAGAACGAGTGGAACTGGACGATGATCCACGAGACAGCGTCGTAGAGGGGGTTCAGAATCCCCACGATCAGGCTCCTTGGGCGTGAGAGGGTCCGGTGGGCTCGGGCGTGACGGGCCCGTCGGAGCCGCCCCGCAGTGCGCGGCGCAGCCGATCGTGCCATGGCGGCCGCTTGCGCGGCGGGACATGGTCCACGCCGCCCGGCGACCAGGGATTGCAGCGCAGGATGCGCCACGCGGTCAGGGCGGTGCCCTTGATCGCGCCGTGCCGGTCGATGGCCGTGAACCCGTAGTGGGAGCACGAGGGGTAGTACCGGCAGACCGGGCCGAGCAGCGGACTGATCGTCCACTGGTACAGCTTGATCAGTGCCAGCAGCGGGTACTTCATCGAGACACCCTCCCCTCGGCTTCGCCTCGGGTGTCGCGACCCAGCAGCCGCTCGAGGGCGGCGTCCAGGTCGTGGGCCAGCTCCGCATGGTCAGCGCCACCGGCTCCGGGTAGCGCTCGTACGACTACCAGGCTACCGGGGGGCAGCTGCGACAGGCGTTCGCGGACCAGATGACGCAGTCGGCGCTTGACCAGATTGCGCTGCACCGAGCCACCCACCGCCTTGCTCACGACGAAACCCGCACGCACCGGGGGAGTGCTCCCCCCCGGCACATGCGGGTCCGTGATGTCGCTGCGCAGATGGACCACCAGCAGCGGTCGACCCGCTCGGCGTCCTCGGCGAACCGCTTCTCCGAAGTCCTGGCGCCGCCTCAGCCGATTCTCGGTGGGCAGCACGGCATGAGACCTGTGACGATCAGGCGGACAGTCGGGCGCGGCCCTTGCTGCGGCGGGTCGCGAGAATCGCGCGGCCGGCGCGGGTGCGCATACGCAGACGGAAGCCGTGGGTCTTCGCACGACGGCGGTTGTTCGGCTGGAAGGTGCGCTTGCTCACTCGGGGGCTCCAGGGAAAATCGTGTCCGGCGGGGCGTCGCCTGGCTGTCACCGTGCGCCCACGAAGAATCTCGCGGAACAGATCAGGTGCACCGCTTGACGATCATCCGGGGACTTCCGGAAGACCCTCGCCCATCGGTAGGCAGGCGGCAGCAGCCATCGACAACTCGACCTCGATACGGTACGCGCGGCTAGGCCATCCGGTCAAACCCGGCGGTCGCGGGCCCGGCATTTGTACACACCCTGTGGACAACGACTTGAACCGCGCCTACCCCCTGACTACCGTGGCTGAACTCCCAACTCTTCCCGCCTGTCTTCAGGACCACACTTTCGCGGGAGTTGCCCGCACTTGCACCATTAAGCGACGAGAGAGCGTGCCCTGTGGCTGACGTAACCGCCGATCTTGCCGCAGTGTGGCCGCGCGTACTCCAGAAACTGCTGGTGGACAGCGAGGACCTGAAGCCCAAGGACGCGGAGTGGCTCAAGCGCACCCAGCCGCTGGCCCTGGTCGCGGGCACCGCCGTCCTCTCCGCGCCCAACGAATTCGCCAAGAGCGTCCTGGAGGGGCGGCTGCTGCCGCTGATCACCGAGGTGCTGAGCCGTGAGTTCGGTCACCCTGTCGGGATCGCCATCGCCGTCGCGTCCGGCGGCGACCAGGAGCCGGCCCCGGCCGACCACGACCAGGACCCGTACGAGCAGCAGCACGAGCGGCACGACCGCCGCGACGGGCACCGCGCGGACCACAGGGACGAGCTGCGCGACGACCACCGCGACGGCATGCGGGACGGCCCGCGGGACGACCGGCACGGCGGCGACCTCGGGGACGACGGCATGCGGATGCGCCGCGCCTACCCCGAGCAGCAGAGCCAGGGCCGGCACGCGGGCCCCGACGAGTGGCCGCCGCGGCAGAGCGACGACGGCTGGCGGCAGCCGCGTACCGACAGTTGGACCCTGCCCGCGCAGAACAGCGGCGGCTTCCAGGACCGCGAGCCGTACCCGGAGCAGCAGAGCCACCGGTACCGACAGGACACGCACGACGGCTACCCGGTCGTACCGCACCAGGCGTACCCGCAGTCCCCGCAGGGCGGTTACGCGCCGCAGTCCGGCGGCTACCAGCAGCAGGACCGGCAGCAGGGCCAGGGCCGGCCGGACCAGCAGCAGCAGCAGCAGTCCACCGGGCGGCACGCGTCGCCGAATCTGTCGGGCGGCCGGCTCGACGGGCCCTCGGGGCCTTCCGGGCACTCCGACCCCTCGGGGCGCCAGAACCACTCGGGCCATTCGGGTTCCTCCTCCGGCGGCGCCGTCGAGCCGACCGCCCGGCTGAATCCCAAGTACCTCTTCGACACCTTCGTGATCGGCGCGTCCAACCGCTTCGCGCACGCGGCCGCGGTCGCCGTCGCCGAGGCCCCGGCCAAGGCGTACAACCCGCTCTTCATCTACGGGGAGTCGGGGCTCGGCAAGACGCACCTGCTGCACGCGATCGGGCACTACGCGCGGAGCCTGTACCCGGGGACACGGGTGCGGTACGTCAGCTCCGAGGAGTTCACCAACGAGTTCATCAACTCGATCCGGGACGGCAAGGCGGACGCGTTCCGCAAGCGGTACCGGGACATGGACATCCTGCTCGTCGACGACATCCAGTTCCTGGCGAGCAAGGAGTCGACGCAGGAGGAGTTCTTCCACACCTTCAACACCCTGCACAACGCCAACAAGCAGATCGTGCTCTCCTCCGACCGGCCGCCCAAGCAGCTCGTCACCCTGGAGGACCGGCTCCGCAACCGCTTCGAGTGGGGCCTGATCACCGACGTCCAGCCGCCCGAGCTGGAGACCAGGATCGCGATCCTGCGCAAGAAGGCGGTGCAGGAGCAGCTCAACGCCCCGCCCGAGGTGCTGGAGTTCATCGCGTCCCGGATCTCGCGGAACATCCGCGAGCTGGAGGGCGCGCTCATCCGGGTCACCGCCTTCGCCAGCCTCAACCGGCAGCCGGTCGACCTCCAGCTCACCGAGATCGTGCTGAAGGACCTGATCCCCGGCGGCGAGGACTCGGTGCCCGAGATCAGCGGGACGGCCATCATGGCCGAGACCGCCGCGTACTTCGGGCTGGCCGTGGACGACCTGTCGGGCTCCTCGCGCAGCCGCGTCCTGGTCACCGCCCGGCAGATCGCCATGTACCTGTGCCGCGAGCTGACGGACCTGTCGCTGCCGAAGATCGGCGCGCTCTTCGGCGGCCGCGACCACACCACGGTCATGCACGCCGACCGGAAGATCCGCTCCCTGATGGCCGAGCGGCGCTCCATCTACAACCAGGTGACGGAGCTGACCAACCGCATCAAGAGCTGAGCCGCGCGCGGAGAAGCGCCGCGCACAGCCCCTCCGAGCGCCCCGGGAGACCTCTCCCGGGGCGCTTCGCGTTGTCCGCCGCGCCGCGCCCTGTTCGATTCCCGTACGCCGAGGGGCAGTTCTCCACAGGACTGTGGCAAATGGACCGTCCACACCCTGGGGACACCGGAGTTGTCCAGAAAGTCTCCACAGGCCGGGCGCCGCAAGGGAGGTACGCCCAGCTCAGCCGGGTGTGGATATGTGGGCAACCCGAATCCACAGACTGTGGACAGAAAGGACACCTCTTGGGGGTCACTTCGCGTTGTCCACCGCTCGCCCACAGGTTGGGGCTCGTTGTGCACAGCATGGGATCGTTTCTCCACATCTCTGTCCACTGTTCGGCAACGAAACGCGCCTGGTCCCACGGAAGAGTGAAAGGCGTCACACCAAGGTGGTGGGTTGGCCTGGGGAGAACCTGGGTATTTCTGGGGACAGCGCTGGGGAGAACCCGGGGTCACCTGTGAATCGGGTGTGCACAACTTCCGGCCGTCCACAGGACCCCCTGGTTGTCCCCATGCCCCACCCACAGGCCCGGTGGATAAAAAACAGGGTCTGACCTGCACCGGAACCACTTATCCACGGTATCCACAACCCCTATTACTACGACTACGTAGAGATAGATGGGAACCTGCTTCGAAGCGGGGGGTGTGCACAACTCGGCCCGGACCCGCCCTGCGGCTCGTGTCGCGGCTTGACGCCAACCCGCACCGACTGTCGGTGCTGTGCGTCAGACTGTTCCCCGACAGCCAGCAACAAGCAGGAGGCGGTTCCGGTGAAGATCCGGGTGGAGCGCGACGTACTCGCCGAGGCAGTGGCTTGGGCAGCCCGTAGCCTTCCGGCCCGTCCCCCGGTGCCCGTCCTCGCCGGGCTCCTGCTGAAGGCGGAGGAGGGCAAGCTCAGCCTCTCCGGCTTCGACTACGAGGTCTCGGCACGGGTGTCGGTGGAGGCCGAGGTCGAGGAGGAGGGCACGGTCCTGGTCTCGGGGCGGCTGCTCGCCGACATCTCGCGGGCCCTGCCCAACCGCCCGGTGGAGATCTCCACCGACGGAATCCGCGTGACCGTGGTCTGCGGCAGCTCGCGGTTCACACTCCACACCCTGCCTGTGGAGGAGTACCCGGCGCTGCCCGCGATGCCCGACGCCTCGGGGACGGTGCCCGGCGAGATCTTCGCCGCCGCCGCCTCCCAGGTCGCCATCGCCGCGGGCCGCGACGACACGCTCCCGGTGCTCACCGGTGTGCGGATCGAGATCGAGGGCGACACCGTCACGCTCGCCGCCACCGACCGCTACCGCTTCGCGGTCCGCGAGTTCCTGTGGAAGCCCGAGCAGGCCGACATCTCCGCCGTCGCCCTGGTGCCCGCCAAGACGCTGCTGGACACCGCCAAGTCGCTCACCAGCGGAGACACCGTCTCCATCGCGCTCGCCGGATCCGGCGCCGGTGAGGGCCTGATCGGCTTCGAGGGCGCCGGCCGCCGTACGACGACCCGGCTGCTCGAAGGCGACCTGCCGAAGTACCGCACGCTCTTCCCGACCGAGTTCGCCTCGGTCGCGGTGATCGAGACCGCGCCGTTCGTCGAGGCCGTCAAGCGCGTGGCCCTGGTCGCCGAGCGGAACACCCCGGTGCGGCTCAGCTTCGAGCAGGGCGTGCTCACCCTGGAGGCCGGTTCCAGCGACGACGCACAGGCTGTGGAGCGCGTCGACGCCAAGCTGGAGGGCGACGACATCTCGATCGCCTTCAACCCGACCTTCCTGCTCGACGGCCTCAGCGCGATCGACTCCGCCGTCGCCCAGCTCTCCTTCACGACCTCGACCAAGCCCGCGCTGCTCAGCGGCCGTCCCGCGCTCGACGCCGAGGCGGACGACGCGTACAAGTACCTGATCATGCCGGTCCGGCTGTCCGGCTGACGGCTGTCGGCGGCCGACTGACGGCCGCCGGGGCCGCCCCCGCCCGCCGGACACACCGTCCGGCTGAGCCGGTCACAGCGGGCCGTCGTAGGCTCGGCTCAGGTCAGACACGCTTCGAACGAAGGATCTGCGATGGAGCTCGGTCTCATCGGTCTCGGCAAGATGGGCGGCAACATGCGCGAGCGCATCCGCCGCGGCGGGCACACCGTCATCGGGTACGACCGGAACCCGGATCTCGCCGACGTCCACAGCCTCCAGGAGCTTGTGGACTCCCTCAAGGGACCGCGCGTGGTGTGGGTCATGGTCCCCGCGGGCGCGGCCACCCAGTCGACCATCGACGAGCTGGGCGAACTGCTCTCCCCCGGCGACCTCGTCGTGGACGGCGGCAACTCCCGCTGGACGGACGACGAGCGGCACGCCGACGAGCTGGCGGCCAAGGGCATCGGCTTCGTCGACTGCGGCGTCTCCGGCGGTGTCTGGGGCCTGGCCAACGGCTACGCGCTGATGTACGGCGGCAAGGACGAGGACGTCGCCAAGGCGCAGCCCATCTTCGACGCGCTCAAGCCCGAGGGCGACGCCGGCGCCGTGCACGCGGGCAAGGTCGGCGCGGGCCACTTCGCCAAGATGGTCCACAACGGCATCGAGTACGCGATGATGCAGGCCTACGCCGAAGGCTGGGAGCTGCTGGAGGCGGTGGACTCGGTCACCGACGTCCGCGAGGTCTTCCGCTCCTGGAAGTCCGGTACGGTCATCCGCTCCTGGTTGCTCGACCTGGCCGTGGACGCGCTCGACAAGGACGAGCACCTGGGCGCCCTGCGCGGCCACGCGGACGACTCCGGCGAGGGCCGGTGGACGGTCGAGGCCGCCATCGACAACGCCGTGCCGCTGCCCGCCATCACCGCGTCGCTGTTCGCCCGGTTCTCGTCCCGCCAGGACGACTCGCCGCAGATGAAGATGATCGCCGCGCTCCGCAACGAATTCGGCGGCCACGCGGTCACCGCCGCCGAGTAGTACGAAAGCCAGACAGCAGGGAGGTCGGCGCGGTCCCGCGCCACAGCACGCGATGCACGTAGCGCACCTTTCGCTCGCCGACTTCCGTTCCTACGCCCGGGCCGAGGTCCCCCTCGACCCGGGCGTCACCGCTTTCGTGGGGCCCAACGGGCAGGGCAAGACCAATCTGGTCGAGGCCGTCGGCTATCTGGCGGCGCTGTCCAGCCACCGGGTCTCCACCGACGCGCCGCTGGTCCGGATGGGCGCCGAGCGCGCGGTCGTCCGGGCCCAGGTCGTGCAGGGCGACCGGCAGCAGCTCGTGGAGCTGGAGATCAATCCGGGGCGGGCCAACCGCGCCCGGATCAACCGCTCGGCGCCCGGCCGCCCGCGCGACCTGCTGGGCATCGTCCGCAGCGTGCTCTTCGCGCCGGAGGACCTGGCGCTGGTCAAGGGCGACCCGACCGAGCGCCGCCGCTTCCTCGACGAGCTGATCACCGCCCGCACCCCGCGCCTGGCCGGGGTCCGCAGCGACTACGACCGGGTGCTCAAGCAGCGCAACACCCTGCTGAAGTCCGCCGCGATGGCCCGCAGGCACGGCGGCAAGGGCGGCGACCTGTCCACCCTCGACGTGTGGGACCAGCATCTGGCGCGGGTCGGCGCGGAACTGCTCGCGCAGCGCCTGGACCTGGTGGCCGCGCTCCAGCCGCTGGCCGACAAGGCGTACGAACAGCTCGCCCCCGGCGGCGGCCCGGTCGGCTTCGAGTACCGGGGCTCGATGGGCGAGAGGATGGCCGGGGCCGAGGGCCGCGAGGACCTGTACGGGCGGCTGCTGGAGGCGCTGGGCGAGGCGCGCAGGCAGGAGATCGAGCGCGGGGTGACGCTGGTCGGGCCGCACCGCGACGACCTGCTGCTCAAGCTCGGCCCGATGCCCGCCAAGGGCTACGCCAGCCACGGCGAGTCCTGGTCGTACGCGCTCGCGCTGCGCCTGGCGTCGTACGAACTGCTGTGCTCCGACGGCGGCGAGCCGGTGCTGGTGCTGGACGACGTCTTCGCCGAGCTGGACACCAAGCGGCGCGAGCGGCTGGCGGAGCTGGTCGCGCCCGGCGAGCAGGTGCTGGTGACGGCGGCGGTGGACGACGATGTGCCGGGTGTCCTGGTGGGGGCCCGGTTCGCGGTGGAGCAGGGGACGGTGGAGCGGGTATGAGCGAGCGCGGCGCGAAGCGGGCCAGGGGCGCGGGCGGCACGGCACTCCCGGCGGACGGCACGGCCGACACCGCTCCGGCAGCGCCCGCGGGTACACCGTCCGGCACGCTCCCCGAGCAGACCGGCGTCGACCTCGCGCGGGTCGCGCTGCGCGCCGCGAAGGAGCAGGCCAGGGCCCGTGGCGCGGCGGCCGTGCAGAAGAAGCAGGCCAGGCGCGGCGGGCTGCGCAGCGGCGCGCGCGCCGACGGCCGCGACCCGCTGCCGCTGGGCGCCGCGATCAACCGGCTGATCACCGAGCGCGGCTGGGAGGCCCCGGCCGCGGTGGGCGGGGTGATGGGCCGCTGGCCGCAGCTCGTCGGCCCCGAGGTGGCGCTGCACTGCGCGCCCGCGCGGTACGACGAGGAGGACTCGGTCCTGACCGTCCAGTGCGACTCGACCGCCTGGGCGACCCAGCTCCGGCTGCTGGCGCCGACCCTGGTGGCCCGGCTCAACGCGGATCTCGGCCACGGCACGGTGAAGCTGATCAAGGTGCTCGGCCCCGCGGGCCCGGCCCGCTCGTACGGACGGCTGCGCGCCCCCGGCAGCGTCGGCCCCGGCGACACGTACGGCTGAGAACGCGCCGCCGCGCGTACGGCGGGGAGCGCGTTCGTACGGCGCCCGTAGCGACTTCGCGCCGACCCTGCTCAGCGTAGCCGGGGGTTGACAGCCGGAAGCCCTGGACGCCCGTGTGAGCGGTTTTGGCACCAGGGCCGCGTGTAGGGAGTCGGGCGGCGGCGGTTCGGGACGGCACATGGGAACTCAGGTACCGCCAAAGCCCCATTCATGTCGGCGCTACCGGTAGACTGATAGGCAGACCGCCCTCCCCTGGCAGCAGACAGGGGGACACCAGCGGAACATGTCGAAGACGCAGCCGATCCCGCCCCGCGGGAGACGGCTCGTGCTGTGCCAGAAAGGGCGCTTCGTGGCCGATTCCGGCAACCCCAACGAGAATTCCAGCAAGTCCTACGACGCCAGCGCGATCACCGTGCTCGAGGGTCTCGAAGCGGTGCGCAAGCGCCCCGGTATGTACATCGGTTCGACCGGTGAGCGGGGCCTGCACCACCTCGTCCAGGAGGTCGTCGACAACTCGGTCGACGAGGCGATGGCCGGTCACGCGGACACCATCGACGTCACCATCCTCGAAGACGGCGGCGTGCGCGTCGTGGACAACGGCCGCGGCATCCCGGTGGGCATCGTCCCCTCCGAGGGCAAGCCGGCCGTCGAGGTCGTGCTGACGGTGCTGCACGCGGGCGGCAAGTTCGGCGGCGGCGGTTACGCGGTCTCCGGCGGTCTGCACGGCGTCGGCGTCTCCGTGGTCAACGCGCTGTCCTCCCGGGTCGCGGTCGAGGTGCGCACCGAGGGCCACCGCTGGACGCAGGACTACAAGCTGGGTGTGCCGACGGCGCCGCTGCTGAAGAACGAGGCGGTCGACGAGACCGGCACCACGGTCACCTTCTGGGCAGACGCGGACATCTTCGAGACCACCGACTACTCCTTCGAGACGCTGTCGCGGCGCTTCCAGGAGATGGCGTTCCTCAACAAGGGCCTGCGGATCTCGCTGACCGACGAGCGCGCCGACCACGTGGACGAGGAGGGCAAGCCGCTCACCGTCACGTACCACTACGAGGGCGGCCTCGTGGACTACGTGAAGTACCTGAACTCGCGCAAGGGCGAGCTGATCCACCCCACCGTCATCGACATCGAGGCGGAGGACAAGGAGCGGCTGCTGTCGGTCGAGGTCGCCATGCAGTGGAACACCCAGTACAGCGAGGGTGTGTACAGCTTCGCGAACACGATCCACACGCACGAGGGCGGCACGCACGAGGAGGGCTTCCGCGCGGCGATGACCGGCCTGGTCAACCGCTACGCGCGCGAGAAGAAGTTCCTCCGGGAGAAGGACGACAACCTGGCGGGCGAGGACATCCGCGAGGGTCTGACCGCGATCATCTCCGTCAAGCTCGGCGAGCCGCAGTTCGAGGGCCAGACGAAGACGAAGCTGGGCAACACCGAGGCGAAGACGTTCGTCCAGAAGGTCGTGCACGAGCACCTGACCGACTGGCTGGACCGCAACCCCAACGAGGCCGCGGACATCATCCGCAAGTCGATCCAGGCGGCCACCGCCCGGGTCGCGGCCCGCAAGGCGCGGGACCTGACCCGCCGCAAGGGGCTGCTGGAGTCCGCGTCGCTGCCCGGCAAGCTGAGCGACTGCCAGTCCAACGACCCGACGAAGTGCGAGATCTTCATCGTCGAGGGCGACTCGGCCGGCGGCTCCGCGAAGTCCGGCCGCAACCCGCAGTACCAGGCGATCCTCCCGATCCGCGGCAAGATCCTCAACGTGGAGAAGGCGAGGATCGACAAGATCCTCCAGAACACCGAGATCCAGGCCCTGATCTCGGCCTTCGGCACCGGTGTGCACGAGGACTTCGACATCTCCAAGCTCCGCTATCACAAGATCATCCTGATGGCGGACGCCGACGTCGACGGCCAGCACATCAACACCCTGCTGCTGACCTTCCTGTTCCGCTTCATGCGGCCGCTGGTCGAGGCCGGGCACGTCTACCTCTCCCGCCCGCCGCTGTACAAGATCAAGTGGGGCCGGGACGACTTCGAGTACGCGTACTCCGACCGTGAGCGGGACGCGCTGGTGGAGATCGGCAAGCAGGCCGGCAAGCGCATCCGCGAGGACTCGATCCAGCGCTTCAAGGGTCTGGGCGAGATGAACGCCGAGGAGCTGCGGGTCACCACGATGGACATCGACCACCGGGTGCTCGGCAAGGTCACGCTCGACGACGCGGCCCAGGCCGACGACCTGTTCTCGGTGCTGATGGGCGAGGACGTGGAAGCCCGCCGCTCCTTCATCCAGCGCAACGCCAAGGACGTCCGGTTCCTGGACATCTGAGTCGGCCCCCACTGGCCGTGTGAAAGGACTAATCGACAGCGATGGCCGACGACACCTCCAACGTTCCCCCCGTGCCCGACGTACCCCCGTCCGAGATGGACGAGCGCAACGAGTCGGGTGGCCTGCGCATCGAGCCCGTCGGGCTCGAGACCGAGATGCAGCGCAGCTACCTCGACTACGCGATGTCCGTCATCGTCTCGCGCGCGCTGCCGGACGTGCGGGACGGCCTCAAGCCGGTGCACCGCCGCGTGCTGTACGCGATGTACGACGGCGGCTACCGGCCCGAGAAGGGCTTCTACAAGTGCGCGCGCGTCGTCGGCGACGTGATGGGCACCTACCACCCGCACGGTGACTCCTCGATCTACGACGCGCTGGTCCGTCTCGCGCAGCCGTGGTCGATGCGGATGCCGCTGGTGGACTCCAACGGCAACTTCGGTTCCCCGGGCAACGACCCGGCCGCCGCGATGCGGTACACCGAGTGCAAGATGATGCCGCTGTCCATGGAGATGGTCCGGGACATCGACGAGGAGACCGTCGACCTCCAGGACAACTACGACGGCCGCAACCAGGAGCCGACGGTCCTCCCGGCGCGCTTCCCGAACCTGCTGATCAACGGTTCCGCGGGCATCGCGGTCGGCATGGCGACGAACATCCCGCCGCACAATCTGCGCGAGGTCGCCGACGGCGCCCAGTGGTGCCTGGCCAACCCGGACGCCACGCCCGAGGAGCTGCTCGACGCCCTCATGGAGCGGATCAAGGGCCCGGACTTCCCGACCGGCGCCCTGGTCGTCGGCCGCAAGGGCATCGAGGACGCCTACCGTACGGGCCGCGGCTCGATCACGATGCGCGCGATCGTCGAGGTCGAGGAGATCCAGAACCGGCAGTGCCTGGTCGTCACCGAGCTGCCGTACCAGACCAACCCGGACAATCTGGCGCAGAAGATCGCCGACCTGGTGAAGGACGGCAAGATCGGCGGCATCGCCGACGTCCGTGACGAGACCTCGTCGCGCACCGGCCAGCGGCTGGTCATCGTCCTCAAGCGGGACGCGGTCGCCAAGGTCGTGCTGAACAACCTGTACAAGCACACCGACCTCCAGTCCAACTTCGGCGCCAACATGCTGGCGCTGGTCGACGGCGTGCCGCGCACCCTGTCGCTGGACGCGTTCATCCGCAACTGGGTGAACCACCAGGTCGAGGTCATCGTGCGGCGGACCCGCTTCCGGCTGCGCAAGGCCGAGGAGCGCGCCCACATCCTGCGCGGTCTGCTCAAGGCGCTGGACGCGATCGACGAGGTCATCGCGCTGATCCGGCGCAGCGACACCGTCGAGGTCGCGCGCGAGGGCCTGATGGGCCTGCTCCAGATCGACGAGATCCAGGCCAACGCGATCCTGGAGATGCAGCTCCGCCGGCTGGCCGCCCTGGAGCGGCAGAAGATCATCGCCGAGCACGACGAGTTGCAGCAGAAGATCAACGAGTACAACGCGATCCTCGCCTCGCCGGAGAAGCAGCGGCAGATCATCAGCGAGGAACTCCAGGCCATCGTCGACAAGTTCGGCGACGACCGGCGCAGCAAGCTGGTGCCCTTCGACGGCGACATGTCCATGGAGGACCTGATCGCCGAGGAGGACATCGTCGTCACGATCACCCGTGGCGGCTACGTCAAGCGCACCAAGACCGAGGACTACCGGTCGCAGAAGCGCGGCGGCAAGGGCGTACGCGGCGCGAAGCTGAAGCAGGACGACATCGTCGACCACTTCTTCGTGACCACCACCCACCAGTGGCTGCTGTTCTTCACCAACAAGGGCCGGGTCTACCGGGCCAAGGCGTACGAGCTGCCGGACGCCGGGCGGGACGCGCGCGGCCAGCACGTGGCGAATCTGCTGGCCTTCCAGCCGGACGAGCGGATCGCCCAGATCCTGGCGATCAAGGACTACAACGCGGCGCCGTACCTGGTGCTGGCCACCAAGGCCGGACTGGTGAAGAAGACCGCGCTGAAGGACTACGACTCGCCGCGCGCGGGCGGTGTCATCGCGATCAATCTGCGCGAGTCCGGCGCCGTGGACGGCGACGCGGACGGCGAGGGCGCGGTGCTCGGCACCTCCGACGAGCTGATCGGCGCCGAGCTGGTCTCCGCGGAGGACGATCTGCTGCTCGTCAGCCGTAAGGCGCAGTGCATCCGCTTCACCGCCACCGACGACGCGCTGCGCCCGATGGGCCGCGCCACCTCGGGCGTGAAGGGCATGAGTTTCCGTCCAGGTGACGAACTCCTCTCGATGAATGTCGTCCGGCCCGGTACGTTCGTGTTCACCGCCACGGACGGCGGGTACGCGAAGCGCACATCGGTGGACGAGTACCGGGTCCAGGGGCGCGGCGGACTCGGTATCAAGGCGGCGAAGATCGTGGAGGACCGCGGTTCTCTGGTCGGCGCTTTGGTTGTCGAGGAGACCGATGAGATCCTGGCCATCACGCTCAGCGGTGGGGTGATCCGTACGCGGGTCAACGGGGTCAGGGAGACGGGCCGTGACACCATGGGCGTCCAACTGATCAACCTCGGTAAGCGGGACGCCGTCGTCGGCATCGCGCGGAACGCCGAAGCGGACGACGACCCGGAGTCGGCCATCGTGGCCGAAGCCGGTGAGGACGACGGAGCGGTCGCGGGCCTGGAGCCCGAGGCCGGTGAAGCGGAGGAGTAAGCCGTGAGTGGAGCCACGGGCGCCGCAGGTGGGGCGGGCAGGACCGGGGGTGCCCATGGCTCGGCCAACCTCAACGGCCCGCAAGAGGGGGGATACACCGTGACTGACACGCGTCAGCCGCCGCCGCACCAGCCGGCGCAGGCGTACGCGCCGCCGGCACCCGCCACACCTCCGCCGACGCCGGGTTCGCCCGCCGCCGCGGGGGTGCGCAGGCCGCGTCCCGCGGCCCGGTCGGTGCCGCGCACCCGCAAGGCGCGGCTGCGGATCGCCAAGGCCGATCCCTGGTCGGTGATGAAGGTGAGCTTCCTGCTCTCCATCGCACTGGGCATCTGCACGATCATCGCCGTGGCGGTGCTGTGGATGGTGCTGGACGCGATCGGCGTCTTCAGCACCGTCGGCGACACCATCAGCGAGGCCACCACGTCCGAGCAGGGCGGCAGCGGCGGCTTCGACCTGGTGTCGTTCCTGTCGCTCTCCCGGGTGATGGTCATCACCTGTGTGATCGCCGTGATCGACGTCATCCTGGCCACCGCGCTGGCCACGCTCGGCGCCTTCGTCTACAACCTCTCGGCGGGCTTCGTCGGCGGTGTCGAGCTGACGCTGGCGGAGGACGAGTAGCCGTCCGTCAGGGCGGCAGGTCGGGGCGGCGGATACCGATTTTGGGACATGGCCCAGGGTGCGCTAATCTTTCGGTGCAGCGCGGGGCTATAGCTCAGACGGTTAGAGCGCTTCCCTGATAAGGAAGAGGCCCCAGGTTCAAGTCCTGGTAGCCCCACCGCGTGAAGGCCCCCAACCGCAAGTCGGTTGGGGGCCTTCGGTGTGTACGGGGGGTGTGAGGCCGCGCTGTTGAGGGTAGAACGAAAGGCCGCACAGGTCACCGTTCGGTATCGGCCGCTGTGTATAGTCGGGCGCGTCAGAAGCTCTCCCCACGGAATCAAGGAGGAGGTCACGCGATGAAGAAGTTTCTCCTGGTCGCCCTGGCCGCCGTCGCCGGACTGTTCGTATACCGACAGATTCAGGCGGACCGCGCCGAGCAGGACCTGTGGACCGAAGCCACCGACACGGTTCCGGCGGGATCCAGCACGACCGTGTGAACCGTACGTACTGTCTTCGGGCCCCGGCCGCACTCATGGGTGAGTGCCGCCGGGGCTTCGCTGTTTCCGGGGGCCGTGGGGGCGGGTCGGGGGACTTGGCCGCTGCCGGGGCGTGCGGGCGAGCCCGGCTCGGCTGTTGCGGGACCGTGACAGGAACCGCTTGAGTTTGCCTGAGCAAATCCTTAGGTTTGCTCTTGCAAATGAAGTGGAGTGAGGGGGATGTGACGGCATGGAACGACGACCACCACCGGGGCGGGCAGCCGCCACCGCCGCGCTGCTCGGGGCGCTGCTCCTGGCCTGCGCGGCCGTGCTGACCGGCGCGGGAACCGCCGCCGCGGCCCCGGCCGCACCCGCCGCGCCGGCCGCCCCGGCCGTCGGGCAGGACGGCAGCCTGATCATGGTGCTGGACTCCTCCGGCTCGATGGCGGGCCCCGACGGCTCGGGCAGCACCCGGATCGCCTCGGCCCGCAAGGCCGTCGGCTCCGTCGTGGACTCGCTGCCGGACGGCTACCCGACCGGACTGCGGGTCTACGGCGCGGGCAAGCCGCACGGCTGCGACGACACCTCGCTCGCCAAGCCGGTCACCCCGCTCGACCGGGACGCCGTCAAGCGCGCGGTGGACGCCGTACAGCCCAAGGGGGACACCCCGACGGCGCTCGCGCTCACCAAGGCGGCCGACGACCTGCCCGCCGACGGGCGGCGCACGATCCTGCTGATCTCGGACGGCGAGTCCAACTGCGGGGCGCCCAAGCCGTGCGACGTGGCCGCGCGGCTCGCGGGCGACGGCAAGGACGGCATCGACCTGCGGATCAACACGGTCGGCTTCCAGGTCAAGGGCGCGGCCCGCGACGAGCTGGAGTGCGTCGCCCGCGCCGGGCACGGCTCGTACTACGACGCGCCGGACGCCGCCTCGCTCGCCCGCCAGCTCGTGCGCGCCTCCCAACTGAGCGCGGACGCGTACCGCTTCGAGGGCACCCGGATCACCGGCGGCGACTCGGCGGAGCACGCCGCCTCGATCAGCACCGGCCAGTACCTCGACACCATCGGCCCCGGCGAGACGCGCTGGTACGCCGCCACGCTGGACGGCGTCTCGACCGCCGACGCGTCGGTCACCGCGGCCCCGCAGCCGGGCGTGCCGGTCACCTACGGCGACGGCCTGGAGCTGAAGCTCACGGGGACGGGTAAGTACGCCTACTCCTGCGACACGCAGTCCGCGCACTTCGGGCAGAACGAGGGCGCGATGACGCTGACCGGCGCGGTCAGCCGGGTGCCGTCCGCCGACCACAAGGACGACTGCGACAAGGCGGGCCGCTACCTGCTGTCGGTGCACCGGACGAGCGCGCCCGCCTCCGACCGGAGCCGCTGGCCGGTCGAACTGCGGCTGGACGCCGAGGCGCCGCTGCCCGCGGGCACCACACCGGCCGCCGCGCGGACCGATTACGGGGCCGCGCCCGCGCCCGTCACCGGCACGCCCAAGGACCTCGTCGGCGGCACCGGCTTCAACGACGCCGCACGGGTCGGCACCGGCGTCTGGCGGGACCACCTGCTGCCCGGCCAGACCCGCTACTACAAGGTCCACCTCGGCTGGGGCCAGCAGCTCACCTACGCGGCGGAATTCGCCAACGAGCCGGTCCTGGACGACTCCTCGTCCCACGCGTCCACCTTCGTCACCACCTCGGCCTTCGCGCCCGGCAGGCTCCCGATCGAGAGCGCCTCCGACGCCCGCGGCGAGCGCTCGTACTTCGGCAAGCCGCTGTCGGTCGGCCTCGGTACCGTCCCGGTGACCTGGACCAACCGCTGGACGGTCGGCGACCCGGCCGACACCGTGCACAGCGCGGGCGACTACTGGATCGCGGTCGGACTCGGCCCGAACGCGGCGCAGTTGGCCAAGAACGCCGCTGTCGGCGTCATCCTGCGGGTCGCGGTCACCGGTGACGAGCTGGCGGGCCCCGAGTACCAGGCGCCGAAGCTGGCCCGGCAGGGCGGCGACCGGAACGGCGCGAGCGGCGCCGACGGCGGTACGAAGGGCCGGGCCGCGGGTGACGGTGACGGTGACGGTGACGGTACGGGCTCCGCCGCGGGGTCCGGCATCGGCTCGGTCACGGGCAAGGACCTGCTCGCGGCGGGGACGGGCGGCGCCGTGGCGCTGGCCGGGGTCGGGGTGGCGGCGCTGATCCGCCGCGCCGGGGCCCGTCAGCGGTTCCGCGCGCAGGCGGACACGCTGGTCGGCCCTCAGACGGGCACACACACCGGCACACAGACGAGCACACAGACCGGCACTCAACCGGGCACTCAGACGGGCCCTGAGACCGGCACTCAACCGGGCACTCAACCGGGCACTCAGTCCGGCGACGACTACAGGGGTGGGGCATGAAGCGCCAACTGACGTTCACCGCGGCGGCGGGCGTGCTCGCGCTCGCCGCGCTCCAGGGACAGGCGGCGGCCGACACGGCGTCACCGTCCGCGCCCCCGTCCTCCGCGTCGGGGTCGTCCTCGGCCGGTTCCACGGGGGTCCCGACCGAGGCCCCGGCCACCTGGAAGCCGGAGGGCACCGCCGTCTCGGGGGCGCAGACCAC
Organism: Streptomyces sp. NPDC093221; assembly: GCF_044753885.1. Lineage (NCBI taxonomy): Bacteria > Bacillati > Actinomycetota > Actinomycetes > Kitasatosporales > Streptomycetaceae > Streptomyces > Streptomyces sp. NPDC093221. The sequence goes on along the minus strand of NZ_JBIVOA010000001.1, from coordinate 38,210 downwards.
GGCGGACGCGCCGCCGTTGAAGGCCGCGACCACGTACCGGGGCATGATCAAGCCGAACGAGACCCGGATGTACGGGATCACGCTCGACGCCACGTCCTCGGCGTACGCCTCGGCCTTCGCGCTGCCGCCGACCGGCTCGCGGGTGGCGTACAACGACGGGCTGGAGCTTGAACTCCAGAGCGCGGACGGCACCACCTGCGACAGCCGGGACGCCAACTTCCGTGACGACGACGCGACCCGGCCGATCGGCTCGGCGGTCGCGCGGCTGGCGGGCGTCGGCACGTCCTGCCAGGAGGCCAACCAGTACACGCTGTCGGTGCACCGGACGAGCGCGGGGACGTCCGACCCCGGCGCGTGGCCGCTGGAGCTGCGCTTCGTCCTCGAACCCGCGCTGAAGGCCGGGACGACGGCGCAGCCCGCGCCGAACTTCGGCTCCGCGTCGCCGACCCCGCTGACCGCGGGCACCCCGCGGCAGGCCCGCGGCGGCCCCAGCTTCGAGACGGCGGCGGCCGTCAAGACCGGCATCTGGAAGGACAAGGTGCTGCCGGGCGAGACGCGCTTCTACAAGGTCCCGGTCGACTGGGGCCAGCAGGCCACCGTCTTCTCGGACTTCTCCAGCGCTCCGGCCAACGGCGACAGCGCCACGTACATCGGCCAGGGCGTGCGGCTGACGGCGTACAGCCCGGTCCGCGAGCTGATCGACTCCGTCGACCACTCCTACTCCGGCGCGCCGACCTCGCTGAACGAGCGGCTGGCGCCGGTGTCGTACGCCAACAGGGCGGGCAGCGCCACCGATGTGGTGCGGGTGCGGTACGCGGGCTGGTACTACTTCGCGGTCACCGTGCACCCCGATGTCGCCAAGGCGGTGACGGGCGCGGTGCCGGTCACCCTGCGGGTGGACGTCAAGGGCGAGGCGCTGCCCGCGCCCGCGTACGACGGTGATCCGGGCGCGGCCGGCATCGGCGTCAGCGCGCACGACGTCTCGGCGGCGAACGGCTCGGGTACCGGGTCGTCCGGGTCGTCCGGCAGTTCGGGGCTGCGCTTCCTCGCCTTCGGCGCCATGGGCGCCGGGACGGTGCTGCTGCTCACGCTCGTGGTGTGGTTCGTCGCCGCGCGGCGACGGGCGGCGCGGACGGCGGACGCGGTGCCGCCGCAGCCGGGGTACGGGCCGCCGCCTGCCTGGTAGCGGGTGTCTTCTACGGGCTCTCGGACGGGCTCTCGTACGGGTTCTTGTACGGGCACTTGTTTACGGATGCCGGTAACAGTCGCTCTCCTGGAGGGCGGTTGTTACCCGTTTCCGCGCGGAGGCCGGCGGCTCTAGGAGGCCAGCAGGGCCAGGATGCCGACGACGAAGCACAGGACGGCGACGACGAGGACCGGCACGACCACCTTGGCCGAAGGGCCCGGCGTGGGCGCGCGGACCGGGAGGCGGGCCGAGACCGTACCGGCGCTGTGACCGGCCGCGGGGTCCGCGGCGGCCTGGCCGGTGGCCGCCGGGTCGGGCAGCGGGCGCGTCGGGGCCGTACGAGCGATGGGCGCGGCCGGGGGGAGCGGCTGGGCGGGGGTGTACGGCTCCGCGCGGGTCCTGGTGTGGGTGACCGGCTGTACGGGGGCGGGGGCCGTTGTCTGCGGGCCGACTGTCTGCGGGCCGACTGTCTGCGGGGCGGCCGTCTGCGGGGCGGCGAGGGGGAAGCCGGTGGTGAGGGCGCGGGCCGGTTCCGGGACGGCCGGGGCGGCGGGCGCGGCGGGTTCCGGTTCCGCGGGCCCCGCGTGCCTCGCGCGTTCCGCGGACTGCGAGGACTTGGCGGGCAGCGGGCCGTCCGGGCCGAAGCCCTCGGGCAGCGGGCCGATCTGGTCGAAGACCTCCACCGGTTCGTCGCCCGCGGCCGGTTCCCCGATCAGCTCCACGGCGGCGGCCAGCGCCTTGCGCGCGCCGTTGGCCGTACGGAATCTGGCCCGCGGGTCGGGTTGCAGCAGCGCGCCGATGACCTGCCACAGCGGCTCCGGCACCCCCACGGGCGCGGGCGGCATGCCCATCGTCAGGAAGCGCTCCGAGATCGCCTGCGCGTCCGGCTTCTGCCCGCCCAGCAGATAGAGCGCGACCAGGCCCACCGCGTAGAGGTCGGCGGGGACGTCGGGCTCGGCGCCGAGCATCTGCTCCGGCGCGAAGTAGCCGGGCGTGCCGACCACGTAGTCCGTCTCGGTCAGCCGCGGCTCGCCCTTGCGCATGGCGATGCCGAAGTCCGACAGGCGCAGGTGCGGGGTGCCGGTGCCGGTCGCCTCCAGCAGGATGTTCGCGGGCTTGATGTCGCGGTGGACGACGCCCTCGGCGTGCACGGCGGTCAGCCCGGACAGCAACTGGTCGAGCAGCACGCACACATAGTGCGGCGGCAGCGGCCCGTAGTCGCCGATCAGGTGCGACAGCGAGCCGCCGTGCACCAGGTCCATGGTGAACAGCACCTTGTCGTCGTCGGCCGCCCAGCTCGCCGGGGCCAGCACATGGGGGTGGTCGATCCGCATCGCCTGTTCGCGGACGAAACGCAGCAGCGCGTGCGCGTCGCTCTGCTGGAGGACCTTGGCGGCCACGTAGCGGCGCCTGCGGCGGTCCCACGAGCGCCAGACCGCGCCCACGCCGCCGCGGCCGATCGGGTCCACCAGTTCGTACCGGCCCGCGAAGACCTCACCCATGGTGCGCGCCCCTCCCCTCAGTCCTGATGCGCCTCGTAGTGCGCGACCGCCTCACCGGTCCGCCCGGCGCCGTACACACGAAGGAACTCTGCCAGTTGCGGGTGGGCGGGCGCGAGGGAGTGCGCCGCCCGCTCGATCTCCTGCGCGGACGCGACCGACCGCAGCACGTCCTGGATGCCCCGCACCACCTGCCGCGCGGGCGCCGCCGGGAGCTCCCCGGCCGCCGAGTGCGTCGTCGTCCCGCCCAGCACCGACGACCCGGCCAGCTCCCGGATCTCGTCCATCCGCGCCGCGGCCTCGATCGCCCCCGTCCGGCCCTCCGCCACCTGCCACGCCAGCTCCTGCAACGCCTGCAACCGCTGCACCACCGCCGGATTCCCGATCTTCGCCCGCTGCCCGCTCATGAGCTGCGACAGCATCGGCGCCGACAGCCCCAGCACCGCCGCCAGCCGCGCCTGGTTCAGCCCCAGGTCCGCCAGCAGCCGCCTGAACAGATCCCCCAACGGCTCCCCGTACCACCCCCGCTGCAACTCCCTCGCCTCCTGCGCGCGACGTGCCGAGTCCTGCGCCGACGCATCCATACGCGCTCCCAATTTGCTCCCGCGAATCCAGCAAACCCATCCTACGGACCCACCCCCATACCCGTTCGGCCCCCGCCCCCGGAACCGGTACGCTGTCTCCCGTAGCGGGGCCTTAGCTCAGTTGGTAGAGCGCTGCCTTTGCAAGGCAGATGTCAGGAGTTCGAATCTCCTAGGCTCCACCCCCGTTTGTGCAGTTCAGCGGCCCCCTCGCCCGGTTCGGGCGAGGGGGCCGCTGGCGTGCGGGACACGAGCTGTGAGGAACTCGTCGAACGCGGCCTTGATGTTGCGGGGGCCGTACGCGGCGAGTGCCCACAGGGCGGACACTGTCGCCGCCCCCGTCCACAGGCCCTCGGAGGATGGTGGACGGAGTGCGTGGACGCTGAGACCCCGCTCGGCGAAGGGGCTTCGGTCGAGGTATCGCATGCCGCCCGTGCCGCAGAGGTAGGTGTCGGCGCCGACCGCCCTCGTGAGGTCGGCCAGGCGTGCCGAGCGGTCCGAGGACGCGGCGAGGTCACTGCTGTGCACGATGGAGCCGCGCCAGTCCAGGACGTTCAGCAGGGCGCGGGTGGTGGATTCAGCGACGGACGCTGTCCCACCGGTTTCAGTGACCGCCTGGACTGCGGGTTGGAGGGCGGCTTGCAGTGACGGCCAGTAGCCGCTGAGGCGGTAGTGCTGTGCGGGCAACTGGCTGAGGCGCCGGGCGGCGCGTGACGGGTCTACGAGTCGGGCCTCGCGGATCAATGTTGCGCGCCCGTAAGGGAGATGGGTTTCCACGGACAGCCACCGGCATTGCTCCGGGCGGTGGAGCCCCGCGAGCCGGGCTCGGTGCTGGTAGTCGCGACGGACGAACTGGACGTCGTCGAGGACCACCCATACGTCGGCCGCGTAGAGCTTCGCCAGTGTGGAGAGGCGGGGCAGGAGGTTGGGCTGATGGATCGCGCACGAGCGCACGGCCGGTGCGTGCAAGGAGGCGGTTCGGTCAGCCGGGCAGGAGCCAGGTGTCGTAACCACCGGCGCGGAGGCGTTCGAAGGCATCGCGGACCCTTTCAGGGACGTGCTGCTCGATGGCGAATCCGCGCTTGGGGTACTCCATCACCCGTTCCATGTCGCCCATGAGCATGTCGATGAGCTGCTTCTCGTCGTCATGCGTCCTGACGTACTCGTCGTACGGCAAAGGCTGGGAGACGCAGACCGGCTCGACCTCGGGCCACACCTTGCGGCACGTCGCGTAGGCCCGGCGCTGCATGTACGGCATGGAGATCAGGAGAAGGGTGGTCACCGGGATGCCCGCGTTCTCCAGCACTTCGCGGGAGAAGCCGATGTTCTGACCGGTGTTGGTGGCCTTGGGCTCCAGCAGGATCGCCTCGTCCGGCACTCCCAGGGAGAGCGCGTGCTCGCGGTAGTGGGTGGCTTCGCCGCGCGGGAATCGTGCCTGGGTGGCTGCGCTGGTGTCGCCTGTGAAGACCACGGTCGGGAACATGCCGGCGCGGTAGAGGCCAGCGGCGGTGGTGGCCACACCGAGGTCGAGGCTGCCGAGGGTGATCGCGGCGGAGCAGGGCTTCAGCTCGTGGCCCATCTGGTGGAAGTCCCAGATGGTGCGGGCGTCGGCCCGGTCCGCGTCGCTGATCGGTGCCTGCCTGGTCACGCGTACTCCTCGCTCTCACGCACGCTCTTGATGCTGCGCAGTTGGTGTTTCAGGCCGTACCGGGTGGCGGTGTCGGAGGCCCGGTCGAGCACGGAGTCGCCGGCACTGCGGGTGGCCGGGTCGGTGAGCAGGATGTGACCGTGCGCGGTGTCGATCTGGACGCGCTGGAGCGGGGTCTCGAAACGGCCGTTGCTGCGGGCCGTGTCGATGTACGCCAGCGCCCGGGTGAGATCGCCGACGCCGCGGTGCGCCAGCGCGAGCTTCTGCTGGGCGGTCGCCCAGTCCTCCGGTTCGTCCAGGTTCTCGAACCGCTCGGCTGCCTGTGCCATGACCTGGATGGCGAACTCGTTGCGGCCGTGCTTGGACAGGGCGGTGCCGATCCACAGCAGGGCGCGAGCGCGGTCGGCCGAGCCGAGCCTTTCGTCGTCGGTGAGCTGTTGATAAAGCGTGGCGGCGGGGGCCAGCCGTCCGGCCATCTCGGTGACCACCGCGAGCGATAGTTCGATCTGCGCGGCCCGGCGGGGGATGCCGAGTTCGGTGAACACGGCGTGGGCGTCGCAGTAGAGGCGCTTGGCGGTCATCAAGTCCTGAAGGGTGCCCTGGAGTCGGCGCAGGTCGCCGGAGAGGACCAGGGAGCGACCGTAGAGGTACAAGCCGCGATCGTCCAGGTCCCGTGTCCGGACCCGACCGAGCCAACGTTCCAGGAGGCTGGCGGCGAAGGAGAAGTCCTGGCGGTCGAGACACACCGCGCTGCGCTCCAGATCCTCCGTCCAGGTCTCGTAATCGGCGACCGTGAGCGAGGGCGTCCTGGTCGGTCGCCGCCCGGGGAACGAACCCATGAGCTGATCGAATCGGGCTTGTACGGCGGCGTCGGAACGAGCGAGGGCTGTGTCGAGAATGGCTTGCGTGTCGGGCCAGGGGCAGGTGTCCGTGCCCAGCTTCTCCCACTTCGAGACGGTGCGGATGCCGACGCCGAGATGCGCCGCATAAGCACGCACACTCATGCGCAGCGCCTGCCGCAGCAAGCCCGCCTCGTGGCCCGTCCATCGACTCACGTTCACCACAGCGCGCCTACCTCCCGCCGCCATGGAATCACGGACGGTGTGCGAGCGGCCACGGAAGTGCCACAAAGGTGCAACGGCGGTTCATTCCCGGCGGGATGGGGCCGCGGCAGGCTCGAAGGACCCGATCCGTTCGTCCCGCCGTGGAGGTCATCAGCGTGGTCACCCGAACCGAGCAGCGACTCGCGCCCCAGCCCACCGCACCGTGGGGCGTCGGCCGTCTCGCCCCGTACCCGGCCACCGCACAGCGCCCGCATGCCACGGTCGTCGTCGACCCCGGCACGCAATTAGGTGTGTTCCGCGATCGCGCCGGTCTGCTGGTCGAGATGGGCGCGCACGGCACCAGCAAGGGCACCGAAACGTCGACCACCACGAACTCGGACTCCAAGAACGATCAGGGTCACGACCAGGATTCCGAGCAGGACTGACGCCGTGACCGAGGAGAGGCCGGTTCTGGTGGTGACCGAGGCGGACGACCTGACCGCCGACATGGTGATCACCGAACTCAACCGGCGGAATGTGCCCGTGGTCAGGTTCAACCCTGCTGACATCGGTGCCGACTTGACGGTCTCGACCCGGTTCGGCACCCGCCCGGACTCCATGGCCGGGCGGCTGCGCACCCGGTCGAGGACAGCCGACCTGGCCCGCGTCCGCGCGGTGTACTGGCGCCGCCCCGAGTGGCCGGCCTTCTCCCATCTGCGCCCGGACGACGCCCGGTTCGCGGCTGCGCACGTCCGCTTCGGGCTCGGCGGTCTCCTCTACGCGATGGACGGCCCGCTCTGGGTGAACCATCCCCAGCGGATCGCCGCCGCCGACTACAAACCCGCGCAGCTCGCCCTCGCACAGCGACTCGGCCTCGCCGTCCCGGCCACCCTCATCACCAACGACCCGGACGAAGCACGCGAGTTCATTGCCGGTATCCGAGGCGACGTGCTGTTCAAAACGCTGCGCTGGACCCCGTACGTGCGGGACGGCGTACCGGTCACCGGCTGGGCCGAACCCGTGTCCGCCGACGAGGTCGACGAAAGCGTCCGTGTCGCGCCGCACCTGTTTCAGGCTCGCGTGGAGAAAGCCGCCGACGTCCGTGTCCTGGTGGTCGGCCGGCGCACGTTCGCCGTGCGGATCCAGTCCGGTCTGCTGGACTGGCGCAAGGACTACAGCGCCCTCACCTACACCGTCGAGCGCCTTCCCGAGGAGGTGGCCAAGGCGCTCCACCTCTATCTGGAGTGTCTCGGCCTGGTGTCGGGGAGCTTCGACCTCGCCGTGGATCGGGCGGGCGACTACTGGTGGCTGGAGTTGAATCCCAACGGCCAGTGGGGGTGGCTGGCGACCGAGACCGGCCTCCCGATGTCCTCCGCGTTCGCCGACCTGCTCGCACAAGGAGAAAGCCCGTGACCGATTCCGCGCCCGAGCGCCGCCGCCTCGCCACGGCGCTGGCTCGACACGGCGACCTCATCTCGCCCTGGCTGCGCGCGGCCGTCGAAGCCGTACCCCGCGAGGTGTTCCTCCGCCCCGGGGTGTTCCTCGACGAGGGCGGCCTCTGGAAACCCGTCACGGCGGCCGGCACCGAGCCCACCGAGTGGCTCAGGACCGCGTACGGTCGCGACACCCTCACCACTCAGCTCGACGGCCACCTGACCGCCGACCAGACGGCCGAGTCCGTTGCCGGGGTGCCCACTTCCTCCTCCACCACCCCGGCCACCGTCGTCCGGATGATCGAGAATCTGGACCTGGAGCCCGGCCACCGGGTCCTGGAAATCGGCACCGGTACCGGCTACTCCTCCGCCCTGATGTGCCACGGCCTCGGCGCGGAGAACGTGACCACGGTCGAGGTCGATCCGGAGGTGGCCGAGCGCGCGGACACCGCGCTGGAATCGCTCGGTTTCTCCGCATGGACCGTCACCGGCGACGGCCTCCTCGGGTACCCACGGAACGCCCCGTACGACCGCGTGATCGCCACCTGCGCCGTCCGCCGCATCCCGCACACCTGGATCCTCCAGACCAAGCCCGGGGGCACCATCCTGGCCACCGTGGGCTCCTGGCCGTACGGAACCGGCCTGGCCAAGGTGATCGTCGACGACGACGGCAACGCCGAGGGCCGCATTGCCGGCCGCTCGTCGTTCATGCAGGCACGTGCCCAAGCCGTCGTGCCGGTGGCAGGCGACCTGTCCGCCCGCACCGCCTACGTGGACAGCGAGCGGAAGACGAAGGTGCCACCGACCCTCCTCGACGACTGGATGCCGGCCTTCCTCGCTCAACTCGCCGCACCTGGCGCACATCTCGTCCGCGCCGTCCGGAGCGACGGGACCGGCCTGCTGTACCTCTTCGACCCCGACCGGGAGTCCTTCGCGGAATTCACCGCCCAGGACGGCCGGTGGACGGTCCGGCAGGGCGGCCCCGTACCTCTCTGGGACAGGATCGAGGGCGCGCTCGTCGCCTGGCAGGCCGCCGGACACCCTGAGATCAACTCGGTACGGCTCCGCGTCACCCAGGCGTCCCACCGCTACTGGATCGAAGGGACGTCGGCCCTGACCTGGGAACACGTCCTCGCCTGAGGCGTGGTGAGGATCTCCGCAGAGTCGTCCACACCGCGAAGGCTCACCGTCGTACCTGGGGGCCGGGGGCGGTCAGGTGGTGCGGGTGGCGCGTAGTGCTTCCACCGCCAGTCGCGCCGCCGTGCCGATGACGGCGTCGGCGCGCGGGAGTTTGGTGTCGGAGCGGGCGGCCTGGGTGAAGACGACGGCGGTGTAGGCGGTGCCGTCGGGGAATTCGACGACGCCCGCCTCGTGGCGCAGTGAGCCGAAGGTGCCGGTTTTGCCGTAGACGGTGATGTCGTCGTAGGGGAAGCCGGAGGCGAGGCGGTGGGTCCAGGGCTGTCGGCGCATGACGTCGCGCATGAAGGCGCAACGGGCGGCGGAGGCGGCCTCGTCGGTCCAGATCGCGCGGAGCAGCACGGCGATGTCGGCGGGGGTGCCGGACGCCGTGAAGGCCGGGTCGTACACGCCGGGGGGTGCGACCGAGTCGTTGTCGGCGACGCGGGCGAGGGCCGCGTCCAGGGAGGCGGCGCCCGTCTCGGCGACCAGGCGGCTGAACGTGCCGGCGGCGCCGCCGTGGACGCGGGTGTCGGACATGCCCAGCTCGCGGCACATGGCGTCGACCACGTCGGGACCGACCGCGCGGAGGACGGCGTCGGCCGCGGCGTTGTCGGAGATGGTCATCATCAGGACGACCAGGTCGCGCAGGGACATGGTGACGGGGTCGCGGAGTACGGAGACGCCGGTCGCGCCGGGGACGCGCTCGTCGGGCTCCAGCGTCACCGGGCGGCGCGGGTCGAGCAGCCCGGCGTCCGCGAGGCGGCAGAAGGCGGCCATCAGCGGCACCTTGTAGACGGAGGCGATGGGCAGCCGTTCGCCGGGGTCGATCGTCACCTGGTCGGACGGGCGGCGCAGATCCGCCACGTGCAGCCAGCCGCGGACGCCCGCGTCGTCGAACAGGGCGCGGATGGCCCGCTCGACCCCGCTCGTGTGCCGGGTGCCGCTCACGGCGCCACCCGCCGGGCCGGGACGCCGTGCGGAGAGTGCACAGAGGTGTGAGGGGCCGCGACGCCACGGGCCAGGCTCTCCTCGAACCGCCGCGCCGTCCGCGCGGTCTCCCCCGCCCCCGGCCGCCGCGGATTCCAGGCCACCCGCAGCCGCAGCGGAAGCGGCGGATCGGCCGCCGCGCGCCGCTCCACCCCCGAGGCCGTCAGCGTGTCGTCCGCCGTGACCAGCACCGCCTGGCCCGCCGCCACCAGTGCGAGCCCGGCGCGCTCGTCGGAGACCACCACCGTCTCCACCCGGCGGCCACGGCTGGCCAGGGTGTCCACGAACAGGTCGTGGGCCGCGGGCGCCTCGGCCCGCGGTCGTACGGCGACGGGCAGCCGCGGCGGCGCGCCACCGCCACCGCCATCGTCACCGTGACCGTCGCCGTGAGAAACGTGCGGACCTGCCGGGGTGAGGAGCCAGGTCGGCAGCAGGATCACCCGGCCCGCGGTGAGACCGTGCAGCACGGACGGGTGCCGGATCACGGCGATGTCCAGCCGCCCGGCGGCGAGGTCGTTGAGCAGTACGGCCGTCGGCGCCGTCGTCACGCCGATGCGCGTCCGTTCACCGGTCCGTACCGGCGCGCCCGCGACGTCGGCCGCCGCGCCGGCCGCGAGGGGCGCGGGCACCTCGGGGGCCAGCCCGAGGCGCAGACGGCGGCCGTCGGCCTGCTCACGTGCACCGGTCTCGCGCAGCTCCGCGAGCGCGGCCAGCGCCCGGCGGGCGTGCGGGAGCAGCAGGGCGCCCTCCTCGGTGAGGGACACCCCGCGCTCGCGGTCGAAGAGGCGGACGCCGAGCAGCGCCTCCAGCCGCCGCAGGCCCTGCGACAGCGGCGGCTGCGTGATGCCGACCCGCTGCGCGGCGCTCCCGAAGTGTCCCTCTTCCGCCAGCGCGACGAAGATTTCCAGATGCCGTTCCGTCAGCAATCCGTGCCCCCTAGCGTGGGCCGATACGGCCTGTGAATCGATCCGACATCAAGAGCATATTCGACATACGGCCCGGTCGCGGGCTTGACTCCGGGACGAGGGGCCGACCGTACGGTGTGCCCCCGCACCGACGCCGTGGGCCGTCCGCAGCCACCAGGACCGGCTCACCTCCCGAGCCGACCGGCGGCCCCCCGGTGCGAACCCACCCCCCTCAGAACTGCGAACCCACCCCCCTCAGAACGGAGTCCCGCACCCCATGGACACCCGCGCCCCTGTCTCCCGCCGTTCCGCGCTCGCCACCCTCACCGGGATCGCGGCCGTGCCGATCACCGGCTGCGGCGGCTCCGGAACGTCCGCCCCGACCCGGTCGGGCGCCCGGCCGACGACGACGTCCCCGCCCGCGACCCGGCCCACCGGGCCCACCGGGCCCACGCGACCCGCTCCGGGCGCGACGAACGCCGCCGACCCCGCCACACGGCGCGCCTTCGCCGACCTGGAGAAGAAGTTCGACGCCACCCTCGGCGTCCACGCGCTCGACACCGGCAGCGGCCGTACCGTCGCGCACCGCTCCGACGAACGCTTCGCGTACGCCTCCACCTGCAAGGCCCTGCTCGCCGGAGCCGTTCTGGAGAAGAACTCGCTGCGGCGGCTCGACCGCGTCGTGCGCTACGGCCGGGGCGACCTCGTCAGCAACTCACCGATCACCGAGAAGCACGTGGCCACCGGAATGAGCGTGCGCGACCTGTGCGACGCGGCCATCCGGTACAGCGACAACGCCGCCGCGAATCTTCTCTTCCGCGAACTCGGCGGCCCCCGGCGGCTCCAGGACGCCCTGCGCGCGCTCGGCGACGACGTCACCCACTGCGACCGGTACGAACCCGCGCTCAGCGACGCCGTCCCCGGTGACCTCCGCGACACCAGCACGCCCCGCACCCTGGCCACCGACCTGCGCGCGTACGTCCTCGGGACGGCCCTCCCCGCCGACAAGCGCGCCGTGCTGACCGACTGGCTCGTGCGCAACACGACCGGGGACCACACCATCAGGGCCGGTGCGCCGCGCGGGTGGCGGATCGGCGACAAGACCGGCACCGGCGGGTACGGCACCCGCAACGACATCGCCATCGCCTGGCCGCCCGGCGGGGGCGCGCCGATCGTCCTCGCCGTCCTGTCCCGCCGCGCGGCCGAGGACGCGACCCGCGACGACGCGCTCATCGCCCGGGCGGCCGAAGTCGCCTTCGGAGCACTGACGCGGTAACGGCGTCACCCGCGTCACCCGTGTCCGTACGTCACCGCGTCGTCCCCCGCCTCGCCTCAGCCGCCCTCCCGCTTGATCCAGTCGGTGTAGCCGGGCGGGTAGTCGTAGCCGGGACGGTTCACGTCGGCGCTGGTACGGAAGGGGACGCCCTTGTTGTCGATGTGGAGGGTGCCGTGGCGGGTGGCGCTCGACCAGTCCAGGAGCAGGTCCCAGCGGACGTCGTACGCCTTGGTGGTGGCGGTGACGCGGAAGACCTCGGGGTCCGACTCACTGACGCTGTACGGGAAGTCGCGCTGGCCGTTCTCCGGGGTGAGGTGCGGGCTGCCCTTGTCCAGGTCGACGCCGAAGTCCGCCGTCCCGACATTGCCGCCGCAGCCGACGGCCATCGCGTAGTCGTTCCAGGCGAGCGGCGCGGCCTTGGAGACGATCCGTACGTGCAGGGCCTCCAGGACGACGGTCTCGGAGCCGGTGCCCTGGACGGTGAGGGACAGGCGCTGTTCGTCGGAGGAGACCGCGCCGTACGCGGCGGCCCAGCGCGGTGAGTCCTGCTCGCTGGCGGGCGGCCCCATGTGCGAGGGCTCGGCGTCGACGAGGAAGTGCTGGCTGCACGGGTTCTCCTCGGCGCGGACGTAGGGGTGGACGTCGACGCTGACCGGCGGGGCCTTGCCGTCGCCTTCGCCGTCGCCGGTCCTGGTGGCGGGCGCGGCCCCGCCGGTCCTGGTGGCCGAGGGCGTGGTGGACGGGGTGCGGCTCGGCGCGGTCGAGGACGGGGTGGCGGGCGGCGTCGCGGTGGCCGCCGTACCGGTGGTCGTGGCGGCGGTGGTGCCGGTGGCGCCGACGGCCCGCTGTTTTCCGTCGGCGGACCCCCCGCCGTTCCCGCCGTCCCAGGGCCGGTCCACGGCGAGGACCACGGCTCCCAGGACGGCGGCCACGGTGACGGCCGCGATCAGGGCGTGACGGCGGCGGCGTGACGGCGGTGCGGGCGCGGGCGCGGGCGTGCGCGGCAGGTCGGTGACGACGAGGTCACCGTTCCCGTCGGTCTCGGCCTTGACCGTGGCCGGGGTCCCGGCTTCGGTCCCGGTCCCGGCTTCGGCCCCGGCCCCGGTCCCGGTCTCGGCCCCGGCGCCCGCCTCCGCCGCTTGCGACAACGGCGCCGCCTGCTCCGTACCCGGTGCCTCCGCCGCCGCCCCCGCTTCCGCCGCTGCCGCCCCCGCCCGCGCCGCCGCGGCCTGTTCCGCGCGCCGGTCGCGCGCCGCGTCCGCGAGGATCCAGCGGCGGTGCAGTTCCATCAGTTCCTCGGGCGTCGCCCGGCAGACCCGCGCCAGGCGCTCGACCGGCGCGTACTCGTTCGGCACCGCGGTGCCGTTGCAGTAGCGGTGCAGCGTCGACGTGCTCATGTGCAGCCGCTTCGCCAGCGCCCCGTAGCTCAGGCCCGAACGGTCCTTGAGCTGCCGCAGCAGGGTCGCGAACTCGTTCGTTTCACCGGCCCCTGTTGCCACCGACATCAGTTCCTCCATCCCCCCGCGTCCCAGTCACGCATTCCAGGGGAGGTGCGTTCCCCCTGCTCAGAGCCGGTTTTTCCATCCCAGCGTCCCCAACTGCCCGCCGACGGTGGTGGCTGGGACGGATTGCCCCGCAAGCTCCAGTCATCCAAGCAGCACCACCACCCGAACGACTAAGGGGCACCCGCCACATGTCCAGCATCCGGAACTCCCGTACCCGTACCCGCTTCGTCACCGCCGCCGCGACCGTGGCGCTCGCCGCGTTCGCCCTGACCGCCTGCGACGACGGGTCGGGCAGCAGGGACGAGGGCGCCTCGCCGGCCTCTTCGTCCTCCTCCGACGGCTCGCCCTCGGTCACCCCGACCCTCACTCCCGGTTCCGGCTCCACCACTGCGGACGCCGGGGGCACGCCGGTCGGTTCGAAGCCCGCCGCGGACGCCTCGACCAAGAAGCCCGTGGCCAAGGCACCCGCGCCGAAGAAGCCCGGGGCCAAGGACACGGCGGTCACCTGCCAGGGCTCCAACACCAAGACGGTCGCGTCCCCGCTGAACCGTCCCGTGAACCACATGCTGCTCACGGTCACCAACACCGGCGGCAACCCCTGCCTCCTCTACACGTACCCGTCCGTGCAGTTCACCGACGCGCAGGCCGAGCCGCCGGTCATCGAGGAGTCCCAGCCGCAGGCGGTCGTCACCCTGAACCCGGGTGAGTCCGGCTACGCCGTCATCGTCCTGGCCGCCGCCGACGGCAGCGCTGAGCACGGCCGCACCGTGAAGACCCTGAACGTCTACTTCCACGGCCGCTCCGGCAACGAGAGCGTCGGCACCGGCGCCCACCCGTCGCTGCCCGCCGGGGGCACCTACATCGACGACTCGCTCAAGGTCAGCTACTGGCAGCAGTCGATGAACGACGCGATCTCCTGGTAGCCGCCCCTCCGGGGGAAGGAGCCCGCCGACGCGGGGGCGGTTGGTTGACTGGCGCCATGACGTCATCGACCTCATCGAGCTCACCGAGTTCACCGACCTCAACGGTCTTCGAGACCGTCGCTCCCGGCTCCGTCGTCTACCTCGACCGTCTCGCCGCGACCGACCTGGGCCGCTTCTACAAGGGCCGCATGCTCGACGCACTCGATGTCAGGACCGGCCAGACGGTCCTGGACATCGGCTGCGGCCCCGGCACCGACCTCGGCGCCCTCGCCGACGCGGTCAGCGGTACGGCCTCGGGCTCCGCCCCCGGCGCGGTCATCGGTGTGGACCACGACCAGGTCGCCGTCGACACCGCCAGGGAACGTACCGCCGACCGGGACACCGTCACCGTCCACCTCGGTGACGTCCACGAACTGCCCCTGGCCGACGGCAGCGTGGACCGCGCCCGCACCGACCGGGTGCTGCAACACGTCGCCGATCCCGTACGGGCGCTGCGCGAGGCCCACCGTGTGCTGCGGCCCGGCGGGCGGCTGGTGCTGGGCGAGCCGGACTGGGACACGCTGACCGTCGACCACCCCGACGACGAGCTGTCGCGCACCTACACGCGGTACGTGACCGACGAGGTGATCCGTAACGCCCGGATCGGCAGGCAGCTCCCCCGGCTGGCGGCGGAGGCCGGTTTCACGGTGCCGACGGTCGTCCCGGTGACGCCCGCCTTCCGGGACGTCGGCGCCGCCGACAAGGTCCTCGGCCTGGAGCGGACCACGCAACGGGCCCTCGCCGCCGGGTACTTCACCGTCGAAGGGGCCCGTCGCTGGCTGGACCACCTGGCCTCAGGGCCCTTCCTCGCGGCCGTGACCTTCTACATCGTGGTGGCGCAGGCGTAGCCGTGGCCCGGGCAGGTGGAGCCGGGGCGTCATTCCGCGAGCCCCTGAGGGGTCAGGGAACCCCGAGGGATCAGGGAACCCCGAGGGATCAGGCGGCCCGCACCGGCTGCCACAGCGCGTCGACGGCCTCCTCCGCCGCCGCGAGGCTCTTCTCGGCGAGCGGGATCAGCTCGGACATGGCCGGGGTGACCGGCGCGAGGGTCAGCTCTGCGGTGATGAAGCGCGGGACCAGGCCCGTCATGACCACGCCGTGCGGGAGCCACTGCTCCGCGTGGTCCCAGCCCTCGCGGGGGGTGCCGGGGGCGTAGCCGCCGCCGCGCGAGGCGAGGACGACGAAGTCGCGGCCGGTCAGCAGCGGGTCCCTCGTCTCGGCGTCGACGGAGAGACCGGGCACGATCAGGTGGTCGACCCATGACTTGACGCTGCTGGGCGCGCCGAAGTTGTAGACGGGCAGACCGAGCAGAACGGTGTCCGCCTCCTTGACCTCACCGATCAGCGTCTCGGACAGCGCGTAGGTGGCGGCCTGCTCGGGGGTGCGGTCCTCGGCCGGGATCATCGCCACGCCCACGGTGCCGGTGTGGATGTGCGGAATCGGGTCCTTGCCCAGGTCGCGGTAGGTGACCGTGCCATCGGGGTGGGCGGCCTTCCAGGCGGCGGCGGCCCGCGCGGTCAACCGGCGGCTGACGGATCGGTCGCCCTGGACGCTGGAATCGATGTGCAGGAGGTGAGGCATCTCGTTAACCCTTCATACTTGGTTTGTGTAACGCCAACGATTTATAGCACGTCATGATTCCACGCCGCCCGATAGACTGAGGAAGTGGCCTCACTGCCCGTGCTCAACCAGCCCCCGCGACGTTCAGGCGCGCTGCTCGAACAGCTCACGCGCCGGATGCGACTGCACGCCGAGTCCGTGCTGACCCCGCTCGGCCTGCGCCCACGGCACCTGGTGGCCCTCACCGTCCTGCGTGACCAGCACGGCAGCACCCAGCAGGCGCTCTCCACGACGCTGATGATGGACCGCGCCAATGTCGTCGGCCTGCTCAACGATCTGGAGGCGGACGGCCTGATCGAACGGCTCCGCTCGCCCGAGGACCGCAGGCGCCACCTGGTGCAGCTCACCGACGAGGGCGGCAAGCGGCTGGCCAAGGCCGAATTCGCGCTCGCCCGCGTCGAGGACGAAGTCCTCTGCGCGCTTGACACCGGCCAGCGCGACACCCTCTACGATCTGCTCCAGCTCGCCGCGTCGGGACACGGCGTGGACGGGACGGCGACGGACGCGGCGTTGAGCTGCGTGACCGACGCCCCGGCCGCCGCGCCGGAGTGCCTGGGCGAGGCGGGGGACACGGAGACCTGCTGACGGTGCCCGGGGAGCCACGGGCGGCGTCGGCCCGCGCTCCCGGGCGGAGAACGGGGGCGTGATGTTCGGCATCCTGGGCGCGACGCGGGTGGTGGGCGCGGACGGCGCCGAGGTCGCGCTGGGCGGCCCCCGGAGGCGCGCGGTGCTCGCCCTGCTGCTGCTCGACGCGGGCCGGGCGGTGCCCGCCGAGCGGCTGATCGACGGCCTCTACGGCGACGATCCGCCCGCGGGCGCGGGGAACGCCGTGCAGTCCCAGATCTCCCGGCTGCGCCAGGTGCTGCCGGTGCCGCTCGAAGGGCTCCCCGCGGGCTACCGGCTCGCCGTCGCACCGGACGAGGTGGACGCCCACCGCTTCCGGCGGCTGAGCGCCGAGGGCCGCGCCGCCCTGGCCGCGGGCGACCCGGTCCTGGCCGAGCGACTGCTGCGCACCGCCCTCGCGTTGTGGCGCGGCCCCGCACTCGCCGACGTCGGCCCCGCGCCCTTCGCCGCCGCGCAGATCACCCGGCTCGAAGAACTGCGGACCGGCGCCGTCGAGGACCGAGCCGACGCCGACCTCGCCCTCGGCCGCCACCGCTCCCTGGTCGCCGAACTCGGCGAACTCGTCACCGCGCACCCGCTGCGGGAGCGCCCGCGCGGCCAGTTGATGCGTGCGCTGTACGGCAGCGGACGGCAGAGCGAGGCGCTGGAGGCGTACGAGGAGGCCCGGCGCGAACTGGCCGACTCCCTCGGCGCCGACCCCGGACCCGAACTGGCCGCCGTCCACCTCGCGGTGCTGCGCGGCGACCCGGCGCTGCTTCCACGGGACGTCTCACGCGAGGCCCCACGGGACGCGTCGCGGGCCGCCCGGCGGGATGTTCCACGGGACGCGTCGCGGGCCGCCCGGCGGGATGTTCCACGGGACGCGCCGCAGGATGTTCCACGTGAAACAGACACGGCGGACAGGGTGGGCGCCGACGGACATGTTCCACGTGGAACATCGACGGAAGGCGCGGCAGGCTCAGGGGACGGCGCGCCCGCCCCGGCCCCGCCCCGGCACGAACTCCCCGCCCAGCTCACCAGCTTCGTCGGCCGGTCCGCCGAACTGGAGCGGATCGGTGAGCAGTTGGCGCGCCAGCGGCTCGTCACGCTCACCGGCCCCGGCGGCGCGGGCAAGACGCGCCTGGCGGTGGAGGCCGCGGGGCGGTACGCGCACGACGCCTGTTTCGTGCCGCTGGCCGGACTCAGCGACGGCGCGGAACTCCCGCAGGCCGTCCTCGGCGCGCTCGGCCTGCGGGCGGGCGGGCTGCTGGCGGCCGGATCGGCCGCGTCCGGCGGCCAGGGGCACGACCCAGGCCCGCACGACCCCGTCGCGCGGATCACCGCCGCCCTGGACGGCCGCCCGCTGCTGCTGGTCCTCGACAACTGCGAGCACGTGGTGGAGGACGCGGCCCGGCTGGCCGAGCGGCTGCTCGCCGGGTCACCGCTGCTGCGGCTGCTCGCCACCAGCAGGGAAGCCCTCGGTATCAACGGCGAGACGCTGTGCCCGGTGCCCACGCTCGACGTGCCCCGGCCCGGCACCGACCGCGAGCAGGCGCTGCGCTCCCCCGCCGTGCGGCTGTTCACCGAGCGGGCCGCCGCCGTACGCCCCGACCTCGACCTCGACGCGACCGCGGACCCGGCCACCGTGGACGCCGTCCTGCGGCTGTGCACCGCGCTCGACGGGCTGCCGCTCGCCATCGAACTGGCCGCGGCCCGGCTGCGTTCGCTGTCGGTGACCGACATCGCCGACCGGCTCGGCGCGCTGCCCGACGACGACGCCCCGTACAGCCTGGGCGTACGGCCCGACGCGCTCTTCCGGCTGCTGTCGCGCGGCAGCCGCACCGCCCAGCCGCGCCAGCGCACCCTGCGCGGGGTCGTCGACTGGAGCTGGGACCTGCTGCCCGACGACGAGCGGGCCGTGCTCCGCCGTGTCTCGGTCTTCGCGGGCGGCTGGACGCCCGCCGCCGCGGAGGCGGTGTGCGCGGACGGCGCGCGAATCCTCGCCGAGGACGTGCTGGACCTGCTGGACGCGCTGGTCGACAAGTCCCTGGTGGTGGCCGAGCAGCCGGACGGCGCGGGCCGGATTCGCTACCGCGCGCTGGAGTCGATCAGGGCGTACGGCGCCGAGCGGCTGACGGAGGCGGGGGAGCGCGAGGCGACGGTGCGCGCGCACGCCGCGTACTTCCTGGACTTCGCGCTCACCGCCGACCCGCACCTGCGCCGCGCCGAGCAACTGGAGTGGCTGCGGCTGCTCGGCGACGAGCGCGACAACCTCCAGGCCGCGCTGCACCGCAGCCTGGAGGCGGGCGAGGTGCGTACCGCGATGCGGCTGATCGCGGCCCTGTCCTCGTACTGGCTGCTGCGCGGCGTGCGCTACGAGGGCTTCGGACCCGCCCGCCAGGTCCTCGCCGCCCTCGGCCCGAATCCGCCGGAGGGGATGGAGGAGGAGTACGCGCTGTGCGTGATGGCGGTGGTCGGAATGCTGCCCGACCCCGAGGAGTTCGCCGACCATGTCGCGGCGGCGACCCGGGTGGTCGAGGCGATGCACCGGCTGTCCCGCCGCTACCCCGTGCTCACCTTGCTGTGGGCGCCCTTCGCCGGGGTCCCCGACGAGGGCATCGACGTCCTGGAAGCGGTCTTCGACGAGTTCCTCACCGAGCGGGACCACCCCTGGTACCGCGCGCTGATCCTGCTCGGGAGCGGATTCCAGTCCTGGCTGACGCGCGCCGACCCGGTCGCCGCGCGGATCCACTGCACCGCCTCCTACGAGGAGTTCCGCCGCCTCGGCGACCGCTGGGGCATGATCACCAACCTCAACGTGCTGGCCGACCTCGCCGACCACCGCGGTGAACTCGCGCTCGCCGACTCCCTCCTCGATGACGCGCTGCTGCTCGCCGAGGAGCTGGACTCGGCGCTCGACATGGCGGAGCTGCTCTGCATCCGCGCCGCGTACAGCACCAAGGCGGGCGACTACGCGACCGCCGCCGCGTACAGCGAGCGGGCCGTGGAGCTGTCCCGCCGGGCGGGCACCCCCGAGTGCCTGGCACTCGCCCACCTGGCGCTGGCCGAGTCCGTCCGGCTGCGCGGCGACGGCGACGGCGCCCGCGCGCTGTACGAGCAGGCGCTGGCCGAGTGCCCGGTCGGCTGGTTCTCCAGCAACGGCACCCGTTCCGCCGTCCTCGTCGCCCTGGGCCGGGTCGCCGTCGCCGACCGCGACCCGGACCTGGCCCGCGGCCACTTCCGCGAGGCGGTCACCCTCGACAGCGTCGCCATGCGGCTCCCGCTCAACGGCGCCGTCGCCGCCGAGGCCACCGCGGGCCTCGCCCTGCTCAACGGCGACGCGCCACGGGCCGCCGCCCTCCTCGGCGCCGCCGAGGCCCTGCGCGGCCGGCCGCCCACCGGGCCGGACGCCGCCGCGACCGTCGCCGCCGTACGCGCCGCGCTGGGCGACGAGGCGTACGAGCGCGAGCGCGCGCGGGCCGCCGCCCTCGACCGCGACGCGGCACTCGCCGTCCTGACGGCGTACCTCACGGCGGACTGAGCGGACGGCGAACCGGCCGCCGCGTGGGCGAGACCGGGCCCGAGACCCGCGCCCCTGACGCTCTCCGACCGCCTGCCGCGTGCGGCTCCCGTCCTGGGACCCGCGCCCCGGCCCAGCTCCGACCGCCCGCTGACCGGATCGCGCCCCGGCCCTGTCAGCCGACGGTGCGCCGGCCGTCAGCGGGCCGCCGCACGCTGCTTGCCATGACGACGACACCGAACGACGACGTGAGGGGCGGCGGGAGCGCCGCAGAACAGGCGCACCGGCGGCGCTGGGCCGTCCTGGCCATCTGCTGCGTGGCCGCCGCGCTGCTGGGCATCGACAACAGCGTCCTCAACTACGCGATCCCGTCTCTGTCCCGCGAGCTGGGCCCGTCCTCCACGCAGCTCCTGTGGATCGTGGACATCTACGGCTTCGTCCTCGGCGGCCTGCTGATCGTGGCGGGCAACATCGGTGACCGGATCGGCCGCAAGAAGCTCCTGCTGCTGGGCGTCGCGGGCTTCGGCGCGGCCTCCGCGCTCACCGCCTACGCCGACGGCCCCGGCATGCTGATCGCCTCCCGCGCGCTGCTCGGCCTGGCCGGGGCCACGATCATGCCGTCGACCCTGTCGCTGGTCCGCAGCGTCTTCGACGACCCCAAGGAGCGGACCACCGCGATCGGCATCAGCAGCGGCATCGGCGCGGCCAGCTTCGCGCTCGGCCCGGTCGTCGGCGGTGTGCTGCTCGACCACTTCTGGTGGGGCTCGGTCTTCCTGATCAACGTCCCCGTGATGGCCGCCGTCCTCATCGCGGGCGCCGTCCTGCTCCCCGAGTCCCGCAATCCGCACCCGGGACGGCTGGACTGGCCGAGCGTGCCCCTGTCGATCGCCGGGCTCTTCGGCGTGATCTACGCGATCAAGGCCGCCGCACGCGACGGCGTCGACGACCACGCCGTCTGGATCTCGGCGGCCGTCGGCCTCGCCGCCCTCGTCCTCTTCCTGCGCCGCCAGACCACCCTCGCCGAACCGCTGCTCGACCTGAGGTTCTTCCGCAACCCCGCCTTCGCGGGGGCCGTCGGCTCCAACGTCGTGACGCTGTTCACCGCCACCACCCTGTCCCTCGGCTTCTCCCTGTACTTCCAGGTGGTACGCGGCTGGTCGCCGCTGACCGCGGGGCTCGCGCTGCTGCCGGGACCGCTGTCCGCCGCCTTCGCCGCGCCGCTGTCCGCGCTGCTGATCCCGAGGATCGGCCGGGCCCGTACCGTCTCGTTCGGCCTGCTGCTCATGGCGCTGAGCACCGCCGCGTTCGGGCTGATCAGCGCCGACACCAGCTACTGGCTGCTGCTCCCGGCGCTCGTCGTCAACGGCGCAGGACTGATCTTCGTCTTCTCGGTCACCGCCGACACCCTGCTGGCCAGCGTGCCCAGGACCAAGACCGGTACGGCCGCCGCCATTTCCGAGACCGCCATGGAGCTCGGCGGCGCCCTCGGTATCGCCATCCTCGGGTCGGTCCTCAGCGCCTTCTACCGCAACGGCCTCACCCTGCCCGCCGGGCTCTCCCCCGACCGGGCCGCCACCGCGCGCGAATCCGTCACCTCCGGCGTCGAGACCGGCGCCGCCCTGCCCGGCGCCACCGGGCGGCAGGTCGTCGCCGCCGCCAAGTCGGCCTTCACCGACGGGTTGCACGGCACCCTCTACATCGCCGCCGCGCTGATGCTGGCCGGTGCCGTCGCCGCCCTGTTCGCCCTCCGCGGGGTCCCCGCCGTGCTCGACGTCCCCGAAGCCCCCGCGGAACAGGCCCCCCAGCCCGCCCCTGCCGTCTGACGACGGCGCACTTGTGCGCACGGCGGGTACGAGCCCAGAAGGGGCGCGGGGAACGGCGCCCTCAGCCCCCGCCGGGCTTTGAGCCCGAAAACGACGGCAACCGCCCCGCTGGGGAGGGTTCTCACCCGCGCCACGGCGCGATCAGCCGTGACGTGCCACACACGTCACGGCTGATCGCGCGATTCGTCCCTCGTCGGCGGTTAGGGGTAGGTGCCGCCCCGGCCCTCGTCGTCCGGGCGGTCGGCGTCGGCCTGCTTGGCCTCGACCTCGGGGTCGAGGCCATCGGCCTCGAGGGAGCCGTCGACCTGGTCGATCGTGCCGTTCGGCGAGGACCCGTTGGGGTGGCCGACCGGCTCGACGACGGTGAGGGTGCCGCTGCTGTTCACGGGACCGCGGTCGGCGACGTCGGTCGCCTCGGGCGGCTCCACCAGCCAGTCCGGGTTGGTCTGCTTCGACCACCACTTCCAGGCGGCGAAGGCCGCACCGCCGACGAGACCGGCGACGACGAGCCCGCGGAAGACCCGGCCGGTGCGCTCGCGGCGCACCCGCCTGCGGACCAGCCCGTCGATCTCGGCCGCGGTCACCTGGCCGCGCAGGGCGTGCAGCGCGGCGGCACCGCGCAGCACCGCCTCGTCCTTGGCCGGACCGGCGACCGAGCGGGTCGCGGTCACGGCGGACTCCACCTTGGGCGCGGTGTAGTCGGCCGCCGCCCGCACCTTCGGCGCGGTGTAGTCGGCGGCGGCCCGCGCGCCGCGGCGGGTCCGCTTGGCGGCGGTGCCGAGCGCGTCGGCGGCCTTCGGCGGCACGGCCGACTTCGCCTGTTCGCGGGCCTGGTCGACCCGGTCGGCGAGATGGGCGTCGTACTGCTGCCTGGCCAGTGCGCCGGCCTGCTGCGCGTAGTACGCGGCGTTGTCCTTAGCCGTGCTCGCGTACGGCGCCGCCACCTCCGCGGCATGCCGCACGCTGTCCTTGGTCACGTCGGCTGCGTGGCGCACGCTGTCGATGCGGGTCACGGGATCCTCCTCCTCGGTGGCGTACGGTTTTCGCCTTTCCACCCAGTTTGAAATCATGCCTGTCGATGGCGGGTCCGGCATGTGTGGACGCGCATACGGGTCAGGTACCCGTTCCGAGCGGTCCGTCCCGGTGTCCGGGAGGGCCTTCGGGACGCGCCGCCGGCTCCCTTGCCACGGACCCTCGGGGAACCCCGCGCGCGCCACCGCGTCCGTGAAAGGATTTGTCCCTGTCAGCGAAGACTATGGAAGGTAGACCGTGGCCGAGCAGCTCTACGCCACCCTGAGGACCAACCACGGCGACATCGTGATCCGGCTGCTGCCGAACCACGCGCCCAAGACGGTGGACAACTTCGTCGGGCTCGCCGAGGGCACCCGCGAGTGGACCGACCCCCGTACCGGCCGGCCTTCCACGGCCAAGCTCTACGACGGCACCGTCTTCCACCGCGTCATTTCCGGCTTCATGATGCAGGGCGGCGATCCGCTGGGGAACGGCACCGGTGGTCCCGGCTACGAGTTCGCCGACGAATTCCACCCCGACCTGGCCTTCGACAAGCCCTATCTGCTGGCGATGGCCAACTCGGGCCCGGCCACCAACGGCTCGCAGTTCTTCATCACGGTCGCGCCGACCACCTGGCTGACCCGTAAGCACACCATCTTCGGCGAGGTCGCGGACGAGGCCAGCAAGAAGGTCGTCGGGTCGATCATCGGCGCGCCGACCAACCCGCGCACCGACCGGCCGCTGGACGACGTCATCATCGAGACGGTCGTGATCGAGAAGCGCTGACGCGGCCCGCCGCCCCGCGGCCCGTATCCCGTACCCTTCGGAAGCACCTTCGGGGAACGTCTCAGGGGAACGTCTTCGGGAACATCGCGCCCCGCCCGCACGTAGGAGTGGGCGGGGCGTCTCAGCGCCTCCGCGCCGCATCGCGAGGCGCTTCATTCAGGGAGAAGGCTCATGGACCAGGCGGTCTGCTGCTACCGGCACCCGGACCGGGAGACCGGTATTCGCTGCACCCGGTGCGACCGGCCGATCTGCCCCGAGTGCATGGTCAACGCGTCGGTCGGCTTCCAGTGCCCGGACTGCGTCAACGAGTCCAGCCGGCACACGGCGGCGCCGCGTACGGTCGCCGGCGGCACGGTCGCGGCCGACCCGTTCCTGATCACCAAGATCCTCATCGGCCTGAACATCGCGGTGTTCCTGCTGGTCCAGGCGGTCGGCGACCGGCTGGTCTACGACCTCGGGCTGTACGCGGTCTGCGGCAACGACCCGTTCGGACAGCACGGCTGCATCGGCGTCGCCCAGGGCCCCGACCAGTGGTACCGCCTCATCACCTCGGCGTTCCTGCACCAGGCGGTCCTGCACATCGGCTTCAACATGCTGTCGCTGTGGTGGATCGGCGCCCCGCTGGAGCGGATGCTCGGCCGGGCCCGCTATCTCGCGCTCTACCTGGTCTCCGCGCTCGGCGGCAGCGCGCTGGTGCTGCTGCTCGCCCCGTCGTCGCTCACCCTGGGCGCCTCGGGCGCGGTCTACGGTCTGTTCGGCGCGACGGCCGTGTTCATGCGGCGGATGCGCTACGACATGCGGCCGGTGCTGATCCTGCTGGCGCTCAACATCGTGTTCACCTTCACCTGGGCCGACGTGAGCTGGCAGGGCCACATCGGCGGACTGGTGGCGGGTACCGCGATCGCCATAGGGATGGCCTACGCGCCGCGCGAGCGCCGCGATCTGGTGCAGTGGGGGACCACGGCGGCGGTCCTGGTGGTCTCGATCGCGCTCAGCGTGATCGCTGTGGCGCAGGTCACGTCCTGAGGGACGGATTCGCGGCCGTGGACCCGTGTCCATTGGCGTTGATCACACGTTATCCACAGCGTGTAGGCGGGTCTTCGCAAGTTGTGCACAAGTCGTCGGAAGACCGTGTTTCACGCCCGCACAAGCCCAAGATCAGCGAAAGACCGGTGGCCGACGTCCTGGCCACCGGTCGTACCGGCGTCAACCTCGTAGAGGTTATCCACAGATCTTCCGACCTTTTCCCCACTGTGGATAACCGTGTGGACAAACGTCCGGCAGCACGCCGACGCGGCCCCCGGCACCCCGCTGGGGACGGCTACTTCCACTGGGTGGACACGACGAACCCACCCGCGATGAAGCCGAAACCGACCACGATGTTCCAGTTGCCGAACGCTTCGACGGGCAGACTGCCCTGCGTCACGTAGAACAGCACGATCCACGCCAGACCGACGATGAAGAACGCCAGCATGAGCGGCGCGACCCAGTTGCGGTTGGTGTTGAACTTTATGGCGGTGGCCGTCTTCGCCGGTGGCGGCGTGAAATCGGCCTTCTTGCGGATCCGTGACTTCGGCACGAGGGACGCTCCTGTCGATGCGCTGCGTAACCGCGCGGGTGTGCGGGGTAAGCCGGGCGGGTTCTGGGCCTGGTAAGGGTCACTACCGCTTCCGGGCGTCCGTTAGCGTAGTGCTTCCTCGGGTTATAAGGAGACAGGGTACGGTGACGGATTCAGACGGGGTATCCCCCACCCCCTCCTCCCGTCCTGCCCACCGCACCGTAGCGCTGCGGACCATGAGTGCGGGAGTCTTCGCGCTCGCCGGACTGATCTTCTGGACCAGCTTCAACACCGCCAAGGGCGTCGACATCCGCAGCGACGACCCGCTGCCGAAGCTGTCCGACACCGTACGTACCAAGAACACCCGTAATCAGCAGCTGGAGGACCAGCTCTCCGGGGTGCGCAAGGACGTGGACCGGCTGACCCGGCAGGGCGACGGCGTCAGCCCCGCCGAGCGGGCCAGGCTCGACGCCCTCGACAAGGCGGCGGGCACCGGCAAGCTGACCGGCCCCGCGATCGACGTGACGCTCAACGACGCCCCGCCGAACGCGACCGCGCTGGTCCCCGGCGTCCCCGACCCGCAGCCCAACGACCTGGTCATCCACCAGCAGGACCTCCAGGCCGTGGTCAACGCGCTGTGGCAGGGCGGCGCCCAGGGCATCCGCGTCATGGACCAGCGGCTGATCTCCACCAGCGCGGTGCGCTGCGTCGGCAACACCCTGATCCTCCAGGGCCGCGTCTACTCCCCGCCGTACCGCATCACCGCCGTCGGCGACCAGGCCAAACTGCGCAAGGCGCTCAACGACAGCCCGGCCATCCAGAACTACCTCCAGTACGTGAACGCGTACGGCCTCGGCTGGAAGGTCGGCGCGCAGAAGCGGACGACACTGCCCGGTTACTCGGGCTCGACCGACCTGCACTACGCGGAGCCGGCGTCGTGAGCGGTGGGCGTCCCCGGCCGAAGCATTGGCGAACGCATGCCGAAGCCTTTGTCCAGCCGGGCCCCCTATCACGCCGATCTCCCTTTACTCTGTTCCGGGGAAGAGGAAGGAAGGCAGCGCATGTACGGCTGGATCTGGCGGCATCTGCCGGGTAACGCGTGGGTGAGGGCTCTGATCTCGCTCGTGCTCGCCCTGGCCGTCGTCTACCTCCTCTTCCAGTACATCTTTCCGTGGGCGGAGCCGCTGCTGCCGTTCAACGAGGTCACCGTCGACAACGGGATGGCCGTCGTACGCGAGACGGGGACGGCCGCTGTCCGATGAGCGCACGCATTCTCGTGGTGGACAACTACGACTCCTTCGTCTTCAACCTGGTCCAGTACCTCTACCAACTCGGCGCCGAGTGCGAGGTGCGGCGCAACGACGAGGTCAAGCCCGCGCACGCGCAGGACGGTTTCGACGGCGTACTGCTCTCGCCCGGCCCCGGCACGCCGGAAGAGGCGGGCGTCTGCGTCGACATGGTGCGGCACTGCGCGGACACCGGGGTGCCGGTCTTCGGCGTGTGCCTCGGCCTCCAGTCGATGGCCGTCGCGTACGGCGGGGTCGTGGACCGCGCGCCGGAGCTGCTGCACGGCAAGACGTCGCCGGTGACGCACGACGGGACCGGCGTCTTCGCCGGGCTGCCGTCGCCCTTCACCGCGACCCGCTACCACTCGCTCGCCGTCGAACGCGACACCGTGCCCGAGGAGTTCCGGGTCACCGCGTGGACCGAGTCCGGCGTGATCATGGGGCTGCGGCACCGGGACGCGGCCGTCGAGGGCGTGCAGTTCCACCCGGAGTCGGTGCTCACCGAGTGGGGCCATCTGATGCTGGCCAACTGGCTCGCCGAGTGCGGTGATCCGGGGGCCGTCGGCCGCTCCGAGGGGCTGGCGCCCGTGGTCGGTACGGCGGGGGGCGCCGGAGGTTCGGGGAGTCCTGCGGGGAGGGCCGGGGCGTGACCACGCTCCGCCCGGAGCGCCCCTCGGACGGCCCGATGTCCTATGAGGACACCGGGCAGTTCAAAGCCGTTGTCGAGCAGCTCGACGACCCCCTGAACGACCCTCTCCCCGGAAGACCCCCCGCGGTTCCCGAGCCGTCCTACGACGAACCGGCGTACGAGAAGCCGGTGTTCGACGAGCCGGTCTTCCCGGAACCGGCGTACGAGAAGCCGGTGTTCGACGAGCCGGCGTACGAAGAGCCGGTGTTCGACGAGCCGGCCGCGCCCTGGTTCGTCCCCGAGGAGCCGCCGCAGGCGGCCCCGCCGCCTCCTGCGCCGCCCCCGGTCCGGCCCGTCACCGCGGACGAGGAGCTGGACCTCGGCACGGCGACGGTCGTGCAGCCCGTTGTACGGCCGGTCGAGCAGCCGGCCGTCGAACCGCCCGCGGACGACGTACTCGAATCCGTCTTCCCCACCACGGAGTCGGCCCCGGAACCGGCCCCCGAGCCCGCGGGTCCCGGGCCCGGTCCGGCGCCGGGTCCCGTGCTCGGCCCCGACGGCGAGGGCGGGCGGGCCGCGCGGCGGAAGGCGGCGCAGGCACAGCAGCGGGGCGGCGCCGGACACGGCGGCCACCGCGCCAGGGGCCGTACGCCCGGTGGCGCGGCCGGTGCGGCCCCCGCCGGAGCCGTCCCGCTCAGCCGGGTCGAGGCCCGCAGGGCCGCGAAGGCCGCCAAGGAGAGCCCGGCGGTCGTCGTCAGCCGTATCGTCGGTGAGCTGTTCATCACCACCGGCGTGCTGATGCTGCTGTTCGTCACGTACCAGCTGTGGTGGACCAACGTCCGCGCGCACCAGCAGGCCAGCGGCGCCGCGAACAACCTCCAGCACCAGTGGGACGCCACGAAGGACGACCCGAACCGGGTCCCCGGCACCTTCTCGCCCGGCCAGGGCTTCGCGATCATGTACATCCCCAAGCTGGACGTCAAGGCGCCCATCGCGCAGGGCGTCTCGAAGCACAATGTGCTGGACAAGGGCATGATCGGCCACTACGACGGCGTGTTGAACACCGCGATGCCGTGGGACAAGTCCGGCAACTTCGCGGTCGCCGCCCACCGCAACACCCACGGTGAACCGTTCCGCTACATCAACCACCTGGTGCCCGGCGACAAGGTCGTGGTCGAGACGGCGGACACCTACTACACGTACGAGATCACCAGTTCGCTGGCGTCCACCCCGCCGTCCAACATCAGCGTGATCAAGCCGGTGCCGACCGGCTCCGGCTTCACCGGGCCCGGCCGCTATCTGACGCTGACCACCTGCACCCCCGAATTCACCAGCACCAACCGGTTGATCGTCTGGGGAAAGCTGACCGAGGAACGGCCGCGCAGCAAGGGCAAGCCCGACGCGCTGGTGGAGTGATCCATGCTCCAAGCGGAACTTGAGGAACGGAACGGCGTGACCACGACCAAACGCGGCGGCCGGGGGCCCATCGCGGCCACCATCAGCGTCATCGGCGAACTCCTCATCACCGCGGGCCTGGTGCTCGCGCTGTTCGTCGCCTACTCGCTGTGGTGGACGAACGTCCTCGCCGACCGCCATGAGCACAAGGCGGCGGACAAGGTCCGGCAGGACTGGGCCCGGACGCCCGACGCGGGACCGGGGAGCCTCGACACCAAGGACGGCATCGGCTTCCTGCACGTCCCCGCCATGGGCAAGGACTACGAGGTGCTGGTCAAGAAGGGCACCTCGACCAAGGTCCTCAACGAGGGCGTCGCCGGTTACTACACCGACCCCGTCCCCGCCGCGCTGCCGACCGCCAAGACCGGCAACTTCACCCTCGCCGCCCACCGCGACGGCCACGGCGCCAAGTTCCACAACATCGACAAGATCCACGACGGCGACCCGGTCGTCTTCGAGTCGAAGGACACCTGGTACGTCTACAAGGTCTACAAGATCCTCGACCAGACCTCGAAGTACAACGTCGCCGTCACCGACCAGGTCCCCAAGGAGTCCGGCAAGACCACGCCGGGCCGCTACATCACCCTCACGACCTGCACCCCCGTCTACACCTCCCGCTACCGCTACATCGTCTGGGGCGAACTCGTCCGCACCGAGAAGGTCGACGCGGCCCGCACCCCGCCGGCCGAGCTGCGGTAGGCGCGTACGGCGACACACGTGAAAGGGGGGCGGCCCGCACACCAGGTGTGCGGGCCGCCCCCCTTCACGTACTGCCGGGGGGTCAGCCGCCCCCGCCGTTGCCGTTGCCGCCGACGGCGATCAGCTTGACCGGCTGGCCCTCGGAGAGCTGCGTGCCCGCTCCGGGGTCGACCGAGATGACCATGGCGTTGTCGCCGACCGGGTTGCCGCCAGGACCGACCGCGGACACCTGGAGGTTCAGGCCGAGCCCGTCGAGTTCGGCCTTTGCCTGACCCACGGTCTTGCCACCCAGATCCCCGGGCATCTGCTTCTGCGGGTCCTGCGTCTGCGGCGGGCCGGACGAGACTGTCAGGACGATCGAGGTGTCCAGGGCGATCGGGCCCGCGCCCGGGTCCGGGGTCTGGGCGGTGACGCTGCCCTTGGCGGTCGTGTCCGAGGGGACGTCCTGCGGCGCGCGGGTGATGTTGGTGAAGCCCTGCGCCTTGAGCTGGGCGACCGCGTTGTCGTACGGGACGCCCTTGACGTCGGTGGGCGCCTTCTTCTCGGGGGCCACCGCGACGGTCAGCGTGATCGTCGTGCCCTTGGGCTGCTTCGTACCGGCCTTCGGGGTCTGGTCGAGGACGGTGTCCGGGTCTTCCGTGGTGGTCGTCTTGTTCTTGCGGTCGACCTCGAAGCCCTTGGCGGTGAGCTGGCTCGCCGCCGAGTCGTACTTGTCGTTCTTGACGTCCGGGACCTCGATCGGCGCCTGGCCCTTGGACAGGACGACCGTGACCGTCTTGTCGTCCGGGATCGCGGCGTCGGCTGCCGGGGTCTGCTTGCAGACGAGGTTCTTGTCGATGCTGTCGCAGAACTCGGCCGGACCCTGGACGATCTTCAGATCGACGTTGGTGGCCTTGGCCTGCGCGTCGGTGAGGGACGCGCCGACCAGATTCGGCACGGTGCCGTTGTCCGCGGCGCCGCTGCCGCTGAACAGCGCCTTGCCCAGGAAGATCGCGCCGACCAGGACCAGGATGCCCGCGACGACCAGCAGCACCGTGGAGGTGTTGTTGCCGCCCTTCTTCTGCCGGCGGCGGTCCGGGCGGTCGTCGTAGCCGTAACCGCCGTCCTCCTCGCGCAGCGGCGGCAGCATGGACGTGTGCTGGTCGTTCTGCGACGGCATCGCCGTGGTGGCCTGGCTGTCCGGGTAGCCGTACCCGTAGCCGACCGAGCCCATCGCCGCCGTGGCGGCCACCGGCTGCCCGTCGAGGGCCGCCTCGATGTCGGCGCGCATCTCGTCGGCCGACTGGTAGCGGTAGTTCGGGTCCTTGGTCAGCGCCTTGAGCACGATCGCGTCCATCGCGGGCGTGACCTCGGGGTCGTACACCGACGGCGGCTGCGGCTCCTCGCGCACGTGCTGGTAGGCCACCGCGACCGGGGAGTCGCCGACGAAGGGCGGCCGCACGGTCAGCAGCTCGTAGAGCAGGCAGCCGGTCGAGTACAGGTCGGAGCGGGCGTCGACCTGCTCGCCCTTGGCCTGCTCGGGGGAGAGGTACTGCGCGGTGCCGATCACGGCCGCGGTCTGCGTCATGGTCATACCGGAGTCGCCCATGGCGCGGGCGATGCCGAAGTCCATGACCTTGACCTGGCCGGTCCTGGTGAGCATGACGTTGGCGGGCTTGATGTCGCGGTGCACGATGCCGGCCCGGTGGCTGTACTCCAGGGCCTGGAGGATGCCGACCGTCATCTCCATGGCGCGCTCGGGCAGCAGCTTGCGTCCGGAGTGCAGCAGCTCACGCAGGGTGGAGCCGTCCACGTACTCCATGACGATGTACGGGATCGAGACCCCGTCGACGTAGTCCTCGCCGGTGTCGTACACGGCGACGATCGACGGGTGGTTGAGCGAGGCGGCCGACTGGGCCTCTCGGCGGAACCGGGCCTGGAACGACGGGTCGCGGGCGAGGTCCACCCGCAGCGTCTTCACGGCGACAGTGCGGCCGAGCCGGGTGTCATGGGCGAGGTACACCTCGGCCATGCCACCACGGCCGAGCACTGAGCCCAGCTCGTACCGGCCGCCGAGGCGACGCGGCTCTTCCATAGCTCTGCCCTCTCCTCAAACCCGTTCTTGACCCAAAACCGGTAATGCCGTGCCCTGCGGATGCTCGGGCATACGCTACCGGGCGTTTCTGGTCCCTTCGCGCCCTGCCCGCCCGCCGATACCCGACCGGTACCTGTCCGGTACGTGCGCCGGTCCCGGGGGCGGTCTCCGGACCGTTTCCGGCACCGGGACCGGGCCTGACACCGGGTTCGACGCCGGGCCCGGGACCGTGCCGGGGGACCGGGCCTGCCGGGCGGCCGGCCCTCACTTGTTGAGGACGGCCTCCATGACCTTCTTGGCGATCGGCGCGGCCAGACCGCCACCGCTGACGTCGTCGTGGTTGGCCGCACCGTCCTCGACGACGACCGCGACGGCGACCGGCGACCCCTGGTCGGTCATCGCGTACGAGACGAACCAGGCGTACGGCGTGCCCTCGTTGTTGATGCCGTTCTGCGCGGTGCCGGTCTTGCCGCCGACCTTGACGCCGGAGATCTTGGCGTTGGTGCCGGTGCCGGAGTTGACCACCGTCTCCATCATCGTCTGGAGCTTCTGCGCGTTCTCCGGCGACAGCGGCTGCGACATCTCGCTCGGGTTGGTCTGCGAGATGGTGCTCAGATTCGGCGCCACCAGCTTGTCGACCATGTACGGCTTCATCAGCTTGCCGTTGTTGGCGATGGCCGAGGCGACCATCGCCATCTGGAGCGGAGTGGCCGCGGTGTCGAACTGGCCGATGGAGGAGAGCGCGACCTGGTCCTTGGTCATCTTGGTGTCGAAGTTGCTGGCGTTCGCGCGGACCGGGACGAACTGCTCCTTGTTGAAGCCGAACTTCTCCGCCTCGTCGACCATCGCCTGGAGGCCCACCTTGTCCGCGCCCAGGTGGCCGAAGACGGTGTTGCACGAAACCCGCAGGGCGTCGATCAGCGACGCTTCCTTGCAGGGGATGTTGCCCTCGTTCTTCAGCGGGGTCGTGGTGCCGGGAAGGATGTAGGGCAGCGGGGTGTCGGTCTTCGCGTTGATGTCGGTCACCGCGCCGTTCTCCAGCGCCGCGGCGGCCGTCACCAGCTTGAACGTCGAACCCGGCGGGTACGTCTGGCGCAGCGCGCGGTTCTGCGTCGGGTCGTCGGGGTCGTTCTTCTTGTCGAGCGCGACCCAGTTCTTCTCGTCGGTCTTGGAGTTGCCCGCGATGGTCGACGGGTCGTACGACGGGGTGCTCGCCATGGCCAGGATCGCGCCGGTGCCGGGGTCGAGCGCGACGACCGCGCCCTTCTTGTTCCCCAGGCCCTGGAACGCGGCCTTCTGCGCCTTGGCGTTCAGCGTCGTGACGACGTTGCCGCCCTGCTTCTCCTTGCCGGTCAGCAGGTCGATGGTGCGGTTGAAGAACAGCCGGTCGTCGTTGCCGGTGAGGAACTTGTCCTCGACGCCTTCGAGGAAGGTGGTGCCGAACGCCTGCGAGGCGTGGCCGGTGACCGGCGCCCACATCGGGCCGTCGACGTAGGTCCGCTTGAACTTGAAGTCGCTGCCCGTGGTCTCGGTGTGACCGGTGATCGCCTTGCCGCCGTCGACGATGATGTCGCCGCGCGGCTGGGCGTACTGGTTGATGGCGACCCGGCGGTTGTGCACGTCGTTGGAGAGCTGGTCGGCCTGGACGAACTGCACGTAGTTCACGCGCAGCAGAAGGGCGAGGACGAGCAGACCGCAGAAGACCGCGACCCGTCGGAGAGGCTTGTTCACTGGGTGCGCACCACCTGGGTCGGTTCGGCATCGGGGGAGGGGGCCGGGCTCGGGGCCGGACGGCGGGCGGTGTCGCTGATCCGCAGCAGGATCGCGACCAGCGCCCAGTTGGCGATCACCGAGGAGCCGCCCTGCGCCAGGAACGGCATGGTCATACCGGTCAGCGGGATGAGCCCGGTGACGCCGCCCGCGACCACGAAGACCTGGAGCGCGAAGGCGCCCGACAGGCCGATCGCCAGCAGCTTGCCGAACGGGTCGCGGGCCGCGAGGGCCGTCCGCACACCGCGCTCGATCAGCAGGGCGTACAGCAGCAGGACGGCCATCAGGCCCGCCAGGCCCAGCTCCTCGCCGACGGTGGCGAGGATGTAGTCGCTCTTCGGCGCGATGCCGCCGATCAGCCGGGAGTAGCCCTGGCCGAGTCCCGAGCCGAAGATGCCGCCGGAGCCGAACGCGTACATCGTCTGCGCGGTCTCGGTGACACCCCCGTTGGACGCCAGTTGCAGGGGGTGCAGCCAGTTGTGGACGCGCTCCTTGACGTGCGGCTCGATCGAGGAGACGACGACCGCGCCGCCCGCGCTGAGCAGCAGGCCGAAGACGATCCAGCTGGTCCGCTCGGTGGCGACGTACAGCATGATCACGAAGAGGCCGAAGAAGAGCAGCGAGGTGCCGAGGTCGGTCTCGAAGACCAGGATCAGCAGGCTGATGCCCCAGATCACCAGGATCGGGCCGAGGTCGCGGCCACGCGGCAGGTACAGGCCCATGAAGCGGCGGCTGGCCAGCGCCAGCGCGTCCCGCTTGACCATCAGGTATCCGGCGAAGAAGACGGTGATGACGATCTTCGCGAACTCACCGGGCTGGAGCGAGCCGATGCCCGGCAGCGTGATCCAGATCTTCGCGCCGTTCACCCCGGGGAAGAAGATCGGCGCGACCAGCAGGGCCAGCGCCACCATCATCGAGATGTACGTGTACCGCTGGAGGATGCGGTGGTCCTTGAGGAAGACCAGCACGCCGACGAAGAGCGCCACTCCGAGCGTGGACCACATGAGCTGGTTGGGCGCCATGGCCTTGCCCAGCGACGGCTCCTGGTCGAGCCGCCAGATCAGCACCAGGCCGAGGCCGTTGAGCAGCGTGGCGATCGGCAGCATCAGCGGGTCGGCGTACGGCGCGAATTTACGGACCAGCAGGTGCGCGATCCCCGCGAGCAGGCCGAGGCCGAGGCCGTAGCTGAGCAGCCCCGCCGGGACCGAGTCGTTCTTGGCGAGCCCGACGTTGGCGTAGGCGAAGACCGGGATGAGCACCGCGAAGACCAGCAGCGCCAGTTCGGTGTTGCGACGGTTGGGCGCGCCGATCGACGTGATGGTGGTGGTGTTGCTGGCGCTCATGACGAGCCGACTCCTCCTGCTGGTCCCGCCGCCGGCGCGCTCGCCGGTCCCCGCGGGGCTTCCGGTGCGCGACCAGCCGCTACTGCTGGCTCGTACCGCACTGCTGGGCCAGCTTCTTCTCGTCGGGCGTCAGCGGCGGCGTGGGGTCCGCCGTCGGGGTGGCGCTGCTCTTCTTCGCACCCGGCGTGCCGGTGGTGCCCGCTGCGGGCATCTTGTCCTCGGCGGCCTTCGCCGCCGCCTTGGCCTGGTCGGCGAGGGTCTTGGCCGTCGCGACCTTCTTGCAGACACCGGCCTGCGTCGCCAGCTCGTCGGCCTTGTCGTCGGCCTGGCCGAGGCTGCTGAGCGCGATGGTGTCCTGGACCTGCTTCTGCTGGTAGGCCGGTAGGTACTTGAGTTCGATGTCGGGGCGGTCCTTGTGGACCTTCGACAGCTTGATCCAGGCCAGCTTCTGGTCGATGCCCTGGTACACGGCGACGTGGTCGCCCTTGGCGCCGACGTAGTACTGCGTCTGCGTCCACGCGTAACCGCCGTACAGACCGCCGGCGATGACGGCGAGCACGATGACGGTGATCGCCGTGCGCTTGGGCCACTTACGGGTCTTGGCGGGCTTGGTCTGGCCGTCGTCGTCGTACGACCCGAAGGTGCCCAGCGGCGCGGCGCCGGCCGCGCCGGGTTCGCCGCTGCCGGGCGGGCCGAAGGAGCCCGCGGGGCCCTGCTGCTGCGGCGGGGGCGTACGGCCGAGCTCGGAGGCGCGCCCCGCCGGGGTCTGGAGGTGCCGCGGGTCGCTCAGCGGGAGCTGGGTCTCGGCGACCGCGCCGACGACCACCGGGGTGTCGTTGAGCTGCGCCGCCAGCGTGTCGCCGTCGTCGGTGTCCAGCACGTCCGCGACGATGCAGGTGATGTTGTCGGGTCCGCCGCCGCGCAGCGCGAGCTGGATCAGCTCCTGCACGGTCTCGTGCGGCGCCTGGTACCCGGCGAGGGTGTCCTCCAGCGTCTGGTGGCTGACGACGCCGGACAGGCCGTCGGAGCAGATCAGATACCGGTCGCCGACCCGCACCTCGCGGATCGACAGGTCGGGCTCGACGTGTTCGCCACTGCCCAGCGCGCGCATCAGCAGGGAGCGCTGCGGGTGGGTGGTGGCCTCCTCCTCGGTGATCCGGCCCTCGTCGACAAGCCGCTGCACCCAGGTGTGGTCCTGGGTGATCTGGGTGAGGACGCCGTCCCGGAGGAGATACGCGCGGGAGTCGCCGACGTGCACCAGGCCGAGCCGCTGGCCCGTCCACAGCAGCGCGGTCAGCGTGGTGCCCATGCCTTCGAGCTGCGGGTCCTCCTGGACCATGTGCAGCAGTTGGTCATTGGCCCGCTGCACGGCGGTGCCGAGCGAGGTGAGGATGTCGGAGCCGGGGATGTCGTCGTCGAGCGTGACGATGGTGGAGATCACCTCGGACGAGGCGACCTCGCCGGCGGCCTGTCCGCCCATGCCGTCGGCAATCGCGAGCAGACGCGGACCGGCGTAGCCGGAGTCCTCGTTCCCCTCGCGGATCATGCCCTTGTGCGAACCGGCGGCGAAACGCAGGCTCAAAGACATGCGCACCTCCCCCGTCGGCTCCGGGTACATCCGCACGCTGCCCACCCTCTCGCTCGCGCGTCGTGGCTCCGCTCGCCCATAGTGCGACTACTTCCGCAGCTCGATGACGGTCTTGCCGATGCGGATCGGCGCACCCAGCGGGACAGGGGTCGGCGTGGTCAGCCGGTTCCGGTCCAGATAGGTGCCGTTCGTGGATCCGAGGTCCTCGACGATCCACTGGCCGTCGCGGTCCGGGTAGATCCTGGCATGCCGACTGGACGCGTAGTCGTCGTCGAGCACAATCGTCGAGTCATGTGCCCGGCCGAGGGTGATCGTCTGGCCCTGCAACGCGACCGTCGTCCCCGCGAGCGAGCCCTCGGCGACCACCAGTTTGGTGGGGGCGCCGCGGCGCTGGCGGTTGTTCTGCGGCTGCTGCCGCGGCTGGGCCTGCGCGGCGGCGGCCTGCTGCTGGCGCTGCTGCGGAGGACGCGACTGGCCGTCCCCGCGGCGCGCCGCTCGCTGGGTCACCCGGGTACCGAAGAGGTCGCTGCGGATGACCTGCACCGCG
Organism: Streptomyces sp. NPDC093221; assembly: GCF_044753885.1. Taxonomy (NCBI): domain Bacteria; kingdom Bacillati; phylum Actinomycetota; class Actinomycetes; order Kitasatosporales; family Streptomycetaceae; genus Streptomyces; species Streptomyces sp. NPDC093221. Next base: position 1,695 of record NZ_JBIVOA010000001.1, on the reverse strand, counting down.
ACGATCACGAACAGCCACAGAACGGCGAGGAAACCCAACCGCATGACCGTCAGGGTCAGCTCTGACATTGCCCCCGCTTCACCCTTCGGCTTGCCTGTACACGATGGTGGTGCTCCCCACGACAATGCGGGAGCCGTCGCGGAGCGTAGCGCGCGTGGTGTGCTGTCCGTCCACCACAATGCCGTTTGTCGACCCGAGGTCCTGGACCACGGACGGCGTTCCGACCCGGATCTCGCAGTGTTTGCGCGATACGCCCGGGTCGTCCACCCGCACGTCGGCCTCCGTGGAACGGCCGAGAACGAGCGTCGAGCGGGAGATCTGGTGGCGGTTGCCGTTGATCTCGATCCAGCGGCGGGTGGCCGCGCCGGGGGCCCCCGCGGGAGCGCCGGTGCCGGGCAGCCGCGTGACGGGCGCCACACCGTGACGGGCGCCACCGCCGCCGGGGGGCGGGGCCGCGGGCATCGGCGGCGGACCCGAGGGCCGCTGCGGTCCGCCGGGCTGCGCGTACGTCGGACGCTGCGGCGCCTGCGGCTGGTGCTGCGGGCTCTGCTGGTACGAGGGGGCGGCCGGGGCCTGGTGGGCGGCCTGGTGGGCGGCTTGGGGCGCGCCGCCCTGGTGCTGCGACTCGCTGGAGGCCAGCGTGCGGCTGCGCACCCGGTAGAGCCCGGTGTCCAGGTCGTCGGCCCGCTCCAGGTGCACCTTGATGGTGCCCATGAACGTGTAGCGCTGCTGCTTGGCGTAGTCGCGGACCATCCCGGCCAGCTCGTCGCCGAGCTGCACCGCGTACGGGCTCAGCCGCTCGAAGTCGCCGGAGCTGAGCTCCACGATGAAGTCGTTGGGCACGACGGTGCGGTCACGGTTCCAGATCGTGGCGTTGTTGTCGCACTCGCGCTGGAGCGCGCCCGCGATCTCGACGGGCTGCACCTCGCTCTTGAACACTTTGGCGAAGGTGCCGTTCACCAGGCCCTCCAGGCGCTGCTCAAAGCGCTTCAGTACTCCCACGGGGCACCTCCCTCCTCGCGACCTTCCGGCCCAACGATTTCCGATACTGCTTACTGATCGTATCCACGCGCGGGAAAAACCTGTGGTTCCCCGAATCCCCTGGACCGGGCAGTGTCAACCCTCACACCGCCCGCGCCTCCTCCGCCGTCCCCCACTGGGATGGTAGATGCGCGTTCTGTCCATGGTGCCCGGTTCGCCGTCGTTCACCGCCGCCCTGTCCCCTCCCAGTGTCCCGCACCGCCCCCGGGTCCCTCTCCCACCTGCCCCCGCCCGGCTCCCGGCACTCCCCGGGCCGCCCGAACGCATGTGATTCCACCCCGGACCTCGTGCTAATCTTCTGCATGTCGGGAGGCCCTCCCACACCACTCGGACCCACCGGTCCGGACCGTGTGTGAGAATCAAACGGCAACACCCATGCGCGGGTGGCGGAATAGGCAGACGCGCTGGATTCAGGTTCCAGTGCCCGAAAGGGCGTGGGGGTTCAACTCCCCCCTCGCGCACAAAGAGGTACCGACGACGCGGGCCTCCGGAAGTGACGAAAGTCGCGACCGGGGGTCCGTTTCTCGTTGCGTGATCGTTTGGCTGGATCTAGGTGTATTGACCTGGAGGGTTGTTGACGCGGGTGATGGGTGGCTGGCCGCCGAGTGCGGTGTGGGTGCGGTGGTGGTTGTAGGTGTGGAGGAAGTCTGCCAG